>CAWDNN010000005.1:0-321485 GCA_963803675.1 uncultured Acidobacteriota bacterium | reverse complement strand
CCACGCGGTGCAACCAATATACTCTCAATAGTTTACAGCCACTTCTTGAATTGGACCAACTCCGATTTTCGGTCCATTCAGTCCAAAACTACAATTTTGGTTCCAAACCTCGGCCGATTTGACGCTTTTTTTCGGATGGTTCGAGGGAAGTTTGAAGCCCAAGCCAATTCGCTGTGTGACCTCTTGGCGAAATGCAAGGTCCTCCTTCAGCTTTGAGTAGATGTCCCCGATCTCTTCGTCCCCGTGCCCCATCCAGAAGTGCTCGAGGTCCCTCGGAACACCCTGTTTACGGATATGGGTTAGACGAAAACGCCGGAACGCGTGAGCGCCACACTTCGGGTGATTGAGGTCGGCTAAGATCGGATGCAGCGAGCGCCGTAGGATGTTCGTCTGCCAGAGTTGCTTGCGCGTTTTCGAGCAGAAAAGCAATCCACTCGTTCTCTTGCCGATGAAATCCTTGAGCATCACCGCAACCGTGGGGTGGAGATCAACTTCTCGAAGGCCATTGTCGGTCTTCAAGAAATTGTGAATCTGCCCCCTCCAGGCTTTCTGACAGATTTTGATCACGGCAAAGTCCGGGGAAATGTTCTTGATGTCGATCCCCAGGGCTTCACCAAATCGCAATCCGGCAGATGCACAGAGCACGTAGAACATGCGGTAGAGCTTTGTAGTGCTCCCCTCTAAAACTGGACACCTCAGTTAGGTAAGATCAGGGCCTCCCAAACAGGAGGCAACATGGGCAGGAAACCGCGCGTAGATCGATCCCCGGAAGAGAAGTGGCAGATCGTGCAGGAAGGCATCAAGAGCGGGAACGTCTCGGAGACGTGTCGGCGTCACGGAATCGCTCCGAATCTGTTTTATCGCTGGAAGGATGAAGCGGAGCAGGGAGCAAAGGCAGCGCTTGGGGGGAGAAGCGCTGCCGCGGCCGAAACCGAGAAGGACCACCGCATCCGGCAATTGGAACGAACGCTGGGGCGGAAGTCGCTGGAGATCGAAATCCTAAAAAACGTCGTGGGGGAGTGAGCTGTGGTGCGGTTCACTCCCAGGCGCGAGAGATGGTGGCGCAGGGCTGCACGGCCACGCTGGTGGCGGCGACGTTGGCCATCAGCCGGTCGAGTCTGTACTACCGGAAGCGGCCACGAGACAGCCGGGCTGACCGAACCTACGATGAGCAGATCGTGATGGCGTGTGGAGAGAAGTTGGCGTACGGCTATCGGCGAGTGGCGTGGTGGCTCTGGCGGAAGAAAGGGCTGTCCGTGAATCGCAAGCGGGTGTTACGGGTGATGCGAGAACGTGGGTTGCTGGTGCGCTCGCGTCGTCTGCGCGCACGAAGGAAGAAAGAGTGGGGCCGCGTGGAAGCAGCCGGGCCGAATCAGATCTGGCAGTCGGACATGACGAAGATCTGGGCGGGTCCTGCAGTGGGCTGGGCGTACCTGGTGTGCGTGATCGACTGTTGCACGCGGGAGATCGTGGGCTGGGATCTCTCGCATCGCTGCCGGACCGAAGACGCGCTCCGAGCGGTAGAGCAGGCCGTGCTCGCACGGCTGCCCGAGGGCAGCCGTGAGGCTCGCTTGACGATGACCACAGACAATGGAACACAGTTCACTTCGACGCGGTTCATCGAGACGCTCAACCGGCTGGGCATCACGCATCGGAGGACGGCGTATCATCACCCGGAGGGCAACAGCTACATCGAACGGTTCCATCGCAGCTTGAAGGAAGAGGAAGTCTGGACAGCGGAATATCGCAGCGTGGAGGAAGCGCGAGCATCGATCACTCGTTGGATCGAGGAGTACAATTACGACCGGCCTCATCGCGGAGTCCACAATCGCACCCCGCACGAGGCCTTCTTGGCTTTTGCAGTTGACCTAAAAAACGAGGCCCTGACTGTCTAAATTAGTAGGGAGCACTACACTGCCAGTCTGCTACGGAGTCGGAGCAGAAAGGATGAACATGGCATTCTGTTGCCAAGAGACGTGGGTGGATTGGACGTGAAGGTGAGCGAAGGCGCGCTCGAACGGGCATTGCAAGTGATGGCGCAGGTGGTCGCGGTTTTGGAGCGACAGGGCCACAGCGTAGGGGTATCGGACACAGGTGGAACGCTTGCCCTGATCAATGGTGACCGTGTGTCCTTCGGCATCGAAGAGCCAATCCGGAAGGTAGTGGTACAGAAGCCCCGCGTGCCAAACCCAACGGATCGCTGGGATTATGATGAAACGATCTCGTACGAACCGGGAGGCAAGCTGGCGCTTTGCATCCATTCGGACACGCCCTGGGGAGAACGGGAAGAACGAAAGCGTTGGAGCGACGCAAAAGTCCAACGCGTCGAATCTCGCATCGCAGATTTCGTGGCCGGGCTCATGCGAACCGCTGTCGCTCAGAGGCGGCGAGAGGAAAAGCGCAAACGAGATGAGGCTGAAAAAGATAGGCGCGCGAGAGAGCGGGCGCAGCTACAGACGGACGTTCAGCAAGAGGAAGAAAAGCTCAAGGAATTCGATGATCGGATGGACGCGTGGGAGCGCGCAGAACGGATGCGCAGTTTCATAGCGGCCTACGCGGAAAAAAGCAGCGCATGGTCTGTCGAAAAACAGCCGAAATACAAGGCGTGGATTGAATGGGCAACACAGCAAGCAGATCGAGCGGATCCCTTCGTTTCAGAGAAACCGCCTTCGGTGCTAGACCGCAAGAACGAGCTTAGCCGCTGGTAGCTGAAGTGAAAACCTCCGACGAAGTAGCACGCCGCCGACAGTGAGTTTACTCGCGCAAATGGCTTTGCCATCCTGAAGGTACCCGGCCCGCGAGTCCCGGCACAGGTTGATTCGCCGGATGCGAGTGAGGGCTGCGCAGCTCGCATGAACCTACCATCCGAGTTAATCGAGGGGGTGATTTCGGTCCAACTTCGGTCCAATTTAAGAGGTTGGTTGCACCGCGTGTTTCCGCGTAAGCGACACCAGATGCGGCACTTGTGTGATTTTGCCTGCTTTCTTGCAAAGCAGGTGCTCTCCCAGCTGAGCTACACGCCCATACGCAACAATATGATTGTAATGGATTTATTGCGTGAATGACCACCTGCTTTTTAAAGACGCTCTCGGAAACCGAACTACACGTCGTCTTTGAGATCACCAAGAAAGGTGACAAAACCGAACTTCGCTTTACGCACGTCGGCTTGGTTCCTGTCTTCGAATGCTAGGGCAATAAAACCCAAATCCGCTTCACTCACTTGGGTTTAGTTCCCGAATATGAATGTGTGTTCAAACGCGTGAGGCTCTTATATAAACGGTAGCCTACGGAGCTTGATTACTACAGGTAAAGGGCAGCCCAATCAGAAAGAAAAAGGGGGTGGGGAAAAGGCTTCTCTATGATTAAGAAAACCGTCGAATCAGGTTGGCGCGGCGGCGATGCGGTCATCTGCGCCGATTCTGTAGGTGTGATCGGGGAGGCTCCGGCGAACCTGCGCAGCATAATTCCGTTCATCGTCCAGTAGACCTGGGACTTGGACGAGCTCGGGTTCGTCTCATAGTCGGCTGCTACCTGGACATTCCGACGATGACAAACCACCGACGCACACAACGACGTTGCCGCCAGAGCAACCCTTGGAATGTCGCCGGCTCCGCGCTCGTCTGTTGCTATCGGTTACTGGCGCGTTCGCCGCGCAGCGCCATGCAACTTGAGCTCGCTTTCGCAATCATCCGTTTGCGCTCGTCCGTGATCGCACACTCGATGAAGCCAAGTGTCGCACCTCGATGAACGACATTGGCCTCTGCCCGGAGCAGGCCGGTCCAGAATGGCCGAAAGAAATTTATGCGCAGCTCCAGCGTCGTGAAGGTCTCCTCTGGCGCCAGAGTGCTCGCGAATGCCATGCCCATCGCCGCGTCGGCCATATCACACAAGATTCCGCCGTGTAGCGTGCCCATCGGGTTGGCGTGCTGGGAACCCGCTTCAAGAACGACGACGGCTTGCCCGCCGGCAATCTGCCTCGCTTCGAATCCGATGAGCTTGGCAACCGGCACGTCTCCTTGCTTCACCCGTGCCGACAAAGGATGGTCCGATTCCGTTCTGGCTCCCTGCGTCCTGACTCATTCTCGGCCCCCGCTTCCGTGATCGTCGTTTCTGCTGCGGACGCCAACGCTGGTTAGCCCCCCGCAGATTGCTCTCCAGATATCCCTCGAGATGGCTCTGCATTGCGCGCAGCGGCTGATCGGTGCGAGTCAACTCGCTCATCATCAGCGCTCTTTCGAGTCCGCGCAATTCCAGGTATTCGGCCCTTCCGGGCTATCCCATTCTCTGCTAAAGTATAATCGTGAAAATGGCAAATCTTCGTGTTCGCGGGAGCTCCGATGGCTCAAAGATGTGAATTGTGCGGAAAGGTCCGCACTTCGGCAACGTGATCAGCCACGCCAACAATACGCGGCGGCGGCGCTGGAATCCGAATCTGCGCCGTGTGCGCGCTTTGGTGAATGGCGCGCGCAAGCGACTTCGCGTTTGCACTGCCTGCATCCGCTCAGGCCGCGTGCAGAAGGCCGCCTGATTTCTCGTCGCCTTGCGACTTCCGAAGGTGCCCACGGTGCGAACTTCGCGGCTTGCCTTGAGCGTTCTGGCTCTTGGCGCTTGGCTCGTCGTGCAGGGCTGCAAGAAACAACAGGCGCCCGAAGCCGGACGTCTGGGCTGTGGTGAATGACCACGAGATCAAGCGGGACGAAGTGGAGAAGTACTACCGCAGCGCGGCCGCGTCGCAGACCACGCCTCCCTCGGATGAAGAATCGCTCTCGCTCAAGCTCAACATTCTCGATGAGCTCATCAACAATGAGATCTTGCTGCAGCTCGCGCAAAAGCAAAACTTGCTTGGCCACCGACGGCGAAGTCGAAGACAAGTTCACCGAGGCCAAGAGCCCTTACACCGAGGAAGAATTTCAGCGGCAACTGAAGGATCGCGGCGCTTACCATGGACGACTTCAAGCAGGATATCCGCCGGCACACTCTCCATCCAGAAGCTGATCAATCGCGAAGTCGTCAACAAGATCACGATCACCGATCAGGACGTAGCGGACTTCTACAATCAGAACCGCGCGCAATTCAACGTCGCCGAAACGCAATACCGCATCGCGCAGATCGTCGTCACTCCGCGCAAAGATCCGCAAATCCGCAATCGCAAGAATGACGACGCCACCACCGACACCGAAGCGCAAACGCAAAATCGCCGCGCTTGCCCAACAGCTTCAACAACGGCGCAGATTTCGCGCAGCTGGCCATGGACTATTCCGAGGATCCCGACGACCGCGTCCACGGGCGGCGATCTGGGCTACATTCCTGAGTCCTCGCTCGACAAGAGCGATCCGGCGCTGAAAAAGGCCGTGCTCTGACGCTCAAGGCCGGCCAGATCAGCGGCGTGATCCAACTCACAGCGACGGCTACCACATCCTGAAGCTGCTGTCGCGGGAAACGCCAGGGCAGCGGGAGCTTTCCGATCCCGCGGTGCAACAATCCATTCGCGACACGCTTGCGCCAGCGCAAGGAACAATTCCTGCGGGCCGCGTACCTCACCGCCGCCCGCGAAAACGCCAAAATTACCAACTACCTCGCACAGCAGGTGATCGAATCATCCGGCAAGTTGCCTGGCCCTCTCGCCCAAACGCCCGTGCGGTAGAAGTTCCAAGCCTAGACGATTACCGCGAGGATCTCACCGGCATTGACGGCTTGGCCTTCGCGAACGGGCAGCCGTTCCACCGTACCGGCTTTTGGCGACCGAATCTCGTTCTGCATTTTCATCGCTTCGATCACGAGCAAACCCTGGCCCGCCTCAACACTCGCTCCCTGCGCTACCAGCGTCCGAACAATCCTTCCCGGCATGGGCGCTGCGATTTCCTGGCGGCCCTCCACCTCGAGCGCGCGGGTACGGCGGCGCTGCCAAGCTCGTGGATCGTCGATGGCAAACGAAAACTCGTGATCGGCGATGAACGCCTTGATGGTATCTGGCGTCTGTTCGACTCGCACTTCAAATGCCCGGCCGCCGATGAGCACGGAATAGATGCCGGGTGAAGCCTCGACAGCATCGGCCTCGATGGCGCGGTCCCCGTTCAGAATTTGCAGGCGATGGCCCGTGCGCACGGCATTTACTTCTGTGGCCGATGCGGTGCCGAAGCGAATTTCGAGCCTCATCGCAGGTTCATCGCTCCGGAAAACGATCGTCGAGTTCGCGGCGGTGACGGGGGGCCCTCGCGTTTGCCGGCGAGACTGAAGTGGCGCTTGCAGGGTTGCGATCCAGATGCCACGCGACAGCGGCGGCGAGCGCGGCGTCTTGCATTCCGGGGCCAACGCCTTCGCGAGGGCGCTGTTGCGTAAGCCATTCGTCCAGCCAGCGCGTATGGACCTTGCCGTTGATGAAGTCAGGTTCGACGAGAATGCGGCGGAAGAGACCTACATTGGTCTTGATCCCACTGACGTGGTATTCGTCGAGCGCCCGATGCATCCGCGCGATTGCAGAGCCCCGATCGGCGGCCCAGACGATAAGCTTGCCGAGCAGCGGATCGTAATCGACAGGAACGGTCCAGCCCTAGTAAACCCCTTCGTCCAGCCGAACGCCGGGGCCCGATGGCGCCCGCCGCGAAAGAATCTTGCCGGGCGATGGAAAAAAGTTATTGTCCGGATCTTCGGCGTAGATGCGGCATTCGATGGCGTGGCCGCGCGGGTGAATCTCCTGCCAGTGGAAGGGCAAGGGCTCGCCGGCCGCGACGCGGATCTGCAACTTCACCAGATCGATGCCGGTGACCGCTTCGGTTACCGGATGCTCCACTTGCAGCCGGGTATTCACCTCGAGGAAATAAAAATTGTGGGCGTCATCCACCAGAAATTCCACGGTTCCGGCATTGTAGTATCCGGCTTCGCGCGCCAGACTCACCGCGGCCGTCCCCATCGCTTTGCGCAGCGGACCATCCACCAACGGCGAGGGAGATTCCTCGATCAGTTTCTGGTGCCGGCGCTGCACGGAGCATTCGCGTTCGCCCAGGTGAACGATATTACCGTACTGGTCGCCGAAAATCTGAATCTCGATGTGATGCGGGCGCTCCAAGTATTTCTCGATATAGAGACGCGCGTCGCCAAATGCATTCATCGCTTCCGAGGCCGCATCGCGCCACGCCGAGCCGAGTCCCGTGGCATCAGAGATCACCCGCATCCCTTTGCCGCCGCCGCCCGCAACCGCCTTCACGAGCACCGGAAACCCAACTTCAGCGGCTATTCGCCGCGCGTCCTCCACTTGTTCAACCGGTTCGACCGTGCCGGGAACCGTCGGCACACCCACGCGTTGTGCAAGCTGGCGGCCGGCGGTCTTTGAGCCAAGACGATCCATCGCATCCGCTGTGGGGCCGATGAACGTGACGTCGTGTTCCGCGCAAGCTCGCGGAAGAGCGGAATTCTCCGCAAGAAAGCCGTAGCCCGGATGCAGAGCGTCACAGCCAGCACGCCGCGCGACGTCCATCAGCTTATCAATGCGGAGATAACTTTCCCGAGAAGCCGCGGGGCCAATGGGATAGGCTTCGTCGGCAAACCGCACGTGCAGGCTCGCGCGATCCGGCTCGCTAAAAACCGCGACCGTGCCAATTCCCATTTCACGGCAGGCGCGAATAATGCGAACTGCGATCTCGCCCCGATTTGCGATCAGGATTTTCTTGAACATGTGGCGATTCCAGCGGCATTGTAGCACGCTGGTCCGAGCGCCTCGGCCGTGCCAAACGCGGAGAAGAGCGTTACAGCGGGATGTTGCCGTGCTTCTTGCGTGGGTTGGTGTCGCGCTTGTTTTCGAGCGACCGCAGTGTCGTGATCAGCTTTGCGCGGGTCTGCGCCGGTTCGATGATGGCGTCAATATAGCCCCGCTCCGCGGCGACATATGGATTCGCGAAGCGCTCCCGGAATTCGGCAATCTTCTCTTTGCGCAAGCGTTCCCGGTCGGCCTCGGGTGCCCGTTCAATTTCACGCTTGTACACGATATTTACGGCGCCTTCCGGACCCATTACCGCTATTTCTGCCGTGGGCCACGCGAAATTTGCGTCCGTGCGAATGTGTTTGCTCGACATGACGCAATAGGCTCCGCCGTACGCTTTGCGCGTGATGACGGTGATCTTCGGAACCGTAGCTTCGGCAAACGCGAAAAGCAGCTTCGCTCCGTGCTTGATGATTCCGCCGAACTCCTGCTGCGTACCGGGCAGAAATCCGGGCACATCCTCAAAGGTGACCAGTGGAATATTGAACGCATCACAGAAACGCACGAACCGCGCGCCTTTCACGGACGCGTTGATATCCAGCACACCGGCCAGGAACGCCGGCTGGTTTGCCACGATGCCCACAGGCCGGCCACCAAGTCTTGCGAAGCCGACAACAAGGTTTTGCGCGAAATGTTCGTGCACCTCGAAGAAGTTGCCTTCGTCCACGATTGCGTGGATAGCATCTTTCATGTCATACGGCTGCATCGGGTCTTCGGGTACCAAGCGATTGAGCGATTCATTGGCGCGTTCCGGCGGATCGGAGCTCTGCGACACGGGGGGTCCTCGAGATTGCTCGAGGGCAGAAAGCTCATCAGCTCGCGGATCATCGCGAGGCATTCGCGGTCATCGCGCGCGAGGAAATGAGCCACGCCGCTGGTGGCGTTGTGGGTCATCGCACCGCCCAGCTCCTGCTTGGTGACCTCTTCGTGCGTCACCGTCTTGATCACGTCAGGACCGGTGACGAACATGTACGATGTGTCGCGCGTCATAAAAATAAAATCGGTGATCGCCGGTGAATAAACAGCCCCGCCGGCACACGGACCCATAATCGCGCTGATTTGTGGAATCACCCCGCTCGAGAGCGTGTTGCGAAGGAAAATATCCGCGTAACCCGCGAGCGACATCACACCTTCCTGAATTCGCGCACCGCCGGAATCGTTCAACCCGATGACGGGCGCGCCTGCGCGCAGGGCCAGGTCCATTATTTTGCAAACCTTTTGTGCGTTTGTTTCGGAAAGCGAACCGCCAAAAACCGTAAAGTCCTGGGCAAACACGTAGACCAGGCGGCCGCCGATCCGGCCGAATCCAGTAACGAATCCGTCTCCTGGCGGCCGCTGCTCGGCCATGCCGAAATCCGTGGAGCGGTGCCGCACGAATTTGTCGAGTTCCTCGAAGCTGCCCTCATCGCAGAGCAGGTCAATTCGTTCGCGCGCCGTCAGCTTTCCGGATTTGTGCTCGCGCTCGCGGCGTTCGGCTCCGCCGCCGGCTTCGGCTTCGGCATTCAGGCGATGCAGTTGGTCGGCTTTGTGTTGGTGGGCCACAGTCTGATGAAAAACTCGATCACTGGTTCATCTTTAGTCCCATTGGACCGATATATTCCGACTGCGGCCGGATAAGATGATCCTCCGCGTGCTGCTCAATCACGTGCGCGCACCAACCCGCCGTACGGCCGCACGCGAACATGGCAACGAACTGTTTTGGCTCGAGCCCAAGCGCCTGTAGAACCAGGGCAGTGTAAAACTCTACGTTTGTCCGCAAGGTCCGTCCGGGCTTGGCCTCGGCAAGAACACGCGAGGCCGTCTGCTCCACGTGGCGCGCAAGCTCATAAAGGTGGCGATTCTCGAGTTGCGCTTGCCCCATTCGCTCCGCGACCCGGCTGAGCACTTCCGCGCGAGGATCGCGAACTTTATAGACGCGGTGCCCGAAGCCCATGATACGCCGCCCTTGCGCAAGTTCATTGCGCAACCACGGCTCCGCGCGATCGGCGGTCCGAATCTCCAGGAGCATATCCAGCACAGGCCCAGGAGCGCCGCCATGCAGGGGGCCTTTGAGCGCTCCGAGCGCCCCGGTTACAGAGCTGACCAGATCGGATCGAGTACTTGCGATGACGCGCGCCGTGAAGGTCGAGGCGTTCATCCCGTGATCCATCACGGTGACCCAATAGGTGTCCAGCGCTTGCGCGGCCACCGGGTCCGGCTCTTTCCCGTGCAACATGTAGAGAAAATTTGCAGCGAGCGGCAGATTCTTGCGCGGCAGAATCGGTTCCTGTCCTTTGGCGAGGCGGGCGTGCGCCGCGACGATGCTGGGAAAACAGGCCGCCAGCCGCATCGCTGCAGCGAAATCAGCCTCGGGCGTGATCGCATTGGGATCGGCCAGACCCAGAGAAAGCGTCGCACAGACCATGCGCAGCGCGTCAATAGGGGGCGCGGCTTTTGCGGCGCGCAGCACATCGAGTGCCAGTGGATGCAATTCTCGCAGTTCGGCCATCTCCGCGGAGAGCTTGGCCAGCTCGGCGCGGTCCGGCAAACGCCCCTTCCAAAGCAGGTGCGCGGCTTCTTCAAAGCCGACATGTCCGGCGAGATCCTCGATCTGGTAGCCGCCGACGATGAGAACGCCGTTCTTCCCATCTACGTGACTCAGGCGCGTTTGCGCCGCCACCACCCCTTCGAGTCCGCGAGGGGCTCCTGTGACGTTCGAGGACATTCGATCTCCTTACTGGTATTCGGCAACCAAGAGTGCCACAGCGAAGATATTCGGGCAAGGACGCGGGTCTCTACAAGTGACAGAGACGCGGTCGGTGGGTCACGGGCGGAGTTGCCTCAGTGAACGCCAGACCAATCATCGGCCACGACAATCGAATCGCTTGGGTTGGAAGGATTGTATTTCACGCTGGCGGACTGTCCGGCGGCAAGCAAGTTCAACCGGACGCGCTCTTCGAGGCCAGTCACGTCTTGCGCGGTTTCATAGGTCACGCCGGAGATGGAATAGCTGTAGCAGACGAGCTTGCGGCTGCTGTCCGCAAGCATTCTGCCCGTCTGCGGCCGGGGGCGAAGCAATCCGCCCGATTTCGGCGGCGCGGGCGGCACCTCCATAAGCTGGGTCACCTGGCCTTCAACGATGCGGCCGATTTGGTTAATGCGCAGCCGGCGACGCCGTTCCAACTCCTCCGTTGTAGGAGCGTGATGGAATCGCCGGTACAGAGCGAATCCGGCCGCCAAGGCGACAGCGGCCCCGGTGCCTGTAAGAATACGCCAATCCGAAGTAAGGTTCCTCAACTGTCCCGCCTGATTCTTGTGCTGTTGCAAAGACGACGAGCTTGCGGCCTGACTTTTGTCAGTCGCTCTCTGCCACCACAGGGTTACGAAGCGTACCCACTCCGCCCACTACCACTTCCACCACATCACCGGGCGCGAGCGGCGCAATTCCCGAGGGCGTGCCCGTGGCAATCACGTCGCCCGGAACAAGCGTCATCACGTGTGAAATCCACCCGATTATAACATCAACCGAAAAGATCATTTCCGCGGCGCGGCTCGATTGCTTTTTCTTTCCGTTAACGTAGGTTTCGATCGTGGCCTCCGCAAGAGCGAGCTCCGTTTCCAGCACGGGACCAAACGGGCAGAAAGTGTCAAATCCCTTGCCGCGCGTCCACTGGCCGTCGCTCTTCTGCAGATCTCTCGCGGTGACGTCGTTTAAGCATGTGAAACCCGCGACGTAGGAGAGCGGGTTTTCCGTCCGCCCCAGCTTCGAGCAAGTCCGTCCGATGATTACGGCGATTTCGCCTTCGTAATCCACGCGCTTGGAAATTGCGGGCAGGACGATTGCTTCTTCGGGGGCGAGGATGGCGCTTGGCGGCTTCAGGAAGATCAGAGGCTCGGCGGGAATTTCGTTGCCTAGTTCGGCGGCATGCTCGCGGTAATTGCGCCCTACGCAAACGATCTTGCTGGGCACCGAAGGCGGCAAGAACTTCACCTCGCTGAGCGGCCAGATACGCTCCGTCGGCGACCAGCCGGAGACTAGATCACCCTCGAGCTGGCGTACGGAATCTTGTTCGATACGGCCGAGAAGAATCTCCGGGCGTACGCTAGTTTCCTTGCGAGAGGGAGGGGTTTGAAAAACCAGGGGCTGAAAACGGCAAAGCTTCATTGATGCGTCAGTGGCGGATGATGTGCTTCCGCAACCAACTGGTGCCGCCGAAGGGCTCGAATCACCGAGCCGACCCAGACAAGCGCAGCCGCCAGCCCATAAATCACGGCGCCCATCACAAACAAGTGGAACGCGCCGACACGATCGGCCAGCCGGTCAAAATAGAGCGACCATGCAAAGTAACACAAGCTGACGAGACCCCAACAAATCATGCCGCAGAGCACCAATCCCCTGGCCGAGCGCCTGAATCGTAAGAATGGCAGCGCCGCGATCATGATACCGGCCGCCGCGGCGGCGGCATTGCGTTCGACTGCGTAGGGCTCCAGCGTTGCAAGCCGGTTTGCTACGAAAAGCCAGGTCGTGAGCAAGATGGACAAGAGAAGCCCGACGACGACGCCGGAGACGATCGCCGGACGGACCACCGAAAGAATTCTCCGTGGGTCGCGCGGGAGGATACGGCCAATCATGCTGCCTTCCTTCGCTTCTCGATTGAGCTATTGCTGCGGAATCTCAGCCGAAACGGGAGAGCTCAGCGGACTCTCATTACCGGAGCGATCAATAGCAGACACTCGGTATACATATCGCTTCCCGGTAACCGCTGTCATATCACGGAACGCTGGGCTTAGCAATGCTTGGGAGTTCAGCCGTTGCCCCAGTGCGCCCGGATCCTCACTTCGGTAGACCCAGTACCCGGCCAGATCCGGTTCCGGACTAATGCTCCACGAGAGTTCGACGTGTGCAGGCCCTTGATTGGTTGCCGGCATCACTGCTGCCACGATCCCGTTGGGCGTGGCCGGCGGGAACACGTCCTTGGGCGTGACGACTACCGGCGTCGAGTCCGCCGATTCGACCGATTGCCCCGATTCCTCAACTACGGCGCGAACGATATAGAGATATGTGCTTCCAAAAGTGAAATGCTCATCCCGAAAGCTGGCCGTCGGCGATGGGCCGAGCAACGCTAACGGCGCGTGCAATTTGGACTGCGAAAGATCACGAGGGAACCTGTGCCCCGGGCTCGAGTTCGGCTCGATAGATGCGGATATGCCACCGGAGCAGCCAGCGCCCCGCCGTAGGTATTGTTTGCGGGCGGCGTCCAGGTTAATTCAATGGCGGCTCGGTCATGTTCGCCTTAACGCTAGACGGCGGGGCCGGCGCCGGAAGAAGACGCACGGCCGCAACATTCGACTCCCCCGACGCAACCTTTTTCAGCAGGCGTGTGCGCACCGCATAGTCGAGTTCCTCGATCCGGCTTTGAACTTGCCTCCAACGTATCGCGAAACTCGATCTTGCCATCCTGGAGATAGCTGTTCACCATCTCGGGCGGGATTCGGTAGATGAGCCGGGTAGCGACTTTGCCTTTGTCGCCCGGATTTCGCGGGCCGCGATAGATCTCGATGGCAGGCGTTTCCGGAAGCGGCGCCTTTCCAACGGATTGCTTGGGCAGCGTAAAAGTCAGAACGACGGCCTGCCCCTGTTGGTACGCCGCGAGGTCGCCGACCCCTTGCGGCACCACCGGGTGCCGTGGGCTCGGCTCGCCGGGCGCGGCGCAGCCCATCAGGAAGCTCAAGGAAAGCGCCAGGAGCATCGCCAAACCCGCTGAGACCATCTGTATTCGAGCGATGAAACGCATTTTTTTGTTCGGCGTTTCGGGAAGAAGAAAGTAAGCCGGGCGCATTCCGAGGCTTCGCGATCAGAGAATGTATCGGCTCAAATCTTGGTTCTTGACGATGTCGGCGAGCTGCTTGCTCACGTAGGCGGCATCTACTTTGACCGTCTTGCGCTTCAAGTCAGGGGCCTCGAATGAGACCTCCTCGAGAAGTTTTTCCATGATCGTGTGCAAGCGGCGCGCGCCGATATTTTCAGTTTGTTCGTTCACCGTTGTGGCGAATTTCGCAATTGTAGCGATCGCATCCTCGGTGAAATGCAGCTTCACGCCCTCGGTCTCGAGCAAAGCCAGATATTGCTTGATAAGCGCGTTCTTTGGCTCGGTGAGGATACGCACGAAGTCCGCTTCGCCGAGCGAGGTCAGCTCGACTCGGATCGGCAACCGGCCCTGCAATTCGGGGATCAGGTCGGCAGGCTTGCTCACGTGAAACGCGCCGGCAGCGATGAAAAGGATATGGTCGGTGCGGATCATGCCATAGCGTGTGTTGACGGTTGTTCCTTCGATGATCGGCAGGATGTCGCGCTGCACGCCCTCGCGCGAAACGTCCGGGCCGTGGCCCGATTCGCGCCCTGCGATCTTGTCTATCTCGTCGATGAAGATGATTCCCATCTGCTCGGCGCGCTCGACGGCCGTGCGCGTGACCTGGTCCATGTCAATCAGCTTGTTCTCTTCTTCCTGTATCAGATAGTCGAAGGCCTCGGCGACCGTCATCTTGCGCTTCTTTTTTTGCTGGCCAAAGAACCCCGATAGCATGTCCTTGATATTGACGTCCATTTCCTCGACGCCCTGGCTCGAGACAATTTCAAACGCGGGCATCGCTCGCTCGCGTACCTCCACCTCGACCATGCGGCTATCCAGCTTGCCTTCCCGAAGCTGCGCACGAAGTTTTTCGCGCGTGCGTTCGCTCTGTTCCCGGCGAAGCGCTTCCGCTTGCGGCGCCGCGGGATTCGCTGGATCAACCGGCGGCGGCGAGGGCGGCAACAGCAAATCGAGCACTCGCTCTTCGGCGGATTGCTCGGCGCGCTCGGCCACTTCATCCAGCTTTTCCTCGCGGATCATGTCAATCGAGGTCTCGACGAGATCGCGCACCATGGATTCCACGTCGCGCCCCACGTAGCCGACCTCGGTGTACTTCGAGGCTTCCACTTTCACGAACGGACAACCCGCCAGTCGCGCCAGCCGGCGGGCGATCTCCGTCTTGCCCACGCCCGTGGGCCCAATCATCAGGATGTTCTTCGGAAGAACTTCCTCGGCCATTTCGGGCGAAAGCTTCTGGCGGCGAACTCGATTGCGCAGTGCGATGGCGACCGCCTTCTTTGCGGCGGCTTGGCCGACGATATACTTGTCCAGTTCTACGACGATCTCCCGCGGTGTCAGTTCGTCAAAGGACGGCAGAGGCGCGGCTTCCGGCTCGCGCTGTTCGCCCGGGAGATAAATCACCATGTCCTTATCGGTCTTATCGGGCATTCGTGTCGTCCTTCGTGCCGTCCAGGCGTTCGCTCAGGAAAGTTTGCGAGCTCACAATTCCTCGATCGTGAAATTCGCATTCGTATAGATGCAAATATCACTTGCGATGCGCATGGACTCTTGCACGATGTCTTTTGGATTCATTTTTGTGTTCTTGGCCAGAGCGCGCGCAGCGGCGATGGCAAAAGAGCCGCCAGAACCGATCGCGACGATTCCGTCGTCCGGTTCGATGATGTCACCGTGGCCCGAGATCAAAAACGTGGCCTTGGAATCGGCCACCACCAGCAACGCATCCAGGTGGCGGAGCGCGCGATCCGTACGCCAGTCCTTTGCCAGTTCCACGGCGGCTCGCGCCAGATTTCCGTGATGCTCCTGCAGCTTGCTCTCAAACCGCGAAAAGAGCGAAAGCGCGTCAGCCGTCGAGCCAGCAAAGCCGGCTAATACCTTGTCTTCATAAAGACGCCGCAATTTCTTGGCGGAATGCTTGACGACGCTTTCACCCAAGGTGACCTGGCCGTCGCTCGCCATGACCACGCGATTGTCGCGGCGCACGCACAGCACCGTTGTGCCATGCATCTGTGGACTCTTTTGCTCCATAGGCATCCAGCAATTATACCGCGAAGGCGAGATGGCACCCAATTTAGGCACGAGATTAGCGCGATTCTGTTACCCGTAGGCCATGGTGCTGGAGCGCTAGGCGCGAAGCCCGGCGTCCAAAGCGTCGGCAAACGCGTTGATGTCGGTTGGCTGCGTAAAGATGTGCGTGGCGATGCGGATGCGTGGTCCGCCGCCGGCAATGCGGATGTTGCGCTTAGCGGATTCCTGCGCGACCTTATCGAGATTGCCCTGTGTATTGCTGAAGCTCACCAGTCCCGCGTAAAACTCATCTTTGCTGGCATTGGCGAATTGGAGCTGCGGGTGCGCCATCACTGCCTCGCGCACGCGTCCGGCATTCTGCTTGATGCGGCCATAAATGCGATCCGGTCCGATAGTCGCATAGAAATCGAGAGACGCCTTGAGGCCAACCATCACGGAAAGATTTGACGTGCCGAGATTCTCAAACCGGTATGCCTTCAGCGAATAATCGTGCCAGCTTCCCGAGCAGACGTTTACCCACAGCTTTTCCTGCAGCGGCTCCCGAACATAGAGAAATCCTGTGCCTTTGGGTGACATCATCCACTTGTGGGGGCTTGAGGCGTAGAAGTCGCAGCCCAGATCGTGCAGGTCGAGCGGAATCTGGCCCGCCGCATGCGCGCCATCCACATGCGTCATCAGGCCCTTGTCGCGCGCCATCGCGCAGATTTTCTTCACCGGCAAAATCGTGCCGGTGGCCGTCGTGATGTGGCTGAACACCAGGATGCGTGTCCGCGGCGTGATCGCGCGCTCGAAGATGCTGACGATATCCTCATCGGATGAGGGCGGCACCGGCAGCGTCACGGTCACGATCTTCACGCCGAAGCGCGCCGCCTTCTGGTCCCAACAGCCGCGGCAGCCGGGATGCTCCTGGTCGGTAAAGATGGCTTCTTCGCCGGGTTTCATATCGAGCCCGTTACAAATCACATTGTTGGCCTCGGTCGCGTTCCGAAGGATCGCAAGTTCATCGCGGCTGATGTTCAGAAATGCGGCCATCGAATCGCGCAGCGTCACGGATGCGCGTGTTTTCTTCATAGCCGAACCACGGATACGCCGCCTCGCGGAATTCCTCCGCGCTGAGCATGTGATCAATCGTCGCGCGCAAGACCGGCAGCGGTGTGCAGCCAACCGAGCCGCAATTCAAGTTGATGTGGTCGGAAGCGAGCAGCCACTGGCGGCGCAGTTCCGCCCAATAGCGCTCGGGATCGCTTGTATAGAGGTCACGCGGCGGAAGCGGCTCGTCCTGCGCAAAAAGCCGCTCCGCGTTGGCCAGTGGCAAGCCAAAAGCAGCGGCGGCAACCGCGGCACGCTGAAGAAACGCACGGCGCTGAAACATGGGAATGACCTCCAGGGGCGATATGCGCGGAGTCTAGCAGAAAACTCTCGACCGAGAGCACTACTTCTTCTTGTTGTTCTTGCCGCTCTTCTTCTCTTCCAGAGACGCGCGGGTAAAAAGGTCGGGTGAGAGGCCCTCATTGTACTTGCAGGAAAAATAAAACGCCTGATAGAAGCGACGTCCATCGCGCTCACGAGTCACTTGGAACGGTGTCTGCACACCATTCTGAAGATGCCATTCCGAATAGTAGGTTAGCTCCTCGCTGGCCTCGTTGGTCTCCGCATTGTGCGTGATCACGATGCTGCGCACGGGCACGTGTGTGAATTGATCCACGGCGATGCGGAAGGTCCGCTGGTCGCTATCCGTGATCTCCACCCAGTCCGCTTGCTTCAAATCCACGATGTCGGCGCCGGCGTACTGAAAAAACATCCCGGGCTCACTCAGCCGGTTGCGCAGGAGGCTATTCAATGAGGTTTTCAGTTGGCCCTGAAAATCGGCAACGCTCGTAGCCGGAAGTTCACCGACGCCACTCTTGTCGAGCGTCCAACCTTGGTCGCCGCTGTAAATGTCAATGATGTCACCGTTCTTTCCGTACTCCACGCGGTTCTTGTCCGGAAGGATGCGGTAATCGCGGAAGAGCACGAAGCCGGTCATGTCCCCGGCAAGCCCGAACTGAGAGATGCGGCCGCTGCAATCGCTGTCGTGTACGGAAACGTACGCTTGGCCGCCAAGACCCTGGATCAACTGGCGCAGAATCGCTTTTGCCTTTATTGCGCTGGCGTCCGGCGCCATTGATTCCGGATTTTGTTGCCGCGGCAACACCCTTCCTGCTGCGGCGAATTGGCCTGCGCACAGTACCGCGGCCACAACGATTCGCGTTATTCCCCGGCTCAGCCGCACAATACCGCGCCTCCGTTCACATTGAGGACCTCGCCGGTGATAAAGGTCGCCAGGTCGGATGCCATGAACAGAATCGGCCCGGCGATTTCTTCCGGCTTGGCCACGCGTTTCAGGGGAATCTGCTCCATCATGAGCTTCGCGCCCGCTTTCGTTTCCAGCACCGGGCGCGACATCTCCGTATCCACCCAGCCGGGCGCCACGCAGTTCACCAGAACGTTGTGCCGCGCAAGTTCCGTCGAAAGGCCCTTCACGAAACTGATGATCCCGCCCTTGCTTGCGGCGTAGTGCGCGTGAAAGGGCTCGCCGCGCTGGCCTGCAGTCGAACTGACCGCGATGATCCGGCCGCCGCGTTGCGCAATCATTTTTGCGGCCGCGAAATGTGTGACGGTGTAGACGCTCTTCAGGTTGGTCCGTAGCATGTCGTCCCAGTCGCGCTCGCTCAGTTTTTCGATCGGGATATCTTCCACATTCCAGATGCCGGCGTTGGCTACAAGGATATCCAGGCGTCCCAGCCGGCTAGCCGCATGATCAATCAGTTGCTCGGCGTCTTTCATCCGGCCAAGATCCGCTTTGAAGAATTCCACGCACGTGCCGTGCTTGCCCGCTTCCTGTACAACCTGGGCCGCATCGTCGCGGCTGCGGTGATAACTGAAAATCACGTCCGCGCCGGCTTGCGCGAAGAGCTTCACCGCCGCCGCGCCAATCCCGCGCGAGCCGCCGGTAATCACCGCTGCTTTGCCAGCCAGTGAGATCATCATTCCCCCTGAAGAGTTGGGCCTGTGGAACCTATGCGGGTTAAGGCGTTATGTCGCCTGCGGGGTGACCCCCGAAGCGGCGAGCGCCAACGCGCGGAACAGTGTTGCCGATAACGCATCGGCTCCTGAATTGTGCGTCAGCCGCTCGGGATGCCATTGCACGCCAGTGATCCATCGGGCCCCAATTCCAGAGGGATTCCGCTCACCGGATGCGGGTTCTTCTATCCATTCGACCGCTTCGATCACTCCATCCGGGGCTTTGGCGGACACCTTGAGGCCGCGTCCAGGCGTCAGAATCGCTTGATGGTGTGAGCTATTCACGGTCGCTTGCGGCGAGAGAGTGATACAGATGCCGGGCGTTGCTAGTGCGGCAAGCTGAGCGAGCCTTGTGCTTGGCTCGATCAGGATCTTGTGCTGCGGGTCTTCGGAAGGTGCGCTCGCCACTTCACCCAGCACGTTGCCGCCCGCCTTGCTGTGCCGCAATGCGCCGGGAATCTCGCTGGGCACATCCTGCACCAGTGTGCCTCCGAGAAAAACGTTCAAAGATTGGATGCCGTAGCAAATCGCCAGCAGCGGCTTGCTTTCCGAAAACGCATGCTCGAGCATAGCCCAGTCCACCCGTTCACGCGCCGGATCGGCGTCGCCACATTTCGCGTGGCGGGACGCTCCGTAGCGTGAGGGAGCGACATCCGCCGGACTTCCCGGCAACACAAAAGCATCGAGCGAGCCCAGGAGATGCGCGAGCTCCGCATCGACAAGCCGCAGCGAAATCGGGACGGGCTCCGCACCCGCCTCGCTCACCGCGCGAAGGTAGTAATCGTGCTTAGCATGCTGGCCCTCGGCCTCTTCTTTGGCAGTGCGATAGGGCACGCCGACACGGGCTCGGTCCTGAATCGTGGCAATCATTGGTATCTAAATCCTAGCATCGGCCGATGCACTACATCAACTTGCCTGCCACGGGACGGAAGCAGGTTGTACACAGGCCTCTCCAGGCGGCTCAACGCGCTGTCGAGGGCGCTCGCGAGCGCCACCAGCGCCGGAGATCACCGACCAAGTAAAGCGAGCCGGTGACGAAAATCGTGTCCTCAGGTTGAGCTGCGGCTAATGCGCGCTCGAGGGCCTCGCCGGGTTCAGGTACGGCCTCCAAATCCGCAGCCAAGTGGCCCGTCATCTCAGCCAGTGCTTCGGTGGAGATCGCGCGCGGCTGCTTGGCGGCGGTGATGAAGACCTTCGTCGCGCGTGGGAAAAGCACACCTGCGACTTCGTCAACGGCCTTATCGCGCACCGCTCCGTAGACAAGATAGATGCGACGGCCGGCGAAATTCTCATCCCAGAAGGCGGCGAGCTCTCGTGCGCCAGCTGGATTGTGCGTGCCGTCGAGGTATACGGCGGGCCGCTCGCCCACGCGCTCGAGACGTCCCGGCCAACGCACGGCGGCAATGCCACCGGCGATGGCCTGATCGTCAAGCGATGTGCTGCCGCGTTCAGCCAGCATCCGCGCTACCGCCAGAGCGGTTACCGCATTGCGCACCTGATAGCGGCCGGCCAGCGGCAAATCAAGCGCGATCTGCTTCGCATCTCTTCTATCCGTGACAACCGCGCGGTAGAAACCTCCTGGCTTGGGAAGTATCTCGACGCCATATGCCTCATCAATTTCGACGAGCCGTGCACCCAATTCTGCGGCGCGGCTCCGGATCATTTCGCGAGCGGCCGGATCTTCGGCGGCGGAAACGACGGCCACGCCAGGCTTGATGATGCCTGCCTTTTCCCCGGCGATTTGCTCGATCGAGTGGCCCAGGAAATTCTCATGGTCGAAGGCGATTTGGGTGATCGCGCACACTTCAGGCTTCACAATGTTCGTGGCGTCCAGCCGCCCGCCCATGCCCACTTCGAGCACCGCGAAGTCCACGGATTCCCGCGCGAAGACATCAAACGCCATGGCCGTCATGCACTCAAAGAACGTGGGGTGCGCGGAAAGCTCCCCGGTCGAAAGCATCTTCTCGATCAGCGTCCCCAAACGCGAGAAGGCCGCCGCGAATTCCGCATCACCGATCTCCGCGCCATTCAGGCGGATGCGCTCATTGATGCGCTCCAGGTGCGGGGACGTATAGAGCCCCGTTCGATAGCCGCCACGGCGAAGAATCGATTCCGTCATCGCCGCAGTGGATCCCTTGCCGTTGGTTCCAGCGATATGTATGGAGCGGAATCTTCGCTGCGGGTCGCCCAGGCCCGTTGCCAGCAGCCGGATATTGCCCAGATCGAATTTCTGTGCGCGGGTGTGCGAGGGTGACGCCAGTTCGCGGCCCAACGTCTGGAGATAGTGCACCGCCTCGGCGTAATCCATCGGCTTCCGTGGCTAGGCGAGGAAGAATTCGAGCGCGCTTGAGATGTAAGCCTTCAATTCCTTGCGCGGCACCACGGCATCCAGAAAGCCATGCTCGAGCAGAAACTCCGACCGCTGAAAACCCTCGGGCAATTTCTGGCGAATGGTTTGCTCGATCACGCGCGGGCCGGCAAAACCGATCAGCGCGCCCGGCTCGGCAATATTCAGGTCGCCGAGCATCGCAAAACTGGCGGTGACGCCGCCGGTGGTCGGGTTGGTCAGCACGGAAATATAGGGCAACCGCACTTCATCCAGACGCGCGAGAGCAGCCGAAACTTTCGCGAGCTGCATCAGCGAAATCGTGCCTTCCATCATGCGCGCTCCACCCGAACACGAAACGATCACCAGCGGCACGTGCCTGCTCATCGCCAACTCGATGGCCCGCGTTACCTTTTCGCCGACCACGGCGCCCATCGTGGCGGCGATGAATCGAAACTCCATCGCGCAGCAAATCACCGGCCGGCCGTTGAGCATTCCTTCCGCCGTAAGGATCGCATCCTTCATTCCCAGCTTCCGCTGCAAATCCCGCAGCCGGGAGGCATACGGTTTCGTGTCCGTAAATTTCAGAGGGTCGTTTGACGCCAGGTCCGCGTCATGTTCCGTCCAGCGCCCATCGAGCAACGTCGCCAGCCGGTCGGCCGCGCCGAGCGAAAAATGATGCTGGCACTTCGGGCAAACGTGCAGATTCGCTTCCAGGTCTTTCTTCCAGACAATCGTGCGGCATGATTCGCACTTCGTCCAAAGACCTTCGGTGCGCACGCTGCGCTCGTCCGGCGGCACAGACCGGTCAATCGCGCGTCTTTCTCTCTTGAACCAGGCCATACGGAGCTCAGTAATCTATCCCGCGCTGGGCGAGAATACCTTTCGTGTAAGGATGCTTCACTTCGCGCATTTCAGTAACCAGATCGGCGAGCTCGACCAGCTTCGGGTGTGCGTTCCGCCCCGTGCAAATCACGTGCAGCCTCTCGGGCCGCCGGGCCAGCTCAGCGACAACTTTTTCTGCATCGAGCATCTTGTAACTGATCACGTAATTGATCTCATCGAGCACGACCAGGTCGTACTTGCCGCCTTGCATTTGCTCGACGGACCAACGCCATGCCTCTTCGCAAAGCCGCACGTCTTCGGGGTCCGTTTCCGCGCCGCCGATTTTGACGAAGCCGCGGCCCATCGGCCGAATCTCCATCTTGTCGTCGCCAAGCATTTTCGCGGCGTCCAGCTCGCCATAATGCCACGAGCCCTTGATGAACTGTACCATCAGCACGCGAAGTCCCTGCCCGACGGCGCGAAAGGCGGTGCCGAGCGCACACGTTGTCTTTCCTTTTCCTGGCCCGGTGTAAATAATCAGCAATCCCTTTTCTTCAGGCATAGGAACGGTGCAACGCTTCGCACGTTGGGAAGCTCATAGTGCAAGCACCGGAGGGAAAGGTCAAGCTGCGGACAGCAGACTACAAACGCGAGAATTCTCTAACAAATATTATACCACGCCGTGCAAGTCGGTCCGCTGCATCGCGCGGAGAATCAAAGGCCGTATTCGAATGAGCGAGCGAACGCGCAAGTCCCCGGTGAACAATGGCTTAAGCTATTTCGAATAAGGATGCCCGGCTAGAATTGTGAAGGCGCGATAGATTTGTTCGGCGAGGACGACGCGCGCAAGCTCGTGCGGCATCGTCAGCGATGAAAGCGCCAGTTTGGCCGCGGCCTTCTTGCGCAAGCCCTCGGGGAAACCCGATGCGCCACCGCAGAGAAAGACCAACTCGCGCACACCGCGGTCGCGCAGCGCGCCCAGCCATCTGGCAAATTCAGCCGAGGAAAACTGCTTGCCCCCGGCGTCCAGCAACACAATGGTCGCGCCCGGTACGAAGCTCAGCCGCTTCAATGTTGCCGAATCTTCGCGCGGCTCGGCCAGCTCGATTTCAGCGAACTTGCCGATACGCGCCGCATAGTCCTCCAACATGGCGCGGCATTCCGCGCGGTGCGTCTTGCCGAGCATCACCAATCGAATTTTCATTCAGATGTGCACAGCGTGAAGCGCGGCGCGCCGCGGGGAATCAGTTCAAACCGTAGCGCTTGCGCTTATCGAGCAAGGTCTTCCGGCTGATGCCGAGGATTTCGGCGGCCTTGGTGATTTTGTAGTGCGTGGCCTCCAGCGTCGCCGTGATCACTTCCCGCTCCATATCATCGAGCGAACGGAGGCGCGCAAACGCCAGAGAGGGTCCCAACATCGCCGCGCGGACGCTTTCGGGCAGATCGTCCACGCCGATGCCCCCGCCTTTGCCAAATACCAGCGCGCGCTCGACGGCGTTTTTCATCTCGCGAATGTTGCCTGGCCAGCCATAGGAGGCCAGCGCATGCTTTGCATCGGCATCGAACAATATCCCCGCGCGCCCGTGAACGGGCGCAAGTCGCGCGAGCAAATGTTCCGCCAGCGGCACGATGTCCGCCGGCCGCTCACGCAAAGGGGGCATCGCTATATTCACCACGTTCAGCCGGAAGTAGAGGTCTTCGCGGAATTGGCCCGCCGTGATCAGTTGCCGCAAATCGGCGTTCGTGAGCGCGATCAGACGGGCATCGAGCGTCAAAGTTTCGTTGCCGCCGAGCCGCTCGAATGTCCTCTCCTCCAATACGCGCATCAACTTGGATTGGATTGGCGGCGTAAGCGCGGCGATTTCATCCAACACAATCGTCCCGCCATATGACATCTCCAGCCGCCCCAGCTTGCGTTCCACCGCGCCGGTGAACGCTCCACGCTCGTGTCCAAAAAGCTCCGACTCCACGAGCTCATGCGGCAGGCTGGCACAATCAATCTTGAGAAACGGCGCGTCGTGCCGCGCGCCCAGTTCGTGGATCATGCGCGCCAAGTGATCCTTACCGGTGCCGCTCTCGCCGGTGATCAGCAGCGTGGTGCTCGAGCGAGCTACTTTGTGCGCAAGATCAAGCACGCGCTGTGACGCGGGATCTTCCGCGATCCAGGCGATCAGCGAGACCGGTGAAGTTCCAATGTCGCTCATGCTTCGGCGGCTCCTTGGTCTAGCGAGGCAGGCAACGGCGCGGCTGGGTATCCGGAAAAACGACGCGCCGGGCGCTTCGCCACAGCCTCTCTAGATCGTAATAGAGCCGGGCGCGTTCGGTGAACACATGCACGAGGAAGTTGCCGTAATCGAGCAATACCCACTCGGAATCGCCGCGGCCTTCGCGATGCATGAGTTTCAGGCCGATTCTGCCGAGTTGCTGCTCGATTTCGTCGGCGATGGCCGAGACCTGGCGAGTGCTGAAGCCGGTGCATAACAGAAAATAGCTCGTGAATGCGTCCAGGCCGCTCAGATCGAGCAATGTGACGTTGGCTGCTTTCTTGTCTTGCGCGGCCTCGATGGCGATGCGAAGTTCGGGACGGAGGCAATCCTTGTCATTCACCGGTATAGGCCCTGCTTTTCAATGTATTCTTCCACGAGCGGCGGCACAAGTCCGTGGACTGATTTTCCTTGGTGGACGCGGCTCCGAATATCCGTCGCCGATACATGGCTCGCAACGCTCTCGAGCACATACACACTGGTCCGCTGCAATTGAATCGTCCGATGATGATCCGCGTCCGGGGAGCCCGTACTAGCACGCAGTAGACCGGCAGGAACGGCTGAGCGCAACTTCTCCACGCGAAAGCCCGGGCGGTTCGCCACGATGAAGTTGGTGAGTCCCAACAACGTTTTGCTTTCCCTCCACTTCGAGACATCGAGGAACTGGTCCGCACCCAGGATAAAGTAGAGGATCGAGAATTGTCCGCGGCTCTCGCGGCGGAAGCGCCGCACCGTATCCACGGAATAAATCACCTTCCGGCCTTGTTGGTCCGTTCCCGCTTCCGCAGCCGATGGAACAAATCGAGGGCAATTCGCGCAGGCTAGCGTCACCATGGCGAAACGGTCCACGAACGGCGCCAACTGCTGCCGGCGTTTATGCGGAGGGACGCCGGAGGGAATAAAAATCACCCGATCAAGCCGGAACGCCTCCATCGCCGCGTGCGCGACAGCAAGATGCCCTGAGTGAATCGGATCGAACGACCCTCCAAAAAGAGCGATGGCGCCAGCAGATCGGCGAGTCATGCCCGCTTGTTCACCGATTACCTTCCTCGGGTTTCTCGGGTGCATGCCAATCCTGCTCTTGGATTTCGGACACATCGCGCACGGACTGCCTCGGCAGGCGGTCGAGCGCATTCGCCATGGCGAAAACGAGCTCGGAGATTCCTTCGCCCGTAGCGGAAGAAACCGCATGAAAGTCGAGCCCTCGCGTAGCGCAGAACTTGCGGAGCTCTTCGACTCTCGTGCGGTCGGTTATCGCGTCCATTTTTGTGGCGACTACGATTCTGGGCTTTTTCGCCAAAGCGAGACTGAAGGATGCTAACTCGTTTTCGATCACCTCAAATTGGTGGATAGGGTCGTCGAATGATGCATCGCTCGTATCAATCAAGTGGGCGAGCAGCCGCGTGCGTTCGATGTGGCGCAGGAATCGGGTGCCGAGTCCGGCACCTTCGTGGGCGCCCTCAATCAACCCCGGTAGATCGGCCACTACGAACGTGCGCATTTGCCCTCCGGCGCGCGTCTTTTGCGATTGGCCCTCTGCCGAGACCACGCCAAGCGCCGGTTCGAGCGTAGTGAACGGATAGTCCGCAATCTTTGGCCGGGCCGCCGAAATGCGCGAAATTAGCGTAGATTTGCCCGCATTGGGAAACCCCACGAGACCCACATCGGCGAGCAGTTTCAGTTCGAGCTTCAGGTCCCGCTCTTGGCCCGCCTCGCCGGGCTCGGATTCGCGCGGCGCCTGGTGCCAGGGTTTGGCGAAATGCTGGTTGCCACGGCCGCCGCGGCCGCCGCGCGCCACTTGCACGCGCTGGTCCGGCTCCGTGAAATCCGCGAGTTGTTCCCCTGTACCTTCGTCATACACAACCGTGCCGACCGGCACCGCCAGCAGCATGTCTTCGCCGGATTGCCCCGTACAATTGGAGCCTTCCCCATGCCGCCCGCGGTCGGCGCGAAAAAGCCGGTTGAAACGGTAACGTAGCAGAGTGTTCTCGTTATGCGAAGACGCCAGCCAAATACTGGCGCCATGTCCCCCGTCGCCGCCGGAAGGGCCGCCTCGCGGGACATATTTCTCCCGGCGAAAGGCAATGCAGCCGTTGCCGCCGTCACCGGCTTTTACGTGGATGTGGGCTTCATCAATGAACACGGGAGGTTATGACCTGATAGCGCATGCGTTCTGCGCCGGGCAAAAATGCAAAGGCGGCCCCGAAAGCACGGGACCGCCAGAAAGGTTCTGCCGCATCAAAGCGATCAATTTGCGGGAGCAGCCGGGGCCTCTGAAGCCTTGGCTTCGGCTGGTAGCACGCTGATGTAACGCCCGAGCTTGCCCCGATTCTGAAAGCGCACATAGCCGCTCGCGAATGCAAAAAGCGTATCGTCTTTTCCGCGCCCGACGTTCAAGCCGGGCTTATGCCTCGTGCCTCGCTGCCGGATGAGAATCGTGCCCGCGTTGACCCATTCGCCGCCAAAGCGCTTCACGCCCAGCCGCTGTCCCTGCGAATCGCGGCCGTTTACGCTTGAGCCGCCGCCCTTCTTATGTGCCATGACGGAATCCTCTGCGCTTTCTAAAGCGCGATATCGCCAATTTCAACCGACGTGTAGTTCTGCCGGTGCCCGGTGCCAATCTTGTATTGGCCCCCGGTCTTGTACTTCAAAACCTTGATCTTCGGGCCACGATGGTGGCGTACGATCTTGCCGGTCACTTTGCCCTTGGCGGCGTCGTGGCCACTCAGTACCTTGGATTCGTCGGTGCCCACTGCGAGCACCTCGCCAAAAGTGATCTTGCCGCCGATTTTTCCATCGAGTCGCTCGACGCGCACAGTCTCGCCCGGGGCGACGCGGTACTGCTTACCTCCACTGCGTATAACGGCGTACATCAACCCTCCCGTCAATATGGGAAACCCCAATTATAGGAAGATCGCAGCAAGCCGTCAACCGCGCTCATTAGCACGTAGTGGATCAGTTTGAAACTGATCTACTCCCCCTTGGACTGTCGCGGCCCAGTACCCTAACTCCAGGGACCGTCGCAGACTGTGCGGCACGTGGCAGCCAACGACGCCACGTACACAAGCTGGCGGAGCCTGCGTCGGATTAGCCCCAGCCCCCATCATATATAGGACTGGCTTTCGCTCGCGGGCCCCCTCGGCGCGCCGAAGCCTCAAGAGGCATCTGGCCTCGGCGGTGGAATGATGTTGCACTGGAATTTTGGCGAACTCCGTTGTGGACGTTGTGGAAGCACTGAAGTTGCGCGTTCAAGGCGAAAGCGATTTTTCGAGAAGGTGCTGGTGTCAAGCGTCGGACTTCGACCGTATAGGTGCCATTGGTGCGGGCAGCGCTTCTACGGAAGGGCTGTCGCCGAACACGAATCTCACCTCAGTCATCACCCTCTCGGCACGCCCTCAGTGCAGCGTTAGAGGTATAGCGCTAAAGGTACAGCGCTAAAAGTCGAAGCGGTAGCCGACGATCATCTTGGCGATCAAGTGGTCCGTGCTGCGCGTAACCCCTACCCCGAGACCAAAATTGATTTCCCACTGCGGCGCCAAATTCAGATCAATGGCCGGAACGATTTGCTGCTCCTGCTGGTAGACCGGATCAAAATCGGTAACTGGACCCAGCGCACCGTAATACTCGATTCCGCCGGAAATCTTTGGCGTAAAGTCGTAGCTGAACTTAAAATTCGGTGAAAACTCGAAGCTGCTCCCGACATTTTGCCCGTGGAATGACCTGTCCACCGAAGGATTAAAAGCCCAATACCATCGTCCAATCTTCTGGTCCACGATCGGGCGGATTTCGATCGTCCAGGTGTCCGGAGAAAACACGCGGCGCTGGTACCCGAATTCGGTCGAGAGGCTTACCCCCACCGGCCAGTGCCAGCTCTCGGGCGCGCGAACCCGCGGCCGGATGTGGTCGCCGACCCACTGCCATCCCTGATCGGTCTTCACGGAAGTGAAGACATAGAAGCCGAGCTCGAACCACGTATTGAAACCGTGTGTGATCTCGAGCGTTTCGTGCTCCGCGTGGTTTGTTGGGTAGAGTCCATCCATGAATTGCTTCGAACCGTCTATCGTGAAATTGCTGTGCAGCTCAAACATGGTGTGGCCCGGATCCACGGTATCGGCGCCGTAAACCTGAATCTCGTAATTATCCTGGGCCGCGGCGCGCGGGATCCAAACTCCAAGTACAAACGCCAAACCCAAGAGATGACGGAGTATCGGTCGCATCGAGCGCGCACCTTTCGCAGGTTCACAGCAGACAGAAGCCGTCGCTACGTCTAGATAGCTTGTATTTGGCCAAACGAGGATAGAGGAACATGGCAGGCCACAACAACAAAAAAACATCTTACGCTCGCGGGTGAGCCTTGTCGTAGACATCCATGAGCTGCCGGATGGAGGCGTGCGTATATTTCTGCGTGGTCGAGAGTGAGGCGTGGCCGAGCAGTTCCTGGATCGCGCGCAGGTCCGCGCCGTCCGCAAGCAAGTGCGTGGCGAACGCGTGGCGCAGCGAGTGCGGATGAAGATCCCAGTTCAGTCCCGCCAGGCGAACGTACTTTTTCACCACCCGGCCAACGCTGCGGCTAGTGAGCCGGCGCCCGGCATAATTCAGAAAGATCGCTTGCGGCTCCCCGCGTGGCCCGGCCTTCTGAAGCAACTCATCGCGTTTTGGCGCGTATGCATCGAGCGCGGTCAGCGCCTTTGAGCCAAATGGCACGATACGCTCCTTACGTCCTTTGCCATGGCGAATGTGCAGAATCTGCTGAGTACGGTCCACGTCCGCCAAGTCCAGCGCGGTCAACTCGCTCACGCGAAGGCCGGATGCGTAGAGCAGCTCAAGGATGGCGCGATCCCGTCCGAGTGTCAGGAGTGGGTCTTCGCCTCCAGGCGTGGCGGCCGCCGGCCTCTTGCGCCGGCTTGGCACGCGATCTTGCTTCGTGGGAAGTGCCAAAAGAGCGGCAGCATCCCCGCTGGATACGGACGCGGGCTTGCCCAACTGGTCCAAAAACAAGTTCAGCTCTTCGGCCGGCATTACGGTAGGCACGCGCTTCGGTAAACGCGGCGTGGCCACAAGGCGCGCCGGGTTCTTCTGAATCGTTCCCTCGCGATGGCAGAATTTGAAAAATGACCGCAGAGACGTTAGCTTGCGTGCTACGGAACTTTTTTTCAGGCCAGCTTCGTGCAAGTTCCCCAGGAACTCGCGGATGATTCTGTGATCCACATCGCTGGGGGAAAGCAGCTTGCGGGCCAACCTTGCGGAATTGCCGTCGGCCGGTGAGGAGCGAATCGCGGCCCGGTCCGCTGGCGGGTATAAATAGGCGGCGAACTGTTGGAGATCGGTCCGGTAACTGGTCACCGTATGTGGGGAGACGTTGCGCTCATGCTGCAGATAGTGGATGAATTTCTCGATGGCCTGCTTCATGGTCGCTGGGGCTCGCCGTGCCCGGAGCTAGCGGCGGATCGCTCCGCGCGGCTGGGACTTGCCGCGGGCAGAGCTCGCACGCTCACGATTTCATCGGGACGGCCTCTTCCGGCTGTGGCTGCACTTCCGCTCCGGTCATGGCAATTTCCCAATCGCAGCCTTCTTTGATGCACGCACGCAAAGTCCCCATCTTTGTATGCTTCTCCACGATGAACACCGCACCGCAACGCGGGCACGGTTCGGCAATGGGCTGGTGCGGCGTGGTGAAGTCGCATTCCGGATAGCGGTTGCAGCCATAAAACACCCGCTTCCCTTTTCTTGCCATGCGCTGTACCAACTCGCCCTTTTCGCACTTTGGACAAGGGATGCCGAGCGTTTGCGCGCGAATGTACTTGCATTTTGGGTACGCTGAGCAGCCGATGAATTCGCCGTAGCGCCCTTGGCGTTTCACGAGCGGCGCGTCGCACTCAGGGCATTTCTCTTCGAGTGTCTGGTCCGGCTGGCGCGCCTTGCGCGTGCCTTGCACCAGGCGCTGGGTCGTCTTGCAATCCGGATATCCGGTGCATGCCAGAAATGGGCCGAAACGGCCGCGCTTGATGATCATTTCGCGCCCGCACTCAGGGCAAGCCGCGGTCCCTGAGCCGTCGCCGTTATCACTACCCAGCTCGGGCGAAAGATCGCGCGTGTAATCGCAGTCCGGATAGCGGTCGCAGCCCAGGAAAAATCCGTTGCGGCTGATGCGCTCGAGTAGGTTCCCCTGCTCGCACTTGGGACACTTTTCTCCGGTCGGAATGCCGCGCTTGTAGGACTCCATTTCGTCCCGGGCGCGTTCGAGATCGCCTTCGAAGCGCTTGTAAAATTCAGCGACCGACTGTTTCCACGGCAGCTTGCCTTCTTCGATTTCGTCGAGTTCTTCTTCCATGCGCGCAGTGAAACCCAAGTCGAAGATGTCCTCGAAGCCCTTCACCAAAAGACCGCTCACTTTTTCCCCGAGCATCGTGGGCGTAAACCGGCCCTGCTCCTTGTTGACGTATTCGCGCCCGACAATCGTAGAAATGATCGCCGCGTAGGTGGAGGGCCTGCCAATGCCCTTTTCTTCGAGATCTTTTACTAGCGTCGCTTCCGTGTAGCGCGGCGGCGGCTCGGTGAAGTGCTGTTCGCCGCGAACCGGCAAGAGAGGCGTGCCGGCAGCCGTTTGATCTTCCGACGCGAGTTTCAGCCTTTCATTCTCGGTGACGCGCGGCAATCGTTTGCCCTCGGCTTCCGAATCCGCGGCATCTTCCTTCTCGAGATCCTCTTCGCCCGAACGATACGCCGCGAGGTAACCCGCAAACTTTTCCACCGAGCCCGATGCTCGAAAAATGTAATCACCGGCCGCGACGTCAATGGTGGTCTGGTCGAAAACGGCCGGGACCATCTGCGATGCCACGAAGCGCTGCCAGATCATTTGATAGAGCTTGAAGACGTCGTCTTCTAGGTAGCGCCGCACCGATTCCGGAGTTCGCGCCGCTTCCGTCGGCCGGATCGCTTCGTGCGCGTCCTGCGCATCCTTCTTAGCTCTTAAAGAAGTTAGGCTTGTCGGGCAGATAGTCCGCGCCGTATTGCTTCGGAATCAGGTCGCGCACTTCGGCCAGCGCGTCACTCGAGACGCGCACCGAATCCGTGCGCATATAGGTGATCAGCGCGACCGAGCCTTCCTCGCCTAGCTCAACACCTTCGTAGAGCTTCTGCGCGATTCCCATCGTTCGTTTGGCTGTATACCGCAAGCGGTTGTATCCGGCCTGCTGGAGTTTCGAGGTCGTGAAGGGCGGCGGCGCGAATCGGCGCTTTTCCTTTTGCGTGACTTCGGCGACGCGCCATTCCGAACGGCGAAGCTCCTCGACGATGCGGTTCGCGTCCGCCCCGTTGGTGACCTCGATCTCTTCGCCCTTGTAGCGGTGAAGCTTGGCCTCGAAGAGGGGAGCCTCTCCCGCTTCCAGCCGAACGTGAATCGTCCAGTATTCCTTGGGAACAAACGCCTTGATCTCCTGCTCGCGCTCGACGATCAGACGCAGCGCCACCGTCTGCACCCGGCCTGCCGACAATCCCCGGCGCACCTTGTCCCACAGAAGCGGAGAAATTTTGTAGCCCACGATGCGATCCAGCACGCGCCGCGCCTGTTGCGCGTCAACCAGGTTCGCGTTTACCTGCCCGGCCTTTTCCATGGCCGCCTTGATCGCTTTTGGCGTGATCTCGTTGAACATCACACGGAAGATCTTTTTGCCGATATCGCTGGGAACCTCGACGGTCTGGAACGGCTCCTCAGCATCTTCTTCAGGAGCTTTGCCCTTTTTTTCTTGGGAGTCTTGCGGCCGTTCATGCCGTGCCGGACGTCGTCGGCTATGGTTTTCTGCGAAGCCGTGAGGATTTCCTCGAGGTGGGCGCAGATCGCTTCGCCTTCGCGATCCGGGTCAGCCGCCAGATAAATCGTCGTCCGCGTTCGCCGCGGCCTTGCGCAGGTCATTGACGACCTTGGCTTTACCCGGAATGATGACATAGGTAGGCTCAAACATCTTCCGCGGATCGATCAGGCGCCGCCGGTTGGCGCGGCTACCTTCTTCGCCCCGCGTGTCTTCCCAGCCTTCTTCTTGGCGGGCTTTATCTCATCAGGCAGGACGATACCGATATCCTTCTTCGGCAGGTCCATGATGTGCCCGATCGAGGCCTTGACGCTGTAATTGCGTCCCAGATACTTGTTGATCGTCTTCGCCTTAGCCGGCGATTCCACGATGACGAGTGATTTTGCCATGTAGTCTTAATCCGAAAATCGGGGAGATGGTGAGCTTTTGGTCCTTTTCGCTACTTCACAGTACCGCCCTGACGAATTGTTTGCCAGGCAACTGCCGGATAATTCCTCTCAGCTCCATCTCGCAAAGCGTTGCCAGCCCGACCGAAGAACTCATCCCCGACTTCTGGACGATCTCATCAATATGCGTGGGCTGCTCGACGCTTAATAAGTCGTACAGCTTTTTCTGTTCGGGCGCAAGCTCGGCGGAAAACAGTGTTGCTCGTTCCTCAATGGTAGTTTCGTCCACCGGAAAGAGCTCGGCCCGGATTTCCGTGGGAAGCTCCTCCACCACGTCCTGCCAGTCCGTCACCAATTTTGCTCCCTGCTTGATCAGTTGATTCGGCGCGAAACTCGAAAGTTGCGTCACATTGCCAGGTACGCCATAAACCTCGCGTCCAAACTCCATCGCTAACCGACCTGTTATCAATGATCCAGAGTACTGTGCGCCTTCCACAATCACCGTTCCCAGGCTCATTCCAGCCACAATCCGGTTGCGCACAGGAAAGTTTTCCGGAGCAGCATGTGCGCCGAGCTGAAACTCCGTGATGATGGCGCCGCGCTTCTCCACTTCCGCGAAAAGCTTCTTGTTTTCTTTGGGATAGAGGACATCAATGCCCGTCCCCAGCACTCCCACGGTCGAGCCGCGAACGGACCCACAGGCCCCTTTGTGGGCCGAGCTGTCAATTCCACGGGCCAGCCCGCTAACAATCACCAGGCCTCGCTCGGCCAAGTCTCGCGCCAGCCGCTCACCCATTAGATTCCCATAAAGGGTCGGACGCCTCGTCCCCACGATCGAAATGCAATGCCGCCGCAGCACCTGCGGGTCACCCCGGAGGTAAAGCAGGGGAGGGGGATCGTAGATTTCGAGCAGGCGCGGGGGGTACTCCGTATCGTTCCAATTGACCAGCTGGACCCCCAACTCCCGAATGCTGGCCAACTCCTTCGCGGCCGGCGAGAAACCCTCGTGGAAAGAAACCGCCCGTGCCGTTGCCGCCGGCAAATCACACGACTCCAGTTCCGTCAGAGACGCGCGGAAGATCGCCTCAGGCGTTCCGAACCGGCCGAGCAGCTTCCCGGTCAGACGTGGCCCTAGGCCACGGGTGAGGCCGAGCGCCAGCCACGGAAGGGCAGCATCCAGTTCCATTCCGGCACAGACGCTACTCTCTAGGTAACTATACTGTCAAGTAATAGACGCGCGGCTGCCACCCCACGTGCTCTGGCTCAGCGCCAGGCGCGCGTTCCGAAGCGCGCTAGCGAAGAACCATGGGCGAAAACTGTGGTCTCCACTGACGCTAAGACTGGGATCAAGACTTGCTGGGGACGATAGGTAGCTGGGATTGCGTCGCGCCATAATCCAGGTCAAAGCCAAGCTGCAGCTTTGCCGCGTCCGACATGCGCGCCGGGCTCCACGGCGGATCGAAGACAACTTCGACGTGCACTTCCTTAACCCCAGGCAGCCGGGAGAGCTTGGCCTCCACGTCGGCCTTGAGCACGCCCGCCATGCCACAACCTGGAGCCGTCATAGCCATTTTAATATCAATTCTTCGACCACTTTGCTCGACATCCGCAATCGCGCAGGAATAAATCAAACCAAGATCAACAACGTTGACGGGGATCTCTGGATCAAAAATAGTCTTCAATTGATCCCAAACCAGTTTCTCGCTGAAGGGTTGCGCCTGCTCCGAAGAGGTCTGCCTCGTTTCGGGGTTCGACAGGCCGAGGGCGTCCGCATCCTTCGCGTCAATGCGGAACATGGCTCCATAATCGTTCGCCACCGTGAAGCTATTGCCGAGAAACTGCATCACGCGAACAACGGCGCCGGCAGTGAGCGTGCAGCGATTCCCGCTCGGGATCTCGATCGCATCACAGGTACGGCTCAGCGTAATTGGCGCACTTGGCGGCATCGGACCTAACTTTCGGAAGAAACTCTGGATGAAGCGGCGCTACTCGGTTGAAACTGCTTCCTGCTTTCCTTGCAGGGCGGCGTGCAGCGTGTGCCATGCCAGCGTCGCGCACTTCACCCGCACCGGAAACTCGGAAACACCAGAGAAAACCGCGAGCTTGCCCAAATCCTCGGGTTCGCTGCTTGCTGGCGACTGTCCGGTCACCAGCTTATGAAACTTCCCAAACAGCTCTTCGGCCTCGGCGGTGGTTTTCCCCTTCAGGCTTTGCGTCATCATGGATGCGGACGCTTTCGAGATCGCGCACCCCGATCCTTGAAAGCTGATATCGCGAATCGAGTCTCCCTCGACGTCAATGTACACGGTAAAGCGATCACCGCACAGCGGGTTGAACCCTTCCGCTTTGTGATTCGCCGCAGCCAGTTCGCGAAAATTGCGCGGGGCTTTGCTGTGCTCCAGGATCACATCCTGGTAGAGATCGCGAAGATCGGACATCAAGCGAACACCTCGCGCACTTTGTGAATCCCGCGCACCAGTGCGTCCACTTCTTCTCTCGTGTTGTAAAGGGCAAACGATGCGCGTGCCGTGGCATCAATTCCGAAGCGCGTCATAATCGGCTGCGCGCAGTGGTGTCCGGTGCGAATGGCGATTCCTTCCTGGTCCAGGACCGTGCCGATATCGTGCGGATGAATGCCTTCCATCACGAAGGAAAGGACGGCAGCCTTTTCCTTCGCGGTGCCCACCAGACGCACACCCGGAACCTCTGCCACCGCGTCTGTGGCGTATGTGAGCAGTTCATGTTCGTGAGCGGCGATTGCATTCATGCCGATACTGTTCAGATATTCAATTGCGGTTCCCAAACCGATTCCGCCGGAAATGTGGGGCGTGCCGGCTTCGAATTTGTAAGGCAGGCGGTTGTAAACCGTTTTCTCAAAGCTGACGGACGCAATCATGTCGCCGCCGCCCTGATAAGGGGGCATTTCCTCGAGTAGCGCCGACTTGCCGTAGAGAATGCCAATTCCCGTCGGTCCGTACATTTTGTGCCCTGAGAACGCATAGAAATCGCAGTCGAGCTCCTGCACGTCCACCGCGCAATGCGGCACCGCCTGCGCCCCGTCAATCAATATGGGGATGTTTCGGCTGTGCGCCATTTCAATCATTTGGCGCACCGGATTCACCGTGCCAAGAGCGTTTGATACGTGCGCGGCCGCCACCAGCTTCGTTTTGGGCCCGAGAAGGTTTGCAAATTCATCGAGCAGCAATTCGCCCGTGTCGCTGATCGGCGCGACGCGCAGCCTGGCGTGCTTTTCATCGCACAAAATTTGCCACGGCACGATGTTGGAGTGATGTTCCATGGCGGTGATCAGCACTTCATCGCCGGCTCCCACATGCGCGCGACCATACGTTTGCGCCACCAGATTGATCGCCTCGGTGGTGCCGCGCACAAAGATAACCTCGTGCGGCTTCGGCGCATGAATGAACTCCTGCGCGGAGCTTCTTGCAGCCTCATACTCTTCCGTCGCGCGTTCGGAAAGGAAATGCACGCCGCGATGAATGTTTGAGTTTTCCTGCTCGTAGTATCGGCTGATCGCATCAATTACGACCTGCGGCTTCTGGGACGTGGCCGCGTTGTCGAGATAGACCAGCGGCTTGCCGTGAACTCGTTGGTCCAGGATCGGGAAGTCTCTGCGAAGCTTTTCCACATCAAATCCGCGAGCTGTGCTGCCCGTTTTTGGCTGCTGCGAAACGTTGGTCAGTTTTTCAGCGGCAGTGCTCATCCAAAGGCCTCCCAGCTTCTTTCGCGTTCTACGGTCCCGGCTGGCGAACCGGCGGGAGCGCCGGCAACACGGAGCAGATGTTTGCCGATCAATTCCTCGGCGTGCGCTCGGGCGATTCCGGGCTTCATGCGTTCTAGACATTCGCCGGCGAACGCCATGAGCAACAATCTGCGCGCGGAGATTTCGTCAATTCCGCGCGATCGCAGATAAAACAGCGCATTTTCTTCAATCTGGCCGATGGTCGCACCGTGGGTGCATTTCACATCATCGGCGTAGATTTCCAGTTGTGGCTTGGTGTCAATTTGGGCGTCGTCGGAAAGCAGGAGGTTGCGATTGGTCTGTTTCGCATCGGTCTTTTGCGCGTCCTTGTGGACGATGATGCGTCCGTGAAAGACGCCGTGCGCATGTCCGTCGAGTATGCCGTTATAAAACTGCCGGCTGCTGCAGCGCGGGCTCGCGTGTTCCACCAGCATGTAGTTATCGAGATGTTGGTGGCCATTGCCGATGAAGAGCCCGTTGATCAGGCACTCCGCGCCTTCGCCGGCGAGCACAGGATGCACGTTGTTTCGCACCAGAGCGCCGCCAATCAAAATGGAATGCGACGCAACGTTGCTTGCGCGGCCTTGCTGCAGCCGCAAGGTGGAAATGTTAAATGTCTGCGTGTGCTCGCGCTCGATCATATAGTGCGATATCACCGCTTGGTCGCCCGCTACGAGTTCCGTGGCCGTATTGCAAAAAGCGGCCCCGCCCCCGAGGGACACGTAATCCTCCACGATTGTGGCCTGGCTATTTCCCTCCGCCACAATTAGATTGCGCGGATGGCTCATCATCGGACCGTCAGTCTCCGTCGAGACGAATAGAAGATAGACAGGTTGCTCGATCACCGCGCCGCGCCGGATATGGACAAACGCGCCATCATCAAGAAATGCGGTATTGAGCGCCGAGAAAACGTCTCGCTGCGTATCCAGGTAACGTCCAAGGTGCGGCTCGATAGCTCCCGGATTCTCACCGATTTGCGCGGCCAAGCTGCGAGCCTGCAGCCCTTCCGGCAGCTTGTCCGCAGACGAAAGCGAGGGCGCAAAATGGCCGTCAACGAAAACAAGTTGGCAGGCGGCCTTCGGCAATCGGTATGGCTTCAACGTTTCTTGCGAGGGAAGCTCTCTTCGTCGGGGCGCAAGCTTGAATGGTGTCTGCGCGATCGCGGAGACGTTCGTAAATCGCCAGTCCTCCGTGTGGGTCGTCGGAAAGCCCGCCTCGCAAAAGCGCGCGAAAGCATCTTCGCGGAGCTTTCGCAACCATGGCAACGTATTGCCGCTCGCCGCCTTCTCGAAGTCGCTGAAGCTCTCCAAATAACTGCTCAATTGTTGGTCCGCCGTAATCACTCTTTTCTTCCCCGTTTCGATCTCAAGCTGGAGTCGCCGTGCGCGCTTCGGTGTCTGTCCAGGCGTAGCCCTTCTCTTCGAGTTCCAACGCTAGTTCGCGGCCGCCGGACTTGACGATGCGCCCATCCACCAGCACGTGCACGAAATCCGGCACGATGTAATTGAGCAGCCGCTGATAGTGCGTGACGACCACCATGGCGCGCTCGGGATCACGCAACCCGTTCACGCCCTGTGCCACGACCTTTAACGCGTCGATGTCCAAGCCGGAGTCCGTCTCGTCCAGAATCGCCAGTCTTGGCTGCAAAACCGCCATCTGCAGAATTTCGTTTCGCTTCTTTTCGCCGCCGGAAAAAGCCTCGTTCACGGAACGGTTCATCAGCTTCTCGTCCATGTCCAGCAACTTCAGTTTCTCGCGCATCATCGGCAGAAAATCCATCGCATCCATTTCGTCTTGGCCGTGGTATTTGCGGATCGCGTTTAGTGCGGACCTAAGGAAGTAAGCGTTGCTGATCCCGGGGACCTCAACAGGATATTGAAACGCCAGAAAAACCCCTTCACACGCCGCTTCTTCCGGTTTCATCGCCAGCAAATCTTTCCCGTTGTAGATGATCTCGCCCGCAGTCACCTCATAGCTTTCGCGCCGCGCCAGCACCTGCGCCAGCGTGCTCTTGCCCGAGCCATTCGGACCCATGATCGAATGCACTTCACCTGCGTTCACCGAAAGGTTGATCCCCTTCAGGATCTCGTGCCCGCCGACCGTGGCGTGCAGATTTCTGATTTCGAGCAGGCTCATTCTGTTCCTTTCACGATAGTTGCGATTCGCGTTGCGGGGGCGCGGCTATCCGACGCTGCCTTCCAGGCTGATGCTCAGAAGCTTCTGCGCTTCCACAGCGAACTCCATCGGCAGTTCGCGAAACACACGCTTGCAGAAGCCGTTCACGATCATCGAGACGGCATCCTCCGCTTTCAAGCCGCGCTGGCGCAGATAAAAGAGCTGGTCTTCGCCGATTTTCGAAGTGGAAGCTTCGTGCTCCATTTGCGCCGTCGAGTTCTTCACTTCGATATACGGGAACGTGTGCGCGCCGCACTGGTCCCCGATCAGCAGGGAATCGCACTGCGTGTAGTTCCGCGCGCCGCGCGCGCCCTTCAGAATTTTCACTTGCCCGCGGTAGGTGTTCTGTCCATGCCCGGCGGAAATACCCTTCGCAACGATGGTGCTCCGCGTGTTCTTGCCGATATGAATCATCTTCGTGCCGGTGTCTGCCTGCTGATAATTGTTCGTCAGCGCAACGGAGTAAAACTCGCCCACGGAGTTTTCGCCTTGCAGAATGCAGCTCGGATACTTCCAGGTGATCGCGGAACCGGTCTCGACCTGTGTCCACGAGATCTTCGAATTCACGCCCGCGCACTTGCCGCGTTTCGTCACGAAGTTGTAGATCCCGCCCTTGCCTTCTTTATCGCCCGGATACCAATTCTGCACGGTGGAGTACTTGATCTGCGCATTGTCCAGTGCGATCAGTTCCACCACGGCCGCGTGCAACTGGTTCTTGTCCCGGATGGGCGCCGTACAACCTTCGAGGTAGCTCACGTAGGCGCCCTCGTCGGCGACAATGAGGGTGCGCTCGAATTGCCCTGTTTCCGCCGCATTGATGCGGAAGTAGGTGGAAAGCTCCATCGGACAGCGCACGCCCTTCGGCACATAAACAAACGATCCATCGCTGAATACGGCGGCATTTAGCGCGGCGAAGAAGTTGTCCGTGTGGGGCACCACCGTGCCGAGATACTTTCGCACGAGATCGGGGTGGTTCCGAACAGCCTCGGAAAATGAGCAGAAGATGATGCCCAATTCGCCGAGCTTTTCCTTAAAAGTGGTCGCGACGGAGACGCTGTCAAATACCGCGTCTACCGCTACCCCGGCGAGCAGCTTCTGCTCTCCCAGCGGGATGCCCAGTTTTTCGTAGGTACGCCGAATTTCAGGATCGAGCTCGTCCAAACTGTTCAAAGTGGGCTTTTGCTTGGGCGCCGAGTAGTAAACGATGTCTTGGTAATCAATCTTGGGATACTTGATGTTTGCCCAGGTTGGCTCGCCCTGCGAGCTTCTCGAGCGACACCCAATGACGATACGCCTTGAGCCTCCACTCCAACATAAACTCCGGCTCTTGCTTCTTCGCCGAAATCAAGCGAACGACGTCTTCGCTGATCCCCTTTGGGATTCTCTCTTCCGCGATATCCGTAATGAAACCCCACTTGTATTCCTGTTGCGCGAGGTCTTGAATCGCGTTTGTATTCGAACTCATTGAATTCTCCTGGAAACAACACCAACCGACGGAACCAAGTTCCCCTGCAGGTCGCGAATGGCCGTCAAGCGAAGAGGTTGAATCAGCTCCGCGAGCGTAATTCTTTCCAGCGCGCCCCGCACCGCCTGATTGATCACGCGCTGATTATTTTTAATGGGGCAGGACTCTTCGAGGCCGCATAGCCCGATCACGTCCGTGCTGCACTCGGTGAGCGCGAAAGGTCCCTCAAGCGCCGCGATGATCTCGATAATCGAAATCTCGCGCGGCTTTTTCGCGAGCATATAGCCGCCCTTCGTCCCGCGCTGAGACACCAGCAATCCGCTCTGCAGGAGTTCTTTGAGAAGCTTGCTCACCGTTGGCACAGGCAGCTTCGTTTCCGCCGCCAGGTCGCGTGCCGTACGTACGGAGACATCGTGGCCGCGCGCAATGCAGGTCATTAGCACCAGGGCGTAATCCGTCAATTTTCCTAGCCTGACCATCTAATTCTGACTGCCTTCCTCGCGCCGCCTAAGGGCCTGGCGCGATACAGTACCAATACAGTGCTATATTAGCACTTTGCCGCAGGGATTCAAGGCCTAAGTGGGAAAATAGGACACTTGCGACCTTCTTCTAACTGTCAGATAGTGAGCTGCTTACGATCGCGAGAACTCGTCCAGCGCCGCACCCACCCGTTCAAGCCCAGCCCTGAGCTGCTGTGTATCCCCGCCAATACCGAGCCGGAAGTGCTCGGGCATCTCAAAGAAGTGGCCGGGCACAACGGATGTCTCATATTTCTCGCGGAGCAATCGGACAAACTCTTCGGTTCTTCCACGCTGCAGACGCGGAAACACAACAGTGCCGGCTGGCGGGCGTAGGAATTCCAGATCGTTGCGGGAAGCTAGAAACTGGTCAAGGACGGCTCTATTTCGCGCCAGCAGCTCCCGGGAGCGCGCCGCGATCTCGGGTAGGTGATCGAGCGCAATCACGGAGAGCTGCTCGGCCGTGAAGGAGGGGATATTCCCGAATAGGTCATTGATGCGCCATATGTTTCGTGTCAGTTCGGGAGACGCCAGAATCCAGCCGCACCGCAAGCCGCTCAGCCCATAGACCTTGGTAAGACTGCTGGTTACGACGAAATGCTCGCCGAGATGAAATGACGAGCGCACGGCGGGATCAAAAAGCATATCCAGATACACTTCGTCCACCAACACACGCGCTCCGGCGCGGCGCGCGATTTCACCGACGGCCTTCAGTGTTTCAGTCGACGCAAAGGCACCGCTGGGATTGTGCAGATTCGTAAGGGCAATGAGCTTGGTGCGGGGAGTGATCGCCCGTTCGATCTCCGCCGGATCGAGGGAAAAGCCGCTCTCGAAGCTCCGGCGAAACCTTCGCACGGTGGCTCCGAGAAACTCGGGCGCTTCGAACATTGGCCCATACGCGGGATGCTCCACGAGCACGTCGTCTCCAGCCTCGAGGGTACCGGCACAGGCCAGGAAGTTCGCCATGGAGGTGCCGATGGCCGCCACAACGCATTCCGCGGAGACACCCTGGTGCCGCGCTAACCGCTCCTGCAACGGTGGAAAGCCGTAGGTTCCACCAGGACCGCTGATTTCAAGTTCTTCCAGCCGCACCGGCAATTTCGAAAGCGGATACGCGGCGACGCCACTGGTAGCAAGATTGAAGCGGGCCTGCGAATTCAGCTTTGCCCAAACGAGGTACGGCGAATGCTTCGCAGTACGATGAGCCGTGTTCACTTTGGTTCTCCAGGAGCCGCGCCAGTGCGCTGGCTTCGTGCCGTTCGGTTGCGGCTGCTCCAAAAGAAATACACCGGCAACCCTGCCAGCGTAATCACCAGACCAATCAGCGAATCGTGTGGATATCGGTAAAACGTTGCCGCCACCACCAGCCAGCAGGCCGCTGCAAACCCGGCGGTGGTGAACGGGTGGCCCGGGGTGCGGTAGACGCCATCGGCCTCTTTGTCTATTGTTGGCGCCGCCTGGGCCTCTTGGCGCCGAAAAACAAAGATGCAGGTCGCCGATAGCCCGATGAACAGCAGATCCATTGCGATCACATAGTTCAAAATTTGCTCGTAGCGGCCCGAGAGCGCAATCACGATCGCCCAAACACCTTGCAACACAATGGCAACCACTGGCACGCGCGTCTTCGGGCTCAACCATGCCGCACTTCGAAAGAAAACGCCATCTTCCGCCATTGCGAAATAAACGCGCGGAGCAGTCAAAATGGCCTGGCTCAGGAAGCCGAGCGCCGAAATCGCGATCCCCACGGCAATCCACGTTGCTCCCGTTTGTCCCAGTGCCAAACGCATCACGGCGGAGGCTGGCGTGATGGTTGCGGCGAGGTTCACCGGCCCGAGCACACGCAGACAAATGAAATTCACGCTTACGTAAAGTACAATCACACCGGCCACGCCCAGCATCAACCCGCGAGGAAGATTCTTCCTCGGCTCCCGAACCTCGCCGGCAATAAAGTTCGCGGTTTGATAGCCGCCATAGGAAAACATCACCGGCACCATCGCCGCGCCAAGAGCCGCGAGCAGCGGAAACGAAAAGGGCTCTCCAACAACTGGGGTCCATTCCATATGCGGTTTGCCGCCAAACAAGAATCCACAAGCCACCAGCGCCGCAATAATCACGATCTTCAGCACCATAAGGACGCTCTGCACCGAGCTGCCGGCGCGCACGCCCAAGCAATTAATTAACGTCAGCACTGTCAGGGCGAGCACTGCGACGGCGCTCCCCGAGATCGGCAGGTTCACCAGCTCGCCAAAGTAATGCCCAAACGTGACCGCCACCGCCGCCATCCCGCCCGTTTGAATCACGAGCAGCAGCGCCCACCCATAGAGGAACGCGAGCGCGGGGTGATACGCCTCACGAATGTATGCATATTGGCCCCCGACCGCAGGCATCCGCGAAGCCAGTTCCGCATAGACCAGCGCGCCCGCCATGGCGACAACTCCGCCGAGCACCCACGCGCCCAGAATCAAAGCGGGTGTGTGGACCTGGCGAGCGACCACATAGGGATTGATGAAGACTCCAACGCCGACGATCCCGCCCATCACGATCATCGTCGCGTCAAAAAGGCCAAGCCTTCGCGCCAGACCTTCGCTGCCGGAGGAGCGCCGCCGTGCTATCAAAGAGGAAGGGGGTTGCGCCATTCGATTGCTCTGGCAGTGGCGCCGCTCGCCGCGCCATCCGGAAAGCAGCTCCTCAAGAGCGACGGTACTCTATCACTCCGAAGCGCGGTGCGTCTTAGCGAGCACGGTGGCCAGGCGGTCGAGAAACTCCACTTGTGCCGGATTGAGCTTCTTGCGAGCCTCTTCGAAATCAAAGAACTGAGCTCTGTCTATTTCGAAAAACTCCTGCATCTTCCCCGATTGAGGCGGCCAAACCATCGCGAACGTGTTTCCCTTCGCCGCGGACGGATCGCAATCCCCTTCAAAGGCCCAAACTTGCACGACTTTGCCGGCCTTCTGAGTCACATGCCCAAGCGGAATCAGTTCTGCGTTGGCCGACAGCGACAACCCGAGCTCCTCTTTGAATTCGCGTTTCGCGGCTGCCTGCAGGTCCTCATCCGGCACAACCTCGCCCTTCGGGATGGACCACGCGCCTAAGTCTTTCTTTGCCCAAAAAGGCCCGCCCGGGTGCGCCAGAAGCACCTCCGCCAGACTTCCACGCCGGCGATACATCAGCAGCCCCGCGCTTACCTTAGCCATCCGGGCATTCTAGCGCAGTCCCGAAGACCGCATGAGCCGTCCCGGGAACCTTCGCTTCCGGAATCGCGTATAAACGTCTAGGATGCGCGGAGCTTCGAAGCGCTTTGCCATCGAGCAATTTGCTGCGCTTTTCTAGTTTGCGGCATGTAGTTTCGTGAGGTGCCTGTGAGCGAGATTTGGCGAGACATCCGTTACGCCGCGCGAATGTTGTCCAAACAGCCGGCGTTCACCGCGGTGGCCATACTGACCTTGGCGCTAGGCATCGGCGCGAATGCCGCGATCTTCTCGATCGTAAACGCTGTATTCCTTCGGCCGCTGCCATTTCCGGATTCGAACCGGATCTATCTTGTCGCGCGTAGCGGCAACCGGATCGGCGGCACGAACATTTCCTGGGCCATTTACCTTGCCTGGCAAGAGCGCAAAGACTTGTTCGAAACGGTCGGAGGCTATTCCGGCGACGACGTCACCTTGACCGGGGCCGGCGAACCCGAAACACTGCCGGCGATTGATATCTCGTCTGAATTCTTCTCCGTGCTCGGCGTCCAACCCGCTCGGGGCCGTGATTTCCGAGCGGAGGAGGCCCGCGCGGGGGGCGGGAACGTGGTGATTCTCTCCGACTCGATCTGGCGGAGCAGGTTCGCGGCCGACCCTGGAGCTCTCGGACGATCCATAACGCTCAATGGAAAGCCGTTTACGATCGTCGGAGTGATGGCTCGCGATTTCGAATTGCCGCTACCCTACATGCGCGATTCGAAACTTTTCCTGCCCCTGCGGGTTCCGGCGCAAAGCCAGAACCCCAGCAATTTCATGCGGTGTATCGGGCGATTGAAACCAGGGAGCACGCCCGCTCAGGTGGAAGCGGCGCTCACTCCGCCCTTGCATGCTCTCTCCCTCGCCTATCCCGATATGATTTTCCCCTCGGAGAAGACCCGGCTTCGCCCGCTCACTGAATACGTACATACAGCCGCAGGACCCGCCCCGCTGCTTCTCCTGGGCGCAGTGGGGTTTGTACTGTTGATCGCCTGCGCCAACGTGGCGAACCTTCTTCTGGCCCGCGCCGCGATCCGCAATCGCGAGGTCGCCATCAGGACCGCGCTAGGTGCCAGCCGGTTCCGCATTTTGAGGCAGCTACTCACCGAAAGCATGCTCCTGGCCGTCGCGGGAGGTGCATGCGGGATTCTGGCTTGCTACGCCTGTTTTAGTCTGATCCTGGAGCTGGTGCCCGCAGATCTCCCGCGCATCGGCGCCATCAGTATCGATTCACACGTTCTGGGTTTTGCATTTCTGCTGAGTGTTGCGACGGGCGTTATCTTCGGCCTTGCGCCTGCGTTGCAGTCTTCGAAGACCGATCTGCAAGCCATGCTCAAGGAAGGAACCGCGCGCGCCGGAACGGGCCGCGGACGCGGCAGGCTCCGAGCGATGCTCATCGTCACGGAGGTAGCTCTTGCTTTGGTATTGCTGATCGGCGCGGCGCTGCTTCTCGAAAGCTTCAGCCGGCTTCTTCGCGTTCCACTGGGCTTCGATCCGGACCACGTCCTGACCTTCCATCTCACCATTCCGCGCGCCAAATTCGACACCACTTCGAAAAGCCTCGCGCTCTATGAGGATTTTGCGGGGCAGCTTGCCGCGCAGCCCGGCGTAAAGCAAATTGGCTACGCGAGCACGCTACCACTCGATCAAGGCGGCGATATGCTCTTCAGCATCGAAGGCCGGAGCGCATCGCAAAACGCAAAGGGCGACGCCGACATCCGCCTCGTAAACGCGACTTACTTCGATACTCTGCACATACCGATTCGGAGCGGCAGGATTTTCAACTCCGCGGACGCGACCGGCTCTGAACCCGTCGCCATGATCAATCGCACCATGGCGGAAACGTTTTGGCCGGGACAGAACCCCATCGGCGAACACGTATGGATCGGCAAACCAATGGGGCCCGCGGCAACGGAACCCGCGCCGAGGCGCATCATCGGCGTCGTCGCGGACGTTCACGAGGATTCGCTTGACGAAGCTCCCAACTCTGAAGTCTATGAGCCCTATGGGCAGGAGTCGGGGTCCGTCACCGAGACTTATTTCATCGTCCGGACCGCCCAAGATCCAGCGACACTGGTTCCTGCGGTGCGAGCGCAAATGCGGAGCGAGTTGCCGGATCAGCCGCTTGGGGCGCCGCGGACCCTGGATCAGATTGTTTCCGCTTCGCTCATAGACCAGCGCTTCCGCACCACCCTGCTTGCGCTCTTCGGGACGATCGGCTTGCTCATCGTCGTCGTCGGTGTCTACGGAGTAGTTTCCTACTTCGTGGCGCAGCGAACGCACGAGATCGGGGTGCGCATGGCGCTCGGCGCCACGCAGACCAACGTTCTTCGCTTGGTGCTGTGGCAAGGGTTGCGGCTCGCGGTCGCCGGTGTCGTGTTCGGCGTAGCTGCCTCCTTGGCTCTCGCGGATTTGTTGCGCAGCATGCTCTACGGCATTGCGCCTTCCGACCCCGCGACGTTCATCGGCGCCACGTTGGTTCTGCTTGCGGTTGCGCTCGCCGCCTGCTGGATCCCGGCCCGACGCGCGACGCGCGTGGACCCGATGTCGCGCTGCGCTACGAATAGGCCTCGAAAGCCTTGTCAGCCCTGGGCGGGCGCGGGCCCTCGTAGTTTGCGATCCTCCGCCTAACCATTCTAGTTTCTGCTATTGCATTCCCATAGGAAGTGTGCGATCCTTGCTATGGCAATCCCATAGGAGTGAACGTTCATCCACCCATGACCGACAAGAAAGATGTTTGGCAGGGCACATTGGCGCTGATGGCGCTGAAAACTCTCGAAACGATGGGGCCGCTGCACGGCTACGGGATCGCTCGCCGCATCGAGCAGACCAGCGGCGATCTCCTCTCCGTGAATTACGGCACGCTCTATCCAGCGCTTCTGAAGCTCGAACAGGAAGGCTACATCTCTTCCGAGTGGGGCGTTTCCGACAACAATCGCAAGGCCAAGTATTACAAGCTGACGCGCGCGCGGCCGCAAGCAGGTGGAAAGGGAAGCACGCGACTGGGAGCAGACCACCGCAATTCTCGCGCGATTCCTGGCGCCGCATGAGGAAGCCATCGTGAGAAAAGTCCGCGCATGGCTCCTGCGTTTTGGCGGATTGTTTAACAAGAGAAGACGCGACATCGAGCTGGCCGCCGAGCTTGAAAGCCATCTCCAATTGCACATCGAAGACAATCTTGCGGGCGGGAATGCCGCCCGATGAAGCCCGGCGCGCGGCACTGATCAAATTGGGCGGCGTTGAGCAAACGAAGGAAATCTATCGCGATCGAAAGGGACTTCCGATGATCGAGACTTTCCTTCAGGACTTGCGTTTCGGATTCCGCATGATGCGCAAGAGCCCCGGCTTCACCGCCGCCGCGATTCTCGCGCTGGCGTTGGGCATCGGTGCGAATACGGCGATCTTTTCGGTGGTGAATGTCGTGCTTCTGCATTCACTGCCATATCGCGATGCAGGCCGCTTGATGTGGGTCACTACTTTTCTTCCCCGGCAAGGGCAGACCCTGGTGATCCATCCTGATTACTTCGGGTGGCGCCAGCAAAATCACGTATTCGAAGACATGGCCGCCTACTCTCCTGATCGGGAAAACACGCTGACGGGCGTTGGCGAGCCGGTGCGCCTCGCCAGCGCATTGTAACGCACAGTTTCTTCCGCGTGCTTGGAGCTGAACCGCGCCTCGGGCGTGAGTTTTCGGTGGAAGAAGACCGCCCCAAGGGTCCGCGAGTTGCAATTTTATCCGATACGCTGTGGAAGCAGCGCTTCGGCGCTGACCGCCAAGTTGTCGGTCGAGTGATTGCACTCGATGGCAACGCCTACACCGTTGTCGGAGTGATGCCGCCGGAATTCGAATTCCCCGAGAATAGCCATGCCGAAATCCTCGTGCCCTTTGCCTTGCCCGAGACCGCCGTAGCAGTGAATCGGCCGCTGTTCATGGTCCGGGTGATTGGACGTTTGCGGCCGAAGGTGACGCCAGCGGCAGCCGTCGTTGACCTCGACGGTATTGACGCCAATTTGCACGCCAGTTATCCCGGCGGGTACTCAAAAATGATGGCAGGAGCGCAGGCGCGGCGTGATTTCACTGCACGATCGCGAAGTGGGTAATGTGCGGCCGGCTCTGTTTGTACTGCTGGGGGCCGTAAGTTTCGTTTTGCTGATCGCGTGCGCAAACGTCGCGAACCTGCAGCTCGCCCGTGCCATTGCCCGAGAGAAAGAAGTTGCCATACGACGGGCCTTGGGCGCTGGGCAGGGCCGGATCACGCGGCAATTGCTTACGGAGAGCGCTCTCGTCTCCGTGCTGGGCGGCACTGTGGGGCTCTTGATGACGCTCTGGACCCTGGGTGTCTTGCGAAGGATAGGCCCCCGGAATATTCCGCATCTCGCGAGCGCGCGGATCGATTGGCGCGTTTTGCTCTTTACGCTCGCAGTTTCGCTGGCGACTGGAATGCTCTTCGGGTTGGCGCCAGCGCTTGCGGCTTTGCGAGCACCGGTGAATACGCAGCTCAAAGAGACCGGAGCGCAAGGCGTTTCGAGCGGCGGGGCGCGCCGTTCGCAAAAGTTTCTGATGGCCGCAGAGGTAGCACTGGCACTCGTACTTTTCGTGGGCGCGGGGCTGCTGGCGCGAAGCCTGGTGCGGCTCATCTCGATCTCGCCGGGTTTTGACAGCCAGAACGTCCTCACGGCGCAAATTGCGTTACCTCGCAACTCCTACCGGGAGCCAGAACAATGGCATATGTTCTACTCCGAACTCGTGCAGCGGTTGGCGTCGCTGCCTGGAGTGACTTCGGCCGGAGGGGCCGACGTATTGCCGCTGAGAGGATCTGTCTCCAGTGCTGTGCTGACCATCGAAGGGCAGCCCGCTCCCGCGCCGGATGAACACAGCGCGTTTGCGGTCTTTGTGAATAGCGCCACACCCGGCTATTTTTCGGCGTTGCATATTCCGTTGATCGCAGGCCGTCTTCTCGATGATCGCGACGGACCCAAAAGCGCGCCGACGGTGCTTGTGAACCAGGCGCTCGTTCGACGCCACTTTTCGCATCAGGAGCCCGTCGGGGCGCGCGTCAAGCTTCCATGGGGCGATTGGCGAACGATTGTCGGCGTGATTCAAGATACAAAACAGACCGGGATTGCCGCGGAAGTCGAGCCGGAAGTCTTCCTTCCGATGGAGCAATCGGTTTCGAACGACGGAATGACGCTGGTGATCCGCTCTGCGATCCCACCGCAGAGCTTGATCCCTGCCGTGCGCGCGCAGGTGGCGGCGATGGATCATGATCTGCCGATCTTCGGAATCCAGACGATGGACGAATTGCTTGCCGGCGAGGTTGCTTCGCAGCGCTTCAACTCTTATCTGCTGGGAGCGTTCGCAGTCTGGCTGTGCTGCTCGCCGCAGTCGGCATTTATGGCGTGATGGCCTATGCCGTAAGCCAGCGAACACGCGAGATCGGCATACGCCTGGCACTGGGAGCGGAGTCCGGCGACGTGCGCGGCATGGTGCTCTTTCAAGGGCTGCGGATGGCCTGTCGCGGGAATCGCGAATCGGCCTGGCGGCTTCGTTTGGCCTACACGAGGCTGATGCGCGGCCTGCTCTATGGCGTGAAGCCGACCGACCCGGTCACTTTTACCGTCGTCTCGATTGTGCTGCTGCTCGTAGCGCTTGCCGCATGCTGGATCCCCGCACGCCGCGCCACGCGAGTGGATCCGATGGTTGCCTTGCGCCATGAATAAGCCTCGCCGATAACCGACTAACCGCCGCCCTCCAAATTGGCGCATTGACGTGTTCGCCGCAGCGATTCGCTTCTTTCCGCCGACTCACGCTAGAATTGGTCGTTCATCCCTCGGGCTTATGGCAGAAACACACCCAGTGGCCGCCGCGGAGGCAGCGGCTTCTCCTTCATCACAAGAACGAGATCGGACTGCCACGACGGCGGGACGGTCCAGCCGTTTGGCCGTCACGCTGCGCGCATTGCGCCACCGCAACTTTCAGCTCTTCTTCGCCGGACAGCTCATTTCGCTCGTAGGCACCTGGATGCAGAGCGTAGCGGAGGCGTGGCTCGTCTATCGGCTGACGGGCTCTTCGCTGATGCTGGGCCTGGTGGCTTTCGCATCGCAGATTCCGGTTTTTCTGGTGTCGCCGCTGGGCGGAACGGTAGTGGATCGCCACAGCCGTCACCGCGTAGTGATCGTCACCCAAACCACGGCGATGTTGCTCGCATTCGTCCTTGCGACTCTGACGCTCGGGCATTGGGTCCGCGTGTGGGAAGTCGTCGTTTTGGCGTCGCTGCTCGGGGTCGTCAATGCATTTGACATTCCCGCCCGGCAAGCCTTGCTGGTCGAAATGGTCGGCAAGGAAGACATGATGAACGCAATCGCGCTGAATTCTTCGATGTTCAACAGCGCGCGCGTGATCGGCCCGGCCATCGCGGGTATCCTCGTGGCTTCGATTGGTGAGGGCTGGTGCTTTTTCGCCAATGCGGTGAGCTTTATCGCCGTAATCATTGGCCTGCTGATGATCAAAGTGGCGCCGCATGAGAGCGCGGGACACGGCTCGATGGTTGAGCACATCGCGGAAGGATTCGCCTTTGTACGGCGAACAAGACCGGTGCGCTCGCTGCTCCTCTTAGTGGGAATCATCAGCTTGGTCGGTATGCCGTACTTGGTGCTTATGCCGATTTTTGCCGACAAAATCCTGCACGGTGGCGCCAGAGCCTTGGGACTGCTGATGGGCGCGACAGGATTCGGAGCAGTGATGGGAGCCTTGACGCTCGCGGCGCGCACGGGCGTAAAAGGGCTCGCGCGCATCGCCGGAATTTCCGCCGCAGGTTTTGGCGTGTTCCTGATTATTTTCGGAGCGTCGAAGTTTTTCTGGTTCTCGCTGATCGCGCTCGTGCCCGTGGGTTTTTGGATGATGCTGCAGATGGGCTGTTCGAATACGCTCATCCAGGCCATGGTGCCGGACCGGCTGCGCGGCCGCGTGATGTCGCTTTATTCCATGATGTTCATGGGCATGGCGCCGTTGGGATCATTGCTGGGCGGCGCGGCAGCCAATTGGATCGGCGCGCCGTGGACGCTCGCGATCGGCGGAATCATCGGCATCGCTGGTGCTGGATGCTTCTATCTGGAACTGCCTGCGCTGAACGCCGAAGCGAATCGGCTGATTGCGGCGCAGGGAATGTCACTCGGCGACGCTTCCGACTAGCTCCCTCGCGACATCGAAATCAAATCGCGCTTCGCGCCCAGTGCGGCTACTGCATCGGCGGTGGTGGCACCAGCGGGAAGCCGCCGCATCTCGCCTCGCGCTTCGCGTCCCTCTACGTCTTCGAAGAGCAAGGAAGGCGCCGTCACCGTGCTGGGCAAACCATCGGACGATGTGCCGAAAGCCGCAAGCGCGGTTCCCTGCACTCCCATTGTTTGACTCTGTTCGTAAGCGAACAGTATCGGATCGTTGCCGATCGCAGAGACGTCGCGCAACGAGCGCAAGTCCATGCTCAGCAGATGCCCGGGCCGAAGCAGCTCTTCGCTGCCGTCCGCGACGTTTACCCGATAGACCTCGAGCGGAACGCGCTCGCCACTCGACGCCCCCGCAACCATGTCGGAGACCTCGCCTTCGTCATGAGTGTCGCCGATCACCGGGTCGTCGAGTTCGCGAACCATCAGACACCATTGGCGTCCGTCCTGCTTGCACTCGTCCAGGAATTTCTTCTTCAGGTCCTGCGGCGAAAGCCCATTACCCGACTTGAAGAACAGATTGCTGCTTTCGGCGTGCGGCTCTCCCAAAAACAGTGCGCGGCCGTGACCATTCGACTGCACAAAATCCTGGCCCGGGCGGCGCGACATCAACAGGTCTTTCAGCGTACCGTTATCCACCAGCGTTACGGTCTGCGGCAGCACTCCTTCGTCATCCACGGTGTACGACCCGGGAAGCGGACGGCCCTGCGCATCCTTTGCCGATGGATCGTCCACCAGAGAGGTGCCAGCCGGAAGCACGCGGGAGTTCAAGCGGCCCAGCCATTGGCTGCGCCCGCCGCGGCTTTCCATGATCTGGTCGTACATGGGAACCATCGAGACGGGAGGCCGCGAGCCGGAAACCGAAGCTCCGAGCATCTCCGCGAGCAATTCGGCGGCGGCTCGGGACTCAAACAGGACAGGCCCGCCGTACGCGGGCATCGGGTCGGCCGTACGCATCGCGACGAGTTCTTTACCGCGTGCATCGAGTTGCTGACCGACTTCGCTGGCAGCCGGCAGATCCACCGGGTGGATGGCGTAGGCCGCGTAGAAATGGTGCATGGGCACACCATCAGGCGCCTGGGTTTCGATGCCTGCTTCGATCGCGGCAAGGCTCCGGCCCGTGCGGATCTCCGTGCCCTCCGTATTCATGATGTAATAGGTTTCGTAGATCAGGGTGTAGGTGATGCGATTGCCGTAAAGATCGGGATAGGCGCGAAGCACCGCGCTGGCCTGCTTCGCTTCCTGCTCCCAATTGCGATTGCTCCAATCGGGAACGGCCCGCGGCTCGACCTTTTGCAGAGGCTTCTCTTGCGAGAAATCCGCGACATCCGGCGGTTTCGAAAGGCTCCGCAGAAAACCCTGCTTTCGCGCCAGCGAGTCTAGCGCCTCTTTGTAGGCCTGGTCGGTGGCAAGCCAAAGGTCCTGCCGCAAGGATTCGTAGTCTCCATCCACACCGACCTGCCCGGCAGAACCGAGAAAACCCTGGAACTGGTCGCCAGAGATGAAATTCGAATTGTCGAGCTTGTAGTCCCCGACACGTATATTCACGTCCATGAATCGGTTGTGCGTGGTCGTGCTGGAGACCAACGCGCCGAAAGAAGCCGTCACCGTGCGAATGTCCAGATCGAGCAACCGGTATTCGATGAAATAAGGCTTCTCAAGGCCGGGGATCTCCATACGGGTGCGTGAGCGTTCGAGCTCGTCATGCATAGCCTGCAGTGTGTGGTCGGTGGCATCGGTCTTCTGCTGCGCGCGTGAAACGGGCATGAGGACCAAGGGAAGAATGGCGGCGGCGAAAAGCGCTCGGATTAGGTGGAAGCGGGTCACTGTTGATCTCCTTGGTTTTTTTTCACTTCCGGTGCTGCGCCTTGCTTATCGTGAAAAGGATGCGGCAGGACCGGGGGCGCGTCGCTCGAGCTTTCCTTCTTCTGCACTTCCATTTCGCTGATCAGCATCTCAGGTGCGGCAGCGGCCACCGGCACGGAACCGGATTCGGCGCCGCAATAACCGTTGAAGACCTCGAGCTTATCGCCGGTGGCGACAATTTTCGTAAGCGAAACCAGCGGCGTACCCACGATGTCCACGCCGCGCACAAGCTCGTCGGGCCGGCCGTCGGGGTAAACCTTGTAGACCACGAGCGGCTGCACCTGGAATGCCTGCGGCTGCCCGCGGCCGGTGAAGGTGAATCCTCCGGCGATATCGTCAATCAGCAGGCCAAACGGCTTGCCTTGCTTCTTGATTTCTTCGATAAACATGCGCCGCAGTTCAGCGTTGCTCACCGTCTTATTGCTTTCGACGATGAGGTTCCCCTGGCGCGACACGGGTTCCGCACCGATCTGCCGCCGCCCATGGCCGTTGGAGATCGGGAAATCGTTGAGCGGCTGGCGGGACATTTCGAAATTCTTGAGAACGCCGTGATCCACCAGCGTCACGCGCTCCGATGGCACTCCTTCGTCGTCGAAGGGATACGAGCCCAGCAGCACGTCTTTGCCGAGGCTTTTCTTCGTCGGGTCGTCCACGATGGAGATAAAGCTCGGCATGATCGGTTCGCCAACCTTGCGGGCAAAGGTCTGGCCTTCATTCATGTCCTTCTGGCGGAAACCCTCGTCGCGATGACCAAAGACTTCGTGGAAGAAAACGGCTGCCGCCCGCCCGGTGAGCAACGCCGGACCGGCAAACGGTTCGACCAGCGGCGCTTTGACCAGCGATTCCAGTTCATGACGCATCGTCGCTTCGGCAGCCATTACGGCATCTTCTGCGGGAGGCTGATTCTGGTCAGTCCAGTCAAAGTTGTAGTAACGGTCTATGTCCATGCCGTCTGGCGCTTTGCCCTGAATGAAAAGCTCGAGCCGAAAGCGTACTTGGCCGAACTGGAGCTTCGAACCTTCGGTATTGACTTGATATTGGTTATCGGCCTGAGCGGTAAACGTCACGATGGAATTCAGAATATCGGCCGACTGGCGGAAGTATGCGGTGTACTTGCGAACTTTTTCTTCCCAGGGACGCCGGTCGAGCTGAAGCGTCACCTCGGGTCCGATCGAGACTTCCGGCTTTTCGCGCGAAAAATCGGGCGCGTGTTCTTCGGCCGATTGTACCTGTACTTCCTTGCTGGTCTTGATTTTGATCAACGCTTCGGCCGCGGCGCGATACTGCCGGTCCGTTTCCAGCCAAATCGCGCGCCGCATCACCGCGGCATCGTCTTCAACGGGCACCTGTGTGCCAGGGCTCGGCTGAAATGCCGGCTGTGTTCCGCCAATCTTGTGCGTGTTGTCGAGGTCGTAGCTTCCCACGCGAACTTCCGCTTGCAGCCAACGCGTGACCGCTTGCGAGCTGTCCAGTAAGGCGCCATTCGATCCGGTAACCGTGGCGTGCCGCGCTTCCGTCACCGTGTAGCTGATGAAATATGCGGGTGGATCGGCTTTGCCCAAAATCGGCATCGAGCGGTCCAACTCCGCGCCCATCGCCGCAAGGATTGGCGAGGGCGTGGCCTGCTGCGGCTGCGCGGTTGCGGGATGGCCCGGCAAAGGTTTTGGGGATGGAAAAGGAAACGCCGAAGCTGGAGCAGCGATCAGAGCCGCGGCAAGAATGACATAAAGGAACCTGCTGCGCCTGCTTTGCGGCTGCAGATAAAAAAACGAATCCATCGTATTCAATTGCGTCTCTTTCTGCCGGCGGAATCTTTTCGCCGATCAAAAGCATTCGTATCGTCCCGGTCGCGCCCTCTGTCGAAGAGACGCCCCACCCGATGGCCTACTGAGGTTTGACGAACAGGCTGGGATTCGGGTTCGTATTTGTTTTCACGTCTTGGATCGTACTCTCGGAGAATTTCACGCCGTCGCGGTAGGTCACGCTGTGAAACGGAAATTTCACGCCCTGCACGTCGTGAAAGTCGCTCCAGATTTCGACCGCTTCTACCTTACCCTGTTGTGTTTCCTGATTGAATCGCGCGCCCATGAGTAGGTGGGTTGACGGGTCGAGATAAACCGTCACGTGCAAGTCGCCATCCGTAATCGCGACACCTAGAACTTTCTGCCCCATCAGATCACGGTCTCCCAGCGCTTGGGCTTGGAGTTTGTCGGCCAGCGCGTCGCGAAAAAGCCCCACGCCGCCGACAAGCAGAATGCTCCGCGCAAACTCCGCGGTCATTTCCGGCGGCACCGCCTGCGAACCCTGAGGATTCCCCAGCCAGCCGTTCTTGCCGTCATATCCCTGCGTCACATCGCCGAACGGCAGTTTGGTATCCACACGCAGACGGTCGGGGAAAATAACGTAAAGTTTTGCTTCCACCGGGACTTCGGTTCCGCCCACGGATGCGCGCCCGGAAGCCGTCGCCTCGAGACTCTGCACCTTCGCCAGCGCATCGCCACCTGCAGCTTGCGCCGCGGCCGTTATAAGCTCCTTGCCCTGGGCGAGCGTCTCCGGAGTGGAAGGCGGGATCGTTTCCGCATACTTGCGGAGATTCGGCTGCGTTAGATCGAGCTGCGCCGCGGGAATTTCATCATAGGTCGCGCTGGGGAAGGCCTTTTTCAGGCCGTCGCGAAATTGCGAGGCATTCCCGGCGAGCACGATGTCCAGCGAGGTTGGGTCGAAGTACTTTGACGCCACAGCATTGACCTGCTCGAGAGTGATTCCGGCGATGCGGGCCTGATAGGTCTGGTTGTAGTCCGCCGGAAGATCGAAGTGCGCCACCATCAGCACGCGCGCCGCGACCTCGTCCGGAGTTTCCGTCTGGATCGGGTACACGCCGACAAGATAATCTTGCGCAAAGCCAAGCTCGTCCGCCTTCACATTGCCTGTAGCCATGCTCTTCATCAAGTCCACGATAAGCTGCGTAGCTTCGAGGGTGGCCTCGGTGCGCGTGAACGTCGAAGCCTCAAAGCTCCCGCCCAGCATGCGCGTGTCGAATACGGAATTAGCGCCGTAGGTGAGACCCTTCTTGACGCGCACCTCCGTATTCAGCCGGCTGTTGTAGCTGCCGCCAAAAACGCGATCCGCGACGTATAGCGGAACGAAATCCGGATCGTTGCGGCGAACGCCCGTCTTGCCCACGCGAATCTGCGTTTGCACCGCGTCAGGCTTGTCAATCACGGTGATGTGCACGCCTGCGCTTACGCGGGGTGCCGGCGGGGGAGCGGGCGGAGCGGTTTTCGATTGCCACGCGCCGAAGTATTTCTCGGCGGCGGCAAATGCCGCGTCAGGAGAAATGTCCCCGGAAAATGCCAGCAACGCGGCGCCGGGCGAATAGTAAGTGTCCGAGAAATGGACGATATCGTCGCGCGTCATCGTGTTCGCGGAGCCTGGAGTGCCCTCGGTGGGCAGCCCGTAGGGGTGATCGCCGAATACGATTCGCTGGAAAGCGGCGGAGGCGAGGTAGTCGGCATCCTCGTAGCTCACCTGCAGGCTCGATACGAGTTGCTGCCGCTGTCGCTCGAGCTCATCCGCTCGAAAGTTGGGATGCAGCGTGATATCGGAAAGCAGATCCATCGCCAGGTCGAAATCTTTCTTCACGACGGTGGTGTCAATGTCCGTGGCGTCTTCGCCGGCATTTGCCGAAAGCGATCCACCGACGAAATCAATCGCTTCGGCGATCTGCTGCGCGTTGCGTTTGTCGGTTCCCTGATTTAGCAGGGCCGCGGTCATTGCCGCGATTCCAGGTTTGGCTTTCGGATCGTTCACCGAACCCGCCGACGTCAAAAGCAGCCGAACGCTGACCGCGGGCATTGCGGGAGAGCTGATGACAAATACACGAATGCCATTCGCGAGCGTGCGCGTCGCCACCGGCGGAAAAGTATAGATTTTTGCCGGACCCGCGCCGGGCATTTGCGCGACGAGCTGCGCCGCGGGTGCGGACGCGGCAGGGACCGCAGGCTTTTGCTGTGTTTGCGGCGTGCTTGAGCCTTGGGCCAGCGCACGATGCGGCGAAAAAGTGAAAGTCGCAAAGCCGATCACCGCCCACGCGAGCCAACGCGGCTTCGCCGAAACACGGCTCGAACTTATCGTAGATATCGCGCCAGCCTTTTTGGAAGGGAATAGCATCAAGAGGCCGCGCTGATTCACGGCTGCTTCTCCGAATCGTTATTCGCACTGCCAGAACCGGGAACAGGAGGCTTCGGTGTTTCCACGACCATCACGGTGCTGCGAGCAGCGGTAAAGTATTGCTGCGCGACGCGTTGAATATCGGCCGCTGTCACCCGCAGATAGTTTCCCAGGTCGGTATTCATCAGATTCGGGTTCTTGCCGATCACGGCGTAGCGTCCGAGCGCGTCCGCTTTGGACTGGTCCGTCTCACGAGACAGAATGAAACCAGCGATCTCCTGGTTCTTTGCCTTTTCCAATTCCTCCGCGGAGACAGCCTTGATTTTCATTTGGTCCAACACGCTGTCAATTTCCTTTTCGCCCTCTTGTGCCGTGTGACCCTGGTTCATCACCGCAATGGCAAAAAACAGGTTCGGATCCTCGGTAAAGTTTCCGGCCCCGGACGCCTGAATGGCGACCTGGTCCTCGTAAACGAGCTTGCGATAAAGCAAGCTGCTTTCGCCGCCTGAAAGGATATCCGAGGCGAGATCGAGCGGATAGGCGTCCGGCGTAAACGCGGCGGGCGTCTTGAAACCGATGACGATCGCCGGGAGCGGAGAGTTTGAATATGATTTCGTCACGCGCCGCTCTTCCGTCTGCGGCGGCTCCGGCTTCGCGATCCGAGGTACAGGCTGGGATGGTTTCGGAATGCCGCCAAAATACTTTTGCGCCCACGCAACGGCTTCGTCCGCCGAGAAATCGCCAACAATCACCAGCGTTGCATTATCGGGACGATAGAATGTGTGAAAGAATTCCTGAACGTCGGCCAGCGTGGCCTTATCGAGATCTTCCATGCTTCCAATCGGGGTGTGATTGTAGGGGTGCACCTTAAAAGCGGACGCGTAGAGATCTTCGATCACGTGGCCGTACGGCACATTGTCGAAGCGGTCGCGGCGCTCTTCTTTCACCACTTCGCGCTCTGACGTGAAGTTCGCTTCATCCACGTTGAGGCTGCCCATGCGGTCGGCCTCGAGCCATTCCACACGTTCCAGATAGTTGCTGGGGAAGGTCTCCCAAAACACGGTCATGTCCGTGTAGGTGGAAGCGTTGTCGAATCCGCCCATGGCTTCGATGATGCGGGAATGCTGCTCGGCTGGGACGTGCGCCGAGCCCTTGAACATGAGATGTTCAAAAAGGTGCGCGAAGCCCGTTCGTCCCGGCCGCTCGTCCTTCGAACCCACGTGATACCAGACTTGTAGGTTGATCACCGGTGCATCGTGGTCTTCGACCATGACGATATGCAGGCCGTTGGGCAGCTCCTGCGTGATCAGGTGCAGCTCAGGCGGGCGCGCCGAGGCTTCACTGGGCGCCGCAGGTATGCCCGGAGCCGTCTGCGCTCGGACTCCTGGCGCCGCAAAGGCGAGAACGCATAGCCAGAGGAGTGTGGTTCGTACTCGCTTCATTCCGTCTCTCTCCCACGCGAGACACGTGATGGGAAGTGCTCTAGCATGCTAGACGTAGCGGTCTGTGCCGTCAATGAAAGCCGGGGATGAGTGACCTTTGCCAGAAACTTAGGAACATCACTGGGGAACAAAACATTAAGATGCCGCCGGGAGCCCAAGTGTTGGCGCGGCAGCATGCCGTTGTGAAAAACGGCGGGAACGTCCCCGCACGCGCGGACGGTTCCTAACCGGGCAACGGAAAACAGGCGCAGCTTGCTTGAATGGCCGCAAAGCCTGCAAAATAGCTCATATGCGCGCGCTCGTGAGTTTGGTACTAACCGCCGCTATTGGCTTGGGCATCTATTACGTTTTCCTCAAGCAAGCCGCGCCCGCCCCGGGTACGACCGTTACCGCCGCGATCAGCACCACTGGCGTTCAGATGGACCTGACCGCGATCGCGCAGGCCGAGCGTGCTTACTACACGCAAACCGGCTCTTATGCCACGTTCGATCAGCTTGTGTCCAGCGGCGGGCTTGCATTGGCCAAGCCGGGCCGCGACAGCTATACCTACGCGATTGACACTTCGTCGGCCGGCTTCACGGTAACCGCGCGTTGGACGCCGCCCCCTGGCACACCCGCTGAGGTGCACTTCCCGACCTACACCATTGACGAGACGATGCAGGTCCACCAGCAGGATTGAGCCCCGCTTCCTCTGAGCCGTTGAAGCGATCGCAAACGCCCTTCCTGGGAACTGCACGGCCTTTAGGGTAAGCGCTTTTGGTCTGCGACGGTTATACCCGCTTCTGCGTAGTTTGTGGCAGGCACGTCCAGGAACGCGACGTGAATATTTTCTCGCTTCGCATGGCCTTCCTGCTCGAGCGCCTCCGTGATGCGTTGAGCGACGGCGCGCTTCTGCTCGGGCGTCCTGCCTTCCACCCAGGTAATCTGAACGTGTGGCATTCCGAATCCTTTCGAATTTCGCAATGGTTTGCTGCGCTGGTCCGCGCAACGCATTCTAGCGGCGCCCGCCGGCTTATCCAATCCCTCTCGCTGGCAGAAACGGATACGCAAAGGCCGCTTTGTCCTCTTGTGAGGTTCCGGTATTCTTAGGGGGTTCCTCCATCTTATGCATGATCTCAACTATTTTCGGGAGCACCTCGAACGATTCGAGCAAATGGCCAGTAATCGCGGCATCCAGCTCGATCTTGCAGGCTTCCGCGAACTGGACCGGCAGCGCCGCGAATGCATCACCACGGCCGAACGGCTGAAGGCCGAGCGCAACAAGGCCAGCGAAGAAATCGTCCGGCTCAAGAAATCCGGCCAGGACGCAGCGGCGCTACTCGCTGAAATGAAGCGGGTCGCGGCGGAAATTGCCTCGCAGGATACCCAAGTGGCCGAATTCGATGCCCGGCTCCGGGATTTCATGCTGACCGTGCCTAATGTGCCGCATGAGTCCGTGCCCGTCGGCCATGCCTCCGCGGACAATCTCGAAGTCCGCCGCTGGGGCGTCCCGCCGAAGTTTGATTTTGCACCGCTGCCGCACTGGGAAATCGGTGAGCAGCTGGGAATTCTCGATTTTGCCGCTGCCGCAAGAATGACGGGCGCGCGGTTCGCCGTTTATCGTGGCGCCGGTGCACGGCTCGAGCGAGCCATCGCCAATTTCTTTCTGGACGTCCACACGCGCGAGCATAGCTACACGGAAATTCTGCCGCCGTTTATCGTGAATACGGCCGCGCTCACGGGCGTGGGCCAATTGCCGAAATTCGCGGACGATATGTTCCGCCTCGAAGGCACCGACCTGTGGTTGACGCCAACATCGGAAGTCGAGCTCACAAATCTTTATCGCGATGAAACGATAGATGCCGACTCGCTGCCCATCCGCGTTTGCGCGTGGACTGCCTGCTTCCGTTCGGAGGCCGGCGCGGCCGGCAAAGATACGCGCGGCATCAAGCGCCAAAGACAATTTCAGAAGGTAGAGATGTTCAAGTTTACGCGGCCCGAGCAAAGCTACGGCGAACTGGAATCGCTCGTCCTCGACGCCGAGGATCTGTTGCAGAAGCTCGGGCTCCACTACCGGGTTCAACTGCTGTGCTCCGGCGATATGGGCTTTGCCTCGTCGAAGACTTACGACATAGAGGTTTGGGTGCCCTCCGCCGGCGAGTTCATGGAGATATCATCCTGCTCCAACACGGAGGCATTCCAGGCGCGCCGCTCTGGCATCCGCTACAAACCGAAGGGCGGCAAGAGCGATTTCGTCCATACATTAAATGGCTCCGGATTGGCCGTGGGCCGAACCTGGCTTGCTGTGGTCGAAAATTACCAGCAGGCGGATGGCAGCGTTTTGATCCCCGAAGTGCTCAGACCCTACATGGGAACGGATCGCATCAAGCCGCAGGCCTAGCAGTCTGCCCAGGGACAGCCATAAAACACTCATAATAGAAGATATAGCGACTTCCGGCAGCCGTTGTACCCGTTGGTACGTGTTGACCGAATTCTCACCACAGGTCCGCTTTTATCCTTGTTTTCATTGACATACGAGTTTTGCGTTGACTACACTGCGCAGCACGCAAAATTAAGATGCCGTGGGACAAATCTTGACGGCATTCGTCGGTTTTGGCACATACCGGCGGTTTGGCATTCGCGATCGCGCAACGTTCGTCTGGTTGGGGCTGGTTCCGTTTGCAGCTCTTGCGTTGCCGGCTGTGCAGCGAGCGGAAAGCCGCCGCTGAGAAGGAGCAAGACTGATGTCCACGCAAGCGCGTACGGCCCCGCAGCCTATTATTCCTCGAGTGGCGCCACGGGAAGACCTGAACCCCTTTCGCATTGCGCAGCTTCAATTCGACATGGCGGCGGAATTTCTGAAGCTCGATCCCGGGCTTCGCCAGGTCTTGCGCACTCCCAAGAGAGTGCTTGAGGTATCCGTGCCCGTGAAGATGGATAACGGGCAGGTGAAGGTTTTTACCGGGTTTCGCGTGCAGCATAACGTCGCGCGCGGCCCCGCGAAGGGCGGCATCCGCTACCATCCCGGCGTGACGCTCGACGAAGTGAAAGCGCTGGCCGCCTGGATGACGTGGAAAACGGCCACGGTGAACATCCCATATGGCGGAGGCAAAGGCGGCGTCATTTGCGATCCGAAGCGAATGTCAAAGCCTGAACTTGAGCGCATGACGCGGCGCTACACCTCAGAAATACTTCCAGTGATTGGACCCGAACGCGATATTCCCGCTCCCGACGTTTACACGGACTCACAAACCATGGCCTGGATCATGGACACGTATTCCATGACGGTGGGCTATTCGGCATTGGGCGTCGTCACGGGCAAGCCGATTTCGCTCGGCGGTTCCGCGGGACGCAACGAAGCGACAGCGCGCGGCTGCGTTTTCGTGATCGAAGAAGCCTGCAAGGTAAAGAAAATGTCCTTGCGGGGCGCGAGTGTTGCGGTCCAGGGCTATGGCAACGCGGGCTCGATCGCCGCGCGGCTGCTCGCGGAACGTAAGGCCAAGATCGTCGCCATCAGCGATTCGCGCGGCGCGGTGCATAACCCGCGCGGCATTGATCCAATCAAGGCGCTGCGCTACAAAGAACGCTCCGGCACCGTGGTCGGCATGCCCGGCGCCTCGCGTCTTGCGGCGGACGATTTGCTCACGATGAAATGCGACATTCTGGTGCCTGCCGCGCTTGAGAATTCCATCACGCTGCACAACGCCGATCAAATCAAGGCGAAGATCGTGGCCGAGGCCGCGAATGGTCCCACCACGCCGCACGCGGACGAAGTGCTGGCGCGCAAAGGCATCGTGGTGATTCCAGACATTCTCGCGAATGCCGGCGGAGTCACGGTGAGTTACTTCGAATGGGCGCAGGACTTACAAGGTTTCTTCTGGCAGGAAGACGAGGTGAACCGGCGCCTCGAGCAGGTCATGCGGCGGTCATTTGCCGATGTGCACGAAACCAGCCGCAAATACCACACGCACATGCGCAACGCAGCATATATTCTCGCCGTCGGGCGCGTCGCGGAAGCCACTGCCGTCCGCGGCTTGTTCCCCTGAGACGGACCTCACGCACCCGATTAGGATTTTGCTTTGCGCGCCGCGGCGAATTCTCTGTCGCGTCGCGTCTTTTTGTTCTCCCGCAAAGTTTCCTCTTGCGCCTGGGTGACCCGGCGCGTACATTCCATTTGCCGGCTCGCCGCCGAAACTGGCGCGGCCGGCTCTCTTTTTCGCTAGCGAGCCGAAGACTCTCGCGAAGGACCGCCTAGTTGAGCCATCATTCAGCGACCATCGCTCCTCACGTCGTTCTTGTTATCGCCGGGTTCGACCCTTCAGGCGGGGCGGGCGTGGCAGCCGACCTGAAGACTATCGCCGCGCACAACAGTTATGGCATCGCAGCCATCACCGCTCTTACGGTGCAATCCACGCAGGGCGTGAAAGCGGTGCATCCGACTCCATCCGCGACCCTGCGCGCGCAGTTGGACGCGTTGATCGAAGACATCACGCCGGATGCCGTCAAGATTGGAATGTTGGGGAACCGCGCGAATGCCCTGGTCGTCGCCGAATTCCTCGACCGCACAAGGATTGCGCACGTGGTGCTTGATCCCGTCGTCCAGCCCACTTCCGGTGAGCACGACTTGCTTGATGCGGCTGGCGTGAAATTCCTCGGAGAAGAATTGCTCAAGCGCGCTACGGTGGTTACCCCGAATGTCCCCGAGGCAACGCTCCTCACAGGCATCGAGATTAAAGACGTTGCGGGAATGGAAGCTGCCGCACGGCAACTCGTGTCGCGCGGCGCGAAGGCCGCCGTCATCAAGGGCGGGCACATGGAACGAGCCGTGGACGTGCTCTTTGACGGCACCGAGACGGTAATCCTCGGCGGTGATTTGGTGAAGCTGCGCAACACCCACGGCTCCGGCTGCACGTTTGCTTCGGCAATCGCAGCTCATCTCGCTGCTGGCCGCAGTTTGCGCGAAGCCGTGACGCTGGCGAAAACCTACGTCACCATGGCCATGGAGCGCGGCCTCAATATCGGGAAAGGTCCCGGACCGCTCGATCATTTCTACCGCGTTCATCACGAAGCTCCGGCGCGCGGCTTGCACGAAGTGCCCCAGCACGGCATGCACCCCGCTGCTGAACCCACGACGCGCTAAGAGTTGCGTCGCAGCGTCCATCTTGGAATCCGCGCTCCTGCCACTATGCTTGCCGTGAAACTGATCCTCGCCTCTGGCTCTCCTCGGCGCGCGGAGATACTTGCGGCAGCCAGTATTCCTTTTGAGGCGCATCCCGCAACAGTTGACGAACATCGCCTCCCGGACGAATCGCCCGATGCAATGGTCGAACGGTTAGCCCTCGTCAAGGCGCGCGCCGCTGCGGCCGCCTTGCGAATGGCCCAGCAAGCTGTCGTGCTGGGAGCCGACACGGTCGTTGTCGTAGATGATGAAGTGCTCGGCAAGCCAGGCACACCACAACGCGCTCGCGAAATGCTGTTGCGCCTGCGCGGACGCGAACATCTCGTGATCAGCGGCGTGGCTCTGCTCCGCATAACACCAAGCGGGCCGGAGGCAATCGGCGACTCCCGCGTCGGACATGAAATCACTCGCGTGTGGTTCACACCGATGACGGACGAGGAAGTGGACGACTACGTGGCAACCGGAGAGCCGCTCGATAAAGCCGGTGGATACGCAATCCAGGGTCGCGCGGGCCGGTTCATTCAGCGTATCGAAGGCTGTTATTTCAATGTTGTGGGTTTACCGCTTGCGCGCGTAAACCAGATGCTAGCCGATCTCGGGTTGGTAGAGTAACAGGTAAGGTTTCAAGAAAAAAAGGTACAACGAGGTTCCGCGGGCCAGAACGATTCAGACCAAACGAGGGCTGCCTCGGCCGCCCGTATAATAATAGGCGTATTCAGCTGACCTTCTTTTCTTCCGTCGGGGCAACGGTCGAAGTTGTGGTCGTCGTGTTTGGCGGCGGAGGGTTGTTCGCACCGCCGTGCATGCCTTCCCTAAAGCTGCGGATGCCCTCGCCAACGCCACGCATCACCTCGGGAATCTTCTTCCCGCCAAACAGCAACACAATGATCGCCAAAACGATCAGCCAATGAATTGGGCTTAACTCACCCACGTGGCACCTGCCTTTCGAGCCTCCAATGGCGTGCAAATCCTAGCGAGAAGCTCGATGTTTAGGTCATAGTATAACACGCTCGTCGCCCTCGCGGCGCGTAACCCCTGTTCTATCCAGGTACTCCAGCAGCGGGATCGCGTACTTGCGGCTGATACCCGTAAGCTCCTTGAAAGTCGGAACTTTGATCCGGACCCCGCGCGACACCTTGTACGCCTTCACTGACTCCCGAAGCCGTGCGAGTGCATTTCGATGATAGATCAGATCTTCCGCCACCTTTACTAGAACCCCCTCACGCAGAAGCAGTTGCAGGATTCTTTGCGCCCGGTCTGTGTCTACGGAGACCCCGGCGAGCACCTCCTTCGAAGCAGGCGCGGTAAGTGCGGCCTTTTCGAACGCGGCTTCGATCTGGCCGCGCGCGCGCTCCTCGTCCTGGTTGAGTGTGACGGCACGCCCCGCACTCTTCACGGCATCGCCCGACATGCTCAATTCGCGTGCCGCGATCAGCTCGGCCAGCGCAGCTTCAAGGACTTCACGCCCCGCTCCAACCTGCGCCCGCAGGCCTTCTTTAGGGATTCCCTCTGCCAGCGGGTTCGCCCGATGATACTGAGCCACGGCCTCGCGGAGGCGCTTCGCGCAAGCAGATACGTGCGATGCTGACGCCAGGAAAAATGGCTTGCGATTCAAAATACGGACCGCGCCGGCCTTCGCCAACAATTCCGCATCGCGTTCGATTTCTTGCGGAAGCCATCCGGTGCGCCGGATGATTTCGTCCAGGCCGAGTCCCTGCGGCGCGGCTTCCAGCAATGCCTGCAGCGTATTCGCCCGATTGCCTCGATCCACGATCTCGAGGAACTTCAGCGCTGCCGCGTCTCGCGCGCGGTGCCGTCGAGCTTGTGCGTCCAGTACCTTGCCGCCTCCGATCGTGATCACCGGCGAGAATTGCCGGAAGATAAAGCGATCACCGGGTAGAACAAACACCTCGTCTTGCAGCAAGAGCTGCGCGAAGCCGCATTCTCCCGGAGCCAATTGTGTCCCCTGCAAAAAAACGACTTCCGCGATTGTTTCCATCGTGCCCTGGTGAAAATGAACGTGCGCGCGGTTCTTCATAGGTCTCGAAACCGACGGGAGCAACGAAATTCGGGCGTCGAGGCGCTTCGTCGCTGAAAAGCGCCCGGGCGCTGCCAGCACCATCCCGCGGCGCAAATCCGCTACTTCAATGCTCGCCAGATTCATCGCGGTTCGCTGGCCCGCCAAAGCGCGTGTCTCCGAGTGCCCGCCAGACTGAATTCCGCGTACGCGCAGCCGGCGCTTCGGGGGGAACAGCTCCACTTCATCCTCTGGCGCCGCCTGGCCCGCGACCAACGTGCCCGTCACAACGGTGCCAAAGCCTTTTATGGCAAACACGCGATCAATTGGAAGCCGAAAATGACGGCTGGCATCTTTTGCGGGAACATCTTCCGCGGCGTGGAGTAAGGCGCTTTTCAACTCTGCCAGTCCCGCGCCAGTTCGCGCACTCACCGCAATCATCGGAGCCGTTTCAAGAAACGATCCGCGCAGGTAATCGGCGACTTCCATTCGGACCACCGCGAGCGCTTCCGCGTCAACCAGATCGCACTTCGTCAGCGCGACGATCCCGCGAGGGATCTCCAATAAGCGGCAAATATCAAAATGTTCGCGTGTTTGTGGCTTGATGCCCTCGTCCGCTGCGATCACCAGAAGCACCAGGTCAACCCCACCGACCCCGGAGAGCATGTTCCGAACGAAGCGCTCGTGTCCCGGAACGTCCACGAATCCGAGCGTAAGGTCGCCGCTTCCGAGAAATGCAAAGCCGAGGTCTATGGTGATACCGCGCCGGCGTTCTTCCTCGAGGCGATCCGGATGCGTACCCGTCAGCGCTTCCACCAACGCGGATTTGCCGTGATCAATGTGCCCGGCGGTGCCGACGATGACGTTCTTCATGGGGTGTGAATTAGAATACCAGCTAGGTGCGCTGCGGCATGGCGCGGCAGTGTGCGTCGCACGCGCCCGTTTTCGTATCCCGCAGTAAGCGAGAGCCTACTTGCCCGGCCGTCCTTTACCCTCTTCGGAGCGCGGTGTCGGTATTACCACCGCCGGCACATTGTCCTTCCGCGCGAGGTCATTAAACGCTGCTACGTCCCTTGTTCGGATCGTCTCCCAAACCGCCAACTGCTCATCCACGCGCCGGTTGAGGTCCGCATACACCTGTCGGGAACCGTCGGTAGGAGCGGCGTCCGCGCTCTCAACCACTGCTTCCAGGACGGCGAGCTTGCCGTCAAGCCCGATGGCGTAGTTAACAGAGTCCTCCGAAGACGAAATCTTCGGATTAATGAACTTTTCTTCCTGCGCGGTCAGCTTCTTCTCTAGATCTTTTGACGCCGATACCACGTCTTTCGCGGCCGCGTTTTGTGCGAGCTCATTGTCGAGACTTCGAAGCTGCGTTCGAATGCCGCGAATCTGATTCACGGTCTCGTCGAGCCGTGCCAGCTTCTGGCTGATCTCTCGCGCCAATTCATATTGCTGCTGCAGATCCGCGGAGGAAGTCTTGACCCGCGGATCGAGCTTCACCTCGAGCGGTGCGGTCAGCGTCTGGCCGCCGGCGGTCAACCGAACCTGATACGTTCCCGGCAGCACTCGCGCACCGTCCCCGCCCGATTCATACTGCCAGAGTGAGTAGCCGTTGATCTTCGCGGCTGGCTCATCGCGCAGATCCCAGTTGAAGCGATTGAGGCCTGCCGCGGCGGGGATCGGTTCGTTCGCCGGCGTCTCACCGGACTCCTGCGCTTCCTGTGCAGCCTCGGCGGGCTCCTCGCTGGCCTGCTTCTTGCTGGAATAGTGCCGTACAACGCGGCCCTGGCCATCGAGAATTTCCAGTTTCACCTCTTCGTTTTCCTTCGGCGCATCCTTCAGGTAATAGTAAAGCACCGCTCCCGTCGGAGGATTCTCGCCAACCGGGGCGCCCATCGTGGGCCGGTGGCCGATCTGCGTGCGATAGGAAATTCCGGGCTTGAAGAGATAAGCGGCTTTCGAAAAGTCATCGGCCGTGAGTTCACGAAGCGGTGCAATATCGTCGAGCAGCCAGAAAGAACGCCCGTGGGTAGCGGCGATGAGATCGTCATCTTTCACGGCCAAATCATGCACCGCGCTCGCCGGCAGATTAAGCTGCAACGATTGCCACTGGTTTCCATCATCAAAGGAAACCATCACGCCGGATTCCGTGCCCGCGTAAAGCAAGCCTTTGCGCTTCGGATCCTCGCGAACGGCATGCACGAAGTCGCCTTCCGCAATGCCGGCTGTAATTTTGGTCCATGTCTTGCCGTAGTCGTGTGTTTTGTAGATGTAAGGATGCCGGTCATCGAGCTTGTGCCGGTCAATGGCGAGATAAGCCGTGGCCGCATCCTGTGGCGAAGCTTCGATCAGGCTCACCATGCTCCACTCCGGCATCTCCTTGGGCGTGACGTCCGCCCAGTTGTGCCCGCCATCGCGCGTGAGGTGCACCAAGCCATCATCGCTGCCGGCCCAGATCAGGTCCTTCTGCACTGGCGATTCGGCAATGGTAAAGACCGTGTCGTAGTATTCGGTGCCTGTGTCGTCCTTCTCGATCGGCCCGCCGGAAACCTGCTGCTTTGACTTGTCATTCCGCGTGAGGTCGGGGCTGATCGCCGTCCAGCTATGTCCACCGTCGCTGCTCTTCAGCACAACCTGCGCGCCGGCATACATCACATTCGGATCGTGCGGCGAAAGGATCAGCGGATACGTCCATTGGAAGCGATACTTCAATCCCGCGGCGCCTTCCGCGTCGGAAACTTCAGGCCAGGGGGAAATCACCTGGACTTGCTCGGTGTGCTTGTCATAGCGATCCACTTCACCTTCGTAAGCACCGGCGTAAACGATGTAAGGATCGGGCGGATAGGGCGCAATGTAGCCGCTCTCGCCGCCTCCCACCGGATACCAATCGGGTTTGTCAATCACGCCTTCATCGCTGCGGCTGGCGATGCCCACCGTAGAGTTGTCCTGTTGTGCGCCGTAAATATAGTAGGGAAAGCGATTGTCTGCGATCACATGATAGAACTGCGCGGTCGGCTGGTTGTCCTGCGTGGACCAGGTTTTCCCACTGTCAACGGAGATCGTCGCCCCGCCGTCGTTGCCGAGGATAATTCGCGCGGAATTGTCCGGATCAATCCAAAGGCAGTGATTATCGCCATGGGGCGCGTGGATCACGTCAAACGACTTCCCGCCATCGGTCGAGCGGTACATGCTCACGTTCAGCACATATACGGTGTCCACATTTTTCGGATCGGCGAAGATGTGCATGTAATACCAGGCACGCTGCCGCAAATTGTCGGAAGCGTTCACGCGCGTCCAGTTTTCGCCGCCGTCGTCGGAGCGATAAAGACCGCCCTCTGCCGCCTGGATCAGCGTGTAGATCCGGTTCGGATCGGCCAGAGACACGGAAATTCCCACGCGTCCCCAGATGCCCTTCGGCAATCCGTGCTCTTGAATTTGCTTCCAGGTCTCGCCGTCATCCGTTGATTTGTAGAGACCGCTGCCCGGACCGCCGCTCGCCAGGCTATAGGGCGTACGGTTCACTTCCCACAACGGCGGCAAACAGCACGTGCGGATTGGCGGCGCTGAACGTAATGTCCACCGCGCCGGTCTTGTTATCCTTGTAGAGTACTTTCTTCCAGGTCTTGCCGCCGTCCGCCGACTTGTACATGCCTCGCTCCTCGTTCGGACCATAAAGGTGCCCGAGCGCGGCCACAAATACTTCGTCGGGATTGTGCGGATTGACGATGATTTGCGGAATGGCCTGCGTATCTTCCAAACCGGAGTGCACCCATGTCTTGCCGCCGTCCAGCGACTTCCACACTCCGTTTCCTTGGGAGACGTTGCCGCGTGGGCAGCCTTCACCTGTGCCAACATAAATTACGTTGGGGTCGGAATCGGCCACGGCGATGCTGCCGATCGAATCGAAGGGCTCCTTATCCGTCAGTGGCTCCCAAGTATGCCCCCCGTTGACGGTCTTCCACACGCCGCCGCTGACTCCTCCGAAATAATAAGAATTCGGCTGGCCGCGCACTCCGGTGACCGCCAGCACGCGTCCACCGCGAAAGGGTCCGATCAAGCGCCACTGCAGCCCTTTCAAAAAGCTCGCGTCGTAAGGCGAAGGATCGGTGGCGTTCACGGCGTGAAGATGTCCGAAGAGTAGGGTGAGCAATACAACGCCGAAAGAAACACAGAGCCGCCGCAACCTAGCAAATGCAGACGGATTCATTATCGCCCTCCGGTGGAAGCGCCGATTGTATCCGCAACCGGTTGTTGATGCAAAACACCCATCGCGAGTTGTCGCGATTGCCGGTAAAGCGGATTTCAGGTAGAGGAAAAAACGGTGGCAACTCAGAGGCTAGCGGATAGGTCGGGCCGTTGCGGTCTTTCAAGCGCGAAACTTCGGCTTCAGCGATCTTCCTTCAAGATGGCCTTTGCTGCCGCCACCGGATCGGGAGCCGCATTGATTGGACGGCCCACGACGAGATAATCCGCACCCGCGCGGACGCTTCCGCGGGGTCGCTACCCGCGCTTGATCATCGCTGGGGCGCTTGCCGCCCTTCGGGAGCGGACGGACGCCGCCAACAACAGCATAAAGTCTTCGCCGAAGGTTTTCCGAAGCTTTTTCACTTCGTGGGTAGAAGTCACCACGCCGTCGAGACCGGCGCGCTGAGCGAGTTTCGCCAGCCTGAGGACCTCCGCAGCCGGGGACCCCGCTATACCTACCCTGCGCACGGCTTTGGCGTCCATGCTAGTGAGAATCGTGACACCCAATAATTTGGGGCCACCTGGCCATGTGTCGCGCGCTTGGGCAGCCGCCCGCATCATTTCCAGGCCACCCAGGGTGTGCACGTTGAGGAGCTCAAGTTAGGCAACTCTATCGCCGCGCGAACCGCGCCGGCCACTGTGTTGGGAATGTCATGAAATTTCAGATCGAGGAAAATTCCGGAGCCGAGAGAGGCGATCTTTGCATACCCTCCGGGCCGCAGGCGGTGAATAACTGCATTCCAATCTTGAGGATACCCGCTAGGCCGGAAAGCCGACCGGCCAGCTCATAGGCGGGTTCGAGCCGGTCAAAATCAAGGGCGACGATGAGCTTCCGCGCGGCTGCCGCATTGTTCAGTGGCGTTTCGGCACCTCCAGGAGCTCCATACGGACCCTCGCCACACCTCTATTCACGATCCCAAGCTTTTCGGCGGCATGGTAGGAGACGTCTATACTTCGGCCGTCTACATAGGGGCCACGGTCGTTGATCCGGACCACGGCACTGCGACCATTTCGCATATTCACCAGCGGACCACGGAGCCGAACGGCAAATCGGGATGGGCCGCAGTCGAGGCAGTCATATCGTAAATCTCGCCATTGGCAGTTGTGCGGCCGTCGAAGCCGGGTCCATACCAGCTTGCTGAGCCCCACCAGACTCTAATGGGCTTAATTGGCTGGCTGGCGCTGGCCATAGAGGAGCTTGGATGGTGGTGCGAGCGTCAGCATGATCAGTAGGCACGGGATGGATGTCAGAAGCACGCAAAGTCTATGTCGCATAGTGTGTTGTTTTTAGCAACATAAAATACCTCCATTGTACCCGCTTCCGGGGCACCCTCAACCGTTTTCTGCGATGCAGATCTCCTTTCAAATCATTGATACTAAGTATCTTATTGTCTCTCACACAGCTCCAGGAGCTCGTTTCTTGAGGCGCAAATAGTGCCTTGGGGTCCGCAAAATGGGCCGTGCCAACCTGAACCGCAGTCGCCCCAACAGCCATGTATTCCAGGATGTCCTCCCCTAATTCGATGCCCCCGAGCCCAAGGATGGGAGGCCAACGCTCCCGCCGCCAGGTGCACCAACCGCAGGGTAATAGGCTTTATAGCCGGCCCAGACAGCCCCCCGGTTATCCTGCCCAGCCTTGACCGGCCCGTCCGGAAGTCCACGCTCATCGCCGGATAGGTGTTTGCGACGGTCAAAGCGTCCGCCCCGGCGGCTCCTCAGCCGCCTTGGCGATGACGCGGATGTCGGTGACGTTTGGCGAGAGCTTCACCCATAGTGGTCTCCGTGAAACGACTCGGCGGCCGCCGACCACTTCCGCAGTCATTGCCGGATCAATGCCAAAGAAATCCCTGCCCGCCTCCGATTCGGGCAGGATATGTTCAGCTCATATGCCGCCAATCCCTCCGCACCCTCCAGGATCCGGATGACTTCCGCATATCCATGGACGGTGTTGCCGAAGATGTTAGCGATGATGGGGGTGCTGGTAAGCGCGCAGGAAGGCAACTTGTCACGGACGAAAGCCCGGACGCCGATGTTTTGCAAGCCCACAGCGTTGAGCATGCCCGCGGGCGTCTCACACAGCCGGGGTTCCGCCGCACCCTCCATGGGCTCGAGCGAAAGCCCTTTGTGACTATGCCGCCTAGTTGATTCAGGTCTACGAGGTGGGCGAATTCGATTCCGTAACCGAAAGTGCCGCTCGCGGCAATAATGGGATTCGACAGGCGCAGCGAGCCAATCCGGACGCTCAGGTCAACGGCCCCTTGGGCGCTCATCGCGCGGGAGTCTAACATGCGACGCCAGACATGACGGCGCGGAAATCGAGCGCTTGTGGAAAACGTGCGAGGTTAATGCACAGAGGTAGACGAAGCCTCGGCGCGGCCCGTACCACCCAGGAGTTTCGCAAGAGAATGCCCATCCGAACGCTGCAAGCGGATTCCGCATAATTCGGCCAGCGTTGGTGCGATGTCTAGCGGAGACACAGCGTTTTCGAATGCTGCGTGACGCACCCCCCAGCCATAGAACAGCACCGGCACGTGTTGATCGTATTCGTAGGCGCTGCCGTGCGTGGTCCACCTGCTGTGACTCGCTGTAAATCCAATACGGCTTCAGAGCAATCACGATGTCGCCGCTGCGCCCGGGATAATAGCTGAACGAAGCGGCGCGCTCGATGGGATCCGTGCGTAGCCTGGTGCTTCGCGAGTTCATCGGACCGAAAGACTCGCGCGACGCCGGGCATCGCTGGCAATTTGCTTCGATCACTTCCTCGAGCGTGGCGGGATCCGCCCGCAGGCGATCGTAATCGCCCGGAAGCGAGCCATAAATCGCCCTCTATCATTCGCGGCCACGTGGTTGCTGCCGCCCCATCGCGGGTCGAGAATCTTTTCCACGCGATCCGTGGCAGCGCTTTCGTGGAGAAGCGTCCACCGCTAAGACCTTGCGCCGCGCCTTCTTCCGGAATTGGAGCGACACCGTGGTCCGCACTGAAGGCGACCACGTAATTGCCGGAGCCTACCGTTTGATCCAGATGAGCGAATAGCCTGACCAAGATCGCGATCGAGTTGAAACAAAGTGTCCTGCACTTCGTGGCTGTAAGGACCGAGGCGCGTGACCGATCATGTCCAGAGAAGAGAAACTGATCGCCAATAGGTCGGTACCAGAAGCTTGGCCGAGGTGCAGCGAATCCACGGCGTTTTCCGCCATGCCGACAAGATATGTGGACGAATACGGACTCGACTCCCATTGCGTATAAAACGCTGCGTCCGGTCCGGTTGAAGTGGTAGCTCCGCGCAAGGACGTGCGGAAACGAAATGCGTCCAGCCCGAGTGGAGCTTGCCGGTTCTGCGGCGTCACGTTATAGACAAATTCTTCTGCCGGGCTCGGCATCCCAAACCTTTCCATAATCTGCGGCGACCGGATGAGCTTCGATATAGCTGGCGATAAATGCCGCCGTGCCGTAAGCAGAAGACGTGCGCCAGAGGCCGGTCTTGATCGTCGTGCCAGGTAACGACATCGGCCTTGTGGCCGCCTAGCATGATTGCGGCGCGAGCCTTGATCGAAAAAGAAACGACTCGCGTCGCTCCGTGCCCTTGGTCGCGCAAGTTCGTCGGCAAACGCCGGCACTTTCAGACGCCACGGCGGAATCACCGCCGTGAGGCTGGCCGCCATAGCTCGTATCGGTGACCTTGGGATCGGCCGTACAACGTCACGATCTTGCCTGCAGCGGCGTCAAACCACGCGTTCGCAATAATGCCATGCGATTCGGGAAGCTGGCCCGTGGAAATCGTGGCGTGCCCCACGCAGGTGACGGTGGTCAAGTAGGGATACGCGGCATGGTGGAACCAGGCTCCCTGGTTCACCAGCCGCGCCAACCCGCCGGTCCACTGCTCGTGGAACATGGTCCACGTAGTCGCCGCGCATTTGATCCACGACGAGCAACACGACGAGTTTGGGTGCCGGCCCTTGGAGGCTGAGACTGCGGCGAAAGCGCTGAGCAAGACACCAGCAGCAGCTGATCAGCGCTGACGCAACAATCCTCGAAATCCGCGATTCATCCCGAGCCTCCGGCAAGTCTTCACGAAACGAATCTTAGCATGACACTTTACATTCGCGGATTCGCGCCGCCCGGCGTTAGCGGGGGTGGCTCTCGATTCGTCCCCTCTGTGTTACGATGTGCAGCAATGAGAGTTGTCGAGAAATCGCAACTCATGTCCGCCACCGAGATTGATCGCACGTTGCAGCGTGTGGCGCATGAGATTGTGGAGCGCAGCGGCGGCACCCAAAACCTGGCTTTGATCGGAATCCGCCGCCGTGGCGTTCCGCTTTCGCAGCGGATTGCGCGCGCCATGCGGGAAATTGACGGTGTTGAAGTGCCCGTCGGCACGCTGGACATCACGCTCTACCGCGACGATCTTTCCACGGTGGCCGCGCAGCCCGTGCTGCAATCGAGCGACATTCCTTTCCCAGTGGATGGCAAGCACCTGATCCTGGTGGACGATGTGCTCTATACCGGCCGCACCATCCGAGCAGCCATGAATGGGCTTTTCGATCTGGGTAGACCGCAGAGTGTTCGATTGTGTGTGTTGATTGACCGCGGGCATCGCGAATTGCCGATCGAGGCGACCGTCATCGGCCGCATGGTGCAGACCACTTCACGCGAGATCATCGAGGTCCGCCTGAGGGAGATTGACAACGAAGAGCGCGTAGTGCTCGTCGAGCGCACCGAATGAATCTTGGGACGTCCCCTGCAATGGCCCTGCCGGCCCCAGGGGACCCTGCTTCGAGGAACGGAGTGCTGCACCGCTTTCACCACATCCTGGCCACCGAGCCGCTGACGGCGGAGCAGATTACTTTTCTTCTCGATCAAGCCGCGTCGTTTCAGGAAATCCAGAAACACCCGCTGAAAAAATTGGCCACCCTCCGCGGCAAAACGGTCGCGCTGGCATTTTTTGAGCCCTCCACGCGGACGCGCATCAGCTTTGCAACGGCAGCCGCCCGGCTCGGCGCCGACAGCATGAATCTGCAAGCGGAATCGTCCAGTTTGAAAAAGGGCGAATCTCTGCTGGATACCGTTCACACGCTCGAACGCGATGAAGCCTGACTGCATCGTGATCCGCCACAGCTCATCCGGCGCGGCGGATTTCATCGCGCGGCATCTGGATATTCCCGTGATCAATGCGGGCGACGGCACGCACGAGCATCCGACGCAGGCATTGCTTGACGCGCTGACGATTCGCGACCGTCTCGGACGAATTGACGGCCTGAACGTCACGATCCTGGGCGATATTCAGCACAGCCGAGTGGCGCGTTCGAATATTCACCTGCTCGGCAAATTCGGCTGCCGCATCACGCTCTGCGGCCCGGCGATGTGGCTGCCGCGCGAGCTCGAACAGCTTGCCGCGCCCGGCTCTTCCGTTCGCCGAGTTACGCGAATCGAGGAGGCCCTGGATGGCGCCGATGTGATCATGACGCTGCGGGTGCAGCAGGAGAGAATGAACGAGCCTGCGCTCCCGGTGGACGACTACGTGATGTTGTATCAATTGACCCCGGAACGCCTTGCGCTCGCCCGCCCTGGCGCCCTGGTGCTCCATCCCGGCCCGATGATTCGAGGGCTTGAAATTGATCCCGCCGTGGCCGACGGGCCCGCAATCGTGTGTGCTGGAGCAGGTGACCAATGGACTCGCCGTCCGAATGGCGCTGCTGTTCTTGCTGATTGGCGTGAGCGCGGAAACTCCGCGAACAGAAACACCCGATCCGCACGCTGAGGTGACCGCGGAACCCAACAAGGATTCAACGCATGCTTCGGATTAGCAATGGCCGCGTGGTGGACCCATCGAGCGGTACCGACGCGTCTCTGGACGTTCTGATCGAAGGCGACCGCATCCGCATGGCGGCCTCGCCGGCCGACGTTTCGCGAGCCATGGAGGACAATGGCAAAACTTGCGACACGCTCGACGCCAGCGGGAATGATCGTTGCGCCCGGATTCATTGACCTGCACTGCCACTTGCGCGAACCCGGTGGCGAGCATTCAGAAACAATTGAGACAGGAACTCGCGCGGCGGCACGCGGCGGGTTCACCGCGGTTTGTGCGATGCCCAATACGCGCCCGGTGAACGACAACGCCTCCGTCACGCGCGCCATCGTCGAGCGCGCGGCGTCACACGGCAGCGTGCGCGTGTGGCCGATCGGCGCGTGTTCCCTCGGCAGCCTGGGTGAGTCGCTGGCGGAAATCGCGGCCATGAAACAAGCAGGCATTGTAGCGGTGAGCGATGACGGACGCCCCGTGGCGACGGCCAAGTTGATGCGGCAAGTGATGGACTATTGCGGATCGCTCGGCTTGCCGGTGATTGACCATTGCGAAGACGTGTCGCTTGCGGCCGGCGCCGTGATGCGCGAAGGCGAAACGTCGGTGAGGCTTGGTTTGCGCGGAATGCCCGCCGCCGCGGAATCCATCTGCGTGGGGCGCGACGTCCAGGTTGCGGAACTGACTGGCGCGCGATTGCACATCGCACACCTTTCGGCGCGGGCGTCGCTGGATTTAGTCCGCGAAGCTCGCGATCGCGGCCTCGCGGTTACCTGCGAGGTGACCCCGCATCATTTCACGCTTGTGGATGAAGACGTGGGTTACGACACGCATTTCAAGATGAATCCGCCGCTGGGATCGAGCGAAGACCGCGAAGCCCTCCTCGTTGGCTTAGCCGATGGCACTGTGGATGCCATCGCCACCGATCACGCGCCCCACGAACCGGCGAGCAAGGCCGTGGAATTCGACAAGGCGCCCTTCGGAATCACGGGTTTCGAAACGGCCCTGGCGCTGGCCATCGAGCAGCTCTACCTTAGCGGCTGCGTCAGCTTGATGCGGCTGGTCGAGCTCTTCACGGCCGGCCCAGCGCGCGTGCTGAACATGGAGCGGGGCATCACAGCCGGCGCCCCTGCCGACTTGACGCTATTCTCGCTGGATCACGAGTGGACCTTCCGGGCGGCCGATTCCGCGAGCAAATCGCGCAACACGCCGTTTGACGGCCGGACATTTCGCGGCGCGCCCATGGTCACCGTAGTCGGCGGACGAACCGTTTACCAACGCTAAACCGCGGGCTCCTGATCTCCCAACCGGGCCGCTAATCAGAGCACGACGGATTCCCGATATTCGCCGAAGACGCGTCGAAGCGCGTCGGAGATTTCGCCGACGGTGGCGTGGGCTTCAGCAGCGGTGCAGATGGCGGGCATAAGATTTGCGCCTGAGCGGGCGCGCGCCTCCACTTCGGCGAGGGCTTTGCCGGCGCGGGCGGCGTCTCGCCGGGCGCGCAACGCCTGCAGCCTGGCAACCTGCGTCCGCTCGATATCCGGATTCATCCGCAAGGTCGGGAGCGGACGCGCATCCCCGCCCTCGAAACGGTTGACGCCAACCACGATTTGTTCGTTGCGCTCGACCGCTTGCTGGTACTCATAAGCAGCCTTCTGGATTTCGCCCTGTACGTAGCCGGCTTCGATCGCGCGGAGCATGCCGCCCACGGCATCAATGCGCGCGATATATTCACGGGCGCCGGCCTCGATGCGGTCCGTAAGATTTTCGATGGCATACGAGCCGCCCACCGGATCAACCGTATTCGCGACGCCGGTTTCGTGCGCGACGATTTGCTGCGTACGCAGCGCCAGTAGCGCCGAGTCCTCGGTCGGCAATGCCAGGGCTTCGTCCAGGGCGTTCGTGTGAAGTGACTGGCAACCACCAAGAACCGCCGCCAGCGTCTGGATCGCCACGCGCACAATATTATTCTCCGGCTGCTGCGCGGTGAGCGAAGAGCCGGCCGTCTGCGCGTGGAAGCGCAGCAACAGCGAGCGCTCGTCGCGCGCTCCAAAACGCTCCCGCATGATGTGCGCCCAGAGCCTCCGCGCGGCGCGATACTTCGCGATTTCCTCGAGCAGGTCGCTGTGCGCGTTGAAGAAAAAAGAGAGCTGCGGCGCGAATTCATCCACCGCTAAGCCCGCGTGCGTGGCCGCTTCGACATACGCGATGGCATCCGCCAGCGTGAAGGCTACTTCCTGAATGGCCGTCGAGCCCGCTTCCCGGATGTGATAGCCGGAAATCGAAATCGTGTTCCAATGCGGCAGTTCGGTGCGGCACCACGCAAAAATATCGGTGACGATGCGCATCGCCGGCGCAACCGGATAGATGAATGTGCCCCGCGCGATATATTCCTTCAGGATGTCGTTCTGCACGGTTCCCGAAAGCTTCCGCAGGTCGGCGCCCTGCTTCTTGGCCACTGCAACATAAAGCGCAAGCAGAATCGCTGCGGTCGAATTGATCGTCATCGAAGTCGAGACGCCCTCGAGCGGAATCCCCTCGAAAAGCGCTTCCATGTCTTCGAGCGAATCAATGGCTACACCCACTTTGCCGACTTCGCCCTGCGCCAGCGGGTGGTCGGAATCGAGGCCGATTTGCGTCGGCAGATCGAAGGCGACGGAAAGTCCCGCCTGGCCCTGGCGGAGCAAATAGCGATAGCGGCGATTGGATTCGGCCGCAGTGCCAAAGCCGGCGTACTGACGCATGGTCCAGAAACGGCCGCGATACATTGTGGGGTAAATACCGCGAGTGAACGGAAACTCGCCCGGGATAGCCAAGCGAGGAATCGGGGTCCCATCCCTCGGGTTCACGGGTGTAGACCGGTTCAAGCTCAAGCCCGGAAAGGGTGGCAAAGCGCTTTCTGGATGCCGCCGGCGCGCCAGATTTTGTGTCGGATTCGCTCATGGCAGTTTGTCCGCTGTGGCGCTACCGAACTCGGCGTGCCCGGAGAAACGATGTAACCGAAAAAAACGCCATCATCAAAGCATAAACTAGCGGCAGAACGACCACCCACCGGGACATCCCCATCCGCCACGACCGAATGGCTGAATTCGCTGCGGCAAATCCGAACAAACCAAAGATGGCGCCGGTCACCTCGTGGAAAAGCTCCCGCAGCGCTTTCCACGCAACTCGGAAAAAGCCGCGTGACGCGGGCGGCCGGGAAATGGATGCCGTGCTCACAGACAGATTGTAATACACCCTCCGCCGGCTGGAAGACGGAGGGATGGATTAGTTGGACGCAGAACGGCATCTGCCGTCTTGTCACGGGCGCTCAGCAGTTCTACAATTCATTCATCAGCGTGGGGTGGGCATCGAGGCGGGTGGGAGGCCGGTTTGCAACTAGACGACCACATGAGGAATCTGCTGCGCGAACTGGGGCACGCGATCAACGATACGGTCGCGGATTCCGAGCGCATCACTGGCGCGATCGCAAACGTTCGCTCGGCTGGCTACGACATTGTGTTGAAGCTTGATGCCACCATCGGATTGGTCAAGCGCGAAACTCAATCCGCGCGGCTTTCCACGCAGGATCGCCGCTTCCTCGAATCCATCCACATTCAGGTGGACCCCGAGCTCATTGAAGAGGAAGGCATGGCGCCAAAGTTTGACCTGACGCCGCAGGACATCCGATTCCTCAAATCGCTAAAGATTTCACTCGAAGATGCTCTTTAAATGGAGATGCTCTCTAAATTAAGGATGCTCTCTAAATTGCAGATCGCCATATTCGCAGTTGGCCTCGCCTTCTGTGCCGGGACTGCGGCGGCGCAAATTACCACGGCGCCCCCCGTCGCGGCCAAGTCAAACCAGACAAATACGAAAATCCTCAGATTCAAAGGCTTGGTCATCTCGGCCACGAGCGCTGCCATCACACTGCGCAGCCAGCAGAATAGCAACATGATTCAAACCTTCACCTATTCGCCGCAAGTGCACGAGCAGATGCTCGCCGTGATTCAAAAGGGCGGATTCCAATACGGTGACAAGGTAGCAGTGGACTACGCTTCCGGCACGACGATCGCCCTGCGCATCCACGGTAAGCCTTCGAAGCCAGCCTAGTAGCAGATCCCCATATGACGGTGGCTCGCCAGCCCGCTGTTGCCGGCCGATTCTATCCTGCCGGCGCGCGCGAGCTCACAGACGAGGTGCGCCAATACACTTCGCTGGTGGCACAAGAATCGAAATCGGCCGCAGTCGCGTGCCTGGTTCCTCATGCCGGTTACGTATATTCCGGAGCGATAGCCGGAGCGGTGTACGCGCGGCTTCTGTTTCCCAGACGCGTGATCATCCTTGGGCCCAGGCATTTTCCGCAAGGCGCCGATTTTGCGATCAACAGCGCAGGGTCATGGAAAACGCCGTTGGGCCTGGCTGAAATTGATTCTGAGCTGGCTCGGAAGCTCATGAAGGCGTGCCCGCGACTCACGGAAGATCAGGTCGCGCACCGAGCCGAGCATTCGCTTGAAGTGCAGCTACCATTTCTTCAAGTGCTTGCGCCAGACGCGCAATTCGTGCCGATTGCCATCGGCGCCTCTGGCTTCGAACCGCTCGAAGAGCTGGGCTGCGCTATAGCCCGGGTCCTTGGACAATTGCCCGAGCCGGTACTGATCGTCGCAAGTTCCGACATGAATCACTACGAGCCCGATGACGTCACGCGCGTGAAGGACCAACGAGCCATCGAGAGATTGCTCGCTCTCGATGCTCGCGGCCTCTATGACACGGTGCGTGGCGAAGGCATCACCATGTGCGGCTATGCCGCAGCGACGGCCATGCTGGTCGCAGCTCACGCGCGCGGCTCACGGAACGCGGAACTTCTGAAGTATGCGACTTCAGGAGACGTTTTCGGCGATCGGGAAGAAGTGGTGGGCTACGCCGGGATGATTTTCCGCTAAAAGGCTGCGCCTACAAAAATGCGGTTCGCGCTGTTTGCACAAGCTGCCGTGGACCGTCTCCTCTGCTGCAAGGATCAACGTTCCAAAATCAGTGATGGCCCCCGGACACATGTACAGCCGCCGTCCCTGAACCATGCGACGTTGACGCAGCGCGGGGCGGTGCTGCGGAACGCGGTGCCGCCTCGTGCGTTGGTGTGTACGGAACGGGACTCGGGCGCGCCATGGGAGGGGTGCTCGGACCAACGGAAGCGCTTGGGCGAACCTCAGGCACAGAACCTGGAACGCCGCCATTCACCATTCCGGCTGCCGCTCCATCGCTATCGCCGGTGATCACCGGTTTCGGTTCATTGAAATAGGTTTGCGACGAAGGATCATACGAGATGCCGTCGCGATTGTGGAAAATTGGAGCGGGAGCGCGAGCAGGCATTACGTTTGCGGCCATTGACGTTTCGGCTGGCACGCGTCCCGCCGTCGTGATCACGCCATTTGCGCCGCGCGATCCAACCACCACTCCAAGAGGCACCGCAGGTGTGCGTGATCCTCGCGCAGCAGCGGGCGCCCAGCCTAGGCGATTATTCACCGTAACCCAATTGACCGGCCCGCCCTGGAAGTGATTCAACGGCCCAGGCGCCCAGACCCAGCCAATGCCGACGCGATAGATCCAATGCCCGTAGTGATAGGGCAGCCAGCCCCACGGCTCGGAGCTAACCCACGTCCAGCCGTGGCCTCCATAAAACATCCAGCACCCGGCCGAGAACGGTACCCAATTCGAAGTTTCGCCGTACGGTTGCCAGCAATAGCCGCAGCCCGGCAAGTCCGTCCAATAACCGTAGTCCGAAAGGTCGGCAGATCCGGAAGCGTCCGCAGGCGAATACGCATTGAGATAGGGCATTGCCGCCTGCTCGCCGTTATACAGCACGTGATCGCGATCGAGGGTCCACTGATCGAAATCATCGGGCGCAGGGCTGCTTCCCACATTCACCTGGTCCGACCCGCTGGTTTGCAGCATGTGGCCCGCGGTGAGTTTCGTGTTTCCGCTGCCCGAATCTACGTCCACGTCGCCCTTGAGCACGGTTACCCAACTGTTGCCGGAAGCGACGTCTACACGAAAACGTCCACCACGTGAAACCTCTACTTGGAGGTTGGGAGTGGTCACGGTAAACGAATCATCGTTCGAGAGCATCGTGGAAAACATCGCAGTACCCGAGGGCAGGTTGACCTGCGTCGCGCGGCTGCCGTTCAGCAAGGCTAGTTGCGCCAATTCGACCATCGTGTTCTGCGCCAAGCGGATCACCATGCCGCTCTCAAGTTCTACCTCGGCGCGCCCATCCGCGGTTCGCAGCCGGAAATTCTCCTCAATGGGCAAGTTCAACGGCGCAGTCTGCCAACCGGCGCCGGGGCGCTGAAACTCGACCACGCCTTCAACGTCGCTCAAACGCACGATGCGCGCGTTACCGTATTCTTGGTCGGGCTGTTCTTCGGAAGATTGCTGATCTTGTCCTTGGGCCGCAGTAGGCTGGGGAAGCGTCAATAAGACGCTCAATCCAATGAGCAATGCTATAAGCAGCTTGACGCCAAGAAGACGGTCGGAACGGTAGCCCATACGGACCTCCCGCGGGGACGATCCCTGTTACTTAAGACGAACACCAAGGCTGTTGCGTTGCCTTGATCTCGCATGGTCCGCCCACAGGACCGCGCAGTCAATTGATTTGTAAGCGGATACTTACTTCAAGCGTCCCACTCCGGGTCCTCAGAGCCGTACTGAGGCTGCCGGTACCAAGAGGGTCGTCAGCGGGCTTTCGAAACCCTGCGCTATTGGTGATGTGCCGCCGGGTTCGATCCCATAGGCGTAGGGCCCATGGAACGCGCTGGCGCTGTGGCCTGGGACGTCGAAATAGCCGGCCCCGCCGCTGGGGCTCCTGAGTTGCTTCCGGTACCAAAACCGCTCGGACGCGCGGCGAAAGTCGTCGATCGAACAGGAGCCGAGTGCGGAGCTTGCACAGAGGGCCGGGCCAAAATCGCGGTCGCGCGACTCGTTGGACCGGCAAGCCGCGCCGGCGCGTTGACGACCTGCGAGTGTGAAGCGACGTCACCGTTAGAAGAAGCTGCAGTGCCGGTGGGCGCACCGCGGAACCATTGAACGACAGGCGGTGGCGCTGAGCCAACAACGACGACCGTGGATGGCGTCAACGGCACGCGAACACCCGGACGAATGGCATTGCCATTGCCGACCGTCGCTAAGATCACCTGATTCGACCTGGGCAGACTCACCGACGAATTCTTGGTTGGTTTTGATGGCACGGCCGTCGTGGGGATCCAACCGTTCTGGCCGCCTGCCGTGACCCAAGTTGCCGTTCCGGGCTGCCAGCTCTGCCACATCTGTCCGTTGCCTGGCACCCACAGCCAGCCCTGCCCCGGCACCTCTAGCCAGCCGCCAAAATGGTAAGGCAGCCAGCCCCACGGTTCATTGCTCATCCAAGCCCATCCCATGTCGCCCATGAAACCCCATTGCCCGTCCATGAACGGCATCCAGTCGGCGCCAACACCGTAAGGCTGCCAAGCCAAGCCATATCCCGGAAGGTTGTACCAGAGACCGGAATCATACAGGTCCGCAAAGCCGGTTGTGTATCCATGCGGCGATAGATAATCCGTCGCACTAGCCGAAGCGATCCTGACGCCATCCTCGCGCTCGTTGACCCACTTGTCGAAAGCATCCGGGGCCGGGCTCTTCACAATTTCCGGCTGACCGGCATTCGCGGAATCTTCGTGCAATGTGTGGCCCTTGGCCAGAGGCATGGAGCCGGCTGCCGATTCCACGTCAATGTCCCCGTGGATCACGGTGACCCAGGCGCCGCTCGCATCGGCGTCTACACGAAAGCGGCCGCTATGGGGCACGGTCAGCTTCAAGTTTGACGCGGCCAGCGACAGCACATCGTGGTGTGAAATGCTCGCGGTTACAATCGCAGTTCCTTGCGACAAATTCAGACGCGTGACTCGCGCGCCGTCTGCCAGCGACAACTCCGTAAACTGCACCAGGGAATTTCGCGCCAGCCGCATGACCAAGCCATTCTCAAATTCCACTTCCGCATAACCTGCGCCCGTCTGCAGCGAGAAGCCCTGTTCAATCGGCAAGTTCAATCCCGCGGATTGCCAGCCTTCGCTGGCACGCTGATATTGCACCTCGCCTTCGACAAAACTCAGGCGCACGATGCGAATGTGGCTGTATTCTTCCGCGCGAACAGGCAGCGCCGCCACGGCAAACACAATCGCAAGAAATGACAGCAGGAGGGTAAACATGCGGCGGTTCATGGAGATCTCCCCGGGGACCTTGTCCATTCACTCGGATGATACGGAAAAACCACTCCCTACACCAACTCGTCTCCCGCTATCGTGCGCCCGAAGCAAGTAAAATACAAGCTCATTTCGGCGCCGCCGGCGTCTTGTTCACTTCGCGCCGCGGATGCGGGCCGCGATGGATCGGGCGCGCTCGCGCGCGATGTCTACGATCTTGTTGTCGTTGGCGATCTGTTCGAGCACCGGAAGCATGCGCTCCGGTTCGGGAATCAATTTGCGGTCGTAGTCAGTTTCAAAGTCTATCAGCGCTTCATTCAGCCCCAGACGGTCGTAGCGCAGACGGCGTTGCAAAACAATCGCGTGTTCCTGCTGGCGCGCAAGGCCTTCGAAAATCTGGTAAAGCTGGTTCGCCGCCGCATTCGTCGTGTAGTTGAACGCGGTTTCGTGTGTTTCGGCGCCTTTTTCATAACGGAAGGTCTTCTGGCCCAGGTTCGCAATCTTGCGGTGTACGTCCAGATCGGCATCGCGAAAGTTGTTTAGCTCCGCTGCCAGAGCAAAGATCTTGGAGCGCAGCGCGTCGCCCATCTCAAAAGACTGTGCGTCGGCATCTTCGCTGAGTTGGCGGATGTCGAAGGTACACTTGCCCGATTGCGCGACCTTGATCTCGGTGAATTCAGGCGCGCTGCCTTTGAAAAATTTCCGATAAGTAATGACGGCATCCTGATCCGCCGCAAAGCAAGCGGCGGCAAAGAGGCAAGAAACGAAAAGCAGCAATGCTCCACGAAGAGTCTTCTTCATCTTGCAGAAAAGATGCGGGGCGCGCGCGAGAGGTTACGCCGAACCGCGCGAGGAGCGGCCAGTAGCCGCGCCGGAGCGCCAAACCGCGCCTCGGCTTGCGCAAAGCGGATGTGGCACAGCGCGACGGCCAGGGCATCCGCGGCATCGGCCGGCTCCGGGATTTCCTGCATATTCAGAATCGTGCCGACCATTCGCTGCACCTGCTCCTTCGCAGCATGGCCATATCCCGCGATCGTTGCTTTCACTTCGCGGGGAGAGTAGCTGGTTACCGGAAGGTTGCGCTGCGCGGCCGCCAGCAGAATCACGCCTCGCACCTCCGCCAACCGCAGCGCCGTCTTGACGTTCAATGCCGCGAAGATTGCTTCCAGCGCAACTTGGCCTGGCGAAAATTCCTCGATCAGCGCGGCGATTTGCGCATGGATTTCACGAAGCCGCCCCGGAAGATTCCGAGCAGCGTCTCGCGCCGCTGGAATCACGCCAAAGCACACGGCCGCGCAACGGTTTCCTCGAGCCTCCACCACCGCATATCCTGTTGCCCCGGCAGAAGCAGGGTCAACGCCGAGCACGCGAAGGGGTGAAGAGTTTGCGGAATGACAATGCATCGGGCGCAAGTGTACGGCGGCGGGGCCACTCGGACCAGACTTTTTATGAGGGTGAGGAGCGAAATGTAACTCTCGAATCCGCGGCGGCCCCGGAAAACCGCCAACGGCTCATGGCGCGAGCGAAGCCTGCAGCTCCTTCTCATCCACGTCGAAGTTGGAATAGACGTGCTGAACGTCATCTTGCTCTTCCAGCGTGTCAATCAAGCGGATCATCTGTTGCGCTTGCTGCCCGGAAAGCTTGATGTAGCTCTTCGGCACCATACCGATCTCGGCCGAATCTGGTGTAATCCCGGCCGCGACCAGAGCGTCACGCACAGCTTCAAATGCATCCGGCGGCGTCACCACCTCCCACGCCGACCCATCGTCGCGAAGATCCTCGGCGCCCGCATCCAGAGCAATCCCCATGACTTTATCTTCGCTTGCCGTTTCTTTCGGCAACGAAATCTCGCCCTTGCGCTCAAACATCCAGCCGACGGCGCCGGCTTCCGCCATGTTGCCGCCATTCCTGCTGAACGCATGCCGGATTTCGCTGACCGTGCGATTGCGGCTGCTGGTTACCACTTGGACGAGCAGCGCAATGCCTCCGGGACCATAGCCTTCGAAAGTGACCTCGTCGAGTTGCTCACCCTCGAGCTTTCCACTCCCGCGCAGGATGGCGCGGTCGATGTTGTCTCCCGGCATGTTCTCATTCTTCGCGGCGACAATAGCCGTGCGAAGCCGGGCGTTCGTGTTCGGGTCGGTGCCGCCGCGCGCGGCAATGGCAATTTCGCGGATCAGCCGGGTAAAGATGCGCCCACGCTTGGCGTCGGTCGCCGCCTTCTTGTGTTTGATTGTTGCCCATTTTGAATGGCCAGACATGGGAGCGCCTCATTCGAAGAGATTTTGGGTTTTGCCGCGGTCCCCTCGCAGTGCGAGGAATGCCCGGAAAGGGCAGAAACCGCCGACCTTACGTGTCCAACCGGTGATTCTAGCACAGGCAACTTTGAATCGGAACCGACTCCCCAAAAGGGCCTGGCCACCCCAACCCGTAAAGAGTCATCTTACTGATAGGGTCATTTTTAGCGATAGCGACCGGGCCCCGGTTTTTGCCAAGGAGGTGGCCATGAATGGAATGAAGATTCGAATCGCAACTCTCTGTGTGATTTGTACGGGGATGATCGTGGCGTCCGCCGCATTCCTGCAAGCTCGGCGGATCCCGGCTGCGGATGACGCCGGGACGCCGATCACCGTGACGGTCACCGCAGTTGCCCACGGGAACGCGCCACCTGCTGCCTTGCCGCAGAATGAGGTCGTCGTCAAACAGCAGGACAATGTCCGCAAGATCGTTTCGTGGACGCCGGTTCAACCAGGCCAGGCGAACCTCGATCTCGTCGTGATCGTGGACGACTCCCTCTCCGGACGCGTAGCGGGTAACTTCGGTGATCTTCGCAATTTCGTAACCACGCTGCCCGCTGGCGCGCGCGTCGCCGTGGTCTACGCGCAGAACGGTGGCGCGCATTTCGAACAGCCGTTCACCACGGACTACGCGCAAGCCGCAAAGGCATTTCGAATTCCAAGCGCAATTCCAGGCTCGGCCGTTGGCATCTACGATTCGATCCGCGATTTACTGAAGCATTGGACTCCCGCGGAAAGCAGCCGCCGCGTGCTTATCGTCGTCAGCAGCGGCATTGACTTGAGCGAGGGTGTACAGGACACAAACCCATCGCTCAACACTTCGCTGCATCAGGCGGTCGAAGCCGCCCAGCGATCAGGAGTGGTCGTCTACACCATCTACGCTCCAGACCCGGGACGCTCTATGCACGAGGGTTTGCTGAATCTTAACGGACAGGGCAGCCTGGGAGAACTGGCATCCGAAACCGGCGGCCAGAGCTACTACGAAGGTTCCGGGAACCCCGTATCGTTCGAGCCTTTCCTACAGAACATCCACCGCTTGCTCGGCCAGCAGTACCAGCTTACCTTTCTCGCGCAAACCGGCGCGAAAAGCAGCATCGCCAAGCTGCGCGTTACCTCCGAGCAAAGCGGCATTCAACTGCACGCTCCCGAGCACGTTTACATTCCGGCTTCGCGTTGACAGGACAAAAGGCGCGCACATTCCTTGTGCGCGCCTTTTCTTGTTGACACTATATCGCTATACGCTATAGTATAGCGATATCAGATATAACGTCGCCCAATAGAGTGCGGCCAGAAGGGAGATGCCCTTGCGTGAGATTCGCAGTCCTGAGCCTCTTTTGCCGCTTACTTCCGCTGTGTTTCACGTTCTTGTCGCGCTGGCCGATAGCGATAAACACGGCTACGCCATCATGAAGGAGGTCACACGGCTGACGGACGGCGCCGTGGGCCTGAGCGCGGGCACTCTCTATGGAATTCTTCGACGCTTGGTCAGCGATGGCTTAGTGGTCGAGACGGAAGAACGGCCCGCCCGCGAACTCGATGACGAGCGCCGCCGCTATTACCGGCTTACGACTTTCGGCCGCAGCGTTGCGGCCGCCGAAGCGGAGCGTCTTGCGGACATGCTGGCGCTGGCACGGTCCAAGCATCTGCTGGCAAGCACGCGTTCCGCTTAAGAGGAGACTGCCATGGCGCCACGAAAAAATTCTTTCGGCGATAGGGTGTTTCGTTTTCTGTTGCGCTTCTTCCCATCTGAATTTCGCGGAGACTACGGCCGCGAGATGGAGCAGGTCTTCCAGCAGCAGCGCCGCGAAGCCGGGGAAAAAAAGACGGGCCTGTTGCGGCTCTGGACGGAGACGATCGCAGGTATCTTTCGCGTGGCGCCCGCGGAGCACGTGGAAATGTTTCGCCAGGATGGCGGCTACGCGCTGCGCATGATGCGGCAGAATCTGGGCTTCACGATCCTCGTGGTACTCATCCTTGCTCTTGGTATCGGCGCGAACACGGCGATCTTCAGCGTGGTGAATGGCGTACTGCTGCGTCCGTTGCCGTACTTTGACGGCGGACGGTTGGTGATCCTGACCCAGCAAGCGCCGCGCGCAGGGATCACCGATCTGAACTTCTCCGTGCCGGAGATTCAAGATTACCGGGAACAGGCGCGCACGGTGAAGTCGTTGGTGGAATATCACAACATGGATTTCGACTTGATTGGCCAGGGCGAGCCACAGCGGGTGCAGACCGGTGTTGTCTCGGCCAATTTCTTCGACGTGCTTGGCGTGAAGCCGCTGCTCGGGCGCACGTTTGTTCCCGCCGACGAGGAACACGGCGCTCCCGCCGTGTTGGTCTTCAGCTACGAATACTGGAAGCGGAATTATGGCGGCGATCCTAAAGTGGTCGGCCGCACGTTCCGGATGAACGACCGCATCCATACTGTCGTCGGCGTGTTGCCGCCGGTCCCGCAGTATCCCGACGACAACGACGTTTACATGCCCACGTCGGCCTGCCCGTTCCGCTCGGACCCGCACATGATTGCCAGCCGAACCGGTAGAATGATGAGCGTTTTTGGACGCTTGCAAGACGGCGTCACGCTCGAGCAATCGCAGCAAGAGCTCTCCGCTATCGCCGCGCGACTGCAGCAAACCTATCCCGATGCGTATCCGAAGGACATGGATTACGGCATACGCCCGTCATTGCTGCAAAAGGATTTGACAGAACGCGCTCGCCCCACTTTTCTGATCTTGTTGGCTACTTCCGGGCTGGTGCTTCTGGTGGTTTGCGCGAACGTGGCTAACCTGAGCCTCTCACGCCAGCTTCGCCGCGAGCGCGAGATGGCCATTCGCGCGGCATTGGGCGCAAGCCGAAGCCGCCTGCTGCGTCAGATGGTGACGGAGAGCATGATCCTGTCGTTGATCGGAGGCTTGCTGGGGATTCTCTTGGCGTGGTGGGGATTGCCGCCGCTGATCTCCTTCGCCGAGAGGTTCACTTCGCGCGCGCGCGAAATCAGCCTTGATTCGCACGTGCTCCTCTTCACGCTCGGCGTATCGTTGCTCACCGGAATCGTTTTTGGCTCAATTCCCGCTGCGGCTTCGCACATGAATCTCTCGGCGCCGCTAAAGGAAGGTTCGGGAAACGCCACTGCGGGCGTCTCGCGCCAACGGGTACGCAACCTGCTGTTGGTGGCCCAAGTGGCTCTTTCCTTCGCATTGCTGGCCGGCGCGGGCCTGATGCTTCGCAGCTTTTACAACATGACACGCGTGGACCCTGGCTTCAAACCGCAGAACGTCGTCTCCCTGTTTATTCAACTGGATTGGTCTAGGTATAAACAGAACTCCGATTTCGCCACGTTTGATGACCGGTTGCTGGAAAAAATAAACCAGAATCCCGCTGTGCTCTACGCCGCAATTGGACGCACATATCCGCTCAACGAGACACAGCCTGTCAGCGTGAGATTTCAGGTGGATGGCCGCGCGCGGGCGCCCGGAGAGCCTGAGCCTTTGTTCGATCTCCGGTCGGTTACACCCGGTTATTTCCAAACGCTGGGGATTCCGCTTGATCGAGGCCGCTATTTCACAGATGGGGATAGCGCGAAAGCGCCCGTTGTCGCGATCATCAATCATTCGATGGCACGCCACTACTGGGGCAACGAGGATCCTCTGGGTCACCGCATACTGGTGAACAAGGGTAAAGATGCGATCACGGTCGTCGGCATCGTTGGGGACGTCACGCAATACGGGCTCGACAAGCCGCCGGTGGATGAGCTCTATGTACCGCTCGCGCAGAATCCGACCAACGTCGCGAGCCTTCTCGTGCGCACAAAACAGGATCCCACGCCGCTGATCCGCCAACTGGTCGCCGCCGTCTACGCAATTGATCCGGATCAGCCCGTCGCCAAGATCAGGACCATCGAGCAAGTACGGCAGGATTCCCTCGCGCCGCCGCGCTTGATGAGCACCCTGCTCGGCTGCTTTGCGCTGCTCGCGCTCGTCATCACGGCGGCCGGAGTGGCGGGTGTGATGGGGCTCGGCGTCAGCCAGCGCGTGAAAGAAATCGGCATTCGAATGGCCCTGGGCGCTACGCGGGCGGATGTCTTGCGCATGGTGCTCGGCCAGGGACTCTTGCTTGTCGCCACGGGTCTCGCTGCGGGCTTTGCGCTTTCGCTCGCGGGAACGCGGTTGATGAGCGGTTTGCTCTTCCGCGTCCAGCCGAACGACCCGTTGACGCTCGTGGGCGTTACGTTGCTTTTCCTGGTGATTGGCGGGGCGGCGTGCTATGGCCCGGCCCGCCGGGCCACAGGAGTCGATCCGCTCACGGCGCTTCGCTCGGAATGAGACGCATCATCGCGTGGGTGAATGGACTGGAACCTCGAAACGCTGAGAGGGAGTAAGCACATGAAAACTGCGCGCGCGTTCGCCGCCCTTCTGTTTGTCCTGGTTGCCATCGGTTTATTGCCGTCGTCCGCCGCCGCTCCCGCCGGCTGCGGCGCGCATGGAACTCGCGACACCATGCTCGTCTCGACTTCGTGGCTTGCGGATCACCTGAAGGACCCCAATCTCGTCGTTTTTTCCGTTGGCGAAAAGGGCGAGTACGACGCAGGTCACATCCCCGGCGCTGAATGGCTCGACTACATGCAGACGCACGCCATGAGCGTTACCTCGGGGGGACAAACGCTTACGCTTGAGCTTGCCCCGATTCCGGAGCTGGCGCAAACACTCGGCAAGCTGGGCGTTTCGAATAACTCCTTCATCGTTCTCTACCAGAGCAAGGATTGGACTACCCCAACGGCGCGCATCTATATGACGTTAGACGCCATGGGGCTTGGCGCACGCACCGCCATCCTCGATGGCGGATTTCTAGTCTGGCAAAATGAACATCGCGCTGTATCTACCGTCGCGCCTAGCGTCACGCCCCAAACCGTCACCCTTTGCCCAGCGGGTGACGTGATCGCGAAGCTTCCGGACGTCCGCGCCGCCCTACACCACTCCGGTGTCGCCGTCATAGATGCCCGCGCACCTGAGTATTACACCGGAGCGCAGCAAGGCATCGGAAAGGTTCGCGGCCACATTCCCGGCGCCGGAAACGTGCCTTACACCAGTTTGTTCGACGAACAAGGCAAGCTGAAATCCCCGCAAGCCCTTGAAGAGTTTTTCCGCGCCGGAGGGGTCAAACCCGGCGACCACATCATCGCCTACTGCCACATCGGGCAGCAGGCCAGCGCGGTCTATTTTGCCGCTCGCTATCTGGGATACGACGTACGCCTTTACGATGGCTCCTGGGAAGAATGGTCCGCGCATAAAGACCTGCCCGTTGAAACCTCACCGTCACCAAGCCATCCATGAGTGAGCCATTCGAACGCTTGCCCTAGCGTCGAACGAGCCCCAACCCGCTCGTTCTTGGGCGCTGCCGATCAGTACCACTTTGATACAACGGCGCTTAACCAGTAGATTTCAGCCCCGCCCGATGAAACAATTGCTCTGCCAGACTTTTCCGATATGACTGAGCCCTGCCATTCGACAGGCTGTAAGGTAGAAGTCCCTCCGGAGTTGCAAGGCGAGGGCATGTGCTTGCAGCACTTTACTCTCCGCCTGGAGCAGCTCTGCGCGGAGCTTCGCCGCGAGACCGTCGCGGGTTATGCTAGCCATGAACGCCAGGTTGAAATTATTCGCTTTATCGGCAATCAAGGCGAAATGCTGGCGCGCGTTTCCACCAGCGGCCTGCACCTGCCCGACGAATTGAAGGCCCGCGTGCTGAATACCTTTCTTACGTTGATGAACTTGCGGGAGAGCCTGGACCGCGCCGCATTGCGAATGGTCCCCGGACGCACCGTGTTGAGGTGACCCTGCCTTACAGAATCGCCTATGCGCCAAGGTAGCGCGAGTAGAGAGAGCGCGCCACGGATGGCTCGCGGGTGCCCTTGATGATGGCGCGGCCATCGGCGAACACAGTTATCTCGTAGGAATTGACGCTGAAGCGCAGTAGAAATCCATTCTGCCGCACATCTGCCGCTACCGGACCAAGCCGTTGTCCCAGCAGGGCCAAATCGAGTTTTCTGGCGCTTTCGTGGATTTGCACCGAATCGCGTCCGCACATCGTAACGTGCGGCACGGCCTCGCCTTCCAAATAGCGGTATTCGTGGCGCGCGCATGCGCGGCAGTTTGGATCACGCGCAACCTGCACGGCCCGGTAACGTCCCGTCCAAACGTCGAACGAAGTTAATCGGCCCGTCGCCCTCACCTGCCGAGTTCGCAAGCATTTTGATCGCCACACCAGCCGCCAGAGAAGAGATGACTCCTGCGGCAGCGCCCAGGACGCCCACTGTGTCACAAGTTTCCTCAACCCCGTGGCCCGCCCCCTCCATGCCCTTCAAATCGGCAAGGCATGCAAGACAAGCTGTCCGGCCCGGGTGAATCGGCAGCTCACCCCATAGCTTGCCACGACGGCCGCATAAATCCACGGATACCTAGTTTGACGGCAACGTCATTGACCAGGAGGCGCGTTTCAAAATTATCCGTGCCATCGAGAATGATGTCATACCACGGAACAGGTCTTTCGCATTGGCGGGCGTTAGGTCGGCGACGATCCCTTCCACCTGCACGCCTGCGTTGATTGCGCGAAGACGCCTTTCCGCTGCAACGGCTTTTGGTAAGGATTCGTGGGCGTCGGACTCTTCGAAGAGCGTTTGCCGCTGGAAGTTGGATTCTTCGACGAAATCGCGATCGATCATCACGGAAAGCGCCCACGCCGGCGCGAACCAGTAGATTGGCAATCGCTGTCCCCAGCGCTCCACAGCCAACCAAGGCCGCGCGGGACGCGAGCAAGCCGCTCTGGCCTTTTTCGCCGATACCGGCAAACAGAATTTGTCTCGAATATCTTTCGTAAGTACTTGGGTTCCATGCCCCTTACGAACCCTTCACAAAGATTCATGATATCGCTGATGGGCCGCGACTTTGTAAGCGACGTGGGTCCCACGTCGATCTCACATTGTGACATGGGACTGCCCGAGCGGTGAGGAGCAGGCAACCGCTTGTGCTAACCTGTCTTCTTCTTGTTATGCGGCGATTTTTCGCTCAGACCTGCGCCGGCTGGCCCTTTCCGGCAGTTATGGTGTGTCACATGGCCCGCGTCGTTTCGCCCAAGCGCCTCCCGCCGCGCCTGCCGCCGGAGACAAAGGCGCAGGATATGGCACGATTCGAAGGCCAACCGGTAGCGGAAATCCGCATCGATCTGATGGAGGCGAGATCGATCTTCGCAGAATCCACCGATTTGCCACAGAGCGCCGGCCAACCCTATGACTCCGAGACCGTTCGCAGGTTCGCTCCGGCAACTCTACGCCACCGGCGACTATGCAAACGTAACCGCTGAATCACCCAGAGTTCCGACGGATTGCATCTGGATTTCTGTGGTGACGCGCAATCTTTTCATTGGCGTGGTGCACATCGATGGGCTCAAGGAACCGCCGAACGAATCCACGGCCTATGCTGCCTTGCGGCTTAAAGTCGGCGACCCCTATAGCAAGCCACACTGATGATTCTCTGCAAAGCCTGAAAGAAGCGCTCGCGCTGGACGGGCTTTATCAGGGGCAGGTGCGCGCCGTTTTCACCCTGACCCTGCCACCCGTCAGATGGACATTACGGTACAGGTGATCCCCGGCCCGCGGGCGCGAGCCGGCGCAATTACCCTGAAAAATTTGACCCCCTATACCGATCGTGACTTGCTTTCGCGCTCAAGCTCAAACCGACCAACCACTTGACTCGAAGAAACTGCAGCGCGCCGAAGATCGCTTACGTGACTATCTTGTAAAGCAAGATTATCTGGGCGCGCGGGCTATTCTTCATCGCGGCGCCTACGATGGCAAAACAAACACTCTGCCTTTGCAACTCGAAGTTGTAGCGGGGCTGCGCGTCCGCGTGGCTGTCACTGGTGCGAAGATGCCGAAGAAAGAGCTTAAGAGACGCATTCCGGTTTTTGAAGAAGGCGCCGTGGATCCCGATCTTCTGGCCGAAGGGCGCCGCTCGTTGCGCGACTATTTCGAAAGCCAGGGATATTTCAGCGCAAGCGTGGAATATAAGACCGGCGAGGAAGCGCAGGCCACCGCCGGCGGAGCGCACCCCAACCCGAGCAAGTGATCACTTACGAAGTAAACCGGGGGCCGCGGCAGAAATTCGTTGGTGTGGCATTCCAGGGCAACCACTATTTTAACGTCCGATATTTTGCGGGGCCGCCTCGCCATTCAGCCCGCTTCTTTCGGATTCCCTGGGCCGCTTCAGCCAGCGATTGCTCGATGGCGACATTGAGTCCATCGTCAATCTCTATGTGGCGAACGGCTTCCGCGCCGCCACCGTAACCAGCCATCCCGAACCGAACTATCATGGCAAGGAAGGCGATCTCTTCATTCAGTTTCGCGTTCAAGAAGGTGTGCAGACCCTGGTCGGAAGTTTTCACTGGAGGGAAACAAAGCCGTAAACGATAAAGAACTGATGAGCGTCATCGGTTCGACGCCTGGAGAACCGTATTCCGACTTCAACGTTGCAACCGATCGCGACAACATTCTCGCGCTCTATTACAACGAAGGACTTCCCTGAGGCGCATTTGACCGCGACCTCGACAGATCTTCCTGTGGCGGTCCGCTGCTCCCGTGCCGCCGGCCGAGGACACGAGGCGGGCCACACGCGCCGCTGCAGTGGGCCGGCCGGAAGTCGCGCTCGTCTACCATATTGACGAAGGCAAGCAAGTTCGCGTCTCGGATATCCTGATCTGCGGCTACGATCATGCTCGCCGCGGCGTGATCGCGCGAGAAGTGCAGGTGAAATCGGGCGGTCCTTTGCGTGAAGGCGAAGTCATTGATACGCAACGGCTGCTCTATAATTTGGGAATCTTTACCCGCGTCACAATCGCGCCGCAAAATCCCGATGGATCCGATCCAAAAAGGCTCTCGACGTCGTCGTCGAGGAAGCGAAACGCTATACGCTGGGCTATGGTGGAGGGATCGAGGTGCAACGCCTCGGGCGGCACGGGCTCCTCGGCCGTTGGAGGAGCAATTGACGCCAGCCCGCGAGTCATCTTCGAAATCACGAAGGACGATCTCACCGGCCGCGCCGACAGCCTTTCGCTGAAGGTACGGGCGAGCACGCTGCAATATCGCGGACTGGCCAGCTACAACACTCAGAATTATTTCGGCAAACCCAACCTCAGCCTGCAATTTACCTTATTGGCCGATAAGTCTCAGGAAGTCACGACATTTACGTCCACTCGATACGAAGGCACGCTCCAACTGACGCAAAAGCTATCCCGCGCCACCACGCTGCTTTATCGCTATACCTACCGCAAGGTATTCGTGCCTGCGGTTTCGCTGAAAATCGCTTCGGAACTTGATTCCGCTCTATAGCCAGCCCACGCAGGTCTCTGAATTGGGCGTTTCCTGGCTGCGAGAACACCGCGATAATCCCACCGACGCCACGAAGGGTTCTTACAACACCGCCGACTTCGATTTGGCCGAGAAGCCCATCGGCTCGAAATCGAGCTTTGCGCGGTTTTTCTTCCAGAATTCGACGTACTATCCATTTGGAACGAAATTGGTTTTTGCGCGTTCATTCCAATTCGGCATGCAGCAGGCGCTGGGCAGCACGCTTTCAACGGACATCCCTCTGCCCGAAAGGTTCTTCGGCGGCGGCGGAGACTCATTGCGAGGCTTTTCGCTGAATGAAGCGGGGCCGCGCGACCCAGATACGGGCTATCCGATCGGCGGAGAAGCGTTCCTGGTCTTTCAGCAAGAAGTGCGCTTCCCGATGCACTTGCCCAAAATAGGATCCAAACTCGGCGGCGCGCTCTTTTACGATGCCGGCAACGTCTTCAGCAGCATCAGCGCGATCACGCTGCGGACCGCCCCAACTGCGGCCTCCCAATTAGACGGCGACCTTTCTTATTTCTCGCACACGGTTGGCATCGGGCTGCGTTACGCAACGCCCATCGGCCCGATTCGATTGGACTTGGGCTACCAGCTCAACCCAGCGGAATTCTATTCATGCACGCTCGCGGCCGCGGCGGCTGCGCTACCGTGCCGACACTGTCGCGGATGCCGCACTTCCAGTTTTTCTTCAATCTAGGATCGATCTTCTGATGAGGCGTCTGCTCCAACGCGTGTCTTGTTTGCTGGCCCTCGCGCTGATTCTTCCGCTGGCCCCGGCGCCGCGATGCGCTTCTGCGCAAGAAGTCGTGGACCGTATCGTCGCGAACGTTGAAGACGACATCTTGCTGCTGAGCGATGTGCGCGAGCTCGGCCAGTTCCAGCAATTGATCGAAGGCCAAACACAGCCGGAGGAGAAGCGCCTGGACGAACTGATTGACCAGTGGATCGTCACCCACGAAGCTACGGCCGCACAATTCGCCCAGCCTTCCGCGGCAGACGTAAGAGCCGCCCGCGCGCAACTTGAAAAGGAGCTCGGCGGCGAGCAGGCCTTCCAGACACGGCAGAGCCAGGCAGGCTTGACGGCCGCCGCAATTGATCGCCAACTGCGCCGCGAGCTTTTTGTCAGCCGGTATCTGGATTACAAGTTCCGCCCTGCGGCGCAAGTGGACAACGAAACGATCGAAAAGTATTACAACGAGCAATTCACGGCCCAGATGAAAGCCCAGGGACAAGCTGTGCCGCCGCTGGACGCGGTGCGCGCCCAAGATCCGCGAGCTTCTGGTGCAACAGCAGATTTCCGCACATGCCACGCAGTGGCTCGGGGAAAGCCGTTCCCGGCTGAAGGTGGAAATCTTGCTGCAAGCACCTGCAGCCGCAGGAGTCCAGTCCAAGCCATGAACGCCGAAACCAAACCGAAACGCAGGCGAGGTTGGCTCCGCTGGCTGGCGCTTGCGGCTGCGGCGTTCATATTGTTTCGTCGCGGGACTTGGTCTCGCGTTTCAGTGGGGATGGTTCGACGCCCCGGTCAGACACCTGGTCGTCGCCAGGCTTTCGCAGCTCACGGGAGGCCAGGTCGAGCTGGCCCGATTCCACTTCGATCTCTTCACCTTGCGCGCCGATCTCAAGGGTCTCACGATTCATAGACGCGAACCGGCCGGCACGCCGCCGCTCTTTCACGCCGATTCGCTGATCGTCGGAGTCCAAGTGGATTCGTTCTGGGGAAAGAAATTTTCGCTGCGCGACGTTCGCGCGGTTCGTCCGGCCATTCATCTTCGCTTCAACGCGGACGGCTCGTCCAACCTCCCCATTCTCAAGCCGCCAAAGCCGGACAGCCGTCCATTGCGTGAGCGGCTCTTCGAATTCGCGATTCATCATCTGGAGCTTGATGACGGTACGCTCCTCTATAACGACGTGCGCGTTCCGCTCGTCGCACAAGGCAATAATTTCAATTTTGCCCTGGATTGGGGCTTCACTCCCGCGGGCGTGCCGCTGTACGCCGGCAAACTTACCTGGCAGGACTTCACGCTCGTAGCCCGGCGCTACCTTCCGGCCGCGTCGGACCTCTCTTTGAAATTTTCCCTCACTCCGGACGCGCTCCAGGTGGACCAATTGAATTTCAAATTGGCGCATTCGAGCTTTGATGTTCAGGCAAGCATCCCAAGCCTCGCACAGCCCGCCGTGAGCTTCCGCTATCGCGGATGGCTCGATCTCGCGGACATTCGCGTCTTGCTCCGTAAAGCCCAAACGCCCGGCGGTTTGGTGGATTTCGGTGGTGAGGGAAGCTTCAGCAGCGGCGAATGGCGGTCCACGGGGCACTACGCTGCGCGCGACATTGACATGGAATTCCAGTGGTTCCACAGCGGAGGGATTTCCAGCCGCGGCACCTACCGGATCGCGCGAGGACAGCTTGTCGTGCCCGACTTCGAGGCGCACGCCCTGGACGGAGCGGTAAACGGCCAGGTGAGCCTGAAGTTTAAGGGCTTGTCTTTCCGCGCGGATTCTCATGCCACCGGCATGAAACTCGCGACTGTACTCGCTGCCGTGGATAACCGAAGCTTACCGATCAAACCTCTGCATTGGGATGGCATTGTGCAAGTGGATGCCGTCACCACGTGGTCGGCGGACTTCAAGCACCTTGAATCGAGTGGAACGTCTCTCTGGACGCCTCCCGCCGATCAAAGTCCCGGCACGCTCCCTGCCACCGCGCATCTCAACTACGACTACGTCACCGACCGCCGCATGGTGACAATACGCTCAAGCGAGATAGACACACCCGCGGGCCGCATCAACATGGACGGCACGCTGGCTTCTGAGGATTCCTTGCTCAATGTGACGGCGGACTTTCGTGACCTCCTTCCGTGGAACGACTTCATCAATCGAATCCGCGGCCTCGACGCACAACCCGTCACCATCACCGGTTCCGCCACTTGGCTGGGCAGGATCACCGGTCCCATCACGGGACCAACGTTCACCGGACACACACACATTCATAACGCTCGCTATGGCTCTCTCTACTGGGACGAGGTAGAAGGCGACATCGCGTACTCTCCCGATGGATTCAAACTGTCTCAAGCCCACGCCAGCCGTGGACAATCCTCGGCGCAGATTGAGCTGGCCCTTGAGCTCGATGAATGGAGCTTTTCCGAGGACGCAAAGTGGAGCTTCGATGCCGATCTGGCTCGCACTCCCACCGACGGTCTGCAGCAAATGTTCGGCTGGTCATATCCGGTGCACGGTTTGCTCTCCGGCCAGTTTCACATGCGCGGCACACACAGCAGTCCGCAGCTCACGGGATTGTTTGACCTTGCCGAAGTGAACGCGTGGGGCTGGACGCTGGATCGCGCTCGCGGGGGACTCACACTGGACCACGCCGAGGTGCGCATTACCAACGCGGATATTCGCCTCACGCCGCTATCCGGTGCGCATTCCCCGGGCATTCTGACCGGCAATTTCGGTTACCGTTTCGCCGATGCCAATATCGGCTTCGACCTGACCGGGGCTGTGATCCCCATCGAAAATATTCAGAGTTTGCAGACGCCACGGCTTCCTCTCGGCGGCCAACTCAGTTTCCAATTGCGCGGCGGCGGCCCGATCCTGGCGCCCACCGCCCAGGGCACGATCCGCTTGGTGGATTTCCGGGCCGGGAGCGAGGTGCTGGGCAGTTTCGAAGGAAAAGTGGACGCGGATGGAAAGCGTCTGCGCCTCGATCTCTCTTCGGCGCTTCCTGAAGATCGCCTGCGCGGATCGGTGGAGATCGGATTTTCCGGCGGCTTCCCGATTACCGGTGAGCTCGATACCCACGCGATGGATCTCGATTCGCTGATCGAGGCCGGCCTGCACCTTGAAGCATTGACCGGTCATAGCAGCATGGACGGTCATATCAAGCTGACCGGAGCCCTGTTGCACCCTGAAACACTCACCGTTGACGCGAGCTTTTCCCGGATAGCCTTTGACTACGAATATGTGAAGCTCGAAAACAACGGTCCGGTCCAAATCACCTACCGCCGCAGCGAAGTTCGCGTCGAGCAAGCTGCCTTGCGTGGCACCGGCTCGGATTTCAAGTTAAGCGGATTCGCGCGGTTCGCCGGAGACCGCAGCATCAGATTGAACATCCTTGGCACCGTCAATCTTCAATTGCTGGGCGGCTTTATCAATTCCCTGGACGCCCGCGGCTCGGCGAACGTCAATACTGATCTTGAAGGAACGCTGGACGCCCCGCGTATTAACGGGCGCTTTGAAGTGAAAGATGTTTCGGTCAACTACGATGAATTTCCGGCCGGCCTCAGCAAGGTCTCTGGCGCATTTATCTTCGACGCGACCCGGTTGCTTTTCGACAACGTCCACGCCGAAACCGGCGGCGGGCAAATGCAGCTTTCGGGTTCGTTGAGTTATGGCGACGGTTTCAACGCCATGCGCTATGACATCAACGCCCGCGCGTCCAGCGTCCGTATCCGCTACCCCGAGGGCATGAGCTGGCTCGCCAGCGGAACGCTCCGTCTCGCCGGAAATCTGCAATCAGCCCAACTCTCGGGAAATGTCACCGTGGGCCGCGTTCTCATGTCCCAGGGTTTTGATCTGGTCACACTCATCGGTGGATCGAATGCGCCCGTGCGCGCGCCCAGCACTTCCTCGCCCTTCATGCGGAATCTTCAATTCGATATCCTGGCCGATTCGGCCCCGGACGCGCGTGTGGAATGGAATGGCGCGCGCTTTGATAGCGAAGCCAACCTGCGTGTGCGCGGCACATGGGAGAATCCCGTCCTTCTCGGCCACATCGCGCTGCGAAACGGCGAACTGATGTTTTCCGGCAACCGTTACACCGTCACCCGCGGTGACATTGATTTCTCGAACCCATTTCGTCTCGATCCGATACTCAACATTCAGGCTACAACGACGATTTCCCAGTATGAAATCACACTCGATCTCTCCGGTCCCGCCAGCCGCCTGACGCTGAGTTATCGCTCTGACCCGCCTCTGCCCACGAGCGATATCGTGAACCTCCTCGCGCTCGGCCAGGCCACCGAATCCACACAGTATCTGGGTGGCACGGCGTCACAATCTCCGCAAATGGGCGCGACCACGCTGCTCTCGGAAGCGGTCTCGAACCAGCTCGGAGGCCGCATGGAGAAGCTTTTCGGCATCAGCAGCTTTCGCGTGGACCCGTTTCTGGTAGCGGGCGGCGGCACCGAGCAGAGCGCCGCGACGCGAGTCACCGTCCAGCAGCAGGTTTCGCACAATCTTACGATCACCTACAGCTCGAACGTAACGGGTTCCTCCGAACAAGTGATCCAAATCGAGTACAATGTGCGGCCGGACATCAGCATCGTCGCGTTGCGCGACCTCAACGGCACTTTCTCCCTGGCGGTCGAATTCAAGAAGCGATTCAAGTAGTCACGGGAGCTGCGTGATGGACGAACTGCTCAGGTGGCGTGAAGAATTTCCGATTCTCGCCAAGACCATCTACCTCATCAGCAATTCGCTCGGCGCCATGCCCCGGGCCGTCTACGACCGTCTTCACCAATACGCCGACGTATGGGCTACGCGCGGCGTGCGGGCCTGGCATGAAGGCTGGTGGGAGATGGCCGTGGATACTGGCGATTGGGTGGGCAGGCTGATCGGCGCGAGGCCCGGCGAGATCTCCCTGCACCAAAACGTCACCATCATCCAGGCCATCATCGCCTCTTGCTTTGACCTTCGCGGGCGCCGCAACAAGATTGTGGTGTCCGATCTGGAATTCCCCTCGACGCTCTATTTCTATCTCGAGCAGCGCCGCAAGGGCGCCCGCGTTGAGGTCGTTCGCTCGCCGGATTCGTTGCGCATCCACATGGATAAGTTTCTCAACGCGATTGACGAGCGCACCCTCCTGGTCCCCATCTCCATGGTTTTGTTTCGCAGCGCGACCATTGTGGATATCCGCCGCATCCTCGAACGCGCGCGGCGCGTTGGTGCTTATGTCGTGCTCGATCTATTCCAAGCCGCGGGGACCGTCCCGGTGGATGTGCGTGCGCTGAACGTGGACTTTGCCACAGGCGGCGTCCTGAAATGGCTCTGCGGCGGGCCGGGCGTTGCGTATCTCTACGTGCGTTCCGATCTTCGGCGAAAACTGAAGCCCGCGCTCACCGGCTGGATGGCGGACAAGCAGGCATTTGAGTTTCAAGTCGGCGCGGTGAACCGCCGATCCGACTCTTTTCGCTTTCTCAACGGCACGCCGCACATTCCGGCGCTCTACGCCTGCCAGCCCGGTCTCGAAATCATTTCCGCCGTGGGCGTCGAAGCCATCCGCGATAAATCCATTCGCCAGACGGCGCGCCTGATTGCGGGCGCCGAATCGCAAGGCTGGCGCGTGAATTCGCCTCGCGATTCCGCCGAGCGCGGCGGCACGGTTTCGATTGATTGCCCTCACGCGCGCGAAGTCACCGCCGAATTGCTGGCCCGCGACGTCCTGGTGGATTTCCGGCCGAAAGGCGGCGTCCGGCTCTCGCCGCATTTCTATAATCGCGATGAGGAAATTGATTTCGCGCTCGACCAGATGGCGCAAATCCTCGCCATTCGTGGCTGGCAGAGTGGCCGCCGAACGGGCTCCTCGCAACGCCGCCCCGCCACTCGCGCCGCGAAGCCGGTGTTATAATCCCGCCGCGTTCTTCGCACGGAATCGTCTCCGAAAAGTTTTCCCGCCAGACGAAGACCGCAACGAGGGAATCATGCGCAGCCGCAAGAAGCCCATTGTGCCCGTCTTCGTCTTGGCCGCCGTTGTTCTGGCAAGCGCCGGAGTTTTCCGCGCGGCCCCACGCGAGGCCGAGCAGGCGAAACCCGCTGCCGCCTCGCCGCTCTATGATCCTGGCGTTTCACCGGATGGCTCGGAGATTGCCTTCATCTCCGGCGGTGACATCTGGACGGTTCCCGCGGCGGGAGGCAACGCCCATCTCCTGATTTCGAATCCTGCCACCGAATCGCGTCCCGTATATTCACCCGACGGCAAGCGGCTCGCATTTGTTTCCACGCGCACCGGCAATGGAGACATCTACATCTTCGAGTTCGCAACGGGAGGGGTGCGCCGCCTGACCTTTGACGACGCCAACGATCAGCTCAACGGCTGGTCGCATGACGGCCGATGGATTTATTACTCCACGTCGAGCCATGACGTGTCCGGCCAAAATGACATTTATCGCATCAGCATTGAAGGGGGCACGCCGATGCCCGTCTGCGCGGATCGTTACGTAAACGAGTTTTTTGCGGCGCCCGCACCGGACGGTGAAACTATCGCGATCACAGCGCGCGGCATTTCCTCCAGCCAATGGTGGCGCCGCGGTCACAGCCATCTCGATGAGAGCCAGATCGTACTGTGCCATGCGGGGGCGCCACCAAAGTACGAAAGCGTCACAGATGGCCAGGCCAAAGAGCTTTGGCCGATGTGGGGCGCCGATGGCAAAATCCTTTATTACGTTTCAGACCGAAGCGGTGCGGAAAATCTTTGGACCAGGCCGCTACCGGGCACTCCGCGCGAGATAACGCATTTCCGCGACGGACGCGTCCTGTGGCCGGCGATTTCGAATGACGGCCGCACCATCGTCTTCGAACGCGATTTCGGTATCTGGAAGTTCGACACTTCTTCCGGCGAAGCGCGCAAGGTCGCGATCGCCCTTCGCGGCGCGCCCGCCGGCGCAGGCGTGGAACACAGCAGCTTGACCAGCGGTTTCGAAGAGCTACAGCTTTCACCCGACGGCAAGAAGGTCGCATTCGCCGTGCACGGCCAGATATTCGCGGCCTCCGCAAAGGATGGCGGCGACGCGTCACGCGTCACGATAAGCAACTCCAAAGAAGACGAGTTGGCCTGGGCGCCGGACAGCCGCCGTCTTGTTTACGTTTCCGATCGCAATGGCACGCCCCATTTGTTTTTGTATGACTTCGCGGCGCGCGAAGAGAAGCAGCTCACCAACGGTCCCATGCCCGACACGCAGCCGCAGTTTTCTCCAGATGGCAACCAAATCGCCTTCCTGCGCGACGCCCGGCAGCTCGTGTTGATGGATCCGGAAACCAAGCGCGAACGGCTGCTCGCCAACGGAAGCCTCGATCGCCCGCCGCTCGGTTCGGATCGCCCGTTCACTTGGTCGCCCGACAGCAAGTGGATTGCCTACCTCTCGGTTGGCGAAAAGGACTTCCGCAATCTGATGATCGTGCCTGCGTCGGGTGCGGAGGGATCCCCCGAACCAAAACCAGCGAGCTTCCTCGCGAATGTTTTTAGCGACAGCGTGACCTGGAGTCCTGACGGCGCTTACATCCTCTTCAACACCAGCCAGCGCACTGAATCGGCCGAGATCGCGCGCGTGGACCTAGTGCCCCACGCACCCCGGTTCCGCGAGGATGAATTCCGCGATCTTTTCAAGGAAGAAACGCCGCACACTATCTCTTCGCCTTCGCGGCAAAATGACACTTCCACACCGGCGCCCCCGCCCGATGCGCAGGCAAAACCGGAAGCTCCCGCCCCCGCCGGCAACGAAAAGAAAAGGGAGCCAAAGCCGGTCCAAATCGTATGGGAAGAGATTCGCCGCCGCCTCAGCATGGTGCCTACTGGTCTCAACGTCAGCGCGCTCACCATCAGCCCCGATGGCAAGTGGCTGCTCGCCACGGCCAGCGTCGCAGGCCAGCAAAATCTTTATCTCTATTCGCTCGAGGAGCTCGCCAAGGAGCCCGCGGTCGCCCGGCAGCTCACTTCAACCCCGGGATCGAAGCGCAACGCGCAGTTCTCACCGGACGGCAAGGACGTCTACTACCTCCATCAGGGGCGCATCGAAATCGCCAACGTTGAATCGCACCAATCGAAGCCCCTTGCCGTCACGGCCGAAATGGATGTGGATTTCGCTGCCGAAAAAATGGAAGTCTTTCGCGAAGCTTGGACCTACCTCGGCGACAATTATTTCAACCCGAAGATGAATGGTCTCGACTGGTCCGCCGAGCGCGCCAAGTATGAGCCTTACGTCGCCGGTTCGGCAACGCCCGACGAAATGCGCCGCGTCATCTCGCTGATGATCGGCGATTTGAACTCATCGCACTCGGGCATCAACCCCGGTGGCGCGGGCGGTCCGCATTTCTCCACCGGACGCCTCGGCATGATGTTTGAACCTGCCGAGTACAATCGCACATCGCATCTGCGCATCAGCGAAATCACGCCTCTCGGCCCCGCCGCCCTCGCCAAGGAAATCAAAGTCGGCGATTATCTTCTCGGCGTGGACGGCGCCGCGATCGGCCCGCACACGAACCTCGACGAATTGCTCGATAACAAAGTTGGCCGCCGCGTCGAACTCGAAATCGCGCCCTCCGCCGACGGCGCCGGCAAACACATCGTTCCTGTCGAGGCCATCAGCCGGCAAACTGACGTTGCGCTGCTCTATCGCGAGTGGGTTGAGCACAACCGCGAGTACGTCGCCCGGATCAGCAACGGCCGTCTCGGCTACGTTCACATGCTGGACATGTCGCAGGATTCTCTCGAGCGCCTCTTCGTTGATCTCGACACCGAAAACCAAGGCCGCGACGGCGTCGTTGTGGACATTCGCAACAACAATGGCGGCTTCGTCAACGTCTATGCGATTGACGTACTCGCCCGCCGCAGCTACCTCACCATGACCATACGCGGCCTGCCATCCGCCCCCGCACGCACCATGCTCGGTCAGCGCGTCCTCGAACATCCTACAATCCTCGTGACGAATGAGGCTTCGCTTTCTGACGCCGAGGATTTCACCGAAGGCTACCGCACACTCCACCTTGGCAAGGTTGTCGGTGAGCCGACCGCCGGATGGATCATCTACACATCCAACGTTTCCTTGATTGACGGTTCGAGCCTGCGCTTGCCCTTCATCCGCATTCAGGGGCATGACGGCGCCGATATGGAGTTGCATCCGCGCCCTGTGGATATTGAAGTCGCGCGTCCGCTTGGCGAAACGTATCAGCAGCGTGATTCCCAGCTCGACGCTGCCGTCAAGGAACTGCTTAGCGAAATCGGCGCCAAGCCGCGCCAGTGAATCCGCGCATCAAATCGTCGACGCGTCTTGAAGAATTCGCAATGCCGATCGAGCGCAATCCGGACGACGAACCATTTGCCGCATTGCGCCGTGCCATGGTCGAGGAACAGATGCGCGCTCGCGGCATACGGTCCGAGCAGGTGCTTAGCGCGATGCTCGCTGTTCCGCGTCACCTTTTCGTACCGGAGGTGCATCTCGACTCGGCCTACGCCGATCGGCCCATCGAAATTGGTGAAGGCCAGACCGTCGCTCAGCCCTTCATGGTCGCGGCAATGGCGGAAGCTCTCGAACTTTCTGGAACCGAGAAACTTTTGGAAGTGGGAACGGGTTCAGGTTATTCGGCCGCCGTGCTTTCTTTGCTCGCCGCGCATGTTTACACCATCGAGAAATATCCTTCACTCGCGGCAGAAGCACGCCGGAGGCTCGATGGATTAGGCTGCCAGAATGTATTTGTTTATGCCGGCGACGGCTCTGCTGGCCTTCAAAGCGCCGCGCCTTTCAGCGCCATTTCCGTCGCCGCCGCCGCGCCAGATGTGCCCGCGCCGTTGGTGGACCAGCTCGCCGAATCCGGGCGAATGGTGATCCCCGTCGGCAATTCGGAAAATCAGGAATTACTTCTGGTCACGAAGCGCTGCGGAAAAATCGATTCGCGCAGGCTTCATTATTGCCGCTTCGTTCCGCTCACCGGACGGCATGGTTTTGCAGGGTGAATCCCCGCTCCATGAACCCCACCGCGCCCGAGCTTTCCATCATCATCCCGGCATATAACGAAGAAGCGCGGCTGCCTCGCAGCCTCGATCGCATCCGCGAATGGCTGCGATACCGGGCAGTCTCCGCCGAGGTGATCGTCGTGGACGACGGCTCCTCCGACGCGACCGCGCGCGTTGTCACGGAGCGCCGAGCCGCTTGGCCGGAGCTGAAGCTCGTCGCAAACCCCGGCAATCGAGGAAAGGGTTACAGCGTGCGCCATGGCACCTTCGAGGCCACGGGCCGCATCGTGCTTTTCACCGACGCCGATCTTTCCGCGCCGATCGAAGAAGCGGCCAAACTGTTATCCGCGCTCGAGACGCACGATGTCGCCATTGGCTCGCGCGCGCTCAATCGCAAGCTCATCGCCGTGCACGAATCCCACTTTCGCGAATTCGCCGGGATCGTCTTCAACTACATCGTGCGGCTCGTGCTCTGGCTTCCTTTCGCCGATACGCAGTGCGGATTCAAGGCGTTCCATCGTGACGGTTCGCGCATTGTGTTCGAGCAGCAGCGCATCGAGCGATTCGGCTTCGATCCGGAGCTGTTGTTCCTGGCGTTGCGCCATGGACTCACCGTAGCAGAGGTGCCTGTGCGCTGGTCGCACGACCCGCGCACGCGCGTTGCCATGATGCGGGACAGTGTGAAAATGTTCGCCGAGGTCTTGTGGATCCGCTGGAACGCGCTCGTGGGACGCTATCCGCACCGCTCGCACGACTCGTGAACTTTGTGTAATAAAGTACTTGACATTACTTCGCCTTGCGCTATCCTGCCAACGTGATGCGCTCGGCCCGCTCTCTCCGCCGTCGTCGAACCCGTTCGGCTCGAAGTTCGCGCCGCCGATAATCTCCGCTTTATCCGCGAAACGATGGAAAGTGCCGGCCGCTTCACTGCCGTTCCTGGCTGGGGTGGCGTGGGCATGGGCGTCACGGCACTGGCGGCCGCTATTGTCGCCGTGCGTCAGCCGACACCGCTTCGCTGGCTGGCGGTTTGGCTTGTCGAGCTCGCCGTGGCCGTTGCGATTGCCTCCGGCGCCACCGTTCAAAAGGCGCGCGCTTCCAAGAGCGAGGTCTTTTCCGCCGCCGGACGAAAGTTCGTCTTGAGCTTTCTTCCGCCGCTGATCGTAGGCGCGCTGTTGACCGTAATTCTCGTTCACTCGGGATTATTTGCTGCATTGCCCGGAACCTGGCTGCTGCTCTACGGCGCTGCCGTGGCCACCGGCGGGGCGTTCTCGGTTCGCGTCGTACCGGTGATGGGATTGTGTTTGATGGTTGCTGGCGCCGTGGCGCTGTTCACGCCGCCCGGCTATGGCGATATCTGGATGGCCGTCGGTTTCGGCGGGTTGCAGATCGTCTTTGGAATGATGATCGCCTTTCGTTACGGAGGCTGAAAGGAGACACCATGGCGAAAACAAATCTATTGCCACAGGAACGCAATGCAAAAGCTCGTGCTGAAGCCGGGCAACTGAAGATGAGCCGCGCCCAAGCTGATGTGGTCGCCCCGGATTTCGACCGCTTGATCCATGAGCGTATGCGCCTGGGCATCGTAAGCGCGCTTGCCGTCAACGAATCGTTGACGTTTAACCAGCTCAAGGCCTTGCTCAAGACGACCGACGGCAATCTTAGCGTGCATGCCCGCAAGCTCGAAGAAGCGGCGTATATCACGTGCTCCAAGTCATTCGACGGCCGCCTTCCCAAGACGGAGTTTCATCTGACGGCTGCCGGCCGCCGCGCTCTCGAACGCTATCTGGATCATATGGAAGCGTTGATTCGGTCCATGCGCGACCGTTAAGCCGCGGACTGGAAAATTTTTTTGTGTCATAACTTTATCGTGAGAAAGTAATTTATATCCGTAGACTAAACAGGGAAATCATTCGATGAACTCGCTACGCGCTCATCCACTCCACCTCGCCATCATCATGGACGGCAATGGCCGCTGGGCCGCCCTCCGTGGCCAGCCTCGGTCCGCCGGACACCGGCGCGGCGCCGAAAACGTGCGGCGCCATCGTGCGCGCCGCGGCTGATCTAGGCGTCGGCACGCTCACGCTCTACGCGTTCTCCGCGGACAACTGGCAGCGGCCCTCCGTCGAAGTCGCCGCGCTGATGCGCCTGCTCGAGGATTACCTGGAAAAAGAAGCCGCGGAGTGCGTCCGGCAAGGAATACGCATCTCCGTGATCGGCCGCCGCGATCGCCTCTCGCCGTCTTTGCGCGACGTCATTGAAGCAGCCGAACTAGACACGGCCGATGGCCGCCAACTGCACCTTCGTCTCGCCGTTGACTACTCCGCCCGCGAAGCGATTTTTCGCGCCGCCTGCCGTTTCTATAAGGCCACGCGCGTCTCTCGCGAGTCGTTTGAGGAATTGCTCGGCGAAGTGAGTCACGGCGCGGCCCCTGATCTGGATTTGCTGATCCGCACCGGCGGCGAGCAGCGCTTGAGCGACTTCCTGCTCTGGGAAGCCGCCTACGCCGAGCTCTATTTCACGCCGAAAATGTGGCCGGATTTCACCGCCGCGGATCTGGCGATTGCCCTCGCGGAATATCGCGCCCGCGACCGCCGTTTTGGCCGCGTACCCGAAGCCGTAGCGAGCTAACGCGCCACGCCGTCGCGACGCGTGTCCTCGCACATGAGCATCTTGCCGATCCGGAGACATCCGCCTATCTCTCAGCGTTCGTTGGCTTTCCACAGCCTCTGACACTTCGCCCCTCCCTGTCGTCTAAGTAGATGTAAAGAGAAAGCGATGGGAGAACGACGGTGCAGTTCGAAGGTACACTGAGCTGGCAAGGCGCCGTCCAGGAGTTCTGTTTGCCCAGGCCTGATGACTCGGCACTCGTGAGGTCTCGCGAGGAAGCGCGCGGAGAGGACTCTCTGCTCGCCGAGGCCTGCCGCAGCGGGAGCTTGGACGCCTACGAACGTCTCTACCAATCGCAGGGCTCGCGGATGAAGAGTATCGCCTTGAATCTGTTGGGGAATCCGCAGGACGCCGAAGACGCCGTCCAGGAAACGTTCCTCAAGGTGCATCGCGGTATCCACCATTTCAAAGGGCAGTCGGCTTTTTCCACCTGGGTCGTATCGCATCCTGGTGAACTCCTGCTATGACGCGCGCCGAAAACGCATCCGCCATCCGGAGACGTCCGAACAGGACTGGTGGAAGAAGGCGAGACCTACGAGCCGCCGACCAAGGGCAGCAATCATCCGCTGCGTCTCGCGCTGGAGAAGTGCGTGGCGTCGCTCACGCCGCACCTGCGTTCCGTCTTCTTGCTCTACGAAGTGGAAGGATTCAAGCATTCCGAGATTGGCTCGATCCTTGGCGTCTCGGAGATGGCCTCGAAGAATGCGCTGTACCAGGCAAAACGCCGCTTGCGCGAGATGCTGGTTGAGCGGGCCGGACCGGACGTTGCAGCACGTGGCCGCGGCCAAGCATGAGGAACATCATGAGCAATCAAAGCACAAATTCGACTGCTGTGATCTTGAAGAAGCCCTGCGCGAAGAATCGCCGGAGCGGATGGCGCTGCTCGAGGCTCACGCCAAGGAATTGTGCTGCGTGCCGCCAGGAACTCGTGCTGTGGCGCGAAATCTCCGTGGCCGCCCACGAAATGCGGAAAGAATGGCCGAGCCCCGCGCTGTGGCCCCGCATCGCGCAAACGCTGGAGGCCGAACCTGCCAAGCCAAGAGGCTGGCGCGAGTGGTTCCAGATGCCCGGCGGGCATTCCGGCGCTGCGTTGGCAACTCGCTTTTGCCGCGTTGGCGCTCCTTCTCGTTTCGGGCGTCAGCGGGTGGCTGATGCTGCATCGCAGCTCGCCTGTAACGCCAGACAATCAACACTTGCTCACCGACCAAGCCGTGCGCGACGTCGAAAAAGCGCAGCAGGCTTACGAGCAATCCATCGACAAGCTGGCCAAGCTGGCGCAGCCGAAACTCGACGGCGCCTCGACGCCGCTGATGGTGAACTACCGCGAAAAATTGGAGCTTTTGAACGCGGCGATTGCGGACTGCCGCGCGAACCTCGAGCAAAACCAGGCCAATGCGTACTTGCGCCGCGAGTTGCTTTCCTTCTATCAGGAAAAGCAACGCACGCTCGAAGAAGTTCTCCAGGGAGAATGACGTGATACGAATCGGATTTGCGGCACTGGCCGCGGCTGGGCTGCTCGCGCTAACAGCGGGAACGGCCGCTGCGCGCGCGCCGCAGCCGAACGGTCCTCAAGAAGAAGTAAAGCACAGCTTCGATCGACGGTGCCTCTGCCGTCCGGCCAATCGCTGCGCATCGAGCATCAGGCTCGGCAGCATCACCGTGCGGACGCATTCCTCGCGCGACGTTCATGTGCTCGCCAGCATCCGCGTTGCTGCCGCATCGCACGACGACGCCGAGAACTTCGCGAATCAGATCCAGATCCACGTCGAGCCCTCGTCTTCCGGACTCCTCGTTCGCACCGATTATCCGGAACAGAATAATTCCTGGTGGAATCACCGGAATATTTCCTTCTCGGTGGAATATGAAATCGAAATGCCCGAAGACGCGCCGCTCACCATTCGCAACAGTTTTGGCAACGTGAGTGTCTATGGGCTCAAAGCCGCCACGGATATTGACAACAAGCAAGGCACCGTCACCGTTCACGACGGCAAAGGCAATCAGCTCCTGCGCGATTCGTTTGGCGCGGTCGAGCTGATCAACAACGACGGCGATGCCGATGTCGGCACGAACAATGGCTCGGTCCAGGTCTCGCAGATTCACGGCGCGCTCACCGTGAACGATCGCTTCGGGAGCGTAAACGCCGGCAACATCACCCGGACAGTTTCGATCAACAATAGCAATGGCACCGTGGAGGTCCATCAGGCCGGGGGTCCCTCGACCATCAGGAATTCTTTCGGCTCGGTGACGGTTTCCGATATCACCGGCGATCTTACCGTTCGCAACGGCAATGGCGCTGTGGATGCTCGCAACATCACCGGCGCGGCGGATTTGCAGACTTCGTTCGCATCTCTTTCCTTTCTCAACGTGCACCAGCGAGTTGATCTGCCGCTCCTCAAACGGCAGCATTTCCGGCAGCGGCGCCGCCGCGGGCGGCTTCGATTCACACGAGCTTCGCCACCGTCGAGGTACACGACATCGGCGGCCCGCTCGATATCGAGAACAACAACGGCAAAGTTCGAGGCGCGCGACATTCGCGGACCCCTGCAAGTCAGGACCTCTTTCGCCGGTGTCGAAGCCTCGGGAATTCACGGCGATCTCACCATCAACGCGACAAACTCGGCGATAGAGCTCTCGCAGATCGAAGGCTCGGTCCAGGCGGAAGGTTCGTTCGGCAAGGTTGACATTTCCGGAGTGCGCCGCGGCGTGCGCGTTGTCACGGGCAATGCGGGCGTTTCCGTCGTGGATGCCGGCGGCGAAACCTACATCAAGACCACCTTCGGATTGGTGCGCGCAGAGCGGATCAACGGCTCCCTCACCGTCGAGGACTCGAACGGCAGCGTCAAAGCCACCACGATTCACGGTGCGGCTAGCGTGCGAACCTCCTTCGGCTCGGTGGCTTTGACACGGTGTTGACGGCGGCGTGGACGTGGACAATCAGAATGGCTCGGTGGACGTTTCCGGCGTGCCGCCGAAAAATGCGCGCGGGCGCGTGCAACGCGATCACTTTGCGCTCGTCGTTCGCGCCCGTGCGCGTCGCGCTCTCGGATGGCGGCGGCTACGACCTCACCTCGCATACCTCCTTCGGCAAAGTGTCGAGCGAGCTCGATGTAACCGCGTCGGGAACTTTGGGCGGCGATTCGCTCAACGGCAGGATCGGTGGCGGCGGCTGCCCGCTTCAACTCACGAACAGCAACGGCAACATCGAAATTCTGAAGGCAACGAGCAGGCACTGACCCGCGGAATAACAATTTCGGGCGGATTTTGACCGTCATCGAGCGGCGTCGGGCGCGCGCCAGCTCGAATGCCTTCCGCAACACACGCGTCGCCGCCGGAGTCAGCCGAAACCGCTCCAGTTCCTCTTCGGTGGCAAACGCGACGTCGGTGACGTCGCCGCCCGCGCACGGCTCTCCCTCCGGCGCCTCGCAAAGATAATCTAGAATCACAAAGTGATAGAGAGGCCGCGGGTCCTCTGCGGCAGCGGGCACCCCCGCCGTAGCCGCGCCTTCCGGCGGAGGCGCGGGGAAAGATACGCTCAAAAACCTCGATCAGCTCGATCACCCTGACCTTCAGCCCGGTTTCTTCGAGAAGCTCCCGGGCCACTCCCTCGATGATCGTCTCGCCGAGCTCGAGCAAGCCGCCTGGGATGGACCATTCCCCTTTGAGCGGCTCGCTCCCACGCCGAATGAGCAGCGCGCGGCCATCGCGGATCACGACCCCTCCCACGCCCACCATCGGCAAGTTCCGGGTATTGGCGCCTGTTCCTCACCCCATCTGTGCTCTCGAACGTACCTCCACCATCTGGTTTTTCTTGTGGCATGCGAGTGCGTTATATAATACTCGAACGGCTGAGGTTCGATTCCCTGAAGGAGGCTGCCACGTGGTTCGGTGTCCTAGTTGCGCCACTGAAATTGATGTAGACGAAGAAGAGGTCGAAGAGGGCGAGATCCTCACCTGCCCGGAGTGCGAGGCGGAGCTCGAAGTCGTGCAAACGCATCCTGTCCATGTCAACGTGATATCCGAAGGCGACGATGACGACGATGAGGACGAAGAAGATGACGACGATGACGAGGAAGGCGAGGACGCCGAGGTAGAGCCAGGGGACGACGACGCCGAAGAGGAAGACGACGCGTAAGCCCGTGTTCTCGCGCGCGGCCCACTCCGCCTTTGCACGCGGCGCCCGCACCCTCCGGAGCCGCAAGCTCGCGCCTCTCCTTATGCTGTTCGCGTTGGCGATTGCGGGCACCGGCTTGGCCGCGCCCTCGAGCGCGCTGCCGGAGCGGCCGCCGGCCGCTGCCGAGCCGCAGCAGAAGCCGCGTTATGACGATTGCATTCTCTATGGCAACGTGTTTACCCAGGATGGGCATCTTTTGCCGGGGGCGGATGTCCACGTGCGGCGAGCCACGGACAAGAAGCCGAAGTGGGAAGCCACATCCGACCGCCGCGGCGAATTTGCCGTGCGCGTGCCGCCAGGTCCTGACTACGTAATCGAGGTAAAGGCCAAGGGGTTCGTGACGCAAACGCAAACGATTACTTCGCAAGCGAGCGCGCGGCTCGATCTCGTATTCCACATGATCGTGCAGCCGGATAGGAAAAAATGAAGCGTCTCCTCCTTGTTTCGCTGGCATTCGTTCTCGCATTTTCCATCGCGGTTCGCGCACAGGACGCGCAAGTCCGCACCGTCCACGGCCAGGTGGTGGATAAACAGGGCGACCCGCTCAAAGGTGGCGTAGTCTATCTGCAAAATCTGGCCACGCAGGTGGTGCGCACCTACATCAGCGACGATGCCGGCGAATATCGCTTCAGCGGGCTCGATCCCAACGTGGACTATGAACTCCACGCCGAAACCACAGACCAGACTTCCGCCACGCGCAAACTCTCCCGCTATGACGACCGCAAAGACATCGTCCTCATCCTCCGCGTAGACAAGAGCAAGAGCGACAAATAGCCGCGCCCCCCTTCAGCCAGCCCAAAGAGGCCTATCGCAGAAGCTCGACGATACCAAAACCGGCGATTGCTATACCACTTATGAAATTCAGCACGTGGAGGCTCCTTCTAGTCCGCAATACGCGGCCCAGCCCCACACCTCCTAGAGCCAAGGTCAATTGAACCGCGAGGCTCCCCAAGCCGACGCATAAGGCATGCCAGATTGTTAATGCCGGCGACCGGGCAAGACCAAACAGTGGGGCGGACCCGGCGAAAACCACGATAGTCAGAGGGTTTAAAAGCGTCAAAACATAAGTGGTTTGAAGTGGCCGCGCGAGAAAGCCCTCTGGCAGCGCGTGTCGCGCTTGGGCGGTGCCGCGAAGGGCACGTGTAGCAACCCAACCGCCAAACGCTAGAAGGACAAGGGATCCAAGAATAGAGATGATGTGTCTGTGAGCAACCAGCACGCTCGTCGCGAATGAACCTGCAAGGAAAGCTACCAGCGCAAACGTGAAATCTCCGATCGCCGCGCCAAACGCACTACCGACGCCAGCAGTGAGACCAGCGGAGGCGGAGGCATTAACAATCAGCAATGCGATCGGTCCGATGGCTACTGCGACTGTTGCGCCCAATAGCAGGGCTGTGAGACTTGCCATCTGCGATGACCAGACAACCTCGCCGCGGATTTTAGCAGCTAGCGGGGCCTGTCACCCCAATTTGGATATGTGGATGCCCCGAAGACGAATTAAGGGCGGCGCAACGTCAAAGACGAAAGTCACGGAGCGGTTGCGCGGATGACCCGAAAACAGCCTTAACTACTGCAAAATGAATGGTGCCGGCGGGGGGAATCGAACCCACGGCCTAGGGATTATGAGACCCTCGCTCTACCACTGAGCTACGCCGGCCCACGCAGGTGCAACATAGTAAGGACGGGCGCGGACCAGTGTCAAGGAAAGGCCGCAGGAACGACCCGAGGCCCCAGGGTCCGCAGTCGAGCGCGGCATCGCCACAATCAGCACAGATGCTGACACTACGGACGCTGTAGTACTTCTGTACCCTTGACCATATGCGATACCGGCCGCTACTTTCCATATGCAAGGTTAGAAAGATTCTGGGCTCAGGGGTGAGGCAAGCGTGCCCGCCGGGGCCAAGGGTAGGGGTGTTAACTTTTTAGACACAAAATAGCCAATTAAGTACCAGAATGGAGCACCGCTTCCTATAATCCCTCCGCTGTTCGCAACACGGAGGGTTTCATGAAGCGGTCGTTCGTAGTTGCAGTTCTGGTGCTCGCGTTGGTCTGCACAGTGGGTCTGTGCAACCTGCCTGTGCACCATAGTCAGGTGCAGACGGCTAATGGTGGTGGCCCGATTCCGCCACTACCGCCAGATAACTTCAATGGTGGTGGCCCGATTCCGCCACTGCCGCCCGATAACTTCACAGCATAGGTTGGCTTGGTCGGCGCTTTAACGAAGTTGCCTTAAGACCTGACAGCGGGCCAAGCCACGGGACATTACAAAGATCGTGCTTGGCCCGCTCGATTACGTTTTGTGGTTCGCCACCGCCATTTTGCAGGCGGCTGCGGTGGTGTGTGCTCTCCGGGCGAAGTGCTTCCTCAAGTTCTTTCTCCTGAACTTTTACTTACTGGCGGCGTGCCTGGCAACGGCGGCGCGTTACTTCGTCTTCGCTCACTACGGCTATTTGTCGGTCCAATATTCCTACTTTTACTTCTATTCAGACTTCTTGCTCACGATCTGCCTGTATTTGGCTCTGACCGGCCTCTTCGCGCACGTGTTCCGGGAGATGGGCGCGAGCAAGCTGGTTCGGTTCGGCGTAGTCATGGTCCTGGTGATGACTGCGGTCGTCACATTTTTCATCCTGCAGCATACGCAGGGCATGTTTGTGCATCACCGCGTGCGAAGCCGATTCGTGACCGAACTATCGCGGGACCTCTATTTCATTGGCGCGCTCTTTACCTACCTGTTGTGGGCCGCCGTGCTCAAGCTGCGCCAGATGCACACACGGGTAATCCAAATCGTGCTGGCCCTGGGCGTCTATTTCAGCGCCTATGCGGCCAGCTATTCCCTGTACGGAATTGATCCCCCGAACCTGCTCTGGCGCGGTATTTGCTACATCACGGCGCTCTGGCTACCGATCGCCTGGGGGTACGCCTTTCTCAAGGTTCCCGCAGAGGCCAGGCTTGCCACGGCACAGATCGCCACCGGCCACCAATGATCGGGAACGCTCCGGCTGCGCTCATTTCGCCGCCGTCCTCCTCGACCGGCAGATCTCCTGCAGCCGCGAAATGATTGCCGAGCGGCTCGCGAATTCGGTCTGATTGCCCTTTACAGTCCCGTCCGTCCAATCCTATTGTGTGGTTCGTTTGTGCGGCCCGTTGCGCGGCTGCTAGAATGGTTCCAGCCAGCTTGACAGCACGCGCGCCATGCCAGAATCCCTAAGTCAGCGCATTGTTGATTTCGTTCGGCGGCACCGGATGTTTGCGCCGGGCGCCGTCGCGGGCGTCGCTGTCTCTGGCGGCGCCGACTCGGTCGCGCTCCTGCTGCTCTTCGAAGAGCTGAAAGCAGCCCTTGGGGTTCGTTTGCTCGTGGTCCACTTCAATCACCAGCTTAGGGGTGAAGAATCGGACTGCGACGAGCAGCTTGTCCGCAGGCTTGCCGCATCCCGAGGCCTTGAATTCATCGGCGGCTCTGAGGACGTGGCGGGTCGTGCGCGGGAGAACGGCTGGAACCTCGAAGACGCGGGGCGCCGGCTTCGCTATCAATTCTTCGCCGGCCTGGTCAAAGAAGGGCGTGCCACGCGCATTGCAGTGGCGCACACGGCGGATGATCAGGCCGAGACGGTGCTCGCGCAAATGCTTCGAGGAACCGGTCCCACTGGCTTGGCGGGGATTTACCCGGTCACAGAGACGGCTGTCCGTCCTTTGTTGGAAGTGCGCCGTGCGGAACTGCGCACTTTTCTTGCTGCCAGGGGTCAAACATGGCGCGAGGATTCAACCAACGGCGATGTGAGCCGGCTTCGGGCGCGCATTCGAAGCCGCCTGACGCCGTTGTTGGAGGCAGACTTTCAGCCGGCGATCGTCGGGCACTTGGGACAGTTGGCTGGCTTGGCCCGGGAAGACGAATCGTTCTGGCAGAGCTTCATCGAAGAAAGCTTTCGAACGCTGGTTCGGCGCGAGGCTGGCCGGTTTACGATCTCGTCGAGCGATCTCCTGCGGCCGGCGGTGACCTTCACGGGCACGGGTCGCGAGGCCCAGGCGGCTGTTTCGAAGAGGTTGGTGCGGCGCATTCTGGAGGAGCTCAAGGGTTCTCGGCAGGGATTCAACAGCCGCCACGTCGAGGACGTAATTGGGCTCGCCGAAGCCTCCGCGAGTGGGCACCAAGTACAGCTACCCGGGGGAGTGGTCGTGGAGAAGGTTTTTAGCGAGATCATTTTTGCCCACAAGTCTCCCGCATACGGAGCAGGCGACCCGGCTGAGGCCCATTCGAGTCGCGGGGGATTCTCGTACGAGCTGCCTCTGGACGGCGCCTCAGATCTCTCGATTGATGTTGCCGAAACTGGTAAGCGGCTGCGGCTGAAAGTAATTGACTGGTCCCTTAGGCAGAGGGACACTATTCGATATGCACTCGATCGAGAGCTTCTACGCGCGCCGCTAGAGGTGCGCAACTGGAGGCCCGGCGATGCATATCGGCCACAAGGGCGTCTGCATCATCGCAAGCTGAAGCACCTATTGTGTGAGCGGCGTATTGCTCTCGGTGAGCGCGCTTGCTGGCCTGTGTTGACCAGCGCTGGATCACTGGTTTGGACGCGAGGCTTCCCCTTCGCAGCAGAGTTTGCCGCCGGCGTGAAGACACGTACCGGGGTACTGGTGATTGAGGAGCCGCTTTGAAGGCGGAGCCAAGGGTCATTTATTCGAAATCGAGGGTAGCTGCGCGGGTTGCGGCAATGGGCCGCGCCATATCCAGGGACTATGCGCGCCAAGACTTGGATGTCGTTATCCTGATTGAGAATGCCTTCATTTTTGGGGCGGATTTGGTTCGAAGCATAGCGGTTCCGGTGGCGTGCCATTTCGTGCGGGCTGAGCTGCGCGACATTGAGATGAGCGGTTACGCGCGCCGCGAGGTATTCTTCAGCCGGTCACCGGCTTTGAAGGGCCGGAATGTGCTGCTTGTGGATGCGCTGCTGCGGACGGGCATCACGCTCGATTTCCTGGCGAAACGGCTGCAGGAGACGCTGCCGAGGTCGCTTCGAATTGCCGTCCTGATTGACGCGCCGTCTGAGCGGCGCGTTAATCTCGGACCTGATTACTTCGGGTTTGTAGGAGCATCTAATCAATTAGTCGGATACGGACTGGCGGATCGCCAGGGTCATTACCGCAATCTGGGCTTCGTGGGGTCGTTGAAGGATTCCCCGTCTTCGAGACGAGGCGCGCGCGGCGGCAAGGACACGAGGGTACGGCGAAGGGCATCCGGATCAAGGTGAGGTAGTCGTGAATTCCAGTTCAGCTGCAAAAACAATTCTAGTGTGGATGTTCATCATCCTCTTGGGGCTCGTGCTCTGGAAGGTGTTTACCCCGACCAGCCAATCCTCTCGCATCCTCGACGAGACCTACGGCATGTTCATGACGAACGTGGATCGGGGCAACGTCAAGGAAGTCACGCTGCTTCTCTCGCCCAACAGCTACGAAGTGGATGGCGAGTATCGCGAGCCTGCGGAAAAATTCCATGTGACGATTTTCAAGGAAGCTGCTCCTGACCTCATCAAGGAACTGCGCGACAAGGGTGTCGCCATCAATGTGAAGGAAGTTCGTGGTAACGACTGGGTCACGATTGTGATCAATCTCCTTCCTTTCGTCGTTCTCTTCGGACTCTGGATCTTTATGATCCGCCAGATGCAGGCCGGCGGAAACAAGGCTCTGAGCTTCGGCAAATCGCGCGCTCGCTTGCTCACCGCGCAGCAGAAGAAAGCCACCTTTAAAGATGTGGCGGGAATCGAAGAAGCGAAGGATGAACTGCAGGAGATCATTGATTTCCTGAAGGACCCGCAGAAGTTTCAAAAACTGGGCGGCCGCATCCCCAAGGGTGTGCTGTTGGTGGGGCCTCCAGGCACGGGTAAGACGCTGCTGGCCCGCGCCATCGCCGGCGAGGCGAATGTCCCATTCTTTTCCATCTCCGGCTCTGATTTCGTCGAGATGTTTGTCGGCGTGGGCGCAAGCCGCGTTCGGGACCTCTTCGAGCAAGGCAAGAAGAACGCGCCCTGCATTATTTTTATAGATGAAATTGACGCCGTCGGGCGCCACCGCGGCGCGGGTTTGGGCGGCGGACATGATGAGCGCGAGCAAACGCTCAACGCATTGCTCGTCGAAATGGACGGCTTCGAATCGAACGAAGGCGTCATCCTGATTGCGGCCACGAACCGTCCCGACGTGCTCGATCCAGCATTGCTGCGGCCTGGGCGCTTCGACCGCCGCGTAGTCGTTCCCCGGCCGGACATCAAGGGCCGTGAAGAAATTCTTCGCGTGCATACGCGTAAGAATCCTTTGTCGGAAGATGTGGACCTCTCGGTCATCGCTCGCGGCACGCCTGGATTTTCAGGCGCCGATCTGGCGAATCTCGTCAACGAAGCTGCACTGTGGGCGGCTCGCCAGAATCGCAAGACGGTCATCATGGAAGACTTCGAAACCGCGAAGGACAAGGTCCTGATGGGTGTGGAGCGCAAGTCCATGATTCTTTCCGAGGAGGAAAAGCGCAACACGGCTTACCACGAAGCGGGGCACGCGCTTGTGGCCGCCATGACTCCCGGGACCGACCCGCTTCATAAAGTGACGATCATTCCGCGCGGAATGGCTCTGGGCGTGACGCTACAGCTTCCCATTGATGACCGCCACTCCTATAGCAAAGATTTCCTGGACGCGAGGCTGGCCGTGGCTATGGGAGGACGCGCGGCGGAGGAAATCATCTTTGGCCACTTGACCACCGGTGCACGCAGCGATATCGAGCACGCTACTGATATCGCCCGGCAGATGGTTTGCGATTGGGGGATGAGTGAACTTGGGCCGCTGGCCTACGGCAAGAAAGAAGAAGCCATCTTCCTGGGGCGCGAGATTGCGCAGCATCGCGACTATTCCGAGGATACCGCGATCCGCATTGACCTCGAAGTGAAGAAAATCGTCACGACGGCTTACTCGCGCGCTCGAACGACGCTCGAATCGCATCGCGATGCTCTGGAGCGAATTGCCGTGGCGTTGCTCGAACGTGAAGTGCTTGACGGAAGCCAGATTCGGCAATTGATCGAAGGCAAGCCGCTGGCTGAGCGGCCGGCGGCACCTCCGCCACCGGCGCCGGCCTTGCCCAGCGCGGAACCGAAACAGGTGGGACGTCCGGAATTGCGCCCAGCGCCAGGCTTCACAAAGGGCTGAGTCTAGCCCTCGATCGAAGGCTTGGTAATTTCGCCCGGCGTCGTACTCGGCGCCGGGCTTTTTGCGTCCGAATTGCCCGCAACGCCTCCGAGTTCTGCGCTCACCGCCAGTTTGGCGTAGAATAGGCGCATGGCACAGAAGCCCGAGGCGATTGACGTCACCTGCCCGTGCTGCAAAACTCGCCTGACGGTGGATCCGGGACTCGCTGTAGTGCTTTCCCATACACCGCCTCCCAGGGCCACGCCTGATGTTGATCTCGCGGACGCCGCGCGTATCCTCTCCGACCAAGCTGCGCAGCGAGAAGCAAAATTCAAACAGTCGTGGGACGCGGAGAAAAACAAAGAGGATGTGCTCTCACGCAAGTTTGAAGAGAACTTGAAGAAGGCCCGCCAGCAGCCCGTCGAAAAGCCCGTACGCGATTTCGATCTTGATTGACCGTGCAGCGTTTTCCAGAGCGATGCGCCGTGGGACTTGTTGTCGCATCGCTGGCGATTGCGCAGGTGTTGGCCCAATCCAGCAGCCCGCAGAAGTTGCCCAAACCGCAGGAACTCGACCGCGACGTTCAATATATCCGCGACCCGGCCAGCGGTGAGATTCGAACCCTGACGAAGGGCGCCACGCCCGCTCCGCCCGGACCTCGCAAAGACCCGGTCGCTCCTTACACCTTTCGGTCACAAGTCACTCTGATCGCGGCAGCATGTTCGGTCGTCTCTGCCGGTGGCGCTCCCTTGAGCGGACTCACCATTTCCGATTTTCGGCTGGCCGCCGACGGCGTGCCGCAGCGGTTGTCCCATCTGGACGCTTCCACCGAGCCCGCGCACATCGCACTGATTCTCGATGCGAGCCCCAGCGAGGCCCGCTCGATCGAAGAGATGAAAGCGGCGGCGAGCGCGCTCTCGGCAGAGCTTTCTCCGCAAGATGAGGTCGCCGTCGTATCCTTTGCTGGACACACGCATTTACTCCTGCCGTTTTCGGCCAATCGCCAACTCATGGAGAAAGCGCTGGCCCAGGTAGACCTGATGCGCTCGCTCGACGAAACCGGCTCGAACATCTACAGCTCCGTTTATCTCGCGGCGCTCAGGCTCTTCAGCGGTGCCCATGCGCCCGGCGGACGCAAAGCGATCATCCTGCTGACAGACGGGCAAGACAGCGGGCTGAAGCTAACCTGGGACCCTGCCAGCATGTATCCGCCGCAGGCTGGGGGAGACTGGCTGACCTTCGAAGACATGGTGCGCCAGCTTTCGTCGGCGGGCGTCGAGGTCTTTGCGATTTCCACGGAGAACCGCCCCGAGCGAATGACCGCGAATTGGCTTTCGGCGCAACGCGGAGCAACGCTTATTTCCCGGCAATCTCGGCGTATCGGCGTGCCGGCCTACACGGTGTATCTCGCAGAACTGGTGCGGCGCGTGGGTGGGGATCTCTATTTTCTTCGTGAAATCGGCACCCTCGGGGACGCCTATCGCCGAATCGCTGCCCGGCTGCGCACTGAGTATCTGCTCGGCTTCTACCCCGATGATGCGGCAGCCCGCGCTGGCTGGCACAATTTGACGATTGACTTCAGCGACGCGGCCGCGCATCGGGATGCGCATCTCGATTGCCGCCCCTCCTACTATGTTCCCGCCACGCACTAGCAGAATGCTGCGCAGCCCTCCCTGTTTCAGGATGAACAAACGGTGCCCCTGCTGTTGAGATTCGCGATCGAACGCCGCCTAGCTCGCCAAACGCCACCCGGCATACCTTCGCCATCTTCATGGTTTACACTTACGCGATGATTCGCCGCAAGTTTCGTTGGCGCCTGGCATCTCGCACGCTGGTCCTCGGCGAGCGCACGCTCATCATGGGCGTGCTCAACGTGACGCCTGATAGCTTCAGCGACGGCGGCAAATTCCTCGATTCGCGCAGAGCCGTCCAGCATGCGCTCGAGCTGGAACAGTCAGGCGCCGATCTGCTCGATATCGGCGGGGAATCCACGCGTCCCGGCTCGTCCGCAATCACGGCGGAGGAAGAAATTGCCCGCGTGATGCCTATTCTGCAGACCCTTCGAGGCAAGCTTGGAATCCCGATCTCGGTGGATACGCGAAAAGCTCTCGTGGCGGACGCATCGCTGCGCGAGGGAGCCGATATCATCAACGATGTCTCCGCCCTCCATTCCGATCCTGCCCTTGGAGAGGTTGTCCAGCGTCATCGGGCGGGCCTCATTCTGATGCACATGCGGGGCAGGCCGGAGACGATGCAACGCGGTCCGTTTGCGAAGAGTGTGGTGCGTGACGTTTCTGCCGGTTTGCGCGCCGCGATAAAGCGGGCGCGCCGCGCGGGGATTTCGAAATCGCGGCTCGTGCTCGATCCGGGGATCGGCTTCGGCAAAAACTATGCGCAGAATTTTGAACTCCTCGCGCGCCTGCCGAAACTTGCGGAGCTGGGTTTCCCGCTGTTGGTGGGGCCTTCCCGCAAGGCATTTCTCGGCGCCGCCGTTGGCGGAGCCAAGTCGCCTCAGCTTCCCGAGGAGCGGCATTGGGGGACGGCGGCGGCAACTACCGCCGCGATTTTGGGTGGCGCGCACATCGTTCGCGTCCACGACGTCGCCGAAATGGCGCAGGTCGCACGCACCGCGGATCGTATTGCCGCGGAGCTGTAATGCAAAACAACCGAGCCAAATTTGAATACACCGCCGGTTGCCGGTGCTGGATGCGTGTAGTACGCTGGCGCCGGAGAGCCTTTCTTTTCGAATGAGCGAGCTAGCTGAGGCGACCAATCAAACAGCTGGCGCGGAGATGCTTCGCGGCTTCTGGTACCCCGCGACGCAAAGCGCGCGGGTGCGCGGGCAGAAATTGCTCAGCGCGAAACTGCTTGGCGAGCCGCTGGCGATCGGTCGCGACGCAGACGGGCGGGTCTTTGTCTTGCGCGACGTTTGCCCGCATCGTGGGATGCCGCTGACTGAAGGCCATTTCGACGGCAAGGCCGTCGAGTGTTCCTATCACGGCTGGCAATTCGAACCACACACGGGCCAGTGTCAGGTGATTCCTTCGCTGACCTCCGACTCGAAGCTCAAGGTCGAGCGTATCTTCTGCCGAAGCTATCCTTGCGAAGAAAAAGACGGCTACGTATGGGTCTACATGCCCGACCAACCCGCCCGCGGCCCGCGATCCCAGGCGATTTCGAACGCTCCGGAGTTGGCGAAATTCAGCGGACAGTACCGTATCGCGCGCCTCGAAGCCGAAATGCCGAGCAATGTGGACAACGGGATTATCGGCCTGATGGATCCCGCGCACGGTCCTTTCGTTCACCAATCGTGGTGGTGGCGCAGCCGTCGCAGCATTCAGGAGAAGCAAAAGATCTTCGAACCGATCCCCTATGGCTTCCGGATGCGGGCGCACTCTCCCTCGGCCAACAGCGGCGCTTACAAGCTGCTGCGCATCTATAAGGAACCGATCACCACGACGATTGATTTTGTGCTGCCGAATCATCGCCTGGAAATCATCCGCTGCGGGCCCTACTGGTTTTCGAGCCGGGCGACGGTGACGCCGGTTACGGCCGATCGTTGCCGGCTGGATTTCTGCGCCGCGTGGAACCTGTTCCGCTGGGTGCCGTTTGTGATGCCCATTTATCGTCACTTCGCCCGGCAATTCATCGCGCAGGACACGCGCACCATGGAAAAGCAGGCCGTCGGATTGCGCGATCACCCTTCGCTCATGTTGATAGACGATTCGGACCGCCCCGCGCGCTGGTATTTCCAGTTAAAGAAGGCGTGGCTCGATTCGCGCCGCAGCGGCGCGCCGTTCGAGCATCCCCTTTCCGAGCCCGTAACCCTTCGCTGGCGCAGTTAGAGTCATCCTCACGGACCGCCGTTTTGACGCGATATAATGAGCTATGGCTTCCCCTCCTGACCCTCCCGTGGATTCGGCTGCCGCGACCGAACCCGGCACCAAGAAGGGACGCGTCCTCGCGCTGGACTATGGCCAGAAACGAATCGGCATAGCGGTCTCGGACGAGTTGTGTCTCACATCTTCGCCGCTCGAAACATTGGAACGTACGAACAGGCGCGATGACGTGCGCCGCCTTCGTGCCGTCGTCCGCGAGCATTGCGTTCGAAGGATCATTGTCGGCTTGCCTTTGCATCTCGACGGTGGCAACAGCGAAATGGCCGCGGAGGTACGGCGATTTGCCGCGCGCATTGCCAAACAACTAGGGTTGCCCGTGGAAATGGTGGACGAACGCCTTACCTCCTGGGATGCCGCACAAATGGAAGTTTCCGCGCGCCGCAGGGCCGGGGCGCGTTCGATCACGCGCGATGATGTTGCCGCTGCGATCATCCTGCGCGACTACCTCGAGGAGCGATCTTCGCGTAACCGGCCTGATCTGGCCGCGGGAAAAAGCTGAATGCGCCGAGCTTTCGTCATTCTTTTTATTCTTGTGCTGGCAGCCGCGCTTTGGGTCTCCTATGCGCTGTACGTGCCGTACCGCGGCTTCGGCGGAGTAGGCGTGTTCGTGGATATCCCAAGGGGAACCTCGGCGCGCGGCATCGCGCGGCTTCTGGCACAACAGGGCGTTGTTCGAGGCCGCTGGCCTTTCATTCTGCTGGCGCGCTGGCGCACTCGCCCGCTCCAGGCAGGCGAATACTACTTCACGCAGCCGGAGACGGCCTTTCAAGTGTTTGACACTTTGGCTGCCGGGCGAGTCTTCGAAATTTCAATTACCGTGCCCGAAGGTTTCAATACGATCCAGATCGGCAGCCTACTCGAGCAAAACGGGCTCTTGACGCGGAAGGCGTTCCTGGACGCAGCCCGCGATATCTCTCCGATCCGCGATCTTGCTCCCAACGCGCCGAGCGTCGAGGGCTTTCTCTTTCCCTCGACTTATGAATTCCCGCATCACGTGACGCCAGAGCGCGTGATTGACGCGATGACAGGGCAGTTCCGCAAGCACTGGGGTGCGCTGACGGCGGTTGATCCACCGGGCGAGACGCGCACGCCGCAGGAAATCGTCACACTCGCGTCCCTGGTGGAAAGCGAGACGCCAAAACCGGAAGAGCGCCCGCTGGTCGCGCGCGTTTTCCTGAACCGCCTGAAGATTGGCCTGCCGCTGCAATGCGACCCCACCGTGATCTATGCCCTCGAACAAGCTGGCGCCTACACAGGCACCCTAACAAGTGCGGACCTTCGCTTCGACTCGGCGTACAATACATACCATCACCAAGGTCTGCCGCCGGGCCCTATCGCCAACCCAGGCGAAGCGTCGTTGCGCGCGGCGCTGGAACCGGCGGACGTGGACTACTTATATTTCGTAGCGGATACAGAGGGCGGACACCTGTTCAGCCGGACGTTGGCGGAGCACAATCGCAACGTCGCGCGATATCGGAATCTGCTGCGGCAGCAGAACGGCCAGGAGAACCCGTCGCCCGCGCGCAAGGCGCAGAAAGAACCATGAGCGAACCTTCACAAGGCACGAAGAAGGAAATGATTCTCGAGGTGGCCGAGGATTTGGGCGTGCCGCGTTTCACCCCCGCGGAACTCGAACAAATCCGCCGCCGGATGATCGCGCGCTTTGGCGCCACGGCCAAGACGTCCGCCGATTACATTGCGGAAGTGCTCACGGCCAACGGGCACCGGGTACTCCTTTCGACGCGGGCAGACACCGAGGGGCGCTACGAAGAGGAATTTCAAGACTTGCTGCATTTTTCCACGCTCGAAGAAGCCGAGATGTGCTTGATGCGGCTGGATGAGTTGCTGCGCAAGTTCCGCACGGAAAAAGACGGGGCTGCCGCCGAGCGCGTGCTCGAAGTCGCCCGGCTGGGCCGAAGACGCGCCGAGATGATCGCGCGCAATCACAAAGTAGACCCGCTCAAGCGCGCGGAAAAGGAAGAAGTGCTGCAGTGGTTCAAGGTGTGGTTGGACACACCGGACGCTTTTTTTGACTGGCTGGAGGTACGCAAGCAATCACCCAGCTTTCGGAAGAGCTTTGGAGCCACCGAAGCGAGCGCCTGATTCCCATGCCTCCGGTTCCCTACCGGCTCTTGGTCGAGCCACTTGACCTCGGTCCCGATGTTCGCGCAATCAGCCTCGATCTCAGTGAAAAACCCGCCGAAGGCGAAGAAGAAACTCCCGCGCGTGGCGAGGAAGCCGTAGCCATCTGGGCCGCCGCCATTCCCGCTCTGGCGAGCATTGAGCCCTGGGCGCTCGATTTTTTCAGCCATTTAGACGCCGTCCGGGGTTTTTGCCTTGCGCATCACATTGGGTGCCGCGAGGCAGCCAGCCGGTGCGTCGTGATTTCACACCCGGAACCAGAGGCGCTGGTTGCCTTGATCGCGCGCTTCGAAACCGAAACGTTTGGCTTCCGTGCGGGGAGCTTGCTCGAACAAGGTGACGCGGCCCTGGAAAACGATCTCTCGCGCCGAGGGGTAGATGCCTATCAACCCGTCTTTTCGAACTATGCGATGTGCGGCATTTGCGATTTCGAAAACGGGTCGTTGACGCTCTTGAGCGAGAAGATTTCCACCACGGAAGTGGTCCGGCGCCTCCGCCCTGCCCTGAGCAGCCATTCCGTCCGCATCGAGCGGCCCGCTTGACGCCGGGCAGTTGCCGGTGCTGCCACTCGGGCATCGGATTCCTGATACTCTATGAAGTGATGATTCGAATTGTGACTCTCGAGGCGCGGGTGGGCTTTGCGGGCGCGTAGGCGTCTAAGCTATACGGGCACGTTGCTTGTAGTGGCTCTCGCGGCTGGCGGCTGTGCGGTCAGCAAGAAGCACACCGTGCCGGCCTCTGAAATCCGCCCGGCGAAGGAAGCTTCCGAGGAAGATCTGCTTGCTGCCTACGAGCGGTTAGCGGACGCCGTGAGGAGCATCAACGCGTCCGTGGAACTGATTCCCACAGCGGGCTCGGCCTACAGCGGTGTGATCGAGCAGTATCACCAGGTCCAGGGATTCATTCTGGCGCAGAAACCGGAAAGTATTCGCGTGATCGGGCAGGCGCCGCTCATTTCGAAGAACATCTTTGATATGGTCAGCGACGGGAAGACGTTTCGAATCTACATCCCATCCAAAAACCAATTCATTGAGGGCCCCACCAATCTGGAGCGAACGGCCCAAAAGCCCATAGAAAACCTCAGGCCCCAGCACTTGCTCGACGCCTTATTCTGGCCGGCGATTTCGAATCGCTCCACTGTGTTGTTCGAGGAATTCGACGAGCCTCCCGCGCGTTACTACGTCTTGACTCTTCTGCGCGGCGGTGAGAAGCCCGCGATTGACCGCAAGCTATGGTTCGACCGCACCGATCTGAGTCTGGCGCGGATTGAGGTTTACGGCGACGCTGGGCGGGTCATCTCTGACGTCCACCTTTCGGATTGGCAGCCGGGCAGCACCGGCAGCGCGGCTAAGGCTGGAAATCCAGGGCCCGCAGGGCCGATGTATCCGCGGCATATCGTCCTGAACCGGCCGCACGACAACTATCAGCTTGAGATTCGCATCACGAAATTGACGCTAAATGAACCGATTTCCGCCGATCGCTTTCAGCTCGCGCGGCCGGCGGGAACGGAACTCATCCAACTCGGCGAGGGTGGCTGACGAATGCTGGGGCAGCTCATCTTCAGCAACGCCATTCACCGTCCGATCCGCGCGTTCGTCAGCGTGATTGCGGTGGCCGTGGAGGTCACGCTCGTCATTATCATCGTGGGGCTGACCAGCGGCATGCTGGCGGAGATCGGCAAGCGCATCGAAGGCGTGGGCGCGGACATCATGCTCCAGCCGCCCTCGGCTTCGGTGTTTCTGGCTTTCAGCGGCGCGCCCATGCCGATCGAAGATTGGCGAGAAGCTCGCTACGATGAAGTACGTCGAAGCCGTCGCGCCGGTCCTGCTGCAATTCAATTCCACCGGCGGCGTGGACGTGGTCTACGGAATTGACCCGGCCAGCTTCCGCGCCGTTTCCGGCGGCTTTGTTTTTTTGGAGGGCCACGACATGGAAGGCCCGGACGATATGCTGGTGGACGATTGGGAAGCCAAATCGCAACACATGTACGGTGGGCAAGGACCTATCGCCTGCTGGACCACGATTTTCACGTCGCCGGAATCGTGGAACACGGCAAAGGCGCGCGGATTTTCGTGCAGCTTTCCACGCTGCAGGATCTTTCCGGGCGCGCGTGACAAAGCTTCGCTCTTCTTTATCAAGTGCACCCGGCCGGAGCATACCCCTGCGGTGATGGACGAGATGCGAGACGTCTTTCCGAATTACGAAATTCGCCCGCTGAAGGATTTTCTCTCGCTGATGACCTCGACGAACCTGCCCGGTCTGAGCGACTTTGTGAATTCCATGATCGCGCTGGCCGTGGCCATCGGGTTCCTGGTGATTTTTCTTTCGATGTACACCACGGTGATCGAGCGCACGCGCGAAATCGGCGTGCTGAAATCGCTGGGCGCTTCGAAGGGCTACATCGTCAAGCTGCTGCTGAGCGAAACCGGTCTGGTTTGTGCCGCGGGGATTGCAGTTGGCATCGGCATGAGTTTCGGCCTGCGGGCGTTCATGGTTTCCTCCTTTCCTACGCTCACCATCCAGATTACGGCGGGGTGGATCCTTCGCGCCGGGCTGATTGCTGTGATCGGCGGCCTGATCGGGTCCGCGTATCCGGCTTGGCTCGCGAGCCGCAAGGATCCCGTCGAAGCACTGTTCTACGACTAGTACGGTCTTCGTGAGCACGCTGCAATTGCCAGCATGGCCTCAAGGCTTCGTGCCACGTCGGATTCCGTCGTCGCCCAGGATGACACGCTGATTCGCATCGCCTTGCGTCCCTTCCACACCGTACCGCCGCACCAGCAGGTTCCCTCTGCCTGTATGGCATGGATGACCCGTGCGGTCGTTTCGTCATCGCCGAAGGAAACGAGCACCTGATTCAGCACAACGGCATTGAGCACCTCGTACCCGCCTGCTCGAAAACCCTCCGCAAACCTTGACGCGTGTTCGCACGTTCGCTTAATCAGGTCCGCGACACCCTGCCTGCCGAGCGAACGCAATGCTGCCCAGATTTCAACGGCGCGCGCGCGACGGGATGACTCCGGCCCCCACTGCATCGGCTCCCGCTTGGCACTGGGGTTCAAGTATGCCGCCGTGATAGACATCGCGCATCGCAACGCTTCCGGTTCGCGCACGATCGCTATGCCGCTATCCTGCGGCACGTTGAGCCATTTGTGCGCGTCCGTTGCCCACGAATCAGCATGCGCAACTCCGTCCACGAGGTGTTTTCGCTCCGGAGTGGCTGCCGCCCAGAGACCGAATGCACCATCGACGTGTACCCATGCGTCCATCTTGTGTGCAACGTCGCAGATTTCACCAACCGGATCGCATGCTCCCGTATTTACGTTCCCCACTTGGGCGCACACAATCACCGGCCCGGACGCTTGCTGAATCTTGGACGGTTTCATGCGCCCTTGGGAGTCTGCGGGAACCGTACGCACCCGGCTTCGTCCGAAACCGAGCATCGACAACGCCTTGAGCAACGTCGCGTGAACCTCTTCGCCGACGATCACGGTTACGGGTGGGGCCGAGAACAGGCCATTGCCCTCCACGTCCCAGCCGATCTTGCGCAAGACGGCATGGCGGGCGGCAGCTAGAGCCGTAAAATTGGCCATCTGCGCGCCAGTTACGAGTGCGCCGCCGGACGTTGGCGGAAGTCCAAGCAAGTCCACAAGCCAGCTAAGCACCACGTCCTCGAGGTATGCCGACACAGGCGAAAGATCAAACAGGCACGCATTTTGGTCCCAGGCGTCGGCCAGCCAATGAGCGGCAACCGTTGTTGGCAACGCACCTCCGATGACGCCCCCAAAAAAGCGGCCCCCCGTGGACGCCACCGTTGCGGGTGAACCAATTTCGTCTAGAAGCTTCAGAACCGATTTTGGATCCTGCCCCTGCGCCGGCAATGCCCCGCCAAGTGCGGGCAGTTTATCGAGGGCTTCTTGCGGCACACCAACGCGTCGCTCCCGAATTGTTTGCAGATAGTGCTGGGCACGAACAGCGGCGTCGGCCAGTATCTCTTGGAAGGGATCCTTCGAATCCCGCGAGCCCCTTTTCAGGTCCGGGGAAGATATTCGGCTTGATGGCACAAATCGCTCCTTATCGTGTAACCTTCATTTTTTATTTTAGAGGTTAAACTGTCTCATCGCATCTAAAACCAGTGTCCGCCTGCGCGGCTTGCCTGGCGAGCCGCAAGGATCCCATCGAAGCATTGTTGTACGATTGGCCGGTCATCGTGGGCACATGGTGGTAACGATACCCTGCTGATTTCAGAGGCGTTAAGGTACACTGCTCGCGGTTTCGAGGGCATTCGCATCCAAGCGCTGCGCAAGACGCGTGAAGGAAGCGGTCCGGAGGCTTGGACTCTCTGTCACTCACAGATACAATACTCGTGCCCGCTGCGGCTGCTCACCTTCTCAGGGAATCTGGCGTGGAACCGATACTGAAGACTGAAAATCTGTGGAAGGTTTACCATGCCGGCCATGTTGAGGTTCCGGCCCTGCGCGGCGTGGATTTTGAGGTATTGCCCGGCAAATTCGTCTCTGTGATGGGGCCCTCCGGCTGCGGCAAGTCCACTTTGTTGTACATTATTGGCGGCTTGGCCAAGCCTACCCGGGGACGCGTGTTGGTGGACGGAAACGACCTGGGGGCGATGAGCGATGCCGAGCGCACCAAGCTGCGGCGGCACAAGATCGGCTTTGTTTTTCAGAAATTCAACTTACTGCCGACGCTGGATGCCTATGGGAACATCGCCATCGCACAACACATTCACGGCGACGGCTTCGACCCGCATCGCTTCGAGGTGATCGTCAGGATGCTCGGCCTGTCCGACAGGCTTCGTCATCGGCCGTCGGAGATGTCCGGCGGCGAGCAGCAGCGCGTGGCGATCGCGCGAGCCATCGTCAACGAGCCGAAAATCCTGCTCGCCGATGAGCCGACCGGTAACCTTGACACGAAGAATTCCGAGGCGGTGCTGGCGTTGCTTCGCCAGTTGAACACCGAATTTGGGCAAACAATCGTAATGATCACGCACAATCCCGAAGCGGCCACTTATGGTGATACTGTGGTGCACATGCGCGACGGCGTGATTGTGGACGGGATTCCCACAGACTGAGATGCGCGCGATCGGGCGCATTCTACGTAGCGTTGTCTTCTGGTCGTACGAGCGGGGCACTGTGCCTTACGACGCTGCCGTGGCGGTGATTCTTGTCTTTGTGCTGCTCACACCCCGCGGCTGGTTTCACGACCGCCCGCAGCTTGGCCCGCCGGACAAAGACGCCCTCGTCGTGTTGGTCCAGTCGGACGGTTCCAGCGGTCTGCAAACCTACCGCGTGGATGCACGCGCGCTGGCGCTGCCCATCCCCACGCCCGAGCTCGAACACATGCTTCACGACGCGATCCGCAACAGTGTACCCGAATTGAAGGGGCGGCCGTTTCAGATCCGAACCATCACGCCGATTCGCGCGGGAGCGGGCGGCGTGGTTTCCTACGAAGTCGCGATCAAGCCTTGATTCGCCTTCTTGCGAGGTGAACCCATGACGGAGGGCATCAAGTTTTGGGGAGAACAGGGTAGTCTCGTAATGGAGGTTTATGGATACGAAAGACCGACAGCTACGAACAAGAATGACGCTAACTGGTTGAGATGTGCGCTGACGATGAAAGCTGGCCCTTTTGCCGGAACGTTCGACGTTGCGTTCACAACATACGACTTTATCAAACTCCGTGACGATCTCAAGAAAGCGCTGGCAGCCTTGTCCGGAACCGTTTCCTTTCAGAACACTGAAAGCGATGTTGAGTTCGATATAGAATTCAACAAACGTGGGGGTGCAAGTTTTAGGGGCACCGCCCATCCCCACAGATGGTTGGAGGCGTCCCTACAATTTCGTCTGGATACGGACCAGTCTGCTTTCGCGCAAACACTAGGCCAGCTAGAGGCCGTTCTCCGCAAGCTCCCTGTCAGGTAGGTGCAAGGGCAGGCCGCTGCGTCTGGAGCAGCTATACCCCGGTCTGGGCCGCCCCGCCTGCGGGGCTGATTCCCACGCAATCTTCCGAGCGGTTGACACGAGTTGGCAAAGCAGTGCCTGATCGCAAGGGACCCTTCTCGCGCTACGTGGCTAACACACCCTTCGTGACGTGGGGCAGGTGGGCGGCATCTTAGCCTGTATACTAAGGCTCCCGGCGCAATGCCGGTTCCATCTCTGGGGGAAGGTTTTCCATGGGGCTCCAAGTTCGCAGAAACGTTCGCATTTTTACGGCCGTAGTGGCGCTGCTTTCTGTAGCGGCCGGCTGCTGCTTAGCTCGCGCGCAGGCCGGGCATTGGACGCTCGATGCCGTCCTTCGGCAGCTGGATGCTGAGTCGAGAACGTTTCAAAGCTTAACCGCCGACATCGAACGCACCAAGGTGACCGTGGTCGTGGATGACAAGTCCACCGAATCGGGCCAGATTTTCGTCCGGCGCGACGACAAGATGCGGATTGATTTCACCAAGCCCGATGCCCGCACGATCCTGCGGACGGGGAACGATCTTTTTCTCTACAACCCCAAGGCCAATCAAGTGGAGCAATACGATCTGGGCAAACACCGCTCGCTCGTGGACCAATTCTTGCTTTTGGGCTTTGGCACGTCCGGCGCCGATCTGGAAAAGAGCTATCTGGTCACCTTGATGGGCGAAGAAAACCTGGACGACCGGAAGACCGTGAAGCTGGAACTCACGCCGAAGTCCGGCGATGTGCGCAACCAGGTTTCAAAGATAGACATCTGGGTGGACGAATCCACGTGGCTGCCCGCGCAGCAGCAATTTTTTGAGACCGGCTCCGGGGATTATCTGCTGATCCGCTACTCGAACATTTCCCGCAATGCCCGTATTTCAGACAACGAATTCAAACAGCACTGGCCGAAGAACGTGACGCGCGTCAAGCCGCAGGGCTGAGCCGGCCGCCGGGAGCTGTTTGCAGAAGCTCCTGGCGGCGCTTGTTGTCAAGCCTTAGCCCTTTGTTCCTGCTCCAGCAACATACGCTTTTTTTCGAGCCCCCAGCGATAACCGGCAAGTTTTCCGTCTCCCCGCACCACTCGGTGGCATGGCACCACGATGGAAACGGGATTCGTGGCGCAAGCCCGGGCGACCGCGCGCGTCGCGGTAGGCTGCCCGATCGCCGAGGCGATCTGTCCGTAGGTGCGCGTCTTGCCGTAGGGGATCTTGCGCAATTCCTCCCAGACGCGGCGCTGAAACGCGGTAGCCTCCACGTCGAGCGGCAGATCAAGCTGTCTTTGCTTGCCGCTCAGATGGCCCACGATGTCGCGGACGCAGCTTCCGAGCGAACGCGAATCGCGGCGGATTTCCGCGCGCGGATATTCTTCGCGGAGCGCGCGTTCAAGCGGCTGTTCCTTGTCGCCGAGGTAGATGGCCGAGATTCCTTTGCCCGTGGCGGCGACCAGCACGCGCCCCATGGGGCATGGTTCGATGGTGTAAGCGATTTGCATTTGTTCTCCTCCCTTGCGGTATGTAGCGGGCGTCATTCCGAGTTGTGCGTGGGCGCGCTCGTAGAGGCGGCTCGATGAGCCGTAACCCGCCTGGTAGAGCGCGGTCGTCACGTCGGCGCCGCTTTGTAAGTGGCCTTTCAGGTTACGCAGGCGCACCGCGTCTGCGTATTGTCGTGGCGTGATGCCGATCAACCGGCGAAACGTTCGCAACAGGCTGTGCGGAGATGTATGCGCGCGAGCGGCGAGTTCGCGCAGCTTGATCGGACCTTCCGTGTTGCGCTCGATCTCGCGGCACAGACTCTCGACAAAATCGGTCTGCGGATCGCGCGCCTCGCCGCGGGCACTAGGTTGATCGGGGCGGCAGCGGCGGCACGGCCGGAAGCCGGCGTGCTCCGCGGCCTTGGGCAACGCGTAGAAGAGCACCTGGCTGCGGCGCGGCCGCCGCGAAGGGCACGATGGCCGGCAGTAGATGCCGGTGGAGCGCACGGCGTAAACAAACGCCCGATCCATTTGCGCGTCATGCGAAAGCACGGCTCGCCAGAGCCTGTCCTGCGCGGAACGCATCGCCCGAGTATTCGCTCCAGTTGATCCCATGGCGGGTCTCCTAACAAACAAAGCATACGAGTGCCGGCGAAACTGCGCTATCCGAATCTTGCAGGCAAACCGCCTCGCGCCGGGCCTAGTCCGGTGCGACGGGCTGCGCGCCCAGTTCTTCGGGCGCGGCGTTGTGCGGCGCGGTGATCACCAGAATCACGGAGGCGACAATGACCGCGGCGGCGCCGAGCATTCGCGGTGTGATCCGTTCGCCCGCAACCGCCCAACCCAGGAACACGGCCACCACCGGGTTGACGAACGCATACGTGGAGACCCGCGAAGGCGGAGCGTTGTGCAGAATATACGTGTAAGCGGTCAAACCGATGATGGATCCGAAGACCGCCAGATAAGCCAGAGCCAGCCAGGAACGCAGCGTGACACGATGCAGATCCAGGTCCGCGCCCTCGCCGCCGATCAGGCCAACGATCCAGAGCAACGTGCCACCCGTAAGCGCGATCATCGCCGTCGCGAGCAGCGGAGACGGCGGAAGCTCCAGGTGACGAGAGAGAATCGAGCCAATCGCCCACATCAGAGAGCCTAGGACAAGCGTGACAGCGGCAATGGGATTGACCGCCTGCTGACTCGGCTGAAAAAAGGGCGTGCGAGGGCTCACCAAAATAACCACCCCGAGAAAACCGAAGGCGAGCCCGATGGCGATCCGCAACGTGGGCCGATGCCCTCCGGGACGCAACCATTCCACGATGATCATCCAGAGGGAAACGGTGGCAACGAGAAGTGCGGCAACGCTCGATGGCAATACTTGTTCGCTCCAAGAAAGCGCGCCATTGCCGCACAGAAGGAGCAATGCGCCCACGGAGGCAGCGGCGAGCCAGTGCTTCACCTGCGGCTTGGGCGCGCCTCGCAGCCGCGCGATCGCGTAAAGCACCACACCGGCAATCAGGTGCCGAGTCCCCGTCATCAATAGGGGCGGAATCGTCCGCACGCCGTATCGAATGGCGAGGAACGTGGAACCCCAGAACAGATAGACCGCGGCGAAAGCGATCGTAACTTTGCGGGAGGAATGAGTAGCGGCTTGCGAGCTCGCCGCTTCCAGAGCGGATGCGCGTCTCTCGCTCATCTGTGAATTATCCTAAATCGAAATGCCCGGGGTTTTGACTTGCCCACTGAAACAAAACTCCGATAGCTACGCCGGATGATCCAAGCGCCTCTCAGGATTTAAACACAGTAGGCAATTCGGGTCGGCGCGTCGAGAGCCATTTTGGTGCCGCGCGCAATACGAAACGCAGGCATCTACACGAGCGAAGCCGCGTTGTGTACTTGGACACTTTGCAATCGTGCGGATTGACGGAGACGCCTGCCGCCGTCATATTTCTGGCGTTGCGCCGGAAGCGTTTTTGAAGGAGAGGAAGACGTATGCCCACGGCGCGCCCGGCACGACGGCCCAAGCTTCATCTTACGCAGCACTCCCCCAGCTCCATCGCTTCCGATGGGGTGGGACTCCAAGACAATCCTGAAATCGCTTTCAGCAGCGTCGTCCGCGGGCTTTGGACGATCCCTGGCGGCATGCACGAGATACCGCTCGCCGTGACCACTTGCGAAGAGCGGCGCGCCTACGCGCGCGCAAAGCTTCGCTTGCCGCTGCGCATTCTGCGCATCGCGGGCCATCGGGAAACACAGCCAAACGCGTTTCTCACGGTAGATATCAGCTCAAGCGGCCTGCTGGCGCACCTCCCGTTCGAAATTGATCCGGGCACTCCGGTTGATCTCGACGTTGACGTTTTGCCCCGCACCATTTCGCGATGCACCGTGCACATGCGGGCGCAGGCGCACGCCGTGCGCGTCCAGCCCAGCGAAAAATCCGGCTGGCTGGATGTGGCGTTCAGCTTCGACGACATCACGTTTGAGCGTGGAAGCATCTCGCCGCAACGATTCATGCCCAGTTGACCGGACATTGCCTTTGGCCGGCGGTTTGAAGCCCTATAGCCTGCTATTCTAGCGAGCATGCCCCGGCGGTTTGAGAATGTGCGCGCGGTCCTTTTTGATTGGGACGGCACGCTGCTGAATTCCTACCAGGCAGACCAACGGGCATATCTGGCGATGTTTCGAACGCTCAGAATTCCGTGGGGCGTCGAGGATCTCGAGCGGCACTATTCTCCGGACTGGTATCGCATATATCGCGCCGCGCGTTTGCCGCGCGACCATTGGCAACGCGCGGACAGGGTATGGCGTCTGCATTATGCGCGGCAACGTGCGGCATTGCTGCCCGAAGCGAGAGCAGTGCTGCGCAGCTTGGGCCGCCAGTTCCGCCTGGGGCTGGTGACCAGCGGCAGCCGCACGCGGGTGCTCCGCCAATTGCGCGGCTTTGGGCTGGTGCAGCTTTTCGCCACGCGCATTTATGGCGAGAGCGCCGAACGTCGCAAGCCACACCCCGCCCCGCTGGAACTCGCGTTGCGCCGGCTCCGCATACGGCCGGAGGACGCGGTCTACGTTGGCGACGCGCCCGAAGATATTCTAATGGCCCGCCGCGCGGGCGTACGCGCCGTTGCCGTGCTTGGGCCATTTCCCACACACAAACGTCTACGCGCGACGCGGCCCGACGTCCTTCTCGAATCCATCGGTTTGCTTCCGGACCTGTTTGCCTGAGGTCAGTGAGCCGGCGCGTGCGGCGGGTCGGCCTTGGCCTCGGTCCCTGGCTTGTACTCCTGCCAAAGAATGGTGAGCCGGAGGTGCAGCGAACCCTGCTTCGTGGAAACGCTGGCGTCCGACCGCACATAGGCCGGAAACCAATCTTTCGCGACGACATTTTCACGGTAGGTGTCAAAAATGGTGAATGGAAATTGTGGCGAGGAAACTTCTCCTAATTCGGTGATCCACTTTCCTGTCGTCTTCACGATGACGAAATCTTCCGTATCCACCCAAACCACGCCGTCGAAGAGCGCTACTGTGCGTTCCACCTGTTTTGGATGGATCTGAAAAATGTAGGTCGTGAGCTCGTCGAGCTTTTGAGTACCGGCGTAAGTAATATCATATTTCGGAAGCTGGGACGTCGTCAGGGGAAACATCGGGATGCGCCAGAGAATGTCCGTGTCTTCCGGCTCGATGTTGAAGACTTGCATCGTTGAGGGCGGTCGGTTTACCCCTTTTTCATAAAGCTTTCCGTCAGGACCGAAAAAAGACTGCGTGGTGAGCTCAAACTTGCCAGTGGCGTTGCCACTGTCGTCTATTTCTTCGACGCGGACGACCTTGCGGTACGTGTAGTCGCTGCGGGCCTTCAGCATGGCGTCTTCCTGCTGGCTGACCCGCTGGAGGATTTGTTCCGGCGGAATGGGTGGCACGCCGGGATTTGGCTGCGCCGGCAATAAAACTACCGTAGAGTTACCCGAGTTCGGCACGGGGCCCGCACGCAGCACCTGCGCCGAAGCCGTAGTGGTCAAAGCAGCGGCCGATAGGCTCAGCGCGGCGAGGAGCCGAAATACCGTGCGTGCGGACATGTTCACTTGGATGCCTTCATGGCGTCTTGCGTTCGCTATCGTCTTTCAGCCAAAGCAGCGTGATTCCCCGTCCCGGCATTATTGCCGAGCTCGCCCACAATATAGCTTACGGAATAGGGACCTACATTACCATCGGGGCCGGCTGCAGGGAATTCGAGCAGTACTTGGGCCGAATCGCGCTGCGGCGCAATGCTCACGCGTCCCTCTTTCCAGATCATTGTCAGCGCAGGTTGGGCGGCAGTCCTGATCTCGAGTTGAGACACGCCTTCCGGCACCGCGATGGCTCCAGCCGATGCGCCAAACGCTTCGCAGTGCAATTCCGCGGGAATTGCCGCGGTTGCAGAATTGGACGGCTTCCAGCAGAATTGCGTCCCCAGCGCGCCACCTTCGAACGCTGGCACGGAGAACGACGTCACCAAGAGCGCGGGCGGGCTGCCACGTCCGTCCGGCTCGGCATGGCCAGCCGCAAGAGAACGCGCGCGATATTCCACTTGGACGGTATTCGAACCGGACACCCGCACCGTTTTCTCGATTTCGCCTGCAACCGGCGCACCTCCCGGAAATCGCCCGGTCATCCTGATTCCTTGTCCGCCGTCTTGCGGTTCCCACTGTGCATCATAAGGAAGATTGAACGTCAGATTCTGTAACTCGGAATCGCCGGCAAAGCGTATGAGATCCCTCAAGCCACCCATCGGAGCCGTCAGGTTGATTGCGGTCGGCTTATCCATCAGCGCGAGGAGGCGCCCGCCCGCCGCAGGCGCAAGGATCATCCGCAGGCGGTCATTTTCTATGATCCAGTCCGGAGTGCCCGAGCGCGCCAGATCGTAGCGGTATCCGGCGGGCGCATCGCCGCTAGCTATCACAAAACCGAGCGGCGTCTTCGATGACTGTTCATTCGAACTGAGCTGCAACTCACCGTGGAGCATGCCTTCGCCGTCTGGCGTTGTGGGATCGCCCGCGCGCAGATCCAATGGTATGACGGCTTTTTCCTTGCCGATGAAACCGACGGTTTTCGAACCAACCACGGCGCCCGTCACCTCCACATGAAGAGTGAGCGTTCGTTCCCCGAGATTTTGAACATTGAGCGCCAGACGGCCGCCGCGCTCCGCATCCAGGGCGATCACCGGTGGAGCGGCCGGCAACCAATCGCCTTCGGTGGCCGGCAGGCACAAGGTGCCAATCAGCGAATAGGTGAATCCCCGCGCCCGATCCTTTGCCGGTTTGGGAGCCTCCGGGACGTGCGGAGTGTATGGCAGATGGATCTTGACCGTGCGTAAGTAAGTGGGCGCCGCTCCGCGCGGCAATTCAAACGAGAAAATGTGAGTTTCGTTCCCATACGTGCCTTCCAGATTTCGCTCGAGGTCCGGCGCCGGTTCCTGCGGCGGCTCGTGCGGGAACTCAGGAGGTTTCCAGACAAACTTTTTGTCCCGTGCACTTTCCAGGAGCTCGACCTTACGCGGAGCCGTTTCCAGGTGAAGCAGGATCGAAGCTCTCGCGGGGGCAAAAAAAGTAATCTCGAGCGTCTTGTCCTCTCGTGTAAAGCTCACCAATTCGGCGCCAGCGGCCGCCACGCGGTCCGTGCACGGTTTGCTGCGTTCAGGCACGGTGCACAGCGATGCGTTCAGCGGCAACATCAGCGATTCCCGGGGCGGCATATGGATCGGGAGCTCCACGTAGTCGTTGGGCGTCGCACCGCGCATATTCGTCGTCGGTTCCAGGATGCGGATCGTGTCTTGTGCCTGATCGTCACCCCAATTCGAAATGCTGAGCAGACCTTCGGCGCAGCTTTCTGCGGGATGGCAATCGGCGCGGACGGCTCCAAACGGGCCGGTGGCGGCGTTTGGCACCAGTTCGTTGAACAACAGGGAATCGTCCGGTTTTTCCGAGCGAAGCACCGGCGAGCTCACCCCTTGTCCCTGAAGCACGGACCACAAAGCTTGAATGGCCGCCGCGGCCTCAGGGCGTTCCCGGCTCGCAGTGAGGCTCTCGTCCGTGTGAACCCAGGAATAGAAGTCCATACTCCAAATCACGACGCGTCCATTGCCAAGCTCGTGCGACTTCACATCGGTACTCGTGTCCAGCATTTCCGAGGCGGGAAGGGCTTTTTCGAATAGCGCGCCGGCCGGGAGCTGAGGATCGCAAATGAGCGTGCCTCCGCGGTAGGCGTAGTCGAGAAGCGCTGCCTGTTCTCGTTCCGACAGCGGCGTATTGCGGAGTTGCTTGGGAATGACGAGGAAAAGCACGGGATCGTGCAGCAACGCTTCCGCCGGCTGCGCGGCCGGATCGGCGAGATCGACGGGAACATCCGCAAGCCGCATAACTCGCCGAACCTGACGCCCTGTGCCGTCAAACCCCTTCGCAGCCTGCGAAATGCGCTCTGCGGAGGCACCTTCGGACGGAACGAGTACATCGGGCATGTTCACCAGACCGGCCACTGTGCGCGGGTGAGAGCTCGCAAGGAAAGCGCCCGAGCGCTGCACCAGTGAGGCGTTGCGCCCTACGCCGCCAGCGAGAGGCAGCGAATCGCCCACAATATCGAGCGCGGTTTTTTGCGCGAAATCCGCGCTGTCATTTAGCGTTTCGTAGCCTGGGGGCACGAGCATCTCCTGAAACGCCGAGTATTCGAAGCCCGAAATTCCCTCCGCCAAGAGCGATCTCGAGACAAGCAGCAAGCCCTGCTTGCCTCCAGAAAAACCGTAAGGCCCGATAGCTCGGGAACCTGATCCAAGAGTGAAATCCAAAACCATCGCGGGAAAATCTGGCTGCAGGCGCAATGATTCGGCGAGCGATGCGATGATCTCGATATCTGGAGTTGCCCCTTGACCGGTCGCCGGAGGCGAATCCGCCGCACCGCCCGAATTCTCTACCGGCGGCCATCGCCCCGCGATCACCCACGCTGTACCGGCCGTTGCCGGCGGGGCCGCATCTCCAGGCCGCGCCGCCAGCACGACGCAGTTTGCCTCCAGGCCTGCATCGAGCAGCGCGTGGCGCAAAGCATCCATGTATCGCCAATAGGCGCCGGAAGCGCTGGTGCCCAGGGCTGCAGGGCCTCCTAACACAACGTAAAGAAGCGGACCTGAACGAGGGCTTTCGGGCTGTTCGGAGCTTCCATCGCGGCCGGCCGCATCCGCAGCATATTCGGACGGGGTGCTTTCTGGCGTCGCGTTTGCTTCGCCGGTTGCCGGAGGCGTGTGCAGGGGCTTCATTGAATCGTAGGGGGCAAGTTCCTGCGCTACGGCAGCAAGCCACACCGCAACTTGGCGCATGTACTCTTCATTTCCGAGCCAAAGGTTCGCTGCGCGGTCGGCATCGGCTGTTTCCGCCAATTCGGCCGGCGGGTCAGCTCCCACGATCCGCGCGGCAACAGTCATCTCGTATGCGGGATCCGCAAGCAGCCAGTCCGGATAACCAGCGCTACGCCACTCGCCACCGGTCAATGGGCCGGGACGAGCAATGAGCCTGAGCCCTTTGGCTGCGATCAAGCTTAACAATTCGCGCAGGTCGCGGCCGGGAGCGGTGTGCCCATCGAAATCGAACTCGCCCTCCCGCGGCTCGTGCCAATTCCATGGAATGCTCAGGTCAATCGTGTTGATGCCCAGATCGCGATAGCGATCGAGCGAGGAGGCCCAAAGATCGCGGGGGATGCCGTAGTAGGGAAACGCGGCAGCGTGTATGAAGAAGGGTTGTCCGTCTACGCGCAATTCGGGATAGCCGTTTATTCGCACGATATGAGCGCCAAGTTCGGCGCGCGCACGATCGGTATCCTGGCCGGCCCCGCTCCGTGGTGAGTCTTGCGCCTGGCTAAAGGTCCAGAGGCAGAGAAACATCAGCGCGGGCGCTGATACCGCGCGAATCCACCGCATGTATTTTCGCTGAGAGAGTGTGCCCGAGCGCGCCACCGGCGGTTCCCGAGCAGCATCTTACACGAGGCGACCGGTAACTCGAAGGCGCTGCGCGGACTGGCGGGAGAGGCGGGCGGCGAACCTCTGGTAGAATGCCTCGCTGGACGTGACGCCATCGCTCGCTGCAAAGCGCTTTTATGTATCCGGGCTCGTGCAAGGTGTGGGCTATCGCTTTTTTGCGCGCCGTGTGGCCGCCGAAGCCGGCGTGCGAGGCTACGCGAAAAACCTGTTGGATGGCCGTGTTGAGGTGTACGCCATCGGCTCTCCGGAACAGCTCAAGAAGATCGAACGTGAGCTTCGCCGCGGGCCAAGCGGTGCAAGCGTCGAACACCTGGCCACGAATGACGCGGAAGTGCTGCCGGAATTTGCCGCTGCTTTTTCCATCGAGTACGAGGATTGAAGCGAAGAGCGCGCGGGGAGAACTCTTGCATGGATAGTCTGAAGACGATGATCCGGGAAGTCCCCGATTACCCGAAGCCGGGCATTCTTTTTTATGACATAACCACCTTGCTCAAAAACAAACAGGGCTTTCACTCGATGGTGGATAGCCTTTGCGCCCATTACGCAAGCGTTCATGTGGACATCGTCGTGGGAATCGAAGCTCGCGGGTTTATCTTCGCGCCGGCGCTGGCCTATTCGCTCGGCGCTGGATTTGTGCCCGTGCGCAAGCCCAAGAAACTTCCGGCGGGCACGTCCAAAGTGACCTACGACCTCGAGTACGGCACCGACACGCTTGAGATTCACGAAGATGCGATTGAAGCCGGCCAGCGTGTGATTATCTGTGACGACCTGCTCGCCACCGGAGGAACTGCAGCCGCGACCGTGAAGCTCGTCCGGCAATTGGGAGGCGAAGTAGTGGGCGCGGCCTTCGCGGTGGAGCTCAGTTTCCTGGATGGGCGAAAGAAGCTTGCCGGGCTCGACGTTTTCTCGCTGATTCAATACGACAAGTAGCGGGAGCGGCGACCGCGAACTCGGGGATTAGCGATTCTTTGCAAGCCGCTGCCGCACCGCCTCAAACAGCACGATTCCCGCGGCCACCGAGACATTCAGGGACCGCACGGGTCCCGTCGTTGGAATCGAAACCACAAAGTCGCAGCGCTTCCGCACCAGATCGTGCAGGCCGCCGCCCTCGCCACCAAGCACGAGCCCGATGGGACCGGTGAGGTCCACGTCGCTGATGTTGCGATCGGCGCGCTCGTCGAGCCCTACCAACCAGTAGCCCGCCTGCTTGAGCTCCTCCATCGCGCGCGCCAGGTTCACAACGCGAGCTACCGGCATGTGCTCGAGCGCCCCGGCGGCAGATCTCGCCACCGTGTCACCCAGGCCTGCGGCGCGCCGCTCAGGAACGACGACTCCGTTAGCGCCTGCGGCCAGGGCGGAACGAAGGATCGCGCCCAGGTTGTGAGGATCTTCCACGCCGTCCAGCAGGACGATCATGCCCGGCTGCTTCTGTTGCGACGCAGAGCGCAAAAGGTCTTCGAAGCCGGTGGCCAGTTTTGCCGCTGCCACGGCGACGATACCTTGGTGCTGCGAGCCGCCCGCCAAATGGTCCAGTTGGCCGCGGTCTTCAAAACGGACGGGAACGCCGCGCTCTCGGGCTCGCGTGACAATCTCTTCCATGCGCTCGCCATGCCGCCCTCGCGCGATCACAATCCGCTCCAGCGCTCGGCCGCTTTCAAGCGCTTCCCGCACCGCGTGAATGCCAGTCAGTCGGTCCATGGTTTCTCTATTCGAACGCCCGGCAGAATTCGAGCATGCGTTGCCGCACCCCCTTGATGGAAGCCAGCCCTTCGGCGCCAGCCCCTTCATCCAGCAGCAGGATCACGCGATCCAGTTCGCCTTCACCCACCCGGCCGGTGAGCGCCAAACGAATGGGATGGAAGAGCATTCGGCTGCGGTAGGGAACCCTTTCCTTGATCGCTTCAATGAGGCTACGGAGACGATCCGAATCCACAGGCCGGCCCCCAATTGTTTCCAGCGCCAATTCGCGAATCACCGTTCGCGCGCCCTCTCGCGCCAACACCGCGTGAGTGGCTGGGGCACGCAAGATCTCCACGGCATCATAATGGAAGCAGAGGCTTAGCAGTTCAGCGAGCGCGGCACGATCCGCGACCTGCGGCCCAAGCAGGACGGCCGCACGCGCAGACCACTCTCTGGCTCGCTCGCTTACCCTTGCGGAAGTATCCAGCCAGCCGCGCTCCAACAGGATCGCTTCCACGTCCGCGGCTGTATGCGAATTCGCGAGCGGTTCTCCAGGAAGGGCCGAGTTGGCCGCAATGTTCATTGCGTCTCAGCCTTGCAGGGTTGCAATGGCATGTGCGGCGATTGCCTCCCCGCGTCCGATTGCATCCATGCCCTCGTTCGTTTTCGCTTTTAGATTGATTCGATCTGTCCCAATGCCCAACGAACCCGCGAGGGCTACTCGCATATTGGGAAAGTGAGGGCCAAGCTTGGGACGCTCCGCAATCACGATCGCATCTATGTAAACAATCTGAAGGTTCTTATCCGCAAGCAGTTCGCGAACGTGGACTAGAAATGCCAGGCTTGCCGCACCTTTCCATTTCCGATCGGTATCCGGAAAGTGGGTGCCGATGTCACCCAGCGCAGCAGCGCCAAGCAGGGCGTCACAAATCGCGTGGACAAGCACGTCGCCGTCGGAATGACCCACAGGCCCTCTTTCAAACGGTACTTCGATGCCGCCGATCATCATCTTGCGGCCCGCGTGCAGGCGGTGAAGATCGTAGCCGATTCCGCAGCGAATCTTGGCGGCGGATTGCGGCTGCACGGGAGGCTCGCTCGGCTTTTCGGAGCCGCGCCGGTCGTGACGCTGAGCATCTTTCAAAAGCTCAGGCAGCAGTTCGGTAAGTTTGTCCTGCGTCAAGCCCCCTGCTTCGAGTTTCGAACGAAGGCGCGCATCAGCAAGAAATAAGCCGCAGAGCAAATGTTCGGGTCCGATGTCTGCCGCGCCGGTCTGGTCTGCGGCAGCGGCAGCAAGCTGCATCGCGGTTCTCGCGTCGGGCGAAAGTGGAACCTCCGTTGTGATGGAGACTGCAGCGTCCGCCGGCTGGCCCGGAACCCCGGAGCGATTCTCGCGCAGGCGATCTTCGCTGATGCCAAGACGAGTGGCGAGCTCCGGCATTTGGCGCGTCAAACCCAGCAGCAGGTGAATGCATTCGATGCGGGGAGAACCGTCCTGCACCGCTTCATAGCGCGCGAAGAAGATTACGCGGCGCAGATTCTCTGGGAAGCTCTCGAGCATCGCTATTGGGAGGAACGCTCCTGTTGAAGATAGAAGCGCGCCAACTCCATATCCCCGGGGCGCGTCACTTTCAAATTGCGCGCCGAGCCAAGAACCACATACACATCGTGGCCGAGGCGCTCGACGAGCCCGGCTTCGTCCGAAGCGGTATAGCCATCGCGCGCGGCATTGGCGTAAGCATCGCGCAACAATGACATGCGAAATGCCTGGGGCGTCTGCGCCAGCACCACCCGCTCGCGCGGAATCGTGGCCGTGATCAGCGCGACGTCGCCAGGCAGGCTCGTGCGCTTCACCTCTTTCACGGTATCGAGGGCCGGTATGCCGAGGATCGCGGCTCCGTGCAGCCGCGCCGCGGCAATCACGCGGTCCGTCTGCTCGCACGTGACCAGGGGCCGCACAGCGTCATGCACCAGCACGATTTCCGCGGCTTCACCAATCTCCGCCAGCGCGTTGCCCACGGATTCCTGGCGCGAGCCGCCGCCGCGTACCACTCGCACCGGACGGCTAAAGCTCTCGCGCGAGATTCGCTCCGCGAGCGATTCCGCTTCCTCGGCTAACGTAGCGATCAGAAATTCCGAAATTTCGGCGCAGGCTGCCAGCCGCCGCAGGGTGAAAATCACCAGTGGCATGCCATCCAATTCCAAGAACTGCTTGGGCGTCTCGGCGCCCATCCGCGTGCCCAGACCGGCAGCGGGCAAGATGGCAACGGTGCGGCTCATGCTCCTGACAAAACTCCTTCAGTAGATCCCGTACAAGGCGGGCCGCAAAAGTCTAACTGATCGCTGATGCCGCGTAAACTCGCTGGGGTTGGTCGCGAGGTTTCCAACCGGCCGGAAGCCCGGCTCGACTACGGAGCGACATACTTGCAAAGCTGTTCCCAAACCGTCTTATTCTTCCAATAGTCCACGTGCGCGGCCAAAGCCACCGCGGCGTCTTTATCAATCACATCCACAGCCAAGCGAGCTCCCGCGGGAGAGGGCACCTGTTTGCCAGTCGCGCAATCCGTGCTGTTTCTTGCGTCCACATCGTAGAGATACACTTCGCCTGAAATGATGTCGTTTCCCGAGCGCACGTTGATCCACGGAAATGGACGGTAGCCGTAATTCATGATCATCGGCTGCACGACTTCCGCGAGTTGTTCGCGAATTTGAAAGCTGTCCTTGCCCTGAATCGTAAACAAGAACGCGATCTTGTTAAGAGGTGAGCCGAAGGTTTCAAACAGGCAGGTCCGGCCGGCAATCCGCAGCTTGTTCTGCGAAAGGCGGTCATCGTTGATCAGGCGATTCAGCGTGTCGTAGGCGATTACGGAGCCCAGCGAATGCCCGATGACGGCAACATGCTCGTATTCGAAGTCGCTGCCGTCGTGATTCATGGCCAGGTAGACGGCAGACGCCGATTGCCGCGCGGTATCCTTGATTTTGTCGCGCGTCTCGGAGAAACGGTCCACCTTGTTGGGTGTGACGTAAATCGCCACGTCGCCCACATATTCGATCAAAATCAATCTCACCTCTGCGCCGACAAAAGCCAGAAACGGCCAAACCCACCACGAACTTGACACCCAGGGGTTCAAGTCGATGCCCCAGCGATCGCGCAAGCCCGGCGTAAAGGGGCTCACAATCGCCGCGATCTGAATTAGGAATGCCACGCCGAGCAGGACAACCAGGATGCTGCTGTTTGCAAAGTCCGAGCGCTTGGCGCGGTTCGAGCGCTTCCAACCTCGCACGAAAAGAGCGGCCGCGATCACCGCCAGCGCGGCAAAAATCAGCAAGGTCGAAGCGCCCTGCAGCGATGCTCCGCAATCTCGCAGCAGCCAGTGCCAGATACTCTTTGCCGACGCAACCACGATTGCGGGTGGGTCCACGGACGGGGGCGGCGACACCCAACCGCGGATGCGATCCTCCGCGGCGATGAGCGCAAACAGAGCGCCGCCGGCCATGATCGCGCAGGCCGTCAGAATGGTCCCTGCCCAGGAAACGAAGCCGAGCCACAGCCTTCTTGCGGAGGAAAGCTGCGGCGATTTACACATCTCCGCCAGAAACAAGACCGCGCCCAAAGCGATAGCCACGGCGCTAATTGCGCTCCCGAGCGCCGCGAGCATATTCCATTGCTCAACGCCGATCGGAAGCTGAATCGAAAATAGCTCGAGTTGAGCCGCTGTTGCGGCCACAATGACGACATTCATGACTGCCAGCGCTGCCAAAATCAACAAAATAGCCGAGATATAGACTGGCGTGTGCCAGGTAACCTCGTAACACCAGACTTCCCCGAAGATCGCCCGCTGAAATCTCTTAAAGGAATTGAGGATACCGCGGAGCGCGCCGTTCAGAAGGAAACTCGTTACATCCCGCAAATTGGCTACGCCTTCGGTCAGCGGCGCCCAATACGCCTCGTAGAGGTGCAACTCGTAAGTTTTTCCGCTTTCGCCGGCAACTTGCAGTTCTACGCGCTGCAAGACCTGATCGCCCACACGAATCGACCGAGCCTTGGGCGTGAAAGCCGTTTGCCCTGCAGGCAGTTTCGCGGCGCTCATCAGGCCTTCGGTCAGACTGTCCACTGTTTCAAACGGGATCTGCTGGCCCATGCCGTGAACGATCCAGACCGCGCGCTTTTCGATCCCGCCAGGTTTCATCGCCCTCGGCGCAACGGCAAACATCTTCGCCTGCTCTGCCGAGGGGTACATCGGAAACACACCTCGAGCCTCAGGTTCTGCAATTTCGTAGTTCGCCGGCAATTTCGTCTGCTTGGACGCAGGCATTCGCGGTCTCTCCCGCATGGGATGTGCGTAGGAGCGCTTTATACTATTGACGTAAATTATTCAAGTTGTGACTGCGCGTCGAAGGTTGGTCGCCGAAGCGAGGCGAACGCCTGCTGCGCCCGCGTGCCGCGGCATCTGAAAACGCCGCCGTGTACTACTCCCGTTGAGCTTCGGGAGCAACCGAGCGCGGCGCCCGGTCAATCACTTCCGCTGAACGCGCGACCGGTTCGGGGCGGTGCAATTCGACGCCTGAGGCGCTCGCGGCACGCGCCATCTCGTTCCGATCGTCGAAGCGTCCGAAGATCATCTTGCCCGCAGTGGTTTGGTGGACCGAGGTCACGATGATATCAATCGTCTTGTTGATCATGCGGCGTGCGCCATCCACCACGACCATCGTGCCGTCATCCAGGTAAGCGACGCCCTGGTTATATTCCTTGCCCTCGCGCAAAATGAAAACGCGCATGGTCTCACCGGGCAGCACCACAGGCTTCAGCGCGTTCGCGAGTTGATTGACGTTCAGCACGTCAATCCCCTGCACGGCCGCCACCTTGTTCAAGTTGAAATCGTTCGTGACGATCTTGCAATCGTAGCGCTTGGCAAGCTCAATCAACTTCATGTCTACGTCGGCGATTTGCGGGTAATCGTCATCCACCACCTCCACATCCAGATGAGCCATTTTCTGAATGCGCTGGAGCACTTCCAGGCCGCGGCGCCCGCGCTGGCGCTTGAGGGGGTCCGCTGAATCCGCCACCATCTGCAACTCTCGCAGAACGAAGTTGGGCACCAGGAGCGTTCCGTCCACGAAGTGCGTCTCGCAGATATCCGCCACGCGCCCGTCAATGATGACGCTCGTGTCAAAGACCTTCATCATGCGCTGAGGACTCCGCTCGCTTCCAAAAACGCCGCCGAAGGCCTGCAGGTTGAGCATTTCACCCTTGCTCGCGCCCACGACCATGCCGATGTAGGCCATCACCAGCAGCACCGCCATCCCCAAAAAAGAGCGCGAACCTTCCGGCATGGACGTGTATGCCAGCACCAGGTTCATCAGATACGCGCCGAGAATGCCCAGGATCAGGCCCACCGACGCGCCAATGAGCCGGCGCAAGCTGGTCTTCTTCAGGCGCACCTCCACCGCAAAAACAATCAGCGCGAACACCAAACCTGCGCCGGCCGCAACCAGCGGCTGCAGATTGAAGGGATGGAAGTGATAGCCGATCGCCACGAACGCAATCACAAAAACTGCGCCGAGCGCGAGCTGGTCCCAGAAATTTCCCAAATTGCCGTCCTGCGCGGAACCCCGGGCGGATACCTTGCGAACTGGAATTTCCAGAAGGTTGGCCGCTTCGGATCGAGCCGGATCTGGCTTGCTATAAGCGCGTTGCATTACAGGCACCTCGTATGAATCGTATAAATAGACCTTGGGCCACTGCCAATGAAATGAATACTCCCATGCAATAAGTGATGAATGTCTGGACCTGGGACGACGTATGTCCGACTTTCGCTGGGGCAGGTATAGCACCTGGCTTCCGGTGAGGTCAAGCTAACTCGGGCGAGCGCTCGGCAGGGGAAGGTGCCAGTCACAAGCGAGCGGTCTCGTACAGGCTGCAAACGGGTTAGCGGGTGTAGACGCGTGGAACGCGCTTGCCGATCATGCAGAGAAGATCGGAGCTGACCGTGCCCAGTAGTCGAGCCACGTCCGAGGCATCCTGCACGGCGGTGCTTGTGTTGTCCGCGCGCTCGTGGGTGGCTTGCGGCCCGTAGATCGTCGCGACGTCACCAATCTGCACATGCTCAATGCTGGTCGCGTCCACTGCCGCGAGGTCCATCGAGATGGTACCCACCAGCGGGACAAACTGGCCGTTGAGCGTGACGCGCCCGCGATTCGTCAGGCTGCGCGGCAACCCATCGGCATAGCCGGCGGAGATGATCGCGACGCGCGAAGCTTGTGGAGCGCGAAAGCGCGCGTTGTATCCGACGCCAATCCCGGCGGGAACATCCTTGATCGCCACGACGCGCGCCCGGAAACTCAGAGCCGCCCGAAGGGGAACCCTGCGCATCGCTTCTTCACGCATCTGCGGCGGATTGTAATTCTGGTGGTAACCGTAGAGGATCGCGCCTGGACGGACCATATCCATCCAGGTGTCCGGCCGCGAGACCACCGCGGCGCTGTTCGCCATGTGCACAACGCCCGGCGAAATTTGGCGCTCGCGCATGCGATCCAGCGCCTGCACGAAGAGCGTCTTCTGTGCGTCCGTTTGCGGCGAAGTGAAATCCTCGGAAGATGCCAGATGCGTGAATGTTCCGGTCAGCCGCAGACGGGGGCATTCGCTGAGTGCCCGCGCGAGGCAGTCTATCGAGTCCGGCGAGATGCCCAGGCGATTCATGCCGCTATCAATTTTCAGGTGAAAGCCCAGCGGCCCGCGTAGCTTTCTTCCGGCGCGCTTGGCGGCGCGCTCGAGATCGCGCAACTGGCTGCAATGCGTTACGGCGGGGGTCAGGTTGTACTCGATCAGGTGCTCTTCTTCGCCGCGCCAGAAACCCGTCATCACCAGCACTGGCTTGCGGATGCCGGCCTCGCGCAACTCAGCACCCTCTGCGGAACACGTCACGCCAAACCAGTCGGCGCCTGCGTGCGCGAAGGCCTTCGCAGCACCGGCGGCGCCGTGGCCGTATCCATTGCCTTTGACGACCGCGAGTATCAACACGCGTTTGGGCTTGGCCGGCTTTGCGCTGCGGGCTGAGCTTCGGGAAGTAGTCTGGGGCTGTGCTGGCCCATCCAAGTGGGCGCGAATGGCTCGGAAATTCGCCTCGAGCGCCGGCGTGTGGACCTCGGCCCAAACCGGACGCCCCCCGATTTTGATCTCACGTGACATAGTTCGCCGCTTTCGAGCTCCCGCAAAACCAGGACTGCGCACCATCAGAACTACGAGAATAATTCAAGTCGCCAGTCCACCAACACATTGCCATGCCGCGCTCGCTCGGGTTAGTTAACACCACGAGCTACGAAAGCACGCCGGTTGCCACAATCGGGCCACGCGCAGAGGCCCCTAACTGTAAGATTCAAAACCTCTTCGGAAAGTCGGGCGGCGATTGCGCTGAAGGACATCGCGTCTGTAGCGACACGTCCCGTGTCAGCCCAGCGGGATTTGCATCAGTGGCGCTACGCTCACGAATGCGAGCGCGCCGCTTCCTCAAAGCGTGTGTATTGGTGCAGGAAGACGTAATTGAGCTGATCGGTGGGGCCGTTGCGCTGCTTTGCGATATTCAATTCCGTCTCGCCACGCTCCTCCGGCGTCATTCCCTCTTTGAACATTTTGGGGCGGTGAATGAAAACCACCACGTCGGCGTCCTGCTCGATCGCGCCCGAATCGCGAAGATCGGAAAGGCGAGGCCCTCGATCGTCTTTTTCGGGTGCGCGCGTGAGCTGGCTGAGCACCACAATCGGAACTTTCAACTCCTTGGCCATGGCCTTCAGGCCGCGCGTGATGCTGGCGACTTCTTCGTTGCGCGTGTTAAAGCGCCCGCGCGCGGTGACGAGCTGCAAGTAGTCCACCAGGATAAGCGAAAGCCCTTTGTCCCGCGCCATCCTGCGGCACTTGGCGCCCATCTCAAGGACGGTATTGCCGCCGGCGTCGTCAATCCACAGTGGCACTTCGGAAAGCTCCATTAAAGCCCGCGTGATCTTCGAGCGGTCGTCGCGCGAAAGATGCCCCGTCCGGAATTTGTGCGCATCGATCCGCGCGTGGTCGGAGAGCAAGCGCATCAGCAGCGATTCCTTTGACATTTCCAAGCTGAAGATGGCGACGGGCCGGTGGTCTTTGAGCGCCACATTCGCGGCGATATTCAATGCGAATGCGGTTTTTCCCACCGAGGGCCGCGCCGCGATCACGATGAGCTCCGAGGGCTGCAGCCCCGAAGTCAGGTCGTCAAACTGATGGTAACCGGTGGAAAGCCCCGTGACGCGCTTGCCTTCGTCGAAGAGCTGCGAGATGCGCTCGAAGTTGTCGCGCACCAGGTCGCCCATGCCGACGAGCCCCGCGCGAACGCGGTCTTCCGCCAGCTCGAAAATCCTGGATTCGGCGCGATCCAGAATCGCGTCCGCGTCTTCTTCGGCGTCAAGCGCCTCTTGCTGAATGGCCTGCGTCGTGTGGATCACGCCGCGCAGCATGGCCTTCTCTTTCACGATCCGCGCGTAGTGCTCCACATTGCTGACGCGGGGAACGCCATCCACGAGCGAAGAAAGGTAGGCCGTGCCGCCGATGCTCTCCAACTCCCCCTTGCGGACGAGTTGGTCATTCAGCGTGATCAGGTCAATGGCCTGGTGACTCTCGCGCAGCTCGATCATCTGCACGAAAATGCGCTTGTGGCCATTGTTGAAAAAATCCTCGGGCTTGAGCTTATCGAGCGCAGCATCAAGCTGATGGTTATCAAGCAGGATCGCGCCGAGCACGGAGCGCTCCGCTTCAATATTCTGCGGCAGGGATCTTTCGATTGTAGGAGCGGTAGCCATGAGAGCAGCCTAAATTGCCGATAATACGTTTCGCCCTATCTTCGCCTACCAAAGTTCAGCACGTCAAACCATTTCTGTGGGAGGGATAGGATTCAGAAACAAGAATTGTGACCCAGTTGGTCACACCGGCCAATGTGCAGAACGTTGGAAAAAATGCGGCGCTGTGAATTCAGTGGAAAACCGCAGCGCCTGTGCAAGAACTGTGGATACCCGGTGGAAATCGGTGGAAATTGCCGAAGGCTCAAGCCTTCTTTTCCGCTTCGCCCTCGCGCTTCACGATGACTTTAATTTGCGCGGTGACTTCGCGGTGCAGCTTCACCGGAGCTTCATATTCACCCAAAACCTTGATGGGCTCGGCGAGCTGAATCTTGCGCTTGTCCACTTCGTGCCCCTGTGCAGCCAAGGCCTCGGCCAAGTCGGCGGACGTGACCGATCCGAAGAGCTGATCGTTCTCGCCCGCTTTGCGCGCGAGCGTCAACACCACGCCATTCAGCGTCTCGGCCTGCTTCTGCGCCACGTCGCGCTCACTCGCCGTCTTCTTCGCCAGCACGGTGCGGATCTTTTCCAGCCGCTTCAAGTTGCCGGCCGAAGCCGGCAGCGCCAGCTTTCGGGGCAACAAGTAATTTCGCGCATAACCTGCGGCAACGGTGACGATCTCGCCGCGCGTGCCAAGCTTTTCCACGTCTTCCTGCAAGATGATCTGCATTGCTCTTCTCTCGTTTGGAGTACCGGCGCACACTGCACTGCGCCGGTCACATTTCTTCAGAAGCTACAGTTCCGTCGCAAAGGGCAGCAGCGCGATGTTGCGCGCCCGTTTGATCGCTTCGCAAAGCCAGCGCTGGTGCCGCGAACACGTTCCGGTCATACGGCGCGGCAAAATCTTGCCACGCTCTTGCACGAACGGCTGAAGCATCTCTGCCTTCTTGTAGTCAATGAAGTCGACTTTATCCACGCAGAAGCGGCATACCTTCTTCTTGCGGAAGTATTGCCGCTTGCCCTTGCGCGCTCCGGGGCCTCCCGGACCGCCTCCTTCACGCGGACGCCCGTGTCCGCCACCACGGCCGCCGCCACCACCACTGCGGCCGCCGGGACCTCCGGGACCGCCAGGACCACGCCCTCCCTGCGAGGGAACCGCCGGTGGAGTAGAAGCCTGCAAATTCGTCTGCGGATTCGCTTGTTCCGACATCTAGGCACTCATCCTTTCAACAAAGATCTCGATCAACTCGTCGCGGCGGGCGTTGGTTCGGCCGCCGGGGGCGGCGCCGGCGCTGGGACCGAGGCTGGGGCCGCGGCTGCGGGCGCGGCCTTGCGCGGTCGCCGCGCAAGCTTCTTTTCGCGAAGCCCGCCGAGTTTCTTCTGCCGCTTCATCTCTTCGTCCAGCCGGATGGTCTGATACTTGATCACCGGCTCGGCCACTTTCAACCGGCGCTCCAGCTCCTTGATCAGCTCGCCGTGCGTGCTCTTCAATTGCATGTAGACGTAGATGCCTTCGCGGCTCTTGCCCACACGATAGGCCAGCCGGCGCGTCCCCCAAACCTCGGACTTCTCCACTTTGGCGCCGCGTTCCGCGACGGTGTGTTCGAGCGTGTGGATCAGCTTGGTGATTTCTTCCTCCGGCGTTGCCGGACGGCAAATAAAAATCAGGTCGTAAAGTCTCTCTTCCATGTTTCCTCGATTTCTAAAGGAGCCGCACTTCGCTCCCTGGAGCAACTCTAAGATTCCGCGTCCTCCGGCGGGGCGTTGCGACGGTTAAACTGGTTCATCGCCTTCGCCGTGCCTTCCTTCAAAATCATTTCCACTGCTTGTGCGGCCAGCTCCACAGTATCCGCCGCCATTTCCATCTCGCTGCGCCGCATCGGATGCAGCACATAGGCCGCAAGGTCGCTCACCGGGTGGTCCGGCTGCACGCCCATTCGCACGCGGCAGAATTCCTGGCTCCCCACCGCCCCGATCACGGACTTGGCGCCGTTGTGCCCGCCCGCGCTGCCTTCCAACCCTACACGCACCGTGCCCCAGGGCAGCATCACTTCATCCCAGAGCACGATCAGCCCGGCCGGACCGATTTCCAGCCGCTCGAGCAATTCCTTCACGGCCAGCCCGCTCAGATTCATCATCGTCTGCGGCTTGGCCAGCACCACCTCTTCCCCGGCCAGTTCACCCCGCCCGATGTAAGACTTCGCCTCGGGCCGCTCGACGCGGATGCCGCCGGTTTCCGCCAGACGATCCAGTCGCCAGAAAACCCAGGTTGTGCGGCGTCCAGGCGTATTCGATGCCCGGATTGCCGAGTCCCACGATAAGTCGCATGTGCCCGGCCGCCTGCCCGCGCTGCTGCCGCGTTCCCGCGCCGGAGCGCGCCGCGTATCGCTCGCTTACTTTTCCTTGCCCTTTGGGCTCGGACTTGCCCTTCGCTTCGGGCTTGGCCTTCCGCCGCGCCCTCTTCGCCTTCTTCGGCTTCCTTCTTGCCCTTCTTGATGACCTCGGGCTCGGCTGGCGCGCCTTCCACCGCCACCGCTTCCGCGGGCTTTTCCTCTTCTTCACGCAGCGCGACGACGTGCGCGATCACGCGCACTGGATCGGTCACCAGCGTTGCCTTCTGCGGGATCGAGCGGGATGTCCCCGGCGCGCAACTGCTTGCCGATCGTCATCTCGGTTACATCCACGCGAAATTCCTCCGGAATCTCGCCCGGCAAACATTCGATTTCCACTTCGCGCGTCACCATCTCGAAAATTCCGCCCTGCAGTTTCACGCCCTGGGGCTCGCCAAACGTATGCACCGGAATCTTCACGCGCATCTTCACGTCCATGGCGATGCGCATCATGTCCACGTGCAGCAGCACGCCACGCACCGGATCGACCTGCCAATCCTTCAGCATGGCGTTCAATTCGCTGCCGGGAAGCTTCAGCTTGAAAATCGTGTTGTGCCCGGACTGCGAGCGCAGGATGCTGGCCACCTGCTTGGCACTGACGGCTGACAGCTTCCGCCACGCCCTTGCCGCCATAGACTACGCCGGGCACCTGTCCAGCGAGGCGCAGCCTGCGGGCCTTGTTCTTGCCGCGGTCGTCGCGGTGGGTAGCTTCGATAGTAATGGTCGCCATACGTCCTTCCTTACGATCTTTTCAACAAATCCCCAAAAAATCGCTCGCGCGTTGCCTTCTACAGGCAAAAAGCGCGCCGCGCTAAATAAAAAGCTCGCTGATCGAGGTCTCTTCGTGAATCGAACGAATCCCGCGGGCCAGCAATCCCGCCACACTCAGCACGCGAATCTTGCCGATCTTCTGCCCCGCCTCGCACAACGGCACCGAATTCGTCACCACCACTTCCTTGATCGCCGATTTCGAGATGCGCTCGACCGCGGGTCCCGAAAGCACGGCGTGCGTGGCCGCGGCGTAAACGCTCGTGGCGCCTTCGGCGAGCAGCGCCTCCGCCGTTTTCACCAGCGTTCCTGCCGTGTCAATGATGTCGTCCACGATCAGCGTCGTCCTGCCGCGCACATCGCCGATCAGATGCATCACTTCCGCCACATTCATATCCACGCGGCGCTTGTCCACGATGGCCAGCGGCGCATCCAGCTTCTTTGCAAATGCCCGCGCCCGCTCCACGCCGCCGGCATCCGGCGAAACCACCGTCAATTTCGGCATGTTCAGCTGCGCGAAAATGCTCCACCATCACCGGCGACGCGTAAACGTGATCTACCGGCACGTTGAAATAGCCCTGAATCTGCGGCGCATGCAGGTCCAGCAACAGCGCCCGGCTCGCGCCCGCCGTTTCCAGCAAGTCCGCGACGAGCTTCGCGGAAATCGGCACTCGCGGCTTATCCTTGCGATCCTGCCGCGCGTAGCAGTAATACGGAACCACGGCAGTGATGCGCCAAGCCGACGCGCGCTTGAACGCATCGATCATCAGCAGCAATTCCATCAGATGAAAATCCGCCGGCTGCGAACACGGCTGCACGACGAAAACATCCGCGCCGCGCACGTTCTCCAGAATCTGAAAATAAATCTCGCCATCGCTGAACTTGCCCAGCACCGTGCGGCCGCGCTCCACTCCCAAATAGCCGCAAATCTCGTCCGCCAGGGGAGCGTTCGAGGTTCCCGAGAAAATCTTGAACTTATCGTCGGCGACGGGAATGAATTCCCGCGCCGCCCCGGCCACGCTGGGCACGGCAGTATTCTCCCCGAGATAAAGTCTCGCAGATAAAAATCTGGTCGTGCGGAAACGCTTCGGCGGCTCGGCGCGCCTGCGCTGGGCTTCGGAACAGTGCGAACACCGCCGAACCGCTACCCGCCAGCGAGGCTTCCACGGCTCCGGACTTGAGCAAATCCCGCTTGATGCTTTTCAGCCGGGAATGGCGCGGGAAAACGGCACTTTCGAAGTCATTCCAAGTGCCGCCTCCCTGCGTGCTCCAGCAAAGAGCGCAGAAAGAAGATAGTGTAGAAGCGCTGGGCCGCTTTGTCAATCGAGGCCGCAGCCAGCCATAGGCGTCCGCCGTACGAACGGCGATATCGCTGCGGCGACACCACCAGCACGGTTCTCCGTGGACCATCCGGCAGCGGATAAATCTCGTCTCCGCGGCCCACCCCCAGCGCCTGCCCGCCAAAAAGGAAAAACGGCACGTCGGCGCCCAGGCGCGATCCGATTTGGATCATCCGTGCAGGCGCGATGCGCTTTTTCGCCAATGCTGCCAGGCCGGTCAACGCTGCAGCGGCATCGCTTGACCCGCCGCCAAGTCCCCGTCCAACGGGAATGCGCTTGAGGAGCCGCGCCCGGACGCCGTGGCGCAAGCCGAGCTCCTTCCGCGCCGCAGCGAGCGCCCGGTAGACCAGATTCTCACGCGAGGGCTCGGCCGCCAATCCGTCGTTACCTTCGATGGTCAGGTCAATACGCGACCCGCGTTGCGATTCAAGCTCGAGCGTATCGTGCAGCGAGATGGCTTGAAAAATCGTGCGGAGTTCGTGGTATCCGTCGGGACGCCTACCCAGTATGTGCAAGCGCAGGTTGATCTTGGCGAAGGCGGGAAGGCTGACGCTGGGCATCGCGAGGGTTGCTAACGAAGGTCGCCGGGGCCGTTCGTCTTTTTCTCCTCAGCCACGCGATGCCTTGCACTCGAAAGTTTTTCTTCGAGCGCAGCGACTTTATCGGGATTATTTTCGGTAGGCAGCACGTGATGCCATTCTTCGAGCGCTCGTTGCCACTGGGCTACCGCCAGATCAATCTTTCCACGCTTGAAGTAGACGTCGCCCAGATGATCGAGGATCGTCGGGTCGTTCCGCTCGTGGTCCACGGCTTTGCGCAGCGCCTCTTCCGCTTCCGGCAGCCGGCCCTGCTTGTAATAGGCCCATCCGAGGCTATCCAGATAGGCGCCATTCTGCGGATCTTCCGCCAGCGCGCGCTTCACGAGATCCGTCGCTTCGGGCAACCGCTGGCCGCGGTCGGCCAGCATGTAACCGTAGTAGTTGAGCGTCGGCGCATTTCGTGGATTAAGCGTCAGCACCTGTTTGAACTCATCTTCGGCTTGATCGTATTTTTTTTCCTGCTCGAAAACGCCGCCAAGCATGAACTCGACCATCTCCTTGTCCGAACTGCGCGTCGCCAACTGGTTGGCTTGCGCAAGGGCGGATTCCGCGTCCGGAAAGCGGTGGCTCTGCTGGTAGATTTGCGACAGGTCGAGGTAGATTTCGATGTCCTGCGGTGTGTGCGTCAACAACTCGCGAAGCTGCGCGGCAGCCGGATCGGCGTCTCCCTTATCACCAAGCAGCAAGGCGCGCGTAATGCGCAAGTCGCGGTCCTGTGGATATTTGGCGACGGCCTTGTCGGCAGCCTCCAGCGCATGCGCCAAGTCGCGGTCGGCGCGATACGTATCAATAATTAGGACGCTGGCGCGCTGCGCTTCTTCATCGCCGAGCGCGGCCAGGTCATTAAACGTATTCAGCGCGGCGGTATTGTTTCCCACTTCGCGATACACCCGGCCAAGCTGCTCGAAAAGGATCGCGAGTGTGCGCCGGTTCGAGGGTGCCGGGTCCGCGCCGTTTTTCACCGAAGTGATGGCGCCTGAGAGCACGCGAATCGCATCGTCATACCGGCCCTGCGCTTCGTAAATCATGGCCTCGCTGTAGGTCACTTCCAAGTTGCCGGGCGCGCGCTCCTTGGCCTGCGCGATGGCTTGCTCGGCATCATCCAGCTTGTGCATCTGGCGATCGATCTCGGCGATGCGCAGATAATTGTCCGGATCATCGGGATCGAGCGACGCCAGGCGTTTGTATTCGTCGAGCGCCTGCGGGAATTTCTCTTCGGACATCAGCACCTGCGCCAGCCCGCGATGGTGGCTTGGCTCGTCGGGCTCGAGCGCGATTGCCTGCCGGTAAACTTCCTCGGCCTTCGCTGCTTGGTGGAGCTGCGAATAGGCATCACCCAGCAGATCGAGCAGGCCGGCCTTGGGGTCCGTCTTCGTGGCGTCTTCGAGGAGCTTGATTGCATCCTGGCCGCGGCCTTGATCGAGCAGAAGCTGCGCGAGTTGTTCCACTGCCGCGGGATCGGCCGGGTTCCCCGCCAATATTCCGCGGAGCACATCCTCGGCCTTCTGATTATCGCCGCGCACCCGGTAAAGCCGCGCGAGCCAGACCGCCGAATCCTTGTCGCCCGGTTCAATGCGCCGGATTTCCTCGAGCTGCTCGATCGCGCGGGTGGCGGTTTCTTTCTGCGCCGACGTGGCGCTCAAGTCGCCAAGGGTACGAAGATAGATCCGCACCAGCAGACGCCGCGCCGGCAGGTTGTTCGGATCTTTTTGGATGATGGCCTGCGCCTCGACTACGGCGTCCCGCGTCCGCTGCGCCTGGTAATACATCTCCGCAAGGCGTTCGGCGATCAGCGCCGAACTAGGGTCGAGCTCATAGGCCTTCTTATAGAAATCAATCGCGGCGTTTGCAAACTCACTTCGGCTTGAGTTGAGGTAGTAGACCTCGTTCAGATGGCCCATCGTGTAGTTGTAATAGGCTTCGGCGCGCTTGGCCGCGTCCGGCTGGGAATATCCCGCGTCCGGCGTGCCGGAGGGAGGGGCCAGTGCGTCTTGTGCCGCCATCCCGGCGGGCAGAATGGCCGCTCCAAGCAGGGTAATCCCGGAGAGAAAAGTGCGAATGAATCGAGCGCGTCTAGACTGAGTTTTCATCGTTTTCTCGAACCCTTAATTATCCTATGCGTTTAGCCCAAGGGTCAAAGGATTTGGCAGGCCGGCACCGATAAGGGCACGCCGTTCAGTTCGATGCGTCATGCTGGCCTCCGGGTCGTCTGCAATTTCGGAATGAATTGAGGTCCGTTCGTAGGCTCCGGTCTGGCGTCGCCACAGGCGATTCAAGACCGCTGCGTTCCACTTCGACGTGACTAATGCCGGAAGTGGCGGACTCCTGTAAACACCATAGCCAACCCCAGCCGGTCCGCCGCCGCGATCACTTCCGCGTCCCGCACCGAGCCGCCTGGCTGAATCACCCCTTTCGCACCGGCCTTTGCGGCTTCCTCGACTCCGTCGGGAAACGGAAAGAAAGCGTCCGAGGCCACAACGGTACCTGCCAACGGCGACTGCGCTTTCATCACGGCGATCTTCACCGAGTCCACGCGGCTCATCTGGCCGGCGCCGATGCCGAGCGTTCTGCCCTCGCGCGCGAAAACGATGGCGTTGGATTTCACGTGCTTGCAGACCTTCCACGCAAAAAGCAGGTCCGCGACCTCTTGCGCAGTGGGCGCGCGCCGGGTCACTGTCTTGAGTTCGCCGGCCTCGAGCGCGTAGTTGTCCGGCGTCTGCACCAGGATTCCGCCCGAGATCCGCCTCAACTCAAATTCGTCCCGGCTCGCCCGTGTTGCGCCACCACCTCGGCCTTCGGCGGCGCCAATTTCCAAGACCCGCAAATTCTTCTTTGCGGCCAGCGTTTCCCTAGCGCTCGCATCGAACCCCGGCGCCACAACGCATTCCATGAAAAGCTTGCTCGCCTCCTCGGCGGTCTGCGCGTCGAGCACGCGATTGAAGGCCGCAATGCCGCCGAAGGCCGAGATGGGATCGCAGGCCAGCGCCGCGCGATAAGACTCCGCCAATGTCTCTGCCTCCGCCGCGCCGCACGGATTGTTGTGCTTAATGATCGCTGTGGCCGGCCGCCCAAATTCTTGCACGAGCCGCCACGCCGAATCGAGATCGGCCAGATTGTTATACGAAAGCTCCTTGCCCTGGAGTTGCGTCGCAGCCGCCAGACCTGTGGCCGGCTCGCCCGCGGGAATATAGAGAGCGGCCCGCTGGTGCGGGTTTTCGCCGTAACGCATAGCCTGCCGTTCAACGAGCGCGATGTGCAAATGCCGCGGCAGGGCAGGCGGTCCGCCCAGCCGCAATTGATCGCCTTCCGCCGCCAGCCGCTCGAGCTCCATGGCGATCAACCCGTCGTAACGCGAAGTCATCGCAAACGCTTTTCGCGCCAAATCGAGCCGGGTTGCCAAGCTCAACTCGCGGTGCGCGGAAATCTCTTCCGCGACGCGCGCATAGTCGGCGGGGTCGGTCACCAGCGCCACGTCTTCGAAATTTTTCGCGGCCGAGCGCGCCATTGCCGGCCCGCCGATATCAATGTTCTCGATCAGCTCCTCCGGCGTCAGATTCGTCTTGGCAGCCGTCGCTTCAAAGGGATAAAGATTCACCACCACGAGATCAATCGGCGCAATCTCGTGTTCCGCGGTTTGTTTCTGATCTGCGGCCAGCTTTCGGCGGAAAAGGATTCCGCCATGGACCTTCGGATGCAGCGTCTTCACTCGGCCGCCAAGCATTTCGGGCCAGCCGGTCAGGTCGGCAATGTCGCGAACCGGGATGCCGGTTTCGCGCAGTAGCCGGGCCGTCCCTCCTGTCGAGACGACTTCGATGCCCATCTGCGTGAGGCGCCGCGCCAGCTCCTCGATGCCGGTCTTGTCGTATACGCTGATCAACGCGCGTGCAATCGCCAACGGTTCCTCCCGGGTAACTCGAAAAGACATTTAGTCTACGCGCAGGCAATCCGTTTGCAAGGGCGGGGAACTGAAGAAAGGACGGGCTGTCAGAGCCGGCGGAATTTCAGGTCAATTCTTGGTAGGCGAGCTGTTGCGCATGCGGGCTTTCAGCCGCGCTCGTCCGCCTGTGATTTCGACGGCGAATTCCACATTGCCGTCGTTCGTCTCATTGAGTTGTTTCCTCTTGCTGGAGAGAAAATCCTGAAAGCTGTCAAAAGTGAATTGAGACGTGTCTTCGCCGGTTTGCGTTTTCGCGTCCCGGAAGGCTTCGTAGAGCCTGTGCGTCTCCGAATTGTCGCGAGCATCCCTGTGGTCGTCGGGGCTCATTCGTGCGGGCGCCGACGCAACCGGTGCCACGTTCTTTTCAGCCTGGCTCGCGCGCATCGCCTCGATCTCCTTGGCAGCCGCGCCGAAATGACGAATCACGGTCCCTTCCTCGCGCTGTTTCGTTCGCTTGCGAAAAATCTCGCGGTACTTCGCGTAGGTTTGCGTCAAGCCGTTGAAGCGAAAGCGCTGGCCGTAATTCATCTGCGATCCGCGCTCGCTGTAGCGCTTGACGAATAATTCCACCCGCCATTCGATGTCAGTGGGTGGCCGTTTTCGCCCTCCGCCGAAGTATTGCTCGTACTCGATCTTCAGTTGGCGGATGTCTTTTTCGAGTTGTCCCAGATCTTCGTCGATGGTGGCCATAGGGAGCTGGAGGCTTTCCTCAGCGTAACGGGGGGCACGAAAGGCGTCAATTGGCGAGGGTTTCTGCATGACGCAAGCTGCACCCCCAGACGCCCGCCCACCCTCGCATTGCGGTGCGATCCCGTCTGTGCTGCAATACGCGGCGATGGCTAAGCGGAGAACCGCGCAAACGCCAAACGGCCGGAGTGCGGCGCCGGCCAGCGGCTTGCTGAGGCGAATTCCATCGCTCGATGAGCTGCTGAACAGGCCGCGCCTGGCTGCATTTGCGGCGCAGGCGAATCGCGATTTGCTGGTCGCCGTTACGCGCGGCGTTCTCGCGGAATTGCGCGGAAGGATTGCGCGGCGTTCGAAAGCCGCGTCGCCCAAACTCGAAACCGATCTTACCCGCGAACTGGACGTGGAGCGGCTGGAAGAGCGCATCGCGGCCGAGGTCGAGCGATTGCTCGACCTTTCGCTGCGGCCGGTGATCAATGCCACCGGCGTGATCCTGCACACCAACCTCGGCCGCGCTCCCATCGCCGGCGCCGCGATGGATCACATCCGCGAGGTTGCTACGCAATACTCCAATCTGGAATATGATCTCGTTTCCGGCGCTCGCGGCACCCGCGACGTTCACACCTCGCGTCTGCTGGCGCATCTGTCCGGCGCCGAAGCGGCGATCGCCGTCAACAACAACGCCGCGGCCGTCTACTTGGTGCTTGCCGCCCTGGCGCGCGGCGGCGAAGCCATCGTTTCGCGCGGCGAGCTGATCGAAATCGGCGACGGCTTCCGCATCCCGGACATCATGGCGGAAAGCGGCGCGGCGCTCCTCGAAGTCGGCACCACGAACCGTACGCGGCTGGCGGACTACGAACGCGCCATGAGCGAGCGCACGCGATTGCTGCTGCGCGTGCACCGCTCGAATTTTCGCGTTGTGGGCTTCACCGCGCAGCCATCGCTCGCGGAGCTGGTTGCTCTGGGTGCGCGGGCGGGCGTGCCGGTCTATGAGGATCTTGGCTCCGGCTGTTTGGTGGATCTTGCCGCCCAGCAGATTGAAGAACCGGTCGTGCGCGAGAGCCTCGCGGCGGGTGTATCGGTGGTTTCCTTCAGCGGCGACAAACTGCTGGGTGGCCCACAGTGCGGCGTGATTGCCGGGAGCCGCGAATTGGTGGCGCGAATCCGCAAGCACCCAATGTTTCGCGCGCTCCGCGTGGATAAGCTGACCATTGCGGCGCTCGAAGCAACGCTTCTGGCTTACCTGCGCGGCGGTGGCGTCAAAGGCCACGCGGCGGTTCCCGCGCTGCGGATGATTCGGGCGACCTCGCACGAAATAGAGATGCGCGCAGATCGCCTGATCGAAAAGCTGCGCGCGAGAATCCCTGCCGACACTGCCCTATTCGAACTGCGCGACGCCGAATCGGTGATTGGCGGCGGTTCCACGCCCGGCCAGCTCCTGGCGTCGCGCGCGATTGTCGTGGTGAGCAAGCGCTGGCCCGCGGCGCAACTCGAAGCGCGCCTGCGCAGCATGTCTACCCTGCCAGTGATCGCGCGCGTTGAAGAGGATCGCGTCTGGTTCGATCTGCGCACCGTTTTCCCCGAGCAGGAAGATGCGCTGACGGAAGCGCTCGCTGCTGCCGTGGCGTAATAGCCGCTCATTCTCAAGAGACCCTTGCGGTTTACTGCCTGACCCCTCCGATGATCAAGTGCAGCACTATCGCCGGCTCGATGGCGAGCGTATTGCCGCTCCAGCGCATGCCGAGAACCCCATAGTCGCGGCGGTCAATCGTAAACGTAGTCTCGAAGCCGGCGAAATCACCGATCCCGGGCATAGCGCGCGCTCCGATCAACTTTGCCGGCACCGTGATGCGGCGAGTGATTCCGTGGATGGTCAGATCGCCGGTAACGTCGTAGGCGCCGGCGGCCGTGGCCGCGATCGCGGCGCTGCGAAAAGAAAGCGTGGGGTATTTCGCCACGTCGAAGAAATCATCGGAGCGCAGCACATGATCGCGCGTATCGTTGCGGGTATCGAGGCTCGCAGACTGGACCGTAACGTCGATCGCACAACCGCCGGGATTAGCGGGATCGTAAGTGAGGGTGCCGCTGAAATCGTGAAAGATGCCTTCCTCCTTGAACACTTCCCACTTGGTAGCGGTGAACGAAAGCGTGGTATAGCTCGGGCTGATTCGATAGGTCTTGGAAGGTGAGCCCGGGCCGGGCGCGGCGAGTACGGCGTGGGCGAGGATTCCAAGCGCGAGAGCAATCGTGAGAAGCCAAGTCTTCTTGCGATTCATAGTCATGCTCCGTTGGCGAAGGGTCGCAAGCCGCCGCAATGGGCGGCAGCTACTCGCACAAAGGACAATGCGGAAGCCGCGAGTGTTAACAAAGCTTCTGGTCGTCACCGTGGAAGAGCCGCCTTCGCTGCCGACCAGAAGCAAGCGCTTGAAATTTGCGGCGAGCTTGTTAACGGTCGCGGGGCGCGGGCTGTCTTGAAATAGGTGGATTGCGTTTGAGTGAGTGCGCAAATTCGGTGGAGTTGATCGCAGCGGCGAGAACGGGCGACCGCACCGCGTTCGGCGCGCTTTATGAACACTACGGCCGCATGATCCACGGCATTCTGCTCTCGCGCGTGGCGCCCGCGGACGCCGACGATCTGGTGCAGGAAGTCTTTCTCACGGCGATGAAGCAGATCGCGAAGCTGCGCGAGCCGGAAAAATTCGGCGCATGGCTCGCGGCGATGGCGCGAAACCGTTCGAATGATCTTTTGCGCCGCTCCGCGCGCTCCACCGAACTACCGGAAGAAATTGCCGTGCGCGAGCAGGCATCAGCGGAAGCAGAGGCAGCGCACGCGTTGCGCGTGATCCAGGAACTGCCCGAAGCGTATCGCGAAACGCTCGTCCTGCGGCTGGTCGAGGGCATGACCGGCCCCGAAATCGCCGAGCGCACCGGCCTAACGCCGGATTCGGTGCGCGTGAACTTGCACCGGGGAATGAAGGCGCTGCGCGCGCGGCTGGAAGGAAGATAGCGCATGAACGAAGAAGTCAGTTCGTATTTGTGGGACGGGAGTGGAGAGCCGGAGGCGGAAGTCGCGCAATGGCAAGCGACTCTGGCTCGCTTCCGTTATGCGCCGCGTCCGCTGCGAATTCCGGCGGCGGAGCCTGCTCGGCGCCGGAGCGCTTTGCGATGGCTGGTTCCCGCATGCGTCGTGGTCGCGGTGGCGGCGCTGTGTCTGATCGGCCTAAGCCTGTGGCGGCTGCAATGGACCGCCGGCGCGCCGTGGAGGGTGACGGCGGTGCAAGGCGCTCCACGGGTGAACGGAGCCGCGCTCGGCATGGAGGGAAGGCTCGGCGTGGGAGACGTGCTGGAAACGGACGCCGGCTCGAGCGCGGACGTGCGCATTGCGCGGATCGGCACCATGCGCGTGGAACCCGGAACCCTGCTCGAGCTGATCTCGACGAAGTCACACAAACACAGAATCGCGCTAAAGCGCGGCAGAATTTCAGCCCAGCTTTGGGCGCCGCCGTGGTCGCTTGAGATGGAGACGCCTTCGGCAATGGCATTCGATCTGGGCTGCAAGTTCACGCTCGATGTGAGCCCAGATGGCTCGGGCATGATGCGTGTCTCTTCGGGGTGGGTAGAGCTCGAATCGGAGGGCTTTCAGACACTGATACCCGCAGGGGCGGAAGCGGAAACGCGTGACGGCTTTGCGCCCGGTAGCCCCTACTTTGAGGATGCCCCGGCGCAATTCAAAGCAGCGCTCGCGAGCATGAATTTCGGCCCGCTCGATGCGCCACAACGTGAAGCAGCTCTGGGTGCAGTGCTCGGCGAGGCGCGCCAAAAAGACGTGATGACGCTCTTCAACCTGATGGCGCGCGCGGATCGGGAAGAAAAAGGGCGAATCTACGATCGCGCGGCGCAACTGGATCCTCCGCCGCCAGGCGTCACGCGCGAAGCCATTCTCGCCTATGACCAGCAGATGATGAACCGATGGTGGAAAACTTTGCGCCTGGGTAATGCCAAGACGTGGTGGATTCACTGGGAAGACGCGCTCGGGAATTAATGTCCACGGTGGCGAAGAACGGAACCATCGAGTAGTCCTTGGGCATAAAAAGAAAGTCCACCGCGCCGTCGGGGCGGGCGATGTAACCGTCGAGGCTGACGCCGAGACCTAGAATGATTCTGCGCATGGCCGGGGATTATATGACCTGAAAAGGCAAGTCCTACTTCAGTCCAGTCACCACATACGCCTGCGACAGCACCCGCCCGTAGGCATATGCGTAAGCGTTGCCGTCGCTCGAAAGTTGAAGGCCGCCAATTTGTGTAATTCCCGCAGCCGTGTCTCCCCCCAAGGTTCTCCACAGTGCCATTTTCCCAGTCACTATATTCACTTGATAGATCTTCGCGTTGTTCTGATTCATTTCGCTGGAGGCCACGTACACTGATCCGCCATCTGGCGACCAGCCAGTCACATAGTACTTAGACTCGAGCCCCGGGATCAGGTGAATACCGTTTCCTTCAAGAGGCCAGATTCCCCACTTTCCATCGGGTCCAAGCACCGCCACGCTCTTACCGTCGGGCGAGAGTTGCACGCCCGCGACGCCCTCCGGTGTGATCGGCTTGGCATCGCCACTGCTCAAATCAATCAGATAGTCGCGCGCACCGCGTCCCGCTTCGATTCCCGAGGCCAGCAGCCGCTTTCCGTCCAGTAGCCAGCGAACCGAACCGTAGTTTATGGCATCGTGCGTAAGCTGCCTTGACTCGCCCGCTCCTGTCGGGACCAGGTTCAGGGGACCACCCTTCGCCGGTTCCGTGATCACCCATTTTGTGTCGGGCGAGATGGCTTTGGGGACACCCTCGCCAATACGTACCGGAGGTGAGCCATCCGTATCACGCAGAAAAACGGTGTAATTTGGTCCGCCACCATCGCCCTCTTCTTCGAACAGGATCTTCCGGCCGTCACGGCTGATACCGCGCAGCGCCGACCAACCGAACCACCCCAGTTCACGCTCTTCTTTCGCTCCCGGCCCCATGCCTCGGATCCCAACAGTTACCTGATGCCTCACCATCAGCGCCGTTCCGTTCCGCAGGTCTTCCAGCCAAATACCTCCGGGCACGTTCGTAATCGCCCGCAGCTTGCCGGACAAAGTTACGGCGCGCGGATTCACGGCTGAACCGGTATTGGTTGACGTAAACCAGATTTCATCGCTTCCTGGAGACCAGAGGATCCCCTCTAGGGAGACCCAGCCCGACGAAAGTTTCTTTTCTTTGTCCTTGCCATCCGAGCGAATCACCGCGACCGTACCCTGGTCGTCTCCACGTTGGTTTTCATGATCGGCAAAGGCCACCCATTTGCCGTCCGGAGAAATCTTGGGGTTGCTGATCCAGTTGATGCTTTCGAACAGAACCTTTCCAATGGGATATTCCAAACGCCAGTGATTATTTTCTGGAAGGTAACGAACGACCGCCATCGTTTCGCCGTTCGCGGCCCAGTCCGCGTCTTGCACGTTGTCCAACACTTCTCGCGCGGTTCCTCCGCTCAGCGGAACCCGTGCGAGTGTGCCGGTCCGCGCATAGCCAGCAAAGAAAGCCGTATTGAGCCGAACTGCCAATTCCCCGTTCTTAGAGATCGAAAGCAGCTCAGCATCCTTCAGCCCTAATTCGCGCGCTCCCGGATCATCCGCGCGGGCCAGATAGAGCTGGTTTCCAGCGCCTTCCCACGAGGCGCTATAGACAACGCTGCCGTCGGGCGTAAACCGCGCTTTGCCAATGGAACCGGTGCGAAAGGTGATCTGCTTGTATTGAGCCAACGGCGCAGCACCGCTGCCCCGGCCAAGCCACCAACCAACAGCAAGCATCACAAACGCCAGCGCGAGACCAATCGCCAGCGCGGCCAGCAATTTGCGACGCGGATGTCCTCCCGCAACCGCCGCTACCCTCGCCGTTGTGCCGGAAATTCCGGAAAGATGTTCGAGATCAAATGCGATATCGCTGGCGGAATGGAAGCGCGCCTCGGGGTTCTTCTCCAGGCAGTGCTGCACAATGCGCTCCAGCGCGGGAGAAATATTGCGATTCGTTTCGGTCAAATCCGGAGGGTCTTCCTTCAGGATCGCAGTCATCGTATCCGCGGCAGTGTCCCCATGAAACGCCCGTTTGCCCGAGAGCATCTCGTAGAGAATTGCTCCAAAGCTGAAAATGTCGGAGCGCGCATCCACCGCGATCCCACGCACCTGCTCGGGCGACATGTACCCCGCAGTCCCCAGCACCATGCCCGCCTCCGTGCCGTGGGTCACGGTTCGCAATGAGGTTTGTACGCTTGGTTCGGCTCTGAATCAGTTTGGCCAGGCCGAAGTCCAGGATCTTGACCCGCCCGTCTTTCGTGAGGAACAGATTCTCCGGCTTGAGGTCGCGATGAATGATCCCTTTTTCGTGGGCCGCGGCCAGGCCATGTGCGATTTGCAAGGAGTAATCCAAAGCCTTGCGTACCGGGAGCGCTCCGCTGCGCAGGCGCTCCCGCAGTGTCTCTCCCTCCAGCAGCTCGGAGACCACGTAAGGCGAGCCCTCGCTCGTGCCAATGTCGAATACCGCCAGAATGTTGGGATGGTTCAGGGCCGCGGTGGCTAGGGCCTCTTGCTCAAAACGGTGCAGCCGGTCAGCGTCGAGTGAAAGCGCTTGCGGCAAGACCTTGACCGCCACGTCACGTTTGAGGCGAGAGTCACGGGCACGATAGACCTCGCCCATGCCGCCCGCGCCAATCGGCGACTGAATTTCATAGGGGCCTAGTTTTGTTCCAGGGGTGAGGGCCATTCGCGCGCGCCATTATATCCCTGGGAGCGCTTTACACCAGTTCGATGATTCCAGTTGGGATCGTCGCCAACTCGGAACCCGGCCCCGCGAGCGAACCCGCTTAGTTCCTTGACTTTGCCGAAACTGGCCGCCTAGACTCGAAAGTTCGACACTCCAGTCTGAACCGGCAAGGAGCCTCTGCGTTGGGCAAAATCATCACCATCGGCGTGACGGGCGCCTCCGGCGCGGTGCTGGCGCGCGCCGCGCTGCGTCTGCTCGAAGCAGATGCGCGCGTTTCGCGCGTGCATCTGGTAATCACCGAGGCCGGGCAGCGGCTGGTGGCGCAGGAACTGGGCATTGCGGCGCAGGACGCAAAGCAGATGCCCGCGCTGATCACCGGCGCGCGCACGGAAAAGATCGAACTGCTGCCCAATCGCGATGTCGGCGCCGCGATTGCCTCGGGCAGCTATCCCGTGGACGGCATGGCGGTGATTCCGTGCTCGGCGGGGACGCTGGCCTCCATCGCCAACGGCACGAGCGAGGATTTGCTGGCGCGCGCCGCGGACGTCTGCCTGAAAGAGCGGCGGACGCTGGTGCTGTGCGTGCGCGAAACGCCGCTCGGCCGCGTGCATCTCGAAAACATGCTGCGCGCCACCGATGCTGGAGCGGTGATCATGCCGGTGATCCCGGCGTTTTATTACGGTCCGCAGACGATGGACGATCTGGATCGAGCAGTATGTCTGCCGCGTGCTGGCGCAACTCGGGCTGCCGCAGGAGCAGCAATACCGCTGGGAAGGTTCGGCGAAGAGCCGAGCGCGGGAAGCCTAGCCTAAGACCATGAACAAGATTCGCACCGTGCTCGAGATGATCAAGTTTGAGCACTCCATTTTTGCGCTGCCGTTTGCGCTTGACGGCGGCGTTGCTGGCCGCGCATACGGTCGAGCCCGGCGGCTCGCCCTGGCCAACATGGAGGCAAATCGCGTGGATCGTCGCCGCGATGGTGGGCGCGCGCTCCTTTGCCATGACCATGAACCGCATCGCCGACGTACGCTACGACCGTGAAAATCCACGCACGAAGAATCGAGCCCTGGCAACCGGCGCGCTCTCGCTGCCGTTTGCCTGGGCGTTCACGCTGCTTTCGGCAGCCCTGCTGGTCGTCGCCGCGTGGCAACTCAACCGCCTCGCGCTCGAGCTTTCGCCCGTAGCGCTCTTCGTGCTGTTTTTCTATTCGTACACGAAGCGGTTCACGGCGCTTTCGCATTTTGTGCTGGGATTTTGCCTGGGCATTTCGCCCGCGGCCGCGTGGATCGCGATTGCCGGCTCGCTGGATGTGCGCATTTTGATCTTGTGCGCGGCGGTAACGCTCTGGGTCGGCGGCTTTGACGTGCTCTACGCGTGCCAGGACGTGGATTTCGACCGGCGCGCGGGGCTCTTCAGCATTCCCAAACGCTTTGGCATAGCTCGCGCCCTGGTAATCGCCCGCGTGATGCATGTGGTGATGGTGGCGCTGCTGGCCTGGCTTGCCGTGAGCTTCGCGCTGACGTGGCCGGCATGGCTCGGCATCGCCGTCGTAGCGGGGATGCTGTATGGGAGCACTCGCTCGTGAAGTCGCAACGACCTTAGCCGCCTCAATGCTGCGTTTTTCGCCGTAAACGGCTATATTAGTGTGTTGTTCTTTGTTTCCTGGGGCGCGGCCATTTGGATCGCCCAGGCTGTAGAGCGCCGGACGCTTCCGGCCGCCAGATTCGAGAAATCGTGAGCAGCGCACAAACCAATTCCGCAACCGGCGAAGCCGTCCAGGCCGCCACTCACGAGCGCATTCACCAATTAAAACTCAGCGACGCAAAGCTCAAGCCCATCGCCGATAAGGTTCTGGGCGGTGAACGGCTTTCCGCCGCGGATGGCATCGCGCTCTATCGTTCTCGCGATCTGCTGGCCGTTGGCTGGCTGGCGAATCATGTCCGCGAACAGCACCACGGTGACGTCTGCTATTACAACGTCAACCGGCACATCAATCCCACGAATGTTTGCGTGGCGCATTGCCGGCTGTGCGCTTTTGGACGCGACCCCGATGCGCCCGGCGCCTATACCTACGCGCTCGAAGAAATCTGGCAGCGCGCGGAACAGGGCGTGCGCGGCGGCGCGACGGAGTTTCACCTCGTCGGCGGGCTCCATCCCGATCTGCCGTTTGAATATTTCCTCGACGTGATTCGAGGCCTGAAGCAGCGCTGCCCCGGCGTGCACCTGAAGGCCTTCACGATGGTGGAGGTAGGCTACTTCTCCCGCATCGCGAAGCTGGGCATCCGCGACACCCTGCTGGCGATGAAGGAAGCCGGTGTGGATTCGCTCCCCGGCGGCGGCGCGGAGATTTTCAACCCGCGCGTGCGCAAAGTGATCTGCGACCACAAGACTTCCGGCCGCCAGTGGCTCGAGATCGCGCGCACTGCCCACGAAATCGGGCTGCGTTCGAATGCCACCATGCTCTACGGCCACATCGAAACCGAAGAAGAGCGCGTCGAACACCTGATTCTGCTGCGCGAGCTACAAGACGAAACGCACGGGTTCGTGGCCTTCATTCCGCTCGCGTTTCACCCGGCGAATACCGCGCTTGCGCACATTCCCGATCCCACCGGCTACGACGACCTGCGCGCGATCGCAGTCGCGCGGTTGCTACTCGATAACTTCGATCACATCAAGGCCTACTGGGTGATGATGACGCCGCGCCTGGCGCAGATCGCGCTGCGCTTCGGCGCGAATGATCTTGATGGCACGATCGTTGAGGAAAAAATCTATCACGATGCCGGCGCCAAGACGGCCGAATACACGTCGCGCACCGAGCTCGAGCGGCTGATCCGCGCCGCTGGCCGCACGCCGGTCGAGCGCGATACTTTGTACCGTCCGGTCATCCGGACCGCGCCCGTGCCTGATCTGCCGCCCGCGCCCGCTTCCGGCTTCATACCTACGACCACGCTGACCCTGGAAGCGTGATTCTTAGCCAAGTGCTCGGCGAAATCCCTTTGGCCGAGCACTGTGTGACAGGCAAGCTCACAATGTTTTTGCTGCACTCGCAATCTTAGCGTTCCTGACTTCCCTGCTCGCGAGTGCATCGTCCGGGTCGAGCCCATTTTCAAGAGATGTAGCTGCTCGGACATATCATTCGCTGCGCCGCAGGCGCTTTGTGAAACGGGATCGAAGTTTGCGAGTCGGCATCACGGCAGGGAGAATTGACGTCTGAGCATGAGCCTTTCAGTTCGCAAGACTTGGATTGAACTCGCCACGCGATTTGTGCCGCGACTGGTGCCGCCGCAGCACGATTACCAGAGCGAAACAGCGAACGACCGCTGGATCGCCGAATACGTATTTCCCGGAAAGCGAGATGGCTTCTTCGTCGAAGCTGGCGCGGCTGAAGGGCGCGAGGGAAGCAGTTGCTTTGTTCTCGAAGTGGATTTGGGTTGGCGGGGCATTTGCGTCGAGCCCAATGGGAAGTTCTTTGCGGAGCTCGTCGCCATGCGCCCCAATAGCATCTGTGAGAATCTTTGTCTGGCGCGCGAGCAGGGCAATGTTTGCTTTGTCGAAGGACAGGGTGACAGGGCTCAACCCTTCCTAAGTGGAATTCGAGAGAGTCTGCTTCTTTACAAGAAAGGAGGAGAAGATGTTGTCCGTTCAGGCCGGCTAGTGGAAAGGCAGGCTGTTCCGCTAGCGCAGATATTGCGCAAACACCATGCGCCGTCTGTCATTGACTATGCTGCGTTTGATATCGAGGGCAGTGAACTAGAAGCGCTGGAGTCCTTCCCCTATTCGGAGTACTCATTCCGTGCGCTAACTGTGGAATGCGGTAGCAGAATTTTTGAGCCAGTGACGCACATTCTCTCAAGGAACAGATATCGCGAAATCAAGAATCCCTTCAATCGAACCCGGCCCTGGGAGCGCTACTGGCTGCACCGTGACGCAACATGAGGGTTAAGCCACAGACATGCGAGGGGGAGAGCGTTCGAGACTCGTTGCTTCTTCGCCGACGCGAAGAAGCATCACGAGCATTGCGTGAGAACCGATACGATCAGTTACTTCGTAGTGTTCACGAAGTTGCACACATCCTTCACCGCGTTGCTGAGCAGGACTGTGCTGGTGCTGAAAACGGCCTCGCCGCCCTTTTTGAACAGGGTGAACTTGTAGCCATTGGGCCAGCGCGCCGCATCGAGCATGTAGTCTGATTGCTTCGAATCCAGCGTGACCGTCACGTTCGGGCATCTCGACCCGAAATTGCGCACAACGTCGGCCATTGGGACGGACGACGCCGGCGACATCACAACCTTTGTCGGTTTCGCCTGATCCTTGGCCGTTCCCACGCCGGGTGTTAGTAGCAGGAAAATCACCGAACCGCTGAGTAGAACTTTTTTCAACATGGCAACCTCTCTGCGAGTATGTACTGCCTATGGTTCTCGGACGGCATTTTCTGGAATATGGTTGCATGGGCGGTAACGCGGCGGGCCACTGCCGGTGCTGTGCGCGATTCTTCCTCGAGGTTTTCCGGCCGCCAAATGCTATTTTGCAGCAAGCACCCGCCCGCGCGCTCGTTGCACAATCTCGACAAACTGTCTTGCTGCCTCCGTGATGATTTCCGGCTTGCGCGCTTTGAGCGCCGCCGCCTGCACCAGCTCGCCGCCCACTCCCAGCGCAACGCAGCCTGCGGCGATGAAATCCGCCGCGGTATTCAGATTCACGCCGCCCGTCGGCACCAGCGGAATCTGGGGCAGCGGTCCTCGGAGCGCCCGGATATACGCAACGCCGCCGACCTGGCCGCACGGAAAGACCTTCACGAAATCCGACCCCGATCGCCAGGCGGTCACAATCTCCGTTGGCGTAAGCGCGCCGGACATCATAAGAATCCCGCGCTTCGCGGCAGCCTCGATCGTGGCCGTCGAAAGGGAAGGGCTGACGATGAATTGCGCCCCGGCGTCAATGCACTGTTGCGCGCTCTCCGGATCGAGCACGGTTCCCGCTCCCACCAGGACTTCCGAGCCTCGGCTGGCGCTCAGTTTGCGGATGATCTGAACCGCGCCCGGCACGGTCATCGTGATCTCCACCGTCGTAATGCCACCCGCATAAATGGCGTCCACGGCGAGCATGGCTTCGTCTGCCGACGCTGCCCTTACCACCGGGATGATGCCGATGCTCCTGATTTGTTCGCTGACTTGTCTTTTGTCCACCGCGCTATCCTCTACCCGCCGGCGTAACCGAGAGGTTGCGGTCCGGCTTGGCATTGGTCTTTCGAAACACCGTTCTGTCCACTGCCGCTTGGACTTGGGCCGTTCATTCAGGGTCCTTTACACAGTTTAGAATGAACGCTGCGTTTTAACGATTCGAAAAGTACTCCGGTGATGCCCAGTCGCCGTCTCACAATGTAATATTACATCCCGTATAGCGCCAGAAAAAACAAGCGGACCCCAGAAGTCGTCTCATATGGCGAGATCGCTGTCATAATATGGGATTCGCTTCCCATGTCAAGAGTGAGCCTCGGCCGGACCGCTGCGGATTCAACACGCCCATTTGCCCCGATTATCCGCCCCTGTTGGAATTCATCCTCGGCGCAATTTACGGCATACTAGGATCGCTATCGCGCTTATCGAACCCTGTGCCTTGTTTTAGCGAGTCACGATGAAAATCATCCGCTACCAGGATCCAAACGGGCAAATTTGTCACGGCGTTGAAAACGAACGCGGCTCCTATTTCCGCGCGGAAGGAGATTTGTTCGCAGGCCTGCAGGCCACACGTGAAGCCGCACACGTCGCGAAGCTTCTGGCTCCGCTCGTTCCGCACACTATCTGGTGCATCGGTCTGAACTATCAAAACCATGCCGCCGAGGCGGGGATGAAACTCCCCGAGTTCCCGGTCGTCTTCGCCAAGGCGCAAAACTCCATCCAAAACCCGGGTGACCCAATTCTTCTGCCCGCCGGCGAGTACAGCACCCAAGTAGACTACGAGTGCGAGCTTGTCGTCATCATCGGCAAGAAATGCAAGAACGTCTCGCGCGGCCGCGCTCTCGAATACGTCGCCGGCTACACCTGTGGCAATGACGTCAGCGCGCGCGACTGGCAGCTCAAATGGGGTGGCACGCAGTGGTGCCGCGGGAAAGGGTTTGACACGTTCGCGCCGCTCGGGCCGTGCCTCGCGACGCCCGAAACAATCCCCGACCCAAACGCGCTGCGCATTCAAACTCTGCTCAACCGCCAAATCATGCAGGATTGGAATACCAACGACATGGTTTTCAGCGTTCCGGCCTTGATCGAATTCCTCAGCCGTAGCACCACCCTGTTTCCGGGCACCGCCATCTTCACCGGCACTCCTCAGGGAGTCGGCATGGCACAGACGCCGCCACGCTGGTTGCGAGAAGGCGACGAGGTCAGCATCGTGATTGAGAAGATCGGCGCGCTAACGAATCCTGTCGGGCTGGAAGCGCCGGCAGCTACTTAGCCATTTCGCGCCATTCCCATCACAATAAAGCGCAGTTTCTGAGAAACAGAATCGGTACTTCCAACATTGAATTTCTTTCCGGTCCCTGATAAAAGCACATGGGTCTTGGTTCCACCGTTTCCTTGACCTTAAATCGCCTGCGCGCCCAAGAAGCCGCAACAGGCTCGCTGCTCTTCTCTTGCGGGGTGAGAGTCCGCTCTTGAAACCTGAAAACGATCACGTGCCTTTTCGGCTCGATCACAAAGGTGTTGTCGTCACCGGCGGCGCCAATGGCATTGGCCGCGCCATCGCTGAGGTTTTTGCCGCGCGCGGTGCCGACGTATCCATCCTCGATGCGGATCGGGATCAAGCGGAATCCGTTGCCGAGCAGATCGTGCTCAGCGGCGGAAAAGCATCAGCCCGCGCCTGCGACGTTTCCAATCAATCTCAAGTGGAAGCGATTCTTGGCGAGGTCTTCGAACGCGGCCGCATCCACATCCTCGTCAATAGCGCCGGAATCGCGCACATCGCAAACTTAGAAAACACCACCGAACACGATTTCGATCGCGTCTACCGCGTCAACGTCAAAGGCACGTACAACTGTATGCGCGCGTGCATCGGCCACATGAAGGCGCAGGGCGGCGGCGTCATTCTCAACATGGCTTCCATCGCGGCCTCCGCGGGCCTCGCGGACCGCTTTGCCTATTCCACGAGCAAGGGAGCCGTGCTGGCCATGACCTATTCTGTCGCCCGCGACTACTTGCAGCACAATATCCGTTGCAACTCGATCTCTCCGGCGCGTGTTCACACACCTTTCGTGGATAATTACCTTCGAAATAGTTACCCCGGACGCGAGGCGGAGATGTATGAAGTGTTGTCCCGCGCCCAGCCGATCGGCCGCATGGGAGAACCCCGGGAGATCGCCTTTCTTGCGCTTTATCTTTGTTCGGACGAAGCATCTTTCGTCACCGGCTCCGACTATCCGATTGACGGCGGATTCTTTACCTTGCGCGCCTGACGTCGAATGCAAGCGGGCTTCACCCATCGGCTGACGCAGAATTGACGTAAAGCTGGATTGACGCAGAGCTGACGCGGCATGCCGCCGCATATCGCGCGGCGAGAAACACACGAGGCGTGATCGGCCACCGTGAGAATTGATGCTCATCAGCATTTCTGGCGCTACACCGCTGCCAGGGACACCTGGATCACCGCCGAGATGTCTGTGCTCAGGCGCGATTTTCTTCCCGGCGATTTGCTCCCGGAATTAAAGGCCGCCGGTTTCGCCGGCTCGATCGCCGTGCAAGCGGACCAATCTGACGCCGAGACTTCCTTCCTGCTCGATTTGGCGGATCGCAATCCGGCAATCCGCGGCGTTGTCGGCTGGGTGGATCTTTGCGCCCCGGACGTCTCCGCGCGTCTCGAAAAATATTCTCGTGCTGCAAAACTCAGCGGGTTTCGCCACATTGCCCAAGCCGAAGCCGATGATTTTCTCTCGCGCGCGGATTTCTCGCGCGGAATCACCACTCTCAAGCAGTTTGATTTCACGTATGACATCCTGATTTACGAACGCCAGCTCCCCGCCGCAATTGCGCTCGTCGAAAAGCACCCGAGGCAGCGTTTCGTCGGTGGATCACCTTGCTAAGCCCGCCATGCGCGCCAAAGACATGGCATTCTGGACGCGTGGCATGCGCGTCTTGGCGGCCAATCCAAATGTCTACTGCAAGGCCTCGGGCCTGGTCACCGAGGCGGACTGGAAATCTTGGCGCGCAGACGAATTTGCGCCCTATCTCGACGTTGTGTTCGAAACCTTCGGCGCCGATCGGGTGATGTTCGGCTCGGATTGGCCGGTGTGCCTTTTGGCCGCCACGTACGCGCAGGTAACGCAACTGATCGACGATTACGTTCGCGCACTTCCTGCCGCTGATCAGGAAAAAGTTTTTGGCGGCAATGCCATGCGATTTTATCGATTGGAGTGTGGTGCGAGTGGATCTGCAACCTAACGACGGTACTGGAACGACTGAGTTTAGGGGCTTTACGAGCCGCTAGAAGCGCGTCAGACCCCTAAGAACTGCTAGTGTCGGTACAAAATCGGTACAAAAACGGATGGGAGACGAGATTGAAATGCTGGCGAGAATTGAAGAGGCTGGAGATGGGGAGGATTGATATGCGAACCTTTGTGCTCGGGCTTCTTCTAGGTTGTGTGTTTGCCTCTGTGCTGTTCGCCGTGCCGCAATCGAACAGGCAGCGCGAAACAATCTTTGTAGGTTCGGACCTGACATTAGGGATGTCCGAGGAAGCCGTTGTTGCGAAACTCGCGGAATCCTACGACTTGCGAAAAGGAGAGCCGCCACCGGGTTTGCGTGCGAAGGGTGTCACGTCCATGTGGTTTGTGGACCAGAGGAGCGATAATCATTCATCGACGATTGGAGTCATGTTTTTCGCTTCTGGAAAATTGTATTCAGTCGATAAGCCTTTGCTTCTCACCGATGGAGGCGAAGTTGAATTCGGAAGGCAGCTATACTTTGCGATGCGCGACTTGGAGTTTGAAGGAGACTCCCATTGCACTATTCAGACGGAAAATCAGGAAGAACCGGACTTTTCAAATAAGACCGCAAGGTTGCAATGTGGGATGAAAACCATTGTCATCAACGTGCAAAAATTTAAAGAGAACGACGAAACCGTCCAATTGAACGAAGAACTGAACGCCCGCTATTGAGGGGAGAACACCCCTACTCGATGGTTTGCCTGTGCTGGTATTCGTGTTCGAGGGCGGTTATGAGGGGTTCGAGGTTCGTCACAATGCTGTCCCGACTAGTCCAGTCCAGCGGTTCGCCGTTCGGATATTTCAGTTTGATGTGGGCGTCAATCCTGTCAGACAAACACTGCACACCCCTGTCGTAAGCATCGCGAATCTGTGCCTGTTCGGAATCGCTAGGCGGATTCCCGGCGGCGCCGCTTCTTTTGGCGTGCGCCCTGAGTTCCTTCAGCACTTCGAAGCCTATCACGCCTTAATTCTACCACGGCCTCCGCGGGCTAGCGATTCGCCTCTGACAACTTGTTAATCAGCGCCGGTATCGAATCCGCCAGATGATCCATGAACTGACCCAAGGTATTCAGTCTCTTCTTGCAGGCCGGACAGCCGGGAACGACCAGTCCGTTCTCACTGAAGGTCGAAAAGTCGTGACGGCGGATTTCGAATTGGATGGCGGCGATTAGGTTGGATTTCATCATCAGTAAGCCCTCTAAAAGAGAATTCAGTATACTAGTTACCATGAGCCCCTTCAGCCCGAAGCAACTGGACGACCTCCGAGAAGTTCGGCGAATTTTTATGCCTCTGGCCGCCGAGAGAGTAAAACAAGCATTCAGCAAAGAACCGACCATCCGTTTTGTTCATTACACCTCAGCCGAAGCGGCGCTGAATATCATTCGGACAAAATGCGTCTGGATGAGAAGCCCGAAGTATATGGCGGATTTCAGCGAGGTTAAGCACGGGCATCAGGTTATTCAGCATCTCCGAGATCAGGGTCGAGTTCGCCCTTGGATAGATGCCCTCGACACGATTTTTCAGGGGATAGCAAACGAAGCGATGGCTCTTTATGACCTACGGTTCGAAAACCTGCAATCTAGTTGTTACATCGCATCGCTATCAGAACATGAGCCCTACGATTGTGACGGACGATTGTCGATGTGGCGAGCCTCTGGGACCGCTACCGGAAAAGTTGCAATCGTATTGAAGCTTCCAGACCCCTCCCTGGAACCTAAAGGGTTGAATCTTCTATTCAGCCCGGTGGAGTACTTAAATGAAGATCAGATTTGCGTCGCATTTGAAAAGGCGGCGGTTAACATCAGGTCCGGTTGCGATCTATTGCACTCATACAATCACGTGTTCATTCTCAACGTTGCGGTCTTGACACTCATAGCCGCTGTAGTCAACTTGAAGCATCCTTGTTTCCGCGAAGAGCGAGAATGGCGGGCGGTTTACATCCCGGCTTTCTGGGAAGCATTGGGAGTGAAATCATCACCGCTGAAATCGTCATTCGAAATTATCGGAAGTATTCCACAACATATTTATAAAATACCGCTAAATGAAGCGGTTGGGCCAAGTGACTTGGACTTGGCGACCATATTTGAGCGGCTGATTATCGGCCCAACTTCGTGCCCTACGGAGATGCACGATGTGTTCGCGAACGCTTTAGTGGAGGCAGGGGTCACCGATGCGCAAGATCGGATAGTTTCGTCCCGAATCCCTATTCGAATGTGATGCTACATCAGAACGACGCCAATCTAGCGCGGCGGGTCTTCTTTGGTGCTTCGACGATTTCATGTTTTTGGCGGACATTCGTGGGCTGATTCCGCTATGTCCGCCGCATCGTTGTCGGCAGAGAAAATCGTCTCGCAGCATTCATAGCAAAGCGACACGATCTGTCCATCCAAAACAGTTTGGCGGCGAAAACGGTCGGGTGTCGTTTCAATCTTAATCGCGTGGGAGAAAAACTCCTTGAGGCATTTAGCTATGAATTTCTCTGGATTGCGACCCGGGTCTCGGTCCTTGTCGTAGCACAGGAATGCGCGAGCAAGGACAGGCTCTGGTCCTTTCGGGTTTTCGACATACGCCAGCAGTCGCCACCCCTTCCGCGTAGCACTTCTGTCGCCCGCTGGAGCAAAGTCCCACTTCCATACCTTGTCGTAATACTGCGGGAATCCCGGCATCGGGTGGTTAACCCAATGCGACATCGTATGATCTTTGGCTACTTTACCTTGGAGTTCTTTCAGGCCTGATTCGAGGTCGGCGGGGGATGCGTCACCACGAGGGACAAACTTCGGGTCGCTCCAATCTAGATTGCATCTCGCCAAGGAACGGTCTCTGCGCCGCGAGCATACTTACCTATTTAATGGCAACATGTCCAACATTTGTTTTGCCAGCTACTGCCGCAGCTGCAGCGGGCTGCTCAGCAAAGTGGCCCACTGCGATTCCTAGCAACGTTGACGTCTCCACGTCGGAAGCGACATAAAGCGATTCAGCGATGGAATCCAGGTGCTCTGTCTGATCCGCGAGCTTTTGCAGCGAACTGTCCCACCAAACACGAATCTCGGCACCGAGCCGATAAGCATCCTTCAGCAGGTCTCTGTTACTTTGCACTAGACCGGCGGTCGAGTCAGCCAGCTGCCTGATCTTGTTTGCTGGTGCCGCAGAGAAATCGGCGTGAACTAGGGACGTGATTATCTTGTCTTGTCGCCTTGCGACCTTGCGAAGTCTATAATTCACGGTGAAGCACACCCTGTACGCGATGTTCAACGTGGTTGCCAAATCAGCAGACCCCGACCGCGAGCGCTCAGCCACGCACTCCGTTGCTTCTCTAGCTTGATCGACGAAGGGAATCAGCTCGTTAATTGGAATCGCTAAGGCACTCATTGGCTTCCCCTATCGGTCACTACTGTATTTGACGGGCCGGGGGACCAATCCGTTCCAGTGGGGCTAGAGTCAGACTCCATTGCCGCAAATTCTACCACCACTGTCAAGGACCCGTAGGTTCTGGTACTACCTATTGGGTTCATACATGTCTCCCGATACTTATTCACGGTTCCTCCTATCTCGCGAATTTTGTACAGCGGTATCGGGGCGCTGGTGGGAATCGAGATTGCTAGGCTCTTCTTCGATTCGGTCTACCCGCACTGCCCGCAGGCCGCGTAGCTCCTCTGGCATTTCGTCTTCAACAGCGTGAAATCTCAAACCTTCTAATTCCTTCGGAAACGTTCTTGGCATATACGTCCTTTCGATTTGTCAAAATAATCCAAGTGCTTGCACGAAGATCATCAGCAAGCGTGTGATGCGGAAAAACCAAAATCTACGCAGCTTTGGCATAGGCGGCTCCCCTACTGCGGCGATGGCTTGCCTTGCGCCAACTACAGCGATTTCGCGTCTGCTCAGAATGCGTCGCCCAACAGCATTCGCGCTTGCAATAGACCTTGCCTTTAAACTTGCGGTCCAACGTTTTGCCGATTGGTCTTTCGCCCATATCGGCGAGGAAAGTTTCGAAGCCGTGCTCGCCGCTCCATCTTTTGCAAACTCGCACACCGATTGCTCCGTATCGGTAATAGTTGTCATTTGCTGGTCGTTCACACCGAGCGTGCATTGCGTAAAAACTGTTATAGGTTCTGGTTTGATTGCGGCCGTTGTTATCTTGGCATCTTGCCCCGTGCTTGAAGTTTGGGTTGTTCAGATCCCCGTCGTTCAGGTTTCGGTCCGCGCAGCAGGCAACCGCATGATTGTGTATGCCCGCTTCGCAAATCCACGCCGCGTACTATCTTCTGATTCCCGCAATCGCAGCGGCAAAGCCAATGCGCTTGATTTGTCCTCCAATCGTTTTTGGCAGCCACGCCAAGCACCGACAACCGGGCGAAACGCAGACCTGCAATATCTAAAATTGCCATTGTGGAATACTCACTTTCTGTTTTTGCGAATTTGCTGATGATCCGAGGAAGGAAAAGAAAAAAGGCAGCCGAAGACTCGACTGCCCGTCGTGCTTTAGCTTGGGTTCTTGTACCGAATCACGAGACCGCCTGCCGTGGTGGTTGTGAAAGTTTTTGCGGTGATATAGAAATCGGGCATCGTCTCGTTTGGATAGAAATTTGTGCCGATATTCAAAATCAGCGCCCCCGTCTGTGCAGTCATAATTGATACCGTCTGCTAGACCTGGCGCGTTATCAATTACGCAGTAATGCCCTGAGCCGTCCGTTGAAAACATCTGTGCGGGTTGGTACCCCGCGGCGTATTGCAAACCAGCGGTAAAATTGACTCCGGTTATGTTCGCGCCGCTCACCGTTTCGCTCCGCGACGTTGGCGAAAAAGAATGATTCAACAGACTCGGTGTCACGGTATATGTGCCGTTCGCTAGACCGCTGATTGTAAAGTTGCCCGAACCATCCGCTGTTACCGAACCGCTAGCCGTTCCCGTATAGGCGACCGTTGCCGCAGCGGCTCCGGCGTTGCCGCTAACCGAATAAGTTAACGCTGCGCTGCCAACCGCAAAATTCGAGAACTGAACATCGGTCAACACCTCAACTTCCTGAGCCACCAGCGCGGCGGCAAGACCGGATGCGTAATTCGTATTAGTGACGGAACCGAGTTGCACGCCGTTTTGCAAGACGTAAATTGTCGAACCGATTGCAGCGACGGTCCAAACGTCGCCCGCGGAAGCTGTAGCGGAGACGCTCAATATCAGACCGACGGCGGCACTGTAAAGATAGTAGAGGCCAAAATTAGGAGAAGCGTATAACCGATAGCCGGGCAGGCTGCCATACGATACGCCGGTATCTGTCACGCGAATCATTATCTGAAAACTCGTGTCGTGGGCGGTTACTAGTGCTGCTAGTGTTACGCTGGCATACTGATTATTGGGTAGACTTACGCCGGTGTAAAGCTCCGCATTCTCTGCTTCCTGTGTTCCCTCACAGACATCGGAAACGATTTGTAACGGGTTGTCGCCATAGGTATCTACGACCCAGTTTCCGCCACCGGAAAGTGGATTCTCGTTCGAACGCTGGAAATCGTCCACTGCTAACTGTGTGAGTATCAAGCTCATTAGATTTCATCCTGTCCGACCGCGATGGGTCCGGTGAACTGCTGCGATACGCTGATGATGGTGTCAGAGACAGAATCCGTGGGATCGGCTTGAGTGAAATCGAAGACGCCCGCAGGGATTGCAGCGAGCGCGGCTGACGGTGTATTGCCAACGACAAGCTGATCGAAGATGCTCGCCCCGTTCGAACCGCTAGGGCTTTCGGCGTACTGCACGGCAAGAAATATCTGGGCAATCTGCCTGAACAACGGACTGAAAAGTCGCGCCAGCAACCAAGAACGAAGACGGCAAATTCAGGTTGCTGAAGATATGCGCCGAGCGTTGAAACATCACTATCGGCTAGCGTTGTGGTTAGGTCGGCTGGAAAACTGTAAACATCCGTCTCCGCGGAAAGCGCGGCGTTTGGTGCTGCCAGCGCGACCAAGGCGATGGGCTCGACGCCAGCCGGTATCGCGCCGAAGTTCAAACCCGCCATGTCGGTGCTAAGAGATCCCGGTGCGATGATTTGCTGGTTATTTTGCTGCTGGGACGTTGTCGGGATTAAGAAGTAAGGCATGTTTTCTCTTTTCTCGTTACGAGGTCTATGCTGTGTTGCTGAGGAAAACTGTGGAAATAGAAAAGGGCGCTCTTGCGAACGCCCTCTCTTTGCTTCCCTGAAACGGATTACGCTTCCAAAACGAAGGAAGTCAGGACAGCCGTGCAAGTTGCCACGGCCAAGAGGTTAGAAGCCGCCGTCTGAATACCGGCTGCGAATTGCAGCGGGGGTTCAGTGGCGAAGTTGACAGTGCCTGGCAGGTTCGTGGCTGCGACGCGAGCATCAGCAATGGATATGGTGTTGTTCGGGCTACTACCGTGAATACCCTGTGCCGCGCCGATCACCGTGTTACTCGTGCCGTATCCAACGCACTCTACTTCAACTTCCCACGGCGTCTGCACCGCGGTTGCGGAAGACACCGTAAAATAGCCTGTGCCACGGTCGTGAAAACGAGGTTGCCGGAAGCCGCGGCGAAAGACGCGGTGTTGGCTGCGAACAAACCGAAGCCGATTGGCGTCGCGGCGCTCGTGTACGTGCCTGCCGGGCAAGACATATACCCAGAAGCGCGAACCGTGAACGCTTGCCCGTTGAGACGGTTAGTGCCGGGGAGGTTCAAGTTACACTGATTGCCTGCGCCGGGTTCACCAGCGGCTACTGCGAATGCGGTATAAGCTGCGCCCGAAGGGATGGCGAGAACTGCCGCTGCGGGAGCTTGTGCGATGATATTCATTGATGTTTCCTTTTTTGATTTGTGTTGCTGTGCGTAACGCTACGCGGGCACGTAAACATTGCGAATGCTGATAGGTTCGCTGGAATCAGCGAAGCAAGCAATCGCAAACTCTTTGAAGAAGAAAATCATTGGCCAAGCGCGATGTATGGGTTCGCGGCCCGAGCGGAAACGCTTAGCCTTTCTCTCCCGCCGAGAATTGCGCCAAGTATTAGCTCGGCAGCAAACTCAAAGTGGTGTTTCTGAATGGCGTTTAAGACGATTTGCGGGGCGAATATGCGTCCTGGGTAAGGGCATAGCCGAAGGCCTCACCGTAAAAACACCTCTTCAATCGCCAATGTTTATGCGGGTCGTAGAAGCGGCTTGGCAGATTGGCGTAACACAAGGACCAACCGTCAAAGACCGTTTGTGATAGATGCGGCAACGGGTGCGGCAAAACTGCTGGTTCGCTCGGGCTGGAGAAAGCGCTTCGCGCATTGCAGGCAAGTCGCGAAATGGCGCACAACCGTTCGTTTGCGCGTATCGGGCTTGATGGCTGCGGTTTGGTCCCGGCAACTGCGCGAGCAAAAGCTCCCGGCTCTCGTGCTGCTCAAGAACGGAGCGTTTAGAACATTGCCGCGGCATTCAGTGCAAACACCGACGACCCAGCGTCCTATACGGAGTCGTTGATTTTCAGTGTCCAGGTATGCTGCCAGTTCTTCTGTTGATTCTGGTTCTGCCGTGCATTGCGTATTCTCAGCGCTGCCCCGCTTAGTATTTGGCGGCAACTGCTCTGCACCATGTGTTTCGATGTATCGAACGGATGAACTGTTCAAAGGCAAATCTGTAGTGAGTTGCATATTTACTTTTTCTGTCCAGCGTTACCCCGCTGGTCTGTAATTGGTGTTGCTTGTGTTTCTAGGAAGACTTAGGAAAACTGAAAAATATTTTTTCTGATACCGCCTGCCAGAATTGCGATTACCTGGACGCTCTTCCAGCCAGAACTAGGTACCGAAGGGATGCCCGACCGGGGTCTGACTATGGGACCCAAACTTCCGTAGGACTATTCGGCGAAAGCAGAGCGACGTGCTCACCTCTTCGGCAAATTCATCTTTAGCGCGCGACTCCTGTTTGTCGGCGCAATCCCGAAAAGCAAAAGGGTCCGCGGTAGGTTTTTACCCGCCTGCCATGTCACTTTCCTTTCAAGCGCAGCGCGAGTAACGAGGTGGAAACTCCAAGAAGTCTTCGCGATGCCGCGAACCATCTTGTTGTCATGCGTTCGCGAACGGCCGCCAAGTCAATCTCCTGTCTCTTCACTCCTGGCTTGTGTCCCTTCGCGCGGGCGTTGCGGAGCCCAGCGTGAATGCGCTCCACGGTGATACTGCGCTCCATCTCTGCCACCGCGGCGAGAACGGTAAAAACCATCTTGCCCATTGGTGTGCTTGTGTCGATGTTCTCTGTGGTGCTGGCAAAGTCAATGCCGAGAGAGTTGAACGTTTCCAACGCCTTCAGCATGTGCTGCGCGGAGCGCGCGAAGCGGTCGAATTTCCAGACCACAATCACGTCGAACTTCTTCTCGGCGGCGTCTGCCATCATCTTGTTCAAAGCCGGGCGGCTCGCCTTGGTTCCGCTGATGCCGCGGTCAACGTAGGTCTCCACAATCTCCCAGCCCTTGTACTGGCAGAACGCGCCGATGTCCTTCAACTGAACCTCGGGATTTTGATGATGGTTGGTCGTTGAAACTCTGGCGTAGACGGCGGCTCTCACAGGCTTGACCTCTACCCGAGAGTGTACAACAATCAACTGATTGCTGTCAAGCCGAAATTATCAATAACATGCGGACGATCGTTGAACACTCAGCGTTACCCCGCTGAGAACACTACCCCGGCCCGAGCTTTTGGAATCCTGCCCCGTTTGCACGACCCTCCGCCAACACTGGTGCCTATGCCCATCCAGCGGCGAATCGCCCGCGGAATGCCCTTCTACCTTGGTTCTATCCACGGCAAACAGCACTCTAGGGTCAACGCTGGCCTGGCTGGCGGTCAGTATGGCGGCGAAACAGCACGGTACTGGTACTTCGCTACTAAATCCTGCGCCGTTTTCACAACTTTTACTCAAGCGCTCGTGAAAGACGGAGCGCCTAGCTGTTGAACCGATACGACAATCAAAACCTGTGCTTCGTCTGTTGCTGTATCCAATGAAGAATCATAGACATGATCTGCATTTTGCTCGGACCTCTCGCTCCGGTCTGGAGTGTCTCTAAAGTGCGATCTAATCCGCCTCCAAAGCGCACCTTAGGTGCACTCAAATTGCGCCGTAATCGCACCTGCGTCGTCGTTTCTCCTCTTTCCTGTCCGACGAGCGGATTTTTGATGGCTCCTGTCCACCGAGACGGACAAGCCCCAGAGCGTTCAGGAAGAAATTTCTGCCGCGCTCCGAAGGCACACGGCATGCCGGGTCATTTGTCCGACGAACGGACTTTTGCCTTAGCTGTTGGTGGTTACCAGTTTACAGACGTACAGACGTAAGAAAGTCTCTCAGGAGCCTATTCTGCACGTGTGTGTGTCAACTCTAATCGCATTTTTCTCTTATATATAAAAAAAACCTTAAAATACTAGTTGCGAGACACGTCTGTAAGACTGTATGCATGCGCAGAATAGCCCTCTGGAAGCAATTGTTACGTCTGTACGTCTGTTGGATCATCCCTCAGGCGGGGTCCGCAGGAATGGTGATTCCGACCTCAACCTCCTCGATGGGCACCCCTGATAGCGTCCGTCCAAACGCCTCCGTCATATCGGCGAGGAAGTAGGCATTCCCCTGCTTCTGGGTGTGTTTGTTCCTAACCCTCCTGCTCTCGATTCCAAACCTCTCAAACAAGTCGGCCGTGGACTTGTTGCCCAAACCCTTCTCAAGACGACCGTAGGACTCCCAGCCCGTGCCTTGGAGCCTGAGGTCGGCCTGAAGTCCCTTGGAGAACATCTGCTCGACCTTTCGGGTGTGGAAAATGTTCCGCACGTCCTGAATGAACCGCTTGCCCTCTGGGTCGCTCTCTATCTTCTTTGAGTTCGCGGCCAGATGAGCTTTCTCGACCCAACCTTGGCCGGCCAGGTCAGCCACTACCAGCAAGGGACGCCAGTTGTCTCGGCGACGGCTTATTAGATTCTTGGTGTCTGGCTTCCTGGTTCTGATGCCAGCTTCGTTGTCCTGTACCCAGCGGCATAGCTTGCGCGCCAGGACGTGCATCTGGGCTTTTAGTTCCTGCCGGTCACAATCATCATCTGGGAAGTTCTCTACGCCGTCCTCCTCACACTTTGGGTCAAGAATGATGGGAGCGTTCGGCTGGCGAATGCATCCGGCGCTTTTCCAATCATCCCGTACGCTTTGGCCCCGTAGGTGATGAATGACCTCAACTCGTGGTCGTCACCGAGTACCCTGAGAACCCTGCCCGCTTCGCGCGAGTGTCCTGAGTTCAATACGCCAAACATCTCCTGTTCTTTTTCAAGAACCGTGTCCAGTTCGTCGATTATCAGAGTTGGTCTGAAGATTTGCATGACCCTGAAGATTGAAGCGGTTGAGATAGATGACCCGATGACCGCACGGCGGACCAGCCAATTGATAATCGTCAAGAGAGTGGTTTTGCCGCATTCTGGAATAGGCGAACGCGCGCCGAGATACGGAAACTTGCTTTGGAAATCCACCGTCCACGTTTGCGCGACCCATAGAACTGCCGTGATTGCGTCTTCTGGATGGCGAAAGTGAATGAAGCGGTTGAATGTCGCCTCAATCTCATTGAGAACGTCAGATAGGATAACGGTTTCTTCCCAAGGTTCGGTCTCGACGACTACGACCTCTTCGCCTTCCATCTCCTCTTTTTCCTTCGGAGTTATCTTCTTCCGCATATTATCTAAGACGCCACTGCGGCATTTCAATTTCTTTGCGATGTCCAGACGACGATTCTCGTACTTTATTTCCGACAGCAGGCCGCAAGCCTCGATAACAGCCTTCGGCTCCATTTCCGTCTTGTTCTCCAGCCAACTATCCAATGCTTTGGTCGCCTCTACCGCCGCGTCAACCACGACAGATGTAGAGGTAGGTTGCGAAACTCCTTCCCAAAATAAGTCGTCAGCCGCCGCAGGAGCGCTCTTGCCAACTGGGTAACGCATTGCGGAGTGTGCTTTGTTGCGACACATCTCTAGGTAGTCCGAGCCGTAACCCTCGCAACGATTCTCGCACTCTTCAACAAGGATGTCGTAGATGCGGTCTTCGCTGCTGATTCCTGATTCACGGAGTTTGCAGGCAATTCTGAACAACTCTATATCGTGTTGACCGTGAGGAATTTTGTCCCCGTTCAATGTCGGCGAGGGCTCGCGTTCCGTTATGCGGAGTTTATCAATCAGACCCTCGGGTAGCGGAGCGATTGCGGCCCGCTTGGCAACCGTATAGGTCGGACCATCTGGATGAATTGAAAACGGCGCGAGAACATAACCGCCAGTGGATTTGATTTCGCCGATTTTATCCTTGGCGTTGAAGTACATATCCGCTTGCTTGGAAACACCCGTGAAGTAGACGTGCGTTCCGCGGCTGGTGGATACCCACAAAGTTTCGGGCAAACCGAGTTCAGCAGGCGGTTGGCCTTTATCGAAATCGAGAACCGTCAGATTACTGCGGCCTAGATCAATGCCGATGTTCGCGTTGGAACTTTTTGTCCACCAAGAGCGAATCTGGTCCGGGTCGTTGGACGATGAATAGAACCCGTTCGGCGCTAACTCGTTGTTCGGAATCTTGGACTTCTCGCCGAGACAAAAAACATACCAGCCTTTGTTCTCGACCGCGTTGAGTGCCGCTTTCAGGAATTGATTTGGAGTATTGGCAGTGGCGCTCATTGTACGTCGCCTTCGGTCGCGTCAGCCGCGTTGAGCGTGGGCGCGTTTGAGATTGGCGTATCTTCGATTGGCGTCACATCCCCGGCGACTACGGTGCCAGGTTTGCGGGTGCTCGGTTTTATAACGTAGGAAACCTTTTCGGCCTCTGGTGAGATACCGCGCATTACGAATCTCGTTGTACGCGAAGAAGACATCTGGACCGCCGTCCGATGGGATTAGATAGCCATAACCATTGAAACGGTTGAAGAAAGACACGACAGCAAAGTTAAGGGTGTTCATTGAAGCGTCCTTTTAAACTAAAAGTCCGTTGATATTAAAGTGCTACGGCGAGAACACTTGCAGATTTATTGCGAAGACCTGCGAAAACGTTGCGGCAAAAAAAAACAATTACTTGGTGGAAATACGCTTACTAACCCTGCGGTGAGCAGGACGTTCTTCCAAGGGTGTCTGTAAACTTTTCGCGTCTTTAACTTCCCCGCGGTCAGTAGGCGACTGTTTTTCCAGCGTCTCTAACATGAATTTCAGGCACTTTTTGATAGCGTCTAGTTCATCATCGCCGCCGAAGAAAATCTCCAATTTGGTGCAATCAACCTTCGCTCCGCCGTTGACTCGGACATACATATCAACCTCGCCGCTGCCGACTTCCTCCAGCCGAAGGTAGGTGCGCCCGCCGTGCCCGGTATCTCCACCACAATACCCGTTTGTTCCGGCTTCATACGCCAGGTTGCAATAGCACATATGCTGGGCGGTCTCGGTCGGAATTTCTATAGGGTCCAAATTATTCAGCGGGTCATAAAATCGCCGAATGCCTTCTTCGTGAGTCGTTTGGTAATACATGTTGTTCTCATTCATGGTGTTCTTTCATTCCGTCGGTGTTCGATCCTTGCTAAGCGTGCTTGCAAATGGTCGGTATTTATTACGCGGTGAACGGAGACGCCGCGGGAATTCGGAGGAAACTCCAAGAGGAATGCGAAGAATTACTGCAGGGTGCTACAAAATCAGCGTTGCGGTTATCGCAGCGCTTTGTCCGCCTGTTGGATAGCTAGACTCAAATCCTTGACGGCTTCCTGAAACCTGCTGATTGACGGTGCGGCTTCGGCGACCAAACGACCAGCCCGAGAGAGTTCTCCAGGCGAGGTTGTCAGGCAACGAATCGTGCTCACGCCGCTGTCGGTAATGTTGAAATAGATATTCATGTTGTGTCGCCTTTCATTTAGTGCAGAGAACAGAAGTTTGATACAAAACAAAGGGTTTGCAGCATTTAGCGAATTCCTAACAGGCCGCGGGTGAGCGCGGAAGCTCCCGCAGTCTCGTAATCCGGTCTGACCGCCGGGTGAAATAGTCGGCGATGTCGCGTGGAGTGACGTTTTCAATCTCAGCAATCATCTGGTTGGTCATCCGCATGTTGAGCCGGTAGTGAAACCGTCGCAACAGGACTCGTGCCCATGGCGCACAGTCCAAAATCAATTCGTTCACCTTGTCGCGTGTCTTGCGGTCCCACTCTGCGAAGCGATCTGGGCTTAGAACGTCGCTGGTCGTTCCAAGGGCGATGCGGAATCGCCATTGCACATCGCTAACTACTTCGTTCCAAGTCACAGATTCAATTTTCAGTTGCCGAAGTTTTCGTTCTGAGAACGACGCCGCTTGGCCCTTGGTGTTGAATTCGCTAGACGAGAAGCTAAACTCCACCGCAGCCCATTGATCGGCCATGATCTGGGCACACCCGCGGCAAAAGTCTTTTCGCCAATCCTGAAGAAACGATTCGCCGCACAACGTGCACTCGTGGTTTTTTAACGCGAAGGCGAGATTTGCTTCACTATACGGCTGCGAATGTTCAGAACGCATCCGTCGTTTCTTGCCCGGTGCCGGGCAGATGAATTTGCTCGGCGGTTCAATCGCAACTGTCCAACCACGATAGGTGTTGCAATACTCTAGGAACTCGGTTGGCCGCTCTGCGGGCCATGGGGCGATGCCAAAGCGAGCGATTTCGAGCACCGTGTAGAAGTTTTCGGCAGGCCGACTGAAATTATGATCCACGGGTGTTTTAGTTGCCGTCGCCCAGTTAGGAGAAACCTCGTCGCCTGCGTCTTCACGGCGAAATTGACGCTCGCCGAGTGACGTTTCAACACTGTTCACTGAAAGTTGAGCAACGCTATCCTCCGCGGCATGCTGCACTGCTTCGAAATCTTGGCTGACTTCGAAGTCCTCAGGAGTGGTTGGGTGCCGTTTCGCGTGCGGCATATACCGCTGGAAATAATCGCCGACCAAAGGCGGCATCGCTAAAGAACGTGAGCAAATGGAGGTTCTCTTGGCGCACTCCGCTGCGCGGAGGAGCTTGTCAAAATCGAGGCGCAGGAGTGTAGCAGCCACGTAATCAATGATCGCGCTGTGCGGCAAAACGAACTTGGGCGGTAAGGTTGCCGAGCGCGGGTATATGTTGGCGATAGAATGAAACTCAGGTTGGTGCAACGGCACACCTCTCCCAAAATCGAGGCGTGCCGCGGTAGGGGCGGGACGTTATGACAGGCGGGGCTGCTTCAGGTGCCGTTGCTCTCAGCGAGTCGCGTTGACTGCTGGGCGGCATAAGATGCGCTGGTTCAACTCTCGTTTCGTTGAGAACCAACGCCGCCAGGGTGCGACATTCGTCTTGGACCTACCCAAGACGGAAGCGAGGCGTGTCGAGCCTATGCGTGCTTCAGTGAAATCGTACCACAAAAGCAGCGCATTGTCAAGATAATAACGTAGTGTTACATTCGCCATGTGGGCTGGGATCGAAGCGTTTGGCGATATCTTCTTCTGAATGAATCACCTCAAATGCACAAATTGTCCAAATGATGCGCGAAACACAACTTTGTTGGTTTTGACCCACCGAAGCAGGTTCCGAGAGCGTCTCGGGAGTTTCTCCCTGTACGCCCGTTGTCGCTCCATTGTGGCAAATTTGCGCCAACGGTGGGTCCTCAGAGGTACCCGCAAGGCTTGCGGCTACTCCACTGCGATAAGATAGCGGGGAGCGAATCAACCGTGCAAGAAACCTGCTTGAAGGACGACCCCGCGAGAATTTCTGACATGAAACGAATCCGTGAACTAATAGCCGATGTTAAGACACAATACGAAGACGGCTTTTTCGACAACTTCGAGCGATCTTGTCAGTCCGAGGACAAAGCAACGCACTATCGGTCCTACAATGGTGCTCTCATGACGCTTGACCCCGAGTCCTGGAGCATCCTAAAAGCCAAAACACTGAAGCAGTTCAAAAACGAGCGCCAGGGTCAAAGAAAAGAAGCCTTTTTCAACCATCTGAACGAAGCGTTTGCGTATCAGTATCTAAGTAGGTGGTTCGACCGAGTTCGATTCCTAAAGGAATCAGGAAAGACAAAGTGTCCTGACATTTGCTTTGTCAACGGCGGCGTGGACTGGTTCTGCGAAGTGAAGACCTTGGGCATCAGCGACCGTGAGATAGGTCGGCGCGAAAGTCACTCGGCTTATAGCCTGGATGACTATCGTGTGCTGGATGCCGGTTTTCTAGGCAAGTTGACCTCATCCGTTCGTGAAGCGTGGAAACAAATCCATGCGGCCGGAAAAAATGGGCTCGTGTTTGTGTTCATAAGACCCGATGATATCTCCTGGGACCACTACCTAAGCCACAGGAAACAGTTGACCGAGTTTTCTCGACGGCAGGGATTCAAAAATCTAATCATCAAGTTTGGGGAACTTGGGAACAGGCGACTACTGGACCTAGCTCAGAGCTTACGTTGAACCTTGTTTCAGAAAAGTGAAACCGCAATGTCTTTAACTGACCCGCCAGCTTGCCCGCTTTTTATGGGTGCGCTTGAATGTAACCGCACACGTCTTTGACGAGGTTGGAAACTTTGACCCTTGCATGCGACAAATAAACTACGTCGCCGTTCTTCTTGTAAAGCGTCGATCTCCCCTTGTTGGGCCGAAGGATATAATCCGCCGCGTCTTTATCGCTGGTCACCGTCACAGCGGGGCAATGCTTGATAAATCCGTCGGTCGCCTCCAACGAGATATTCCTCCCAACGACCGAAGCGCTTCCGTATGTGCTGCCGTTTGTGGTTTGAGCCGAACCAAAAGCGCCAGTGATGATGTAGTCTGCGATAAAAAGCCTCTTGGTGGGCGGGGCTGGTGGCGGCTGGGTTTGCTTAGTAGGTTCGGTTGGGTTTTGAGAGGCAGCAGGTAATTGCGCTAACAGTAACACTGAGAAGAACAGCGATAACAGCAACGATGTTGATTTCATCGGTCGCCTCCAGCGCCACGGTCTTTTGCCTCCGAGGCATTCGTATACGGCTCACCTTGCGACGTGAAGTATAATCCCGCCGATGCTACGACTCAAAGATTTGGTAGCGCCGTACCGACTGGGCAAAGTCGAAAAGAAGCTCCGCAAATGGGGTAAGAAGCACGTTCGTGCCTACCGCAGTGCCGATGACGCCGACGTGTTATCGGACAGGTTCTATTCTCCATCCGAGCTAGCCGAAAAATGGGGTCTGTCGGTTGACAAAATTCGCAGGCTATTCGAGACGGAATCAGGCGTCCTGAAGCTCGGCAGTGCCAATCCAAAACACAAGCGCCGATATCTTACGTTGAGAATCCCCGAGCGCGTTGCCATCCGAATCTATAATCGGCTGTCTGCCTAATGCTCACCATCTATCGCCGCCACAATCCCAAGCGGTGCAAACTCCGCGCTAGGAATGAAGTGAAGTGCAAATGCGTAATCTGGGCTGCTGGCACCGATGCGAACGGGCTCCGCGTCCGCGAAAGCCTTAAGACCCGCGACTGGAACCGAGCGCAGAATATCGTCCGCGAATGGGACGCCGTTGGGAAGAAGCCCAAACCTTCGAGCCGCACAACGATTGCCGAACTGGATACGGCGTTCATGCAGGACACCGAGGCTCGTCATCTGGCGGACGGGACCAAACGAAAATATCGAGTCATCTTCCAACAATTGAATCAGTTTGCAGAAAAGAAGGGCGTTCAATACGTCAATCAGATCGACGTGGTTTTCTTGTCCGACTTCCGTGCTACCTGGAAGAACAACCCGTTGACCGCAACAAAGAAGTTGGAGCAACTACGCGGTATCTGCAAGTTTGCGCTGTCCAGAAAGTGGTTAGCCGATAATCCGGCGCTCCTGCTACAGAGGCCGAAGGTTCGGCAGACGCCAACGTTGCCATTCAGTGACGATGAAATGGAACGGATTCTTAAAACGGCAACAGGAAAGGATCGTACATTCGTATTGGCAATGAGGTTTAGCGGTCTGCGGATCTCTGATGTTTGCAAATTAGAGAGGGAGAGCTTGGTAGGAGATGAACTGAGGCTGCGAACCCATAAGACCGGCACATCTGTTCGAGTGCCGATGCCGAAGAAGGTCGCTGATTATCTCCGGCAGACATTGAATCCAAATCCGAAGTACTTCTTTTGGTCTGGGCACACCTCAGTTCAAACATCCTGCGCTTATTGGAGGAATCGGCTATCGAAGGTTTTCAAATTGGCTAAAGTTCACGGCGCGCACACGCACCGCTTTCGAGATACCTTTGCCGTCGGTCTACTGCAAGCCGGAGTTTCAATGGAGAGTGTCAGTATTTTATTAGGCCACGAAAATATCCACGTGACCCAACGGAGCTATTCCCCGTGGGTCCAAACACGTCAAGATCGGCTATCGGAAGAGGTCCAGCGTGCTAATCGGTCTGTACAAATCGAGTACAGTCAGACATAAACGTAACAAATAACCAACGTTTACGAGGTATTGTGCGTGGATCTGCAACTCACCGATAAGGTAATCCTCATCTCCGGCGGAGCAAAGGGAATCGGCGCGGCCATTGCGCGCTCGGCGGCGCGCGAAGGCGCGATTCCTATGATCGTGGATCGTGACGCCCGCGCCGTGGAAGAATTGCAATCCGAACTGAACGCAAAAAACCAGCCGGTTCACGCGCTCACGATGGACCTGTGTGTCGCGGAGAATTGTTCCCTGATCGTCTCCAGCGTATTGGAAAAGTTCGGCCGCTTGGATGCCCTGGTCAACAATGCCGGAATAAACGACGGCGTTGGCCTCGAGCACGGCGATCCGAAGGCCTTCGTTGCTTCGCTCGAGCGAAATCTCCTCCACTATTTCAATCTGGCGCATTACGCGTTACCCACGCTAAAGAAATCGCGAGGATCGATCGTGAACATTGCCTCGAAGGTCGCCGTCACCGGGCAAGGAGGCACCTCCGGCTACGCGGCCGCCAAAGGCGGAATTCTCGCTATGACGCGCGAGTGGGCCGCCGAGCTTGCGCCCTTTGGCATCCGCGTGAATGCCGTTGTCCCCGCCGAAGTGATGACGCCGCTCTACCGCCAGTGGCTCGGCACATTTCCGAATCCGCAGGAAAAGCAAGCCGCGATCGTCGCCCGCATTCCTCTCGAGAAGCGCATGACCCGCCCGGACGAAATCGCGGACGCTGTACTCTTTCTGCTTTCGGCTCGAGCTTCACACGTCACCGGTCAGCATCTTTTCGTGGATGGCGGTTACGTGCACTTGGATCGCGCTCTCACTTAGCGGAGCGCTCACGCGATGCCCGAAAACTCCACAGCCTCGCGCCTCGCCGCGCCCCTCACCGAGCGGCGATATTTGCTGCCCTTTGTCCTGATCACCAGCCTCTTTTTCCTCTGGGCATTTGGCGTCAACCTGAACGACATTCTGATTCCGCATCTCAAGCGCGCCTTCGGCCTCACAGATTTCCAGTCTTCATTCATCCAGGTCGCTTTTTTTGGCGGGTATTTTATCGCCGCTCTTCCCGCCGGCTGGCTGATGGAGCGGATCGGTTACAAGCGCGGCATCCTCACCGGGCTTTTTCTTTGTGCGGCCGGAGCGCTGTCTGTTTCTTCCGGCGTCGTCCATCGGTGTGTATCAGTATTTTCTCGTTGCTCTCTTCGTCATGGCGTGCGGCCAGAGCTTTCTTGAAGTCGGCGCCAACCCCTACGCGACAGTCCTCGGCCCTCCGGGCAGCGCCGAACGCAGACTCAACTTCGCTCAATCCTTCAATGCCGTTGGCTCGGTCGTTGCGCCGCTCCTGGGTCGCGCACTGATCCTATCGAACTCCGAATACACGCCCGCGCAGATCGCCGCCATGGGAGCGGCGCAGCTCGGCGCCTACCGCCAGTCAGCGGCAAGCACGGTGCGCGGGCCGTATCTGATCATCGCCGCAATTTTTCTGATGATCGCCGCCGTGCTTTATTTCACCCATCTGCCGGATGTCGTTGAGCGCCCAAGCTCTAGCGAGGTCGCCGAGGCGCCCGGCGATACTGCACGGCTTCTTTTCGCATCGCCACTTGGTCAAAGGCGTGATCGCGCAATTCTTTTACGTAGGCGCACAGGTCGGCGTCGCCAGCTTCATCATTCGCTTCGCGCAGCATGTCGAGCCGGGCTCACCGCGAAGAGCGCCGCGGACTATCTTGTTTCTTCACCAACTCGGCTTCATGATCGGCAGATTCAGCGGCTCCGCGGCCATGAAGCGCATCGCGCCGCCGCGCCTGCTCGCTCTTTTCGCCGCCGCATCGGTCCTCTGCGCCGGAATCGCCGTCACCGCCTCGGGATTCATTCCCGTCGTCGCGGTGGTCCTGATCGGATTCTTCCATTCGATCATGTTCCCGACGATCTTTGCGCTGAGCATCAAGAACCTTGGCGTCTACACCAAGCGCGGCTCTTCGTTTCTGGTGATGGCCATCATTGGCGGCGCGGTCTTCCCGGCGATCATGGGGCGCATCTCGGACGCTTCAAGCATCCAGACCGCTTTCATCGTGCCCTTGCTCTGTTACGCGTACATCCTCTACTTCGCCATGAGCGGCTACAAGCCCTCGTCCGCGGAAAATGCGCCGTCCCTCGAAGAGCACTTGACCATGGAGGCACAGTGAGCGAACGCCCTCGCCGCTATTGTTTGACGCTCGATCTGAAAGACGATCCCGCGCTGATCGCCGAATACAAGCGCCATCACGCGCAGGTTTGGCCGGAGATCAAGAAAAGCATCCGCGATTCCGGCATCGAGCATATGGAAATTTATCTCCTCGGCGCGCGCCTCTTCATGATCATGGAAGTCGGCGCCAGATTCGCATTCGACGCAAAATCCGAAGCCGATCGCACAAATCCAAAAGTGCAGGAATGGGAGCGCCTGATGTGGAAATTTCAGCAACCGTTGCCGCAAGCGAAGCCCGGCGAAAAATGGCTGCTGATGGAAAGAATTTTCAGTCTGGAAGATTGAACCCGCTTCGCCGCCGTAAGGTGAGGCAAAGAGATTTATCTCGTAGCAAGTCGCGAAAGAGAGGAACCACATCATGAATCGAAACGGAATCACGCGCCGCGATTGGATCGCCGGCGCCGCTTCGGCCGTAGCCGCCGGTGCGTTGCCCGCCGCCGCGCTGCCCCTGCGCAGTACGGTGCTAACCGCCGCCACGCCGCAGGCCGCCACGCCCCCGGCTCAATCGCACCCCTTGCCCGGCGACGACACTCGCGAGCGCCGCATGCAATGGTGGCATCAGGCTCGCTTCGGTATGTTCATCCATTTCGGCGTTTACAGCGTCCTCGGACGCCACGAATGGGTGATGGAAGATGAAGGCATCCCGGTTTCCGAATATGCGCCGTATGCGCTGCAATTCAAGCCGAAGCCAAATGCCGCCCGCGAATGGGCGAAGATCGCCCGCGACACCGGCATGCACTACATGGTGATGACTTCGAAGCATCACGAGGGCTTCTGCAATTTCGATACAAAGCTCACCAACTATTGCGCCCCCAAGCAAGGTCCCGGCCGCGATCTTTTGCGCGAATATGTCGAAGCGGCGCGCGCCGAAGGCCTGCGCGTCGGCTTTTATTATTCGCTGATGGATTGGCACCACCCAGACGGCGCGAAATGCGAGACCGATCCGGAGGCGCGCAAGCGTTTTGTCGAATATACGCACGGCTTGGTCCGCGAATTGATGACGAACTACGGCAAAGTAGACGTTCTCTGGTATGACGTCGCCTGGCCGCTCGATGCCGCCGGCTGGGAATCTGAGCGCATGAACAAGATGGTCTTCGAGCTACAGCCAGACATCATCGTTAACAATCGGAACCAGCTCCCGGGCGATTTCTCCACACCCGAGCAGGAAATCACCGCGGCCAAAAACGGCCGCGCCTGGGAATCCTGCATGACGTTAAACGACAGTTGGGGCTATCAGCGCACCGATGATGATTGGAAAAGTTCGCGCCGCGTAATTCAAAATCTGATCTCCTGCAGCCGCGATAGCGGCAACTATCTGCTCAACGTCGGACCGCGCCCCGATGGCACCGTCCCCGATGATTCCGTCCGCGTGCTCAGCGAAGTCGGCCAATGGATGCGCCGCAACGGCGACTCCGTGATTCAATCGGATATCTGCCAGCCGGAGGACTCGGACTACGCGAGCTTCACGCGCAAGGGAAACACGCTTTTCATGCACGTCCATTTCTGGCCCGGCGAAACGGTCGCGCTCTCAGGCCTGATGTGCCAGGTGAAATCGGCGCGCCTTTACGCCACAAATGCCAACGTCAGCTTCGTGCAGGACCGCTTCCGCGTGCGCTTCACCGGGCTCCCCCACGAAGCCCCCGACTACCCCATCACCACCATCGCGATCGAATGCGATGCCGAACCCAAACAGGACACTACCTTCGTTCGCAAGGAGAAGCCCCGCGAAGGCGTCTAGAATCACGCTGCGATTTGCCGAAGGGTTACGCGCTGCTATCAGCAGAAAATGCCGTGCGAGACATAAAGGCTAGGTATCATACGTCGGCAGCCGTTGTGTTGGTTCGCGCCCAAGAGCGCCATGCACGCTTGCTTCAATTGCTCGAATAAAGAGAAAGATGAGCACAGGCTGAAATGATGGAACGGATTCCAGATGCTTCGCCGCGTCCCAGAGCTAGGATCACCGGTGTCGTTTACTTGCTTTACTTTCTGACGGCAGTATCCGGCGGGGTCTTCGTTGGCCGGGGCCGGCTCGTGTTATATGACGCCGTCAACCTCATCGCGGAAGCGCTCTACATCGCTGTGACGCTGCTCTTCTATTACATGTTTAAGCCGGTGAATAGGAACCTCTCATTGCTCGCGGCGTTATTGAGCCTCGTGGGGTGCGCCAACGATGTTCTTAGACTCTTTAATCTCGCTCCCCACAGACTCAACACGCTGCCTTTTTTCGCATTCTATTGCCTGCTGATGGGCTACCTCATTTTCAGATCGACCTTCCTGCCTCGAATTCTGGGCGTGCTGATGGCGAGTGCCGGTTTGGGTTGGCTGATCTTTCTGTCACCACTTGCAAACCATCTGTCCACGTACCTTAAGGTTCTCGGCTTCGTCGCGGAAGCATCACTGATGATATGGCTCCTCGTGATGGGCGTGAACGAGCAACGATGGAAGGAGCAGGCCAGCGCCGCGCGGTCGAGTGAAAGGCAATCTGGGAGTTGAGACCGATGGACGCGGTGGAGCTACAGTGATTTTGCCGGATTACCTATAGGAGCGTCGTTCGCGACGAAGGATCTATGTGAAACATTCGCATCCGTCTGCCTAGCTCTGTCTGCCCCGCCAATTCCGCGACGAAAGGCCGATATCCATGGCGTGATGTCCGGTGATCCCGTCGGCCACCTTCCCCTTCACGTGAAATGTTTCGGCAACTTGTACCTCCACAGACCCCGCGCACCCTCAGGGGCTTTAGCCCCTGGGGCAAGTCTCTCCATTCTCGCCGCAACCCTCGCCTGATAAACTCACCTGTCGCACCGGGCTTTTGAGTCAGACAACGCTGAGCAAGCGCTTCCGCCAGCTCAACGAAACGGAAAGGTATGGTTCAGAAAAATGACAGGGCCAAGGAAATTAATCTTTCGTTCAGCCGTTACCATCGCCATGGTTGCCGTCGCCGTGGCGATTTCCGCCGGCAGCGCATCCGCGCAAAGCGCATCATCCAGCGGCACGTCGCAGGCCACGCCGCTTCCGCTTTCCGGGCGCTCCGCGCAGAGCGGATCGGTCACAACCGGAGAATCACCGGTCGCGGGCACCACCTCCAGCGTCAACACGCTGAATCCCACGGTTCAGGTGTCCGGCGCCTTCACCGGGAGCACCAACAGCGCCGCGAAGATGCCTTTCTCCGGCAAGCTGTCTCTGCATGAGGCGGTCCAGCGCGCCATGGCTTACAACCTCGGCGGCATCGGCACGTCGCTGGCGGCGCGCCAGGCGGAGGGCCAAGCCAGGGTCGCCCGCAGCGCGTTGCTGCCGAATATCAATGGCGACATCGCGGAGACCGTCGAGCAGGTCAACCTGAAGACGTTCGGCTTCCGCTTGAGCGTTCCGATCCCCGGATTCTCGATTCCCTCGGTCGTCGGCCCCTTCAACTACGTTGACTTTCGCGCCTCCATGACGCAAACGGTCGCGGACCTTACCGCGCTGAACAATTACCGCTCGTCGAAGGAAACTCTGCACGCGAACCAATTCGCCGCGCAGGACGCGCGCGATCTTGTGGTGCTGGCGGTCGGGGGCGCCTATCTGCAAGTGATCGCGGCAAAGGCTCGCGTGGTTTCCGCCCACGCGCAACTCGACACCGCCAATCGTCTTTTCAACGAGACGCGAGCTTCAATACCAAAGCGGAAAGGTCCCGCCGATTGACGCGAATCAGAGCGAGGTCCAAGCGCTCACGCAGCAGCAGCGATTGGTCACGCTGGAAAATGACGTCGCGAAGAAGAAGATCATTCTCGCTCGGCTTGGTGGGATTGCCGGCGACGAACCAATATGACATCACCGACGACGTGCCCTATTCTCCGCTGCCGGCACTCACCGTGGAGGACGCGCTGAAGCAGGCTTACGACCAGCGCGCGGACCTAAAGGCCGCCGACGCTCAGGTCCACGCCGCCGAACGATCGTTTGCGGCGGCGCGCGCGGAGCGCCTGCCCTCCCTCTCCGTAAACGGCGACGTCGGCGAGATCGGCACAAACCCGGCGCAGGCGCGCACCACCTACACCGCCGCAGCGACGCTGAGCGTGCCGATCTGGCAGGGAGGCCGCACGGAAGGCGATATCGAGCAAGCCGAAGCGGCGCTGTCGCAGCGCCGCGCCGAGCTGGAAGACCTGAAGGGCCAGATCGAGGCCGATGTGCGCAACGCCTATCTGGACTTGCAGGCCGCAACGAGCCAGGTGGAGCTCTCCCAGAAGAACGTCCAGCTCTCGCAGGAGACGCTCAACCAATCGCGGATGCGGTTCGAGGCCGGCGTGACGCACAACCTCGAAGTGGTGCAGTCGCAGGAATCGCTCGCGAGCGCGGAGGAGGATTATGTGGATGCGGTCTTCGCGCACAACATCGCGAAGCTCGATCTGGCGCGCGCGCTGGGACGCGCGGCAGACAGCTTGCCGCAATTCCTAAAAATGCAGTAGCGGGGCGGGGAAGCGGAAAGGAAGTTTGCGATTCCGGGCAAAACGAAAGATCCGCTTCGTGAAATTCTATGAAGCTTTTTGCTGCGCGTAGGTGACGTAGTCGGAGTAGGGGCCCTTGAAGTCTTCGATCTTGCCGCCGCCTTCAAAATGCCAGATGCGCGTGGCGACCTCGTCAATCACGTCGTGGTCGTGCGTCACCAGCAGGACGGTGCCGTCATACTTCTGCAGGGCGATGTTGAGCGCGTTGATGGATTCCAGGTCCAAGTGGTTGGTGGGTTCGTCCAGCACCAGCACATTGGGCTTTTGCAGCATCAGCCGGCAGAAGATCAGCCGCGCCGTTTCGCCTCCGCTCAATGCGCGAGCTTGTTTGGTAGCATCCTCGCCGCTGAAAAGCATGCGGCCCAGCAGGCCGCGCAACTCTTCCTGCGCCGCGCGCGGATCGTACTGGTGCAGCCACTCAATCACCGTCATGCCTTTTTTGGCCTGCGTGACGCTGTCAGCGTGATCCTGCGCAAAATAGCCGACGGCCACTTCATGTCCCCAGGTGACCTTGCCGTGATCCACGGCGAACTGTTTGTCGGCGTCTTCGAGGTGACCGGGCGCGTTGCGCAACAGTGATTTGAGCAGCGTGGTCTTGCCCGCGCCGTTGCGGCCCATCAGCGCGATCTTTTCGCCGCGCTCGATGCTCGCACCGAATCCGGAGATCACTTTCACATCGCCATACGCCTTTGACAGGCCTTTGAATTCCAGCGGATGGCGCCCCGAGGCGCGGTCCATCTCAAAGCGGATGTAGGGGCGTTGAATGTTTGACCTGGCGAGGTCGGAGGTTTGCAGGCGCTCGACTTCCTTCTTGCGCGACGTTACCTGCGAGGAGCGCGTGCCGGCCGCGAAGCGCGCGATAAAAACATTGAGCTGCGCGATCTTCTTTTCGCGCTGCGCGTTGTCCTTTTCGATGCTGGAGCGAATCTGCATCTTGGCGAGGACCATATCGTCATACCCGCCCGGGTACATGATCACCGTCTGATAGTCGATATCCGCGGTGTGCGTGCAGACGCTGTTCAAAAAATGGCGGTCGTGCGAGATCACGATCAGGATGCCGTGATATTCGCAGAGATAATCCTGGAGCCAATGCACGGAATCGAGGTCCAAGTGGTTCGTGGGCTCGTCCAGCAGCAGCGCCGCGGGATTGCCGAAGAGCGCCTGTGCCAGCAGCACGCGGACTTTTTGTCCGCCTTGCAGCTCGCTCATCTTGCGCTCGTGGAGCGAATCTTCCACGCCCAGGCCCACCAGCAGGATCGCGGCGTCGGCTTCGGCGGTGTAGCCGCCCTCTTCGCCGACGATGCCTTCGAGCTCGCCCAGGCGCATGCCGTCTTTATCGGTGAGCTGATCGTGCGGTTTCTCGTAGAGCGCGTCGCGCTCCTGGAGCGCCTTCCACAATGAGGCGTTGCCCATGATCACGGTATCAATCACGCGAAACTGGTCAAAGGCAAACTGGTCCTGCCGCAGGATGCCCATTTTCTTGGGACGGGTGACGTCACCCTTCGTCGGCTCGAGCTCGCCGGCGAGGATTTTCATCAGCGTGGTTTTGCCGGCGCCATTGGGACCGGTGATCCCGTAGCGGCGCCCGGGAAAAAGGAGCAGGTGACCTCCTCAAAGAGGATCCGGCCGCCGAAGCGCATGGTGATATTGTTGACGGTAAGCACGGGCCTTTTATTGTACCGAATTCTCCAGATTCCCGCTCGCGGCGTTGCGTGGGTTGAAACACCGGTCCTCGCGGCCCTACATCAGAGCTCAAAACTCGCACCCTTGAAAATCGCAAGGGATGCGGCGCCCGGAAGACCCACGGCGAAAACGAAACTGATTTCTGCCGCCCCCCCACCCCCCCCTATTTTCTCGTAAATACGGCAGGGATTGGACTTGCGGGAGACGATATGCGCAAGTGACAGCAGGCAAAGGGCTTAAGAAATGCGCATTGCGCGAAAACGCGACCTCGGTGCTGAAAACAAATGGCTTAGAGCTTCATGTTGTAGCGCGACATGCACATGACGCGTATGAACGGATGACCTGCCCAATCCCCAATGCCACCATATTATACCGCCAGTGAGATGACTTATCTATAGTAAACACAGAGTAAACAGAAAGGCCCGGCGATGCCTCTTGGCGTGTTCAGCTTTCCAACAAACACAACTTAGGGTTGTTCTGCCGCCTTGTTGACTGCCTTGGCCAACGGCCCGTGGTCTCGAATATTCGTCGTCAAAACGACTGCGCCTTGCGGGCAGAAAAACGCGAAGATTGCATCGCCGAGGTGGCGGCATGTTTCACGATCAAGGGTTTGGCTCGAATGCTTGATAAGCTTCTTCAAGGCACTTCGTCTTTTCTTGTCTTCGTTCCTTGTTGAGTTCTCGGGGATTGCGTTGCGGAGAGCTTCAAGTAGCTTCGGCTGTGACTTGAGACGCGGGGCCAAACAACATTCCTGCTCTCGTTCACATGAAGATGGCTTCAGATCAAACAAGCCGTCTTTCCCTAAATGCGGCTCCACTTCCATATAGCACTCAAGATCATCAACGACACGCGTTGTGATCTTTCTTCGCCTGCGCCAGCTACGGATGATTAGAGATTCGAGCGCCAGCCTGTAGCTGTCAGCCGTGTCCTTGTCCACATCCCACAAACCTGTATGCACCTTTGCCTTCTGCATCGAAGGAGTTGCCGCCGCGGAAAGTGCTTCGAAAGCGGTTGCCTTACGATTGGTTCCCATCGGCAGCGCTGATAGCGCTTGAAAGGTGCCCCGTAGGGATTGCGTTAATACGAGCTTGCCGTGAAGGTACGCGAAATAGGTTAACGGTCCAGCTTTCCATTCCTTGATGGAATACACCGGAAGTAATGTGTTCTGGTATCGCGCGAGGGCGGCCTTCGCTCTTGCTTGCTTCGGCGTTCCTGGTTTGAGTAGAAAGTCCGTCAAAACTGTTGTTTCGACGTAGGCGTCAGTCATTTTCTGGGGGCTCATAAGCATCGAGCAGATCCCCAAGTTCCGGCGGATCGACTTCGAGACCTTGCTCTTCCAATTGCTCCACTCGTTGGATTCCTTGTTCCAGTGACATAGCCGGCCGGGCGCGTAACTCTCGTAACACTCGCCAGACCGCACCACGCTGATCGAAATTGAGAGGCGTCCCGCGCAAATTGATAAATGCGAAACAAAGCGAATTGATTATGATTCCAAACCCATCGCCGATCGACCGATAGGTGAATAACTTGGGCAACGCTAGCTGTACCCGCTGCACAAAACTGTCAGCCTCTAGGATGTTGTCGCATTTTTGTGCCTCGGAGAGGTTGTTGGAAACCTCCCTGAGTAGCTCAAGAGCCCTGACGATCTGTGAAGAAGTTCCGGACTCCGCATCGTATAAGCGGTCGATGTCAATTGGCGCGCGAGCAGTCGCGCCTTGGGTTTCAAATGCATTCCGACGAGCAGGTAGCGTCGATTCCGTACGATCAATAACAGTTGCGCCGGTTTCGTCGGATAAACGAGGCCGATCATCGGCGTGGCCTTGCGGTTTGGCGATGCCTGTATCGCTCATTTCCCGCCGCCTTGTAAGATGCCGTTAAGTTCCTTCCTAATTATCCGCAATTTCTGCGGCAGCCATTCTTGGGCATTCCACTGTTCACGCTCAACCGGAGCCACGGTGTAGTAGTCGGTGTCTAAAGTCAGGCCTATGACCTTTTTGTCGATTTTGGGCACGGTCTCTTGGAGTTCGGGGGGTACAGCCATCTTTATTTCGCTCGTCTCTGCTTTCAATCGGACGAGCGCTCCGATTTGTGTATCTTCCCATCTGAACAATATCTCTGTGGGGCTGTCGGAACTGTTGAAGCGTTGGGTAGGCTTTAGGTTTACCAGCATCATGGACGCCAGCGCGGCCTTCGATTCGTCTTCAGTCTTGAACTCCTTTCGCAATATAAAACGCAATCCGACCCTCGTAAAAACGTCGATCTTAAGGTTCTTGGTCACGCTGTCGAAGAACGTCTTACAATGCTTGGCAAACAGTTCTGCACTTGTGTCGGGCCGACTACTCGTGAATCTGCATGCGCTAATCTCGAGGTGAAATGCCCCTTCTTCAGCTGAGAACATGGTTTGATGTGGAGCAGCTGCCGGGGTGCTGATGTCTGTAAAGGAGTCGCGCAGTTCCTGAATGACTTGGCCAGTACGGTCATAGATTAAATAGGCGTTCTTGTAGCGCAATTCGCATGTAATGTTGAGGAGTTTGAAATCTTCCACGGTCAACGGGATCGGCATGGGATTAAGCCCAAATACTATAGCCTTTTTAGTTCACCGCACAAGCATACTGAAATCTCGCCGTTTTCCTTAGGCGATAACAATCCTTGGGAGAGGCAGGAAACTTGCGCGTGACGCCGACGCTTGAGGCACCCAATCGTCACACATGTTCTTCGCTGCGTGCCGAGAAATGCGTGCGGCCCTCCGCTCAGAATGACAGCGTGGTTGTTGTGGCGGACAGACGGCGCATTGCTAAACGGCGTCCGAAGGCCCCGCCCCTACCCCTTCCTGCGTTAGGGCAGGTCCTTACCGCATCAGAGCGGGGCGGGCTATAAGTTCGTGGCAAATTATCAAAGCGGGAGCGGGAGAAAGCCCAGGTGGGGCGGCGAGATGTGGGGCACCCGGCGAGCGGGTTTAACCGACGCGGAACGCCGGATCTGTCAAAACGCCACGAGTGCGCCTAACCAAGCGCCGAAGAGGAGGCCGGACCCGCTAATGGCTTTGGGTTTGCGCCCTTGATCAGAAGCCAAAACATGAACAACAGTTCCCCAAACTGGAGCGGCATCATCCATCGGTTGACGATTTTTCCGTACTGCGGCAGGAGCAAGGACGTAAAACTGGTGACCACATAGGAAAAGCAATTTGCCATCAGCAGGACCCCCAGGATGCGGGGAAGAAAGCCCGATCGGTACACAAGCAGCCCGAGGGGAAGGAGCCAAAGACCCCAAAATATTGCGGCGATACCAAATCCGCGACTATGCAGATTGAGGAACAGCATAGCCAGAGCATCCCTCTGAGTCTTTTCAAATATAGATAGGAAATCAGCTCCGCGCACGAGGATGAGGGCAGCGATTGCGTTCAGCTCATTCAGCAACGCTATCGGGATCGAGACCACAATCAATGTCAACATGAGCGAGGCGTGCCGCTGGTTGACCCCCTTGAGCAGATCATACAGAGCCAGGGCCACCCACATGAAAAGGATCTGGGAGATGAGTTCGGCAGCGATGCCGGCGCGAAAGAGCGTCTCGGAGGCAGCGATGTTGTTGGCCGTCGCCGTTGCGTTTCCCTGCACGATCAACTTGCTGGGAACATAGATGAGGGCGAAGGCTCCCGGTATTGAGACGAGTAGATACAGCAAGCCAGCAAATCTGCCTGGGTTCTTGGTGGAATTCATGTGTCCTCGTGCTCTATGCGGGTTTTTTCTTCCAGGCGCCTAGAATCGCGCCCATCAGGCACAGCCCCACCAGTGGGTAAAATTCGTTGATCGCGAAGAGTTGCTTCGGCCGCATTTCGAACATGTAGGTGGTGTAAACAATCGGGCCGACAATTCCAAGCCACAAGATCGTGCCGATCGCAGCGCCGCGCGCGGCGGTGTTCGCGTTGCGCCAGATGCAGATTTGCGCGAGGGTAAACGCGATCAAGAGATTCAAAAGAAACGTGAGGATGAAGGGCCAGATCCAGACCGGATTCGCGGAACTCGCTTGTGCCTCGCTCATGTGTTCGAGCGCCATCCACGGCTTGCTGAACAACAGGTCGTACCAGAGTCCTCCAAGCAGCCAGTAAAGGATCGCGCAAACAACCACCGCTGGGTAGTTGGTTCTCATCGTGGCATCCTCCTCGTGGCACCAAGTGCCAGCATAGAGCGTAGCGAATGCGCGCCCGGTGAATTCGCAAAGGGAGCGCGGGCGAACGCATTCTACACGGATGTGGATTCAGCACACAGATTCTTCGCGCGTGCCGAGTAATGCGCCCGGCACTTCGCTCAGAATGACAATGAGTTTGTTTTAGCTGCGGCGACCTCGGCTGTAGGTCCCTGGTGTGCACAGGCAGGAATGCCTGTGCTACGTTATTCTTGGCGCGGTATTGAGTGTCTTTTTTAGGATTTTGAGCGAGGCTTGCGGCAGGCAAAAAGAAAACGCCCGCCGCGGGTGTGAGCCGCGCGGCGGGCTGTCTGCAAAATCAATTCAGGCTTTTTACATCGGGCCGAGATACTGGATGTGGACATACGTGCCGAGGCGGACGTTGTAGGCCAAGTACCAGCCTGTATCGTCGGGATCGGGGTAGAGCACGATGTCGTCGCTATCCCAGAGCCAGTCGGCGCAGTCGTCGTAATCGGCCGGGGCCACGCTGAAGTAGAAATTGTCGAAGAGGAAATGGTCTCGCGTTCCGCCGCCCAGGCGGTAGACCTGGCTCGCGCCGATCTCGCCGGGGAAATGTCCGTGCTGCCAGGGTTGATCGAGGTGATAGGCGGGGTTGTTCTTGCCGCCGTTGTGGCCGACCCAGCGATCCGTGTTGGCGTCCACGTGAGGCGCAGCGGGATGGCCCGGCTGGTCCGGGGTGCGAGCAGGCGTTCGCCCAGGCGGAGCGCCGCCCTTGGGAGCAGCCGCCGGTTTGGCATTTGTGCGCGCAGGCATCGGGCCGCGCGCGGGAATGTGCCCGCCGCCTACTGGCGGCGCGCTGCGGTGCGGCGGCGTGTTGCGCCGGTGCGGCGTGCGCGGGCTGGTGCGCCGCCTTGGCGCCACGCTGCTGGGCGATCAATGTTAAAGAAAGCAACAGCGGGAGAGCAAGGAACAGCGATACTGCAAGGATTCCAATCCGCTTCTTCATGCAGCCTCCGATCCTGACAGTTGGACGTAAAGCTATTCGATACCGTGAGACGCGAAGCCGATGTTGCGCCCTGGAGCTTAAACGCTTAAGGAAGGGGAATGCAAGCGGCCTTCGCAAAACGCCACGGCGCTTCGGCGCGGGCTGGGCGAGCACGATGCCAAAAGTCGCCTAGGCGGGGGTCATGACCGCGGCTTGTGCTTGGCCGGCGAGGAGCTTGCGCAGGCGGTTGCGATCTTCGAGATCCATCGAGAGGATTTCGAAGCTGACGCCGGTGGTGCGGACGTCGCGCATCAGTGCATCTATGCGGATGGCGCGGAGGCCGAGGCTGATCTTCAGTGCCACGAGCGTGCCGGGCAGGACGTGATGTTCACAACGGCCGGTGCCGCCGGAAAGATTCATGCCCTTGATCTCAAGGCGGTATTCCTCGGTCTCGCTGGTGACGAGCGCCATGATCGGCTCGTCCAGACGAATGCGCTGATAGCGCCGCTGGCGATACCACGGCACTTCGAGAGTGGGGTCAACGGCGGGCTGAATGGTTTGCCAGGAATCGAAGCCGAGGCGCGACTCTTTTTCCTGCGCCCACACCGGATCAATTTTTTGCATGGACTGAAACGCCACGATGCGCAACTCCTCCGGCCAGGCCCAGCGCCACGCGCGGCGCTCTTCCGCGATTCGCTGAAGCATGGGCGCAGCGGATACGGCGCGCAGGCGGCCGAGCGCTTCCATCGTTTTCAAGCGGAGAAACTCCGAGCCGGGTTCCGCGGAATCCGTTTCAAGTAGCTGGAGAAGGCGCGGGATGACGGCTTCGTCGCCGCTCATTCCCATTTCTTCAATGGCGAGCGCGCGGATCATGGGATCGAGGGCACTGTAGACCGCGAGGAACAACATGCCACGCTGGGGCGCTCCCGCAGCGGCCAGCACGCGCAGTAAACGATCTTGCGCGCCCAGCGGCCATTCCGGAAGGCGCGGCGGAAGCCACTGCTCGACGGCGGCCGGGTCCAGGCGGCTGAGCAGCTTGGCCGCTTCCACGGCGACGACGGGCGGGCCGACGCGCAGCGTTTCGTTCAAGCGCACGGTGACTTCGGGACCCACGGCGCGCGCGAGTTCGCAGAGGCGGTCATTCGAAACGCGATGACCGGCGCGATGGAAGCGCGCCTCGATTTGCGTGATGGCGATTTCAGGCATCAGGCGCAGGACTTCGGGCAGGCCTTCGGGGAAATGATCCTCGCGAATGGCTTCGTCGAGAAATTCCGGGAGGCGCTCTTCGATGCCGAGGCGCGGGCGGACGGCCAGCGCCGTCGCGGGCCGCTGATTGTCCACGGCTTCGAGCGACGTCAACACCTGCTGCAAAGCGATGTAAGAGTGGCGCGCCGATGCCTCCTGGCTGAGGCGGACGAAAGCGGCGTTGACCAGCGTCTGCAACTCGGTGTCGCGCTCGCAAGTGAGCTGCATGCCGGTTTGGCGAATGGCGCTGATGAGAATTCGGTTGTCGGATGCGTAGAGGTCGGCGAGTTCGCCCAAACCCATGGCGGCGCGGCGGCGCGCTTCGGCATCTTCGCTATTGATGCAGGCGGAATAGCGCGAAAGAATTTGGCCGGCCAGCAGCGCGTCTCCGCGCTCGATCAATTCCTGCAAGTAGCTGCGGATATTGCGCGCCGGTATGCACCAAGCCTCGCTGCTGAGCAAGACGCTGCGCTTACCGGTATCGGGAACCGAGGCCCAGAACTGGCGGTCCATCAGCTCGGTGTGGGAATCCACCTGCAGACCAGCCTCGGCCATTTTTTCTTCGTGTTCGCTGAGGATCGAGCGGAGCGCGTCAATTTCCTTGTTCATGCGCTCAAGCATCTGGCGCACGGCGTTGACCTTCACTTCGCCGCGTTCGTAGCGGTCAAGCGCAAAGCGAATCGCCAGATGCTCGGCCAAATTCGCGAGCATGGCGCGATCGGGACGCAGAGCATTTCCCTGGGCTGCCAGACCCGCAAGCGCCTGGCGCAAAAGATCACGATTGCTCGCGGGCAAGATTGGAGATTTCCTGCGTCACTGCGTCTGCCGTTCCCACGCCTGCGGCTTGGCCGTGCATCTGGCTGCCGATTCGTGTGAGCGCCTTGAGAACGTTGACGAGGTCTTCTTCGCCGACGCCGAAAAGCGCGGTCGATCCGCCAGAGCCGCCTTGCGTCACTGCGAGTGAGCCTCCGGCTCGCGGAACCCGAGCCGCCCGAGCTTACGCCTGTGCCGCCGGTTCCGCTGCCTCCGCCGCCTGTTCCGCCGGCGCTACCCGAGCCGCCATGGCCTTCGCCACTACCGGCGGCGCCTGATTCAGTTCCCTGGGCCGCGGCGATGAGCTGGAGAAGTTTTTGCGGATCGGTGAGCCACGATTTCAATTCTTCCGCGCCGGCGCCCAAGGTCTGCGCGGTAAGCTGCGCGGCAGTGCGCACTTCCGAGAGCGAGGAATCCTCGGCGACGAAGCGGATTTCGTTCATGCGGATTCCCGCGGACCCCTCGAGCGCGCCCTTGATTTGAGCAGCGATTTCGGCCGGCTTGGCCTTGCCGGAGGGGAAGCTGCGCGCCAACCGCTGGAGGTCGTCCTCGGTGACTTCGCGGCTGAAGAAGAGGCTGGCGATACCGGCCGAACCCAAGAGCTGCGCGAAGCTGCGCTCGGCCTGCGAGTTGCCGATGGGCATGCCGTCCACCAAGAGCTTGTCACCGACCGCGCCGAGCAGCAGGCCCGGAAGTGGCGGCAGTGGGCATCGCGCCGCGTGCAGTTCGGTCCACGCGGCCTGGAACTGCTCATTGGTGCGGGGTGGTCGAACCCGTAGAGACGCGCGAACTTGAGCAGAATGTTGAGGCTGCGCACAAAGGCGCGGGCCGACGTGACTTTGATGTCGGTGCTCATACAATGCTCACAGGGATCCGGGCTGGTAGAACCCGGACATTAAGTGATCTTAGAGGCCAATTTTGAGCGGCGGCAATGGTCCGACTGGGACAGGTATTGCCATTTTGGCACTGGCCCTGGGGGTCTCAGGATGGGCTTACGCGCCAGACAAGCGGGCGCTTGCCTGGGGGCCGCTTTCGTCTCGACTCACCGGGAATGCTCGCGGTAGGCTGCGCGCATGGATATCGAATGGGTGCGGCAGCACTGCCTTTCGCTCACCTGCGCCACCGAGCAAATCCAGTGGGGAAGCGACCTTGTGTTTAAGGTCGGTGGGAAGATGTTCGCGGTGACGCCGCTCGAGCCGGCGCGGGTATGGCTTTCTTGCAAATGCACACCCGGAGGAATTTGCCGAACTGGTGGAGCGGCCTGGAATCATTCCCGCACCCTACCTGGCACGGGCCTATTGGGTGGCTATCGAGACCGAGAGCGCATTGCCGCGCGCCGAGGTGCAACGGTTGTTGCGGCAGGCTCACGACCTGGTGCTGGCAAAGCTGCCGAAGAGAGTCCAGGCCAGGCTGCGGGAGGCTGGGTCACCAAAGAAGAAGGCGCGTGGGACGAAACGACCCCGTTGACATATGTAGGGTTGAACTTCAGGCCGCGGTGACCGCCGTTCCGGCGCCGAGATTCCTCGTCGTTCGCCACTACGCGCGATTTCCGCGCGACGCGTGGAGCAAAGCGCGGGAATCGCGCTGCTCGCTCCTCAGAATGACACGTTGCTACTTTTGTCGCCCCCTGTGAAGGCGTGCTGCGACGAATGCCAAATTAAGACACCACCCGGCAAAACTTCTATTGAAATCGCTTGCGGAAATCATCGAGCTGGCGTCTGAGCTCCGCCACTTCGTCGCGGAGGGCGGCGATTTCGTCCTCAAGGTGCGCGACGCTGCCGAAGGCCGCTGACGCCGAAGCGATTGGCTCCTCACGCGCCGGCTGCTGCCGTGAGGCATCCCCAGCGCCCGACAGCAGATGAACGTAGCGCGCCTCTTTCGTGCCCGGCTCTCGGGGGAGGACCTTCACCAAGGGCGGCTCGCGCTTTATCAGCCGCTGCAGACCAGACTGCACCTCACTGAGATCATCGAACTTGTGCATGCGCTCGGTGCGGCTGCGCAGCTCGCCTGGTGTCTGCGGACCGCGCAGCGACAAGACGCATAGGATGGCGATCTCGCGGCGGTCGAAATTGAAAGCTTCGGCGAGGCGATGTCCGTACTTGGTCACGCGGCTGTCGTTGGTGTCGGCTGGTCCCGCCAATTCCTTTTCTTTCAGGGTACGCAACGCCTGCCTGACGGAATCCTCATCGAGATTCATCATGGGATCGCGATTCGATTTCTGGTTGCAGGCGTTGACGAGCGAATTCAAGGAAAGCGGGTAGTACTCGGGCGTGGTGATCTCTTTTTCGATCAGGGAGCCCAGCACGCGGACTTCGATATCATTCAAAACATCCACGCATGAAATCATACAGAAACGACGGCGAGTTCCAAAACGCGCAACCGCGCCCAGCGAGCATGTTGACATGAGTGCAGGCGTCGCGTAATTTGGAGTCACCCTTCCAAACGCCCGTCCGGCCCGGACGAGCGCTCTTCCAATAAAGGCATATTTCCTCGGCGCGGCGACCGCTGCGCGAGAAAGAGACGCCATGGGTTTCTTGCGGCAACTGTTTGGTTCGGGCGATTTTCGTCCGCACGGATATTGTTATTTGTGGAATCCGGTTTTGGTTTGGTTGAACGTGCTCTCCGATCTGCTGATCGCGCTGGCCTATTTCGCCATTCCCGTGATTCTGGTGTGGTTTATCCGCAAGCGCCGCGATTTGCCTTTTAGCTGGATGTTCGCGCTCTTTGGAGCATTCATCGTCGCTTGCGGCATGACGCACGTGATGGAGGTATGGAATCTGTGGCACGCGCAGTATTGGCTGGCGGGCGCGATCAAGGGGGTCACGGCCGCCGCCTCGATTGCCACCGCGCTCCTGCTGGTCCGGCTGGTACCCGAAGCATTGAAGCTGCCAGGGCTGGATGAATGGATGAACGCGAACGCCGCGCTTCAGAAGGAGGTGCAAGAGCGGCGCGATATCGAGCTCGAACTGCGCACCAGCGAAGCGCGCTATCGTGAAAATGCGGAACTGCTCGATTTAACGCACGACGCAATTTTGGTTCAAAACATGAAGAACGAAGTTGTCTTCTGGAACCGGGCGGCGGAGCGTCTGTACGGCTGGCATAAAGAAGAGGCTTTAGGCGAGAGCGCCCAACAGCTCCTGAAAACTGTGTTTCCCGTTCCCCTGGTCGAGATCGATGCCGAACTTCTGAGAACGGGCTACTGGGAAGGCGAGGTGACCCACACGCGGCGCGATGGCGGCCATCTCACGATTTCCAGCCGGTGGGCGATGCGAAAACACGGAGATATACCGGTAGCGATTCTGGAAAGCAACCGCGACATCACCCAACGCAGACGTGAGGAAGAGAAGTTCCACAAGCTCATGGAGGCAACGCCCGACGCGATCGTCATCGTCAATCGTGAAGGGAAAATCGTTCTCATCAATTCGCAAACCGAGAAGCTGTTTGGGTATTCGCGAAATGAATTGCTCCACCAGAAGGTCGAGATGCTGCTGCCGGAGCGTTTCCGCAGAGCGCATCCGGACTACAGCGGCAACTTCTTCGCCGGCCATAAGTCTCGCCCGATGGGCGCGGGCCTGGAGCTTTATGCCCTGCGGAAAGATGGCACCGAATTTCCGGTGGAAGTCAGCCTGAGCCCTCTGGACACGGAAGATGGCCCGTTGGTCTCGAGCGCCATCCGGGACGTCACCGAACGCAAGAAAGTGCAGGAAGCTCTGGAGCGGCAACACAATGCGCTTGAGCGCGCCAATCTTGAGCTCGCCACCGCGAACGAGGAACTGGAATCATTCAGCTACTCCGTTTCCCACGATCTGCGCGCTCCGTTGCGGAGCATAGACGGATTTAGCTCGATCCTGCTGGAAGATCACGCCGAGAGTCTGGATTCCAGCGGAAAAGAACATCTCCAGAGAGTACGCGCCGCGACGCAACGAATGGGTGCGCTGATTGATGATTTGCTGAACCTTTCCCGGGTGTCCCGCGCCGATGTCCACCTGGAAAAAGCCGATCTGAGCGCCATGGCGCAGTCCATTACCGCCGAACTCCAAGCAGCGGCGCCGGAGCGCCGGGCGGAGTTCCTGATTGACGAACACCTGGAAGCGAAGGCCGATCCACATCTGCTGCGGATCGTTCTCGAGAACCTGTTGGGCAACGCGTGGAAATTCACCTCGAAGTGCGAGTCCACGAGCATTCATTTTGGCAAGACGCAACATAATGGAACCGTTGCCTACTGCGTTAGCGACAACGGCGCGGGCTTCGATCCTGCCTATGCAGACCGGCTCTTCGGCGCCTTCCAGCGCTTGCATGATGCACGCGAGTTTGCGGGCACCGGAGTGGGTTTGGCCACGGTTCAAAGAATCATTCACCGTCACGGCGGGCGCATCTGGGCCGAGGGCGCGGTTGGGCATGGCGCGACGTTCTATTTCACTTTGCCGGAAAACGGGAGCTGAGGAGCCGAAATGGATACCAAGATCATTTTGCTGGTGGAAGACAACCGCGATGACGAGCTGCTGACGCTGCGGGCCTTGAAGAAGAACAGCATCCGAAACAAGGTGATTATCGCGCACGACGGCGTGGAAGCCCTGGACTATTTATTCGGTACGGGGGCCTACAGCGGGCGCGATTTGAACATCATGCCACAACTGATTTTGCTCGATCTAAAACTGCCGAAGATAGACGGGCTCGGCGTGCTTCGCCGGATTCGCGCCGACGAGCGCACGAAGCTTCTCCCTGTCGTGATCCTCACTTCGTCCAACGAGGAGCGGGATCGCATCCAGGGTTACGGCCTTGGCGCCAACAGCTACGTCCGCAAGCCGGTGGACTTCAACGAATTCACCGAGGCCGCCCGCCAATTGGGCCTCTATTGGCTGGTGATAAACGAAGCCGCGCCGGTGACGAGAACCTAGAAGATCGCCAGGCTATCTGATACATCGCAACGCCTTGTCCCCACCGAGCTTCATCAAATCATGTGTGAATGTTTGGGGGAGGAAGCTTGCATGTTTGACGCTTCTGAAGAAAAGCCGGGCTCGCGCATCCGCGTTTTCCTGAAATACTTGTGGTTTGCCGTCTTGGGCGTGGCGCTGATTGTTGGTCTGGTTTTTTACTCGCGGTGGGATCAAAACCATAAATTTGCGCAGCGGGCGGGGGAGAAAAAGCGCGAGCAGGACCAGCAGGACGCGGAACTGCTCGGTGGCAACCGTTTCGAAATTCTGCAATTTTATGCCACGCCGATGATCGTCCAACGGGGCGAAAATGTGCATCTGTGCTACGGCGTTTCGAATGCGAAGAAGGTGACGCTCGAGCCGCAGACCGAGCCGGTGTGGCCCTCGCTGAATCACTGCGTGATCCTAAAGCCCGAAAAGGACACGACCTACAAGCTGACCGCGGAGGATGCCACCGGCAAAACGAAGACGCAGAATGTGGCCGTGCAAGTGCGATAGCTGGGCCGTGACCGAGCGGACTCGCAACCGGTCCATCTGTTCTGTAAGGGCCACAGTAAAAAGGTGGCCCTTACAAATTCCGATCTTCCGCTGACACTTAGGTTCTGTAGCACTACCCACGATCCGCCGTGGAAAATCCCCGTCCCGACGCTTCTTGCGCCAGGGCATCGCGTCGGTGGAAACGAGCGCGGCGGCAGGGTGTCGCCATTCGGCGGCGAAAAACCGCAGGTCGAACGACCTGCGCTACAAAATCGCTCCTTAGTGCGATGGCGGCGCCGCGCCAGGGCTTGCCGCAGTCGAAGCCGCTGAAGCGTGAGACGCCGGCGACGTGGACTCCGCACTGCCGTAGAAGATGCCGTTGAACAGCAGCTTGAATGTGCCGTGGGGCTGGCCGCGGAACGTCACTTCCGGGCCGATCACAAACACCTTGCCGCGTCCGATGGTGGCTTCCGCGATGGCCGTGCCTCCATCGAGATAGGCCTGGCCCCAGGCCCAGCCGCTGTCGAGCGTCTGCGGCGCTGCGAACCACGCGACGGTCGTCGCCTTTGCTTTTTCCTCGGGCACCATGCGGAAGACCGGGCTGCTGTCGAAATCCACGTCTGCGGTGCTGGGCATGCCGTAGGCCAGCGGGTCGGTGTTATCAATGGTCACGCGCATGAGCGAGCCGGGGATGTAGAATTTTTCGTGAGGCAGCGGACGCTCCTTGCCGTCGGGACCCATCTCGGTGAGGTAATCGGCCACGGGCACGCCGAGCAACGACGCCATAGCCGTTGAGCTGCCGACCGTGATGATGGCGCCGCCGCCTTCGACGAACTTCTTGATCTCCGGAATTGTTTTTTCCGCGGAGATTCTTCCCATGTGGCTGCGATATTCCTCGGGCACCTGGTCGGGAGAAATCTGGCCGCCGAAGCCGCCCCCGCCAAAACCGCCACCACCCGGTGCGCGATAGGCGCCGTCGGTGAAGACGATCACGTCGAACTTGCTCTTCAAGTCTCCGGCATCAAGCGTTTGCGGATAGACGACGGTGACGTTGGCAAATTCGAATTGTTCGAAGAGCCAGCGCAGCCACCCGGACGGCATGTTCCCGCCATACTGGTCGTAGAGGCCAATACGCGCGGGCTTGATCTTGAAGGTGTCACCCGCGGGCGCGGCGGAAACGGCCTGTACGGGTACGCCGAGTTCCTTGGCGCCCTGCTGCAGAATCGGCGCAGCCACGGAGGATGCCGGGACCCAGATCGTGCCCGGGCCCATCTGCTGACCGCCGGCTTGGACCGAGGCTTTCAGCCAATACACTTCACAGTTGGCCTTGAGCAGGCGATTCACGAGGGTGAACGAGTTGTTGATCTCGTGACTGATCAAATAGCCCGCTGGGCTTGACGGTCCTTCCACCGAATCGGCAGGCATGGGCTGGATGCCGCTCACTCGCGTGAAGGGGCCGTCGAAGGCGTCGTACGCGCGATCGAACTTCACGCCCATCTGGTAGGCGAGCGTCCAACCGGCGATGTCATACGGCGGAATCGGAGGGCCGCCGGGATAGCGGAAATCGTTGGGATGGTCCTGCGGCTGGAACATATCCATCACAAACGGACGTCCGGCCTGCGCGGTTTTCACGACGAACGAACCTGCCGGGTAGGTTTTGTCCGCGACCTGGAATTGCGAGGAGGCCTTTTCGACTTCGATGCCATTTTTTTCGAGCGTATTGATGAATTTCGTCGCGGTGGCGAAATCGGCCTGATCCGAAGGAATGATAAAGCCGCGCGGATCGCGCATCTTGGGATCGTGCAGCACGGTGTTGTAAAGATCGGCAGGAACTGTCGGCAGTCCGATGCCGCCGGGCAGCATCACGGCCGCGGTCGCGTCTCGTCCCTGCGCCGCCGCCCCGCCGCCTCCGCGGCGTCCGCCGCCCTGTGTCGCGCCACCTTCTTTTGCTGCCGCGGCTTCGCGAAGGGCCTCGATACGCTTTGGCGTGATCGTCCAATTATCCTCGCTGCCTCGCTGGATGGAATTGCGGCCCATCTGGTAGATGTTGAAGAGCAGCGTCTCGCGATTGCGTGAAGCGTAGTCGAGGATCGCGCGATTGTTTTCGATTTCATAGTCAACCGATTCGCGGTAGTGCCAGGTTTGCGGGGCGATGGGCAGAGGCCAGTCGCCGGTGGGCAACTGTTTATCGGGCGCCAATTGGATCTGCATCGGTGTGGGATCGCCGATGATTTCCGTGAGAATGCCGATCATGTTGTGAAAGTAAGCCGTAGTGCGAAGTCCGCCGTTCCACCACGTGGAATAATTGGAGCCGCTGCGCATCGCGGAACCGCCCTTGCCCTGCTCCACAAGCCGCGTGTGCATGGCCGTGCCCACCGCTTCAACTCCCAAGGGGATGAGGGGATCGAAGTTGTAGTTGAAAGGATCGCGGAAGGGCGGCATGAAAATCACCGCTCCGGTCGGGCCGGTCTGGTGATGGTTGTACATGATCTGCGGGAACCACTCGATGAACATCTGCCGATTCATGTTGGTGGTTTCCGGCATGTTGGACATGTAGGAGTCGCGGTTATCGTCATGTCCGATGTACTTGTTGTAGACCTTTGGCAGGCCGGACGAGGAGCGCTTCATCGGATCGGACTCGCGCATGTACCAGTTCGCGACGAGCTCGGAGCCGTCGGGATTCGCGGGGACGAACAAGATAATGTCGTCGTTCAGGAAGCGCATCGTTTCGGGATCGGTGCGGCTGGCCATCTGGTAGATCATCTCGACGAGCTGTTGAAAGCCCACGCTTTCGGAGGCGTGCAGGCCGCCATCAATCCAGACGACCGCTTTGCCTTCGCGAGCCAGCGCGTGGGCCTGGTCATCGGTGAGGTTTTCGGCGCGCGCGAGCTTCTGCGAGATTTCCTTGTAGTGATCGAGATTCTTGAGATTTGCCGGCGAAGTGATGATGCACATCCACTGGCGGCGTCCCTCGGCGGTGAAGCCGATGTCCACGATCTTCATGCGATCGGACTCGGTGGCGAGTTTTTTCCAGTAGGCCTCGGCCTTGGTGTAGTTCACTTCCTGATAGTCGTCGCCGACGTTGAATCCGAAAAATTCCTTGGGCGTAGTGATCTTAGGAGCGGCGTCCTTGGACGCTTTTTGCGCCACCAGTGGACCCGCCGAAACCGCCAACAAGACGAAGAACGCGAGAAAACGCGAAGTGCAACGCAGCCGGTTTGTGTTCATAACGCCGCTTTCTATCCCGAAGGAACAGAGTTGTCAAAGGGAAAGGCCCGGACTCCAATTGAATGCTCGACCATACATTGAGACGGGGCGCACCTAAACGCGTTTCAATGGCTTAGCTGTCACCTTTTGCGACTGACCGGCTCCAATCATTGGCGGGAGGACGCGCTTGTGCCAGGCTGCTGAGCTACCCTTTTCGCGGGAATCGCGGTATAAAAGAGATTCTCGTGGGCCACGGTGGCTCGCCTGGAGGATGTGTAAGTTAGCGTAAACACAGAAGATATTTACGGTTTGTGGCGGGCCGATCGAGGCCTAAAGCCCCGCGCCTGTCTCGCCAATTCGATAAGCTCTTACGGATTGGATTGCATTGATCATAAACCACCAGGGAAAGTCATCATGAGCGACACAGCCAAGGATCCCCTCGCCAAAATCAAACACAAAATCCAGGAAGAGATTTTAGCGCTCGAGCACGAGCTCACCGTGGATCTGCCCAAGGAAATCGCGAAGGCGCGCGCGCACGGCGATCTCTCCGAGAATTCGGAATACAAATACGCGAAGGAGCGGCAGGGCTTCGTCAACGCGCGCATCCAGCACCTGAAGAAACGCATGGGCGATGTCTCGATGCTGAACCTTTCGAACCTGCCCAAGGACCGCGCCGGGTACGGCTCGCGCGTGTGGGTGCTGGACCTGAAGAAGTCGGTGGAGGTGGAATACAAGCTCGTAACCACCGAAGAGGCCGACGCGTCACTGGGAATGATTTCGACCACGTCGCCCATCGGAAAAGCCTTGCTGAACCGGCAGGTGGGTGAAGAGGTGCAGGTGCAAACGCCAGCGGGGATAAAGGCGTTCGAGTTGGTGCGTCTGCGGACGATCCACGAAGAGGAATGACGCGGGCCTCGCGGCCGGTGATTTTTTATGCGACTCAGCAATCTGGGCTGGACTGGAATCGTTGGGATGTTTGCGGTGGCGGCGGGGTTGAACCTGCTCTGGCGGCACCGCGCGGATATTTGGAGTTGGATGGCGGCTTATATCGCGGCCTTTCGGTGCGAGATGTCTCGCCGGGCTGCGGCGAAAGCGAGCGCGTCGCAGGAATTGGGCGCCAACGAGGGCGGGGAGCGGATGTCGTTGTTTCCCGATCGAATGCCCAAGGGCGCGCTGGCCGTTGTGCTCGCTCTGTGCCTGATTCTGGCGGGGCAAGCTATCCTGTTCTTGGACCTGCTGTCATAAGATCCTTTCCGTGAAACCCGTATTTGTGAAATCCATGCAGCGTTTCTTCTCCGAGAGACTTCTCCGCGCATGAAACCGTGCTTGATCGTTCACGGTGGGGCATGGACCATTCCACCCGATGCGACGGAAGCCTGCCGCGCGGGATGCCGCGCCGCCCTCGAAGCGGGCTGGCGCGTGCTTGCGCAAGGCGGTGCTGCGCTGGACGCGGTTGAGGCCGCCATCGTTGTGCTGGAAGACGATCCGGTGTTTGACGCTGGAACCGGCGCGCATTTGAATCTTGCCGGGCGTGTGGAGCTGGACGCAATCGTGATGGACGGCGCGACGCTCGAGGCCGGATCGGTCGCCGCGCTGCAACACATCCGAAATCCGATACGCCTGGCGCGGCGCGTGCTCGAATCGTCCGAGCACATGATGCTCGTCGGCGAGGGCGCGGAACAGTTTGCCGCGGAGCAGGGAATCGCGCTGTGCGATGCCGCCGAGCTGGTGGTGCCGCGCGAACGCACCGCCTGGGAGCGCTGCCACACGCAAGACCACGCAGACAGCCATCACGTTCATAGCGATCGCGTTCATCAAGGGCACGTTCACCAGGGCGGCACGGTGGGCGCCGTGGCGATTGATGCCGGCGGGCGCGTTGTGGCGGGCACCTCTACCGGCGGTACCTGTTGCAAACATCCGGGGCGCGTGGGCGATTCGCCGCTGATCGGGTGCGGCTGTTACGCGGATCACGAGGCGGGCGGCGTTTCCTGTACGGGCTGGGGCGAAGCCATCATGAAGATCGTGATGGCCAAGACGGCGGTGGATTTGCTGCGCCGCGAGAGCCCGCAGCGCGCCGCGCAATCCTGCGTGGACTTGCTTGCGTTGCGTACGGGCGGCACCGGTGGCCTCATCTTGCTTGACCGCGAAGGCACTCCGGCGGTGGCCTTTAATACTCCGAACATGGCCTGGGGCTGCGTGCAGCCCGACGGCTCATTCTTTGTTAGCGCCTGAGTTTGCAAGCCGAATGCACGCGCGCGCAAGCGGCGGCCCAAAACCCTTTTCCGCGGGCCGCAGACCGATTCTTGAACTGAATTCTTCGATTCAATCCTTAAATTCAAGGACCAGCAGCTTCATTTCGCTCTCTTCCGCGTTGCGCAGCGTGAGGGCGCTGCCCGCCGAAATCCAGCGCAGCATCCCTGCGGGAAATGTGGGCGCCTTGGGCTCGCGTGGCGCGCCGTCGTCCCGCATCTTGTCCAGCAGAATGATCAGGCGATCGTGGCCGTTTTCTTTCGGCGACCAGGAGCCGCCGCTCGCGATGCCCACGGCGGAGATCCGCATTTCGCTCGATTCCATCATGGGCACTTCGCCTGGGCCGGACTGCAGCGCGGCATCCACGGTAGGGTGCAGCGATTTCACTTCGCCCTGCGGCCGCAGCAGGACAATGGTGATGTTTCGAAACGGCGTTTCGCCATCGTCCGCGGCAATGTGCGCGAATGGGCCGCGGCTGAAGTTCACGGTGCCATCCGCCAAATGCATTTTCACCGGAGCTTTCCCCGCCACGGTATTCGTGACGTCCGCATCTCCAAGAACCACATAGGCGTAGTCGTGATCGTGTTCATGCATGAGCGTCGCTTCGTGCAGCGGGACCTCGACTTCGTAAACCCGGGTATAACGATTTTCGAGGATGAGGTGATGATGGTGTTCCTGCGAGATCGGCACGGCGTGCTCGGCCGGCTTCGCGGCTTCCTGCTGCGCGACTGCGACGCCGCAGCCGAGCAGGAGAAGCAATACAAGGATGAATCGCTTTCGCATTCGACAAGCTCCGTGAGAATAAAGTGCGTGCAATCGGATTCTACATCTTCGAGCGGCGCCCATCCGGGGAAATCATGCTCTTGAGCTGGACGGATCGGCTGGCGTGCGATAAGGAAGGCAGAAATTCTAAATGTTTTGCTGAGCGTCCCTTACAGGCTCTCTCTCCCGAAATCTCGCCCTCAGTCGTACCGAAGTTGTACCGAAACCGTGGGCTCGATAATCAGCCAAAGGCGCAGATGCAGATGCTCGCGAGGTGTGGTTTGTTAAAAGCGAGGGCCTGCAACCATCCGAATTTGCTAGTGCTGCCATTCATGTTGGAACTGTCCCGCGCTGCCGCTTAGGCCCAACCAAGAATTAGGGCCAAGTAGTTGTCATCGAGTGAATGCCGATGCAAAGCAGATGGTCGGGAGGGCTATCCGGGCGATCAACGAGTTCTGCCGGTTGCCAATTGTTCTTCCCGAGCATTATTCCAGGTGGGGGTCTCGTATGGGCCTGACTCTCGTCAAGGCCCCGTAAGATACAAGCTGAATCTGGTTCTGAAGCACAGAGCGAATCCTGGGATCTTCCGGCGCATACTTGAGTGCTTCCGAATATGAGCGGACACAATCTTCGCGAGATTCGCGCTTCAGAGAGAGATTCCCGATCTCAATATGAACGAAGTACGCTGTCGGGTCGAGTTCCACGGAGCGACGAAATGCTTTCTCCGCCTCGGCATCATCGGGTCTCTCGCCATAAACCTTGTTAATTCCACGCCAGTAAAAGTCGGAGGCTGCTTCTCCGGGAAGATAAAAGTTGCCCTGGAAAATGAATAGATTCCCGAATCGCTTCGCGGGCTTGGCGTCCCGCAAAGCGGCGGTATCCCAATAGCTATTTCGCATTAAATCGGATGGACCGGCAAAGATGGTCCCTGACCTTTCCGGGAGTTCGACAAGCGCAGCGTCGCGTTTCTCGTCGCTGCCAAAGCAGTCGATGCCTCTTGCGACCTTTTCTTCGTCCCAAATCCAGTAGAGACAGATAGGCCGGACCCCATTCGGTTTCAGTTCTCGCCTGTAGTATTTCGCGAGTTCCTTGGACCTCTGCCCCAGGTTCACCCCTTCATCGCTGAAAGATTTATAAGCCTCCGAGGTGCCGCCCACAAACTCATTGAAATATTCCCAGGGTCGCATCTGCGGCACCGCTGACGCTGCGGCGGCGAGCAAAGCGAGCGCCACAAGAATCTTGAGTTGCGGGGTCTTGGACGATAATGCCATCTCAAAGCCGATTCCAGCGAAAACGGCAAGTAGAACAACCACAGGCAAAGCGTGCCGAATTCCTGCATAGGTCGCGCCTGTCGAAAGGACAAGTAGAAAAAGGACTGCGATGGCAAGCACCACCCCACAAGGCAATATCCAGTCCGGCGGAATGCGGCGGGTAACGAAGAGAAACAGACCGAGCAGCATCAGTGCGATCAGACCGATGGGCACTTTGATAGCAATCATTGCGGGGAAAAAGTATCGTGGCCCTCTGGAGTGGTACACCCTGCTAAAGAACAACTGAAGACTCTCCCTACCCTCGATTCCCGCACGGATAGTGTCCGCAAAACCCCAGAGGTACGCGCGTGGAGCCACGCGCGTCGCGGCCATGGTGGCTAGCACGGCGCGATAGTGGGGCGAGGAAACGTCGTTGATTTTGTCTGCCAGAGGGCGGTTGAACGACTCCACCCCGGAAGGACACTCGGAATAGCGAAAGAAGTAAGAAGCCCAAAGAATGAGCATTGCCCCGCCTAGTACCGCGCAAAGTTTCACGCCTTTGAGCCAGCGCGATTGCTTTGGCGATTCAAGCCGTTGAACGATTGCAAGCCCGGCACCAATGAAAGCCACGCCCAACACCACCACCGGTGCAGAATGTTTCGCGGTCAGAGCAAGCCCGAGAAATGCTGAGCAAAAGGCAAGGTCGGCCCATCTCCACTCGCGAAAGGCTCTTGCGGCGAGGACAACAGCCGTTGCCGAGAGCAGCGCCACAGGGAGATCAGTCATGACCACGGGCAGGTGCGCTGCAACGGTCGGGTCAATTGTGAGGAATAGAAGAGTACCGAGAGAAACACCGGCGTTAAAAACACGCTCCAGCGCAAATGCAAGAGCGAGCAACAGCAGCCCGTTTAGCACGAACATTCCCAGTCTTGCGCGTCGCTGGACAGAGTCGGGATCGTTCAGTCGAAAAACGGCAACGTTGGCATAGCCACGCTCTTCCGGCTTGTCATTGAATTGGCGGAGTGAATCCAGTCGAAATCCGGTCGCCGCTATGACACTTCCCACCCAAAGTTTTACAAGAGGCGGATGTTCGGGATTGATTCGGAAATCGTGATACTTCACGTAAGAAACGCCAGCGGCGATATGATAGGCCTCATCGATGGTGAAGCCGTCGAGGCGGGTGGTCAGGGCCGAACGCAGGATGGTCAGCGCCACCAGGAGAAATACCAGCCAGACAAAAACACGGCGCTTCATCGTGAACGGTGTTGGAGCGTCCGCTCGTACTTCCGGCGTCTGTTTAGTCATCTTGGAAGGCGAATGTCTTTTGCGCGTTCGGTCGGCATGAGTGTTTATATCATTGGCCAACCGCAGTACGGTAGAAGTCGGGCCCCCGAGCAAGGTTTATTTGGATTTCCTTTCTAGCAGAATCCCGTGGAAATATAGTATCGTTGCTTCGTTTAATTTGTTGCGTTTCACGTATGACTTGCACGCTGTAACCCATCGGCGAGCCCAAGAGTTCGGAAATCGTCCCCTAAAGCGCGCAACTTTTGATTTCTTAGATTCGTCGCGATTTCACTGGAATTGTCGCGGCGATAGACAGCCGGTTCGAAAGCAGCTTTGCGGAATGGTTGTTTCTTGCGGCGGGTCACATCAGGGTGTTTGAGGGGGAGCGATGCGGGCGGTGGCTGGCGACGAATTTCGCGACTTACAGACGCTCGTGCGGGAGAGCGGGTTATTGGCAAAGCAGCCTGTGTATTACGGCCTAAAGATGCTGCTCAACCTGGTCTTGCTCGTTGTCGCTTTTTGGCTGATAAAGAGATTTCAGAGTCCGTGGGCAGAACTCTGCAACGCCGGTTTCCTGGCTTTTATCTTCACTCAGATGGGTTTTATCGTTCACGACTCAGGTCACCAGGAAATTTTCGCTACACCCGCTAAGAATGAGGCAATTTGCCTCATCCATTCAAATCTCCTACTTGGATTTAGCTACAGTTGGTGGCTCCACAAACACAATCACCATCATTGCGCTCCGAACCACATTCCTCTAGACCCGGACGTCGATTTAGCCCCGTTCGCATTTTCAGAGGATCAGGCGGCCCAAAAGCGCGGACTCGCACGGCTCTCGGTGAAATACCAGCATTTCACTTTTTTTCCCTTATCTTTGCTCGAGGCGTTTGTGCTGAAATATGACAGTGTTCGATTCCTCCTGGACAACAAGGTCAAGCATCCGTTTGCCGAGGTGAGTTGCCTCGTCCTACATGCGTGTTGGTATTTTGGTTTGCTTTACCTCTTTCTCGGGGGACCGCGAGCCGTTCTGTTCGTCATCGTGCATCAGGCGCTGTTAGGACTGTATTTAACGCTGATATTTGCTCCTAATCATCAAGGCATGCCTCTGCTGCAAGGCGAGTCGGGGGTAAACTTCCTGCGCGAGCAGGTGATCACAACTCGAAACATCAGGAATCATCCTGGAATCGATTACTGCACGGGAGGGCTGGCATGCCAGATCGAACATCACCTATTTCCGACGATGCCGACGAATAGGCTTCGGCGAGCTCAAAAAATAGTTCGATCATATTGCGAATCGCACAGCGTTCCGTACCATGAGACTTCATTGGTCCAGTCGTATCGGGAAATCTACCAGAACTTACGAGAGAACAGTTTGGCGGGCAGAGAGTCTGATCGCAGCGCAATCACAGATTAAAGAGACTCATCGTTACATGAATGAGTTCGATGCGGCGCGACACGAGAAACCAGGACCTCAAGCGACTTCTGCTCACCTCTATAACGGCCTTTTTGGAATCCCATCAGGGAATCCGTGCCAAAAAGACTGAACCTTTACATTCTGCCGGCTGAAACTAAACGATGGACGAAAATGCCGGATCATTCAGAAGTGAAATGTGGGAACAACACATGAAGAGGCAGAGGTGTCTCCGCGACGTCGCTAAAGCAGCCGATCGGGAGCCCGCACGGTTGCCAGAGGGAGGACGCCGCCCGATTTGCCGGTTAGCTCTTTTGATCGGCGCGCTCCTAATCCCTGCTGGCTCTTTCCGCGCTCAGCAACCGCAAATATCCGTCCACGTGAAAGCGGTCAATGTGCTCGCGACCGTGCGCGACAAACACGGCCAGATTGTGTCGAACCTTTCCAAAGACGATTTTGTTTTGGAGGAAGACGGACGCCCCCAAACAATCAGCTACTTCGCGCGAGAAACCGACCTTCCACTTACCCTCGGGCTGCTCGTGGACACGAGTCTGAGCCAGCAGCGCGTGATCGAGCAGGAGCGCGCGGCCAGCCAAAGCTTTTTAAGCAATATGCTGCGCCAAGATAAGGATCAGGCCTTCGTCATTCATTTTGATCGAGAGGTGGAACTTCTGCAGGACCTGACCTCATCCGTTGAGAAGCTGGCGCGCGCGCTCCGGTTGCTGGAAATATCGCAACCCGGCCAAAGCAACGGAGGCTCGCGTGCCGGACAGGGCGGCGGCACCTTGCTCTACGATGCCGTCTATCTGGCTTCCAACGAGGAGATGAAGAAGCAGCAGGGCCGAAAGGCGCTGATCGTGCTCACCGATGGCGTAGACAGGGGCAGCAAGGAGTCTTTGGAGACCGCCATCGAAACAGCCCAGGCCGCGGACACGGTGGTCTACTCGATTCTATTTGCGGATGACCGGCCATTCCAGCTTCCGCGAGGATTTGGGATGGGCGGAGGCGGCGGGCGGAGATATCCCCAGCAAGAACGTCCCGACGGCAAGAAGGTCCTCGAACGGATGTCCAAGGAGACGGGTGGGCGTCTGTTTGAAGTATCGAGTAAGCAATCCATCCAGCAGATTTTCAGCAGCATCGAAGAAGAGTTGCGCAATCAATACAACCTTGGCTACACGCCCGCAGCCGACGTTGGTCCCGGTTATCACAAGATCCTGGTCACAACGAAGCAGAAGGATCTGATTGTCCAGGCGAGAGACGCATACTACGCCACACCTTAGCCACCGCAAGCCACCGCAACTGGACACCCTTCGCCGGGTCGTCTATGCGAATGGAAAGTCGTCTTTCTCGGGTTCTGGCATTCGAAATGTGTGCGAAACAGGACAGCTTTGGAAGGCTGCCGCATGCTAGAAATAAGACGGCGGAGGTATATCGTATGTTCGAAGAGTCAACGAATGCCGAAGATAGAGTGACTGCTCGTACGGAACCTCAGGCAAATCAAGAAGTAGACGCTTCAAGCGTTCGAGACAGGAAGCCCGGTCTGACGCCTGGCCGAACGAAAGGGCCTGCGGGAGTACGGAGTACCTGCCTGTTTCGTGTATCACGTCAAAGCGAAAGGGAGGGTTTCCCGACCCTATGAGTATTTTGATGTTGTTGGGAGCGGGACCAACGAGATAGATTTGTAATCACAGTGTCTTCTTGCTGGATTCGAACCGGAGGGTCGGGAGTTCGAATTTCTTTCGGGAGCGCCACTCTCATTTGCATTTATTTTCAATGACTTCAGTCCAGACACCGTAATTCGTTTCGAACTCAAACCGAACCCACCGCCCGACTGAGGACGATTCTGCCTTCAATTGTCCGATTGGCGCGTTACAGGGCCAAGTGATCAACGTCGATGGCCATCGGCGACTCTAAACACTTCGCGAGAAGATAGGAGCAATGCTCCCAAAATGCATGGTGCGGCTTTGCTCCGGGCTGGATGTGGAACTGAGAACGATGAGGCTTACTCGTGCCGAAGCGCGATCATCGGATCGATCCGAGAGGCATATCGGGCAGGCAGGTAGCCAGCCAGAATCGCAGCAGTCGCGAGAGTCACGACTGCGCCCATCAAAACCAAGGGATCGTTTGGCTTCATTCCGAAGAGAAACGATTCCACCAGTTTTGACGCCGCAAAGGAGATGGGTATGCTGATCGCGAGGCCCACGGCCGCCAATAGAAACACCTCGCGAAGGACCATCCAGACTACGCGGCTGCGTTGGGCACCGAGCGCCATGCGGATGCCGATTTCGCTAATCCTGCGCGCGACGTTGTAGGACATCGTGCCGTAAAGGCCCAAACAGGCAATCACTAGCGCGAGGATCGCAAACGCGGTGGACAGCCGGGCAAATGTGATCTCCTGGTTGATGGTCAGGTCGATCCACGCGCTTTGACTCCTTACACCCGAAACCGGCAGACGTCCATCTGCCCGCTGAACCAGATCGTGCACAGCATGGACATAGTTGAACGGGTTCCCAATAGTCCGCATCTCATACACCATTCCTTGCACGGGTCCCCAGGCACCCTGTGCGAACGGTAGATAGACTGTCGGCGGCGCATTTTCCTTGAGGTCGCCATAGAGGGCATTCGCGGAAACGCCCACGATTTCAATGTCGCATTTTGGGCACGCATTCCCAATGGAAATGGACTGACCGAGAGGATTCCGATCGCCGAAACTCCTTTTGGCAAACTTCTCATTCACGACCGCAACCATGTGTGAGTCATGCCGGTCGCCTTCGTCGATTTCCCGGCCCATCAGGATGGGGATCTGCATGGTTGTGAAAAAACCGGCACCAACGGTCAAGACGCTGCTATCCTCCGGTGCGCCGCCGGACACACTGATCCCCGTTTCGCTACTGCCCGTTCCGATCAGAGCATGATTCGAGAGACTTACCGCCCGTACGCCTGGGATACCGCTGAACTTCTTTTGAAGACCGTTGTAGAAGTCGACAATTTCCGGATCCTTGTGTCCTGCCTGCCGGGCGTTTAACTGGAACGTCAGAACGTTTTCGCGGTTGAATCCAAGTTGGATTGAGGCAAGATTCGAAAGTGTCCGCACAAACAGGCCGGCCGCGACCAGAATCAAAAGTGTGACGGCGATTTGCGAAACCATCAGGACTCGGCTGAGCCTCAAACGGCGAAACCCGTGCCCAAGCGCTTCGCCGGTCCGTGCGTCCTTGAGCGCCGGGATGAAATCCATCCGGCTCGACTGGAGGGCTGGAGCGAGCCCGAAGAGCACGCCAGTCAAAAGGGACAACCCGGCAACGACAGCCAGCACGTGCCAGTTCAAGTCCGCGCGCAGTGTGAAGTTTTCACGTCCATTCGCTTGTAGCAGAGTCAAAAAACGAATTCCCCACATGGCGAACGCGACACCCAGTATGCCTCCCAGCCCAGCGAGCAACACGCTTTCGGTAAGGAGTTGGCGGATAATGCGAAGCCGTCCAGCCCCCAAGCTGAGCCGGAGTGCAATTTCGCGCTTCCGGGCTGCTCCGCGCGCCAACAGCAGGTTGGCGATATTCGCGCAAGCGATGCAGAGGATCAGGCCCACCAGCGTCAGCAGTACATACAGCGGCTTCGAGTATCTCCGCCGCAGACTGTCGAGGCCGCCCGAACCTTCCCTTACAATCAGAGTGGGAATGTCTTCCGGCCGGCTTTTGGGGTCCGCTGTGCGCTCCAATTCGGAAAATGGTCCAGTCAGCGCCGCCTGCGCCAGCTTCGCGCTGACGCCGGGACGCAAACGCGCCATGGGAATAACCCAATCGTAGTAAGGGTTGAGGTAAGCCGCGGCTGCGTGGCCCCGATCCTCTAGGAGCAAGCTGGCGTGCATCGGAACAAAGATGTCTGGAGGCCTATCGGGATCGACGCCAAAGAACTGGGGTGGGGCGACACCGACCACCGTAAACGGGACGTTGTTGACCAGAATCGATTGCCCCGTGGCATTTTCTGGTCCACCAAAGCGCGTTTGACTCAACGCGAAGCTGACGACAGCCGTGGCCCGAGCACCCGCTCGATCGTCGTCGGGAACGATCAGCCGCCCGGCGGCTGGCGGAATCCCAAGCCCAAGGAAATAGTCGCCAGAAACATATTCAGTCTTTGCGATCTGGGCGTGACCCCGAAAGGTCAGGTTGAGATCACCGGCACCCTGATATCCGAAGACGCTCGAGAAAACTGAGTTGCTGTTTCGGAACAGCTCGAGTGCCGGATAGGCGAAAAACCCGCCGGTGAATCCACCGTTGGAGTCGTTGAAACTGTCGTCATGGCTATTGGTGCCGTGCATGGCACGGTGCGGGGTGTGCCAGCTCAGTATCACTAGGGACTTGGGATCGGGCACCGGTAGCGAGCGCAGCAGGATCGAATCCATGAAGCTGAAGATGGCTGTGTTGGCCCCGATTCCCAGGGCGAGTGAGAGAATCGCCATCGCGCTGAAGGTCTTGTTGGCGGCCATCGTGCGCAGGCCATAGCGAATGTCCTGCGCGAATTGTTCCCAAAGTGTCCAGGTCCACGTGGCGCGTGTGTCCTCCTTTACGAGAGTGACGGTTCCGAATTCCCGGCAGGCCGCACGTCGCGCTTCTTCGCCGGCAAGACCTTGGGCTCGGCGTTCCTCGGCCTCTTCATCCAAGTGGAACTGGATCTCCTCCTGGAGCTCAGCTTCCTTGCCCGGACGCCGCATCAACCACCCTAACTTGCGAAAGAACTGTGGCATTAGCCCTCCTGATCAATCGGGTTCAAGATCAATCCCATTGCGCGGGAGAGCGCCTTCCATTTGGATTGCTCGCTGGCAAGCTGTTTGCGCCCAAGAGCTGTGAGGCGATAGTACCTGGCCCGCTTACCTTTATCGGACAGATTCCAGGAAGCTGCGATCCAGCCCTTCGCTTCCAGTCGGTGGAGGGCCGGATAGAGAGAGCCAGTCTCGACCTGCAGCAGATCTTCTGAAGTCCGCCGAATGTTTTTGGCAATCGCGTGACCGTGATTGGGGCCTGCCATCAGGGTGCGAAGAATTAGCAGGTCCAGCGTACCCTGCAGGAGATCCACGCGCGCTGGCGCTTTGTTATTCATTGTGGAGACATTCTACTACACATTGTGTAGGGTGTCTACTAACGAATTGTGGTTGGATGGCTGGGACTCGTGATCAACGCCGTAGTGTTGCTAAAACGGCCACTTGTTTTTGTTTTCAATGAGTCTGGGCCTGAGTTGAGTGTTGCGTCGACCCATTGAGACCACCGCGTTTATCAGGCATGTGGATTACTTCGGGACGGCCCGTCATGCGCCCAAAATTGGGCGGGAGGCAGCATCGAGCTTCCAATTCTGCACAGCTAGAGTTCGGGCGTAGGTTTAGGAATCCATCTGGACGTGTGGTGAGGAAACGCCCGATGCGCCGCCGGTTTCGTGGAATTTGCGTTGATAGTAGGCAACCGTCATGGAGATGACAGGTATGCCGATCAGGACTGGCAGTATCCAGAAAATTGTGTATAGCTGGCTCCGGGCGACCGAAGGAAACAACCGCGCGCCACCGAACACCAGGAACGCCGTGTAACCGGCAATTCCCGTGGCGATCATCGAGCTAAGATGCTCATACCACCAGTGCATCCGCGATTGTGGACCACGCAGCAGGTAGCGCAAATTTCCAGCGGCAATGAAGGGGCCAATGGGACTCAGACCAATCAGCGGGCCGCTGCGATATTTAATTCCGAGGAAGAGGACGGTCAAACCAGCGAGAAGTACCACCACGTTGAGCGCCAGACTGAAGGGCGTGCGCATCGCTTTCGGTTCGCGCCTCGTCTCGACCGCCCAAATACCCTGCCAGCCCGCCGCCAAGGTGACGCCAGCCAAGTAGGCCAGAAAGGTTGCAGAGACGCGCTGCCCCCGCAAAAAATGCGAAAGTTCCGACGGCGAAAGCGGTTGTGCGATCCGCCGAACGGCAAGAGGAATGGCGAAAGCGAGTCCGCTCATAGCGAGCGCGGTCACGACAACCACCGACATGCACGCGACATAGAACCAACCGGCACGGATGTGTAGCCTACCGCCCTTGCGAGCGATTGCTGGAATCCAAAACAATATCAGCGCGAGTCCGCCTGCGGCGATGTGCACCCACCGCAGCGACTGAAACAGGTTTGCCATTGTGATTCTCCTTTCGCATTCGAGCGCGGACTCTGCGCATGGATTCCTCGCACCATGTGAGCCAGCCCTGATAGGAGTGCTCTCCCATGCGCAGAGTCAAATGCCGGTGGAAAGCAGCCAAGGAAAGACCGTCTGGAAATCCGGGGTCGCGCTGGGACCACTCCTTTTCCTTATTCTTTATCGCCTCAAGGCGCGCCGCCCAGCGAGTGTGGAGCTGTTCGAGAAATCTGAATGTGTGCGGCAGATCGGAGAGCTCATCCATGAGGTATATCTGCGCCAAGAACGTATGCCGCATGTCTCCAAACTGCGGCTCGTTCCGCAGCCAAGCGGCAAGCGCTTTGTGCCCGGCGGCGGTGATCTCGTAAACGATGCGTCCGGGGCCGCGCTTGGAGGCCGCGCGGCGGGATCGCAACAGGCCCCGCTTCTCCAGCCGTTTCAAGCTTGGATAGACCTGGCTCAGTTCGGCGGCCCAGAAATGTCCGATCCCGTGGTCCAGGACGGCCTTCAAGTCGTATCCGCTGGCGGGCTCGCGGAGGAGGCCAAGCAAAATATGGTCAAGACTCACGCACGCCACTATATAACTTATTATATAAAGGTCAACTGTTTTTCGCAGGGCCCTGCAACCCGATGCCTTCCCGGCTTTTGCCGGAACGGAGTCGAGCCTTTCTGGGCTAGCAGAGCGGCACCTTTGAATTACAGGGGTGCTCCATTTCTGAAAGGGTGTCGTGGGAGGCGACGGGCGAGTTTAGGGACGAGTGGTCGGCTACTCGGAAGTTATCATCGGACGACGCGGCTAAGTCACGATAAGTCGGTAATCGGACAAGTGCCCCCAAGGCTGCGAATCGTCCTAGGAGGTCAACAGCGCAGGGCGTCGGATCTCGCACGAAGGGCGTTTGCATAACGCCGTGAAGTCTCACTCGTCGCGGAGAGCGACCATGGGATCTAGCCGCGCCGCGCGCCGCGCCGGAATGTAGCAAGCGACGAAGGAAACGGCCGCCAGCAGGGCCGGCGCCGCAATCAGGACCACCGGATCGAAGCTATCCACATGGTAGAGAAGGTTCGACAGGATTTTTCCGACAGCCACTGAAAGCACGAGTCCAACCCCAGCGCCAATTCCGAAAAGAGCCATCCCTTCACGCAGCATCATGCGAAGAGCATCTGAGGCGCGGGCGCCGAGTGCCATTCGAATGCCGATTTCGCGCGTCCGCATCGCCACCGTGTAAGCTCTCACGCCGTACAATCCGATAGCCGCCAGCAGCAGCGCCACGCTTCCGAATATCACGAACATGAGCGCCCCGGTGCGCACAATCCAAAGATCGAAGCTGCTGTCGATGTGCACGTGCAAGGTCTTGAGCTCGAGCACCGGAAGGTGTGGGTCTACCGCGCGGATTTCGCTGCGCACGGTTTCGAGCAAGCGGGCTTCCGCTTGTGGGTTTTGCGCACTGGTCATCAAGTGGACATTCATGTCTGATTGGTAGGTTTGTCCGAACGGCACGTAGATGTGGGGCGGCCTTTGCGTTCCAGCGACGCGCTCTTGTATATTCGCCACCACACCCACAACTTCTGCGTCGAGTGCGGATGCGTTACCGCCGTCGGAGACCAACCGAACATTCTTGCCAACAGCTTCACCGCCAGGCCACAGCTTCTCGGCCGCAGCCTGATCCAAGATGGCCACGGGATGCTTGGTCCCCGCCGCGTCCGGCGCTGTAAATGCCCGGCCGCGCAGCAATGGAATCCCCAGTGTCTGAAAGTAGTCACCGCTCACGACGTTGTACCGGCACGCGACTTGGTGGGCGGCGCTTGCTGAACCCGCCGCTGAGGACGGCGCATCATCTGAGCGCTGAACGGTCTTACCGAGCGATATCATTCCGAACGGAACGGTGGCAGCGAGGCTTACGGACTCGACGCCGGGAAGGGCTCGCAGGCGGTCTACCAGCGCGCGGTAGGTTTCGCGGCCGCGCGTCTCATCATAGCCCGCGAGGCTTGCGTCCACTTCGGCGAGCATTTCCCCCGATACGCGAAAGCCGGGCTCGACGCGCGCCGCCTGCACGGAACTCCGGATGAACAGCCCGGCCGCGGTGAGCAACATCAGCGAAAGAGAAATCTGGCCCATCACCAGCAAATTCCGCCGCGAAAAAATGCCGCGGCGCCGGCTCCCCTGAAAGTCAGCGCGGTCGCCGATCTTGAGGCCCGCGAAGAGGTTCCATCCGGAGAGGTTCCACGCCGGACCAAGGCCGAACAGAATCGTACTCAGCACGCAGAACCCGATCGTGGCGAAAAGCACGCGCGTGTCGGGCCCGGCGGAGTACACGAGGTCGACCGGGACCAACCACGCCATGGAACCCACCAGCGCGCCCGTGCTCCAGTAAGCGACTGCGAGCCCGGCCACGCCGCCGGCAAGCGCGAGCAGGAAGCCTTCTACCAGGAGCTGCCGCAGGATGTCCGCGCGGCTAGCGCCTAATGCCAGCCGGATGGCGATTTCTTTCCCGCGCGTGGTGCCGCGCGCCAGCATCATGTTTGCTACGTTGAGGGAAGCGATGAGCAGCACAACACCCGCCACCGCGAACAGCAAGGCCGCAGGAATCATCAGCCCGGAGTCGCTCTCGGGCGCAGTAGAAATCCCCATCCGGGGCAGCGCTTGAACCAGGAAGGTTTGGTCCTTATCGTCCTCCGGGTAGGCCCTTGCCAGTTGAGAAGCCGTCGTTGCGAGCAGGGCGTCCGCCGACTTTTGTGACACGCCGGACTGGAGGCGCCCCACCAGAATGAGGTCGTGATTGTTGCGCGCCGCAAGAGCGCGGCCGGCGCCTTCAAAATCGTTTACCGCCATTTCGTAAACGCCGAGCGGCAGGTACAGCTCGGGGCTGATCAGTGCGGTGGTCCCCGTGAAACCCTCCGGCGCGATACCGACGACGGTATAAATCCGGTTGTTGATGCGCACGCCCTTGCCCAGCAACTGCGGATCAGCGCCGGTTTTCTTCCAATACGAATAGCTCACGATAACGACGGGAACTGCGGAGGCAGGCCGTTCTTCCGCGGGCGTGAATGACCGTCCCTGAAAAAGCGGCACTCCGAAAGTGGTGAAGTAATTGGACGAAACGATGTCCGCGAACACGCGCCGAGTGGTGTCGCCTTCCGAGAGACCCACCATCGCCATGTCGTGGGCCAGCAGGCTGGAGAAGGCGCTGCCATTTTCGCGAAGCTCAGCGTAGTCCGGATATGAAAAACCGCGATAATTCGCGTTGCCGGTATCGCGGCTGTAGCAGCCAACCAGCTCCGCAGGATTGCGAATGACCAGCGGCTTGAGGAGGAAAGCATCCACCAGACTGAATATCGCCGTATTCGCCCCGATTCCCAGCGCGAGCACCGACACTGCCGCGCAGGTAAACCAAGGATTTTTACGGAACATCCGCACGCCGAAGCGCACATCGTGGAGCATATTCCTCATGAGATCTCTCCTGGTCGCATGATGGTCAACTGTTAGGTTTTACGTGCGAAGAGGTTCGAAAGTTCCCTCGCTCCCTGCAGCGTCTTAGCATGATTCGAGGCAGCCTCGTCGAGTTCAGCCGCGCAACATCGCTCTGATGTCTCTGGTTTCAAGAACCTGCTTGGGAGCTCCTTGTCTCGCGACCTTGAGCATGGCGCGGCCGATCTCCTCGGTGGTCAACACGTAGTCCGGAAAGGCCCATCGCATCACCGGGAGCAAAGGTTTGCCGAGCGTATAGAAAACTCGATACGCGGGCGTCTTGGATTTTGCTCCATACATTGGCTCAATGATTCCAGGCCGAAACATGTACGCGGCCTTGAACGGCAAACGCATCAGCGCATTCTCCGTTTTGCCTTTGACGCGCGCCCACATGATGCGCCCATGTTCCGAGCTGTCCGTGCCTGTGCCGGAGACATAGATGAACGTCATGTTTGCATTCACGCGCGACAACGTCTCGGCCGCAGCCAACGTGATGCCGTACGTCACGCGGTCATAGTCCGCCTCTTTCATCCCGGCCGCCGAGACGCCCAGACAGAAGAAGCAGGCATCGAAGCCGGAAAGGCCGGTCTCGATGGATGCGAAATTCCACAAGTCCTGGTGCACCATCTCCCGCAGTTTCGGATCCTGGACGCCGGTGGAAGTTCGGCCGACGGTTTGAACGAGCTGCACTCCGGGATCGTGTAGGCATTCGCGCAATACACCTTGCCCCACCATACCCGTCGCTCCGAAAAGAAGTATGTTCATGCGTTCACGGCCCCTTTCCCACGATCCGCCATTGTTGTATTTCTCGACGGCGCGGCTTCCACCCTGCCGTCTTGCATGAACCCGCTGCTCACGGCATTACAAAGCCCTGCCCGCCGAAGCGCCCGAGGCCCAAGCCCATTGAAAGTTGTAGCCACCTAGTTGGCCCGTGACGTCCACAACCTCACCGATAAAAAACAATCCCTTCACTTTACGGCTTTCCATCGTCTTGCTGGACAGCTCATCGGTATCCACGCCGCCCGTAGTCACTTCAGCTTTTTCATAGCCCTCGGTATCTTCGGGGACGAGAACCCATTCATGCGCTAGGCGATCGAGCGCTGCCAACGCCTCATTGTTCCAAGCCGCAGGGGCATGCAAGTCAAGCCAACGAGTGGCAAAGCGATGCGGCAGGAATCCATTGAAAGCGGAGCGGACAGCGGCCATGTTTCTGAGCTTGCCTTCGCGAATGGCGGCGGTTACATCGTGGCCAGGCGCCAAGTCAATATGGATCTGGCTACCCGCATTCCAATACGAGGAAATTTGCAGGATGGCCGGCCCGCTCAGCCCACGATGAGTGAAAAGCATCTTGTCCCGAAACAAATGATGATTGGTGGAAGCGGCTATTTCCGCCGAGACGCCCGCCAAATCGCAATACTGCTTTCGATCTTCTGTCGCCAGCACGAACGGCACAAGACCCGGTTGCGTTTTGTGAATATTCAACCCGAATTGACGCGCCAGGTCGTACCCAAAGGCAGTAGCCCCCATTTTGGGGATCGAGAGTCCGCCAGTAGCAACCACGAGAGCCGGCGCGTGAAACACTGCCGATTCGGCGCGAACCACGAACTCCGTGGTGCGTTGGACCTCTTGGATTCTGGTCCCGAGAAAGATTTTTACGCGGGCAGCCTGACATTCGGCTTCGAGCATCCTCATGATGTCGTCTGCCGATCGGTCGCAGAAAAGCTGGCCTTTTGCTTTCTCGTGATAGGGGATGTGATGTTTTTCGACCAGAGCAATGAAATCCGCGGGTGTATACCGTGCCAGCGCTGACTTCACGAAGTGTGGATTTGCGGAGAGAAAGTGTTCCGGCTGGCAATTGATGTTGGTGAAATTACACCGGCCTCCGCCAGAAATGAGGATCTTCTTGCCGGCACGATCGGCGCGCTCAATCACCGCGACCCGGCGCCCACGTATGCCAGCCTGTATGGCGCACATGAGGCCCGCGGCCCCGGCGCCGAGAATCAGGGCATCAAACTGTTGGCTCAAGGACCTTCCAGTCAAATGTAATTTCCTAGGTACATGTGGGCAGTCCGAGTTGTCGACGGCCATCCGCAAACAGCGGGCGAGGCGATTCTAAACGAGTGGCCCGCTACTCGGAAATTGATGTCATAGCGAGGCTGGCATTGACGTCGCGTACCCGTGGCCACCAGGACCTGGAAGCCTGGTCTTCACCGCGCCGTGGGGCCAACTTCTGCTGATTGCCGCGGCGCGCTTTGGCGTGCTAGCATGCGCGGTTTCGGAGCCGCGGGCCGCGCCGCCCGTGAGACGGACACGCCCCCCGACTCTGTAATTCCTCACTTCTGCGCACACACAGGGGGCGCCGATGAAATCCTATAACACGCAGTTTCTACGCAACGTGGGCATTGCCGGCCACGGCGACACCGGAAAAACGCAACTGGTGTCGTCGTTACTCTTCACCGCCGGGATGACCAACCGGCTGGGGAAGGTTGCGGAAGGCACCACGGTCACCGACTGGGACGAAGAGGAAATTGCCCGCAAGATCAGCATTCAGGCCGGGCTCGCCTATGCGGAATGGGCCTCACAGAGCCAGAATGAAAAAGCCCCGAGCGACAAAACCAAGATCAATTTCATAGACACGCCGGGCTACAGCACGTTTGTGAACGAGACGCGCACGGTGTTGATCGCCGCGGATGCCGCGTTGATCGTGATTGACGCGCACGCCGGCGTTCAGGTGGTCACCGAGAAGGTGTGGGACTTTTGCGCGGAGTACGGCCAGCCGCTCGCCTTCGTGGTGAACTGGATGGATCGCGAGTTGGCCAGCTTCGAGCGCTCGCTCGATTCCATACAGCGGGTCTTTGGCCGCGGCGCCGTGGCCGTGCAGCTTCCCATCGGAGAGGAAAAGAGTTTTCGTGGCGTGGTGGACCTGATCACCATGAAGGCGCATATCTATGCGCCGGATGGCGACGGCAAAGCCAAGATCGAAGAGATTCCCGCCGAGCTGGCGGATGCGGCGAAAGAGGCGCACGAAGCGCTGGTCGAGATGGTCGCGGAAGGCGACGACGCACTGATGGAGGAATTTTTCGACGAGGGCACGCTCCCGGTCGAAGACCTGCGCAAGGGATTGCGGCTGGCGTTGTTGAAGCGCCGCATTTATCCGGTGCTGGCGACTTCGGCGCTGCACAATATCGGCAGCCAGTCCTTGCTCGATTTTATCGCGGATATATTTCCCGATCCGGCGGCCCGAGGGAAGCACGAAGGCTGGAAGCAGCCCGGCCGCGATGGCGAGACCATCGAGCGCAAGATCGCGGACTCCGAGCCGGTATCGCTTTTCGTTTTTAAGACGCTCGCCGATCCCTTCGCCGGGCGGATCAACTATTTCAAGGTGATGTCCGGCGTGCTCAAGGCCGACGCGAACATGACGAACTACAATCGCGGCACGGTCGAGCGCTTCCAGCACATTCAGGTGATGCAGGGAAAGACGGCGGCGGACGTCCCCGAAATGCACACGGGCGATATCGGCGGGGTCGCAAAACTCAAGGACACGGTGACGGGGGACGCGCTGGGCGACAAGGCCGCGCCGATTTTCTATGCACCGGCGCGTATTCCCGAGCCTTCCATCACCTTCGCCATCGAGCCGAAGACGCGCGCCGACGAAGACCGCATCGGCACGGCCATTCACCGTATTCTCGAAGAGGATTTGTCGCTGCGTTTTTCACGCGATCCGCAGACCAAGGAATTTCTGCTGTCCGGTTCCGGGCAGCAGCATATCGAAGTGATCGTCGCCAAGCTGCGGAAGCGATATCACGTGGAGCTGACCCTGCACCCGCCGAAAGTGCCGTATCGCGAGACGATTCGCGCGAAGGCCGACGCCGAGGGCAAACACAAAAAGCAGACCGGCGGCCACGGGCAATTTGGTGTGTGCCGCGTGCGCTTCGAGCCGTTGCCGCGCGGCAGCGGCTTTGAATTTGTGGACGATGTTTTCGGCGGCGCCATTCCGCGGAACTTTATCCCCTCGGTCGAAAAGGGAATCCGCGCTTCGGCCGAGCGGGGCTTTCTCGCCGGATTTCCCGTGGTGGATTTCCGCGCGGTGCTCTACGACGGCAAGTACCACGACGTGGATTCCTCGGACATGGCTTTCAAGATCGCCGGCTCGCTAGCTTTCAAGGAGGGAATGAAGCAGGCCAAGCCGGCGCTGCTGGAGCCGGTGATGAACGTGGAGGTCGTACGCGCCCGAGCAATACTCCGGCGATTTGATGGGCGACCTGACCAAGCGCCGCGGACGAATCAGCGGCAGCGAGTTGCGCGGACCGAGCGTGATCATCAAGGCGCAAGCGCCGTTTTCAGAGATGCTCCACTACGGCACGGACCTGACCTCGATGACGCAAGGCCGCGCGAGTTACTCGATGGAGTTCGCGCACTACGACTACGTGCCCGGCGAAATCGCGGAAAAAATCATCGCTCATGCGAAGGCAGCACGCGCCGGAATCGAGACCGAGGAAGAGGAGATGTAAGCGGGAGCTGGCTCACGCCGGATTCGTAAATAGATTCTTCGCTGAGGCGCGGCGAAGCGCCGCGCCTCCAACGTAACTCAACTCCGGTCAATCCTACTTGTTGCCTTGGCGGCCGCTGCGGCCCCCGACGTGCACTGGCGGTACGGCTGTGGAACCCGGGCCGGGCTCTGGAGCGGGCTTCGGCATGTTCGCTGCCGTGAAGCGCGGCACCATTTCATCTGCCATCGCCACGGCATAAACGGCCGAGGCGATCTCGACCGCGCCCTCGCGCACATCCTCCTCGTAGATCCGCTCGTAGGTGTCCAGATTCGTGTGATGGGTGGCCGAGCCGTAATCGAATGCGTCCTGGCTCAAGCCGATTCCCGGCAGCCCGGCATTGTTGAACGAGGTGCTGTCGGTGCCGCCGGTCCGGCGGCTATCGGAGGCGCGCGCGCCCATGAAGCCCCAATCCGCAAAGGGCATGAACACCGCGCGAATCATGTCCGCCGCTGCCGGTGGGCCGAAAACGCCCGCGCCGCGCGGCTTGCCCGTGCCGGAGTCTATGTTGAAATAGGCATCGAGCTTGGCGAATTCAGGCTTGGGATCTTCCGCGCTGCCGAAGTGCTGCTTCACGTAGGCCAGCGAGCCCAGCAACCCTTCCTCCTCGCCGCTCCAAAGCGCCACGCGAATCGTGCGCCGCGGCTTCACGTGCAGCGCCGCGAGGATGCGAATCGCTTCGAGCATCATCGACGAGCCGATGCCGTTGTCGGTGGCGCCGGTGGCGCCGTGCCAGGAATCGTAGTGGCCGCCCAGCATGACGACTTCATCCTTCTTGTCGGTGCCGGGAATTTCGCCGATTGCGTCGTAAGAGGTGGTGCCCTCCGGATATTCCTTGTTCTGGATGTTGATGCGCAGCGTCACCGGCGTGCCGTCGGCGAGCACGCGCGTGATGCGGCCGTAGTCTTCATTGCGCATGATCAGCGTGGGAACCGTCCGCGTCCAATCGTAGGTGCCATTTTGTTGCGCGACGATGATCCCGTGATCGCGCGCGGCATCATTGACGCGGACCAAAGCGCCGTTGTCCACCAGGAATTGGTCCACGTCACGGTTTACCTGCTGCGTGGTCAATTGCCCTTCGGGGAGTAGGGCCGGGCCACGGCCCCCGCCGCCTCCGAACCTGCCACCGTTGGGGTTGTTGGGATCGTAGGCTGTCTTCCAGTCGTCTTCGCTGCGGCGAAGCGGCGCCGGATTGAAGTTCTCGGCAACCTCGACGTGCTTCCCGACGAGCACGATGTGGCCGCGAACCTTGTCCTTCATGGTAATCAGGTACGCATCCAATTCTTCCTGCGTGGGCTGCTGTGGCGTGGCTGCCGCCGGTGCAGGAGGCATCGGCGCAGGCGCCCAGTTCGGTCCGGCCGGGGCAGGCGCGCCGCCGCGCCCACCGAATCCTCCGCCGGGGGCCGCGAGGCCGGGCGGCAGCAACAGCACGACCTCCGACGAGACCACGCCCTTCGTGCTGGGTGTCCAAGCCAGCGGCTTCACCGTCAACTGGCCGATGAACGGGGAAACCGCGTCGGCTACTAGCTCGAGATTTGCCCAGCCGGGCACCGGCATCGCGGCGCTTGGCGGCTGGAAGGTCCAGGGCTCGAGATGCGTGTTCACCAGTCCCCAGGAGGCCATGGTCTTGACGGCCCAGTCGTCGGCCATTTTCAGGTTTGGCGTGCCGGTCACGCGAGGGCCGTAGACGTCGGCGATTTCATGGATGATCCACATGATCTTCGAATTGTTGGTTTCTTCGGTCTTGATCTGGGCGTAGACCTCGGTCACGCCGGGAGCCTGCGCGGTGGCGGGCAACGCCGCCAGCAGGCAAAGAGAAAGAAGACAGGCATACGTTCTGGACACGGTTCCTCCTGGATTCGAGCGATTCGCGCCGCATTCTATCCGCTTTTTCGAAATTTGTGCAGGAATCAGGAATGGCTTCGAATGGCGAGCTTCGCCGCGCCAATTTGGAGCTTGTCGCCGCCGAAGGCCCCCGGATAATGGCGCATCGAGTAGCGCAAGGTAACCGCGCAATGAAGAGCGTCGCTGTGAACGTTTCGACGCTCGATGGGAGCCCTTCCTCATGGCCACAGAGATCCCGCGTCACTGGCGCGATTCCACGCGCGCGATTCATGCCGGCGAATCGAAGCACGGCGTCGGCGGGCCGGTGGCCACGCCGATCGTACGTTCATCCACGTTTACCTTTTCCAGCGCCGCGGAGATGAAGCGCTGGGCGGAAGGCAAGAGCAACGCCTACATCTACACGCGGTACGGCAATCCGACGCTCACGGTCGCGGAAACGAAGTTGGCGCAACTCGAGCACGCCGAGGCGGCCGTCGTCGCGGCTTCGGGGATGGCGGCGATCTCTTCGGCACTGCTGGCGATTCTGAGTTCCGGCGACGAATTGATCGCCACGCGGCAGGTCTATGGCGGAAGCTATCGCCTATTCCGGGATGTGTTTCCGCGGCTGGGGATTCGAGTGAAGCACGTCGAGACGGACCTCGAAGGCGTCGAGAGACTTGTCACCAGCCGCACAAAAGCGCTGTATGTGGAAACGCCCACGAACCCGACACTGCGTGTGGTGGACCTGCGCAAGGCCGCCGCACTGGCGCGCCGCCACAAGCTGGTTTCGCTGGTGGACAACACCTTTGGCTCGCCCGTGCTGCAGAAACCGATCGAGTTGGGGTTTGACTTGGCGCTGCACAGCGCCACGAAGTATTTGGGAGGCCACTCCGATCTAATTGGCGGGGCGGTGATCGGCAAGCGGGAGCTCGTTGAGAAAACCCGCCAGATGATCATCTATCTGGGCGGCTCCATGGACCCCGAGGGGGCGTACCTTTTGATCCGGGGAATGAAATCGCTCGAGCCGCGCGTGCTGCGGCAATGTAAGAGCGCCCTGACGGTAGCCAAATTTCTGGCCAAGCACCGCAAAGTCTCTCGCGTGCACTATCCAGGCCTTGCCTCGCATCCGGATCACGCCCTAAGCCGCCGCCAGATGCATGGAGGCTTTGGGGGAATGATGGCCTTTGATCTGAAAGGCGGGCTCCCGGCTGCGCGAAGGTTTTGCGACCGTGTTCGAGTTTTTCTGCTGGCGGTAAGCCTGGGCGGCGTGGAGTCCCTGGTCGCGCTGCCTGCCTACAGCTCGCACTACAAAATGAGCCGGCCGGAGCTGGCTGCCGCGGGCGTCGAACTGGGCACGGTCCGCGTTTCAATTGGCCTCGAAGACCCCGCCGACCTGATCGAGGACTTGCGCCAGGCGCTTGCCTAGCTGCGTTGGGGGTAGTACTCGGCGTTCTCTTGAGGTAACCCACGAATTCCGCAAGTGATTGACCTGCTTACGCGTTCCGTCTAGCATAGTTTGGCGGCTCACCTTTTCGAGCGTTTTGCCGTCCTAATGAGTAGGAATTGCACGGGTAAGTCTTCCAGCAAGCCGTGCCGTCTGAGTTCACACCGATGACGTCGCCGAGACTCCAGCAATATAAACCAGTCTATCTGCTCGCGGTTGTGTGTCTGTGCGCGGCGATGGGATGCGATGACGCCAACCGTCACGCGGTGGCGGTGCGGCCTTCGCAGATTCAGCCGTCCGTGGCGGCCGTCGATAAGCAATCGAGCGCTGCGCCCTTGCCTTTCCGGCAAGACGCCGCCGGCTTACCTTTACTTCAGGCACCGCCCCCGAGCGCTGAGGATGTTCTGGTGGCTTTCGCGCAGGCCCAATTTGAAGCCGGCCAGCAGGATTATCGCGCGGGCCACCTGACCAAGGCGCGGCACGATTTCGACGACGCCGTGGATGCCATGCTCCAGAGCGGTTTGGACCTGGAGAAAGATCCGCGCGTTGCGCCACTCTTCCAGCACATCGTGGAAACCGTCAGTAGCGAGGAATTTGCGGCCTTCCGCGAAGGCGATGGCTTCGCGGAGCAGAAGGCGGAAGCGGCGCCGCTCGACGAAATCCCGGAGATGACCTTTGCGGAAGATGAGAAAACCGATGCGAAGCTGACGGCCAGCGCGGAAGGCGAACTTTCCGCCGTGGCGCATGATTTGCCGCTCACGGTGAACGAATATGTGCTGGCATATGTGAATTTCTTCCAGACGCCTCGCGGCCGCGCCATTGTGGAGACGGGTCTCCGCCGCGCCGGGCGATATCGCCCGATGATCCAGAAGGTGCTGGCGCAGGAAGGCATGCCGCAGGATCTGATCTATCTGGCCCAGGCGGAAAGCGCTTTCCAGCCGGTGGCGATATCGCACAAGCAGGCCGTGGGACTCTGGCAATTTGTCGCCGGGCGCGCGCATCAGTACGGCTTGGAACGAACCTGGTGGGTTGACGAAAGGCAGGACCCTGAAAAGGCCACGCGAGCGGCGGCGCGGCATCTGCGCGATCTGTACGGGATGTTCAATGACTGGTATCTCGCGATGGCCGCGTATGACAGCGGGCCGGGGAACGTGCAGAAGGCCATTGAACGCACCGGCTACGCCGACTTTTGGGAACTTTACCGGCGCAACGTGCTGCCGCAAGAAACCCGCAACTACGTGCCGATCATCCTGGCCCTGGCGCTGATTGGCAAGGACCCGCAGCGCTACGGAATCCAGATCACGCCCGACCCCTACATCGAGACGGACCTCGTCAAGCCCGGGCACCCCATTGATCTGCGGCTGGTGGCCGAGACAATTGATGTGGACGTGGAGACTCTGCGAGCGCTCAATCCACAACTGCTGCGCACGATAACGCCGGCGGACGCAAACTATGAGCTGCGGCTGCCGAGCGGAGCCGCGGATCGCTTTCTGAGCGACATCGCGGACATCCCGCCGGAGAAGTGGGTAAGCTGGCGGCGCCATCGTGTGGAGGAAGGCGAGACGCTCAGCGAGATCGCGCGGAAATACCGCGTCGCTCCGGCGGCCATTGCCGACGCCAACGGGATCGAGAGCCGGGCTCCGCTCGATGCCGGCGAGAAGCTGATTATTCCGGCGGCGGCGCGCTCTGAGATAGATCTGGGCAAGCTGACGCGCTACCGCGTGCGGCGGGGCGACACGCTCGCGACGATCGCCGACCAGTTCAGCGTGAGCCGCGCGGAACTCGTCAAGTGGAACCATCTGAAGAACGAGAAAGTTGTCCGCGGAATGACCCTGCGCGTTTATCCGGGCGGGCTGCAGCCGCTGCCGATGGCCGCGAAGTCGGACTCAAAGCCGGCGCCCGCGAAGCCGGTGGTCGTCGCAACAGGGACGTCCGCGGCGGATAAGGACGCTCCCCTCACCCACCGCGTGCTGGCGGGCGAAACGCTTTGGTCCATTGCTCGCGCTTACCGGACCACGGCGGAGGCATTGCGGGGCGCGAACCATTTTCTGTTCACGCGGCCCCTACAGGTTGGCGACCAGTTGACAATTCTCCCTGCCCATTAGAACATCGCGCTTTGCCGTCCTTTGGCGGGAAGCTGGATGTAAATCCTGATTCGGCCACCAGCGAAACTGGCGCCGGGTGCGAGCCTTTTGTCCAGCGCGACCTATCGAATGGACGATTTGGCGGCTTGTTTCCGGCGGTCTTGACAAACGCTACGGACTCCGTTTATAAGCCCGCGTAAGCGAATGCTTTCGCGCTTCGCACTGCTAAGAAGACGGGGCGCAACTTCATGGAGGAGATCATGAATTTTCGGATAGACGATGACGCGGAAGACAACGAACTGCCCCACTTCGATGATGAGGAGGAAGAAGCCGGAGGCGGTGCCGAGGACGTAGTGGAAGAGGAATCCGAGGAGATCATTGTTGAGGAGCGGCCGTCGTATGCTTCCGGCGGCGCCGTAGCCTCGAAATCCGCCCCCGCCAAGAGCGCGGCCAAGCCCGCTAAGAAGTCCAAGCCGAAAGCCAAGGCCAAAGCCAAGCCCAAGAAAGCTCCCAAAAAGAAGGCGAAAAAGCCCGCGAAGAAAGCGAAGAAAGCAAGAAAGCAAAGAAGCCTGCGCGCAAGGCCAAGCGCGGACGCCGCTAGCGTTTCTCATCCTGCGCCAGATCTTTCCGTGAGTTCAAAGAGCCCGGAGTGCATCCCGGGCTCTTTCTCTTTGCCGCGGCTATTCTCGCGGCAAAATTTCGAAATCCAGTGGCCAACTGCTTGTGAAAAAGTAATTTATTTTTGTTCCAGGTGAAACATTCGGTGATCGTGCGCCTGGGCTTCTGTTCGTGGGCGACTCGGCTTGCAGCGACGGCGCGCGCGACCTGAATTTCTACTTCGCCGGCGTGAGCTTGCGCGCGTCGAGATAGGACGTGATCGCCGTGGCACTCGCCGCAGAATCCGCCAGGGCGACGTAGCCGTCAGGCCGCACGAGATAGACGGCATTGCGCCGCAGGCCGGTGCGACTCTATCTCCGGACGCCACGGAAAGACGTGCAGCGGCAATTTTCGCGTCAGCACACACCGCCCGGATCTCGGGCGCGGCGTCGCCGTAGACGTGGACCTGCCAGTCCAGCGAAGTCAGCGGCGTGAAATTGTCCTCACCGACGCCGTTCAGGTCCGCCTGCCACCCATGGCAAACGGTCGCCGCCGTGAACCGTTCCCGCGCGTCCCTCGCTCAAGCTGCTTCCACGGTAGTTCACCGCCGTCTGTGAGACCGTGCGAAACATGAAGCGTCGCACTGTCTTCAACGCGAAAAGAACCGGGAACAAGAGCGGCACGATGTGCAGTCGCACCAGCCGCGCGATCGCGCCGGGGCTTGTCACGCCCGTGAAGGCTTGATCGGTCGTCGCGACCAGGCGCCGGGCGAAGGCGATTCGTTCCGGCTCGTAGCTGTCGAGGAGCGACGCGTCCGCGCGCCCGTGCAGGACGGCGGCGAGTTTCCAGGCGAGATTCACCGCGTCGCCGATGCCGGTGTTCATGCCCTGTCCGCCCACGGGACTGTGGATGTGCGCGGCGTCGCCGAGCAGGAACGCACGACCCTTGCGGAAATGATCGGCGACCCGATGGTGCACGCGGTAGGTCGAGAACCAGTTCACGCGCTCGACGTCGATGCGTATCCATTCGATCACGCGCTTGCTCACGTCGTTCCACGACAGATTCTCGTGCTGGGGTTCGGCTTCCTCGCGCACCGTGCCGACGAGCCGCGCGCGCCCCTCGCCCTTCAACGGGAAGACCGCGAGAAAATCGGTCCTGTCCAGCGCGACGTGCAGTTCGCCGTTCACCGTCGCTCCGCTCGCCTCCACGTCGGCGACGTAGAAGAGATGCGCGTACGTCCCCGCCCGGGAAACCGATCCCCAGCGCCTCGCGCACGGTGGAATGCGCGCCGTCGCACCCGGCAATGTAGGCCGCCTCGCACGTCTCCGATGCTCCATCCGGCCGTTTCAGACGCGCGAGAACACGGCCGTTCGCCTCCTCGAAGCCCAGGAGCTCCGTCTGGCGCTCGACCTCGACGCCGGCCTCGGCCAGGCGATCGATCAACAGACGCTCGTGCTCGTCTTGGGGAAAGATCAGCGCATAAGGAAACGGGCTGAGACCCGCGCCCATCTCGCCGAAGACCGCATGTGCCGCCTTCTTGCCGGCCACCCAGAGATTCGCGGCGACGGTCTTCCGTCCACGCTCGACGACCGCGTCGGCGATGCCCGATCTGGCTGTACAGCTCGAGCGTGCGTGCCTGCACGGCAAGCGCGCGCGATGTCGTCCCCGGCTTCCGCCGTCTTGTCGACGATCCTCACGCGCACGCCCAACCGCGTCAGCCACAGGGCCAACACCAAGCCTGTCGGCCCTGCGCCGACGATGAGGACGTCGGCGTCGCGAATCGACGATGCGGTCATCGTCTAAAATCGCTTTCAAACCTAGCGCTGGCTGCCGAAAAACTGACGTTCAACACCCTGTCTAGTGTAGTGTTCCGAAACGCTTCTTTCCAATGACGGCTTCCGCTCGTGGCCGACTCCCCTTGCAGAGCGGGCTGGGCTATGAGGCGATCTTAGGAGCTTTAGTGTCAATCCGGTTCGCGGCGTTCTGCTTTGGACATTCTCTGCTTGCTGGTTTGGTAAGCCGCCGCTAGCATAGGCGAGAATGTTACGTGCCGTGGAACATATTCGCCGCATGCGCGGCGGCGCGCAGTCCCACCTGATGCGTTGCTACGACGGTTTTTATTACGTGGTGAAGTTCCAGAATAATCCGCAGCATTTGCGCGTTCTGGCGAACGAGTTGCTGGGTAGTGCATTGGCGGCGAGGCTGGGTTTGCCTACGGCGCCATTTGCCGTGGTGGATGTCAGTTTGGAACTGATCTCATTGACCGAGGATCTGGTTGTCCAGATTGGGATGTCACGAGCGCCTTGCCGCGCCGGGTTGCAATTCGGCTCGCGCTATCCGGGCGATCCGGCCGCCATGCCGGTGTTTGACTTTCTGCCCGACGAGCAACTGGCGGAAGTGGAAAACCTGGACGACTTTCTGGGAATGCTGGTGTTCGACAAATGGACGTGCAACACCAACGGCCGCCAGGCAATCTTCTTTCGGGAAGCGGGGCGCTCGCGCTACCAGGCGATGATGATCGACCAGGGCTTTTGCTTTAACGCGGGCGAATGGAATTTCCCCGATGCGCCTCTGCGGGGGCTCTACTCGCGGCATCGCGTCTATGAATCGGTGCACGGGAATCGGTTCTTTCGCGCCCTGGCTTGACCGGCTTTCGGGGCGCATCACGCCGGACGTGCTGGACGACGCGGCGAAACAGATTCCGCCGGATTGGTACGATTTGATATGGACGCGCTGTACGCGCTGCTCGAACGCCTGGACCGGCGCCGCAATCGCGTTTGCGAGCAGATCGAAGCTGCCTGGAAATCTTCGCGGCAGCCTTTCGCCAACTGGAAGTGACCTATGCCTGAACTCGATTCGCGCCCTTTCGCCTATCACATCGTGCGCTACACGCCGAATTTGATCCGCGACGAGTGGGTGAACGTCGGCGTGGTGATTCACGATGCCGGCGAAGGCCGCTATCCGCGTGCGCGTGATGGACGAGGAAGCCGAATTCGCGCGCCTGCGCCGGCTGCACCCCGGCGCCGATGAAGGGCTGCTGCGTGGCCTGGGTGGCCTGCTCGACAGCACGCTGGCAGAGCACCGCGACGGGCTTTCCGCCTGGGTGGCGAAGCTCGATCAGACGCTTTCGAACGCGGTGCAGTTCAGCCCGCGGAAGGGCCTGCTCGCGGACGATCTGGATGCCGAACTGGAGCGGCTCTACCACGATCACGTGGAGCCGCCGCGCATCCGGGCGGCCACGGCCGAGAACATGGCGAGCCGCAGCGGTATCCGCGCGCGTGCCAGCCAAGTCTTTCGCAGCGTCGGGCTATGGGGCAAGCTCGGCCCGGGCGGTGCGCGTGGACGAATACACGTATCCGGGCGACCCGCTGCGCCTGGATTATTCCTACCGCCGCAACGGCACGCGGGGGTTCATCCAAGCGCTGGCGTTGTCCCGCGATCCATCGCAGGCCAAGGTGCTGGCCTATACGGCGGACGCCATCCGCGCCAAGCTGGCTGCAACGGAGTTTATTGCCGTGACGGAAGTCGAGCCGCGGCCGCAGGAAAACGAGCGGCACCGCTTTGTGGCCGGGCTGCTCGAGGAAAATCGAAATCCCGCTGGTGCCGCTTTCGCGGCTGCCGGTGTGGGCGCACCAGATGCGGCCGCTGCTGCAGTAGGGCCGCCTCGGGGTCTGCGCTCGAGGACGAAACAAAACGCCGGCTTCGTGATCCGAAACCGGCGTCTGCATTTTCGAATTGAGATCTGGCAGGGCCGCGAGCGGCCTAGAGAATCGCCTCGCTCCAGTGTTCCAGAGTTTCCTTCACCTTGCCCATGAACTGGTGCGCGATGGCGCCGTCCACCACGCGGTGATCGTAGGAAAGCGTCAGGTACACCATCGAGCGGATCGCGATGGCGTCGTCCATCACCACGGGCCGCTTCTGGATCGCGCCGATGCCCAGGATGGCCACGTTCGGCTGGTTGATCACCGGCAGTCCCATCAAGCCGCCGAAGATGCCGGGGTTGGTGATCGAAAAGGTGCTTTCCTGCACCTCTTCGGGCTTGAGCTTTTTCGTGCGCGCGCGCTCGGCCAGATCGTTGACCGCGCGCTGCAGGCCCAGGAAATTTTTCTCTTCGGCATTCTTGACCACGGGCACGATCAGGCCGTTATCGAGCGCCACGGCGATGCCGATATTGATTTCGCGGTGGAGGACCATGTTGGTGCCGTCCACGGAAGCGTTTACCGTGGGAAACGCGCGCAGGGCTTCGACGCAGCGCGCAGGAAAAACGGCATGAAGGTGAGCTTGGTTTCGAAGCGGGTCTCGAATTCGGCCTTGGCTTTTGCGCGCACGGCCGCGATCTTGGTCATGTCGGCTTCGTCGATCGAATAGACGTGCGGCGAAACGCGCTTGGAAGCCACCATGTGCTCGGCGATCTTCTGCCGCATCACGGTCATGGGCTGCACTTCGTAACGGCCGAAGTAGATGCGCTCGCGCGGCACGGCCGTTTCGAGCGCAACGTGCGCGGCTGCCCCGCCCGCGGAAGGAGGCGGGTGCGGAAACCGGCTTTGCAGCCGGGGCCGCTACGGGCGCCGCGGCCGCGCGAGCGGATGGCGCCGCCTTCTGCTGCGACCGCTCCGGAAGCGATTGCCGCCAGGATGTCTTTCTTGCTGATCGCGGCCGCCCGCGCCGGTTCCCGTCAGCGTCGAGAGATCCATGTTGTTTTCGCGCGCCATGCGGCGCACCAGCGGCGAGCTGCGAACGTGGTGGCCATCACCCGCAGCCAGTGCCTCCGGCTCCTTCTTCCTCGGTTTCGCTTTCTTCGGTGTCGTCTTCGCCGGCCTCGACGGTTTTACCGGCTGCGTCCTTCGTCTGCGCCGCGGGCGGAGCCGCCGATGCATTCGTGCTTTCACTGGACCCATCGGCTTGTGGCGTCGCGTGCGTGTCCTTGGGCTGCTCGGCGGCCGCGAGTTTAGCCTGCGCGGGCTTGCATTCTTTGCCGGGCTTTGCGGCCGCGGGCGCTGCCGTCTTGGCGGGAGCTGCTGCTTCGGCCTTTGCTGGAGCGGGCGCGCCTGCCGCGGCGCCTGCGGCGTCAATCACGGCGACGACGGTCTGCACCGGCACCGTCTGCCCTTCGGCGACCTTGATCTCCTTCAGCACGCCGGCGCCGGGCGCGGGAATTTCCGCGTCCACTTTGTCGGTGGAAATTTCGAAGAGCGGCTCGTCGCGCTCGACTCTGTCGCCGGGCTTCTTCAGCCACTTGGTGATCGTGCCTTCGAAAATGCTTTCGCCCATCTGGGGCATGACGACGTCAACGGCCATGCGTTTCTCCTCTTCGCGTCACAACCGGAAATCGGTTCGCTTCTCAATATCTTGCCAGTTCGCGCGCGGCGGCGGCCACCTTCTCGGCGTTCGGCAGAAAATACTCCTCGAGCGGCGGCGAAAACGGCACCGGCGTATCGAGCGAAGTCACGCGCCGGATCGGGCCGTCCAGATCGTCGAAGGCGCCTTCGCAGACCAGCGCCGCAATTTCGCCGGCGATGCCGCCGGTGCGCGTGTCTTCGTGCACCACGAGCAGCTTGTTCGTCTTCCGCACCGACTCGAGAATCGTCTCGCGATCGAGCGGCAGCAGCGTGCGCAGATCCACCACCTCGGCTTCGATGCCTTCCTTCGGCAAGCTTCTCGGCGGCTTCGAGCGAAGTGTGCACCATCGCCGCATAGCTCACGATCGTCAGGTCGCGCCCTTCGCGGCGCACCGCGGCCTTGCCGATGCGGCACCGTGTATTCCTCCTCCGGCAACTCTTCCTTGATGCGCCGGTAGAGAAATTTGTGCTCGAAGAAAAGCACCGGATTGTTGTCGCGAATCGCCGACTTCATCAGGCCCTTGGCGTCGTAGGCCGTCGCCGGATAAACCACCTTCAATCCCGGCGTGTGCACGAAATACATTTCCGGATTTTGCGAATGGAACGGTCCGCCGTGCACGCCGCCGCCCGGACGGCCCGCGAATCACCATCGGCACGGGAGCGCCCCAGCGGTAGTGCGACTTGGCGACGAAATTGGTGATCTGGTTGAAGCAGCAGGCGATGAAATCGATGAACTGCATCTCCGCCACCGGGCGCAAGCCCTGATAGCTCATGCCCACCGCCGCGCCGATGATGGCCGTTTCGCTGATGGGCGTGTCGATCACGCGCTCCCAGCCGAATCGCTCGAGCAGCCCGGCGCTGACTTTGAACGCGCCGCCGTAGACGCCGATATCTTCGCCGATCATGACGACGGCGGGATCGCGGTCCATCTCTTCGAACAGCGCCTGCCGGATGGCTTCGAGATAGGTGACTTGCGCCATGGCTATCTGCGCCCCTTCCGCGCGGCCATGGCGGGCGCCGGCTTGGGTTTCGCAATTTGCTTTCCGCAGTCTGCTTTGGCGCTGGCTTCGGCGCGCTCTTGCCGTTCGCCGAAGGCTTGCGAGAGGGTGCGGGAATGCCGTTGCCGCCCTTGGCCTGCCTGCCGGAGTTTCGGCCGCCAGAGTTTCCTCCACGGCGGCTTTGCGTATCGGGTGTTCCGATGCGCGCCAAATCCCTGCACCTTCCAGCCGCCTCGACGCTCGATTTCGGCGGCATCACTTCTTCCTTCGGCCGCTTCCAATCCGCTTCGATCGTGTGGCAGCCGTCGCAATAGACGCCTTGCTCGGCAAGCTCCGGCGGCGGGAAGGGAGCCTTTTCGGCGAATTCCAGATCGGCCTGCAGTTCGCGTTCGATGCGCGCGTCGAGCGCCTTTTGCGTTTTCGCATCCCAGAGCTTATTTTCGGTGAGATATTTCTCGTAGCGCTCGAGCGGGTCGCGCTGCTTCCAGTATTCGAACATCTCCCGCGGCACGTATTCGGCGGCATCGTGCTGCGCGTGGCCGCGCATGCGCATGGTCTTGGCTTCGATCATCACCGGGCCTTCGCCGGCGCGGCAGCGCTCGACGGCTTCCTGCGCGGTGCGCCAGACGGCGACCACGTCGTTGCCGTCCACGATGTAGCTCTCGATTCCGTAGGCGCGCGCGCGGTCGGCCAGATCGCGCAGCGGCACCTGGCGGCTCACCGGCGTCGAATAGGCCCACTGATTGTTTTCGATCACGCAGACGAACGGCGCTTTCTGCACGGCGGCGAGATTCATGCCTTCGTGAAACGCGCCGGTCGAAGTGCCGCCGTCGCCGATCCAGGTCATGGCCACGATCTTTTGGCCGAGATAGCGGCCGGCCATGGCCACGCCGGTCATCACCGGAATCAAATCGCCCAGCATGGAGATCGGCGAGACCACGTGGCGCATTTTCAGATCGCCGAAATGGCTGGTGCCGTCTTTGCCCTGGGTCGGCGAGGTGTAGCGCGCCATGTGCTGCGTGAGGATGTCGCGCGGCCGGAAACCGCGCACCAGCAGCGCGCCGATGTTGCGGATCATCGGCGCGATCCAGTCGCCCGGACCAAGCGCGTAGGCCGTGCCGACCGAGATCGCTTCCTGGCCGAGGCTCAGTAGAGGCCGCCGACGATCTTTGTTCTGGCGGAACAGACTGACCAGCCGCTCTTCGAGCGACCGGTTGAGCCGCAGGTAGTAGTAGAGCTCGAGATGCTGTTCGCGTGTGAGTGAAGCTTCCATGCCGCTCCCTGATGGCTTCTCTCAGCTTTGACGCAACTGGCCGCGCGATTCGATACGTGGCGATTGCCTGCACGCTACGGCAGCCAGTCTAACTCAGAACCCGTGACAACGCCGCCCGCTCAACGCGAGGCAGCTAACTCCGGTGTCTCCGCCGCGCCGATCCGTGCTGCACAAACTTTCGAGCGTCTGCGCGCGGAAATCCCGATCGAAACAATCGCCCAGGTGCCTCACTATCCGGGGCGTGACGTCTTCACGACTCACGCGCTGCGCACGCAGTTTTTCGAGCGACGTCGCGCGCTTGTCCTGGATGCCGCAAGGCACGATCAGATCGAAATAGCGCAAGTCGGTGGAGACGTTGTACGCGAAGCCGTGCGAAGTGACCCAGCGGCTGACGTGCACGCCGATGGCGCCCACTTTTCTTCATCCGTCGCTTCGCGCGCGTTTCCACCCAGACGCCCGTGCGTCCGGCGCGGCGTTCCGCCTTCATCGCCAAATTCCGCTGATGTGCGAATCATGGCCTCTTCGAGCTGGCGCACGTACCAGACCACATCGCGGCGAATTTCGGCGAGATTCAGAATCGGATAGCCGACGATCTGTCCCGGGCCGTGGTAGGTGATGTCGCCGCCGCGATCGCTCGTGAAATTCGACGCCCATCTGCCGCAGCAAGCGTTCCGAAGCGAGCAGGTGCTCGAGCTTGCCGTTGCGGCCCAGTGTGATCACGTGCGGATGCTCGCAGAGCAGCAGCACGTCGGGCACGGCGCCCGCTTTGCGCGCGGCCACCAGGCGCTGCTGCAAGCCGCAAGGCCTCGGCATAGCCGATCGGCCGAGATCACGATCCAACGTTTGCATCGATACCGTCAATCCTTCGCTCGCGATTGACCTCACGGCGTTCGAACTCCGTCGAACCGTTAGATGTTGATCGCCAGTCCGCGCACCGAAGCGAACGCGTCGCCCATCGCTTCCCACACCGTGGGATGCGCGTGCACCATGAACATCATGTCGTCCACGGTGGCTTCCAGCTGCAGCGCCGTCGACCGCCTCGGCGATGATCTCCGTGGCCAACGGCCCGATGATGTGCACGCCGAGAATTTCGCCGTACTTTTCCTCGGCGACGACTTTGATGAAGCCCTCGTGGTGGCCGAGGATCGAGGCCTTGCTGTTGCCGAGGAACGGAAATTTTCCGATCTTCACGTCGTAGCCCGCCTCGCGCGCCGCCGCTCGGTCAGCCCGATCGAGCCGATCTGCGGCTCGCAATAGGTGCGCGTTGGGAATGCGCGTGCTTTTCGAGCGGCGGCATCTGTCTTGCCGGTGATTTTCGCGACGGCACGTGATGCCTTCCATGCGACGCGGCGTGCGCCAGTTGCGGCATGCCCGCGACGATGTCGCCGATGGCGTAGAGGCGCGGCTCGTCGGTTTCCATGTACGGCCCGACGTGAACGAATCCGCGCTCGAGCTTGGCTTTCGGTTTTCTCCAGGCCCAGATTTTCGGTCTTCGGCAGCGCGCCCCACGGCCATCAACACGCGCTCGGCGGAGATCGTTCTGCGCCTTGCCGGCCTTGTCGGTGAAAGCGACCGTCGCGCCCTTCGCGTCTTCTTGCGACACTTTCGACCTTGGCCCCGGTCAGAATTTGGATGCCTCTCTTCGTAAAGGCTTTCGAGCTCCGGCGGAAATTTCTTCGTCTTCGAGCGGCACGATGCGCGGCAGCATTTCGAGCATGGTGACCTGCGTGCCGAACGAATTGAAAATCGAGGCGAACTCCACGCCCACCGCGCCGGCTCCCACATCACCAGCGTCTTCGGCACCGTCGGGAGCTTCAGGATTTCGCGGTTGCCCAGGATGATCTTGCCGTCGATTCGACGCCCGGCAGCGAGCGCGCCTCCGAGCCGGTCGCGAACATGATGTGCGTGGCTTCGACTTCGGTGGTCTTGCCGTCCTTTTCCACGCGTCACGCGCCCCGGCCCGGCCCAGCGGCCCCAGCCCTTGCACGTTTCCACTTTGTTTTTGCGGAACAGAAACTCGATGCCCTTGGCGTGCCTGTTGACGATCTTGTCCTTGCGCGCCAGCGCCGCGGCCCAATTCGAGCTTGAATTCCTTGACGTCGATGCCGAATTCCTTGGCGTTCTTGATGTGTCGTAAATTTCGGCGTGGTGCAGCAGCACCTTGGTGGGGATGCAGCCGACGTGCAGGCAGGTGCCGCCGAGAAAGCCGTCCTTTTCGATGACCACGGTCTTCAGGCCCCACTGCGCGGCGCGAATCGCGGTGACGTATCCGCCCGGCCCGCTGCCGATGATGGCCAGATCGTAATTGGCCAAGTGCTCCTCCGTTCAGAAATCGCCCAAATTGCTACAGCTTGTGCGCGCCGTGTAGCCGCGCGACCCTGATCTTACTTCCGCGTTCGAATCTCTCCAGAAAGTTGTCCGTGATTTCGAATGAGATTCGCAATGCGCTGCGTGAACGCTCGAGCGCAGAAGAAGCATAATTCTAGCAGCGGCTCAGCGGTGCCGCAACCCACGGAGTGCCCGTGCATTTCTTGACACTTCCTCCGGGCGCGCCTACAATCACCGATTTGCTGCCTATACGATAAGCCATCCGGTGAGGGGTTCACGATGGATAAGAAACGCCTCGAAGCGTACAAAAAGAAACTTCAAACCAAGCGAGAGGAACTGCTCAGCAACATCGCTCGAACCGAGGAAGAAGGCCGGGCCGCCGACGAAGACACCACGGTGGACCTCGCCGACAAGGCCGCAAACTCCTACACCAAGGAATTTTTGTTTGGCATGACCGCCACGGACCGCGCGCTTCTCAACTTGATTGATCAGGCCCTCAACCGGATCAAAGAGGGCACCTACGGTCTTTGCGCAAATTGCGAAGAAGAAATTCAGCAGAAGCGTCTGGACGCGGTGCCTTGGGCCGGTTATTGCATTGCCTGCCAGGAAAAGCAGGAGCAGGGACAGCTCTAATTAATCGTTTAGTACATTTTAATCTTTAATACTTACCGGGACCGCGATACCATGGCCGCCGTGGTGTCTTTGCGCGAGACCTCGGGCCAGTTCAGGCTGCTCCTTCGGAGTGCGGGAGACGCCTTTTGCTCGGCCGTTTTCCCGGCGCCTTGCCGGATTTGCGGAGCTACGCTCGATTTCGCCGGCCGTCTGCCGGTATGCCTGGAATGTTTGAGCTCATTCACTGAGCTCGCCGCGCCGTTGTGCTCCCGGTGTGGCCGCCCGATTCTCTCCCTCGCACGTTAGCGAATCGGCCACGATTCTCTGCCGGCTCTGCCGCTCGGAAACCTATGATTTTGATATTGCTCGTAGTTATGCGTTCTATGACCCGCCCATGGTCAGGGCCATCCTGCTGCTGAAGCACGGGGGCGTACCCCCGCTGGGAGCATGGTTTGCCGCGCAAGGTGGCCGAAGTGGTGGCCCGGAGGCCGGCAGACTTTCGACGCCGACCTGATTGTTCCCGTGCCTTTGCACCGGGCACGCCGCCGCGAGCGCGGCTATAACCAGGCCGAGCTGATCGCGCGTCCCCTGGCGCACCAGCTTGGGCTACCGGCGCGAAACAACATCCTGGTTCGCTCACGGCCGCGGCCGGCGTTTTGAGGCTGACGCGCAGCCAGCGCTGGAGCGCAGCCAAGGGCGCTTTCGCCACCCGTCCGGGCGCCCAAGTTGACAAGCTCCGTATTCTACTGGTAGATGATGTAATGACAACTGGTGCGACGCTGGACGCCTGTAGCCGGGTTCTGCGCCGAGCCGGTGCTGCCCGTGTGATGGCTCTGACGGTTGCCCGTACGCCCGCCCACTCGGCGCAGGTCCCTGTTTTCACGAGCAGTGCTGAGCCTCAGCGATGATGACACCAAGGCCAAAGACGGCCCTCGCGCCTGGCCATCCGCCCGGCATGCCTCCCCCGCGTCTGAAAAAGCCCTGCTCCCGAAGCACCGGCGGCCTGCCAGTCATGCAAGAGCCGGTACTGGTGCTGAACGCGACATTCGAGCCGATTAACGTCACCGCCGTTCGCCGCGCGATGGTGTTGCTGCTGAAGGGCGTCGCGCAGGCCGAAGAGATGAATACCGCCGAGGTGCACTCCACCTCGAAGCACGATGAAGGTGCCGTCCGTGATCCGGCTGCTGGCCTACCGGCACATTCCGCAGCAGACGCGCGCGCTTTCGCGGAAAAACATCCTGCTGCGCGACCACAACACCTGCCAATTCTGCGGGCTGACGTTTCCAGCGTCCGAGCTGACGCTGGACCACGTGGTGCCGCGCTCTCGCGGGGGCCGGTCTTCCTGGGAGAACCTGGTGGCTTCCTGCTACCAGTGCAATAACCGCAAGGGCGACCGCACCCCGGAGGAAGCGGGCATACAGCTTTCGCGCCGGCCGCGGCCGTTTACGCTACATACCTCGCGGCAATTGATGCGGCTGATCGGCCACAAAGACGAAAAGTGGCGCAAGTACCTCTTTTTTTGATTGCCGCTAAATTGTTATCTGCCAAGCCGTTTAGAAAAAACTTAGTGAAATCTGTCGCCAGGTCACTTTTTAGCAACCCGTTCTTGTCTCGCAGCGTCTAATTCTACAAACCACTTCTAGGACACACCCCGGGAAGCAGCGTTGGCAACACCAAGGCTGCTTCTCTTTTTTTGTGCCCATTCCTTTCGGATTGCGCTTACTGGCGCAGCACCACGCGCAGCCCGCTTCGCCAATTCTCCGCCAAGCCCACGCGCGTCACTTCCATTTCCGGGGACATGTATCGCAACAACGTGTCCGTGGCGGGATGGAAACGGATCGCCGGTGCGACCAGGAAAGACCAGCGGCGGCCCGGGCCGCAGCTCGACGCCCGGAAAATACCCGTACGCGCGAAAATCTCGTGCAGTTGATGCGCGCGAACGCGCAGCCAATAGTCGGCGGCTTGCAGCACCAGGTGAATGTCTTCGTCGGCCTTTAGTTCGAGAATCGCAAGGCGTCCCTCATGCGTAACGCCCAATAAATCGATCACGCCCCGATCGCCCGCCGAGAATGCGGGCACCTGCGTGTAAAGAAAGCGGCGATCGAGCCGCGCATCGATCCGCAAGGGATCGGCGGCGACGCAGGTTTCGAGCCAACGTTCCGCCTGCATGCGAAAAAGCGGATGACTCGTGTTTGCTGCGGCCGCGTGTCGATGAAGTTCCAGTTCGCGTACCAGCCGCAGAAGCTCCGCCTGCCTTTCGGAGTTGAGCACCCGGCGCTGATCTCCCAGACCAAAAAACACGGTGCCGTCGCGCCACTGTGCGAATTCGGCGCCGCGAAAACGCAACGCGATGTCTGACGTCCCGGGGACAACGTGGGCTGCGATCGCTCGCGCGAGCCAGCCGCCGGATCGGATCGAGAGCGGCCCGCGCCATCAGCAAAATCGCTTCCGCCTCTCGCCGCGGGTGTCAGCGACGTGAACAAGTTGCCGAACTCCTCGCGTCTTGCGCGACGCAGCCGCCCGGACGTCTCGTCCAGCTCATAAAGCTCGATCGCCACATCCGCACGCAAGGCCCGCAGGCGGTGCACCACCGCTTTGGCGGCGCCTGCGGGCAGAAAAAGGCGCAAGCCCGCGATAGGGTGTGCTACAGCATGGCCGCGAGCGTGCTGCAACCACAGGAGACCGAACGTCAACATGGCGTCAATCGAAGCGCTGCTCTCGCCGGGCGGAGCCGCCAGCAAAGCCCAGCGGGCGCCCGCGGCGCGCATCACGCCGCGCGCGTAGCGCCCCGAAAGGGAATGCTCGAGGTCGGCCGCGCTCGTGAGCGATTCGATCTCTTCGTCTGGGAATTGTTCTTGGAGAAGTCCCGCGAGCCGTTCGCGAAACTTCTCTCGCGTAACGCGCGCCGGGGATTGCGCGCCGGCGGCGACGATCTCGAGGCGATCAGGTTTCGTGCGGCCGAAGTGTTCGACTTCGAGGAGTATCTGGCCCTGCCCGAGTTCCACGATGCGCAGGACGCGCCTCGCCAGCGAACGTTGCTCGCTCCACAGGTGCAGCACGACGCGGCTGGCCTGCTCGCGAACCTCGTAGTGAAACGAATCGAGCGCGGCCACACGCTGACCATTCTCACGGACCTCGACTGGTCCGGCCGCAGCGATCGCGGAGATCGCCTGAGAAAGATCCGCCTGGGACGCCATTGTATTATTCAGTGGGACATGTACCTGATAGTATATATAGCGGTGGGTTGTGGTCAAGCGGAACGTAGGGCCACGCGGGGAGCCATATTGCCAGCGCGCGCGTAGCTCGCGATTCTATTGCAGCCGGAGCCCCGTGATCTTAAACATCGGAGCGCGCTGATCCCAAGCCGGCGGCACGGCTTCAAAGGCAAACTGGAATTCGCGCTTTTCGCCGGGCGCAAGCGGCGTTTAGAGCCCTTTCCGTACAGGCGCCTCGTTTCGCGGAAGACCACGTTTGGGAAAGGTCGTGAAACTCCAGCGAGACTTCGATCTCGGCCACCGCGCGCGGACCGTTATTCGAGATGGTGCCGTCAACGTAGGTAATTTCCTGCTCGAGCATGTTCGAGGCTCGGCTGAGCTGGACGTCGGTGAACTGAATCTGCGAGGAATAGGCTTGCTCGTCCGGCCCCATGGGCAAAGAGACGGGCGCTCCTGGAACCGCGCCGTGCGAGCTGCGAGACCACCAGTACAGGCCGCCGCCAAGAACCAGCACGACGATCAGGCCCGCTACCAGCGCCATGCCAAACTGCCGGCCGGGCTCTTGTCCGGATATCGCGGGAGGCTGTGGCGTTTTCATTCATGGTATGGGACATGGAATGTGGCGCGCATGGTGTGTGGCATGGTGTGTTGTTGCCTATCGCTTGGACGAGCGCTTGAATTAACGCCCGGCGGACAGGCGCGCCGCGAGCGGTTCGGGCAGCCCGGCTTGGCGCACGCGTGCTTGCACCGCGGCAATGTCGTAGGGCACGCGCCAGAACTCCACCACTTGGTGCGTAAGGTCGGCGATGGCAAACCCCGCGCGCGGGTCACTGTCGCGCGGCTGCCCGATCGATCCTGGATTCAGCAAATAGCGCGTACCCTCTTCGAGTCGCAAAGCAGCGAAACTCGAACCCGGCCGCGGCCTCAATTGAATCACGTCGAGCTTATCCTCGCGGTAAGAGAAGCCTCCCTGAAAGTGAGTGTGGCCAAAAAAAGTCACCGTCGATGTTGATTCCAGCAACCCGTCCAGCGCTTGCGCCGGGGCGAAGACATATTCGTCTTCATCCGCCACTGCGCCATGGACGAGCGTGAGGCCTTCGGTCTGCACAGGACCAGCGGGAAGGTTTCGAAGAAACTCCAAATTGTCCGGCGTGAGCTGCGCGTGCGTCCATTCGGCGGCGATACGCGCGACCGGGTTGAAATCTTCGGCGTCGGTTTGCCCACACGCGGCTTTGTCGTGATTGCCGCGAATGATTGTCTTCGCGATCCCCCGAACTACATCCATCACCTCGTTGGGATCGGGGCCGTACCCGACCAGATCGCCCAGGCAAAGAGCGCGATCCCATCGCCCCTCGACAGCGGCCAGGGCGGCGGAAAGCGCGGTGGCATTCGCGTGAATGTCACTCAAGATTAGAAATCGCATTCGGCGCTCGATTGGTCCGGCCTGATTATAATCGAAGCCTTTGTACCCGCAACACCTTACGCGGAATCAGACAATAGGGCACAAATTATTCGAGCAATCGACGTAACATTCTGCCCGGCGCCGCCGTCTAATTTTGCAGAGGGAATTTGAGCTTTTGTTTCAATTTGGAAGGGGGCGCGATTCCTTCCGTTACCCCGATGGAGCGGATATCTGCGTAGCAAGGGGTGAGTCGTATTCAACGGCGGCAATAACAGTAGCAGGTATCAGATAGCAGGTTGCGGGACTAATTTCCGGTGAAGAAAATGGCCTCGCGGCGGCGACCGCGAGGCCCGTGACACGAGAGACTTCACCGGCTGTGCGCTCAGAGAGGTCAGTGTGTCAACCCGAGCCTACGTTTCGGCGTTGGCACACTGTCAACCTTTCTTTCGTCCGCCCTCATCCTGCGTAACGACTCTCGACCCAATTCCTAAAGGAGATTCTCTTATGCGCAGGACATCAGTTCTCAGCACCCTGGCTCTCTTGGCTGTCACCGCGCTCGTGATGCCAGTATTCGGAAAACCTTTCGAAAAAAATGTCACGTTTGGCGAGTCGGTCAAAGTCGGCAGCACACAGCTCGATGCCGGCGATTACAAAGTACTGGTGGACGGAAACAAAGTTACCATCGAGAGGGCAAGAAGGTCGTGGCCCAGACGCAGGGGCGCATCGAGCAGCGCGATCAGAGGTTCGACACGACAGCCGTGAGTCACGACGTCCAACGGCGAAATTCAGGAAATCGACTTCGGCGGCCGAGAACCAGGCCCTCGTTCTAAATCCATAGTCCTAACGCCTAGCCTGAACATTGGCTGGCAGGGTCATTTGCGGCGGGGCGGGCGAGGTCAGAAGCTCGCCTCCGCCGCAGTTTCTTTTGAAACATAGAAAGTCACGTAGAGTTACCGGATCAGCATGCAGTCACCATAGCTGTAGAAGCGATATCCTGTTTCGATGGCGTGTTGATAGGCCGCCAGAATTCGTTCCCGCCCGGCGAATGCCGCCACCAGGACCAGCAAACTCGATCGAGGCAGGTGAAAATTCGTCAGCATCTGATCAACCAGGCGAAATTCGTGGCCCGGATAGATGTAGATCGATGGCTTCCCCGCGGCCGGCCAGAGGCGGGTTCTTGGTGGCAGGGGAGCGGTCTGCGTCCGTTTTCTGCGCCGCATCTTCCAGAGCTCGCACAACCGTTGTCCCCACGGCGAGGATCGGACGCCCCGCCTTCTTGGCCTCGCGGATTTGTTCCGCTGTCTTTGCGGAGATCTCGTAGGACTCCGTGTGAATCGGGTGCTTCTCGATCTCTTCTTCTCGAATGGGCTGAAAGGTTCCCAGGCCGACTTCCAGGGTGAGTTCGCAGATTTCGATCCCGCGGCGACGCAGGCGATCGAGGATTTCAGGCGTGAAGTGCAGCCCAGCCGTCGGCGCCGCAACGGCGCCACTGTGGCTTGCGAAAATCGTCTGGTAGCCGCCGCGGTCGGTGGGCTGATCGCTTCGACGAATGTAGGGCGGCAGCGGCATATGCCCGAGCCGCTCGATCTTGGCGCTCACGTCGCCGCCTGACACAAATTTTATCCGGCGCTCGCCATATTCGCCTCGGCTGATGATCTCCGCCTCGAGCTCGCCCTCGCCGAAAACAATTCGTTCTCCGACACGCACCTTGCGTCCAGGACGAACGAGCGCCTCCCAGACTTCGCCATCCAGCTTGCGCGTCAACAATACTTCGATTCGTGACGAAAGGTGCTTGCTCGCACTGCCTAGGTTGCCCGGTGACTCGCTCTTGACGCCCCGGCGGCGTCCAAACAGCCGCGCGGGGATCACTCGCGCGTTATTGACCACGAGCAAGCTCGTCGCCCCGCAACAACTCGGGGAACGCGCGAAAAAAATGGTCCGAGGGCGGCGAGGCTGCCCGGTCAAGCTAGCAGAAGCCGCGATGCGTCTCGCTCCGCCAGCGGCTCCTGCGCGATACGCTCTTCAGGGAGCTGATAGTCGAATTCGCTCAGCTTCATCGGGCACTGAGTGTAGCTTGGAAATCGCCCAGAGAGAATTGGCTGGCCAAGGAACTTAAGTGTCCACCGATAAGAACGCGTTCGTTTGCAGAGGCGCTTAAGCTTGCGGCTGAGGAACCAGTATGTTGTTTATTGTAAAAGGCTTTATATGAAACATAGATGTCCTGAAAAATGCATTGACAATACAGCACTCATATAATATGCTTTGCTCTAATATATGCGATGGAGGTCGCTGAAATGAATGCCTTTCTCCTTTTCGAGGTTTGAATACCTTGCAGGATCAGGTCAATCGTCTGTTTGAAGACTCCTTTCGCGGTACTCGCTCGGAATCCACTCTGAGCGCTTGGGCGCCGTCGGTGGATATCCACGAAACCGAAAATGCCTTAATCGTCTGCGCCGATTTGCCCGGCATCAGTGAGAAGGATCTCGACGTGCGCGTTGAGAACAACATGCTCACTATCCGTGGCGAGCGCAAGATGGACACCGCCGTCAACGAAGACAACTACCTGCGCGTGGAGCGTACCTACGGCTCGTTCAGCCGGAGCTTTTCTCTCCCGAGCGCGGTAAACACCGAGGCCATCAAGGCCGACTACATCACACGGCGTGCTCACGGTGACTCTGCCCAAGCGCGAGGAGTCGAAGCCGAAGCAAGTGAAGGTCAATATTCAATCGAACGGCAACGGACGCTAAGAATCAGCGCCGTGCGGAAATTCCAGGAGCGGGGAGTGTGGCGCGACGCGCAACTCCCCGCATTTTCTCATCTGTGATGGTATGGGGCCAAGATGCTTCGCCAAGACAAACTAACAATCAAGGCCCAGGAAGCTCTGCAGGAAGCGCAGGAAGTAGCGGCGCGGCACGATCATCAACAGGTTGAGCCACTGCACCTTTGGCCGCACTGCTTGCGCAGTCGGACGGCGTGGTTCGTCCGTTGCTGACGCGCTTGGGCGTTCCGCCGGAGACGCTTTCGCGGGATATCGAGCAAGGCCTCGAGCGCTTGCCGAAGGTGACCGGCGTGGGCCAGCAGCACTTGGGCCCCGCGCTCAATCAGGTTTTCGAGAAGGCTTTCACCGAGGCGGGAAAATTCCACGACGAATATGTGTCGAGCGAACATTTGCTGCTGGCGATGTCCGACCTGGGCCACGATCCGGCGTCGGAGTTACTGCGCCGCCATGGCGCGAGCCATGACGCTATTCTGCAGGCGCTTGCCAGCGTGCGCGGCAGCCAGCGCGTGACGTCGCCCAATCCCGGAGGCCACCTATCGCGCTCTAGAGCAATATGCGACGTGATCTCACCGAACTTGCGCGGCGCGGCAAGCTCGATCCGGTGATTGGGCGCGACTCCGAGATACGCCGTGTGATGCAGATTCTTGCGCGGCGCACAAAAAACAATCCGGTGCTGATCGGCGAGCCAGGAGTTGGCAAGACGGCGATCGTAGAGGGCCTCGCCCAGCGGATCATCGCCGGAGATGTTCCTGACGTATTGAAGACGAAAAAGATTGTGGCGCTCGATCTGGCTTCACTCGTTGCCGGCGCCAAATACCGCGGTGAGTTTGAAGACCGGCTGAAAGCGGTCTTGAAGGAAGTCACGGACGCTCAGGGTCAGGTCATTCTTTTTATTGATGAGCTGCACACTGTGGTCGGGGCCGGCGCCGCAGAAGGCTCGATGGACGCTTCCAACATGCTGAAGCCAGCCCTGGCGCGAGGCGAATTGCGCTCGATCGGCGCAACCACGCTGAACGAGTACCGCAAGTACATCGAGAAGGATCCCGGCGCTCGAACGGCGGTTTCAGCCCGTGCTCGTCAGCGAGCCAACGGTAGAAGACACGATTGCGATCCTGCGCGGATTGAAGGAGCGGTACGAAGTCCACCACGGCGTACGCATCAAGGACTCAGCGATCATTGCGGCCGCAACACTTTCGCATCGCTACATCTCTGACCGCTTTCTGCCGGACAAGGCGATTGACTTGATTGACGAAGCGGCTGCCAGCATACGCATGCAGATTGACTCATTGCCCGTGGAAATTGATGAAATCGAGCGGCGTATCATGCAGCTCGAGATCGAGCGCCAGGCGCTGGTAAAGGAATCGGACGAGCATTCGAAGGCCCGGCTGAAGCAGATTGTGGAGCAGTTGGCTTCGCTGCGCGAGCAATCGTCCGCGCGCAAAGCGCAGTGGCAGTTGGAAAAGGATGCCATCGCCGGCGTTCGCAAACTGAAGGCGGAAATCGATCAGCTCAAATCGGAGGAGCAACGCTACGAACGCGCCGGCGATCTCGCGCGCGTGGCCGAGATTCGTTACGGCAAGCTCGCCGCCGCGGAACGCAAGCTGACCGAGGCTCAGCAGCAACTGGCCGAACGGCAAAAAGGCCAGCACATGCTAAAGGAAGAAGTGGACGAAGAAGATATCGCCGCGCTGGTCAGCAAATGGACCGGGATTCCCGTGGGACGCCTGCTCGAAGGCGAAGCGCAAAAGCTGGTGGATATGGAGCAGCGCTTGCGGCAACGCGTGGTTGGCCAGGATGACGCGCTCGCGCGCGTGGCCGGCGCCATTCGCCGCGCGAGGGCTGGGCTCAGCGATCCGCGCCGCCCGATCGGCTCGTTCATCTTTCTGGGGCCGACGGGCGTCGGCAAAACGGAACTGGCGCGGGCGCTCGCGGAGTTTCTCTTCGATGATGAGCGCGCGATGATCCGGCTGGACATGTCCGAGTACATGGAAAAGCATTCGGTTGCGCGGATGATTGGCGCGCCTCCGGGCTACGTCGGCTACGAAGAAGGCGGGCAGCTCACCGAACAAGTGCGGCGGCACCCGTATTCGGTGGTGCTCCTGGATGAAATCGAAAAGGCCCATCCGGACGCGTTCAATATCTTGTTGCAGATTCTAGAAGACGGCCGGCTGACGGACGGCAAGGGCCGCACTGTGGACTTTAGGAACACTGTTCTGGTGATGACCAGTAACGTTGGGTCGGCGGCGATTTCCGAGTTGGCCTCGCGTGACATCGAACGCGCGCGGCGCGAAGCGATGGAGGCATTGCGCGCGGCGTTCCGGCCGGAATTTCTGAATCGCGTGGACGAAATCGTGATCTTCAACCCGCTGGGCAAGAATCAGCTCGAGAAGATTGTGGATTTGCAGCTTGCCGATATCGCGAAGATGCTGCGCGAGCGGCAGTTGACGCTCGAGCTTACCTCAGCGGCTCGGCAACTGGTTCTGACGGAAGGCTACGATCCGGCATACGGAGCGCGTCCGCTGCGGCGCACGTTGCAGCGTTTGGTGCAGGAGCCACTCGCTATGCAAATTCTCGAGGGGAAAGTGCTGCCGGGCGATCACGTGAAGGTGGATGTAGATTCGTCCACGGGAAAGCTGAAATTCGACCGCCGACCTGAAAGTGTAGCAGCGCCGCCAAGCGGCAAGAAAGCTCCGGCTGCTGCCGCGCGGTGAACCCGTGGCGGTCCCGGGTTGACGCGGGAAGAAGCGATTCTTAGAATATTTGAATCGGGGAGAATATGCGCGCTCTAAAAACAGGAGTCTTGCTGATTGCGTTGACGCTGTTGCTCGTGTTGGGCGGGCAGGCTCTCGGCGGTGAAAACGGCATGATCATCGGCCTCGCCATCGCCGCCTGCACCAACATGATCGCCTATTTTTTCTCCGACAAGATCGCGTTGAAGTCGAGCCATGCGCAGCCCGTTACGCCTGAGCAGGTGCCGCGGCTTTATGCAGTGATGGAACGTCTGTGCGCCAAGGGCCATCTGCCCATGCCGAAGCTTTATGTGATTCCAGAGGCCGCTCCAAATGCCTTTGCCACGGGGCGCAATCCGAAGCATGCTTCGGTGGCGGTAACGCAGGGTCTGCTTGAGCTGATGACCGACGATGAGCTCGAAGGCGTAATCGCGCATGAGCTTTCCCACGTTCGCAACTACGACATCCTGATTACTTCGATTGCCGCCACGGTCGCTGGAGCCGTCACTTTGCTTGCCCATATGGCGCAATGGGGAATGATGCTTGGAGGGTATGGCGGTGGTGGCCGGGGCGGCCGGGATCGCGGCAATGCCCTCAGCGTGCTTCTGATGGCGCTGCTGGCGCCTTTCGCGGCCCTTCTGCTGCAGTTGGGGCTGTCTCGCCAGCGGGAATATGCGGCAGACGCCGCAGGCGTCCGCCTAGTCGGGCAGCCATATGGGCTGATTTCGGCGCTCAAGAAGCTTGGGGCGTACAACCAGAGAATTCCCATGAATGTGCCGCCAGCCACGTCGTCGCTTTTTATCGTCGCGCCACTGAGCGCGCGCTCGATTATGTCCGGCCTCTTCAGCACGCACCCTCCGTTGGCGGAGCGCATCGCGGTCCTGGAGCATATGACGGTCCTGCCCGGCCGGTGAAGCCGGAATGGCCGATAACGCTTTCGGCCTCTATGGCATACGAAAAAAGGAATCGAGCAATGCAGAAATGGCACGCCTACGCGCAGGTGCAGCGCCCGGCATTTCCCCGCCGATGCGCTAAATATATTTAATACAGATCTTAGGAAGTGCTGAGGGCCTCGAAGGCTGTGGCCTCCCAAGTGCTCGAATATTATTGTCCCCGCTTTCTAGGAGAAGTGCTATGAATTGCCGCGCGACGATACGCTTGATCTGTGATTACCTCGAGGGGCGGCTCTCACCCTCCGTGGAGTACGAAGTTTCCGAGCACATCAGCCATTGCCAGAATTGTTCGAAGGTTCTCGACGCTGCTGAACACACGCTGGAGTATTCTTTCGGCGTGGATAGTTCTATGTTGCCCCACGTTCATCACCACGCGTAGTTTGGCCTGGGACCCGACCTGCCTTGCCAGCCTCCCTGGGTCCTGTAATCCCAACGTCCACAGTAACTTATGCCATGTGCCGCGCGGTCACTTGCTGCAGGTTTGCCTTAAGAAGCAACAGGCAAAAGCACACGAACTTGTAAAGATTGCCACGTACTGGTGACCAACGGGAACTCGGAACCGAAGCACAGCCATTCCGTAAGTTCATGAGGGCTAATACTTTAGCGATATGTACCGCCCACGGCAGGTCTTTGGTTCTGCGCGTGCATTATTCACTTTTGCAAGGGGTGAAGGACAAGGAGAACAGCGATGAATGAGAATCAAGAGACAGTCCAAGTGAATGACGGGACCCCCCGTTGGTTGGGTGTGGCAATCGTGGCCCTCGCGGTTGTGTCCCTGATTGCGCTTGGCGTCGGTTGGAACGCGTCGAACCACGTCCGCGAAGCGCAGCAAGCCTCGGCCAATGACAACCAAGCACTACGCCAGAATCTAGATGTGGTGGGCCAGCGGCTCTCGCAAGCGGAAGCGGTCAACGCGCAGCTTCAGGGGAATTTGAGCGTCGTGACCGACCGGCTGAAAGCTCACCCAGGGAGAACTGGACAAGGCCCGCCGTCAATCCGCAAAGATCAGTCAGGATTATACGAATCGGCTTTCTGCCATGGCCGATTCGGTGAAGAGCGACGAGAGCCAGTTGGCCACCAAGGCCAGCGCGGATGATGTGAACGGTGTGAAAACCGATGTGAACGGCGTGCGAACCGATCTGGACAGCACCAAGCAGGGTCTGCTCGACGCGCGCAACGAACTGGGCACGCAGATCGCGCACAACCATGACGAACTTGATCAACTCCGGCGTCTCGGGCAGCGCGACTACCTAGAATTCACCGTTGGCAACAAGGGCGGCAAGCAGAAGCTCGGCGACGTTACCCTCGAGCTTCGCGGAACCAACCTGAAGCACAACCAATACACGGTTGATCTGTATGTGGACGATATGAGACTCGAGAAGAAGAACCGCTCCGTGAACGAGCCCATCTTCTTCTACACACGCGGCAGCCGCGCGGCGATGGAGCTGGTCGTCAATCAGGTCGGCAAAGATAAGATCGTCGGCTACCTGAGCGTTCCGAAGGTGCAGTCGGCGCAGGTTCTCCTCTACCCCGGGCAATTAGTGCTCGGTTTCACATCGATACGGCTTCGCGCGGTCCAAGACGCTCGCGCGGCCGTATCTTTAACAAAGACACAAACGGGAGGACCCTTTCAGGCTCCTCCCGTTTGTGTTTTTACAGTTGATTGCTGGTAATGTCTGGACTTAAAAGCGCCTGTGTGCGAAAGTATGCAGGGCTCCCGAGGCCCGCGTTGCGATTCCCATGCGTGTAGACGATCTTCCGAAAAGGGGGAATTCTAAACATGAAAAATCGTTTCTTGTTGGGCGCCGCGATTGCCCTTGTTGCAGCAGGTTTCTGCAGTGGCCGCTCCGGCGGGCAAAGTCGGGTCGTGGACTGGCGTCGTTGGGGAGACACATTGCGGAGCCACGATGACGGACGCCGCGTGTGTCACGAAATGCGTGACCGAAGGCAAGGGCCAGTACGCACTGATTCACCAAGACGAAGAAAGTCTATGTCCTGGACAAGCAGGATGACGCGGCGAAGTATGCCGGCCAAAAGGTGAAGGTGACTGGTTCGCTGGATGGCGACAAAATCGCCGTTAACTCGATTGATGCCAGCTTCCATGTAGTTCGTTCGATTTCTATTTGCTGGAATTTGAGGGCAGGACTTTAGTCCTGCCCTTTTTCTTTGACGCCTCGCGCGCCTTCCGCCTTGCTTCAGGTAGGATGGTGTTCGTTCATGCCGCTCAACGCCATTCTTGCCGGATGCGCAATCACACCCACGGAAGAGATCAGCGACGCTGTCGTTCTGGTCGAGGGCGGCCGCATCCTGGCGGTCGGCCGCGCGGGACGCAGTGCCCATACCGCGCAGCGCCCGGCAGTTTCAAATGCCACATGCTACCGCTCGTACCGGGCTTCATAGATGTTCACGTCCACGGCGCGGGGGGCCAGGACGTGATGTGCGCGACGCCGGAATCGCTTGCGGTCGTGGCAACAACGCTGGCGCGCGGCGGCACCACATCATTCCTAGCTACGACCGTTACCGCCTCCCCGGAAATGCTCTGTAGCAGCGCTTCGGGCATTGCGGACTACATCGCCTCACAATCGAACGCGGCGCCTTCCGGCAATCCCATGGCCGAGCTGCTCGGCATTCACTTCGAGGGCCCTTTCATCAGCAGAGCGCGCAGGGGCGTGCATCCGGAGCAATGGATTGCAGCCGCTTCGCCCGAACTGTTGCGCCAGTTGCTTGATGCGGCGCGGGGCAGGGCACGCATCCTGACGCTCGCGCCTGAGCTTCCCGGGTGCGCTCGCACTCGTGGACGCGGCGCGCTCCGTGGGCATTGTGGTCTCGCTTGGCCACACGGACGCAACCTATGAACAGGCCGTTGCCGCTATCGCGCGGGGGGCGCGCCACGCGGCGCACGTCTTCAACGCTATGCGGCCGTTCAGCCATCGTGATACCGGTATCCTCGGCGCGGTGCTGATTTCAGAGGAATTGACGGCAGAACTCATCGCCGATGGCGTTCACGTGGACCGCGCGGCGATGAAGCTGCTTCTGAAGGCCAAAGGCGTCGAAGGAATTACGCTCGTGAGCGATGGCACTGCGGCAACGGGAATGCCGGACGGTTGCTATCGGTTGGGCGATTTCGATGTGGATGTGAACGGCGGTGTGGTTCGCAATAAGGAAGGGAAGCTGGCGGGCAGCGCGCTCACGCTTGGATCGCGCCTTGCGCATGATTGTTTCGCTCGGCGTGCCACTGCAAGGCGCAGTGCAAATGCTGACGCTGAATCCTGCACGCGAATTGGGCTTGGAAAAAACCAAGGGCGTCCTCGCGCCGGAGGCCGATGCCGATCTGGTTTTTTTGAATGCGGCGCTCGAAATTGTGAAGGTGGTTACGCGGGGCGCCGGGCTGGCTTGAGTTTCAGGCAGGTTTCGCGAGTGATGACACACTCTCGAGGTAAATCAGGGATTCAACGGCACGCCGAATTTCTCCGCCAAAAAATACGGATCGAATGGGCTGCATGCAAAAAACTCGCCATTGAGGTCAAACGTTGGCACTTTGCGCCGGCCGTCATTCACGCGCAACACCAGGTCTTCCGCGTCGGGCGATTCGTCCATGTTAATCTCCTCGAGCTGAACGCCGCGCTCCTTCAAGAATTGCTTGGCGCGCCGGCAGTCCGAGCACCACTCCGTGCTGTAAATGCGTACGGGTCCCATGGGCTATCCTCGATTGTGAGCCTCATTGGATGTTCCGGCAACGGCGAAGATTCAGAGGTTGCGCGGGAGAGATACTAGGCGTGCGAACGCTCACCGCCGCCGGCCGCCACGCCGTGAGCGGCTCGAGAAGCCACCTGCACGCGAAGATCGGCGCGGACCACCTCGGCCGTCGCTTCCGTGGCTTCTTCCAGCGAAATGTTTGGCGTCGCAAGAATTTTCTCCGCCGCCTGTTTTGCCGCGCGCGCGCTCTCGACGTCAATTTCCTCCGGGCGCTCGACAGCCTCCGCCAACGCGATTACGCGATCCGGGAGCACTTCGGCATAGCCGCCAAAAACCGCGATGTAAAACGTGGTTCCTCCACCTTGATAGCTCAATTCGCCCGTGCCCAGTTCCGTCAGAAGCGGTGCGTGCCCAGGTAAAATCCCCAGGTACCCATCGCTTCCGGGAAGCTGCACTTCGGACGCCTCCGTCTGGATCGCACGCCGCTCGGGCGTGACTACTTCGAGCTTGAGGATCTCTGCCATTGCGTTTCCGTGCCAGCGCTCGCGTGCTTATGCCGCCGCCGTCATTTTCTCCGCTTTTTCCACAGCTTCTTCGATCGTGCCCACAAGATAAAACGCCTGCTCGGGAACCTCGTCGTGTTTGCCGTCCACGATTTCTTTGAAGCCGCGCACGGTGTCTTCGATCTTTACGTACTTGCCGGCTTGGCCTGTGAACTGTTCGGCCACGAACATCGGCTGGGACATGAATTTTTCAATTTTCCGCGCCCGCGCCACCGTTTGCTTATCCTCGTCGGGAAGCTCTTCGATCCCGAGAATCGCGATGATGTCTTGTAGGTCTTTGTAGCGCTGCAAGATGGATTTCACCTGCCGCGCCACGTTGTAGTGGTCCTGCCCGACGATGTGCGGATCAAGAATGCGCGAGAAACTGGCCAGCGGATCAACGGCCGGATAGATCCCGCGCTCGACGATCGCGCGGCTGAGGTTCGTGGTCGCGTCCAAGTGCGCGAAGGTCGCCGCAGGGGCGGGGTCGGTGTAGTCGTCAGCCGGCACGTAAATGGCCTGCACGGAGGTAATCGACCCTTTCTTTGTTGAAGTGATGCGCTCCTGCAATTCGCCGATTTCCGTATTCAGGTTCGGCTGGTAGCCGACGGCGGAAGGCATGCGGCCGAGTAGCGCGGAAACTTCGGAGCCTGCCTGCACAAACCGGAAAATGTTGTCAATGAAGAGCAGCACGTCGAGGCCTTCTTCATCGCGGAAATATTCCGCAACCGTCAGGCCGGTGAGGCCCACGCGCAGGCGCGCGCCGGGCGGCTCGGTCATCTGGCCGTAAATCAGCGCGCAGCGTGATTTTTCAGGGTTTCCCGGGACGATTACGCCGGACTCCGTCATCTCGAGCAGCAAGTCGTTTCCTTCGCGAGTCCGCTCACCCACGCCCGCGAACACGGAGACGCCGCCGTGCTTCATCGCCACGTTGTGGATCAACTCCTGAATCAGCACCGTCTTGCCCACACCCGCGCCGCCGAAGAGCCCGATCTTGCCGCCCTTCAGGTACGGCTCCATCAAGTCCACGACCTTGATGCCCGTTTCGAACATTTCGAGCGTGGTGGATTGATCGAGAAGAGAAGGCGCCGGACGATGAATCGGGTATGTCTTTTCGGCCGAAATCGGCCCGCGCTTATCCACCGGCTGGCCAAGCACATTCATCACGCGGCCCAGCGTCGCGCGGCCCACCGGTACGGTTACCGGTCCGCCCTGATCGTGCGCCTTCATGCCGCGCACAATTCCGTCGGTGGGTTGCAAGGCGACGGCGCGAACGCGTCCTTCGCCAAGGTGCTGCTGCACTTCGGCGATGATGTCTACTGGGTCTTCGGTTTGGTAGCCCTCGCTGGTGATTCGTAGCGCGTTGAAAATCTCCGGGAGTTCCTTCGGATTGAATTCCACGTCTAGCACAGGTCCAATTACCTGTACGACGTGTCCGACTCCCGCATGCTTCTCGTCCATGACGTCTCCTTAAATCCTCAGGCGCTCCAGGATGCGCCGCTAACCACTTCGATGATTTCCTTGGTGATGGCGGCCTGGCGAATCTTGTTCATTTCGCAGCGTCAGCGACTCAATCAAGTCGCCAGCGTTGTTCGTGGCGGAATCCATGGCCGTCATGCGAGCAGCGTGCTCGGCGGCCGAAGAATCGGCCAGCATCCTGTAGATTCGGGCCGCGATGTAACGCGGCAGCAAGCCCTGCAACAATTGCTCGGGTGGCTGCTCGTAGATGTAATCCACTTGCGAGTTTGCGTCTTTCTTCGAAAGTTCGGCTGGATCAATCGGCAGAAGCTTTTCGAACACCATCTTCTGGGTGATCACACTCTTGAATTCGTTGAAGAGGAGATACACGACGTCGGTGTGATCGCCCTCGTAAAGTTCGATCACTTTGCCGGCGATCTCCTTGGCCCGCGCAAAATCCACTTTGGCGGTGAAACCGGTGTATTCCGCCGCCACGTTCCATTTCCGCCGCCGAGCCGCGTCGCGTCCCCTGCGCCCGATGGGAATCACCTCGGTCTGCTGGTCCGGATGCGAGCGCAGGAACTCCACGGCGCGCCTCACCGCGTTCGCATTGAATGCGCCCGCGAGACCCCGGTCGCCCGTGGCCAGCAGCAGCAACACGCGCTGCTCTGGCCTCCGCGCCAGAAGCGGATGCTGAGGCTCCTCCATGCGCGCCACGGCGGACCGCACCATTTCCGTAATCTGCGCCGCGTAAGGCCGCGCCTCGATGGCCTTTTCCTGCGCGCGCCGCAGCCGCGCCGCAGAGACGAACTTCATCGCCCGCGTCACCTGCTTAATGCTTTTCACCGAGCGAATCCGGCGCCGGTAATCGAGCAATGTGGGCATCGGCCTGGAGAATCTCCGCTACTTTTCTTTCTTCGAAGCCAGGAAGCGTTCCTTAAACGCTTTCAAGGCTTCCGTGATGTCCTGGCGGCCCTGGTCGTCAATCTGTTTCTTGTCCGCCAGGCGAGCCAGCACGCCGCTGTAGTTCGAATCCATGAAAGTGTAGAGCTCGAGTTCGAAACGCCGGCAGTCGGCCACTTCGATGTCGTCGAGGAAACGATTCGTGCCCGCAAAGATAATCAACACCTGTTTCTCGACGGGCAGCGGCGAGTATTGGTCCTGCTTCAGGATTTCCACCAGCTTCTGTCCGCGAGAGAGCTGCGCTTGCGTGTGTTTGTCGAGCTCGGAGCCGAATTGGGCAAAGGCCGCCAGTTCGCGGTACTGCGCCATGTCCAACCGGAGCGAACCGGCCACCTGGCGCATGGCTTTGATCTGCGCATTACCGCCGACGCGGCTTACTGAGATACCCGCGTTGATCGCAGGACGCACGCCGGCGTTGAAGAGATCGGCCTCGAGATATATTTGCCCGTCCGTAATCGAGATGACATTGGTGGGGATGTAAGCCGAAACGTCGCCTGCCTGGGTCTCGATCACCGGCAGAGCGGTCAGGGAGCCGCCGCCCATGTCATTCGAGAGCTTCGCGGCGCGTTCGAGCAAGCGGGAGTGGAGATAGAACACGTCTCCCGGGAACGCCTCCCGGCCGGGCGGCCGGCGCAGCAAAAGCGAAATCTCGCGATAGGCCTGCGCGTGTTTCGAAAGATCGTCATAGAAGCAGACCGCGTGGCGTTTCGAATCGCGGAAGAATTCGCCCATCGCGCAAGCCGCGTAGGGCGCAATGTATTGCATGGTGGCGGGCTCGGTGGCGGAAGCGGCCACGACGATGGTGTAATCCATCGCGCCGGCATCGGTGAGAACTTTGATCACCTGCGCGATCGTCGAGCGCTTTTGCCCGATCGCGCAGTAGATACAAATCATGTCGCCGCCCTTCTGGTTGATGATCGTGTCCAGAATGATGGCGGTCTTGCCGGTTTGGCGGTCGCCGATGATCAGCTCGCGTTGCCCGCGGCCGATCGGAATCATCGAGTCAATCGCCTTGATGCCGGTTTGCAGCGGTTCGCGCACCGGCTGGCGATCCACCACGCCGGGCGCCAGGCGCTCAAGGTTGTTTCGCTGCTCGGTAGCGAGGTGGCCTTTGCCGTCCAGCGGCTGGCCTAGAGGATTCACCACGCGTCCGACCAGCGCATCGCCCACGGGCACGGACATGATCGTGTTCGTGCGTTTGACGATGTCGCCTTCTTTAATTTGCGTGTAGTCGCCGAGCAGCACGACGCCGACCTGATCTTCTTCCAGGTTCAGCGCGATTCCGACAACGTCGTGCGGAAACGTAATCATCTCGCCAGACATGCAGCGTTCGAGCCCGTGTACGCGCGCGATTCCGTCGCCCACGGAAATGACCGAGCCGACCTCGTCTACCGCGACAGTCTGTTCGTAATTTTCAATCTGGTCGCGGAGAATCTTTGTGATTTCGTCCGCTTTGATCGTTGCCATCCCGCGCTCCTATTCGGAAGCCAGACTTTGTTCGAGCCGCCGCAGTTGCTCGCGCACCGAGCCGTCGTAGATCACCGACCCCATGCGCACCACGGCGCCGCCCACCAGCGCCGGATCTACTTCATATTCCGCGGCAATCTTCTGGTTTGTTGCCTGTGCCAGCGATTGTTCCAGGCGCGCGCGCTTTTCCGGTTCGAGCGCGGCCGCCGACGTCACTTCCACTTCCGCAATGCCCAGCCGCTTGTTCAACCGCGCGGCATATTCGGCGGCGATTTCCGGCAGCAGCGCGCCGCGGCGGTGATCCACCACCACATTCAAGAAATTGCGCAGCAAGGGACGCAACGCAGGGCTGACCTCCAGCCGGTCCAGAAGCTTTTCCATGACGGCGACCTTGCTATCGTGGGGCACCGCGGGATTGGCCAAAAAAAGGCGCAGATCGCCCGATTCCCGGATGATCGCGCCGAACGCTTCGAGGTCTGCGCGGGCCTGCTCGGCGGCCCCATGCGCGGTGGCGGCATCGAGCATCGCCACGGCGTATCGCGAAGCCACGGCTTTCAATTCACACCTCGAGGCAAGTTTCGAACAAAGTTCTGAAAGATTTCCTCTCGCCGTTCGGGCGTCATGCGTTGCGCCACCAGCACCGCGGCACGCTCCACTGCCTGCCGCGCGGCCACTACGCGGAGCTCGATCAGGGCCGCGCGCGACGTCGCGTCAATTTCCACGTCCGCGGCGTGCTCCACCTTTTCCACCTCGCGTGCGGTGCCCGCTCGCAACCGGGCGGCTTCCGCCGCAAATTCCTTTGTGGCCGTTTCGCGAATCGCCACGGATTCCTGGTCAATCTTCTCGAGCCCGGCCTCCGCTTCGTGGAGCTGCTCTTCGGCTTGGGCCTTCGCGTCGGTCGCGGAGGTGATCTCGCGGGAGATTTCGTAAGCGCGCGCGCGAAAAAGCGGAGTCGCCTTCTTCGCGAACAGGTATCCGCCCACACCGAAGATCACGATGAAGTTCAGCCAGCGGAACACCACACCGGCGGGCGAATCCTCGGGCGGTGGCGCGGATTGCTCCTGGGCCTTTTCTTGCGCGCGCACGGTCGGAGCGAAGCAAACGGTGGCGATGCAGCACAACCCGGCCAGTATGATTGCCAGCGTAGCCAAGGAAATCGAGGGACGTGCGCGCTTCATCGAGCCTCGTTTGCAGGGCGCGGCCCGGGCCGGTGTTCGAAAATGGCGCTCACAATACTTTCGGCAATGGCGGGGGTCTGCGCTTCGAGCTGTGCGCGCGCGAGCCCGGCATCCACGGCGATCTCATCCTTGGCGGCTGCTACGCGCTCGGCCGCGCGCTCCTTCGCCTGGCGCACCAGCCGCGACCGCTCCTCGAGCATGGCTTGGCGCGCTTTGTCCTGCTCGGCGTAAACGGCGCCGCGAGCCCGCTTCAGCGCTTCCTGGTGTTCCTGGACCTTTTCCCGGGCAGCGGCCTGGGCGGCTTCCGCTTCGGCGCGGGCGCCTTCGGTGCGAGCCTCCCGCTGTGCCATCACGCGCTGGATCGGGTTAAAGAAGGCCCATTTCAGGAAGAAATAGAAAAGAAAGACGATAACAGCGGTTGGCGCCGCCTGCAGAAACAACCCCCCGAGTTGGTGGAGTAATCCCATCGCTTAAGAAGGGTTTACTGTGTCTCCTGCTGCCACCGGACACACGGCGAACACACGCATCCCGGCGGTAGGTTCAGCGCCCCCGACAAAGGCGTGAATTTATAGCATTCAGGGTAGCTTCCGTCAACTTTCGAGCAGCGTTGCGGCCGGCATTTGCAACAGGCCCTGTGTGGGCGATGAGACCAAATTAGAGGCTGTGAGAAATCGCCAAATATTAATCAGCCAGGCGGAGCGCAATCCTCTAGACTCGCCCCTGAAGGGTATTCAACAACCTGAGGAGGTGCGTCCCATGGCGACGATCGCGACGCAAGACGGTACGCAGATTTATTACAAGGACTGGGGCAAGGGACAGCCGGTCGTTTTTAGCCATGGCTGGCCGCTGTGCGCGGATGCCTTTGAAGACCAGATGATCTTTCTGGCCGAGCGCGGCTTCCGCTGCGTTGCGCACGACCGCCGCGGCCATGGCCGTTCAAGCCAGCCGTGGGACGGCAACGACATGAACACCTATGCCGATGACCTCGCCGTGCTCGTCGAAGAGCTCGATCTGAAGGATGCGGTCCACGTGGGTCACTCGACAGGCGGCGGCGAAGTTGCGCGTTATATCGGGCGCCACGGCACGAAGCGCGTCGCCAAGGCCGTGCTCATCAGTGCGGTTCCTCCGCTGATGCTCAAGACGCCAGCCAACCCCGCCGGCTTGCCGATGGAGGCGTTCGACCAAATCCGCGCGGCCGTTCTCAGCGACCGTTCGCAGTTCTTCGAGGATCTGAGCGCCCCGTTCTACGGCGCCAACCGGCCAGGCGCGAAAGTCTCGCAGGGCTTGCGGGACTCGTTCTGGATGCAAGGAATGCTGGCCGGACACAAAGCGGTCTTCGATTGCATCAAGGCCTTCTCCGAGACCGACTTCACCGAAGATCTCAAGAAGTTCGACGTGCCAACGCTCATCCTCCATGGGGATGACGACCAGATCGTGCCGATTGGCGCGGCGGCGATGCTTTCTTCCAAGCTTGTGAAAGGCGCGGTGCTGAAAGTCATCCCAGGCGCTCCGCATGGTATGTGCTCAACCCTCAAGGACCAAATCAATGCGGAATTGCTTGCGTTCCTGAACGCGCAGCGAACAGCATCAGCGTAACTGTTGAGTGGGTCCGTTCCGAGTACGCGCTTCGCGGCGATGCCGTGCCCCGCACTAGCGAAATGACCCAGGGAGTTTCATCATGGCGCATGCCGACGCCGATCAGCCGGAATTCTGGCCCGCTTTGCCGTTGGATTCGTGGAAAGACACTTACGCCACGCTCCACATGTGGACGCAGATCGTGGGTAAGGTTCGGCTGCGTCTGACACCGATCGTAAACCACTGGTGGAACGTCCCGCTGTACGTAACTGCTCGGGGCCTGACCACATCACGAATACCGCATGGCGGAAGGGCATTCGAGATCTGGTTTGACTTCATACGGCATCAGCTTGTGCTCGAGACGAGCGACGGGCTGGTGAAGACACTTGCGCTGGCTCCTTGCTCCGTAGCGGAGTTCTACCAGGAATTTATGGAAATGCTTCGATCCGCGAGCATCGAAGTCAAAATCTGGAAAGTGCCGGTCGAAATTCCCGATCCGATTCCGTTTGATCAAGACAGCGTGCACGCGGCGTACGATCCCGAACGCGTGGAAAAATTCTGGCGCATCTTGCTGGCGGTGGATGCGGTCTTCAACCGGTTCAGGTCGGGATTCAACGGCAAGTGTAGCCCGGTGCACTTTTTTTGGGGAAGTTTCGACCTTGCAGTGACCCGGTTTTCAGGCCGCCGAGCGCCGGAGCGGCCTGGGGCCGATGCCATTACGCGCGAGGCGTATTCACACGAGGCAAGCAGCGTTGGATTCTGGCCAGGCAGCGGCAGCGTCACGGGTCCGGCGTTCTATTCCTACGCAGCTCCTGAGCCCCAAGGATTCCGGGAAGCTCGCGTTCGGCCGGGGGCTGCCCGCTACGATGCACAGGTGAGCGAATTCATTCTGATGTATGACGATGTTCGAGCTGCCGAAGCGCCCAGCGCCGCTCTTCTTGATTTTTGCGAAAGCACATATGAAGACGCGGCGAGACTCGGCAATTGGGAGCGTAGCGCCCTTGAACGGTGACTGAGCCTGAATCGTCCTAAACATTGACGCACTGAAATAGGGAAGGGTGGTTTAGACAGATGCATCTCCGAACGAGGGTCGGTGCGATCCCGTTCCGCTGGGTGATGGTTCCGGCCGCTTTATTGTTTCTCCTTGCGGCTTTCACGACTGGCGGCCAGACCACGACCGGGCGCGACGCCGGTGTTGCCGTGGGACCGCAATACGATTCGACGCACGTCTATGTGGCGCCAGGTGATTTGGACGCGTTCGTCAACAGCTTCGCCGCCACGTTTGGCGGCCAGCCTTCCAAGCGATCCGTAACAAGTGTCTTGCCGGTGCCGAGTAGCACTGAGTTTCAATCTTTGTCGACTTCGGCCGGAATGTTGTCCATCTTCGCGTTCCAAACTCCGGTCCCGTTCCCCTTCGGGCAGGAGCGCACCGGATACCTGGTTACCGACATGGACGAGGCGATCCGGGCCGCTCGTGCGGCTGGAGCAGAGGTCATCGTCGAACCGTTCAAGGACCCAATCGGAATTGATGCCGTGATTCAGTGGCCCGGCGGTGTGAAGATGCAGCTCTATTGGCACTTCACGGCTCCGAAATACCCGCCGCTGGAAACAGTTCCCGATAACCGGGTCTATGTGTCGCGCGACCAAGCCGACAACTTTGTAAACGACTTTGTACGCTTCTCCCGCGGCAAGGTGGTTGTAGATGACAAGCACGCCGACGCAGGCGAAATCGGACGCGCGGGGGAAACTTACCGCCGCATACGCATAACCTCGCTGTTCGGCAATATGCTTGTCTTCGTGACGGATGGCCATCTGCCGTATCCGTTTGGCCATGAGCTGACCGGGTACGAGGTGCACGATCTTGGCGCAACGCTGGAAAGGGCCAAAGCCTCCGGCGCGAAGATTCTATCGGCTCCTTACACGGCGAACGACCGGGTCACCGCCATCGTGGAGTTCCCGGGCGGCTACATTGCCGAGGTACATAGTCTGGTGGCCCGCTAGGCTGCGATCGGGCCGAGTAAGCTCGTGGACTTGAGCTGGAGTTGTGATAGTCTGATAAAAGACATGGAACGAAACGCCCACGCTTGCGCGTGGGTGTTTTTTTTTTGCGCAAAGCCAAACCAAAGGAGGCGATGAAATATGAGTTCCGGACGTTTGCCGGGACGGATCGAAACACTGAAGGCCGTACAACTCTACTTCGAGGTCCACCGAACCGGTGAGCCGCTCGTGCTGCTGCACGGTTTTGCTGGTTCGAGCCAGGATTGGGTGGGATCGAAGACTGAATTATCCGCTCATTTCCAACTCATCGTGCCGGACCTGCGCGGCCACGGCCGGTCCAGCATTCTATCGAAGCCATTCCGGCATGAGGAGGCGGCCACAGACATGCTCGCGCTGCTCGATCACCTGGGAATCGGCGCTTGCAAAGGAATCGGAGTGAGCGGTGGTGCCAACGTCCTGCTGCACATGGCCACGAAGCAACCGGAGCGCGTCAAGGCCATGGTGCTGGTTAGCGCGACCCCGTACTTCCCCGCGCAGGCGCGAGCCGTCATGAGCCGGTATGCCGACAGTTTGCCCGAGCAACAGTGGGAAATCCTGCGGCGCCGCCATCCGGGCGGAGACGCGCAGATCAAAGCTCTCCTGGCCAGCACCAGAGCATTTGCCACTAGCTACGATGACATGAACTTCACTCCGCCATACCTCTCCACGATTCGAGCCCGCACCCTCATCGTACAGGGCGACCGCGACCCGCTGTATCCGGTCGAGATTTCTCTTGAGATGGCAAAAGCGATTCGGCAGTCCAGCTTATGGATCATACCCAACGGTGGTCACGGACCCGTCATCGGCGACAGATGGCCCGAATTCCTAAGAACGGCAGATGCATTCTTACGAGACGCATAGTGGAAACTCTCGTTCTGCGCGAATGATCACCCACTCGGACACAACTCACCACCTTGTGGCGCCTTGCTGGCATCAGCGCGCGCCTGTTAAGATTCCGCCTCTCGCGCTGCGTCGGAAGCGTCCCTTCCTTGGGACTGTGTCTTCGTGCGGTCGAGCGGCCAAAGGAGACATTGGATGCCCGGGTTCCCTGGAGTGGATTTCATCGAGTTCGATGCGCTGCTCAATGACGAAGAGCGGCTGGTGCGGCAGACCGCGCGCCAGTTCGTGGACGAGCAGATCCTGCCGATCATTGAGAAATACAACCGGGAAGGGAACTTCCCGCGCCAACTCGTGCCGCAGCTCGGCGAATTGGGATTTTTCGGCGCAAGCCTCCACGGCTATGGCTGTGTGGGGATGTCCAATGTCGGCTACGGCCTGGTAATGCAGGAGCTTGAGCGCGGCGATTCCGGCCTGCGCAGCTTTGTGAGCGTGCAGAGCGCACTGGTGATGTACCCGATCCACGCGTATGGCAGCCCGGCGCAAAAAGATAAGTGGCTGCCCAAAATGCAGACCGGTGAAGCGCTTGGCTGCTTCGGGCTCACCGAACCGCAATTCGGGTCGAATCCCGGCGGCATGTTGACGCGCGCGGTGAAGCGCGGCGATCGCTGGGTGCTGAACGGCGAAAAAATGTGGATCACCAGCGGCTCGATCGCCGACGTGGCGCTCGTCTGGGCAAAGTGCGAGGACGACAAAATCCGCGGCTTCCTGATCGAGAAGGGCACAAAGGGCTTCAAGGCGTGGGACGTTCATGGGAAATATTCGCTGCGGGCTTCCGTGACCTCCGGCTTGGCAATGACCGACTGCGAAATTCCGCTCGAGAATGTGCTGCCCGGTGTGGAGGGCTTGCGCGGGCCGCTAAGCTGCTTGACGCAGGCGCGCTATGGCATCGGCTGGGGAGCCATCGGCGCGGCCATGGCCTGCTACGACACGGCTCTGCAATACAGCAAGACGCGCAAGCAATTTGCGAACAAGCCCATCGCGTCGCACCAACTCGTGCAGGACAAGCTCGTCTTCATGATCACGGAGATCACCAAGGCGCAGCTCCTGGCACTGCAAGTGGGCAAGCTGAAGGATGCGGGCCGCGTGGATTTCACGCACGTCTCGATGCTGAAAATGAACAATGTCTGGATGGCGCTCGAAACAGCGCGCAAGGCCCGCGATATTCTGGGCGCCAACGGCATCGTGGACGATTACTGCATCATGCGCCACATGAACAATCTGGAGTCGGTTTACACCTACGAAGGCACGCACGACATTCACAAGCTGATCATCGGAGAGCGCATCACTGGCATCCCGGCCTATTTCTGAACACTTTCTCGGAGGATCAATGGAAAAGCAGCGGCCTCGCCGAATCATTCTTTGCGCGGCGGCCGCGCTTCTCTTCCCGCCGTTCACAGGTTTAGCGGCCTCGCCGCAAACTGCCGCGTCCCCCGAAAAACCAAAGATTCGCACGATCACCGCCTTTGTGCGGCTGGATCGCGATAAGGCCGAGCTCGCGGAACAATTTGGCGAGGCGGTCAAGTTCCTCGAACATGCGAAGGCCGTCTTTGAAGGTGCGGGCTATGAGGTTCAGACGCTTCGAGTGACGCCGCAAGCATTTGCCGTGCTGACGCGTGGGATGTCTCGCGAAGCTATTCTTTCGTTCTACGCGGACTATGCCGCCATGGTGAAGAAGGCCGGGGTTGTCTCCGCGATCGGGCCCCCCACGCTCCACGCCGCTGATGAACTGAACTCGAAAACGGTCGAGCTTTATGCCGAGGTGCTGGCGCAGCACGCAGAGCTCGACGGCTGCCTGATCGTCGCGGATGAAGGCGGAATCTCCTGGAACAGCGTGCGGTCCGCCGCGCACGTGATGAAGTATCTCGCGGATAACACCACGCTCAGCCAGGGAAACTTCACGTTCGCGGCGGCGGCGCGCGTGGAGGCCGGCGGGCCTTTTTACCCAGCGTCCTACCATATCGGCAGGGGAGACCAGTTCGCCATCGGAATTCAGGGCGCCAGCGTTGTAGCGGCCTCATTTGCCGGCGCGAAGGGAGATTTCGAAGCGGCGCATCGCGCCCTGTTTACCGCGCTGGGAATTCAGCTTACCGCGATGCAGGAGTTGGCTCGCCAAGCATCCGTCGGATGGGAATTCACGGGCATAGACGATTCGCCGGCGCCCCTCAGGGACGTCTCGATTGGTGCAGCGTTCGAGTCGCTATTGAACGCGCCGTTTGGCTCCCCCGGCACACTGACCGTGGCCGCGCTGATCACAGATGTGCTCAAGACCGAGCCGGCCGTTTCGGCTATCGGATATTCCGGCTTGATGATGCCGGTGCTCGAGGATGCGCGGCTTGCGCAGCGATGGAGTGAGGGTCGGCTCACGCTAGACCAGCTTCTGCAATATTCCTCCGTGTGCGGCACGGGCCTCGACACGATTCCGCTCCCCGGAGACGTTACCGAGGAGCAGCTCGCGCGCATCATCGGCGACGTTGCTACGCTTGCGGTGAAGCTCAAGAAGCCACTGACGGCGCGTCTGCTTCCGGTAAAAGGGAAAAAAGCGGGTGATCGCACCGAATTTGACAACCCGAATCTCGTGAACGTAACGCTGCAGCCCCTGCGTTAATCCACAACTCTCGATCTTGGTTGCACCGGCCGGGTTGAGCTATCATGTGCGGGCTTTGACGCCCGGTTCCACCGCCCCAGCACACACGACAGCCGCGCGCGCCGCCACAGGGAGCGAATCATGGAAGCACAACTAAGCCTGGAATTTCTGCGCGTGGTCGAGCAGGCGGCGATTTCCGCCGCGCATACGATGGGGCTGGGCGACGGCCGCAAGGCCGACGAAGCCGCGGTGAAAGCCATGCGCGCCACCATGGACACCGTGGGAATGGACGGCACCATCGTGATCGGCGAAGGCGAGCGCGATGAGGCGCCGATGCTTTTTATCGGCGAGAAGGTCGGTGCGGCCGAGCATGACACCCTGCGCGCGTATCCTTCCGTGGATATCGCCGTCGATCCGCTCGAAGGCACGAACCTTTGTGCCACCGGCCAGCCCGGATCGATCACAGTGCTGGCGGCAAGCGAGCGTGGAGGGCTGCTCAACGCGCCCGATCTTTACATGGAAAAAATTGTCGTCGGCCCGTCGTGCAAAGGCGCGGTCGAACTCGACGCGCCCGTGGCAGACAATCTGCGCTCGATCGCCAAACGGCTGGACCGTGACATTGACGACCTCGTGGTGATCGTACTCGATCGCGACCGGCATAAGAAGCTAATGGACGATATTCGCGCGGCGGGCGCGCGCATCCGATTGATCGGCGATGGCGATCTTTCGGCGGGAATCTCAGCCGCGGTTCGCGGCACCGGCGTTCATGCCGTGATGGGGATTGGAGGCGCTCCGGAGGGCGTGCTCACCGCTGCGGCGTTGCGCTGCCTAAACGGCCAAATTCTCGCCAGGCTGGTCGTCGCCAAGCCCGAGCACGAAGAGCGTCTCGCAAAAATGGGAATCAAGGATGCGAAGCGCATCTATGACACGGCCGACCTGGCGCCGGGCCGCAGAATTATTTTTGCCGCCACCGGAGTCACGGATGGCAACCTGCTTCGCGGCGTGCGCTACTTCGGCGAGGGCACGCGCACCCATTCCCTGATCCTGACGCTCGAGCAGCGCCAGGTACGATTCATTGACACTGTCCACCTCGACAAGCGGCCGGACGTGAAAGTGCGCTTCGTCTAATCGCATTATTTGGGCGTCACGCTCTGCAGATTATTAGCTGCGAGCTGTTTGTTGAAGGCGGCGAGATCGGCGCTCGCAGCCCGCTTTAGTTTGGCGAGCTGCACGTCCAGTTCGGCGGAGAGTTGCTTGAAGACGGTGTAGGTCTGATCGGTCGGCCTGGCGTCCTGCCAGCCTTCGATTACGTCGAGCAGGTGGCCGATCTTATCGTTCAGCTTGATGGGGAAATTGAGCGGGTCCTGTCCACTGCGGTTTTTCACCTGGTAGATTGCTTCCTCCACATCGGTGAGTTTCTTATTCAGGGTATCGCCGGCGGAATGCACCTCGGCCGCTTGGGTTTTGGCCAACCGGTCGTTTACCTGATCCCGAATTTTGCGAACATCAATGACGGCCTGGTCGGCCGCGCTGACTTCGTCGCGGACCTGCATCGCCAGATCGAATTGCGCCTGCAGGTCGGCTTGCGACACCGTCGAGCGCGGATCTTCTGCGATGTGAAACGGCTGTGTTTCTGAGTCGCCATTCGCGGTAACGCGTACCGCGTAAGAACCCGGCATCGCGAGCGGACCTTCTTCCACACTCGCACCCCACAAAATTATGCCGGGAAACGAAGTGGAACCCGAATAGCGCAAGTCCCAGGTGAAGCGATTCAGGCCGGCCTCAAGCCCCGCAACCGGGCGCGGCGTCTGATAGCCTTCGTCGTCGCCTGCGGCGGGCTTTTTCGCTTCGGGCGCCGAGAAACTGCGGATCACGTTGCCGCGGGTATCGAGAATATCAATGGTGACCTTGTCGGCTTTGCTTTTCAGCGCGTAATCAATCGAAAGCGGCCGCGCGCGGCGCACAGCGCCGTCGGGAACGTAGAGGTTCACCTCGGTTGTCTGCATCACAGATGGCGAGAGCTGACGCAGCGGCGCGATGTCATCAAGCACATAGAATGCGCGGCCATGGGTGGCGATCACGAGGTCATTCTCCGCAACGGCGATGTCCGAGACTTGCGTATCCGGCAGATTCAGCGACAGCGACTGCCAGTGCGTCGCCATCGTCAAACGAGATGTAGATACCGTGCTCGGTCCCGGCGTAGAGCAGGCCTGGCCGCTTGGTGTCCTCGCGAATCGCGTGGACGTAGTCGTCGCCGCGCAATGCCGCTCGATGATCTTCTTCCACGTCTTGCCGTAGTCGTCTGTCTTCCAGATATAAGGCGCGCGATCATCCTGGAGATAATTCTTCGCGGCGACGTAGGCGGTCCCTGCCCGGTTCGGAGAGGCCTCGATCAGGCTCACGCGAGCCAAGCTGGGCATGTCGGCCGGTGTGATGTTCGTCCAATTCTTTCCGGCGTCGCGCGTGATGTAGACGAGTCCATCGTCCGATCCGGTCCAAATCGTGTTCGGTTCCTTGCGAGAAGGGCGCGATGGTGAAAATCGTCGCGAAAATCTCTGGGCCGTTCATGTCGTGCGTGATCGGGCCGCCCGAATCGCCGAGCGTTTTGGGATCGTGCTTGGTCAGGTCGGGGCTGATCTTCACCCAGCTCTGGCCGTCGTTAGTTGTTTTGTAAAGGAACTGGGAAGACGTGAACATCGTGTTCGGATCGAAAGGGCGAAAAGACGATCGGGAAAGTCCATTGCCAGCGGTCCGGCAGGGTCTCGGAGGCCTCGCCGGAAAAGAATCGCGGCGAAACTTCGATGTCGCGCGTGAAGCCGGTGCGCCGATCGTAGCGCGTGAGCAGCGCGCCCTGGCTGCCCGCATAGAAAATATTTGGATCCGTCAGGGCTTGGCGCGATGTAGCCGCTTTCGCCTCCGCCGACGTCATAGAGTTCCGGCCATGCGCCGTTGCCGCCGCCAAACGGACTGTTTGCGCGTGCTTTGCACGCATGCCGTGCTGTTGTCCTGCTGCGCGCCGCAGACCTGATACGGAAAATCCTTGGTCAGCGCAACGTGATAAAACTGCGCGGTGGGAAAGTCTTCATGCGTCCAGGTCTGCCCGGCGGTGACGGAAATGTTGCCGCCGCCATCATTGCTTTGAATCATGCGCTTCGGATTTGTGGGATCAATCCAGAGATCGTGGTTATCACCGTGGGGCGGGTGCAGGCTGGTGGCGAAGGTCTTGCCGCCATCGGTGGACCGGTACATCCCGGTGTTCAACGCGTAGACCGTGTCTTTATCCTTGGGATCGGCAAAGATGTGCGTGTAGTAGAACGCGCGCTGCCGCAGTTTGTGCTCCTCGTTCGTCTTCGTCCATGTTTGCGCCGGCGTCATCGGAGCGGAAGACGCCGCCATCTTCATTTTCCACCAGCGCGTAGACGCGATTCGAGTCCGCGCCCGATACGCTCACACCAATGCGTCCGATGATCGCCGGAAGGCATGCCAGGGTTGCGGGTGATTTCCGTCCAGGTGTCGCCTCCATCGGTGGATTTGAAAAGCCCGCTGCCCGGTCCGCCGCTCGACATCTGCCACGACACGCGATAGGCCTGCCATAGCGCGGCGTAAAGTACGTTCGGGTTGTTGCGATCCATCGACAGATCAATCGCGCCCGTCTTATTGTCACGAAAGAGAGTTTTCTTCCAGGTCTTGCCGCCATCGGTGGATTTGTAGACTCCGCGCTCCTCGTTCGGAGCCGCCGGATGGCCGAACGCGGCAACGTAGACGATGTCCGGATTCGTGGGATTGATGCGAATGCGTGAAATGATCTGCGTATCCTCCAGGCCCATATGCTGCCAGGTCTTGCCCGCATCGGTGGATTTGTACACGCCGTCGCCTTGCATGATGTTGCCGCGCAGGCAGGCTTCACCCATGCCGATGTAGACCACATCCGGATTCGATTCGGAAACGGCAACGGCGCCGACAGATGAGCTGTGAATCTGGCCGTCCGTGACGGGGTTCCACGTAGCGCCGCCGTCGGTGGTCTTCCACAGTCCGCCGCCCACCGCGCCAAAATAATATTCGAGCGGACGCGAAGGCGATCCAGCGGAGGCAATCGAGCGGCCGCCGCGGTTTGGCCCGATGCTCCGCCACTTCAGCGCCTTGAAAAGATCCTTGGAGTACGCCGCGCCGTCGGTTTGCTGCGATTGCGCGAGAGACGGCCGTCCGGCAGCGAACGCCAGCGCCAGGGCGCACATTAGCGGCAGAATGGCAGGCTTACAAACGCGTAGGATCGTCCTCATTCGTTTCCTCCGGGCAGCTTGTCGAAAGAACGGCGTAGCATATTCCAGCGAACTACTACGAGCAATAGCACGCCGCGCTTCGAGTATTCGCGCGATGTTATCCGCAACTTTTGGTGTGGGTTGGCGTAAGATCGCTCAAGACGCTGTTCAGGAGGTCCCCATGTCCACGCAGCCGCCCGTTTCTCCCGGTACGCCGCCAGGTGGTGCGCCAGGAATCCCGGCTGGACCAGCCATTCCGCGCGAGAAGCACAATGTCCTCCTGTGGGTATTGGTTAGCATTGGCTCGGTCCTCATTTTCGGAGTGGTCGCGATCCTGCTGATCGTACGCGCGGTGGCGCGCACGCATGTCAGCGTGACCACATCTGGAGATAGCGTGGTCATTCAGACACCCCGCGGTGCAATCTCCGTGAACTCCGGGCAACCAGCCGATCTCGGATTGCCGATCTATCCCGGCGCTTTGACGCTCAAAGATGGCGGTAGCGTTCAATTCACCGCGGACAATGATCAGCGTGGCGGGATCAGTGGCGCGACTTATGTCACATCCGACTCGCTCGACAAAGTGGAAGCTTGGTACCGCCAGAGACTTGGTTCCGCGTTCGAGCACGATGGCCCGGGACCGAAGTCTGTGATCGTGCGCGGCTTGAACGTGCAGATTGATGGCGGAGAAGACGCCTATATTTCCGACAGCGGGGATGCGGTCAGCATCGTCGGCCTCAAGTCGAGACCCGGCCGCGTGGAGATTGACTTGGCGCGAATTGGGCGGCGCACCGCTCAATAACCGCCCAAGAATCGCACGCTCGTAACAAACACATAATAAGCAGGTTCTTGGCCAAGCATCGGCCCTAGCTGCGGCAGCTGCCTAGTTGTAGTACCTGTCCCCCGGTTTGTACCAGAACCCGGCGGATAAGAAAAAAGTACCATCGGGTGGTATCCGCCCGCATCCGCGCACCCTACTATCCCTCTAGCGGACATCAACCGGATTCTCAGATGCATCGATTCTCGCCGGACTGGTGACGTCTTGGGGGTGTTTTTCGATGCGCGCGATCATCAAGCTGCCTCGATCAACACCTGCCCCGGAGAACAGGGAGCAAACGATGCGACCACGCCATACATTCCTGGAAACCGGCCGCTTGGACCGTGTTGCGGTTCCAAAACCCCATGGCTATGTTGGTATTAAGGCGGAGAGCGCCAAGACAACTATGACCGACATCCATAAGAAGCAGCAGACGAGTGTCCTCAAGCCGGAATCGATGAAGTCCAAGGCGGCGATAGAAGCTGAACGCCGCGCATCGCAACGCTTCACCTTGGTTGCGAGTGCTGACGTTCTGGATTTGCAGTCCGGAATACGCATTTCTGCGCGTGTCGCTGACTTGAGCCTTTCGGGATGCTACATGGATTGTCTTTCGCCGTTGCCCGTGGGTTCTAACATGCGACTGCGTATCTCGTGCAACTCGCAATCCGTCGAATTGAAAGCCACCGTGCGGTTCTCGCACGCCAGCCTGGGCATGGGCGTGGGATTCACGGCCCTGACGCCGGATCAGCTCGAAACAATTGGCCAGTGGATGGGAGCGATGGACGCTTCGAGAACAGTGCCGGCAGAATTGTCCACGGACGACGAACATCCGATCGTGAAATTCACGGCGCCGGCCGCGTCGGCTGCCATGGCATCTTCCAAGCCGCGGAAATGCTTTGAAGAGCTCTTCACACTTCTGGTTCGCAAGGGAATTCTGAGCGAATCCGAAATGCAGCAACTTCTCGATAAGCTGTGACGGCCTGACTCGAGGTTGCGCCGGATCCACGGGCTCGCTGAAACACTCGTGCCAAGATTGGAATCAATAGCGTTCGCCGCCTTCGGGTGGTGGATCGCGTGGGCCACGTTAGAAAGCTGAGGAACCGGGAATGGTGAAGCGGAAGCTGGGGGAATTGCTGGAGGGCTCGGGACACATTTCGGCGCAGACGCTCGTGCGGGCCATCGAGGAGCAGAAATCCAAGCTGACGCATTTGGGGGAAGTGCTTTTCGAGAATTCGCTGGTTGAAAAAGAAGCCCTCGTCGCCGCGCTGACCGAAGTGATGGCCATCGCCTACGTAGATTGCGAAAACGCCAAGCCCGATCCCGCCGCCTTGCAGCTCTTACCCGCGAAAATCGCCGATCGTTATAACGTGCTGCCACTGCGCTTCGAAGGGCGCAAGCTGGTGATCGTGATGTCTGAGCCGCAGGATCTGGATAAGCTCAGCCAGATTCGGTTCAGTGCCGGCTGCGATCTTTCGCCTCGGTTCGGCTTCAAAGCCGAAATTGCGCGCGCCATTCGCACCCATTACGGAACCGCTCCGGCAGAGAGCCAAGCGGCCGAAACGGAGAAACCGCCGTGCCTGGTGTCGGAAGAACCGGGAATCGAGTTTTTTTCCAATAGCAAACGCCAGAGCAACATCGAAGCCATGCGCGAGCTCCAGGCCGAGATGCTCAATCGCAGCACGCCCGCGGTGACGGAAGCTTCCGCGATTGTCCAGGAGGCGATTCGCCGGGGCGCCAGCGATATTCACATCGAGCCGCTCGCCGGTGAAACCAGTGGTTCGCATGCGGCTCGACGGAATTCTCCAAGAGGCCCGGCGTCTTCCGCGGCAACTTCACGTCGCGCTGGTTTCGCGCGTGAAGATTCTTTGCGATATGGATATCGCCGAGCGCCGCGCGCCCCAGGATGGCCGCTTCATGGCGAAGATTTCCGCGCGCCAGTTGGATGTTCGCGTTTCCACGCTGCCCACGCAATTTGGCGAGAAAATCGTAATGCGGCTTCTGGATGGCTCGGCAGGCACAAAGGAATTCAGCGCGTTGGGTTTCCCGGAACACATTCGGGCTGAGTTTGCTGAGCTTCTGGAGTTGCCGCAAGGCATGATCCTCGTAACCGGGCCGACGGGATCGGGCAAGAGCTCGACGCTCTGCGCGTCCATTTGCGCGCTGCAGAAGCCCTCGGTAAATATCGTCACGGTCGAGGACCCGGTCGAATACGAAATCCCGGGCGTCAACCAGGTCAGCATCCACACCAAGGCTGGAATGACGTTTGCCGGCGCGCTGCGTTCGATCCTGCGCCAGGATCCCAACATCATCATGGTCGGCGAGATTCGCGATTGTGAGACGGCCGAGATCGCGATGAAAGCCACGCAGACCGGGCACTTGGTGCTTTCCACCCTGCACACGAATGGCGCCGCGGAATCCGTGATCCGCCTGCTCGATCTCGGCGTGCCCGGCTATTTGATTGCGGCATCGCTCACCGGCATCCTCGCGCAGCGGCTGGTGCGCACGCTTTGTTCGTGCCACGCGAAGCGCAACATGACCGGCGAAGTGGCCCGCCGGATGATCAAGGCCGGGATTGTCGAGCCTCCGAAGAAGATGCGCGTGCCGGTGGGTTGTCCGGAATGCAATCAGACGGGCTATAAGGGCCGCGTGGGACTCTTCGAGCTTTTCGTAATGCAGGAGACGCTGCGCGATGCCGTGCGCTGACCGCACAAGTCGGATCAATTGCGCATGCTGGCGCGCTCCTGCGGGATGAAGACGCTAAGCGAAGATGGCCTGGACAAGATTCTGCAAGGTTTGACGACGCTCGACGAAATTCTTCGCGTGGTTCCGAAGGAAATGGACTCCGGCGTTAGCTGCGATTCCTGCGGACAGTCGCTGATCTCGGCGTTCCAGTTCTGCCCGTACTGCGGCACCCGGCGGCAGAAGCGTCATCGGACGTCCACCTGACGACCGGCGAATATGCCGGCGAACTTCTCCAGTAAGGCAGCAAGCGGCTCGCGTCCACGCGAATACCCGAAGCGGTTCTCAAGAACGCCCAAACAAATAAATAAGCGGCTGACTCGCCGGCTCGTCTCGCGAGCCGCCGCCTACTGGTACAATTTAAATCCCGCGAGGCCTTCAGCGCTCTAGCGCTGTCCCGACCGCTATCCCTTGAAACGGCCGCCGTTGAAGCGGGTGCGCCATAACGCGCGCCGGCTGCAAAGGCGACATCGTACGGACGCGGCCGATACCATTGAAAGGCGCGGCGGAAGCCGTGCCAACGTGGTCGCTGATTGCGGCCAACCTTTTCAGGATGGATTGCCATTGCTCCCAATCCAGTTGCCGCAAGAAAGGCCGCAACCCCTGGATGAACGGATCCTCCAGAAGCGTCTCGCCGTTCGATTCCGGCACGAAGAAGCGGTTCAAGCCAACGCCCAATGCCTCGGAGATCTTTCTCGAACGTGCCGAGGCTCGGCGTCATCTGGCCGCTCTCAATGCGCGAGAGGTACGAACGGGAGACACGCGAGCGCGCCTGGAGCTGGCTTTGCGTCATCCCGCGCGATTCACGCAACTGGCGGATGCGCTGACCGATATTCTCGACCGTCTCGCGGTTGGGCCACTTTTCAAACAATTGCCGGTCATCGCCAGGGAGTTCCTGCGGCACCGGTGGCGGAATCAGGAATTCCACCTTGGGAGGCAGCATTCGAAGGCAACGTCGGCAAATATCGTTCTTGGTGCGATATTGCACCAATCCGCAAGCCTTGCAGCGGATTACTTCGCGATCGAGCTCGTTTTGATCCTTGTTGCCGTTCGTGTTTTCCGACACCGGTATTTCCTCACTAAGTTTTCCGGCTGCGGAGAGGAGGAACTAGAAATATAGGGGAGGGCAGAAACTGGCGCGAGGGCATTGTCGCCGTGGCAGCCGATGCGTGTCAAGGATTTTTTCCAGAAAGTACAGTTTTTGATTCCACGGGCAGAAACTGGTCCGTGCGAAAGCCTCGCACGCGCAAAAAGCAGCCAAATGTGGCCCTTTCTTGTAACTTATTGTTTCATTTTCGGTAGTCCGGCTTCCGATTGGAGCGATTCCAACTGAAACATTCCCGCGTCGAACTTATGTCTGCGCCTGCCAGATTCTGCCGGTGCGCAGCTTTTCATTTGCTGCTATGGTTTGTAGTTTCGGGAGGAAATGCTTGCATGGCACTCAATCGTGACGACGCGTGGAAGCTGCTGTGTGAATACACGCAGAACGAAAATTTGCGGAAACATGCTCTGGCGGTGGAGTCCTGCGTTCGCGGATACGCCCGGAAACTCGGGCGCGGACGAAGATCTCTGGGGAGTGACGGCGCTGCTGCACGATTTCGACTACGAGCGCTGGCCGAACGCCGAACATCACGCCACGCAGGAACATCCCTGTTGAAGGCTCGCAGCATCCTCCGCGGACTCGGCTATCCGGAGGAAATGATCCACGCCATCCTGGCACACGCCGATTACACGGGCGTGAAGCGGGAGTCGCCCCTTGGACCAACGCTCTTTGCCTGCGACGAACTGGCAGGTTTCCTGACGGCGTGCGCGCTGATCAAGCCCACGAAGACCATCTTCGACGTGGAGACCGAGTCCGTGGTGCGAAAGCTGAAGGACAAGGCGTTCGCCCGCGGCGTGAATCGCGAGGATGTCCGCCAGGGCGCCGACGAGCTCGGCATTCCCCTCACCGAACACATCGGGTTCTGCATCGAATGTATGCGTGCCGCCGCTCCGCAGTTAGGTCTCGAGCGCAAAGCCGGCGCGTAACTTCGGCGTAGGTTGCGTAAGCGACACGGAAAGCCCGTGAACTGATCCATTTGGGAGCGATATTTTCCGGGTCGTGAAGCTCGACCGATGATCGGGCCGCGGCTACAGCTAACAGGAGGCATGAATGAAGGTACGTTGGTGGTTGGCCGCTCTCGCCATGGCGCTTCTCACGTTCGGAGCGGGCGCGGCGATTGCACAAGAGCATCATGAGGACGAGCATCATGAGCACCATTGGGACGCCCACAATCCGCGATTTGACGAACACGAGCATGAAGTTGTGCGCACCTGGTGGGGCTCCCACCACGATCATCCCGCCGATCGGCTTCCGCGCGGAGGACCGCCGCTGGTGGACTCCCGACATACGGGTAGGATTTGTATTCGGTCCTGATTGGCGGCCGCGGCTTCATCCGGTTCCGGCGGATCTGTACGCCGAATTGCCGCCTCCGCCGCCGCACTACCGCTACTATGTCATTGGCGGCCATGTTGTGCTGGTGGACCAATTGGCGCGTGGCAGACGTGATCAATATCGATTTGTGACGTTAACTAGACTCTCGGCCGGCGTAAGAGTCTCGGGGTCCAGCCATCTGGCTGGGCCCCGATTTTTTGCGCGTCACCTGCCACGCTGGCCCGTCTACGGTGTTTCGGCCAAACGCGGTATAATTAAGTTTCCGGGAGAGTGAAGCTCAGTGTTGGTGCAAATCAACGGCGGCAAAGCACCTGAGCAGCGCCAAGCTCTTCAAACCGGCGGAAAACGCACGGCGTCAAGGTCGGCCACGTGATGGTCGGCGGCGGCGCGCCCGTCGTCGTGCAGTCCATGACGAACACGGACACCGCCGATATCCGCGGCACATTTCAGCAATGTTTGGAGCTGGCGCAGGCGGGCTCCGAACTGGTGCGCGTCACGGTCAATGTGCCGGAAGCCGCCGCGGCCGTGCCGGAAATCAAGCAACGCTTGTTGACGCCGGGTGCAACGTTCCAATCATCGGCGATTTTCATTACAACGGCCACGTCCTGCTGCGCCAATATCCCGAAGTGCGCCGAAGCGCTCGATAAATACCGCATCAATCCCGGCAATGTGGGCGCGGGCAAGCGCCGCGACGAACAATTCTCCACCATCTGCTACATCGCGCGCGATCACGGCAAGCCCGTCCGCATCGGCGTCAATGGCGGCTCGCTGAATCAAGAGCTGGTCATGCGCAAGATGCAGGAAAATACTGACGGCGACCTGGGCCTCACCTCGGAAGAAATCATCAACGAATGCATGGTGATTTCCGCGCTCGAATCCACCGAACTTGCGATCCAGTCCGGACTGCGTCCCGACCAGATCATTATTTCGTGCAAGACTTCGCGCCCGCTCGACCTGATCACCATTTACCGCGATCTTTCCGCGAAGACCGAGCAACCGCTGCACCTTGGGCTTACCGAAGCGGGCATGGGGTTGAAGGGCTCGGTGTGGAGCTCGGCGGCCATGGGGATTCTGCTGAACGAGGGCATTGGCGACACGATTCGCATTTCGCTCACCCCGCGTCCGGGCGGCGATCGCCGCGAGGAAGTCTACGCGGCGTGCGAGCTTTTGCAGGCGCTCGGGCTGCGGAGTTTTGCGCCCAGCGTGACCGCATGCCCAGGCTGCGGCCGCACCACCAGCACCACGTTTCAGGAGCTCGCCGAAAGCATTCAGAACTACATCCGCGACCAGATGCCGGAATGGAAAAAGCAATATGAAGGCGTCGAAGAGATGAAGCTCGCCGTGATGGGCTGCATCGTCAATGGTCCCGGCGAATCGAAGGCCGCGAACATCGGCATCAGTCTGCCGGGCACGGGCGAAGAGCCGCGCTGCCCCGTGTACATTGATGGACAGCACTTCACCACGCTGCAGGGCAGCTACGACGAACTTTCCCGCGCATTCCAGAAGCTGGTAGACGACTACATTTCCACCAGATTTCCGCGCCGCGCCGAAGCCGTCCAATCCTAAGCCCGCATATATCCTCTTACACGTGCCGCCCAACCGACGGCAGTGTATTTGTAGCGCAGGCCCTCGGACCTGCTGTCTTTGGCCGCCAAATGGCAGAATTGCCCCGCTATGCTATTCTTTCTTTTCACTGGACAAGCTTTTTTGCGGAGCCAGAATGAAAATCAGCCGTGAAGATGTGCTGCGAGTCGCCGAATTGGCTCACCTCGAGTTGCCGGAAGCCGAGGTCGAGAAATACCGGCAGCAGCTCGACTCCATCCTCGAATACGCCGGCAAGCTGAACGAGCTGGATACTTCGAACGTCGAGCCGATGGCGCACGTGCTGGCCGCCGAAACAGCCGATTCGCCGAACCTGACTTTGCGTGAAGACGTAATCGTACCGTGCAATGTCGCCGCTGAAGTGTTGAAACGCGCACCGGATGCCGCCGCGCCCTATTTCCGCGTGCCGAAAGTGATCGAGCGCTAGATGCCAAACTCCACTGCCCAACCACCTGGCGCGCATTCGAACGCGGCGTTGGACGATTCCCGCCGTCCGCGAAGCCATTGCTGCGAAGAAGATCTCAGCCCGCGAATTGGCCAAAGAATTCTTTAGCCGCATCGAGCGCGAAAACGCGCGCCTGAATGTCTTCCTCACGCTATCACCCGAACGCGCCTTCGCGCAGGCCGATCGTGTGGACGCGATGGTGGCGCGGGGCGAGCCGCTGCCGTCGCTGGCGGGTGTGCCCGTCGCGATCAAAGACGTAATCAGCACGCGCGGCGTACGGACAACCTGCGGCTCGAAGATTCTCGAGGACTACGTGCCGCCGTATGACGCCACGGCGGTCGAACGGCTCGAGCGGGCCGGCGCCGTCATCCTGGGCAAAACGAACTGCGACGAATTCGCCATGGGCAGTTCGAATGAAAATTCCGCCTATGGGCCCGTTCGAAATCCCGGTCGCTCCCGATCATGTGCCGGGCGGGTCGAGCGGTGGATCGGCTGCGGCGGTGGCGGCCGGGCTTTGCCGTGGCGTCGCTAGGAACGGATACGGGCGGCTCGATCCGGCAGCCGGGGGCGTTCTGCGGCATTCCGGCGATGATGGGGACGTATGGACGCGTCTCGCGCTACGGCCTGATCGCGTTTGCCTCTTCGCTCGACCGAATTGGGCCGTTCGCCACTACTGTCGAAGACGCCGCGACCGTACTCGGCATCATTGCCGGCCGCGACCCGAACGACTCGACATCGGCCGCCTTGCCCGTGCCAAACTATCTCCAGGAAGTCCAGTCGCCCCGTGAAGGGATTGCGGCTCGGCATTCCCAAGGAGTATTTCGGCCCCGGCATGGATCCGGCGGTGCGCCGGAACGTTGAGGCGGCCATCAAGCGTTTCGAAGAGATGGGCTGCAAGTTGGTGGAACTGCACATGCCGCACACGGACTACGCCATCGCGACCTACTACATCATCGCCACCGCCGAGGCGAGTTCGAATCTGGCGCGCTATGACGGCGTGCGCTACGGGCTCCGCGTCCCCGGCGCAACCCTGATGGAAATGTACCGCCAGACGCGCGGCCGGGGCTTTGGGGCCGAGGTGAAGCGGCGGATCATGCTCGGCACCTACGTGCTGTCCGCCGGCTACTATGACGCCTATTACCGCAAGGGCCAGCAGGTCCGGGCGCTGATCGCGCAGGATTTCCGGCAGGCATTCGAAAAGGTGGACGCCATTTTGACGCCCACTTCGCCGGTTCCGGCGTTCCGGCTGGGCGAACGGACCGCCGACCCTCTGCAGATGTATCTGGCCGACATCTACACCGTCACGGCTTCCCTGGCTGGCGTGCCCGCGATCTCTGTGCCTTGCGGCGCCACGCCGGAGGGCCTGCCGGTGGGGCTCCAAATTTTGGCCCGCATTTTGGGGAGGCCCGCGTGCTTCAGGTGGCCCGTGCATTCGAAGAAGCGGCCGCGAAGAATTAGCAGTCTATTCTTCCTGCGCGAAATCTCCGCGCTAATAACATCCTGGCGCAAAGTTAGAAGCATCTAAGTTTCAGAAGTTGGCGTTCCCGTTTTGTGTAGATTTTGGGATGGAATGTGAACCTATTGAGGCTGTTGAGGTTCGGTGGGGGCAGCGAGCGTGCGGCTAACCTCTTTTCCACAGGAAGGTTACAAACGGCGTCCAAAACCTCAGTCCCAGTCGGGTGGAACGGAAGAACTATTGCTCGGAAGGTTGGGGAGCTTTAATCTGCGACTGGACACGAAGCGCAGCTTAGGAGCAATCACTTGGTCAAGGTCAAAGCCAGCCAGAAATTCTTCACCGAGGACGAAGTCTCCCTGCTGACCGGGATCAGCCTTGACGATCTGCGCGAACTTGCGCGCCGCCGCCACCTGGGTTTCCTGGGGCGCGCCGCCGAAATGGCCGGCGAGCAGGCCCAGCGCGTGCTTTTCAGCTTGTCAGACCTGATGGTGCTGACGGTGCTGTATCCGCAGGCGACCACCAAGACTTCCTGACACTTCGAAATCTTCGAGATTGATTTAGGGTGGCGTTCCGGCAAGGCCGGAACGCCATTTTGCTTTTGGCCCGTGCTAGTTCTGCCGCTCATTGTCGGTCTTTGTGATAACGTCTGCCCCGCATTTGCAGGGGATCAACTTCCAGCCGCAACTTGAAACTGAATGGCGAGGCTTTACCGGGAGGAAAGATGCGCACGAAGGCGATTCGCTGTGGCTCCGTCTTGTTAGCCGCGATGGCGGCTATTGCCGGCGCGGCTCGGGCTGCGGACAAGCATCCTTTCAATTTTGACGACTATACGGCGCTGCACCGGGCCGTCCCCGTGGCCGTGTCGCCGGACGGCAAGACGATTCTCTATGCGGTGAGCTTCGAAGGGACCAAGGGCCCTGAAAAACACGAGTGGCGCTTGATCGGCATCGCGGGCGATGGTGAGCGGAAGCTCGATCTGCCCGAAAAATTCCAGCCTGCGGGGTTCACCAAAGACGGCGCGGCGCTTTACGGCATTTTCGAAGTGGATGGCAAAGGGCAGCTTGCGATCGTGCCGCTGGCGCCGGATAAGGCGACCCTGAGATCGTGGCGCTCCCTAACGGAATTCGCGAGGCCGCGCCTTCTCCGGATGGCGCGCGCTACGCCGTGCTGGCCGACCCGCGCCCCAAGGATCCGCTCGCTGGCGTTCATACCGTCGTCGAAAACGATCAGACGAGCCTCTATGTGATCGGCCATGGCCCACAGAATTCCGGAAGCGAGACCGATGGCTGGTGGTGCCCCGCGTTGCACGACATCGGCCAGATCGCCTGGTCGGCCGATGGCACGCAGATCGCGGTGCTTTCCCAGACGCCGAAGATCGGCCATCACGACGTCCACTCCTACATTGATCTCTGCAGCGCTTCCGGCGCGCGAAGAATCGCCGACATTCCCAACGCGGTGAGCGGCATCGCCTGGACCAATGGCGGCCGCGATTTGGCCTTCGCCAGCACAACCACGCTCGTGCTCACTCCCGATCACCTGTGGACCGTTCCTGTGAGCGGCGGCCCGCCCGTGGACCGCACCCCCCAGCTCGTGGGCTCCATTACCGGTGTCGCGGGCGACCCGCATGGCGCGGTCTGGGTGGAGATGCACAAGGGTATCCAGGTGGAAGTGGATTCTTATCGCGACGGCAAGCTCGAAACGGCGTATCGCTGGCCGGCGGGCGTTGCGTCCCTTCCGGTCTCGCCCACCAGTGCGGATTCTCCTGAGGCGCTCGCATTTGCGGTTGGCGACCCAACGCACGCCACGAATGTTGCGGTGTTGCGCGATGGGCAAGTCCAGAAGATCACGCACGAAGGCGATGACACGCTCGCGAATGTGAGCCTCGGCGATGTGCGCGTGGTGAATTGGACCGCGAAGGATGGCACGAAGCTCCAAGGGATCGTGACGTTTCCCGCCGATTACCAGCCGGGGCAGAAGGGCCGCTTTCTGGTCTTGCCGCACGGCGGTCCCGAAGAAAACGACAGGCTTGTCTTCGATCTTTTCTCACGCATGGTTGCGGGCATGGGCTACATCGTTTTGCAGCCGGAGTATCGCGGCTCCACGGGCTACGGCTCCGAATTCCTTGCCGCCATCTACCAGCATTTTGGCGACCGGGCTTACAGCGACGTGGATAGCGCCACGGATTTCGCCGTCGCGCAGGGATGGGCCGATCCGAACCGGTTGGCGATCTTTGGCTGGAGCGCCGGCGGCTTTATGACTTCATGGACCGTGACGCAGACGCACCGCTATCGCGCCGCGATCGAAGGCGCGGGAATCACCGACTGGCTCAGCTTCATTCCCACGAGCGACATCGGCCAGGTGGATTACGACGCGCGGTGGCAAGAGAAAGATCCCACGCCCATGCTGGAGTTTTCCGCGGTGATGCACACGGACCAGGTAACCACGCCTCTGCTGATCCTGCACGGTGAAGCCGACATCCGCGTGCCCACGTTCCAGGGCCGCGAATTCTACGTGTTGCTCGCCGAGCGCGGAAAAACCGTGCGCATGGTGACGTATCCCGGGTTCGCCGCATTTCCCGGTTCTTTCCGAGCAGCGCCGCGATGTCTTTAAGGAAATCGGGGATTGGCTGGCGAAGTACAACCCGTGAAGCGGGCCAGGTTTGGGTGGGGGTTGCTTCGAGGCATCTACCAGGTACCTTTGGAAATGGGAATATGAGAAGGCAGTTTCTTGCACGCCAAGCGAATTTGCTGATGTAATTCCTCAGCGGCGCGGCTTCCAACGATTACCTCCGTTAGGCATTCTGGCGGGAAAGGAAAGACGATGATTGGTTGACCGAAGCTATCCACGAGTTTTGTGTTGATGCCCCGTTCGAGGGGGAAGAGTATTCTCCACTCCTTTTCATAGCTCCATCCGTCCAATTTAGAATACGCAATATCTTGTCCTGTCAGCTCCGAAAAATACTTGGGCAGTTATCTTTGACGTAGGTGACTTTCCTGAGATGACAAAACTCATCGTTCTCAGTGCGTTTCTGGCTAAACCAGGGCTGCGTTTCGTCAAATCCGACAACAAATCCGCGACTGCGATCGGAATAGTGTCCCCACATAACAGGATTGCGGGGATCCTCAGATAGAGACAAAATGCCAATTTGAGTGCCGACGACTTCCGAAAACCTGGCTGAAAAGGCGCTCCAGTTTTCTTCCACCAGCTTATGCGCACTTGACGCTGCCGCCTCATAGGACTGTTCCACAGTGTCCTTCATCAGCCGAAACCATTGTTCTGGACCCAACACTTCCATGGTCTTACGGAAATTGGTTTCCGCTTCCGGGTGCTTGGCAATAGCTATCCGCAGCATCTTTTCCGGAGTATCAGCTTCTTGGAAAAAATCCCGAAACTTAGCCACCAGGATCTTCCCTGCTACCTCTTTCGACGCCCAGCCCTTCGTTAGTGGCTTAAGTTCAAAGGCATCGTTCGTAGATATGGCTGGGGAGAACCGTATTCGCAATTGCTCCAAAACATCGACTCTCTCCGGGCGTAGGTACTTGTAAAGGCTCATCGGTTGACGTCATTCTAGCTCGGGGGCCAATGATAAGGTCACCATCGACGCTGAGACCACGGTCGGCGACAAGACTCTAGCCGTGGGATGTTATGGTTAAATTGTCGCCAAGACCGGATGATAAAAGGCTCCGCGCCTGACGTGACGGCGTCCGGCATCGCTAGGCCCCGTGAAAACGTCTTCGCTCAATATTACGTCCCCGCAACTAGCTTGGGCTTGTACGATATAACTGAGCGACTGACTTTCTATGACCGTTCTCGATTAGCGAACGTGGTCCGACGAGTTAGGTTCAAAAACGTACTCCGACCGACGTAAAATCGAGTGAGACCGCAGCAGAATTGAACGATTTCCTCTCCTTCCCAGAGTTTACCCTTCCAGTACTCGGGGTCGGCAAACAATATCTGACCCTGCGTCATCTCATCTTGCTCGGTAGCATAACCTTCTTCGCTCTGGAGTTTGCTGGCTGTGAACGACTTGGTAACTTCATAAGGAGACCGAGATTCCAATTTCTTATTTCTCGAAAGAGTAGCCAAGCGCTCAGTCTCCTCCGCAGGCTCGAACCCCATGACTTGCTTCAGCCCTTCCGCGGTTAACATCCATACGCCGCCCGCTAGATCCCAAAACAAGCCATTTCTCCCGATACTTACCCTAACTTCGCCCTGCCACTCTTTCCCAACTTCCGCGATGGGAACCATGCCAAGGGCGCGGGCACGCTGTAGCGTTACACGCTCGGTGGAAGCAATCAATGTTGGCATCGGGACCTCCTGAAACGTATGACACGCGGCGTTCAGGCCGGCAATGCGCAGGTAGTCTGCCATCGATTTATCCTCTCTCGCGGACGCCCTGCTGATCGCCCGAAGGGCTCCCGGCGGCATTCGCAAGTTGAGCTGCGACTGCTTATCCTGTTTTCCTCTCTCCACGACTCCCCATCCGCATCGGTGCAGGTCAAGATGCTTTATGTATAGTAGCACGCTCAGCTACATATGGCATAGCATTTCATTTCATTCCTAGACATCGCAACCTTACTGAGAAACTCGGCGCGAAAGGGAGGGGCGGAATGCGCAGGCGGCCCCCGACGACGAGCATTCGCTCTACCCGCTGAGTCAGATTTGGCAGATGATGGCCTGTGCCAGGATCTGCGAACTTGTTAGCAGGAGTTTTTTCGTACCGATGACCGGTGGTGATCAAGCGCTCCTCGCGGTCGCTCAGACGCGAAGGCGCTAGTACACCAACGGCACAAGCGCCCAAGTATGCCGCCGGTAAGCATCGTACTCTGCGCCAAACGTCTTCCGCAGGATCTGTTCTTCCAGCCGGCTCTTTCGAATGTAAGCCACCAACACCATCGCCACTGCAAGCAAGGCGTGATACTGGCTCGAGGCGATGGCTGTCCCCACGCACATGCCGAGTACCGCCGTGTAGATCGGATGCCGCAGCAGCCGATAGGGACCGGTGCGGACCAATTCGTGGCCTTCTCCGATTCTGACTGCCGCACTCCAATTGCGCCCGAGATGCCGGCGCGCCCAGACGGCCAAAAGAATAAATGCCGCCTCGATCATCGTGCCAATCACGACAAGATGAGGAATCCCCGGCGGCAAAAACCAGCCTTTCAGTCCCGGCGCCGGCCAGAAAAGCAGGAGATATGCGACGTTAATGACGATTTGATGGAAAACTGTAGACCCGCGAGATTCGGAGCTTTTGGTTGGCGCAGAATTCCGCGACGTGGCGCCCCAGTACACCTGGAATAGCAGCCACAGTATGAAAGCGGGGAATACTCTGCTGTGCAGCACTGCTGTGCGGTGCCGCCATGCTTCGAAGAGCCCGTAGGCGAGCAGGGCGAGTATGACCCACCGCAGTATGTGCATCCAAACTGGCTGGCGCCGGCGTAGAGCCGGCTTGCCGGAAGCTGCTGCGACGGTCGTGTCCGTGGGCGTGCTCCTCTCCGCTTCGACCGATTTCTAGAATGGATATGTTAGTGGTGTATACGCAAGGCGGCAAAGAGGAATGTCAGCGCGGGTGGGACTACCCGCCGGCAATGGCGCCGAGGATGCGCCCGAGGACAACCCGGTCAGCGGCGTTTCTTGCTTTCGATCTGCGCGACTCGCGCCTTCACCAGTTTCTTAACAAGGGCAATCGGCACTGGCTTGTCCGTCGGGAAATGGATGGTCCCTTTGGATGTGGAGAAGCCCTTGAGCTCTTCCTTAAACGCGTCAATAACCGAGGCCGTGGGGAACAAACTGCAGTGGTTCGAAAACGCGGCGAACCACACCAGCACCCGCTTGTGCTTGAACGCGGGGATCCGATAGCTGATGGTCTCGGTAGCCTCCGGCGGCACAGCGGACCGAATCGCCGCGCGCATCTTGACCAAGGCGCTGTGGGCGGGTTCCGGGACACCGGCAAGATATTCGTCAACGCTTCTCGGAGCGCCGTTGCCTTTTGCCGAAGCCCTGCGATTGCCAGATTTTATTTTTTTCTTCACGCGGCGATACTACCAGGACTTTCCCTTCAGGTTCATGCTCCAGACTATCGCGCAGCCACTCGAAGTAGAAAATGCCGTTGCTTACCCGCCGGCGATGGCGCCGAGGATGATAAACGGCTCCGCTCCCGTTGCGACCGCATCGGGCAGCGGCGCGTCCGGCGAATCGTGCGACAAATCCTGCTCGCAGGCGAAGAAGCGCAGGAACGGCCGGCGCTCTAGCGTAACGTGGTCGCGGATCGTGCCGCGCAACATCGGATAGCGCGCCTCGACGGCGTCTATCACCGAGCGCGGCGTCGGCCGGCCTATGATCTCGAGATTTACCTCGCTGCCGACGTGCGCCAGCGTCCGCAGATGCGGCGGAAGCACGACCCGGATCATGAGAGCGTCTGAACCTCTACCGAAAGCACGGCGGGAAGATCGCGGACAATCGGCGCCCAGTTGTCCCCGGCATCGGCCGATGCATAAACCTGGCCGCCCGATGTGCCGAAATAGATGCCACAGGAATCGAGCGAGTCCACCGCCATGGCGTCGCGCAGCACGTTCACGTAGCAGTTGCTTTGCGGCAGGCCTTTGGTCAGCGCTTCCCACTCGTTGCCGCCCGTGCGGCTGCGATAAACGCGCAGCTTGCCCTCGAGAGGGAAGTGCTCGGAATCGCTCTTGATCGGGACAACGTAAATCGTCTCCGGTTCGTGCGCGTGAACGTCAATCACGAACCCGAAATCGGTCGGCAAATTCCCGCTGACTTCCTGCCAGGAATCGCCGGCGTTGTCGCTGCGCATCACGTCCCAATGCTTCTGCATGAAGAGCACGCCGGGGCGCGAGCGGATGCATCGCGAGGCGATGAACGCAGTGGCCGACTTCGGCGTAGGATCGGGGATGTGCTCGGAGCGCAGCCCCTGATTGATCGGCTTCCACGTTTTGCCGCCGTCATCGGTGCGGAAAGCGCCCGCGGCGGAAATGGCGATGAAGATTCGATTGGGGTTGCTCGGATCGAGCAGGATCGTGTGCAGGCACATTCCGCCCGCGCCCGGTTGCCACCGCGGACCGGAGCCGTGTTCACGCAGGCCGGGGAGTTCGTGCCAGGATTTTGCACCATCGGTCGTGCGAAAGAGAGCGGCATCTTCGACGCCGGCGTAGACCGTGTCGGGATCGGTGAGCGACGGCTCCAGATGCCACACGCGCTTGAACGCCCAGGGATGCGGTGTGCCGTCATACCACTGGTGCGTGCCGGGAACGCCTTCGTAGACAAACTTGTTGTCCATCGCCTCCCAGGTCTTGCCGCCGTCGTCGAGCGCTGAATCAATTGGCCAAACCACCCGGTGCTTTGCGAGGCGTATAGGCGATTCGGGTCCGCCGGCGATCCTTTGACGTGATAGATCTCCCAGCCGGCAAAATGGGGGCCGCTGACATCCCATTTTTCGCGTTTGCCGTCCGACGAGAGAACAAACGCCCCTTTGCGTGTGCCGACCAGTACGCGTACCTTGCTCATGCGTATCCCCTCTTCTAAATATACGCGCCAACGGCGCTGTTTGTTGTCACCGTAGCCGAAATTCATTCACCAAAGATTCGCCGATTTGCGCCATTTTCCGTCTCCTCCTAGCATATCGGATTTTCTTCTCGGCGCGTATCAGCGCTTAGCGCGCCCGGCGCCCTTCGGCTCGCGTGCGGATGCGGTCGTTGATATGCGTCCAGCCTTTTCCTACGCCTTGCCGGTGGTCGTCGGGAATCACGCCCATTGCAAAGTGGTGAAATTTGATCAACGTGCCGCCCTGCTCCTCGCTGAGGCGGTACTGCACGTTCGAAACGACCGCGTAAGACATGAACAACGGCCCGGTGATTTCGAGCAGCGTGGGCCGCTTGATGGCTTGTACGTGGCCCCAGAAATGTCCGTTTCCATCGCCCAGGTCGCGGAACCACCTGCCGCCGGGCCACGGCTCGATCTTCATCGGCATGGGCTTGCCGTCGGGCGTGTCGCCTCCCGGTCCAAGCTGTTCGAGCAGGGCCGCGAAGGTCGTCTCCAGCGAAGCCCGAACGTGGATTTCCTGCGTTACGCTCAACGTCAGATTTTCAATTGCTGCGGATGCTGTGGAACTCATAGTTCCTCCTTGTGCTTATCGTCCGGTCCGGATTTTTCCAACGAATTGCCTTTTTCTTCAGCGCGATGCTTGATGCGAACCAATTTGTGCTGCCAGAAGCGTTCGAACGTTTTCGTCCATTCGTGAAGCGGCCGGATCGCCTCAGCGTTCGTGCGATAGAGGATGTGGCGTCCGTCGCGGCGCGCCTCCACCAGCCCGACGTCTCGCAGCACGCGAAGGTGCTTCGAAACCGAGGGCTGCGCCAACTGCAGGCTCGCCACGATGTCGCCAACCGGGCGTTCCTGCAAGGCTAAGTAGTTCAGGATCGCCCGCCGGCGAGGCTCGGCTACCGCGTTAAAGCTATCCGAGGTTGTGGCGGCCCGTGGCACGATGAGCATGATACATTCCTATATAGGAATATGTCAAGGTGGTTTTTGGCGACTCCGCTCAGAGATTAGAACTGGTACGGCTGCCCTCTTCACCCATTGCCCGCCGGCCACGCCAAGAGCTATGCTGGCCCATCAGCTACTCCGCCAGCCAAACGAGGGCCGGCGGCATCCTAGAGTGAAGACTCGGCCATGCGAGAAGCCTGCCAGATTCCAAGTTGCATCGGATTTCGAAGCTCCAGGGTTGTAATGGCCGCGCGCGCCTCGCTGGGCGGGCTTCTTCTGGCTTGCTTGTTGTGCAGCGTCGCGCCCCGGGCCTGGACGCAGTCGGCGCAGCAACAGTCGCAGCAGCAGACTCCTCCGAATTCGAATGCGCAGACGAATCCGCCTGCTCAGCAACCGGCCGCTAATGCCGACAAACCTTTGGCGCCCGCTTCGGCTTTTGCGCCGCGCGGCCAGCGGCTGATGCTGAAAGACGGTAGCTACCAAATCGTGCGCAGCTATGAGCGCAAGAGCGACACCGTGCGCTACTACAGCGTCGAGCGTTCGCAATGGGAAGAGATTCCCGCTTCTCTGGTGGATTGGGATGCCACGGCCAAGGCGGCGCAGGACGAAAAGCAGACCGCGGACGAATTTGCCGCAAAGATTGCCAAGCGGGAAACCGCCGAGAACGCCGCGGAAGTGCTGGACGTGGACGCGAGCCTGGAAGTTGCTCCTGGATTAATCCTGCCGCAGGACGAGGGGCTCTTCGCGGTGGAAGGCAGAACCATCACGCCGATGAACCAGGTGGCGACGCAGCTCAAGACCGATAAAGCTCAGGCCGCAAAACGCATCCTGGTGCCGATTTTCTCTTCGAAGCAGCGGCTGGAGATTCCGGGCAAGCGCGCCACCGTGCGATTTACAACCCAAGACCCAGAGTTTTACTACCGCACCGATTACGATGCGGATGAGCCGGAAGTGCTCCTGGTACACGCCCAACTCAGAGGCGACAAGCGCGTGGTCGAATCCATCAGCACCAATGTCGCCGGCCTTCAGGACGTCCAGCGCAAGACGCTCTCGTTCCAGCGATGGATCGTGGCCAAAGGCGTTTACCGTTTCACATTGGGCGAGCCGTTGCCGCCGGGCGAATACGCCCTGGAGGTTGTTCTGCCAATGGGAAAAACCGACATGTTTGTGTGGGATTTTGGCGTGGATAATCCCGCGGCCCCCAAAGCTCCCAAGCCACACTGACATCCGGTCTGTACCATTGACTTCACGGCGCATATATCTCTAAGATAACCCTCCTATTTACGCCATAATTGGTAAAACGTCTTCGATTCCGTAACGCGGAGATTCAGGAGCGCGGCCCATGCGAAAAGTCGTTTGTCCTCTTCTGCTGATCCTGTTTGCTGGTTCTGTATCTGGCGCCATTCCCGATGGGCAAGACCCAAGCGTGGCGCAGGCGATCGCGCAGGGCGATGAATTGTTTGCCAAGCAGGATTACGACAAGGCGCTGGATGCCTACCGGAAGGCCGACAAGCTGGCTCACCACACCTCGGCCGTCTGCTACCTCAGGATGTTCTCCGTGGAGCGCAAGGCGGGCGATCTGCCGGCGGCGCTCGAAGACGCCAAGAAAGCCGCGGCCGCAGCCGGCGCAGATAAAGGCGTCGCCGCCAAGGCGCATCTCGCGCGCGGATTTCTGCTCGCGGAGATGACCAGCAAGCCCACGGACAAGAAGCTGAAGGAATCTGAAGCGGAGACGCGCGAAGCGCTCGCGACGGACCCCGGTATGTTGATTGCCCATTTCAATCTGGGGATCGTGCTGCTCAAACAGGAGCGCGATGCCGACGGAATCGCGGAGCTCAATACTTTTATCGCCTCACCCGGGGCGGACGCCAAAACAATCTCCGAAGCGCGCCGCGCCATCGCCGATCCTGCCCGGGTGCGCGAGCCCTTAGCGCCGGACTTTTCCTTCACGCCGCTGGACGGAATGCCGCTTTCGAATGACGCGCTCCACGGCAGGGTAGTCGTCCTGGATTTTTGGGGCACTTGGTGCCCGGTGTGCCGCGAAGCGCTGCCATCGCTGATTGAACTGCAGAAGAAGTACCGCGACAAGCAAGTCACCTTCGTCAGCGTGAGTTCTGATAACGACGAACAGACTTGGAAGAGCTTTATCGCTAAGAATCATATGGATTGGCCGCAATACATTGATCTTTCCGGGGAGGTGCTGAGGGATTTCAATATCAACTCGTATCCCACCTATATTGTGCTGGATCGCGACGGCGTGATCCGCTTCCACGAATCCGGCTATGAGCCACAAACCGACATGGAGATGTCGGAGACCATCAACAAAGCGCTGAAGAAGCCCGCTTCGCTACAGGTGGTCAGTTCTGCCAACGCGCCCGCGACGGTGAGTTCGCCTTCCGCGCTAGCCGCACCACCTGTGGTTGCGGCATCGTCTCCCGCTACGGCGTCTGCAGCGGCGGCCAGAACGCCCGCGGCTGCGGCCAGCACCGGCGCGGCGGATGCGGTAGATCCCGAGATTGCCGCAGGCTCCGTCTCCGGGAACACTTATCAGAATTCGCGGATCGGAGTGTCGTACCAATTCCCGAAGGACTGGGCCGCCGCAAAAGAGGCGACATTAGCTACCGCCAGCCAACAAGTGAAAGCGGCAGTCGCACAGCGCCAGCAGGCAGCCGGCGCCCAGACCCAGATCTTGATTCCCGAAGCAATCTTCTATGCCGTGCCGCGAGGCAGCGACGATAGCCTGCGCGTCACGATCCCTTCGGTGCGGATCATCGTGGTGCAGTGGCCCGGCCCGTTCGATATTGAGAAGTTTCGCGGAAACGCCCAGCGGAGGAGCGCGTCCGGCATGATGCTCGTCGGCTCGGTGGAGGAATCCTCGATCGGCGGCCACGCGGTTTTCCACGCGACCTACCTTGGCACGCAGGCAAACGTCACGGCGTGGTTTGCGCAAATCCAGACGCTGACCGGCGGCTATCTCGTCACTCTGGAATTTTACGCTGCAAGCAAGGATGAGCTTGATCAGCTTGCCGCGACCGCGCACACGCTGGCCTTCTCAAAACCCTGAACGCGCCAAATTACCGGGATTGAGTCCGCTGCCCAATCTATCACTCCCTGCCGTCAAAAAGAAAAACGGTCCGGCCGCCTCTGGGCAACCGGACCGCTTTTGAAATGTAGATTGTAAGAGCGGCTCAGCTCTCGGCCACCGCGCCACCCGTCGCGTCCTTGCGGAGGAAGTCCAGCGCTGCGGCTTCTTCCGGCGAAAGATCGGGAGCGGACAATTCCGCCTGTGGCATCGGCTCGGGCATCTCGGTGAGCAACTGGATGTTGCGGTACCACTCGAGCCCCGTGCCGGCGGGAATCAGGCGGCCCATGATGACGTTTTCTTTCAGGCCTCGCAGATAATCCACCTTGCCCGCAACAGCGGCTTCGGTAAGCACTCGCGTAGTCTCCTGGAAGCTTGCCGCGGAGATGAACGAGTCGGTGGAAAGCGACGCCTTCGTGATGCCGAGCAGCAGCGGGCGCCCGGTTGCGGGACGTCCGCCGTTCTCGATGATGCGGTCGTTCTCCTCGCGGAAGCGGAACTTATCCACCTGCTCCTCGAGTAGAAACGCTGTGTCGCCGACGTCTTCCACCTTCACCCAGCGCATCATCTGGCGGACGATGGTCTCGATGTGCTTGTCGTTGATGTTGACGCCCTGCAGGCGGTAAACCTCCTGCACCGCGTTGACGAGATAGGCCTGCGTGAACTTCTCGCCGAGGACGGCCAGAATGTCATGCGGGTTCAGCGGACCGTCAATCAACGGCTCGCCGGCCAGCAGGCGCTCGCCTTCCTGTACCTGAATGTGTACGCCGCGCGGGACGGAATATTCCTTTTGCGTCTTGCCGTCTTCGCTTTCGACATAGATCTTGCGCATGCCCTTGCTGATCTCGCCATATTTCACCACGCCGTCGATTTCGCTGATGACGGCCGGATCCTTCGGCTTGCGCGTTTCGAAAAGCTCCACGACGCGCGGCAGACCGCCGGTGATGTCCTTGGTCTTCATGGTCTCGCGCGGAATCTTCGCGAGCACGTCGCCAGGCATCACTTCGAAACCGTCGGAGACCATTAAGTGGGCGCGCGACGGCATCAGATATTTCTTGCGGACCTTGCCCGCCGTATCGCGGATGAGCACTGTGGGCTGCCGCTTTTCGTCATCGGGCGGCAGCATTACGACGCTCTGCGAAAGCCCCGTGACCTCGTCGACCTGCTCCTCGATGGTGATCCCCGGCTGCAGATCCTTGAACTGGATGATGCCGCCGACCTCGGTCAAGATCGAGAAGGTATACGGATCCCATTCGGCGATCTTCTGATTGGCTTGGACGGGATCGCCTTCGGGAACGAGTAGGCGCGTGCCGTAGGGCACTTCGTGGCGTTCCTTTTCGCGGCCCTTTTCGTCCACGACGGCGATGTGGCCGTTGCGGCTCATCACGATCAGCGAATTCACGCGTCCGTGGACGTATTTCAGCTCCACGAACTTGGTATTGCCGGAGGTGCGCGTGACGAGTTCGGACTGCTCGGCGACCCGGCTGGCCGTTCCGCCGATGTGGAAGGTCCGCATCGTGAGCTGCGTGCCAGGTTCACCGATGGACTGCGCGGCGATGACGCCGACCGCTTCTCCGAGCTCGACCATGCGGCCTGAAGCCAGGTTGCGGCCGTAGCACCGCGCACAAACGCCGCGGCGAGACTCGCACGTCAGCACCGACCGGATCTTGACGCGCATCACGCCGGCGGCCTGGACGGAATTGGCCAGTTCTTCGGTGATTTCCTGGTTGACGTCCACGATCACGTTGCCTTCGAAATCCTTGAGCTTCTCGAGCGACACGCGGCCCACGATGCGGTCGCGCAGCGCCTCGACTTCCTTTTTGCCTTGCTCGAGGATCGGCTCGACGTAAATGCCTTCGGAAGTGCCGCAGTCAATCTCGCTGATGATGACGTCCTGCGCCACGTCCACCAAGCGCCGCGTGAGGTAGCCCGAATCGGCCGTCTTGAGCGCCGTATCGGCCAGACCCTTGCGGGCGCCGTGCGTCGAGATGAAGTACTGCAGCACGGTGAGGCCTTCGCGGAAGTTCGAAGTGATGGGCTGCTCGATCACTTCGCCCGAGGGCTTGGCCATCAGCCCGCGCATTCCGGAAAGCTGGCGGATCTGCTGTTTCGAACCGCGCGCGCCGGAATCCGCCATCACGTACACGGGGTTGATCACGCCTTCCTTATCCTGCTCTTCGAGCGCTTTGAAGAGTTCTTCCGAGACGTGCTCGGTGACCTTGCCCCAGATGTCTATGACCTTGTTGTAGCGTTCGCCGTTGGTGATCGCGCCGTCCAGATACTGCTCCTGGACTTTGACGACCTCGCGTTCGGCGAGGTCCACCAGCTTGGCCTTGTCGCCCGGGATCAACATGTCGTCAATCCCGATGGAGATGCCGGACTTGGTGGCGTAGAGGAAGCCGAGTTCCTTCAGCTCGTCGAGCATCGTCACGCTGCGCTCGATGCCGTATTGCAGGTAGCAGAAGTGCACGAGCTGCTGCACGCCCTTCTTCTTGAGCAAGCCGTTGACGAAAGGCGTGCCCTTCGGCAGGTGATCGTTGAAGATCGCGCGGCCGACGGTGGTGTTCAGGAACTGCTTATCGAGCGTGATCGGCGCCGTGTGAACGACGTCCTGGTCGTCATAGGCGGCGGTCAGGTTAATGGCCTCGCCGCTATAGCGCAGGCGGATCGGCGTGAGCAACTCGACTTCACCGGCTTCGAGCGCCAGCACGGCCTCTTCAACGGAGCTGAATGCGCGGCCCTCGCCCTTGGCGCCGGGCTTGGCCTTGGTGAGGTAGTAGATGCCCAGGATCATGTCCTGCGTCGGGACGGCCAACGGCAGGCCGTGCGCGGGCGAGAGAATGTTGCGCGAAGAAAGCATCAGCACGGAAGCTTCGATCTGCGCTTCCGGTGAAAGCGGAATGTGCACGGCCATCTGGTCACCGTCGAAGTCCGCGTTGAATGCGGTGCAGACCAGCGGGTGAATTCGAATGGCTTTGCCTTCCACGAGCACCGGTTCGAAGGCCTGAATGCCGAGGCGATGCAAAGTCGGAGCGCGGTTGAGCAACACAGGATGCTCGCGAATCACTTCCTCGAGGATGTCCCACACGATCGGGTCCTGCTGCTCGACCATTTCCTTGGCTTGTTTGATGGTTGTGCAGTGGCCGGTGGCTTCGAGCCGGTGATAGATAAACGGTTTGAAGAGCTCGAGCGCCATTTTCTTCGGCAGGCCGCACTGGTGCAGCTTGAGTTCCGGGCCGACGACGATCACCGACCGGCCGGAGTAGTCCACGCGCTTGCCGAGCAGGTTCTGGCGGAAACGGCCCTGCTTGCCCTTCAGCGTGTCGGAGAGCGACTTCAGCGGGCGGTTGTTCGTGCCGCGCAGCACGCGGCCGCGGCGGCCGTTGTCGAAGAGCGCGTCCACGGCTTCCTGCAACATGCGCTTTTCGTTGCGCACGATCACATCGGGCGCGTGCAACTCCATCAGCTTCTTCAGGCGGTTGTTGCGGTTGATCACGCGCCGGTAGAGATCGTTGAGATCGGAGGTGGCGAACCGGCCGCCATCCAGAGGCACAAGAGGCCGCAGTTCGGGCGGCAGCACGGGGATTACGTCCAGAATCATCCACTCCGGCTTATTGCCGCTCTTGCGGAAGGCCTCGACAACCTTCAGGCGCTTGGCGTACTTGATGCGCTTCTGCAGGCTGGCGTCAACCTTCATTTTCTCGCGCAGCTGTTCGCTGAGCTTTTCCACTTCAACGCCCTTGAGGAGTTCCTTGATGGCCTCCGCGCCCATAGCCGCGCGGAACTGGCCGGGATATTCCTTTATGAGCTCACGGTACTTTTCCTCGGGAAGCAGGTCGCGCTGCTTTGATCCCCGGCACTTCGCCCGGGTCCACGACGACGAAGCCTTCGAAATAGAGAATGCGCTCGAGGTCGCGCATGGTGATGTCCAGCAGGTTGCCGATGCGCGAAGGAAGCCCCTTGAAAAACCACACGTGCGAACAGGGCGAAGCGAGCTCGATGTGGCCCAGGCGCTCGCGGCGGACCTTGCTGAGCGTGACTTCCACGCCGCACTTATCGCAGATCACTCCGCGATGCTTCATGCGCTTGTATTTTCCGCACAGGCATTCCCAGTCCGTGACCGGACCGAAAATTTTGGCGCAGAACAAGCCATCACGCTCGGGCTTGAACGTGCGGTAATTGATGGTTTCGGGTTTGGTGACTTCCCCGTGCGACCATGAACGAATTCGCTCGGGGCTTGCCAGGCTGATGCGAATCGAATCGAAATCCGCGATCAAGCTGGCGCGATCATAAGGGCTGCTACGATACAAGGTGGATTCCTCCCTCCCGGCGAGCGCGCGGCTGGCCGGGCATCTCCGGATTCCCGGAGAGAATTAGACCGAATCATTTGCTGCCCGAAGCGCCGCCGTTGTTTGCCGGCGCCCCGGATTGAAAAAACTCGATACGGCTTCCGCCGCGGCTTAATCCGCCGCTTCGGCTGCCGGAGCGGCCTTCTGCTGCCGCTTCATCAACTCCACGTCCAGGCAAAGCGACTGCAGCTCGCGCACGAGAACGTTGAATGATTCGGGCACGCCGGGCTCGATGCCTGGCTCGCCCTTCACGATAGCCTCGTAAATCTTCGCGCGGCCGTATACGTCGTCAGACTTGCAGGTCAACAGCTCCTGCAGGATGTGAGCGGCGCCGTAAGCTTCGAGCGCCCAGACTTCCATTTCGCCGAACCGCTGGCCGCCGAACTGCGCTTTACCGCCGAGCGGCTGTTGCGTGATCAGCGAATAGGGCCCGATCGAGCGCGCGTGGATCTTGTCGTCCACCAAGTGAGAAAGCTTCAGCATGTAGATGTAGCCGACGGTGACGTTCTGTGCGAACGCCTCGCCGGTCATCCCGTCGAAAAGTGTGATCTTGCCCGAAGCACGGCAGACCCGCTTCTTCGATCAAGTGGCGAATCTCCGTCTCGCGCGCGCCGTCGAAAACGGGCGTGGCAAACGGAATGCCTTCGCGGAAGCCATCGGCGAGATCAATCGAATTCCTCGTCGTTGAGGCCCGAAATCGTGCCCCAGATCGGCGTTTCGCCGAAGACTTCCTTGAGCCACTTGCGCATCGTTTCCGCTTTGGTGTCCCGATCGATCAGGCGGCCGAGCGCGCGGCCCAGTTCCTTTGAAGCCCATCCCAGGTGTGTTTCGAGAATCTGGCCCACGTTCATACGGGAAGGCACGCCCAGCGGATTGAGCACGATCTCCACCGGCGTTCCGTCCGGCATGTAGGGCATGTCTTCTTCCGGAACGATTCGCGCGATCACGCCCTTGTTGCCGTGGCGGCCGGCCATCTTGTCGCCGACCGAGAGCTTGCGCTTCATCGCGATGTAGCACTTTACGAGCTTGATGACGCCTGGGGGCAACTCGTCGCCCTTCTTGAGTTTTTCCTTGCGCTCCTCGGTGATCTTGCGGAGCACGTCGATCTGCCGCGAGGTCATCTCCTCGATCTCATCAATTTTCTCGATGAGCAGGGGATCCTTATCGGCGAGCTTCAGCCGTTTCAGGTTGCGCGTTGAGATTTTCTCGATGATGTCGCGCGTCAGGTCCGTGCCCTTGGTGAGCAGGCGCTTGTTCGTTTTCTCATCGTGCAAGTCCGCGACGAGCTTCTGGTTGCCCAGTAGATCGGAGAGTCGCTTCAGGCGCTCGTCCGTGAGGATGCGGATTTCGTCGGCCAGGTTCTTTTCGAGCTTGAACACCTGACCGGCTTCGATGGACTTGTGCCGCTCGTCCTTTTCGGCGCCCTTCCGGCAGAAGATCTTCACGTCAACGACGGTGCCCTCGATGCCCGGCGGGCAATAGAGAGAAGCGTCGCGAACGTCGCCGGCCTTTTCGCCGAAAATCGCGCGCAGCAGTTTTTCTTCCGGCGTTAGCGTCGTTTCGCCCTTTGGCGTGACCTTGCCGACCAGGATGTCGCCCGGCCGGACGGTGGCGCCGATGCGAATCACGCCGCTTTCGTCCAGATTGCGCAGGAAGGTTTCGCTGATGTTGGGGATATCCCGGGTGATTTCTTCCGGACCCAGCTTGGTGTCGCGCGCCTCGATTTCATACTCCTCGATGTGAATCGAGGTGTAGTAATCGTCCTTGACGAGCTTTTCGCTCACCAGGATGGCGTCTTCGAAGTTGTACCCGCGCCAGGGCACGAACGCCACGAGGACGTTCCGGCCGAGTGCGAGCTCGCCGCGGTCCGTGCACGGGCCGTCCGCGAGGACTTGCGCCTGCTTCACGCGGTCGCCCACGCGAACGAGCGGCTTCTGGTTAATGCAGGTGTTTTGGTTTGAGCGCTTGAACTTCGTGAATTGGTAGATGTCCGCGCCGACTTCGCGGCTCAGCACGCCGGAGTGGTCGGACTCAACGCGCACGATGATGCGCTCGGAGTCCACCTGATCCACGATTCCTTCGCGGCGGCAGAGCACCACGGCGCCGGAGTCGCGCGCGGTAACGCGTTCCATGCCGGTGCCCACCAGCGGCGATTCGCCGCGGATGAGCGGCACGGCTTGGCGCTGCATGTTCGAACCCATGAGCGCGCGGTTCGCGTCGTCGTTTTCGAGGAAGGGAATCAGGCTCGCGGCTACGCTGACGAGTTGCTTCGGCGATACGTCAATGTAGTCCACTTCGTCGCGATGCTTCAGCACGAAGTTGCCCGCCTGGCGGCAGTTTACCAGCTCGTTGATGATCTTTCCGCGTTCATCGAGCGGGACATTGGCCTGCGCCACGACGTAGCGGTCTTCTTCCCACGCTGACAGATAAAAGCAGTGCGGGTCGAAGGTTACGCGCCGGCGCTTGAGCTCGTCGTTTACGTCAATCACGCGATCACGCTCGGCGACATCGCCGGCTTTGAACTCGCTGTCTCCCGCGTTGAGGATTTGCACATAGTCAATCACGCGCCCGGCCTTCACCTTGCGGTAAGGCGATTCGATGAAGCCGAATTCGTTGATCCGCGCGTAACAGGAAAGCGAGCTGATCAGCCCGATGTTCGGGCCTTCGGGCGTTTCGATCGGGCAAATGCGGCCGTAGTGCGTGGGATGGACGTCGCGCACCTCGAATCCCGCGCGTTCACGCGAAAGACCGCCCGGCCCAAGAGCCGAAAGACGCCGCTTGTGCGTGATTTCGGAGAGCGGGTTGGTCTGATCCATGAACTGGCTCAACTGCGAACTGCCGAAGAACTCGCGAATCGCCGCCATCACGGGCTTGGCGTTCACCAGATCGTGCGGCATGGCCGTGGACATTTCCTGGTAGACCGACATCTTTTCCTTGATCGCGCGTTCCATGCGGACCAAGCCGATGCGGAACTGGTTCTCGAGGAGCTCGCCGACCGCCCGAACGCGGCGGTTGCCCAGGTGATCGATGTCATCCACCGTGCCGATGTTCTTGCGGAGCTTCAGCAAGTAGCGAATGGACGCCACGAAGTCAGAGGAATCGAGTGTGCGCGTTTCAAGCGGGATCTCGAGACCCAGCTTGATGTTGAACTTCAGCCGGCCCACCTTGCTGAAGTCATATTTTCGCGGATCGAAAAACATCCCGTTGAAAAGCGCGGTCGCGGTTTCGAGCGTTGGAGGATCGCCCGGGCGCAGCTTGCGATAGATTTCGATCAGCGCCTCGCGGGGAGACTTGATCGAATCCTTGTCGAGCGTGCGGCTCAGAACGATACCGACTTCGTCGCGCTCCGGGAAGAAAACGTCCACCTCGGTGATGCCTGCCGTCGCCACCGCGCTCCACAACTCGGAGGTCATGGGCTTGTTGGCTTCGACCAGCACTTCGCCGGTTTGGCGATCCACGAGATCCGCCACGGTGTAAGCGCCCTCGAGATCGGCAACGGCCACGCCGACCTGCGAGATACGCGCCTTCACCATTTCCTTGTGAAGGGCTTCGGTGATGCGCTTGTGCGCGCCGACCACAACCTCGCCGCTCTTCGGGTGCGCAATCTCGCGCGAAAGCTTGCGGTCCACCATTCCTTCGGAAACGTTCCAGAAGAGATCGCCCTCGCGCAGGGCAATGCGCTCCACCTGGTAGAACGTGCGCAGGATCTCTTCGTTGGACTTCATGCCCAGCGCGCGCAGGAAGATCGAACCCAGGAACTTGCGCTTGCGGTCAATTCGAACGTACAGGATGTTCTTCGTGTCGTATTCGAATTCCACCCACGAGCCGCGATACGGAATGATCTTTCCCAGGAAATAGCTGCGATTGTTGGCGGTTTCGTAAAAGACGCCCGGCGACCGGTGCAACTGGCTGACGATGACGCGTTCCGTGCCATTGATCACGAACGTGCCGTTCTCCGTCATCAGCGGGATGTCGCCGAAGAAGACTTCCTGCTCCTTGATGTCGCGGATGTTCTTCGCGCCCGTATCGGGATCTTTGTCGTAGATGGTCAGGCGGATGGTGACCTTGAGCGGCGCGGCATAGGTCATGCCGCGGTCCTCGCACTCGTTCACGTCATACTTGAGCTGCATGCCGACCGGGTCGCCGCACTTGTTGCAGAAAGTGGGCGTGTTCTTGTTGAACGTGCCGCACTTCGTGCAGATCACATCGCCGGTCTGGTAAGGATTCGTGACCACCGAGGCACCGCAATTGCGGCAGGTGGCGCGGAAGTGGTGCAGCCCCTTCAGGTTGCCGCACTTGCACTCCCAGTTTCCGATCGAATAGTCCACGAAGTCGAGCTGCGAGAGCCCGCGAAAATCCTGGATCGGAAACACCGAGCTGAAAACGGACTGCAAGCCGCCGTCTTCGCGTTCGCTCGGCAGCAAATCCATCTGCAAGAATCGCTGATACGAATTGCGCTGGACCTCGATCAGGTTCGGAATCTGAATCGAGCTCTGAATCTTTGAGAAGTCCAGGCGCTGTCGTTCGCGATTGTGATGATTACCATTCTGCATTGTCTTCCCCTATGCCCGTGCGGATGATGCGGGAGGGCAGTACGGTGTAGCGGGCAGGGCTGCCCGCTGTGTCCAAAGACACGACCGCCTGCCGTCCCGGAAGGACGCTGAAAAAGGTTCGAGTGTCGCGGCCTAAAACGTGCGTAATACAAATCCTTCCGCTGCGGCGCTGCCGCGCGCCGCTGAAGTCTGCCCAAACGGTAGCGTCGTTACTTGATTTCGACTTTGGCGCCGGCGTCCTCGAACTTCTTCTTGATCGTGGCCGCCTCGTCTTTGTTGACGCCTTCTTTAATCGGTTTGGGCGCGCCATCAACCAGATCCTTGGCTTCCTTCAGCCCGAGGCTGGTGACTTCGCGGACCGCTTTGATGACGTTGATCTTGTTCGCGCCTACATCGGTGAGAACGACGGAGAATTCCGTCTTCTCCTCGACCGGAGCCGCTCCTGCCCCCGCGCCACCACCGGCCATTGCAACCGGAGCCGCCGCAGCTGCTGAAACGCCGAAGGCCTCTTCCATCTTCTTGACCAGATCGGCAGCTTCGAGCAGGGTCAGACCCTTGATTTCTTCCAGAATTGCATCCACTTTGTTCGCCATGGCTACTTCACTTCCTCCTCGCAAGAATGCAAAACCCTTGATTACTCGGACGCCCCGTCCGAGGCAAACTTGTTCGCCTTGGCCGCTTCACTGACCACGACGGCCAAATTGCGTGAAACCCCCGCCAGCGCGCAAGCAATACGCTGCGCCGGCGCCTGCACCAGGAACATGATCTTGCTGATGAGCTCTTCCTTTGACGGAAGCTGCGCAAGTTGCTGGATCTCCGCGATCGAAAGGACGCGCCCTTCGACCACGCCGGCCTTGAACTGAAACGCCGGCACATCTTTCGCAAATTTCGTGATCACCTTCGCCAGAGCCACCGGATCGCTGGAGGTGTAAGCGATGGAGGTAGGCCCCGCCAAGCCCTTGAAAAGCTGCTCGGAAGCGGTGCCCGCGCCGGCGCGTTCGGCCAACGTGTTCTTCACTACCTTGTACTGGCCGCCCGCCGCCTGGATGGTGCGGCGCAGTTTCGTGTCGTCCTGGACGGTGATGCCCTTGAACGTCGAAAGAATCACGGTCGAAACCGTAGCCAGTTCCGATCTTCAGCTTCTCGAGATCTTTTTCCTTATCGCTGCGCTTTTTCATAAGAGAATGCCAGCCTTACGCCGCAACCGCGGAAGCCGCTTCGATGTCCGCGTGATCAATCAGAATTCCCGGGCCCATCGTGGAGGTCAAAGTGACCTTCTTCACGTATTTGCCCTTGGCCGCCGATGGCTTGGCCTTCACCACGGCGGAAAGCAACGCATGAGCGTTTTCCGCCAGCTTCACCGCATCGAAGCTGATCTTTCCGATCGGCGAGTGGACGATTCCCGCTTTATCCACGCGGAACTCCACCTTGCCCGCCTTGATCTCTTTGACGGCTTGCGCGACTTCAAAGGTCACCGTGCCGGTCTTCGGGTTCGGCATCAACCCGCGAGGGCCAAGCACTTTGCCGAGCCGGCCCGCGGAACGCATCATGTCCGGCGTGGCGATCACCGCGTCAAAATCCGTCCAGCCTTCCTGGATCTTCTGGACCATGTCCTCGCCGCCGGCGAAATCGGCGCCCGCTTCCTGCGCCTCCTTGACCTTTTCTCCGCTGGCGATCACCAGCACGCGCTTGGACTTGCCCAGCCCGTGCGGCAGCACGACCGTGCCGCGAACCATTTGATCCGAGTGCTTGGGGTCCACACCCAGATTGATGACGACTTCGACCGTTTCGTCAAATTTCACGAAATGGGCTTTCTTGATGGCTTCGGCAGCCTCGGGCAGGTGATAGGGACGCGCCTCGATCTGCTTGCGCGCGCTTTCCATCTTCTTGCCCGATTTCCTGGCGCTCATTTGCTCAGCCCTCCACCACTTCGATGCCCATATTGCGCGCCGTGCCCAGCACCGTGCGAACGGCCGCGTCGAGCGCCGTTGTGTTCAGGTCAGGCAGTTTCAATTTGGCGATGTCTTCGATCTGCTTTTTGGTTACCTTGCCCACCTTGTTGCGGTTGGGTTCGGCGGAGCCCTTCACGATGCCCGCCGCGCGCTTGATCAGCTCGGCGGCCGGTGGCGTCTTGGTGATAAATGTGAACGTGCGGTCACTATAGACGGTGATGATCACCGGGGTGACCATGCCTTCCGGGTCTTTGCTCGTGCGGGCGTTGAACTGCTTGCAGAATTCCATGATGTTCACGCCCTGCGGACCCAGCGCCGTGCCGAGCTGCTGCGAAGGAGCCGCCTTGCCGGCGGGCACCTGCAGCTTCAGTTGCGCTTGAATCTTCTTTGCCATTGTTCCTTACCCCTGCTTCTCCACCTGCATGAAATCCAGTTCAACCGGCGTCGAGCGGCCAAAAATCGTTACGGAAATCTTCAACGTGCTGCGGTCGGCATTGACCTCTTCCACTGTGCCCGTGAAATTCGCAAACGGGCCGTCCACGATGCGCACCTGCTCGTTGCGCTCAAACGTGAGCTTTGGCTTGGGACGCTCGGTCGGGCTTGCCGCGCGGTGCAGAATGTTCTGCACCTCCTCGTCGGAAAGCGGCGTCGGCGTCTGGCCCGATCCCACGAACCCGGTCACTCGCAGCGTATTGCGCACCACGTGCCAGGTGTAGTCGTCCATTTCCATTTCCACCAGCACGTAGCCGGGGTAAAACATCCGCGTCGAGGTCACTTTCTTACCGCCGCGCACCTCGACCACATCTTCGGTGGGGATCAGCACTTGGCCGATCTTGTCCTGCAGGCCAAAGGCGGCCACGCGGCTCTCGAGGCTTTCCTTCACCTTGCGCTCGAAGCCCGAATACGTGTGGATGATGTACCACTGCTTCGCCATAAGTCCCTTTTCCATCTAGTGCCGCCTGAATTCCGTCACGATGAAGGCGATCAGCCGCTGGCAGGCTAGATCCACCATCCAGAGAAACACCGCAAAAAAAGCCGTCGTCAGGATCACCACCACGGTCGTGCTGAACACTTCGTTTTGCGAAGGCCAGGTGACCTGCTTCATCTCGATGCGCACTTCGTGCAGGAATTGCCGCGCGCGCTTGGGATAATCCAGCAGCTCTTGCAGCCACGTGGGCCTTTCCCGTTCTGGCCGCTCCGATGATCCCGCTGAGGTGTTCAATTTTGTCGCCTGCGCCATTGCCATCCTGCCCCGCTGCTCCGTGTTGCTTGCCGTCTCTCTAGCCTTCGCGATTCACTCGGCCCGGCGCAGGATGCATTCCTCCCGCCTGATTGGCTCGCCGGACTGGCAGGGGAGGAGGGATTCGAACCCCCACATCCGGTTTTGGAGACCGGCGGTCTGCCGTTGAACCTACTCCCCTTCACCCCGAGCCCACAGGACGAGGGGTTTACCCCGACCCAGACGCGAGTCCCGGGAATCGTCGACCCATCAGCCACTTCGTGGCTTCAGGGCAAGCCAGCGGTTCAAAAGACCGACTACTTCACTTCTTTGTGCGGCGTGTGCTTGCGGCACGCCTTGCAAAACTTGCTGGTCTCGAGCCGGTCCGTGTGCTTCTTCCGGTTCTTGGTTGTTGTGTAATTCCGGTTTTTGCATTCGCCGCATTGCAGCGTGATAATTTCGCGCATGATGTTGTCTCG
>CAWDNN010000004.1:0-7216 GCA_963803675.1 uncultured Acidobacteriota bacterium | reverse complement strand
TATACGCGGCCAGAAACGCGACCGTCCCGAGCACGACGGTGACGAGAATGAACGTCAGCGGGTCGGTAGGCTTCACGCCGAACAGTACGCTGGACATCCAACGCGTCACAACGAAGGCTCCGGCGACTCCGATGCACAAACCCAGCAGCACGAGGCGCAATCCGTGGCCTACGATTACGCGAAGAACATCCGCTTGCTGCGCACCGAGAGCCATTCGCAGACCGATTTCCCGCGTGCGTTGCGTGACCAGATAAGACAGAACGCCGAAGATTCCAGCAGCCGTAAGCAGTAATGCGATGGCGGCAAACGCACCGAGCAGCAGCGTGTTGAAACGGTCGTTCGCGGCAGAACTGGATACCACATCCGTCATGGTGAGGAAGGTAGAAGTGGCTTCGTCCGGATCGATCTGGTGGAGGGCTTGGCGCGCCGCTGCCGTGAGCATGGCCGGGTCGCCGGCGCCACGCACGACCACACTCATCCTCGTATGGGATCCCGGGATAAACATTTCCGGACGAGGAGATTCTTGCAATGCGGAGTGCTTGTTGCCTCCTACAATCCCTACGATCTCGCGTGTGGCGAATTGGGGTTTACCTTCAAATAATTTCACGTGTTTGCCGATGGCGCTCTCGTGGGGAAAAAACTTCTTGGCGAACGGCTCGTTGACGACCATAACTTGACGGCCTTCGGATGCATCTTGACTCTCGAAGCTGCGCCCGGCCAAAAGCGGAATCCGCATGGCTCCAAAATAATCGCCGGTGGTGACGCGAAAATCTGCAACCTCATTGTCGTTTGGATTTGCCGGAGGGTGTTCGGTGATGGTGAAAAACGTGTCGTTGCCTTCGCCGCTCAGCGGCAATTCCGAGATGAATCCGGCATTGGTAGCGCCGGGCGCAGACTGTATGCGTTCCTGGAGTTCGCGGAAAAATGATTCGCGGCGTTGCTCGTCGTCATATCTCGGTGAGAGGAGCGACACTTCGGTGGTGAGGACATTTGCCGGATCAAATCCCAGGGGAGCGCGCATTAAGCGCCAGAAACTGTTGAGTAAGAGACCGGAGGCTATCAACACAACGAGCGACAGGGCTACTTCCGCTACGACCAGCGTATTGTGTGAACGATGTTTTGAGCGCGAATCGCCGGAGCTGCTCCCTTCCTTCAAACTTTGAGTCAAATCGCGGCGGCTCGCTTTCAACGCGGGTCCGAGGCCAAATAAGACCCCGGTGAAAATCGCGATCACGAAGGTGAATGTGAGGACTATGCCGTTTACACTTACCTCGTCGAGACGCGGAAGACTCTGCGGGCCAAGCTGTTTTAAAAGTCCCACACCTGCCGTGGCAACAAAGACTCCGGCGACGCCTCCGATCAAGGCAAGGACCAAGCTTTCTGTCAACAATTGCCGGACCACACGGAATCGTCCGGCACCCAGGGCCGTGCGGATGGCAATCTCGCGATGGCGAACGGTGTTGCGCGCGAGAACAAGGCTGGCGATGTTGGCGCATGCAATCAGAAGAACCAGAGCGACTGCGCCGATCAACACCAAAAATGCAGGGCCTACGTTGCCGATGAGAACATTTTGAAGAGGCTCGAGTTTTTGACTCCATCCCTTGTTGGTATCGGGAAATTGTGTTGCGAGGCGAGCTGCGATGGTGTCCAGATCTGCTTGCGCTTGAGAGATCGTAACCCCGGTTTTCAGAAGGCCGATGGGCCGCAGAAAATGGGAGCGGCGGGTCTGCATTCCCGGATTTTCAAAGGGCGCTGGAAACCAGAGATCGGCTTGGGTGAGAACCGGCATATCGTTTCCGAGAACGCCGACAACAGTGCGCGTCTTGTCGTCGAGTGCGATCGATTTTCCGATGACGTTTGGATCGCCGCCGAAGCGTTCCTGCCACAGATGGTGGCTTAGGATGACGACCTCGGGATCCAATGTTTTCTCATCAGCAAAAGTGAACACGCGGCCATAGCGGGGTTGAACTCCAAGGGCATCGAAGAAGCCCGCCGTGATCATGGAGCCTTTGATCTGAATGGGCTTGTCGGTTCCGGTGAGATTGAACAGCGAATCTCCCACTGCCCTGGCGCCGTAGTGTTCAAAGGATTGGTTCTGCGCGCGATAGTCCAAAAAGTCGGAAGGTGAAACGGCGCCGTGGTCACAGAGAGGACAATTGCCCCAGCCCCACACCAATCTGGAGGGATTGTTGAATTGCAAAGGCCGCAGGAGCACTGCATCCACCACAGAGAAGAGCGCCGTGTTCGCGCCGATTCCGAGCGCGAGAGTGAGCACAGCGATCACCGTAAAGCCCGAAGATTTTCTTAGCGAGCGCAGGGCGTAACGAATGTCTTGCAGCAACGTTCCCATTTTTGCCTCCCGACCAAACGAAAGTCACCCCGCGAGGAAATCCGATGCTATTCGTAGCGCAAAGCCACCATCGGATCCACGCGCATGGCGCGGCGCGCGGGGATGTAACACGCCGCGACAGCCACAATGATCAGCAGCATAGCAACGCCGGCAAAAGTCAGCGGGTCATGCGCACTGACTCCGAAGAGCTGATTGGCCATGAGGCGTGTCAGTCCCAGCGCGGCGCCGATGCCGATCGCGACGCCGATCAGCGCCATCTTTGTCCCGTGCCCGATCACCATCCGCAGCACATCGCTGCGCTGCGCGCCGAGCGCCATGCGCACTCCGATTTCGCGAGTGCGCTGGCCGACCAAATACGAAATCACGCCGTAGATACCGACGCAAGCGAGCACCAGCGCCAGCGTCGCGAAGATGCCGAGAAGAATCATGGAGAGCCTGCGCGCAGCAAATGAATTTGAGATCACTGCGTCCATCGTTTGAACGTTATAGACCGCTTCGCGAGAATCGATTTCCGCGACCGCCCGGCGAACGTCACCCATCACTGCAGTGGGATCGCCTTCGGTGCGCAGCACGACGGCCACAACAGTCGCCATCAGCGGCATGAGTTTTTCCGGAACCTGCATGAATGGATAATCGAACTGCGCCTCGATCGCCGATTTCGGATCGGCATCGAGTCCCCACTGCTTCACGTGCCCGACCACGCCCACGATCTCGGCTTGCACGTTAAAGGTGCTGAGATTGATGCGCTTCCCTATGGGGTCTTCATGAGGGAAATAAGTGCGGGCGAAAACGTCATCTATGTCCACGACGATTGGCGCGTGCTCGTCGTCCTGCGGCGTAATGAAGCGGCCGCGTTCGAGCGTGACTCCCATGGCTTTCTGAAAACCTGCTTCAGCGAGATAAAACAATGCCGGGTGCATATCGTGTAGGTTGGCGGGCTTGGGCTCGCCTTCAATCCAGAAAACCTCCGAGGAATTATGCATCATGGGGCGCGAGCCTAGCGTGACGGAAACGGCTTTTACTCCCGGGATGTTGTTCATTTTTTCGTCGAACAGGCGCAGACGAGCGCGCGTTTCGGCGGAGGTGGTGTTGGGATCAGCCGGCAGGGACAAAACAAAAGTGATGGCGTGGCTGGGATTGAAGCCGGGGTCGACGCGCCAAAGCGCGGTGAGGCTGCGAACCATCAGTCCGGCGCCTACGAGCAAAACCAAGGCCATGGCTACTTCGACGGCGACGAAAACTCCGTGTAGGCGGTGACGGCTTCCGCCCGAACCAGCGCTGCTCTCTTTCAGTATGTCCAGCAAGTTCACGCGAGACGTTTTCAGGGCAGGAGCGAGGCCGAAAACAATTCCGGCCAGTAGCGACAGCGCCACGGTGAAGAGCAGGACGCGCGAATCGAGGGAGACTTCGTTGGCGCGCGGCAAAGCGCCGGGCAAGGTGGCGAGCACGCCTTTAGTGCCCCAAAAGGCGAGCAAGACTCCCAGGGCCCCGCCCAATCCCGCCAGCAGAATGCTTTCAGTGAGAAGTTGGCGAATGACGCGCGTCTGGTTCGCGCCTAAAGCCGCGCGAATGGCAAACTCGCGCGAGCGGCCCATGGAGCGCGCCAGAAGAAGATTGGCAACATTCGCGCAAGCGATCAGCAGCAGGAAACCAACAGCCGCGAGAAGGACGAGCAGGAACGGCTGGACGTTGCCCACAATATCCTGCTTCATGGAAACGAGATTGACGCCGATGTCCTTATCGGCTTCCGGGTAGGCTGCCGCGAGATTTTGTGAAATGCCACCCATGTCCGCTTTCGCCTGCGCGAGTGTTACGCCCGGTTTCAGGCGGCCGATCGCGTGGGCGCTCACCTCAATGCGGCGATCCAGAAAAGAGGGATCGGTCCACTGGCCGGCGGGAGTGTAGAGATCCCGCTCGCTGCCGTAAAAGTTGAAGCTTGGCGGAACGACGCCCACAATCGTGTACGACGCGCCGTTCAGGACGATCGATTTCCCGACGACATCCGGCGAAGAACCGAATTTGCGTTTCCAGAGTCCTCCGCCGAGCATCACCACCGGCGCCGCTCCCGCACGATCGTCATCGGTGCGGAAGGTGCGGCCGAGAATGGGCGCTACGCCGAGCGTCGGGAAAAAGTCCGCGGAAATCATGGAGCCGCCGACGAGTTCCGTTTCGCCCGTGCCGGTTAAGTTGTAAGGCTCATTGCGGTATAGGGCCATGGATGAAAACGTTTGCGTATCGCGCTGCCAATCGAGAAAGTTCAGGTAGGATATCGGCGCTCGAGCGAACCCAGGAGCCTTTCCGTAAATGGTGACGAGCTGCTCGGAGTGCGGATACGCCAGCGGATTCAGCAGCACGCCATTGACGACCGAAAAAAGAGCGGTGCTCGCGCCAATGCCCAGGGCCAGCGTAAGAATGGCGATGGCGGCGAAGCCTGGATTCTTGGCGAGCATCCTAATGCTGAAGCGAATGTCTTGCAGCAGTGCTCCCATTTCTACCTCGGCAACAATCATTATCGCTACGACCAAAACCCAACGCGCTATTCGTAACGCAAAGCAATCATCGGATCCACGCGCATAGCGCGGCGCGCGGGAATGTAGCAAGCCGAAACGGCCACGCTCGTCAACACGAGTGCTACGACGATGAACGTGACCGGATCGCTCGCTCCCACTCCATAGAGCAATTGCGAAAAGTTCGCGAGCAACCGGGTGAGAATTAGCGCGGCTGCCGCTCCGATCGCGAGGCCTATCAGAGCCAGCCGAAGACCGTGGCCGATTACCATTCGAAAAACGTTCTGCCTCTCCGCGCCGAGTGCCATGCGAATGCCAATTTCGTGAGTTCGTTGCGTCACCGAGTATGAAATCACACCGTAAATGCCTACGGACGCCAGCAGCAGCGCTAGTCCGGCAAAAGCGCCGAGCAGAATCATCGGAAAGCGCTGCGATGACATCGATTCCGACGCAATCTGCTGCATCGTGCGGACGTTATAAACCGTCTGGTCGCTACCCGCACCGTAGACCGCCGCTTTGATCGCGGGCATCACCGTTGCGGTGTCGAGCGGCGTCCGAACGATTATCTGCAGGTAGGAGAGCACTAAGGGCCACAACTTGTCCGGCGATTGGTAAAGCGGATAATAGCTCTGCGCGTCGGTGGATGTGCCGGGACTGGCCGGTCCCCAATGCTTGACGTGACCCACCACGCCAACAATGGTGCAGGGACCCCAAGGAGCGGGCCATCCAAAAGTAATGCTCTGGCCCACAGGGTCTTTACCCCGGAAATACTTTTGAGCAAAAACGGTATCAATTACCGCAACGCGAGGGGAGTCGGTGGTGTCGTCGCGAGTGAAAAAGCGGCCTTGAAGCGGCGGTATTCCCATCGTGCGGAGATAATCCGGACCGGTATCAAACACAAGGGTACGTGGCGCGTTTTGAACTACCGCAGGCTTTTGGGATCCGATCCAGAACGGGGGGGTGTTGGCGTCGTCGGTCAAAGGTACAAGCATGGTAAAGTCTGCGGCCTGAACGCCGGGGAGCATCCGGATGCGATCGAGCAACTGCAGATAGGCAGTTCGCACAGTCGAGCCGGATTTGGTAGCTGATGGCGAAAGCCCCACTTTGAAAGCAATCACATGCTGAGTGTCGAAGCCGGGATTGGTCTGCCACAGGTGACGAATGGTGCGGAACAACAGGCCGGCACTTACAAGCAACACCAGCGTGAGAGCCATCTGGACAATCACGAGAGCGCTTTGGGCGCGATGATGCGCGTTCGTGGAACCGCGAGCGCCCTCCTTGAGCGAAGCGAGTAGATCAATCTTAGAGGTCTTCAGAGCCGGCGCTAGACCAAAGAGAATCCCAACGGCAATCGAAACGCCGAAAGCAAATAAGATAACAGGCGCATTCACACCGATGTTGTCGGTGCGCGGCAGGGTTTGCGGCATGGCCGCCAACACCAGGTTGACGCCCCATTTTGCGAATACCAGGCCTAGCGCTCCGCCGACAATTGAGAGCAGCACGCTTTCGGTGAGCAACTGCTGCACAATCCGCTTGCGGCCCGCACCAAGTGCCGAACGAACGGCGAACTCGCGTGAACGAGCCGCCGAACGCGCCAGCAACAAGTTAGCGACGTTCGCGCATGCAATCATCAAAACCAGACCCACAGCGCTCAACAGCAGCAGGAGGGTTCCGCTGACGTCCCCAACGAGCCCCTCCTTTAAGAGGCAACACGTCCGCTCCAGCCCTGCATCCGCATCAGGATAGAGCCGATCCAGATGTTCCTGGATCGTGCTCATCTCCGCCTGTGCCTGAGCGATGTTCACACCGGGTTTCAAGCGCGCGATAGAGAGCATATCGTCGTGGCCTGCACGAGCGTCGAGAATTATCGGATTGTATTGCCCGATCGGCATAAAAATATCTGAGTGCTGAGAGTAAAGACGAAACCGTGGCGGGGCGACTCCGATGATGGAGTAATCCACTCCATCCACGATCACGGACTGTCCAAGGACATCCGGCCGGCCAGCGAAGCGATTTCTCCACAGACGATTGCTGATGACGACCACTGGCGCACCGCCTTGCCGATCTTCCAGTGGAGAAAATTCGCGGCCGAGCGTCAGATCCGCGCCCAGAGTGTGGAAGAAACCGGAGGAGATGCTGTTGCCATCAAGATGCTCAGGCGTTCCGGGACCGGTGAGATCGAACCCCAGGTCGATCATGACCGCTGCCATTTGCTGGAAGGAGCGAGCACTGCGCTGCCAATCCTGGAAATTAGGGTATGAAATTGCGTCCTTTTGAAAGCGCTGGTTGCTTTCCAAGACCATAACCAGGCGATCCGGCTGACGATATGGCAGAGGGGCTAAAACGACGCCTTGCACCA
>CAWDNN010000003.1:0-493622 GCA_963803675.1 uncultured Acidobacteriota bacterium | reverse complement strand
GGTTTCATCGTGCGGCGCACGATCCACGCGCGCAGCTTTTTCCAATCTTCCGGCGCTTCGGGCCAGCCGGGATTTTTGGTCCAGACGCCCTTTTCCATCGAATGCCAGTAGCTTTCATATTTCCGGCCAAGGCGGCTCTTCTGCTTCGCGAGCCACTTTGGATTTGCGAGCGCGCGCTGCTGGCCAATTTTTCCGAGCGGCGAATTCTTGACGTTCGATCCACCGTAGATGCGAAAGCCCGCGGTGACCGTGTCGGGCGAAACGCCGATGTAAAGCTGGCCACCCTCGCCATCGGATGAGTCGGGAAAGATTACGTAAAGGCGCGCGTGGTAAGGCGTTTTGTCTTTCGCGAAACGGATATCGCGATTGATGCGCGAGAAATTCATACCGGTGCGGCCGGTGATGACGAAGCGCCGGTCCAACGCAAGCACAGGGGACGTTAGCGCGTCGAGCAACTCGCGCAACGGCTCAACCACTTGCTGCCGGTAGCGCTCGCGATTTGCGTCCATCCAGTCTTTGCGATTGTTGCGTGACAGCTCGCGAAAGAAGGCGAGCGTTTCCTTCGGAAGGGACGCGCGCGCTGGTTTTCTTGCCTTCGCTGGTTTGCCAGCTTTCATTAAACAACCCCTAAATTGATCTCATCAAAGCGTCAGGAGAATCGGCTCGTCCTTTGTGATGACGATCGTATGCTCGTAGTGAGCGGAACGGCTCCCGTCGGCGGTGCGAACCGTCCAACCATCGGCGCCGAGGTTCACTTTTCCCGTGCCTGCGGCAATGATCGGCTCGATGGTCAGCACAAGACCTTCGGTGAGTATCGCGCGCGCAGTTGGCTCGGCATAGTTGGGCACGCTAGGAGGCTCATGGATCGTGCGACCGATGCCGTGCCCGCACAATTCCGGAATCACGTGAAATCCGCACCGGCGCACTTCGCGGTCTACGGCGCCGCCGATATCGCGCGTGCGTTTGCCGGGACGCGCTACGGCAAGTCCTGCGCGGAACGCCTGCCTCGCGCACTCCATCAGGCGTGTAGAAAGCTCCTGTGCGGGCGGCACAATCACGCTGATTGCCGCGTCGGCATGGAAGCCGCCTTTTTCCGCGGTGACGTCGAGCTTGACCAAGTCGCCTGCTTCGAGCCTTCGGTCCCCCGGGACGCTGTGGACAACCTCATCGTTGACGCTGATGCAGTTCACTCCCGGAAAGCGGTAGACAAGCTGTGGCGAAGAGCGCGCGCCGTGCTGTGCAAAATAGCGGGCGCCAACGCCATCGAGCTCCGCGGTAGTAATGCCTGGACGCACCTCGCGCTCCATCGCGGCAATCGCGCCGGCCACAATTCGCCCGACTTCGCGAAGCTTCTGGAGCTCTGCTTCCGAGGTGATGGACACGAACGAGCCTCCGCACGACGAGCGCTCCGCCACACTAGCGCGGAAATAAGTTCGAGTCCAGACCGGTGCGAAAGCGCGCTAGCATCATTACAGCAATCGCTCCCCCGCAAGTGGCCGGATTGGCTCTTGTGCGGCGACGAAACTCCACGTAATTTAGCGCGCATGAGCGACTTCACCCCAACGCCAAGAACGCAAGTCCGCCGCCTGCCAAAGCGGGGCACATATGATCGCGAAGCTGTTTATCGGATCCTCGATGAAGGCTTGGTCTGCCACGTCGGCTTCGTCGCGGACGGGCAACCCTACGTGATCCCGACCGGCTACGGGCGCGTTGAGGAGACGCTATACCTGCACGGCTCAGCCGCGAGCCGCATGTTGGGAGTGGTGGGTGGTGGCATTCCCATCTGCGTCACGGTGATGCTGATGGATGGGCTGGTGCTTGCGCGCTCGGCCTTTCACCATTCGGTGAACTACCGCAGCGTGATGATTCTCGGCTCGGCCCACGAAGTTACGACCGAAGAAGAAAAGTGGAATGCCCTTCGCGCTTTCACCAACCACATGGTCCCCGGGCGGTGGGACGATGTTCGCAAGCCCACGGAACAGGAAATGAAGGCAACCACCGTGCTCGCGTTGGCGCTCGAAGAGGTCTCCGCAAAAATTCGCACCGGCCCGCCGATAGACGACGAAGGAGACTACGCACTGCCGGTCTGGGCAGGAGTGCTCCCGCTGCGGCTTACGCCGGCCGATCCGGTGAGCGATCCGCGACTAAGGCAGCCGCTCCAGCCGCCTGCATATGTACGAAACTATCGACGTTCAATGAAGTAAAGGGTAGGCAAAATTGCCTGCCGAGGCAGGTGACCTTACAGCGCGTAGGTGCAGTTACTGCTTTTCGCAAACGCCGCCAGGAAATTAGTGGCAGCCGCAGCCTGAGGGATTGCATCCGCAACCGCCGCCCGAGAAACCGCCGCCATTGCCTTGGCTGGAGGCCTTATTCCCCGCGCTGAAGACCGAAAGCTGAACGGTTTGCCGCCGGCTGGCGCATTTCGGGCAGGAGATTTCCTGTCCCTTGGCCATCACTAGCTTTTCGTATCGCGTTTGGCAATCTTCGCACTGATATTCGTAGATCGGCATGGCGCAATTATACCAGCCTGCGCAAATGTGGAACGTGCCCGGGGCTCGGGGGTCCCGCACGCTGGTGTCGCGCGCCACGGACGCTCGCGGCCGGGTGCAGCCGATGGCACATGACAGCAACTACAAGGCTACGTGATTCGACCACGCTATCCCCATCTCGGTCCAGATCATCTGAGTCGCCGCCTCCAAAAATAAAACTGGCTCCGGGATCTACCGGAGCCAGTCAGCTGGAACGAAATGGAGATTGTACGCCGGTTAATCGCCGGCAACCGGCTCCGGCACTTCCTGCTTTACCACCGTGCCATTGCCATTCCGCTCGCGTTGCTGATCGTTACCGGCTTCGACGGCATGCCCGGCTTCGCTGGCCTTCAAAGCATCGATCGAGCCGATCGTGACCACTGTCTGCGGCGCCTTCTTCAGCACCATCTCCTCGTAGATCGCGCGAACTTTGGCCGCTTCCGCCAGCGCGTGCTTGCGGCGGGCGCGGTCTTCCTCGGCGGCGGTGGTCGGCACGTCGTCGTGGTCCTTCGGCTTCACGCGCGCGGCGTCTTCGGCATCGATCACCAGAGAGTGTTCGTAGGTATCGAGGTTCACGCTCTTGCCGCGAGCGTAGATGTCGTGCTTGCCGTGTTCCTTGTACCACTGCGCGACGGTCGCGTTCTTGTACATGTTCTCGATGATTTTCCGCCAGCCGATGCCCGTGTTGTACGCGCAGAAGGAAATCTCGCCCTGCTGCGTCGCGTACGGGATGATGCACATTTCGGTGCGGCGGAAATCGTAGTTGAAAAGGTCCTGGAACCACATGCCCGCGATAAACAGGAAATTCCACTGGTCGGTGTTGCGGCGCTTCATCGCATCCTCGACCGTGCGGTCGGGGCTCGTGCGTCCGTACTTCGTGGTGGATTTCTTGCGTCAGCGCCCAGGTCTTGTCGAACTTCCTCCACAGATCCACCAGCGCCAGGCTCTTCGGAGCCGAGAAAGGCTTGTAATTCTTCAGCAGCGCCATGGCCGGCCATGAAGTTGGAGAAGTTCTTGCTGCGGGCGGCGTCGGTGATCGAGGTCATGTCCTTGATCAGTTGCGGAGCGTCGAGGAAGCGCGGCACAGGCGCCCATTCCTTGGTTTCCTTATTGATCATCACGGCCGTGCCCACGCCGCAATTCGGGTGGCAGCCGCAGCTAGAGCGAGCCCCACTGCGAATCGGGCCCGTGCACCAGATCCGAGAAGCCGGCGAACGTGCTGATCGTCGAAATCGGGAACCAGTCGCGCGTCGGCTCGATCTTGCCGACCTGCTTGCTGACGTCCTGCGCCAGATGCGACAGCGTGTAGCGCTGCTTCAGGCGCCGCTCCGGAGTGATTTCCTCGTCGCGGCCCGTGAACGAAACCGGCTGGAACGACACGAAGGAGATCTTCTTCGGGTTTTCCATCGCAAACTTCACGATCGCGCCCACCTGATCGTTGTTCACGCTGTTGACGATGGTGACGACCAGCACGATTTCGATGCCCGCCTCGTGCATGTTTTCGATGGCGCGCAGCTTCACGTCAAACAGGTTGCCCACCTGGCGGTGGCTGTTCGCGTCGTTGCCGATGCCGTCAAACTGCAGGTAGGCGTAACGCATGCCGGCTTCGAAGGCCTTCCGCGAAAATTCCTTGCTCTTGGCAAATTCGATGCCGTTCGTGGCCGCCTGCACGCTGTTGTAGCCGATCTTGCGCGCGTAGGCGACGGCGTCCAAAAACCGCGGATGCATGGTCGGCTCGCCGCCGGAGAACTGCACGGACATCTGGCGGCGAGGCTTGATCCGCAGCGCGTTGTCCAAAATTTCCTGGATCTCTTCCCAAGAAAGCTCGTGGACGTATCCGACCTGGTTCGCGTCCATGAAGCAGGGATCGCACATCATGTTGCAGCGGTTGGTGAGGTCCACCGTCAGCACCGAGCCGCGGCCATAGCGGACCGTGCTGGAGCCGTGCCGGTGCAGATCTTCGTCGTTGTGGGCGGGGATGTCGCGGCCGGGGAAATTCTTCTCGATCCAGGTGAGGAACTTCGCGTCGATGGCCATCATGTCTTCATACTTGCCGTGGATCGGGCATTCCTTCACCATCCAGACTTCGCCATCGCGTTCGATGATCTGCGCCTTGATCTCGCCGACCTTTTCGGTGACGAGGTCCCGCCAATCTTTGTCGCCCTTCAAGATCGCTTCGCGGGCATCCTTGACGCAGCCGGGGCAAAGCGAGTCGGTCTCGCGCGGCCAGCCGAGCGTCGGCTTGCGTCTTCTCCCACGACTTCAACAGCGGCTTATCCGACCACTTCGGAGTAAACGAAGGGTTCGGATTGCGCTTGTTGAAAAACTGGATCGTATTGAAAGTCAGCGCCGCCGTCTTGCAAACGGCAAGGTCCATCGCCTTCAGAGCGCTCGTGCCAAATCTACGGGGCATATTTTCTCCTCAGTTTTCGAATCTGTTCGAGTCTGGATGAAAGCCTAGAGCCGGCCTAATGAATGCCAGGCGTCCCCCTGACGCTCAAGCTTTCACGCTAGCGTGCAACGTACGCGGAGGGCTATCGAGTGGTCCCCCGCCCTTAGCCTGTCAGTACTAGAGCGCATCCGTCCAGCCAGATCAAGCCAAAGGGGGAATTTCGGTGTCAAATGGATACTTCCAGCATTGAATGGAACCGGCGAAACAGCAGCCGGGCCAACCACCCGCTTAACCGATAAGTCACAGCAAAAGAAGAACTTGGCGTCGCCCATTGCATTTCAAAACCGGATCTTACTGGTTCAGGGCCGGTCGCATCACGGCGATTGCGAAATGGGCTAACATGGGCGAACCCTCATCCAGTTGTATCCAACGTACCGCGCAATGGTCTTTCAGATACTTCGCCACTCGCGATTCGGTGATTCCCAGATGGTCGCCCAGCCGGCCGCGGATATTTTCTCCGGTCTGGGTTCGCCCACTGCGCAGCAGGTTACCAATGCCGATCCGGAGCGTCTGGCAAGCCTCGACGTAATAGTCGGATAGGAGGTCGGAATCCGACACAATAAAGACACCCGGCCCCGCCGGGGCGTGGTCAGCCTCTTCGAGCGAATGCGGAATTCCGCCAAGCATCCGCCGAAGCTGCGATTCGAGCTTCGCCAAACGCGACGCCAGAGCCGGCTCGCCCGCGCGCTTTCGCGAATGCCACGCTGCAGGACCAACGCGCCCTTCCGTTTCTTCAGCAGGTGATTCCGGCGCGTGGCGGTGCGATTCGCTTTCCGCATCCGTGCGCAGTTCTGTTCGCGTACCTGAACGCGAGTCCGACGTTCTGCTCGGGCGGGGCCGCACCTGCTCCCCTCGTCCGCCACCGGTACGCCGGGCCGGCGCGCTTCGGATGGGAGGCGCCGCCGCCGGCTCTATCGATTTCTGAGGAACTGCCGCCGCCGTTGGGCTCGCGCCCGGCGCCTTCTTGCGGCGCCTTGCTCCGCCCCTGCGGCCCCTGCGGCGGCGGACTTTCTTTTGTGCGTCTCCTGCGGGCTGTGCCTCTACGTTCGAGTCGCCTTGCGTTTGGGAAACCGCACCGTCAAGGTCGAGCGATTCTTGGTTTGCATGGGAAGTGAACGCTTCGCTTGATCCCTTATCCGCGTCCGGCTCGCCGGAAGTCTCAGCGTGGGCCGACGCCGGGCCATCGCCGTTGCCCGGGCGATCCGCGGGCTCGTCTTCGCCCGAAGATTCGCCTTCGGACGATGATTCGGCCTCCGATTGGGCTTCCATCGCGGCGAGCGGCACTTCCACGCCGAGCCGGGCAAGCGCTTCCTGCGCCTTCACTTTCCATTGCGCACGGCGGAAGCGCCCGGCGGCGGTCGTGTACCACTGCGCGGCCTCCGCGTGGCTGCCGTCCTTTTCGTACAAGCGCGCGAGCTCGAACGCGACCATTGCGTCGCGCGTACTCTCGTAGAGAGCAGCCAGTTCTTTCGGCGCGTCTTTGCTCGAGCGCGCCTTACGGATTCGTCCTTGGATCCTTCGCCAGTCCGTCATGTTGCCGCATTCTAACAGCGACCGGCCATCAGAGCCAACAATTGGGGGCCCCTCAAGGTTGTTTGGCCCGGCTGCCCGCAGACATTGGCGGCAACGTCTGGGCCGGCCATTTGCCTCCGGTTAAAAGCCAGGACTATGATCCGTGGCGGCATTCGCTTCCACATCTCGATGCTCAGATGCTTTGCGGAGGCCGGCAAGCTCTCGCGTTCCAGCTCTCGTGCCGAACTACGTGCCTATCGCCGGCTACGCCATCTTCTTCGCCAGCTATTTCGTTTTCGCGCTTGGCAAGTTCCCCGGACTGAAGATTGATCGGCCCGGCGCGGCCTTTATCGGCGGTGTGTTGATGGTGGCGTTTCGCGTCTTGCCTCCGGCTCAGACTCTCAGCGCGATCGACTTCCCTACCGTAGTCTTGCTGTTTTCGATGATGTTGCTGCTCGGGTATCTTCACTTGGCTGGTTTTTTTGACCTCATCGCCGGCCGCATCGTCTCCGGCATCGAGCCCCAACACCTGTTGCCTGGCATTATTTTCCTCACCGGCATTCTTTCCGCTTTCTTTGTGAATGACATCATCTGCCTCGCGATGGCTCCTTTCGCCATCACTGCCGCAAAGCGCATGGGCCTCAAGCCAGTGCCCTACGTGCTCGCCGTAGCTACCGCGTCGAACATCGGAAGTGTCGCGAGCATCACCGGCAACCCGCAGAATATGCTGATTGGTTCCTATTCCGGGATTCACTATCGCGACTTCCTCGTCCATTTGGGGCCTGTCGCGATCGCGGGCTTGCTTCTCGACTGGTTTGTGCTGTGGCTGCTGTGCACGCGCAACGCGCCGCCTGCTCAGCCGGCCGCCGATCCGCCCGAGCGCAAAATAGAAGCCACGAGTCTTCTGAAGCCCGGAATCGTGATCGCTGGCGTGTTGGCGGGGTTCCTCGCCGGCGCGCCACCGGCCTTGTGCGCGGCCATCGGTGCTTCCGTCATGTTGGTGACGCGCACGCGAGAGCCACGCCAGGTCTACCGGCAAGTGGATTGGGGCCTTCTCGTCTTTTTCCTGGGACTCTTTTTGATCGTCGGCGGCGCGGAAAATGCCGGGCTCACACAGAAGCTTCTGGAAATCAGCGGGGACCTTAATCTTCAGAACTCCGCCGTCTTCACACTGGTCTCCGCCGCGCTCTCCAACGTGGTGAGCAACGTTCCCGCGGTTATGGTCCTGAAATCCTTTGTGGCGTCGTTTACGAACCAACACCAGGGCTGGTTCGTGCTGGCAATGTCGAGCACGCTTGCGGGCAACTTGACCATCACAGGCTCGGTGGCGAACATCATCGTGATCGAACGCGCTAAAGCCGAAGCGGAGATCACATTTATGCAATATTTACGAGTCGGCGTCCCGATCACTCTGCTGACGTTGCTGGTAGGATGGCTCTGGCTCGCGCTTGTTTCTTGACGCGGCGCGCCGACATCGAAGACAGCTCCTGCTGCGCGATGATCCAGATATGAATCCTGCGGAGCGCACAACATGGATCGCCCGACACGCACGCGAGCTCGGCTTCGATCTTTGCGGCGTGGCGAAGGTTGGAGATTGGCCCGAGCTTGCGCGGCTGCCAGAGTGGCTGGCGCAAGGCTACGCAGGCGAGATGAAGTACTTGCACGACGCGAGGCGCGGTTCGCCAGCGCAGGTGCTTCCTGGCGTGCGCAGCGTGATCGTCTGCGCCCTCAATTACAACACTTCGCACCCATATTCGACCGAAGCTGCCGCGGCCCAACACGCAAGCGATGCGCCGCGCGGCTGGATTTCGCGCTATGCCTGGGGTGACGACTACCACGATGTGCTCGGCACAAAGCTTGAAACGCTCTCCGACGCCATGCGCGGTCATTTTGCCGAACCGCACAACACAAAGTGGTACGTGGACACGGGCCCGGTCAGCGAACGTGTCGCCGCACAACGCGCGGGTCTCGGCTGGCTCGCGAAGAACACGCTGCTCATCAATCCTAAGCTGGGCTCGTGGTTCTTTCTCGGCGTGATCCTAACAACGCTCGACTTTGCGGCAACCAGTGCTGCTGTGCTCCCGTGGCCCGACGCAGAAAGTGCTGCGCCCGATGTTTCTTGGACAAACGAAAACGAAACGCCTGCGCCAGACCTTTGCGGTCAATGCACGCTGTGCATTGACGCGTGCCCGACGGGCGCAATCGTCGAGCCTTACGTGCTCGATGCGCGGCGCTGCATTTCCTATCTCACGATCGAGCTGCGCGGCGCGATCCCGAAAGGGCTGCGCTCGCCAATGGGACGCCAGGTTTTCGGCTGCGATATTTGCCAGGATGTTTGCCCGTGGAACCGCAAGGCGCCGGCAACAGAGGAACCACGCTTCGCGGCCCGCGAGAAGCGATTTGCACCGGAATTGGAATGGTTGGCTGCTCTAACCGAGGATGAATTCCGCGATGTGGCGCGCGGCAGCCCGCTCAAGCGAGCGAAATGGCGCGGGCTTGTACGTAACGCATGCGTGGCGCTCGGCAACTCTGGATTGAGGCCGCCGAGCCCGGCCTATGCGCGCGTGACGACGCTGCTCGGAAGGCTGGCGGACTCGCCCGACGCGATCATTGCAGAGCACGCGACTTGGGCGCTCTCCAAGCTGCGCTCACCGGCGTAGGAGAGCAGTTCCTCGAAGCGAACCCCACCCAGTTTTGCCGTTACATGCTCGCTTTGCGCGGGAAGCCGTGAATCCGCATCTCGATCAGGTCGTCTATGCTGACGTTCTTGAATCCATGCTGCTGCACTTCGCGAATGTAGTCCGCACTCACTCCGTGGATACGCATCTCGACGAGTTTGTCTATCGGCACATGGTCGTAGCCGAGTGCTTTCAGGTCGCGCACGTAGTCGGGACTTACGCCATGAATCCGCATCTCACCAGTTCGTCCGCGCTTACGCTCGTGTACCCGGCGTCGCGCACGCCGCGAATGAAATCGGGCGATGCACCGTGAATTTGCAGTTCCACCACGCCCTCCACGGTTGGATGCGTGACGCCTAGCGAAGGCAGTTCCTTCACGAGTTCGGGCGTCGCGCCGTGAATCCGCAGCTCAACGACTTGATCCACCGAAAGACCGGCGAGCCCGGCGGACTTCATATCCCTCACGTATTCAGGAGTGGCTCCATGGATCCGCATCTGCACGACTTCGTCCGCGCTCAGATTGGTGAGGCCGGCGTCCCTCATCCCCTTCACGTATTCCGGGTCTGCGCCGTGAATCCGCAACTCGACCACTTGATCTGTTGAAAGACGGCCTAGCCCCGCATCCTGGATACCCTTCACGTATTCCGGCGTGGCCCATGAATGCGCAGCTCCACTAAGCTATCCGCGGAGAGGTTTTGCAGACCCGCATCACGCATGCCCTTGATGTAATCAGGCGTGACGCCGTGGATCTTCATCGCGATGTAGTTATCAATGGAGAGGTCCTTGTAACCGAGGGCCTGGGTTTGTTGGATGTATTCTCGGGTCACGTTCACCATGGTCATGGAGAAAAGCTGGTCCTGCGAGAGACTCGCGTAGCCCAGGCCACGCATTCCTTGCGCAAAATCCGCATTCGGCGCGAACCGGAACTGGCCCCAACCCTCACCCTTCTCAAAGGTGCCGTCAAACGTGAGCGTGCCAGCTTCCCGGCGCAGCTCGAAATGCGCGGTCGAATGATCTCCCTGGGCGGTATTGGGGCTGAGACCCCACAACTCGCCGGGCTGAATATTGAAGCCCCAGCTATTGCCCGGTTCGGTGCGGAGTTGCAGATAGACGCCATCCTGGGCGGGCTTGTACTCGGCCCGCCAGTCCCCTTGTGTAGGGGTTTGCGCCAGCAAACTGCCGCAGACAATCATGCCCAGTGCCAATGCCAGAAGCGTGTAAAGCTGTCGAGTGCGCATGGAGATGTTTCTCCTCTGCCATTACAGACGCCGCAAGTCACGAAATGTCACACCAAACCTGTGGCGTGGCCGCGTGGCGACGAGATATCCACGGCACCGGCCTGCGTCCCGCCGCATCAAAGAGATGGACCTTCCGAAGCCTGCTCTTTCCGAGGTCTCGGCGGGTTGTAGCCACCGCACGGCAGCGATAAGATTGATCGGATTCCGCGAGCGTACCAATTCGCGGCCTTCCATGGACCGCAAGGAGGTTCCCCCATGGCTGAACACCAAGCTACTCAGAAGAAGGAGACTCTCGTGACGTTCGTTCTTCCGCCGCTACCATATCCAGCAGACGCTCTTGAGCCGTACATTGACAAGCAGACAATGGAAATTCATCACGATAAACACCACGGCGCCTATGTCACAAATCTGAACAAGGCGCTCGAAGGACATGCAGATCTGCAAAAGCTCTCCATCGAAGAGCTGCTGGCCAAGATTGAATCGCGTGCCCGAAAATATTCGCACCGCCGTGCGCAACAACGGCGGCGGCCACGCCAACCACTCCATGTTCTGGCAGATCATGAAGAAAGGGCGGCGGTGGAGAGCCGAAGGGCGATCTGGCCAGCGCCATCAAGTCCGCTTTCGGGTCCTTTGCCGACTTCAAGACGAAATTCAATCAAGCAGCGACCACGCGCTTCGGTTCCGGCTGGGCTTGGCTCTTGGTCAAGGACGGCAAGCTCACGATTGAGTCCGCAGCCAACCAGGACAGCCCGTATATGAACGCAGCCTCGAAACCGGTGATGGGGCTGGACGTCTGGGAACACGCGTATTATCTGAAATACCAGAACCGCCGGCCCGAATACATCGAAGCCTGGTGGAACGTTGTGAACTGGGAAGCGATTACAGGGCGATACGCCGCGGCACGCAAGTAAAAACAGGGCGGACGCAAACCGGCGCGCACCGAAGGCGAGTGCGAGCCATTGCGTAGGCTCAGTGCAGAAAAATCTACGGCCCGCTGCAGGCAACGGATCACCGTTGTTTGTAGCGGGCCGCACTATTTTTGCGGTGAAGACTTGCCCTATGAGGCTGCCGCGTGGCTCGGCCGTAATGCGCGAGGCCCGATTGACTTCGACAATTGCGTTGACGGCGTCTCTCGCGGTGTATTCCGGGCATCGAATTCGGTCACGCGACCTTCACTCCTTGCCCACCCCGCGGGCGTATTCTGCTCGGCACAGAAACGCGATAATTCCACGCGATCGCGCGCGCCTAGCTTGTTCAACAACGACGACACGTGGAACTTGATGGTGCGTTCGCTGATGCCGAGACGCGCGGCGATTTCCTTGTTCGCGAGATTCTGAGCGACCGCGCCCAGCACCTCTTCTTCGCGGCGGCTCAAGCCGACCGGATTCGCGTGCACACCGGCAGCCTCGAGCAGCGTGGATGCGCGGGCCGCGATGCTGTCTATCAAGTCCGCTTCGGAACCAAATACGAGCAGGAAATCATCCGGTGAACGGCGGTGGGCCATACAGTAGATGGCGAGCAGGCTTGCTGCGCGGTCCAGCGGCAAATTGCCTGACTCGTCGGCATCCACTCGAAAACGTGCGGCGCCTGTCTTGCGGTCACAAAAAACAAAATACGTGGGCTTGAGGCCTGTTGCATTCTTCAGGTCCCTTAAACGACGGTTGGAATGAAGCAAGCTGCGGATACCCTTCACACCGGCCCTCCTTCGGCGCGCCCAATCGGATTGGATTACGCGCGGGTGTGGATTTGTAGGTCAGCTACAAACTGATACCACTGGAAACGCCAAACTGGACCTGCCAGGGAAGCTAAGGACGCCGTTTACCGCGGATTCGTGGTGAGCGGCTACGCGCGCGAACTGAGTCATTCCCGCCGTGCGTCCAGAGAATTGATGCGTCGTCCCCTTACGAATCACGGCTCGTCCGACTCCCTACTAGGTACTAGGACTATGTAAGCACATGCTTTGCCAGACCCTCCAATATCTGCTAATTCCCTTGTACCAAATGGTTTACGTCTATAAGGTATTTCCTGTACGCTGTAAGTACTACGTAGAGTTTCCCTGCTATGCGAAAAATTTTCAGAGCGCCCGCTTGTCGCATAGAATGGCGGCGGCGTTCCACGTTCAGGAGAGCCCAAAGTGATCGCACCGGCACATGTGATGGCGTTGCTCTACAAGCTGAATGTGACGTTTCCCGCTGGCGCCAGCGAAACGGAACAGATCGTGTTGCGTTGGATCCACATCGTTGCCGGGATCACCTGGGTGGGACTCCTGTATTTTTTCAACCTGGTGAGCATGCCTGTGATGAAGCAACTTGATCCTTCCACGCGCGGCAAAGTGATGCCACCGCTAATGCTAAAAGCGCTTTGGTATTTCCGCTGGGCCGCGGTCGTAACCTGGCTGGCAGGCTTCCGCTACTTCATGATCCTCGCGCAGACCGACGCGGACGCCGCGGGAAATCCCTCGCTCATGGGGCGATGGCTCGGAATCTGGTTCCTCTGCTGGTTCGTTGCCTTCGCAATCCTGATGGGCTTGCTGCAATCAGGCAAAGGCGTTTTGAACAACGGTTGGGTGCTGGGCATCATTGACCGCAATCGTGGTGATTGCCACCGGGTGGATTGAGCTTTCCTGGATCGCTGTTCCGGGCGCCGGGAATCGCACGCTTTCAATCAGTTTGGGCGGAGGAATCGCGACAATCATGCTGCTGAGTGTTTGGGGCATCGTGTGGCGCTGCCAGAAGCGCCTGATCGCCTGGACACGGGCCAATGCCGAGCAGGGCACGCCGATGCCGCCGGAGGCCACGAAGCTCGCGCGCATGGCTTTCCTCTGCTTCGCGAATAAACTTCTGGCTCTCTTTCCCGATGCTGTTCTTCATGGCGGCATCGGCCCACTACCCGTTCCTTTCCGGGCAGTAAGCGCCGGCGTATTGAACTTTCGTCTGACACTCGCGGCTTAAGCACTGGCAGTTGAACACAGCGCTTGGCGGCAGCCGGTTAATCCGCGACAATTCCCACTGTCATGCCAAGGCAGTCCTCTTCTGCGTTGGGCCGCAAGATTGCGCAGTCCACCGGCATTGTGATGGCCAGTGTTCTGCTGAGCCGCATCCTCGGGATTTTGCCGGGAATGGGCCGTGGCGCACCAGGTTGGTTCGAACGCCATCACCGACGCCTATTACGCCGCGTTCACGCTGCCCGATTTTCTGAACTATCTGGTAGCCGCGGGCGCGCTCAGCGTCACGTTTATTCCCGTTTTTTCGAAATATATGGCCGAGGAGCGAGAGGAAGAAGGCTGGCGCGTCTTTTCCATTGTGATCTCGGTGATGAGCGTGGTGACGGTGGCGCTCGTGATTCTGGCGGAGATCTTCGCTCCGCAATTGGCTCACGCCATCGCGCCAGGATTCAATCCTGTTGAAAAAGCGCGGCTGATTTTTCTCACACGACTCATGCTGCCCGCGCAATTCTGCTTTTACATGGGCGGCATCTTGAGCGCCGTGCAATATGCCAAAGGTCAGTTTGTAATTCCGTCGCTCGCGCCGCTTGTTTACAACACGGGCATCATTCTTGGCGGCATCCTGCTTTCCTCTCGCATCGGGATCACTGGATTTGTGGTGGGCGTGCTGTGCGGCTCGGTGGCCGGCAATTTCCTGCTGCAAGTTTATGGCGCCAAGCGCGCGGGTGCGCACTTTTCTCCTTCCTTCAACGTGCGGCATCCCGGCTTCAAGATGTTTGTGAAGCTGGCCATTCCGATCATGCTGGCGCTGGGACTGGCCTTTACCGACGACTGGATCATCCGGTGGTTCGGCTCATATCTTCAGCCTGCATCCATCACTTGGCTGAGCTACGCAAAAACGCTCATGCGCGTGCCGCTCGGGATGGTCGGCCAGGCCATTGGCGTGGCCTCCTTCCCCGTCTCAGCGCACCTCTATTCGGAGAAACGCCTCGATGAGCTGAACCGCATTTTGAACGCCACGATGAAGGGCTTGATCTTGCTGTTGGTGCCGACGGCGGCGCTGACCATCGCGCAAAGCGTGCCGCTCGTTCACCTGGTTTTCTCGCACACCCGGCTTAATGAAGCCGACCTACTGGCGACCGCGAGCCTCCTGGTATGGTTTTCGCTTGGCATGTTTGCGTGGGGTGCGCAAAATATCCTGGCGCGCGGCTTTTACGCGACGCATGACACGATCACGCCCGCCGTGGTCGGCACGATTCTCACCGGTTTGAACATCCTGCTTTCGTGGTTCCTGGTGCGGCGAGACGCGTACGTCGGCCTGGCCATGGCCAGTTCGATCGGAATCACTGTCTACATGCTCGTGCTGTTCGTATTGTTGGCGCGCCGAACGCATGACAGCGAGGCATGGGGTCTGGTTTGGTTTGTGACTAAGGTAGGCGCGGCCTCGGTGATCGCCGGTTTCGCTTGCCGCTCCATCGTCAACGCGCTCGGCGAGCGCATCTCCTGGCGCACCACTCATGGCGCATTCCTGGACTTGTGCATTACCACGGCAGCGGGATTGGGATTGACGTTGCTCCTCACCAAGCTATTCCGCATTGACGAGGTAAACGCCTACATGAAGCGGGTAACATCGTCGCTCGGGCGGGCCTTCTCCTGATCGAACAGGCGCACTTGGCAGAAAGCGCATCAACGAAGCGGGCGAGGTGAGGAGCTACCTTCCCAGAAACTTTTCGAGTTTTTCCACTTCGGTCTCCGCCAGTTCCAAATACTTTTTCGCGTTCTTTGCATCCTGCGCCTGAAGCGCTCCCTGGGCTTTTGACATGTAATTCTCCATACGCTCCTGCGAGGAGAAATGTCGCCGCGCAGTCCATATCCCTGTGCGCTCTGCTGCTTCCGCAAACCGTCTATGCTTTGCGAAACGGCTGAGGCGCGGCTCGACAGTTGGTCGGCCTGCTGTTCCAGCTTTTCGAATTCGGCGGGGTCAACGGCAGGAACCGCCGCGGCGCCCTCTTGTGGTGGTTGCGCCAGAGCGGCCTGCCCCGCTCCGGAGGAAGCAGTCTTCGCGGCGGCGTCAGCATGCTTGCCCGTTCGCGGTGCTACCTTGTCCGGCTGAGAGGCGAGCGTTTCGGCTGCTGGCGGATTCGAGAGCGAGCTTGGGGGCTCCGCCGGAGCGCTTGGTGGCGCGCCGGACGAAGAAGAAGCTAACGGAGCAGCGTCCGGCGGGTTTGCGCTCGAAGGGCTTGATATCGGTGACGCCGGCGGACCAGGGGCAGGAAGCGGAGTTGAAACCTGCTTTCCCGCGGGTACTGGCGAGTCCCCACTGGCTTGAATCTTAGCCTTGCGCGGCAGAGTCAAACCCGCGACAACCAGGAGGGCCACGACGAGCAACCCTCCCAAGGCCACGTACAAACCTCTGCGGCTCGTCTGTGCCCCTGCCGGAGCAGGCGCGGCCTCCGCAACGGCGGCAGGCGCGGCGGCAATCGCCTCACGCTGCGTTTTCGAATACGCTGGCGTCGCCGTGAGCGTGGTGGCGCTCGCCACCGCATTGCTTTGCAAAGGTAGCGAAGACGGCGCAACCGAAATCACCGCGGATGCCGCCACCACGGGCGTTGCCGCTGGAACCCCCGTGGTCACATTCTTGAGCGCGTTTCGAAATGCGTCGGCAGACTGAAAGCGGCGTGCCGGTTCTTTTGCCAGCGCCATCAGAATGATCGCGTTGAGCGCCGCCGGCAGATCGGATCGAAGCGTGATGGGAGGTTTGGGCGCTTGTTCCAGATGGGCGGCCATCAGGGAGTAGCTGCTTTCGGCCTGAAAAGGCAACTGGCCTGTGACCATCTCATACAACGACACTCCCACCGAATAAAGATCCGACCGTGCATCCACGGGTTCGCTCTTCACCTGTTCCGGAGACATGTAGCAAAGAGAACCGAGCGTGGCACCGGTCATGGTCAAGCCGCGATCATTGCCCGAGCGGGCGATGCCGAAATCCATCAGCTTCACCAACCCCTGTGGTGTCAGCATCATGTTCGATGGCTTGATATCACGGTGGACGATGTTCTTCTGATGGGCGTAACTCAGGGCGGCGAGCATCTGGTCAACGTAGTTAATTGCCTCCGGGTAAGGAATGGGTCCCTTTTGCAGGCAGGCGGACAGGGTAACGCCGTCGACATATTCCATGATCATGACGAGCTGATCGTCCAGGGTAAGGGCTGTCCGAAGCGCCGCAATATTCGGATGGCTGAGGCTTGCAAGCAGCTTAATCTCGCGTTGAAACCGATCCGCCAGATCGCTTTGGCCCGCGAGGCTGGGGAGCAGAACTTTCATCGCCTCGATGCGGTCGGTGATGACGTTTCGGACTTTATAAACTTTGCCCATTCCTCCGGCGCCGAGGGTCCCTAGGATCTCGTAGTCGCCAAGGCGCTGGCCTACAACGTATTCCTGGCTCATAGCAAACTCCCGGTCATGGCTTGACGATCTCAGCGATGGCGGCGTCCGCTGGCTTATCCCGCAGTCATAGACGCAAGGCGCCGGCTTCCGCTGTAAGCGGTTTGGGATGAACTACTGCTGGCTGTTTACGGCGTCCCCGACCTTCGGCGGATTGGCGCCTGTGAATGTCGCCGTGGCCGATCCTTCATCCACTTCGGTGACCACGGCGGTGCCAACCTTATCCGTGATCGTCTTGAGTACTTTCCCGGTGGAAGGATCCTTTACGGTCCGGACCGCGCGGCTGACATCGAGCTGGTCGCCGACCTTGACGCCGGCTTTGCTGCCAACATTGAAGATGATCGTGTTGCCGCTTACGTCGGCCACCAAACCCGAAATAGAAACTTTGACGGTGGGAAGTTTCGCAGCATCATCATCAAGCTGCTGGGCCGTCGAGATTACGGCCTGATGTACGGCTTCGCCCAGAATGGTCTGGCCAAAATTCGAACTGCTCATATCCATCCCGGCACCGCCGCCGCTCCCGCCCGAACCACCCGCGCCAAGCATCGAGGTGCCCGATCGGTCGGATTGGCCGGTGCCCGTAACAGCCGCCAGAATCTCACCTGTGGTTGTGTCCACGAGCCGAGCCGAGATTCCAACCACCGCTTTCGCATCACGTTTCTGGACGCCGCCGATTCCGAAACGCCCAGTTACCGCGCCCATGCCGGCGCCGCCGACAGAAGTAGTTTTGTCGTCGCGACCAAATTGCGTGATGCTTCCGATGATAATCGCGTCCACGCCCAAGATTCGGCCGATCTTGGCTGCCGTCGAGGCGTCCGCGCGGTCACTGTTCGAAAAATTCTGCTCACCCAGGACTTTGTCTAGCGCGTTCCGCTCGATCACGGAGTATTTTCCGTCTTCGACGAGCTTCTGGACTAGCATGTCCGAAATGCCCTTGCCAACATCCTGGTCCGTTCCAAAGATCGCAGAGACACTCGATCTGACCGTGCCGTATTCGAAATTCAGCACAGCGACGCGTTTCTTTTGCTGGGCCGCGCAGGCGGGCACCAGGAGAAACAAAACGCAGACCACGCGAATCAGTCGCGACATTGGCTTTCACTCCTTATTTTTGGCGTCTCGTTTCGAGGACGCTTCCGCGGGGTTAAATACCGCCGGGCGCTGCCCGGCTCAATGCACGGATACTATACCCGCGCGCCGCGAACGGGCAACGGCGGATTGCGCTGTTGTAGCCGCGAAGTGAAGGTCTCGTTTGCGCTCTAGCGTTTGGCGACTGCTGGACGGCCAGGACGGACGATAAGGCCGGGGTGCACAGGCCGCTTGGCGCGAACGGGTTGGCTTGCTATGCTGCAACCGCTGACTCCTCAAATTGTCATGTCTTCTCGACTGTTTCCGGCTAACCATCTGGTGCGTTTCGCTGGGCTGCTCGCCTTTCTGAGCCTCGCTAGCCTGTTGTCCTTCGCCCAGCAGCCAAAAACCCTCGAACCGCATGGCTATGTCAATGACTTCGCCAACGTCTTGACCCCCGCGGCACAAGAGACGCTGAGCGCGCTTTGCCGCGAAGTGGATCACAAGGCGAACGCGCAGATTGCTGTCGTCACCGTGCCTTCGCTTAAAGGCGAGCCGATTGAACAGTTTTCGGTTGATCTGGCGACTCGCTGGGGTGTGGGACCCAAACAAGCAGCGCGGGGCGTTCTGATTCTCGTGGCGCCCAACGAGCACAACTACCGCATCGAGGTCGGCTACGGGCTCGAAGCGATTCTGCCGGACGGCAAAGTGGGCGGCTTCGGACGCGAGGCGGTCCCGCTGCTGCGGCAAGGTAATTATGACGGCGCGTTGCTGCTCATGACGCAGCGCGTGGCAGCGGTGATCGCCCAGGACAAGGGCGTGACGCTCGACTCCCTTTCACAAACACCGGCATCCGAGGTGCAGCCCGGCCGTTCGTCCTGGAATCCTTCCACGCTCATCTGGGTCATTTTCATCGGATTCTTTGTGATTTTTCCGTTGCTGCGTCTGATCTTTCGCTCTCTGTTTGGCGGAGGGCGGTATTCCTCGCGTCGGTCCGGCATCTGGGCCATGGGGCCGTGGATTGGCGGCGGCTGGGGCGGTGGCGGATTCTCCGGCGGCGGCAGTTTCGGCGGTGGCGGAAGCTTTGGGGGCTTTGGTGGCGGATCATTCGGAGGCGGCGGCGCTAGCGGAAGCTGGTGATTTGATTTTGTGCCGCGGAGAGCAGGGGAACCCATGGAGCATAAGCTTGACGAGTTCGTGGAGAAACTGAAGACCGCAGCGGGGCGGAACCTGAAAGCCGTGGTGCTCTACGGCTCGGCGGCCTCGGGTGAATTCCACGCCGGGTCATTCGAATGTGAATACGCTCTGCATCATGGAACGCACCGATCCCGCAGATTTAGAAGTCTTGCAGCCCGCGATCGCTTGGTGGGGAAAGCAAGGCCATCCCGCGCCTATGGTTTTCACTTTGGAGGAACTCAGCCACTCGGCCGACGTGTTCGCCATCGAGTTGCTGGACATGAAAGCGCATCACCGCATTCTTTTCGGCGAGGACATTTTCGCCGGGCTGACGGTGCCTTTGCGCTACCATCGGCTTCAAGTCGAACGCGAGCTGCGGACAAATTGGCTCAAGCTCCGGCAGACCATCCTTTCGATGCCGAAGAACGAAGCGCGCGCAACTGGAGCTGATGCTTCGGACAATCTCAAGTTTCACGGCGCTCTTCCGCCACGCATTGATCGCGCTGGGGGAAGCCCCGGCGCAAACCAAGCGGGAAGCCATCGAGCGCGCGGCAAAACTCACTGGCTCCGACGCGAGCGGCTTCGAAGCAATCCTCGACTTGCGTGAGGGCAAGACCAAAGAAAAAGACATGGATGCCGAGCAAACGCTGCGCCGCTATTTTCAGCTTGTCGAGGCAGTGACAAATGAAGTGGATCGCAAACTCGATACGACGAATTAGCCTCACGCTTGGCGGGCTGCAGCGGCCTCAAACGCTCTGCAGCGCAATCTGCCGCGCTTGACGGGCTTCGGAGGGAGCAAATGAAAAAAGGAACCTTGGCACTGATTGTCCTGGTTCTGATTGCGCTGATTTTCGGCGGGATGTATGTCAGCCGCCGCAATCAGATGGTGAGTGAAAAACGAAGCGGTGAAATCCGAGTGGGCGCAGGTAGACGTTGTTTTGCAGCGGCGCGCCGATCTTGATTCCCAACCTCGTCGAGACGGTGAAAGGATACGCGGCGCAGGAGCAGACCGTCTTCCACGACATCGCCGCGGCCCGATCCGCACTGATGGGCGCCCAAACACCGCAAGACAAAATCGCCGCCAACGGCCAGCTCGACAACGCCCTCAGCCGACTGCTGGCCATCGTTGAAAACTATCCGCAATTGAAGTCCAACGAGAATTTCCTGCGGCTGCAGGACGAGCTGGCCGGCACCGAGAACCGCATCGCCGTCGAGCGCAAGCGGTACAACGACGTCTTGCAGGACTACAACACCTACATCGGCCTCTTTCCGAACAACATTATCGCGAGCCTGGGCGGGCTTCCAGCGCAACAATGCCTACTTTGCGGCGTCCGATGCGTCGCGTGAGGCGCCGAAGGTGCAATTCGCGCCTCCGAATCGCTGAAGCCGCGCGCACGGAAATCATGCGCCTGGCTGGCGCAGACTGCAACACACAGCGCCGGCAGCATTCACAGGATTCGCGTGCGGGTTGCGGACACCAGCTCGTAGGTGATTCCGCGCCACTTGATGCGATGTCGGAAGGCGGAGCTGATGAAATTGATCGCGTAGAGAAAAGGCACGAGCGGAGCGAGCAGGGTCCACGCCCACGCGTAGGCCACCATTTTTTGCTTCCACGCCGGCAGCAACTCCGCGGCAGCCTGCCAGCGCAACACTCCCTTGGCAGCCGCAAGCAAAGTCACCAGAAACAGGACCAACGCGATCGGCGGCAACGACTCCGAATTGGACCAGGCTGAGGCCATGGCGGCAATACCCAGCAAGCACGTCAGACAATACAAGAGATGCGATGCCGCTCCTAAAGCCCAGGTATTTCGCGCATAGACACGAGTGATCGCGATTTGCCGGTTGGTGAATTCAATCAGGCCGGAGAGGTTCGCATCGCGAAGCGTGGGCACCAGGCACTCCGGCACGAACGTGATGCTGCGATTCGCCTCACGCAGCGCGCGCGTCATCACCCAATCATCGCTCACGACGCCGGCCCAATGGGCGGCGATTCGCGTCTGATCGAAAACGATGCGGCGAATGGCTACGCCGCCGCCCCAGCAGAAATTGTGATTGTGCTCGCCGAGCATCGTGGCGATGCACCCATCCCAAGCCGCGCCAAACGCGCTCCAAAAGCCGCCGCGATCCGGCATCGTCCAGCGAAATGTCGTCGATGCGCCCAGCCGCGGGTCCGCAAGGGGAGCTACCAAGTGCGTCAGCCACTGGCGGCCGGGCCGCGCATCCGAATCGGCGAACGCGAGCACATCAAAGTCCGGGCCAAGCTGCTCTACCGCGACGCGAAGATTGTTCACCTTCTCGCCGCAGGCGTCCGGCTTTCCGGCAATCACCAGATGCGCCGGAACCTTGCTCGCCTTGATAGCGCGCTCGATCACATTGCGGGATGGATCATCGGCGCGAGCCAGCACGAAGAAAATTTCGTAGCTCGAATAGTCCTGGGACGCCAGGGCCGCAAGATTTGTGTCCAGACCTGGCTCGTTGCCCTTGCAGGGACAAATGAGGGCAAGACGTGGCGCGTAGAAGCCCGGATGCCGCGTGAGGCGGCGCCTTACCATCGCCAGCCACTGGAACCCCTGCACGAGAGCCCAAAGTCCCGCGAGGACCTGGATGGTGCCCAAGATGTAAAAAGCCTGTTGCATAGCCGGAGAAGCGAACGATCCGATTGTCGCATGCGAAGGCGCACATTTGCGGGTAGAATCCCCCGAACGTTTCGTTCCCAGTGAAGGGACCGGACGGAAAGGATCTCACCATGCCACTGCGGATGGACCCTGCGCGGATCACTATCGCCTTCGAATTGCCCGGATTTCGAATCACGCGAAACATCGGTATCGTGCGCGGCATTATCGTTCGCTCGCGCAGCCTGCTCGGGAACATCGGCGCGTCGCTGCAGACGATCGTTGGCGGCAACATCACCATTTTCACCGAACTGTGCGAAAAAACGCGCGAAGACGCCTTCGAGCTGATGGTGGAACACGCGGTGCAGCGCGGCGCCAATGCAATTATCGGGATGCGGTACGACGCTACCGAGGTCATGAACGGCGTGACGGAAGTATTGGCGTATGGCACGGCCGTGATCGTCGAGCCTATTGCTTGAGTATTCGTTTCACGTAGCCTGATTACCGGGTCCCTGAACAAATGTCTTCCACGCGCTGCCAAAACTGCGGGAGAGATGTGCCGGACACCAGCCGGTTCTGCCCGAATTGTGGGGCAGTGCTCGACATCGCCTCGACGCCGACGACGCTCGATCCTTTGGCGACGACGCCCCTCTCCTCGCCGGCGCCAACGCCTCAAACACCCTCTTCCGGAACCGGCTATGCAGGATCGATCTCATCCCGCCGCCCGGACTCTTCAGGAACTTCCAGCAGCTCGAGCTGGTCGGGTGCAGGCCGCTTCGTCCCCGGCACCATGCTTGCCGGACGCTATCGCATTGTGGCCAAGCTTCGGCCGGGGCGGAATGGGAGAGGTTTTTCGCGCGGAGGATCTGACGCTCGAGCAGGAAGTCGCGCTGAAGTTCTTACCACCCGATCTAGCCAACGATCCGGCTGCACTCGCGCGCTTCCACAGTGAAGTCCGCATCGCGAGGCAAGTCTCACATCCCAATGTCTGCCGCGTTTTTCGACATCGGCATGGCCGGCGATGCGCCATTCATCACCATGGAATATGTAGATGGCGAGGATCTAGCATCGCTGATCCGCCGTGTGGGCCGCTTTCCGCAGGACAAAGGAGTCGAAATTGCGCGGCAGATTTGCGCCGGTCTCGCCGCCGCGCACGAGCAGGGCCTGCTGCATCGCGATCTGAAGCCCGCAAACGTAATGCTTGACGGCCGCGGTCGCGTGCGTGTGGCTGATTTTGGCTTGGCCAGCCTCGCCGGCGAGGTCCACGATGCGGAAATACGCGCGGGCACGCCTGCCTACATGGCGCCGGAACAACTCGCGGGCGCCGCAGTCACTGTGAAGAGCGATATTTACGCGCTCGGTTTGGTTCTTTACGAGATTTTCACCGGCAAGCGCGCCTATGACGCCTCGACTCTTGCCGAATTGCAACGACTGCGCGAAATCTCCGGGCCGCCAAGCCCGACAACCTTCGTCAAGGATCTCGATCCGATCATCGAGCGCGTGATCCAGCGATGCCTGGAAAAGGACCCCGCGAAGCGCCCGAGTTCCGCCTTGCAAGTGGCTGCGGCATTGCCGGGAGGCGATCCGCTGGCCGCGGCTTTGGCTGCGGGCGAAACCCCCTCACCAGAGATGGTCGCTGCGGCAGGCAGCACGGAAGGGGTGCGGCCGCTTTATATCTGGTCTTGCGTGGCCATCGTGCTGATCGGGTTGGTTGTCGAATTTGCCCTGACTGGAACAACACGCCTTTATCGCACCGTCGGGCTGCCGAAGTCGCCGGACGTCCTCACCGAGCGCGCGCAGAACCTGCTGCACGATTTTGGCTATATCCAGGCGCCCGAGGATTCCGCGACAGGCTTCGACGTAGATGCCGCATATGTCGGTTGGGTGGGTAAGAACGATAAGTCGCCTTCGCGCTGGGCGAATATGCCCAGCGCAATTGAGTTTTGGTATCGCCAGAGCCCACAAGACTTCGACGACCGGCAAATCCTGGGCAGTGTGACCACCGGGCGAGTGAGCTCTTCCGACCCTCCGCATGAGGATCCCGGCATGGTCATGGTCTACCTCGATCCGCGGGGCCGGTTGACCTATTTGCGCGCGGTAACGCAACGGGAGGTGAAGGAGCCTGCTCCCTCAAATGCAGAGCCGGACTGGAACAGGTTGTTGATGGCTGCCGGATTTGACCCGGCTCAATGCAAGCGCGCTCAGCAGGAGCGCAACCCTCCCACCTATGCCGACGCGGTCGCGGCCTGGACCGCAGCGCTGCCGGAGCGTCCTGATGTAACCGTTCACATCGAGGCGGCTGCCTATCATCTGCAGCCAGTGTATTTCACGGAAATCGCGCCTTGGACGCCGCCGCCCGGCAAGAGTCTCGGATCTGACACAACTGAGCGTGTCTCCATCGCATTCGTCTTGGTGATCCTGGGAAGCCTGCTCGTCTTCGGCTCAATCCTGGCGTGGCAGAACGTAAAGCGCGGCCGCGGAGACCAACGCGGCGCCTTGCGCCTCGCGGCCTTCACCTTCGCGCTCACCATGCTGACGTGGGTCGTGGGCGCCAGCCACGTCGCCGGTTTGTGGGAAGCCTATAGCCTGACGCTCGTTCTGGCCTGGTCGTCTCTCTCGGCGGTATTTCTCTGGATGATGTATCTGGCGCTCGAGCCGATCGTCCGGCGGCGCATGCCCGCTCTGTTGATCTCCTGGAATCGTCTGCTTGCCGGGCAATTTAACGACCCGATGATCGGCCGAGATTTGCTTGCGGGAACCGTGGTCGCCGTGCTTTCACAGCTTCTTAGCCACGCAAACGTATTCTACAACGCGGCGCGTGGACTGCCTCCGCCCGAGCCAAGCGCCGCAGCCTTTGTTGTTCTGACGGGCGGCCGGGTACTCATCGCCCAATTCCTCTCCTTGTTGAATGGGGCGGTCTTCAACGGTCTGGCGTTGATGTTCATGTTCGTGATCTTTCAGTTGGTGTTTCGGAAGTGGTGGCTGGCGGGAGCCGTTTTTATTATCTTCTGGACGGTTCGCGTCGCTTTGCAGGGTGCGCAAGCTGTTGACGTGGTTGCGAACGTTGTAACGCTGATCCTGCTCGTGGCCCTGGTCGTCCGCTTCGGGCTTTTGGCTGTGACCGTGCAAACTTTTGTGGGCAGCCTGTTGGAAGCGCCGTTCACGACGCAAAGCTCGGCCTGGTATGCATGGATGGGCTGGGTCGGTGTCGCGGTGATCGCGCTGATCGTTGGCTTTGGTGTGCGAACCGCGCTCGCTGGTCAACCTCTGCTGGGCCATCTCGGTCTGGCTGACGACTGACGCGGCGGCGGGAGTTCGGCGAATTTCGTTGTCCGACGCCTCACGCCTGACGGTTATCGGCGCGAGGTCCCTTCACGCGGCGGCTTTAGCACCTCGTCAAACTGTCTTTCCGCGAGCAACCTCCATTTGGTGCAGCAGCTTCGCGGCTGCTTGGCGCGCGTTCTCCATCATCGAAGGGTCCAGCAGGAAAGCACAGCGATCTACGAAAGGACCGGCGGCAATACTGCGCCGAAAACTTCGCGGAATGCCCGAGGTTTTCGCCGCGCCCGCCGCCAGGATGGCACGATAAAGATCAAGCTCGCCGCGAAACTCGACCACATCGCCGGCGGTCCAGTGGCGTTCCACTCCAATTCCAGCCACGAATTCCCGTGCGAATCGGGCCGGATCGCCTATCGGGCCGCGTTTCCCTGCCCGGTTCGTCCTGCTGAGCCGCGCCGATTCCTCCGCCAGGGTCGTGACGTGCGCCGAAATGGCGAGCAGGATTTCACGTTCGAGAACTATCTGCAGCTCGCGGTTGCGCTCCTCATGGAGGGTGAACTCCGGCCGGTCGTATTGCGCGGACATAGTTTTCAATAAATGCCGCAGCTACACTTTGGGAACGAATCGCCAAAGCGATGCGGTGCGCCAGCTCGCGCGGAGGAGCGATCTGGCGCGCGCCGGGTCGGTTCGCTTTTTCTGAAGATGGCATAGAAATGGATCGCGCTTAATGCCGCTCAAGCAGATGTACGCGAACTTTGGGCCACTCGCAAGAACCGGGAGGTATCGCGCGCAAATGAATGTGTCACGAAAAACAACAAGGACGGAGCCGGGGGAGAAGATGGCTCCGTCCTTTGGACCTGAAAACTCAACTCTTAGTGAAGCGGGGCAACTCCCGTCGGCGCTGGCCGATCCGGCGGGCGGCGCTGTTGCGCCGGCTTGCGGCGAAGGAAGCGGCTCTTTTTCGAGAGCGAGGTCCAGCACCTCGTCCAGCGTGCGGACGAACTGAATCTTCATGCCTTCGAGCACGTCCGCCTGTAAGTCTTCCTTCACGTTGACTTCGTTATCCGCCGGAAGAATCACTTCCTTGATTCCCGCGCGGCGCGCCCCGAGTACTTTTTCCTTCACCCCGCCGATTGGCAGAACCACGCCGGTCAGCGAGATCTCTCCGGTCATCGCGACGCGCGGCCGCAACGGCCGGTTCGTCAACAAGCTCACCAGTGACGTTACCATCGCCACCCCGGCCGAAGGCCCATCCTTGGGCACGGCGCCCGACGGCACGTGGATGTGGATATCCTGCTTCCGGAAGAAGTCCGGGTCGATGTCGTAGCGATCCGCGTTCGCACGCACCCAGGAAAGCGCCGCCGTCATGGACTCCTGCATCACCTCACCGAGGTGGCCGGTCATCGTGAACTGCTTGCCGCCGCGCATCCGCGTGGCTTCGATAAAGACGATGTCGCCGCCTACGGGCGTCCAGACGAGGCCTACGGCCACGCCCGGAACCTTGGTCCGCTCTTCCACTTCCTTTTCGGAGCGGAACTTCGGGACACCCTGCACCTCGCGAACGACTTCGGGTGTGACGACGAGCTTTTCCGTCTTTGCCCTCGGCCAGCCGGCGCGCCTGCTTGCGGACCAGCGTGGCAATCTCGCGTTCGAGGTTGCGAACGCCGGCCTCACGCGTATAGCTGTGAATCAGCTCGCGCAAACCCTCTTCGGTGAACTCGATCTGTTCGCCTTCCTTCAAACCGTGCTCGGTGGCCTGCTTGGGGATCAGATACCGGCGGGCGATATGGATCTTTTCATCTTCCGTGTAGCCAGCCAGCTCGATCATCTCCATGCGGTCTCGCAGCGGCTCCGGGATGGGATCGAGCCAGTTCGCCGTGCAGATGAAGATGACCTTCGAAAGATCAAACGGCACGTCAAGATAATGATCGCGGAATGTTCCGTTCTGCTCCGGATCGAGCACTTCCATCAAGGCTGCCGCTGGATCGCCGCGGAAATCGCGCCCGAGCTTATCCACCTCGTCGAGCATGAAGACCGGGTCGTTCACTTCCGCGCGCCGCAATCCTTGCAGAATCTGGCCAGGCAGCGCACCGATGTAAGTGCGCCGGTGACCGCGGATTTCCGCCTCGTCATGCATGCCGCCGAGCGAAATGCGGACAAATTTCCGGCCCATGGCTCGGGCAATGGATTTCCCGAGAGAAGTTTTGCCAACGCCCGGAGGTCCGACGAAGCACAGGATCGGGCCTTTCATGTTCGGCTGCAGTTTCTTCACCGCAAGATAGTCGAGAATTCGCTGCTTCACCTTCTCGAGGTCATAGTGATCCTCGTCGAGAATCTCCTGCGCCTTCGCGATATCGATTTCCTCGCGTGCCGGAAGATTTGGCCCACGGCAGCGTGGTCATCCATTCCAGGTACGTCCGCGCGACCATGTATTCGGCCGAGGCCGGCGTCATACGCTGTAAGCGAGTAAGTTCCCGATCGCATTCCTTTTTCGCTTCCGCAGGCATGCCCGAGTCTTCAACCTTTTTCCGCAAGCTCGTCCACTTCCGCCTGCGAATCGTCGGATTCTCCAAGTTCCTTTTGAATCGCCTTCATCTGCTCGCGCAGCAGGTATTCGCGCTGGCTCTGGCTAACTTGCTCCTGCACCTGTTCCTGAATCTTGTTCTTCAGCTCGAGGACTTCGAGTTCCTTGCTCAGTTCGCGGATCAGCGTCTCCAGGCGCTTCCGCACCGATGCTGTTTCCAGCAGTTCTTGCCGGATCAGCGTGTTCAGCGACGGCAGCATGCCTGCGATGAAATCCGCAAGCCGGCCCGGATCGTCAATGTTCATCACGACTGTTTGCAGGTCGTCCGAAAGCTGTGGCGACCGCGACACCACTTCCTTGAACAGCGCTTGTGCGTTGCGTTCGAGCGCTTGCAACTCGGAATCCGATGGACCGGCGATATCCGGCTGCAGCTCTACTGCGCGCGCGCATATACGGCCGCAAGCTGATCACTTCCTGCACACGGATGCGCTGCAATCCTTCCAAGAAAGATGACCATATTGCCGTTGGGCATCTTTACCGTCTTGTGTAACTTCGCCGCCGTTCCAACAGCGTGCAGGTCTGCGGGATTGGGGTCGTCAACTCGGGGATCGAGTTGCGCCACCACGCCGATGACTTTGTCGTCCCCTTGTAGCGAGTTCACCAGCGCCAGAGAGGTCTCGCGACCGATCGGCAACGGGAGGACTGCGCCCGGAAACAGCACGATGTCGCGGACCGGTAGCACCGGCAACTCGTCAGGGATTGAAATTGGCTTATCTGTCATTCAAGACCTCGGAAAGAGCCCCCAGTCCCACTGGAGCACTTTGCCTTCCATGAGTTTAGATGCACAGGTCACCGTATGGTTTCAGCGACCTAGCTCAACTGCAATCAAATACATTTAGTGTGTTACGCTAATATATCTACCATACGTATGAGGCAATAGCAAGTTCTCGCCCAATTTGCATAAGTCGCATGATATCTGTTACTTACTTAACGACTAAGGGCAACGCGCCCAGGTTCCTGGTCCCGACGCTCTGGGAACTATCCAGCAAATTCCTTCCTCACGTACGCCAAGGCCTCTTCGCGCGTTCGAAGCAGGCCCTCGAGCTGCGCATCCTCCACCGCCTGCAGGATCGTCTTGAATTCTGGTCCCGGGAGAAATCCCATTTCAAGGAGGTCGTCTCCCGTAACCAATCGTGCCGGATGGACCTCTTCCGCGGGTGTCTTCGCTATGAATTCCTGCGCGTACTCCCAGGTGTCCACGTGACCATGGCTCGAGAGGCAGTCGATCCGGTGCAATTCCAGGTGCTCTTCAAACTTCGGCAACCGGACGAAACGCTTGAGGGTGGATGCCCGCATTTGCGGTACATCCTTGAATCGCATGTGGTTAGCAACCAGGCTCACCACCTGTTCGGTCTCCTCGTTTGAGAACCGGAAACGATGGCACACCTCTTCCGCAACCCGCGCCCCCATCTCTGCGTGCCCATCGAAGCGGATGCGATCGCCGGTCTGTGCGGCCGATCGGAAAGTCGCTAGTTTGCCGATGTCGTGGAGCAGCACACCCCAAGCCAACGTCATTGTCCGCGCCGCAGGTGGAAGGGCACTCAGCTTTTCCAGCATGAGCAGCGTATGAATCCACACGTCCCCTTCCGGATGGAACTGAGGCGGTTGCTCAACTCCCTTCAAGCGCGCAACTTCGGGCAGCAGCGGCTCCAGAAGGCCCGTCTCGTCAAGCAGTTCGAACGCGCGGCGCGCGGCGCCTTCCGTGAGCAGCTTAGTCAGCTCGTCGCGTAGCCGCTCCGCCGATACGGTTGTGACCTGCGGCGCGAACTGGCGAATCGCGAGCAATGTGCGGAGCTCGATCCCGTAACCGAACCGGGACGCGAAGCGGATCGCGCGAACGAGCCGCAGTTTGTCTTCGCGGAAGCGCTCGGCAGCATTGCCGATTGTTCGAATAATCCCCGCTCGCAGGTCGGCACTGCCGCCCACAAAATCCAGCACGTCGCCTGTCGCTGGATTCATCATCATGCCGTTGATGGTGAAATCGCGCCGCGCCACGTCTTCTTGCGGGGTCTTGGCGAAAATGACGTTATCAGGATGGCGTCCATCCGAGTAACCAACATCGGAGCGAAAGGTGGCGACCTCGACCTGCAGGCCGTCCCGCACCACGATGACGACCCCAAATTGCGCGCCCACCAGCACGCTGTTCGGGAAAAGCTCCTCGACTTGGTCGGGTGTGGCATCGGTAGCCACGTCGTAGTCTGCGGGCTGGCGCTTCAGAAGCAGATCTCGCACGCAGCCGCCCACCAGGTACGCTTGGTTTCCGTGTTCGGAAAGAGCGCGGCAGATCTCGTCGGCCAGCGCTTTTGCGTGTGCGGACGAATTGACGGAGGGCCCCATCGGGCGATTATCCGTCACGCGAAGGGCCGAGCCAAGCGTTCAACTTGCGGTTGTTCCGCGATCGCTATGCGGTAGGAGTGGGACCGACGCACAGTACGAGGCACGTGATGTCATCGTGTTGCCGCGCCTCTCCGACGAAATCGGCGACCGACGACATCACCTCATTGCGGACCTGGGCGGCAGAATCCGTCTCAATCCGAGCTACGATCTCGAGGAGCCGCGGCTCGGTAAAGTCGTCCCCTTGTTCATTCAGGGCTTCGACCACGCCGTCCGTGAACACCAGGAGGGTGTCACCCGATTGCAGTTGTGCGGCCCCGGTATCGTATTGCGCATCCGCCATTACACCCAACGGCACGCCACCACAATCCAGCCGTTCGATGACGCCAGACTTGCGCCGCAGCATGGGCAGGTTGTGCCCGGCGTTGACGTAACACAACTCGCGCGTTTCAACATTCAGTTCCGCCAGAAACGCGGTTGTAAAGCGCCGCCCGTCCGCGCTATGCGCGCAGGAGTAGCTGTTGAGCCGAGCGACCAACTCGTGAAGGCTGGAAGGCACGTCGGCGAGCGCATGCAGGCTGGCCTGCAATGTAGCCATTAAGAGCGCCGCAGGGACGCTCTTGCCGACCACATCCGCGACGACCAACAGGAGCCGCCTGGAGGTTTTGCCGAGCGGCGCCGTCTGCCCGCTGCGCCAGAATGCATCGTAGTAATCGCCGGAGACAGTATTGGCCGGGCGGGTGGCGAATGCGAGGTCGAGCCCCGGCACCACAGGAGGCTCGGTCGGCACAAGCCAACCCTGTATTTCCCGGGCGATTTGAAGGTCACGCTTCATCGCCACCCGGTCGGCAAGTTCGAGAGCGAGCAGCACGAAGAAGATCAGCGCCGCGAGCCCGGTCAGGTTGTGCTCCTTATCGCTGAACGCAGAGAAAATCATCATTCCAAACGCGGCGAGGAGCAGCACGCGGCGCGGCGGCGAGAGTTTTAGGACCAGCGCCCAAAAAAAAGATCTGGCAATAAAAACCCCGCGATGCCAGTGACTCGCCTGCTTCGATTCCCAATCCACGTCGCGCGAATAAAGGCCGTAGCCTTCCCGCGCTTCGGTAGCGAACTGCCTCCACAGGGCCTCTGCTTCGAGCCCTGCGGTCAGGCGCCTCCAGAATTCGCGAGGTCTGAGGAACACGCGCGAAGCACGGGAACGCGGGGGCGGTTGCGCGGCGCTTTGGCGAGCCTGCGTATCGGCCATTGGCTTGATTATACCGGGAGAAGGGAACCGAAGGTGGGCGCCCAGCTAGTTTTCGCCACCGGATGGGTCGTTTTCGTCATCGTGTCCCAATGATCCGCCGAATTGCAGCTTGGAAAAACCGAAGCGATTGCGCAGTTGGTCGGTCGCTTTCGCCAAGCGCTCGAGTTTTTCATGGCGCGCGGCGTCCAGGAGATCGAGTTGCTGCGTCCCGTGGAAGAATGACGAAAGCTCCGCCCCGAGCAACCGCACTTTTTTTTCGCGCTCCCAGCGCGAATCGAACAGCTCGCGAAGAGTCCCCAGAATCAGCGCGTCAAGATCCGTGGGTTCCGGAAAAGTACGGGAATGAGAAGTGGTGCGGAAATTCGAATATCGAATCGTGAGCGTCACGGTGCGTGCAGCGAGTCCCCCTTCGCGCAAGCGCTTCGCCGTCTTCTGTCCGAGATGGCTCAGCGTGGCGCGGAGTTGCGCGGCGTCATCGGTGTCAAAACCGAAAGTGCGATTGTGCGAAATGGATTTCGGCTCGGCATCGAGAAAAAACTCGAACGCGTCTATCCCGCGGGCCTTACGGTAAAGGGCCGTACCCCACTGGCCAAAGGTTTGTTCCAGGCTTTCCTGCGAGACGGCCGCGAGCTGCCCGACCGTCTCGATTCCGATGCCGCGCAAGGCCGCCTCCGTCACCTTGCCGATCCCCGGAATCCGGCGGACCCCCAGCGGTGCCAGGAATCTTTCCTCGGAGCCCGCGGGAACCCAAAGCAGACCGCTCGGTTTTGCCTGGTCGCTCGCCACTTTGGCCACCAGCCGCGTCGCAGCCAGACCGCCCGAGCACGGCAGCCCGGTCGTCCTTCGGATTTCCGCCAGCAGCGCGTGCGCGGCCGCAAGCGGCGGGCCGTGCAAAAGTTCCGTCCCCGTAAGATCGAGATAAGCCTCATCAATGGAGGCCATTTCAACGATGGGCGTGAATCGCCCGAGAATCGTGGCGACGCGGTCGCTCCATTCGCTATAGAGCTCGTGCCGATTGTCGAGAAAGACGGCGTGCGGGCAAAGCTTCGCGGCGGTGCGCAAGGGCATGGCAGAATGCACGCCGAAGCCGCGCGCTTCATAGCTAGCCGACGTAACCACGCCACGCGCATCGGGCCGTCCACCGACGATGACGGCCTTGGAGCGCAACTCGGGCCGCTCCAACAGCTCGACCGAAACGAAAAACGCGTCCATATCGAGATGCAAGATTGGCGTCGAGGAAAGCGCGCCGCCAACAGATGCAGCTTCGGGCGGAGCGCCATGCTTGGCTCGAAATCGGGCCAGCTTCGGCATGAGGATTACTCTACCACCGCATTCGTTCCTGTTTCTCGTGCCCAGCATCAAGCCTTGATTGCGGAGATTACGCGAGGGATGCCTGCCAAGTCCATCTTGGCGCTGACGTACGTCCAACTGTGCGATGCGCCGAGCAAATCGCTGACGGGCTCAAACAGGCCGAGTCCCAATTCGAGCACCAGGATGCCGCCTCGTTTCAGGCGCGGCCCCGCCTGCGCGATCAACGGCCGGTAAAAATCGAGTCCATCGGAGCCCGCGAACAACGCGATTCCGGGCTCGTGATCGCGTACGTCGGGCGGAAGCGCCGGCGCGTCGCTTCTGCTGATGTAAGGCGGGTTGCCGGCGATAAGATCGAACTCCGCAGGCTCTCTGATATCCAGCAGCAAATTGGATACGGAAAAGCGAACCCGGCCGGCGACATTGTGACGAGCGGCATTGCGCGTTGCCACCGCAATTGCGCGGGCTGAAATATCGGTCGCGTAGATCGTCGCCTCAGGAAGTTCCGTCGCGAGCGCGACGGCGATGCAGCCTGAGCCCGTGCCAACGTCAATGGCATCGAGCCGCGCATTCTTTCTCGCTGCGCCGATTCGCTCGATCGCTACTTCAACTACGTGCTCGGTTTCCGGCCGTGGAATCAAGACGTCGGGAGTCACCTCGAGCTCAAGCCCCCAGAATTCCTGTTTGCCGGTCAAGTACTGCGTTGGCATGCCTGCAGCCCGCGCGGCAAGCAACTCATAAAACTGTGCCGATTGCGGAGCGGTGAGCGACTCCTCGGGATGTGCGTAAAGCCAGGCACGATCACGAACGAGCGCGTGCATCAGCAATAGCTCACAGGCGAGCGCGGCGGACGGCGTCCCCGCCGTTTCGAGCCTGTAAATGCCTTCGCGCAACGATTCACGTACTGATGTGGGCTTTGGATGCGGCGCGGATTGCGGCATGTCGTCCTCGTTCAGGCGGCGTCCAATTCCTGCTTCAGACGTTCGGCCTCGTAGTGTTCCGTGAGCCCGTCTACCAGTGGACCGAGCTTGCCATCCATCACTTCGGTCAACTGGTGGAGTGTCAGTCCGATTCGATGGTCGCTGACGCGATTCTGCGGAAAATTGTAAGTACGAATTTTTTCCGAACGGTCGCCGGAACCAATCTGCCCGCGTCGCTCGGCCGCAATCTGCTCGTGCTGCTTGTTTTGTTCCATCTCGTACAGCCGTGCGCGAAGCACACGCATAGCCTTGGCGCGGTTCTTGATTTGCGACTTTTCGTCCTGCTGCGACACAACCAAACCGGACGGCAAATGTGTGATGCGAACCGCGGAATAGGTAGTGTTCACCGATTGTCCGCCCGGACCCGAGGAACAAAAGGTGTCAACACGAAGATCCTTTGCCTCGATCTTGATGTCAATTTCGTCGGCCTCGGGCAGTACCGCGACCGTGGCGGCAGAAGTGTGTATGCGGCCCTGCTGCTCGGTAGCGGGCACGCGCTGCACGCGGTGCACACCGCTTTCATATTTCAGCTTCGAATAGACTTTGCGGCCCTGAATCGCCGCGACGATTTCTTTCACCCCGCCCAGCGAAGTCGGCGAGCTTTCCAGCACTTCCACTTTCCAACCCTGGGTTTCCGCATAGCGCGAGTACATCCGGAAGAGCTCGCCCGCGAAGAGACCCGCTTCGTCGCCGCCCGTGCCCGCGCGTATTTCCAGGATGATGCTCTTCTCGTCGTTGGGATCCCTGGGCAGCAGCAGGAGCTTGAGGTCGTGCTCGATCACTTCTTTGCGCCCGGCGAGTTGCTTTTCTTCATCGTGCGCCATCTGCCGAAGCTCCAGCTCTTCGGATTCCATGGCCATCTGCTTCGCCCCGCGCAATTGCTGGTCTACCTGCTTCCACTCGCGATACTTTGCCACGACCTCGCCCATTTCCGCATGCGTCTTGGCGAGTTTCTGGAAGCGCGCCGAGTCAGCGAGCACTTCGGGCGAAGAAATCTGCGCCGTCAGCTCGACGTAGCGGCTCTCAATCTGGTCGAGTTTTTCATACAGCGTGGCCATGAAGTGGTCCCCCTAGCAGGACCGGGACGTCTTTGTGTTGTTCGAGGCGAAATCCGGCAAAAGCGAGAAGCGCCCGCGTAAACGGCCGCCGGGAGAGGAACCTAATAAAAGGGAGCAAACATTTCAGCTTAGTAGGATAACGCGAGAGCCGGATGGAGTCAAAGCCGGCCACGGCGGAGCTGCAAACGACGCCTCAATGGAAGGTGCGCATCCGCCGCTGCAGATGGGAGCGCGTCAGTAGCTCAGCGACATTCCGTTCAGCTCCGGCCTTTCGCATCTTCTTCCCGCGGTGCAAAAGCCCGGTGGACGCGATACAAAACGAAGGAGGTCGCGGCGCCCGCCGCTAGCCCCTGCCAGATGCCGCTCCGAACCGACAGCGTCGCTTCCCCAAATAGTATTTGCGCCAATCGTCCGTAACCCAGACCGTCGGTCCTTTGCTCAATGGCCGCGCCGGTAACTCCCAGGACAACAAAAACCAGCAGGAAAACTCCAGCTCCGCCGACGACCCAGTGCCAGGCTTCGGACCAGCGCAGCGGCCCGGAAACCCGGCGCAGTAAAAACGCAGCCACGATTTGCGGAAACCATCCGAAAATCGTTCCGAGAAAAAATGCCCCCAGAAGATCGCTCGCCCAACTGCCGCCCATCCCGCGATGCGGACGTTCGATGATGAAGTGCGCGAGGGTGTAGAAAAAGCTGCCGCAGACGACGCCGGCGAGATAGTAGGCCAGGCTGCCGTGGCGCGTCATATGCGGCGCTGGACGTGCGGAAAATCCGTCCAGACCTTTACGCCGCAGAAATGCGAACCCTCCGTGCAGATCGGCGTGGCCACGCCCGCGCGGATGTAGCAGGGCGGGCCGATGTAGCGCGCGAGTTCCGGGACGGCATCGCGAAGCTGTTCCAATTCCTCCATCGAGGCCTGATAAATCTCTTCCTGCGCGTTGAAGCAAGTCCGCATGGTCCATTTGTGCAGCAGGTGCAACAGCGAGCCAGTCTCGATCAACCGCACGGATTTCGCGTTCGGCAGCAAGTAAAGCGCAACTTCGAGCGGCGCACCGCGGTCCAAGAGCTCGTTTTTCGCGGCCCACGCCTCGGCCATGGCCTGTGCGTAAACCTCCCTTGCTTGCGCGTTTTCCGCGATGAGCATCGGCGTTAGAAAATCCGGCGCGCGGGTATCGGCCAGCGTCAGCAGCGGACGCGAACCGGGCACCATGCGATGCCGCTGATCCTGGCTATCGGCCGTGTGGCTGATCTTCTTCGCAAACGTGAAATTCGCGTGTTGCAGCGCGCGCATCATCGGCGCGTGCACGCCGATGTTGAGCGTCTGCAAGCGATAGGGATTTCGCGCCGGATTCAGCAGGCGGTCAATCGCTTCGGCGTCCGAACACGCCGATTCCGTAAGACCCACGACCGCGCGGTACGAATCCGCCATCACGCGCGCCGCCCGAGGCGAATAATCCATGAGCTTCGAAGTATGACCTTCGAGCTTGCGGTCAAATTCGCGCGCGAAAGCCTCGCCATCGCCCGCGGCGGTAACTTCGCGCTCGAATTCCGGCAACGCATCGAGCGGTCCATTGTCAAATCGTTCGAAAAACTGCGGATCGAGTTCGCGCGCCCTTTCGACCATGGCGTCAACGACCGCGCGCGATTCCGCCGGCGTGTCGCAAGCCGCCTGCATGCGCCAGAGGCGATGCAGCACGATGCCTGAAAGGGTGTGCACCATCGTCGTCGCGGCGGCGACGGGGAGGACGTACCGCGCGACTTCGATGGCTCGCTTCTCTGCTTGCCGCTCTATCTTTTGGACGCGGCGCGGGTGCGAAAGTTTGCTGACGTGCCAGATGTCGCCCAGAATTTCGCGCGCGCCCGGCTCAAGGATCGCCGTCAATTCGCGATAGTGCGTCCAGGCGCGGGCGATGGCGCGCTCGTAAATGCGCCGCTCGGCTTCGCCGAAACCAGGCCCCGGCGGCGGCACGTATGCCAACGCGCGATCCAGGCGCACGTAGCGCTGGCTCTGCTGCTCGGAGTTGTAAAACGGATGCGCATGCAGGAACGACCACACAAATTGCCGGCTGACGTTTTCCAGCCCGAATTCAAAATGCGCGTGCTGCCAAACGGTATGATGGCCGCCGTAAAAAGTCGCCGCGCCGATATTCAGCCGCTGTTTATCGGTGATCTCTTCGGGCGAAATGATGCGCGATGAATAGCAAGTCCGCGCCGCGGCGATCGCCGAATCGTAGGGATGTGCGAAGGCGTTGCGCAGCGTGACGCGCGGCTCGGCGGCTTCGACAACTACGGAATCGGGCTGATCAGCTCGCGGGAGAGGTTGGGTTGCCATCGGTCACACACATTCTACACCGGGAGGAAATGTCCTCGAGGTTCCAGTCCAGTGGCCCCGCCCACCCCCTCCTGCGTCAGGGCAAGCAAGCGGGGCAGACTCACGGCGAGCAAGCACGGCACAACGCGAAAAAGAAAAGCTGCGCCAGCGCGTGCCCTCTCGCTGTTGCGTGCTACTTCGCTTTTTCTTCTTTTTTTTTCTGAGCGTTGGCGTACTTGCGCTGGAAGCGTTCGACGCGGCCGGCCGTATCCACCAGCTTCTGCTTGCCGGTGAAAAATGGATGGCAGTTCGAACAGATTTCCACTCGCAGCATCTGGCCCTTCATCGTTGAGCGGGTCTGAAAGGTGTTGCCGCAGGCGCAATGCACGGTGACGGGATGATAATCGGGATGAATGCCTTCTTTCACGAGTGTCCTCCTCGCGGCCGGTCTGCACGGCGGGAGTGGGACTCCCAACCGCGTCGCTAGGCCACGGAAGGCTTCAGGATAAACGATCCGCGCGCAAAAAGCCAAGCGACCGCCCCCGATGGTTCTGGCTCAATTTGAACGTAGGATACGAACGCGCTTCAGGGAGAACGCTTTCAAGAGTGCTGTCTACGAGTTCGCAACATACGGCTAAGTCCTAAAACCTCACGGGTTAAAACCCCTTCCGCTCCTAGAGACGGGTTGGCAAGCCTGAGCCTTCCATATCGCTAATGTGCTCGCGCAAGACGTGCAGGCTTGCGTGTAGTCCACCAGTAAATCAGGGAACCAGCCGCAATCAGAATCACGAGCGCCGATCAGCACGTAGAGCGTTGGCTTTTCGTGGTGTCACATCACGGCGCAGTATCTTTCTGCCGTAGCGCGCTCCCAGAAATGCCAACAGGCATGTAGCGGATGGCTCGTCCCAAAGTGAGTGCGACTCAGAAATCGCTTGAGGGGATACTGCATGGCTCCCGCGGCGATCACGAATGGCACCATCGGCACAGGCGGGGGCAGTAGCGCGGGAATCACAATGGCTCCAAATCCCCATCGCTCGAGAATCGCATTCACCTTTTTCATGTGGGCCCTGGATAGCTTCTTTTTCAACATCTCCTTGCCTTGCTTGCGGGCGGCAAGGCGGTATGTCAAATACGCGCCGAACACCGAGCCCACGGTCGCCATGAACGCGTAGTAAGGCCACCATGCAGACTCATGAGCGGAGAGCACAATCGTCATAGCGTCCAGGCTGCCGGGTATGGGAATGATGGAGCTATCCAGGATTCCAAGGAGAATCAGTCCAACTCCACCAAGCGTATAGAACCAGTGGCGCACAGCGTGCGATGCGGTGCGCTTGGCTGCCAGCAGCAGAAACGAGCTGATCTCGCCGGGAGCTAGTGTTTTCCGTGAACGGTATGCGCATGCGGCCTCGAACCAGGTCTTGCAGGTTATTTGACGAGCCGCGCCTGCGCGGCGGTTCCGACAGGCCACTGGCTCGCGGCGGCCTTCGATTTTTGTTGCCTTGACAGCGAAATCGGGCGCAGCTAAGGTGAAAGCGTAAGCTATAGAACTTGCACGCCACCCTCATGATTCGGACCTGCCAGCGCGGCTCGGATTGCCTCGCGCGCACGGGTCTGTCAGCCACACAGGCCTGCGCCTGTTGTACTTCCATGTGTTGTTGTGCACAGAAAATGAGGGAGCGACCTTGAGGTTTAGCTAAAACGCTACAAACCGGAATTCCAAGGCCGCTCCTCCCGAGCGGCCTTTTTTATTTTAAGGAGAATCGCGATGCCAGCACAGCAACGGCCCATTGCCATCTATTACGAACATCCGGACTGGTTCCGGCCTTTATTCGCCGAGCTCGATCGCCGCGGCACCCCTTATATCCGCCTCGACGCGCGGCATCACAGGTATGACATCGCTTCGAAGGACGGCGACTTCGCGCTGCTTTTCAACCGCATGAGCCCTTCCGCCTACACGCGCGGAAATGCCAACGGGATCTTCTATACGCTGAGCTATCTTGCGCACCTCGAAGAGATCGGCGCCCGCGTGGTCAACGGCTATCACGCGTTCACCGTGGAGACTTCGAAAGCGATCCAGCTTTCGCTGCTGGAAGGGCTTGGGCTCCCTTATCCCGCGGCGCGGGTGATCAATCATGCTTCCGAAGCACCCGCCGCGGCGGAAGGACTTCGCTTCCCTGTCGTCGTGAAGCCGAATATCGGCGGGAGCGGCGCCGGCATAACCCGGTTCGATAGCCAGGAGGAACTGAAGCGCGCCGCCGAGGCCGGAACCATCAAGCTCGGCCTCGATAACACGGCATTGGTGCAGGAATACATTCCCGCGGAAGGCGGATTCATCACGCGGGTGGAGGTGGTGGGCGGGGATTATCTCTACGCCATTCGCGTTTACCTTTCGGGCGATGGCTACAACCTCTGCCCGGCCGATATCTGCCAGACGACCGACGGGAAGCAGCTTAGCTCGCGCTGCGTGTCCGGTAGATGCGCCGAAGAGCGGACTGCGCGTGGAAGGCTACACGCCGCCGGATGAAGTGATCTCGGCCGTCGAGCGGATCATGGAAGTGGCGGGAATCGAAGTCGGGGGCGTGGAGTACATCACCGACGCGCGCGACGGCAAGCTGCTCTACTACGACATCAACGCGCTCTCGAATTTCGTCGCGGACGCGCCCCGCGTGGTGGGACTCGATCCGCACGCGCGGCTGGCAGACTATCTCGAGGCGGAGGCGCGGTGATGCGATACGGCTACTGGCTTCCGGTCTTTGGCGGCTGGCTGCGCAACGTCGGAGACGAAGGCATGGAGGCCAACTGGGACTACGTCAGCCGGCTGGCGCGGCGCAGTGAAGAGATCGGCTACAGCCTCACACTGATTGCCGAACTGAACCTGAACGATATCAAAGGTCCCGCCGCCCCATCGCTTGACGCCTGGTCCACCGCAGCCGCACTTGCGGCGGTGACGCGGAATCTCGAGTTGATGGTCGCGGTACGGCCAAACTTTCATCTGCCCGCGCTGCTGGCGAAACAAGCGGCGAATATTGATCACATCAGCGGCGGAAGGGTGTCGCTCAATGTCGTGTCATCGTGGTGGGCGGACGAAGCGCGCCAATACGGTGTCCCTTTCGAACAACACGACGATCGCTACGCGCGCACGGCCGAGTGGCTGCGAGTGCTCAACGGCGTGTGGTCGAACGAGCGCTTCTCCCACTCCGGGCGGTACTTCAATGTCGAGAACACTTCCCTCGAGCCAAAACCGGTTTCGCGGCCGCGGCCGGTGCTCTATGCGGGCGGCGAATCCGAGGCCGCGAAGGAACTGATCGCCCGGGACTGCGACGCCTACGTGATGCATGGCGATCCACCGGACCGCATCCGGCAACGCGTGGACGATCTTTCCGAGCGGCGGCAGCGGCTAGGTCTGCCGCCGAATGCAATTCGGCATGGCGGCCTATGCCATCGTTCGCGATACACCTGAGGAAGCCGAGGCCGAGCGCACGCGCATCACCAACGTGCAGCAAAGCGCGGCGGGCTACCAGAATTACCAGCAATGGATCGCGGGCACAAAGCTCGAACAGCAGGTTTCGCTCGAGGACTATTCGGTTTCGAATCGCGGCTTGCGCGCGGGGCTGGTAGGAACACCGGAACAGGTGGCCGAGCGCATCTCGGAATACGAAAAGGCGGGCGTTGATCTGTTGCTGCTGCAGTCCAGCCCGCAATTCGAAGAGATGGAGCGATTCGCGGCCGAAGTAATTGGTTCTGAAGGGGCGCGAGCAGCCGCCCAGGTGTAGACGCGTACGGAGAGTTTTCGCTTGTAGCGCCGTGCGCGACAGGTTAGCTTTTGGCCGATGCGTTTTGAAATCGCAAATCTTCTGGGCACCAGCGCTCCATCCATTCAAATTCCCTGGAGCGACGCCGATGGCGAATCCTTTCTGGACCTGCGCGAAGATGCCTCAGCGATTGTCCGTATCGCGGCGGCTCGAGAAAACCCACCGATGGCGGCCTTTCTGTTGGCACTGAACGGCGATGCGTCGGTATTTTGTACCGTTCGAGCAAAGACATGGGCAGATACCGACGCTTCGCAGGCAGCTTCGCATTACGCCAGTGCCTTTCATTCGCGCGTAGACTTGACCTTTGCCGACTCGAAATTCAATTCCAAAGAACATCAGGAAGACGTCGTACGGCGGCTGGTCGAACTCTGGGTGAAGGAACCCTCGGCAGAAACCTTTTCCGCCCGGCTCGAAATGCTTCCCTGCCGATCCATGTCCGGCCGACGGCCGAGCGAGGCCGCTTTGCGCATCGTCCTGACAGCTCGCGGGGAGACGCCACAGAAAGCGCAGATGCGCTGGGGCATCGGAATCGCAAAGGTTCAGCAGGCACTCCTGTTCGTCTCTCGCGCCCTACGGATGAAGACGGCCTCGAAGCTTGAGGGATGACTCCAGACTTTGGGCAGTGTTGCCTCATCGCCAATCGAATGACTTAGCGCAGTGACCGCGGCGTCTGCTAGTGAGCGATCCGCGTGGTGTATTCGGTCTCAACGTTCTCGAAAAACAGACCTTGAAACTGGCCAGGTTGCAACGAAGGGAGATCGAGCCGTACTTCGTGATCGCGATCCGGTTCGAGCGTCGAGATGTCCGCGTAAAACCCCACGAAGCTGCAGGCGTTGGGCCGAACCGAAGAATATGCCTTAGTGAGCGAAATCCTCTCGCCGTCGAGGATCAGGTTCACGGCCATATCGTCCTTCGGCTCCGCGATTTGCACGAAGAGAAGAAGACGCGACGGCCCGAGCCATGGCGTCTTCAGGTCTTCCGCGGTCCACGGAATCGGCCATGCTTTCTGCCGGGCTTTCAACTGATCGAAGACCCTCTTGGGGACGCGGAATATTGCTTTGATGGCGCCGCCGCGAAATTGGGGATCGTAGTTGCCCACCTGCTGCATCGTTTCGAATTCGCCCCCTTCGAAACGCACAGGAATGGTGACGGCGTCTTGCTCTTGGGTGAACTGGACACGCCGGCCGTTCACAGTCGCTTGCTTGACTTGCTCGTGAGCAGGCAAGCGCAAAAGGAGATCGGGGGACGTTCCGGCAGGACCGCTTACTCCAGACAGCGAGAGATTTCCCGCGTTTAGGCGTGCCTCACCCGGCGCGTTGAAAAGCATCGGCGCGGTGATAGCGCTCGTCAACGGGCGGATGCGTAGGACAAGCGCGGTTGCGCCCTCCATGGGAATCGAGACGGCGTCGCCGCAGCGCCAGAAACCTGCTCCAGGCTTGCCGATTCGGCGGCCGCTTTGCGGGTATAGCTCCTCAATAACCAAGCTGCCGGAGCCGCTCAGTCCAATCGAGGTATCAAGTTTAAAGTTTGCCGCCAGCTTGCGGCCGTTCGGGTTGAAAAGAAAAACGTAGCCTTGGCCGCTGAGCAGCGCAGACGTACCGTCCACCCGGCCAACCGCGGGCTGGCCGAGGATGAATCGCGTGCGGAGAAGATAGGAGCGATTCTGATCCGTCCACGCAATCCATTTATGGAAGAAGGCGATATCGGCCGGGGAAAAGTTCTCGTATTCGGCGATGTCGCGAGCAGGAATCATGTCCAACACGTTATTGAGGCCTGCGACGGCAATCGAGGAGATCAGCGAGTAGCGCCATCCCAGATAGTCCCAATCACGCCGGCGAAAAGGCGTCTCGATCTCGTTGCCGTTGTCGTCGAGGCGAGGAGTTTGATGCGTGATGTAGCCGGGCATTAGCTCGGGCGGACAAAAATCCCGAATGCGATAGCGATAGGCGGTGTAACGCTCTCGATCGGCGGAAACACGATCGAAGTGAAGATCGGGAAACGGAACAAAGCTTTCGGGCTGTTCATCGGTGGAGGTGGGATGCGGATACGATCCCGCCAGCCAGATCCAAGGTCCGTACGTCTGATAACTTTGCCGGCCGTCAATCACGATGTCCGGTATCTGTTTCCGCAAAGACTCGATCACGCGCCGCCAGCCCCACCATTGCTCGTATTCGCTCGCTCCGGGCAGGTCGAGAAAAGTGTAGTCGAAGGCATAGCCACCGATTCCGGTCCGCCGATAAAAGGTTGTGAGTTGCCGAATCAGCCAGTCTTGCAGAATACGAAAGCCGAGGTTGGCTGCATTTTTCTTTTCGCCGACGAGCCACGCCGGGTTTTGGACAAACGGAAGAATCGGGTAGACATAGGCGACAAGTTTGACGTGCTTCGCCCGCGCGTAATCGACCATTTCGCGGGCGGAAGCCGGAATAGGCCCGCTGGCGGGATCCCATTCGCCGCGGCGAATCTTTTGGCCGAGTCCAAGCCAAAGCACGTGCTCCCAGTGCCAATCGTCGGCATCATCATTTCGAAGGGCGAGTGTCGAATTGCTTGGCGCAAAGAGCAGATGATCGGCTCCCAACGCGGCCGCGCGATCAATCACCCGTTTGTATTCGGCGCGCCCTTCGCGGGTAGCGACATCAATCTGATAGTCATTGAGCGTCCAGCCGACCTCCATTTTCACCGTTTGCTGCGGATGAGGAAGCACAAAGGCGCGCACGCAATCTTCATAGGCTTCGATTTCAGACTGGTCTTCCTCGACGAGGTCAGCGGGTTGGGAAGCGTCAGATAGGAACCACTCGGGAATCATCTCCACCGGAACCATTTGATTCGAGAGCGCGTAAGTTCCAATACACGCTCGATCGCTTCTAAACGCGCCGCCCGCCGAGTTCCAATCCATATCGGCTTGGTAGGAGAGTTCGAGCGCTCCTGCAGCGTGGTTCACATCGAGAAACGGGTTTTGCACAAGTGCAAACAGCCCGCTTCGGTCTTCGAAGCGCAGGAAGATACCGAAATCTTTGCCGGCTGTTCGCTTCTGCCACGAACGATTCTGCGGTATGTAGCTTGCTTTTGGATCCTCTACAAGCTTTGAGCGGACTGGAACGATCTTCGCAATGTGAAAGGAACGCGAGGTACCTTCCGGCGCGACGAAGAGTTGCTTGGCGACAAATCGCCAGCCGGGGCGAACCTCGTAGACCACTTCGATGTGATAGGAGCCTTGGTCAAAAACGTATCGAATCGAGGAGGATGTTTTCTCCACGCTCGGATCCGGAAGATCTTCGCTTCGGATTGTTTCGTCGTCGAGCTGTATGGAAAATCCATCGGCGGCAAAGCGAAATGTACGGTTCAGAGCTTCGTCGTAAATATCACGCAGGCCGCGAGCGTCGAAGTGGGCGACGAGCTTCGAGTTTTGTAGGGATACAGCCGTCTTCGCAGCGCCTCGCGCCCAACTCGCCTGAGAAACGAAAAATGCCATAACAATATCGTTACCAGGCATTTGTGCCGTATGGTCATGCGGCTTACGAGTGCCCCTCCAGCGGGCGCATCATAACCTAAGGGCCGCCCCAGTGCCGCTCGTACGCTCTGCTATAATCCGCGCCGCCGGCTTCTAGCGAACAGAGCTCCTAGGAGACAACGATGCGTAAGCTCTTGGTTCCCTTTTTCCTGCTCGCTTTTTCGGGTGTGACCTACGCGCAATCTCCTGCCGATTCACTCTCGAGCCTGACCCAACCCCACGATTACGTGCTGAAGCGCGTTTCCAGTTACGACCGGACCGGAGGAAACGACGATTACCGGCCCATGGCCGTGGGAGAAACGCTCACTTTGCTCGATGAACCGGGGCCGGGCGAGATTAGCCACGTATGGATCACGATCGCGAGCGGTGAGAGATATCACCTGAAGAAAATGGTGCTGCGCATGTATTGGGACGGCGAGGCAACGCCGAGCGTGGAAGCACCAGTGGGAGATTTTTTCGGCCTAGGCCTCGGGGACTACTTTCTCTACCAATCCATCCCGCTCTCCGTTGGCGGCGATAAGGCCCTCAATTGTTTTTTCCCGATGCCCTTTCAGAAGCATGCTCGCATCACGGTGACAAACGAAGGGAAGGAACAGGTCGGGGCGATTTACTGGAACATTGACTATCGCGCCTACCGTTTCCCACTTTCCCCGGACACGCTCTACTTCCACGCCCAATACCGGCAGGCAGCTCCCAACGTGGCCATGGCAAACAATCCAACGAATCTTGATGGCAATGGCAATTACGTGTGGATGGAAGCGAGCGGACGGGGACACTTCGTTGGCGTCACCATGTCTGTGCTGGAAAACGCCGACGGATGGTGGGGCGAAGGCGACGACATGTTCTTTGTAGACGGCGAAAAGCTTCCTTCGATTAACGGCACCGGCTCAGAAGACTACTTCCTCGGCGCGTGGGACTTCGGCGGGAAGCAGTTTTCTTATGGCCTCTTCGGGGCCCCCGTGGTGGGGCAGGAGCGCGAGGGCGCGCGATGGTCTGTGTACCGCTTCCATTTGGATTCACCGATTCCGTTCACAAAATCTCTTCGTGCGACGATTGAGCACGGCAACGCGAACGATCGCGGAGATAACTTCTACTCGGTCGCCTACTGGTATCAAACCGAACCTCACGCGCCATTTCCGAGCTTGCCACCCGTTGAAAAGCGGCTGCCGCGAGTCGATCCAGGAAAGTGACGGCGGCAAAAGGCGCAGCGTTCGTACCAATGTGATGAACGACTGTTTTAGAAATTCCAACATACATAAGATAGTGCCCGAGCTACGATTTTCTGTGACGATATACAGCCGCAGACACTCACCTTAAGGGAGTAGAGGGCCACTTAAGGCTCGGGGAACGGCGGTTCCCAGCTTCGAGCCTCACGGATTCAGATAGAATCTAATGTGTGAAAGTGTCGTCTTCGACGTTCCGGCGAATCGTCCTGCCATACTTCTGGTCAATCGGCTTCTGGCTCGCATTCTCCATCCTGATGTCGCTGCAGCAAGAGTTCAACAATGGGCGCCGCTCCAATTCGCGAATAGACTACTGGACACTCCTGCTCGTGATGGCGACGCGATATCTATCGTGCGCGCCTCTGACGCCCCCGATCTTTTATCTGGTTCGACGTTTTGCCATTAATCGAAGCAACCCGCTTCGCGGGATACTCGTCTATCTTTTTGGGGTGGTACCTTTTGTAATTTCCTATGTGTGTATCCGCTGGGTGATCGCAGCCCCTTGGGACGTTGCGCTCCAGAGATTTGTGCCCCGGTCGCTTCATGGATTTGTGATCGTCCTGTACGGGAGTATCGGTCATCAGGTGAGTATGTACATCACCATCGTTATCGCCGCTCACGCATACGAATACTATGAGCGAGGCCGCATTGAAGAGCTGGAGAGATCCGAACTTCAGCAGGCCCTCGCCGCGAGCGAGCTTCAGGTGTTGAAGAACCAGTTACATCCGCATCTGCTGTTCAACACGCTGCATAGTATTGCAACGTTGATTGATTCCGACAAAGTGCTCGCTAAAGCAATGGTCCTTCAGCTTTCCAACCTACTGCGTACCGCACTGCATCACGGCAGCTCTGACCTGGTTCGCTTGCGAGAGGAAGTCAAGCTCGTCGAGGCCTATCTCGATATCGAAAAGATGCGCCTTGGAACCCGGCTCGAGGTGCGCTGGAAGCTTGACGGCGACACGAGAGACGTACTCGTTCCGCAACTCGTCCTGCAACCTCTCGTGGAAAACGCGATCTTGCACGGCATTGCCTGCAGCCGGGAAGGGGGATGGCTGGAAATCGCTTCGCGAAAAATTGGAGAATTGATCGAGCTCCGAATTCAGAACACTGTTGGCGGAAAGCGAACGGGGGGCATGGGCGTTGGACAAAAGAATACGGAGGCCCGATTGAAACACCTCTATTCCGGCAAAGCCGCGTTTTCGTTCACTTTGACGGAGGACCATCTCGCTACCGTGACGCTTGTCTTCCCAGCATTTGAGTCTTACCAACATATTTCAACTGACATATCTACCCTAGGGACAAAGGCCCCATACCGGTGAAAACCCATGCGTGTACTGATTGTGGATGACGAGGCTCTTGCCAGAACAGCGCTATCCAACGTATTGCTCGCACGAAACGACGTCGAGGACTTTGATTCCGTCAGTGATGCTGCGGAGGCCTTCGAAAAACTCCAGAGTAAACCTTACGACATCGTCTTGCTGGATATCCAAATGCTCGATCTTTCTGGAATCGAGTTGGTGGACTGCCTGAATCAGCGGAACCAACCCTTGCCGGCCATTGTATTTGTTACCGCGCACCAGCAACACGCGATTGCGGCGTTTGAGATGCACGCCGCGGACTACGTCCTCAAACCATTCTCGGATGAGCGAATTCACGAGGCCTTGAACATCGCGATTCGGAGAACAGCCAGCGAGCGCGCGGCTAGACTCCTGGAAATGTTACCGCAGCTAAGAACTCCTCCGGCGCAGCCCGCCAAGATTGCGATAAAAACAAAAGGAAGGATTCTTTTCATTGATCCGACGGAAGTAAACGCGGTCGAGGCACAGGGTAATTATGTATTGTTGCAGCAGCAGTCAGGCTCCCATCTATTGCGCGGGTCCATCTCGACGCTGGCGGAGAAGCTTGAGCCCTACGGCTTTATACGGATTCATCGATCCGTGCTCGTGAACACGTCGTTCGTCCAAGAGCTTCAGCCCTGGGCTACCGGGGAATACATACTTCGAATGCGGGGCGGCAAGGAGTACACCGTCTCGCGCAGCTATAAGAGGAATCTGAAGTCCATCGCGCAGTTCTGGGTGGGGAGTGAGGCGTTTGCCGAGGAGTAGATTCTTCTCGTGCTGATTTCATCCGATATGCCGGCCACTCTGTTTCGTTAAGGTCATTCGTTTCCTCACTATTGACACCACGACGGGAGTGCCCGAAATCTCTTAAATTTGGAATCTGCCACCGGTTCCTTCGCTTTGGTGTGTTCTAACAGATGTTCGTGACGACTCTATCCGTGCGCTATGTGACGAACAGATATGTTGGGACGGAACGACGGATTGGAATCCGGGGAATCATAGAAGGCTTGGGTGAGCACGCTCGCAAGATATTGAAAACACAGGGCCGACATTCGGCCACGCTCTTGCTTAGTCTCCAGTGCGGATTGGAAGTGGTCTTCGATCCTAGTGCAATGCTGACGCGGTTGCGCGACCACAGTGCAAGCTTCCGATGAGCGATCGGCAGGGGATCTTGCGCCATTCCTCCAAACTCGATTTTGCTGATTGCTTCGAAGGGCTCGACGACGCAACGCGGTCAATGCTGCCCGTCACGGAAGGACGTCTGCAGATCACTTCAACAATTGAGAAATGCCTGCCGGATCCTGTTCTGAAATTTTCGAGTCGCTCGATGCCGGAGGATTTGAATGAAACGCGGCGCGGAGCCGAAGGCGATCAACTCGTCAGATTGAGAGAACTACTCCAACAATTGGAACGCCTCTCACGGAAACCCTCCAGGGTTGCAATCAAAACAAACGGAAAGATTCTTTTCATTGATCCTGCGGAAGTGAGCGCTGTCGAAGCGCAGGGCAACTATGTTCTTCTCCGGCGGGGACCGGATTCCTATGCGCTTCGGGGCTCCATCTCGGAACTGGCCGAAAAGCTCGAGCCTTACGGCTTTATACGAATTCATCGATCCGTGCTCGTGAATACTTCGTTCGTCCAAGAACTTCAGCCCCGGGCCACCGGGGAGTACATACTTCGAATGCGGGACGGCAAGGAATACACCGTCTCGCGCAGCTATAAGGGGAATCTGAGGTCCATCGCGCAGTTCTGGGTGGGAAGTGAGGGGTCTGCCGAGGAGTAGATTCTGTTTTGTGCTGATTTCGTTCGAATGCGAGCCAGACTGCTTCGTTAAGGTCATTCTTTTCCTCACTATCGGCACCACAACGGGATCCCCGAAATCTCTTAAATTTGGAATCTACGACAGATGGTCTTCAGTTTGGTGTGTTCTAACAGATGCGCGTGACGACCTTAGCTTCGCGCGATGTGACGGACCGATATGCCGGGACGGGGCCGCGGGCTCACTCCACCGATCCATAGATTGTTTAGCCGAACGGACGCGTAAACGATTGAAAACAAGGGCCTGAGGTTCGGCCTCCCTCTTGCTCTAGTTGGCAGTACGGATTGGAAGTGGTCTTCGGCCCCATAGCAGTGTGGTGGATGCAGCAGACGATAAAAACTAAGAGCGAGAGGTGAGCGGTCTATGGAATCACGTATCTTGAGACGCGCAGGGGTGCGTTCTCTATTCTTCGGACTGGCGGTAGTCTGCGCGGTGGCGCTGTTGAGCCTGAGCGTGGCGCCAGCCTGGGGGCAAGCGGTTTCGACAGGAACAGTTGTCGGACAGATTTTGGACCCATCGGGTGCGTCCGTTGCAGGCGCGACGGTCACACTTACAGATAAATCAACCGGGGCTTCCCGGATAGCTACAACGGAAGCCGCAGGGCGCTACACGTTCACGGAAGTGCCGCCCAGCGCTTACGACATCACGGTCACGAAGGAAGGCTTCTCGCAAGCCAAGGTCGTGAATCAGCAGGTGGTGATCGGCCAGCAACTCACGATCAACGTCAACCTGAAGGTCGGCTCTGCGTCCCAGACCGTGGAAGTCACGATAACTGTAGGCGCGGAGTTGCAGACCATGAACGCCACGGTGGGCGACACCATGTCGGGTGATTCGATTCTCTTGCTGCCGAACTTCGGCCGCGACACCTCGACACTGGCCACGCTGCAACCGGCCACGAATCCGACCGGAGAAGTTGCCGGCGCGATCATGGACCAGAATACCTACCAACTGGATGGCGTGAACAACAGCAACGACATGGACGGCACGATGAATATTTACACGCCGAGCTATGCGTCCAACGGCGCACCGACGGGCGTGATGCCGACTCCGGTGGAGAGTATCGAGCAGTTCAAAGTAAACACGAACAACCAGACCGCCGACTTCAACGGTTCTTCTGGCGGCCAGGTAATGATGGTTACCCGAAAGGGGAACAACCAGTACCACGGCACGCTGTATGAGTATTACACCGACAGCAACTTTGGGGGCGCCAACACCTTCGACAACAACCGCTTTAGCGAGCCCATCTCATCGAACCATGAGAACCGCTTTGGCGGCAACTTTGGCGGGGCGATACTGCCGAAATTCTGGGGCGGCAAGACCTACCTCTTTGCCGAATACGATGGCCGGCGGTTCCCGAACGCCTCGGTCTATGAGACGGACGTGCCCTCGGCGCTATTGCGCGCGGGCATCGTTCAGACCACGGGCGGCGGAATTTATAACCTGAATCCGACCGCCGTCACCGTGAACGGCACGACATACCAGCCGGCCGTTTGTCCGGCTGGGGCCTGCGATCCGCGCGGGATTGGACTCAATCCGACCATTTCTTCGATATGGTCGAAATATGAGCCGCTGCCAAACGATCTAGCGGGCGGTGACGCACTCAACGTGCAGGGCTATCGCTCGAATTTGCTCACGCCGCAAAAAGACAACTTTGGTGTAGTCCGGCTGGACCATGACTTCGGTGAGAAGTGGCACTTCATGGCCGGCTTACCACTACTACCATTTCTACACGATAACGGACAGCCAGGTGGATATCGGCGGGTTTTTCCCGGGTGACACGTTTGGCCAGGCGACAGCCGTATCTAGCCGGCCGCAGGTGCCGGACTTGATGCTGCCGCCCTGACCACCAACATCACCTCGAACATCACGAACGACATCCACTTCAGCTATCTGCGCAATTTCTGGCAATGGGTGGATAGACGGAATTCCGCCGCAACTCGCCGGTCTTGGCGATACGTTGGAACCCGGTGGCGAAACCTCGACGGGCGTCACGGTTCCGTTCAACGTAAATAACCAGAACACGCGCACACGTTTCTGGGACGGCCAGGACAAGGCGGTGCGTGACGACGTGTCCGTGCTTCACGGGAACCATCTGTTTTCCTTTGGGGCGTCGTACGAGCGCAACTATCTGCATACACCAGCGCAACGACAACGGCGGCACGATTCAGGACTCACCCGTGTTCGCCGGTGGCGATCCTTTAACTCGAACGCCTCCACGACCGCGGACGATCTGAGCGCGTATACACCATCGACCGTGCCGAATTCGGACCTGACGCAGTACAGGAAGTACTACGATGAAGTGCTGGGCATCGTCAGCCAGACACAGGAGCTGTATCCGCGTGCGGCCACGAATCTGACCTTGCAACCGGCGGGCACTCCGGCTCTCGAGCAGAGCATCGTGCCGACCTACAACGAGTACATCAGCGATAGCTGGCACATGAAACCAAGTTTCACGCTGACCTACGGCTTGGGATATCAGATTGAAATGCCGCCGTATGAACTCAACGGGAAGCAGGTCGTGCTGGTGGACGCGGATAATAACTCCGATCACGGTACAGCAATATCTGTCCGAGACCTACAGGGATGCGATCCAGGGCAGATCTACAACCCGGTGATCGGATTCTCGTCGGTCAAGAACGTGGCGGGAATTCAATCTCCACGGCAGAAGTATCCCTACAATCCCTTTTACGAGGGCTTCAGCCCCCGCATTTCCCAGCCTGGAATCCGAGCTTTGACGAGCGGCTTCCTGGGGCATGCGGTAGGCCACGGCAAGACGGTTATCCGCGGCGGTTACAGCCGGATTTACGGAAGGCTGAACGGCGTGGACCTGGTTCTAGTTCCGCTGTTGGCTCCTGGCAACCTGCAGGCCACGAGTTGCCCAAGGCCCGCAGATCAACGGGACCTGCGGTGGGGCAACACCCGTGGACGCGTTTCGCATCGGCGTGGATGGCAACACCGCTCCCCTGGGACCGGCGCCGTCTACGGACCTGCCGCAACCCTTCTTTCCCGGCGTGAACGGTGCACCCAACCGGGGGCAGGCGAGTCGCTCGATCCGACCTTCCGTCCATCGCAGTCCGACGAGTTCGACCTCACCATTCAGCGCGAACTGCCGGGCAAGATGTTGATGGAGGTTGGCTATATCGGCCGGCGGCTTACGCATGAGTACCAGCCGATTGATATAGCTGCCGTGCCTTACATGCTGACCGAAGGCGGCCAGCAATTCCAGAACGCCTGGGCCAATCTGTACACGGAGTTTGCCGCGAATCAACCGGTAACAGCGCAACCGTTCTTCGAGGCTGCTCTCGGCGGTACGGGTTCGGCCTATTGCCATGGTTTTAGTTCCTGCACCGCGGCGGTGGCCTACAACGAAAACACCGTGAACGGCAACATCGTGGGAACTTCGGCGGTATACGACGTTTGGCAGGACTTGTCGCCATCGTTCGTGTTCGGCCGCAGTATGGCGAGCAGCCCGAACTGCCAAAACACGCTGGTTCCGTCCATCAATTCGACGACGCCGGTGCCAGTGTGCCAGCAGGTTAACTCCATTGGTGTAAACACCAGCAGCGGGTACGGCAACTACAACGGCGTATTCGTGTCATGGCGTTCGAATGACTTCCACGGGTTGACGGCACTCTCCAACCTGACGTATGCCCGCGCACTCGGCACACAGGGCGAGGTTCAGGCCACCAGCGAATTCACCGTCGAACAGCCGTGGAACATTCACAATGGATACGGGCCGCAGCCCTTCGACTACAAGTTCAACTACAACCTGGCCATGGTGTATGCGCCCCGGATTTTCAAGGGTCAGCATAGCCTGGCAGCCAGAATGCTCGGCGGCTGGACGATCGCTCCGCTCTTCACGGCGCAAAGCGGCGCTCCGGTTGAGTTAAACATCTTTCAAGGCGCCGGTGCGGATTGCGAATCGTTCGGTGAAGGCGATTGCAACTTCGAGGGAACCAACGAGAATGCCGTCTTCGTGAGCAGTTCCGCAATTTCCACTGCGCGTGGAGCGGGCAACTCGGTCCAGAACATTGGTAACGTTACGAATGCACTCGGAGTCGCAGCCAACGGCAATCCGGCCAACGGCGGCTCGGGACTCAATGAATTTGCCAATCCGGCCGCGGTCTATGCTGCATTCCGCGCGCCGATTCTTGGCATTGACAACAACACCGGCGGCCAAGGTGTGCTCCGCGGGTTGCCGACCTGGAATCTGGACGCGTCGATCTCCAAGAACTTCCAGGTAACGGAACGGTTTAGCGTGATGTTCATCTTTGAATCCACGAACATCTTGAACCACGTGGAGTTCGCCAATCCGCTTCTGGGGCTCGGCGATCCCGGGGATTTCGGCGTGCTCGACGGCGCCGGCGGCGGACAGTCGAACTCTCCGCGATCCATGCAGTTCGGCTTGCGGCTACACTTCTAACCCGGGTAATACCGGAACCAAGAAAGGGCCGGAGCGCGATCAGCGCTCCGGCCCTTTCGTCATTTTCGCTCCGCGGTTTCTGCTTCAACCTGCGTATGGCTTAGCGCAAGACTCTTGTGAAGGTTTCCGTAAGATCGAAGGGAGCGGACCGGATGCGAATATGGTCGGTTGCCTTACAGGAGGTAGTCGCATCCGGCCCGCGTTGTGGTGATGTCTTTATAAACCTTCGGCGTCTATACCCAAATTGATATGTGACGAAACGAGGGCTTCTTGGTGTCAGCATGCTTCAACGCGTGCTGTGACGCGCGCGTGGTTGCTGGACTATTATGAGGTTCGTCTTTCAAGCGGCTCCGGCCAAGCAACGAAGAGTGGCACAGATGCATCGTTGAATCAGTCTGCGTCGGCGTGCAGAGGCTGATGCGAAGCGAGCGACGGCCCCAGCAACGACAATGAGGCGCATCTGAGCCGTGATCTCCGGACGCTCTATTTCAGCAGCGACCCCTCATTGTCCGTGAAGTTTCCACGCACGCGTGATCAAGCGAAACAGGACCTCGCGCGGCTGCTGAGCTGGGACAATAGCAACTACAACGTGCGCTTCAGGCCGAATCTCGCTGACGTTCCCGCCGATACTTGCCGACCGCGAAGGCGCTCAGTAGTGCCACGCGGCCGCGTTCTCGCCTGCCGGGGCACTCTTCATGGCGTGGTCGGCCATCCAGCGGACCAGATTTGCGCTTGAGGTCGGTTGCCAGCCGTGGCCTTTCATCGGACGGCCATACTGGAAATCGCAATCGCACGGCGGATTCTGAAGCGACTTGAGCGCATCTTCGAGATCGTAGACCGCCAGATTCAGATAGAAGTTGTCCATGTCGCCGACATACACGTGAATCTTGCCCTGAAGCTTTGGGCCGAGCGTGGCCCAGTTTGTGCGGAGATTGTAGCTGAGGTCATAACCATGATCGCGCATGTAGAGCGCAACGCTGTGATCAATCTTGCCGGTTTGCTTGTCCCATAAAGGCTTCGGGTAGCCATCGTCGCCAACGGGCCCGTACGTCGCCTCCCAGATTTCCATCTGCTGCCCCGAGCGTCCGTGGCTGCCGAGGACGTCCTCAAGTTGGCTCATTGCCTGCATAGTGACTTCGGGCTGCCCATCGGACTTGCGCTGCATGTATCTCGGCGCCTGCAGCCAAGTGTGCCCCGGCTCGAAGAACGCGTTGTCGTCCTCGTAAACGTTCGAGAATTGGTAACGCCGGAAGTCCACCGGGTCCGGATAAAGAGTCCAGGTACCCCCGAAGAAATCAGGATAAAACACCTGCACGGCAATTGATTCCCAACCGCCGGTCGAGCCTCCTGTCAGCAGGCGCGCATAAGGCTTCGGAATCATCCGAAAATGTGCTTCGAGATACGGAATCATCTCTTTGACCAGCGCATCTCCGTAGGGACCGTTATTGGCTGAATTCACCGCATAGGAATCATCGAAATATGGCGTTGGATGCTGGAACGTAACGGCGATCATGCGCGGGAAATTGTCCGCGTTCCACGACTGATAAAACTCGTGGCCGGTCTCCCGGTTCAAATCAGCGAGCCGCGCACGCATATCGGCGTTAACCGGCTGATCCGCCGGCGAGAAACCGAACGGAGCTCCCAGCCCGAAATGCCCCTCCTGGTAGATCACCGGATAGTGCGAGTCCGGATGCCCGTCATAGCCTTTGGGCAGCAACACGATCGCGCCGATGTAAATTGGCTGGCCCCAGAATTTTGTCAGCAACTCGCTCTGGATTTTGATGTGCTTTACCCACTGGGTGTCGGCTGGCACCTGGACGGCCGGAATCACCTTCGTCAGGCTGAGGTGAATGTCGTAACCTGTGGACGGATCGAGATGTACACGCTGTACTTCGCTATAGAGGTTGCCCGGGGAGCGGTTGAACTGCTGCCCTTCCCACTGATCCATGTGCGCCCAAATCGTGCGGCCGTCGGACCGGTGGAACTGGGTGTAAACGTTGATTAGCGCCTGGATATAGTAGTCGCCCGCCGGGATCTCACGAAGGCTGCGGGTCGGATAGCCAGGTGTGCTCACGTCAACCACGGCAACTTGGTCCGGAGCGAGCGCGTTCACATCGGAGCCGAAGAGGGGCGACGTATCGCCCCAACCTCCCGCTTGCATGCGTGGTTCCGGTGTTTCCTTCTGAGAGACGAAGATGAAGACGCGCCCGGTAATCGGGCTCGAATGGACAGATCCGGAAAAAGAGACTTCAAATTTCGCCGCCGCGGACTGCGGCCGGGGAGCCGCGTGAGTATTCGCGGCGAAAGACGCAACAGCGACAGCCACAACAGCAAGAGCAACCGCTCGCAGCCATCGTTTCATATCGCCACCTCGCTATCCTCAACCCCGGATGTCAGGCTTACTCTATCGCATGCCGGCAATGGTGATACACAATTTCAACCGCGAGCCAGCAGCCATGCCGGTTGAACAAAAGGGGCTACTGCACAGGCTATGCCGGTTTTAACCTTCCAGAGTAGTCGGGGCGTCAACGTGTGCACTGTTCAGAAACACATCCACCTCGGCGCGGCAAGGTACCGCGATTTGCGCACCCAGGCGCGTGACGGAAAGCGCCGCGGCGTGATTTGCAAACCGGCAAGCTGCCGACAGATCAAGCCCCTCACTCAGCGCCACGGCTAGTCCCGCGTTGAAAACGTCGCCTGCCGCCGTCGTATCCATCGCTTTCACTTTCGGCGCAGGAAGCAGGATCGGCTTTCCTTGCGCAACAATCACGCAACCCTGGCTTCCCAGCTTGATGATAACCGTGGTCGCACCCATCGCTTGCAGCTTGCGACCGATCACCACGGCTTGCTGGGCTCGAGCTTGCCGGGCGGCATGCCTGCCAGTATTGCGGCTTCCGTTTCGTTCGGAGTGACGATGTCCACGGTGCGCATCAACTCCATAGGAAACGGTTCGGCGGTGCAGGCGCCGGATCGAGAATAACCTTTGCTCAGGACTTCCGCGCGGCTTGCGCGGCTGCCAACACCGTTGGCATGGGATTCTCGAGCTGCAGGAGAACCATTTTCGAGCTCGCAATGTGAGGACCGTCCTGCGGTGATGTGTTCCGGGGTGAAAGCTGTCATTTGCGCCAGGCACTACGATGATCGAATTCTGGCCGTTCTCGGCAACGAAAATAAGCGCAACACCGCTTGTGCCGGGGATTCGACTCGATTCCGCTGACATCACAGCCAGCTTTCACCAGATTGTCCCGCATCTCGCGGCCGAATTCGTCATCGCCAATCCTCCCGAGCATGGCTACGGCCCCGCCCAGTCGCGCAGCGGAGTAAGCCTGATTCGCTCCTTTACCTCCGGGCTCCGTGAAATAGGAGGTGCCAATAATGGTTTCGCCGACGACCGGAATGCGCGGCGAGATCGCCACCAAATCCATATTTAAACTGCCAACAACAACGATCCTGGCCAGGGTCGGCCTCCCCTCGATAAAAATACAGCTCAATTCTGTGAACGCGGCTTGGAGACGCGCACGCAATATCTACTGATTTGTGCCTGCCTCTTTGAGCATCAGTGGGTTATGAGCGCCCGGCGTTGGCCCGCTCATCAGCTTTACAAAGAGCTCATCGAACTTTTTGGCATCCACATCCATTTGCGCGTTGACGATTTGCACATCGAGCTCCGGCTTGACGCGATCGGACCAGATGAGCGCGTCTCCATAGCCCGCGCCACGGTCGAGATCGACGTCCATATACACTTTTAGGATATTGGTTATGACACTGGGATCCACCCAGGATTCCGCAGCAAGCTCGTCCCAAAGATAGCCTCGTCCCGCGTGGGCATACTTCGCGATGTACTGCGCGACAGGCGTCTGGACTTTTGTAATCTGGTTAAACATTTCCGGCGTAAGCTGCGTTTCGATGGAAACGTCCACGGTTGTCATCTTGAATGCTCGGCCAGTGTGCACGCAACACGATGTGTGACGCTTCGGGATCGAACCACAAATTGAATTCATGCCTGGGATTGGTCGCGAACTCAGGATTGTCGCGTGCGCGGGTTGATCGCTGCTGCCCATGAGCACCAATCCCTTTGCACAACTCCGCAAATTGCGGATCGAGAGTCAGCGCCATCGCCAGATTTGTCAGTGGGTCCGCCCGCATAAATCGTCACTTCGTGGGGATGGGCCCGCACCGTTCGCACGAGAAAGTGCGCCGCATCCTCGCTGGCCGCCTTGGTCGTGGGATTTCCTTCGCGCAAAGTCGGGACCTCAAACGGTCCGTGACTATTGGGCCGCTGCGAAAACGCGCCCAGATAGGTAACCGTGCCGTACATCTTTTCCCACAACAGCGTCCATTCCTTCGTACGCACGAATGGAAATGCCGCGCCGGCCATGACGGGAACATCCGTGCGTCCTACCAGTTCAAGCAAACGCAACGAATGCGCGACTTCCTCATCCCGCCATGCATCGCCGGTCACCACCGTCACGCCTAGCACGTCAACGTCGGGCGCCTGCAGCAGAATCAGGAGCGACATCATGTCAGTGCCGCCCGGACCGGCGGCGTCCTGATCGAAGATGATCATTCTCTTCCCTTGCGCCCGCGCCGTACCGCCCAGCGCAAGCAACGCCGCGCAAACACATATGCCGTTTCGAAATTTCATGCCCGCTCCGCTCTTCCGTCAGCTCTGATAGGCCAACGCGATCATGGTCACCGCACCCAGGTATGCGAGGAACATCAAGCCCAAGTAACCCCAGGCCTTGCCATCCGCTCCGCGAAACTCCTTCCACACCAAGACGCCCCAAAGCGCAGCGATCATCGGTGAAGACTGCCCAATCGCATACGAAATCGCCACCCCGACAAATCCCGCGGCAATAAAGTTAAAGCAGCCGCCAAATCCCCACACAATCCCGCCCAGGACGCCGAGAGCGTGGTCCCGCGCCGGGGCCTTCCAGAACCCGGAAAAAGATACCGGTTGGCCGAGCAGCGGATGGCTCATCAGGTATGGGTTGATGAAGAAGCAGCAAACGAATGCGCCCAGACTGAAAAACACTGCGACACTGTAGGGCGTAAGAGGATGTCCGGCGGTAAGTGATTTCGTCACGAACGGCGCAAACGCTCCCATCAGCAAACCGGAGACAACATTCACCATGATGCCCTTGCGCGTGACCCTCATCGCGCCGGTGAGGCGCCGGTAGGCCAATGCGTCGAAGATGATTGCAGCGGTAGCCAACGCCACACCGGCGGCCAAGTACTCGCCGTTTCCCTTCGGCTGTAGCGCGTAACTCAGTAAAACACCTTCAATTACTGCGATACCGATCGCAATCGGAAATGCGATAGCCAACCCGGCGATTGCAATCCCCGCAACCAGGAGTAGGTTCGCAATGTTGAAAATGAATCCGCCGATCATCGCGTAACCGATATCGGCGCCGCTTGCCGCGGAAGCATTCACCAGGAATGGCTCGCCGGCCGCGCCATGGCTGCCCAGCGTGAGTGCAAACACCAAGGAGCACAGGACCACGCCGACGATGTAGTCCCAGTAGAACAATTCGAAAGCGTAGTTCTTTGTTCCCTTGTAGGTGTTGGCCCAGGATCCCCAGAACACCGCGCTGAAGGCCGTCATCACCAACGCCGTCGCGAAATTGGCCGGAGAATACATCTCAATCCTCCTTGCTCAACGCAGCGATCTCGGAAGTACGCAGCTCGACATAGTCGAAGCCCGCTAACTTGACCGCGTCAATCTCGGTCAGTGTTGCGCAGTATCCGATTTTTACCATGCGAGTTTGCTCGCGAGCCATGGAAACGCAGAACGATGAAACCGCGACGAGGCCGGCGAGCAAGAAACGAACGACTATGGCAATCGTCGCACCACCCGGTTCATTTACATGCGGCTTTTCACCGTTCATCGTCGTCCCTCGTTTGCGCCTGAGACAGAAAACTCCAAATAAGAACGCCACCAAGACTACCTAAGCAGAGACATTAGCAGAGACATTTGCGAAGAAGCTAAATCGGTGCAAAACACCTGCCCGGATCGGCGGATCAGGCAATGGCCAGGTAAGCGTAACGCATTAGAAATAAACCAGTTAGGATCCAGATCAACGGGCTGATTTCCCGATGCTTGCCTGCGCCGGCTTTCACGAGCGTGTAGGAAATCAAGCCCAGGCTTAATCCGGTGGCAACGCTGAACGTCAGCGGTGTGGCCAGCATCGTGATGAAAGCCGGGAAGGCGTCGCTGAAATCATCCCACTGTACACGCGCAACGGCTTTGCACATCAGGCGCCCGACCAGGATCAGCGCCGGCGCCGTCGCATAGGTCGGGATTACGTTGACGAGCGGCGAAAAGAATATCGCGCACGAGAAACAGCGCCGCGATCAGCAGATTTCCAAAGCCAGTCCGCGCTCCCGCAGCCACACCCGAGCGCTTTCGATGTAGCTCGTCACGGTTGACGTGCCGGTGACGGCGCCGAACATTGTACCCACCGCATCGGCGAGAAAGCGCGGCCCCGCCCGCGGCAGTTTCCCCTCGCGCAGGAATCCTCCCTTGCTCACAAACTCCTACCAGCGTCCCCACGTTGTCAAAGAGATCCACGAAAAAGAATGCGAAGATCAGCTCCACAAGTCCCAGACGCAGCGGCCCCGGCCAAGTCCAGCTTAAAAACGTGCCGGCCGGATGCGGCAAGGAAAGACATGGCGCGGCCACTGCGAGGCGCCTCGCAACATGCCGACGAGAGCTTGTGGCCACGATTCCCAATGCGATTGCGCCGCTTGACGTTTCGCGCCATCAAGCATCGCGGTCAGAATCAGTCCGAAAGCCGCGATCTGCACTTGCGGATCCGAGAAACTCCCCAAGCCGACGAACGTTGCCGGCTGAGCGACGACCATCTTCGCATTCCTCAGTCCCACGAACGCTATGAATAGTCCGATGCCCGCAGCGGTGCTGTATTTCAAACAATCAGGAATGCCATTGACGATTTGTTCGCGAACACCCGTCAGCGTAAGGAGAAGAAACAGTGCCCCCGACAGAAACACAATGCCAAGCGCCGTCGGCCACGGCACGCCCCTTCCGATCACGACGGAATACGTGAAATAAGCATTCAGCGACATCCCCGGCGCCGAGCGCAATCGGATAATTCGCCCACAGTCCCATCACCAGCGTCGCCACGGCGGCGGAGACGCAGGTGGCGAAGAGAACGCCGTCGATCGGCATGCCACCTTCGGCCAGGATGCGCGGATTGACGACGATGATATAAGACATCGTCATGAACGTGGTGAGGCCGCCGAGCAATTCCTGCCGGACAGTAGTGCCGTTTTCGGCAAACTTGAACCACCGTTCGAACACTCAATCTCCGTGCGAGAACGAGCGCGCAATATATGCCGGGCGGCAGGAGGCGTCAACAATACCATGTGCGGTGTGACAGGTCGCGGATACAGCAACCGGGGAAGGCAAGCATGTGGCTGTTTAAGCTTTGGCCTCGGCAGACCCGAGACCGAAGGAGGCAATACCCTGCTGCAGATCTTCGAATACTTCGAAAAGATTCAGCACTCGCACCAGTTTGAGGGTTTGCACGGCAAACTTCGAGGGATTCAGCAATTTTAGCGAGCCCGCCGCGCTGTTTCGCTGCGGTCAAATAACGAACCAGAAGCCCGATCCCGCTCGAATCAATCGCGGGCACTTCCTGCAAATCCAAGAGAAAGTAGATTGTGCCCGGCGTTCAGCAAGTCCTTCAGCGTCTCCGCCACGCTGTCCACGCGGTCGCCCAAGCTTAGTCGCCCATGCAGCTTGACGATTTTACCTCGGATTGGGTTCGAACCTCGATGTCCAATGGCGCTTCCCCCAGTCCTGGCAAGGCGCGCGAATGAGCCACAAGTGCGCGCTTGCACTGCCAGTTTTCGTCTGCTACAGTGCGCGCTCAAATTAGAAGAACCCCGGGTAATTTGCAAGGGGAGAAGATTCCACAGGGTTTGCGCAGGCAATCTTTCTGAATCGATCCATACCGATGAACGGGCATTCGCGAAATGAAGAGCGACCTCGCTGAATTTTGTGCGCGCGTACTGGCGGACCAGGAAGTGCTGCCGCGCGCGCGCACCATCGCGCGAACCGTCGCGGAATCCCTGCCCGACACGGCGGTTAACGTCTACCTCTTCGCCCGGCAAGAAGGCACCGAAGTTTGGGCTCCCGAAGGCCGCCGCGGGAGACAGCGGCGTCAAGGCCTCCAGTGTCAAGGTGGCATGGGCCACTCGATGAGCTTCGCGTTTCAGCGTGCGCCGCTGATTTTTCTCCGGCGGTAAGCTTCGCCGGGAAAGCTACTCGCATCTGGATATCCGTAAGGCGCTCGTCTCGCTAGCCTACGTTCCACTCACCAACACCGGCAATCTGTGGGAGCGATCGAAATTCTCGATTTCGCAAGGCGGCATCGTCCAGCAGGACCTCGCCTGGATTTCGGCGAACTGGCGCGGATTGGCGGCGCCGCGCTGGCGGCGGCGCTCACCTATGAAAACGAGCGCAACGATTCGCTGGTTTCCATCAACCGCCTCACGCAACTCTACGATCTTGAGAAAGTTTTCGCGTCCACGCTCGAAATGGACGAGCTTCTGCCGATCATGGGCGCGAAGTTTCGCGAAGTGATGGAGTGCGAGGGCGTCAACATTTGGCTTCTGCAACCCGATGAGAGCCTTCGAGCTGATGCACCAGGCCGGGTCGCGACGCAACCACAAGCACCAGCGTCCACAAATGCCGGCGAGGGCATTCCGGGCGACGTTTCCGATGACGGCGTCGCGTTCTTGATCGGCGATAAGGACGATCCGCGCCTTGCCGAACGGAATGATGGGCTTCGCGACGGCGTCTTTTCCCTCCTGGCCGTCCCTATCATGGACAGTGAATCCCTGGTCGGCGTCGTCGAAGCGATCAATAAAACACGATGGCAGCGCATTTGACGATGATGATCTTGTTTGTCTGACGAGCCTCACCGAAACTGCCTCGATCGCTCTGCGCAATGCCAGCCTGTTGCTGGCCGAACGCAAAGTGGAAATTCTTGCAGACGCTCGTGACCGTCAGCCATGAAATCACCTCGACGCTCAATCTCGAGCGGATGCTGCAAACGATCGTCAATGCGCCACAGGTCGTGATTCCCTACGAGCGCGCCGCTCTGGCACTGGATCAACGCGGACGATTCAAATTGAGCGCGATCACCGGCCTCACGCAACTCAATCGCGGATGCCCCGGAAATCGCCCCGCTGAATCACATTCTTGCAGTGGGTGGCGCTCTCCGAAGAAATCGTCCACGTGAGCCAGCACGGCGACGAAATTGACGCGATCGCGAAGAGACTCTTGACAAATTCCGGACCTATTTCAAACGAGACCGGGATGCGCGGCTTCTATGCCCTGCCGCTGAGCGATGACACCGGGCGTGTGGGCGTCCTGAGCCTAGAGAGCAGCGATCCCGATTTTCTGGCGCCCGTGCACATTGAAATCCTGGCAAGTGCTTGCCGGCCAGGCGACCGTCGCGCTGCGGAATGCGCAGATGTATAAGGAGGTACCCGTTCATCTCGTTGCTCGAGCCAGTGCTGGAACGAAAGCGCCGGTTCATGGCGCTGGAAAAGCGGCGGCGCATCACATTCCTCGCCTGGCCGCCGCTGTCGTGATATTTCTCGCCATTTGCCCGCTGCCGATGCGCTGGCGGGCGATGCCGTTGTAGCCCCGTACGCCGCGCGCAAGTGCAGCCGGAATTCGAAGGCGTCGTCGGCAAGGTGTTCGTCCACGAGGGCCAACCCGTCAAGCAGGGCCAGGTGCTCGCCGAAATGGATGCGTGGGACTACCGGTCGGCGCTCGCGGAGGCGCAGGCGCGCTACCAATCCGCGCTTCTGCAAATGAATCGTTCCCTGGCGGCGAGCGACGGCAGCGAAGCCGGCATTCAACGCACGCAAGCCGACTATTGGAAGACCGCGGTGGACCGCGCGCAGGAATTGCTTCTCGACCGCGCGCAACTCCGCTCGCCGATTGATGGCGTTGTCGCCACGCCGCATGTCGAAAATGCCGCAGGACGCCACTTGCAATATGGCGACAGCTTTGCCGAGATCGTGGATGCATCAAGCGCGATGGCGGACGTCGCCATCGACGACGCCGATGCCAGCCTCTTGCGCACCGGCGCCAAAGCGGCCGTGAAATTGAATAGTTATGCAACGCGCACGTTTCACGGTACTGTGGTGATCGTCAGCCCTAAGAGTGAACAGCAGGGCGACTCGCGAGTGTTCTTCGCGCGCGTTCTTTTGGCGAATCCCGACGGCTCCATTCGAGCGGGCATGGAAGGCCGCGGCAAGATTTCCGCGGGTTGGCATCCGGCGGGTTATGTATTGTTTCGCCGCCCGGTGATATGGATTTATTCGAAGATTTGGGCTTGGTTTGGATGGTAAAGATGCAGCAGTCGAAATATACTAAGAATATGCATCCCAGTTGCGCTTGCTGGCGGTGGCAGTCTTCACAAGCGCGTGCGGTGAGGACAGGTCTGGAAGCACGGCCGCGGCCGATCCGCCGCGCGCAGCGCTGCCCGCATCTCCAGCCGTTTCGTCGGGCGTACCTTCACCTGCCATGCCGAAGAGTGAGGGATTCTTGACCGTTTCCGGTCCCCTCATCGTGGAACACCAAGTGGACGTCACCGCGCAGCGAGACGGCGTCATCGTGCGGCTATCGGCGGACGTCAATACGCGCGTGAAGGCAGGCGACGAACTCGCGCGACTTGACGACCGTCAGCTCGCTGCCAACCTGGAAGCAGCGCGCGCCAAGACCCGCAGCGTCGAAAATGATTTGAAGAACTGGGAAGCAGAAGCCAAGATGATGGAAGCCGACTATTCGCGCGCGCAGAAGCTCTATAACGAGCGCCTTTGGTCGGAAGAGCAATTACGAACATGCCAAGTACAACGCGGAGTCCGAGGAATGGGACATTCAGAGGGTGCGCTGAATTCTTGGCCTCCTCGAAACAGGAAGAACGCTCGCTCGAGCTGGAGTTGGAGAAAGCGCGCATCACCGCGCCTTTCGACGGCGTGGTTGCGCGGCGCTATGTTCGGGTCGGCCAGGGCATTTCGAAGGGAGACCGGCTGTTTTGGGTCACCGCCGAGGCCCCCTTGCGTCTGCGGTTCACTTTGCCCGAGGGATTTATTGGGCATGTGAGAACGGGGCAGGAACTGCCGCTGACGTCGCCAGACGTCCCGGAAGAGCGGCATACCGCCAAGATCATCGAAATCAGCCCCGTCGTAGATCCATCCAGTGGAACGATTGAGGTTTTGGCGGAAATCCAGGGGCAAAGGGCGCATTGCGTCCCGGGCATGACCGCCAGCATTCGAATCCAGAACCCTCAATGAACATCACCGAAGCGCTGAACGTCGCCCTGCCGGAGATGCCGGCCAAAAGGGTTCTGCAGGGCTGCCCCCGCATGGATCCCTGGAATCACGCTGAAGGAACACGTCGAAGACGGCCAGCGCGTGATTCGCGTGTACGTGCCGAGCGCGGAGGCGATGTACAAATTCCCGCCGCAAAATTGGACATTGATTCAGCTATTCGACGGCCAACGCTCGTACGAGCAAATCTCGGAACTCTATTCGCGGCAAACAGGCACGGTATACAGCGCGGAGGCCATTCGCGAGTTTGCCGGCGAACTTGAAGCGGTGGATTTCTGGTACAAGACGCCGCAGGAAAAAAATATCCTGCTGATGCAGAAGAGCAGCGAAGAGCGGCAAAAACTGCTCAAAACCAAAAAGAAATACGGCGATCTCTCGCTTTACGCTTTTCCCGCCTTTAATCCAGATAAGGTCATTACGTGGCTTTATAAGTATACGAAATTCATCTACACGGCTTGGTTTACGGTGCTGACGCTGTGCGCGTTTGCCTTCACGGCATGGATCACGGTGACGCACTGGTCGGAAATTGGCCGCGATACGCTGGAATTCTACACTTTCTCGCATAAATCGTGGGGTGACCTCATCCAGTTCTACCTTCTAGCCGTCATGGTCCTGGCGCTCCACGAGTTTGGCCACGGGCACGCTTGCAAGCATTATGGCGGCCGGGTGCCGGCCATGGGCTTTGCTTTGATCTATCTGACGCCGGCTTTCTACACGGACACGACTGAGGGCGAGGTCAAAGGGACGCGCTATCAGCGATTGGTGATCGCGATGGCGGGCGTGTGGGCGGAGATCATCGTTTGTTCCATTGCTACGCCGATCTGGTGGAACACTCCACCGGACACCCTGGTCCACAACGCTGCGTACATGGTGATGCTCATCACGGGAATCTCCGCGGCGCTGATCAATTGGAATCCGCTGATCAAGCTGGACGGCTACCACATGATGTGCGAAATGCTCGGCATCGTGGACCTGAAAGAGGCGTCTACCGCCTATCTTTCGGCTTGGGTCAAACGAAACATCTGGCGCCTTCCGGTAGAAGTGCCCTACGTTCCAAAGCGGCGGCGGCTAGGATACGGTATCTACGCGATTTTGTCGGGTCTCTACAGCTACTCGCTGCTTTACATCGTCGCGCGCTTTGTGGGCAATATTTTTCGAAACTTCGACCCTGACTGGTCGTTCGTACCGGAAGTCGCTACCGCAGGCTTATCTTTCGAAGCAGAATTCGAATGCTGGTGAACTTTATGAAATTCGTCTACTTGGATAAGAAAGACCGTGTGAAGGCGTGGTTCACGCCCTGGCGCTCGATAGGGGTCACGGCGGTGGCTGCGATTGTGCTGCTGCTCCCCCTTCGCCACGATTCCGCCGCCGGCCAGTTCGTGCTGGAGCCTTCAAGGCGGGCCGTGGTCCGCGCGGTTGTGCCGGGAATTATCACCGCCATTTCTGCGAACGAAGGGAGCCCGGTTTCCGCGGGTGCGCCGCTCATTCGGCTGCGGAATGTGTCTCTGCAATCGAGCCTGGCGCGCAGCGAGGCGGATTACACGGTCGCGTCAGACCGGGCCACCGCGGCGGCACTGCGCTATCGCGACTTTGGTGTGGCAACGCGAGAGAGAGAGCGTCTGGCCCAACAGACCGGCGAACTCTCCTCCGAAGCCAGAAACCTCGAGCTGAGCAGTTCCATCTCGGGAATTGTGCTTACGCCCCGCGCGGGCGACCGACTAGGATCGTACGTCACGGCGGGCACGGAACTGCTCAATATAGGCGACACGAGCGTTCTGCGGGCGCGCATCTACGTGCCCGAGCAGGACGTGTACAAGATCCGCGTAGGCGCGCCGGCGCGGCTCGAAGTGGAAGGCGATTTCAGGAAGTGGAATGCGCAAACGGCGGCCATTTCTTCCCTATCGTCAGAGATTGACCCTGGGTTGGTCGACCAGTCGCAGTATCGGGGCATTACGCCGCCGCATTTTTATGTGGCTGACCTGCTTGTGAACAACCCGGACGGCAGCCTCAGGCCCGGAATGACGGGAACCGCGCGCATCTATGGCAAAAGAAGAAGTCTTGCTGGGATGGCTTGGCAGGAAGTAAAAAACTTCGTAGACCGAAAGATATGGTGATGCGAGAAGGCTGCGGGGGCAGCCTTCTCGCTGAGAGATGGACTTAGCTAACCTTGCCGAAGGTCTTGCCAAACGTCTTGCCGAACGTCTTGCCGAAGGTCTTGCCGAACGTCTTGCCCATGGTCTTGCCCATGGTCTTGCCCAAAACCTTCACGGGCTTCTTTTCGTTCTTGCCGGATTGAACTTCCGCCAGCGGCGCGGACGCCACGTTGGCCTTCTTAGCGGTCTTAAGGCTGCTGATCAAAGACTTCTTTTGGATGGACATGTCGGATTCGTCTCCTCTTCGCTGATTTCGGGTTTCTTCCCGGGCCCCTGCTCACGTTCCACTACAGCAGGCGGGGGGCCAAACCGCACCCCGCGCGACCGCTCCAACCTTGTCCCTTTGAATTCAATCACTTGTACACATGGAAGGATTCCTATAAAAAACTGCGCGACTCTGAAAAATCCATCGCAGGGTAATTTTTAACCCGATGAAGGTTAATATTTAACCTTTTCCGACAGCAGTGTGCGGCAGAGGTATTTCATCCGCTGAACGTCAATCCCCAGCAGAGCTGCGGCGGCGGTCTTCTTGCCGCCGGTGCGCTTGAGCGCGGCGTTGAGGTAAGCGATTTCGATGCGACGCATCTCAGCATCGAAATCCACACCATTCTCGGGAATGAGAATGGCCTCCTGGCTGGCCGTGCTCGAATAGAGCAATGTCTGCGGGAGTTGCTCTGCGGTGATCACCGGAGCGTCATTCATCACCACGAGCCGCTGGATAATATTTTCAAGTTCGCGGACATTTCCCGGCCACGAATAGTCTTCCAGAATTTCAACGACTTCGGGCTGGACGCTCTTGAAAGGCTTCTTCGCCGAGTTGCAATAAATTCGCAGGAAATGATCCACCAGCAAGGGCAGATCGCCCTTGCGCTCACGCAGCGGCGGCACAAAAATAGGAATCACATTGATGCGGTAGTAGAGATCTTCGCGAAAGCGCCCCATCTTTACGAATGCTTCCAAGTCTTCGTTGGTGGCGCAAATCAGACGAAAGTCAATCTTCTTTGCCGATCTCCCGCCCAGCCTCTGCACGCTGTGTTCCTGTAACGCTCGCAGGAGCTTGGCCTGCAGATTGGGGGTAAGGGTCGTAATTTCATCCAAGAATAACGTGCCGGAGTGGGCCGACTCGATCAAGCCGGGCCTGGATTCGTCGGCGCCGGTAAATGCGCCCTTCTCGTAGCCAAAGAGCTCCGACTCGATCAAGGTCTCTGGCAACGCAGAACAGTTTAGGCAAATATAGGGCTTCTCCGCCCGGCTGCCCAACTGCACGATCGCCTCTGCGATCAGCTCCTTGCCGGTGCCGCTCTCGCCGCGCAACACGACGCTGGTATTGCCTCCGGCGACCGCGCGGATGGCTTGGTAAACCTTCTGCATGGGCACGCTGCCGCCGATGAGCGAACAGAAAGCAGCCTTGCTCTCAACCTGCTCGAGCATCCGGCGGCCTTCAATCTCCAAAGTGCGCTTCTCGATGGCCCGTTCGAGAACAATTTGCATCACCGTGTAGTTCACCGGCGTCAGGAAGAACTCGTCGGCGCCCGCCTGGCTTGCGCGGAGCGGAATACTTCGATCGCGGGACTGAGTCATCGCCATCAGGACAATGTCATCGCGGGTCGCACGTATTTCTTTCAGCACCTCAATGCCATCCGAGGCGCCTTCGCCCACGCTGTCCAGGTCAAACAGGATGCAGTGGAGTTCCAGATCTTCCACGAGATTCTTGATCTGTTGTTCGGTGGTAGCCAGGGTCAGATGGAATTCAGACGCCAGCGAACGGCGCATCTCGGGGAAGACAGACTCATCGAGGGTAATGATCGCGATGGAGTATTGTCCCGCACCGGATTCGTTGCGCTCAGCAGGCATTGGTTTGTGGCAAATCGCGTCGGATTATAGGGGACCGCCGCTGAATTGGGAACACAATGTGACTCGGCTGGGAGCGGAACGCTCTTTTTCTGAGAATGGCACGACGCCAGATTTATCCGCGCTGGTTGCCTGTCTAAGCTGAGTTCACGTGGAAACAACCGAGAGTGCGCCATGGTCCTTGCGGGTCGGCCGGACGGTGATTTCAACGTCGTGGCGCAGAGCTGTGAGGAACTCCATGAGGCGTCCGACCGAGAAGTTACCCGCGCGATTCCGCATCAACAAGGAGACCTGAGGTTGCTGTACGCCGAGAATTGTGGCGATCTCGACCTGTGTCAAGCCGTTGCCCTTGAGGATCGTATAGATTTGCAGGGTGAGCTGCGCCTTGAGCAGCTCTTGCTCGGAATTGGGAAGGCCAAGGTCCGCGAAGACGTTTCCGCTGCCTTCAGTGACTCGGGCAATGTTCTTATGTGTTTTCTTTCCTTTGGTTTTCATTTAGTTCTGCCTTTCTTTATAGTTCCGCTCGGCTTCCGCTAGCCGCTGTCTAATTAGCTCGATCTCCCTCGGCGGGTGGCAATGCCCTTCGTAGATTTCTTCTGAAACGCATGCAAAACATAGACGGCATCGTGAAAGCGCACCGTATAAACAGCCCTCCACGTACTACCACGGTGCGAGGCTCCAATTTCGAGCACGCTGGCGCCGCCAAAACCCTTAAGGGGCTTGGCGGCGGGATCGGTTTTGCCCTCCTGGGCTGTAAAAAGCGCATGTCCGATGTCCGTCCTCACTGGACGAGGGAAAGAGCGCAAGTCCCTGAGCGACGCTCCACCTGACAGCTTTCAGGGCCTCTGCCATACATACCAATATACTTATAACAGTATGTTTGTCAAGATTCGTGCAGACGGTTTGGAGTTGCGGTGATAGGCGCGGAAGCGAACACCGTTGAGTTCCCTCGAGTGGTGCCAGCGGCGTACAGAGTAAGTAGGCGCCTCCTGTGACCTCGGGGTGTACAATCCCATCCAATCAGAATTGAAAGGTTTTGTACGCCGGACGCGCCAGAAGGAGACCTCCTCAGATGACACGCTTTTTGGTGAATGGAAAGACCGTCGAGGTGAACGTCGAGCCTTCGACGCCTCTGTTGTGGGTGCTACGCGATTCGCTGGGCCTCACTGGGACGAAGTTCGGCTGCGGGATGGCCTTGTGCGGGGCTTGCACCGTACACCTGGACGGCAAGGCGATTCGTTCGTGCGTGGCGCCGGTCTCGCGCGTGGAAGGAAAGCACGTCACCACCATCGAGGGGTTGTCGCCGAACCTCACGCACCCGCTCCAGCGGGCTTGGATCGAGCTGGACGTGCCGCAGTGCGGGTATTGCCAGTCCGGGCAGATCATGAGCGCGGCGGTGCTCCTGGCAGAAAATCCGAAGCCCACGGATACGGACATTGACGAGGCCATGGGCGGAAACATCTGCCGGTGCGGTACCTATCCGCGAATTCGAAGGGCTATTCACAAAGCCGCCGAGCTGGCCAGCGAGCGGAGCGCGAAATGAGCGCTCCGGCGATGGTGGGGCGGCGGGAGTTTCTGCGGATCGGCGCGGCCGCCGGTGGCGGGCTACTGGTTAGTTTGTACGCGCCGCTGCCGGGCATGGACCAGGACGTCTTCGCGGCGGAAGAAAAGGATGTGGCGCTCAACGCCTTTGTGCGAATCGGGACCGACGAAAGCGTGACGGTGATTTCCGCGCACTCGGAAATGGGGCAAGGGATTTATACGTCGCTGCCCATGCTACTGAACGAAGAGCTGGAGGCGGATTGGTCGAAAATTCGTGTGGAAGCCGCTCCAGTAGACGCGGTTTATAACCATCCTGTGTATGGAGTTCAAATGACGGGCGGCAGCACCACCTCTCCTGCCGAATGGATACGCTACCGGAAGATGGGCGCCGCAGCGCGCATCCTGCTCGTGCAAGCAGCGGCGAATCAATGGCATGTGGAGGCAGCAAGCTGCCACGTTGTGAACGGCGTGGTGATCCACGGCGCAAGCGGCAAACGCGCGACGTACGGGTCGCTTGCCAGCGCGGCCGCCCAATTGGCGCCGCCCCAGGATGTGCCGTTGAAGGACGTAAACCAGTTCACCCTGATCGGCAAGCCCACGCGCCGGCTCGATACGCCTTCGAAAACCAATGGCACGGCGCAATTCGGGCTGGACGTTTACCTGCCGGGGATGTTGACGGCCGTGGTAGCACGGTCGCCGGTGTTCGGCGGGAAAGCGCTCGATTTTGACGCTACGCAATCGCTGAAGGTGCCAGGAGTGAAGGCGGTCGAGCAAGTACCTTCGGGTGTAGCCGTGATCGCCGAGGGGTTCTGGCCGGCGAAGCTGGGGCGTGACAAGCTAATCGTGCATTGGGATCTGGGTCCCAATTCCAGGCTTTCCACCGAACAGATGCTCCGCGATTTTTCCGAGACGTCCCAGAAGCCCGGAGCGGTGGCGAAAAAGACTGGCGATCCGCAAGCGGCGCTGAGCACCGCGTCCAAGACGATTACGGCCGAGTATGACGTGCCGTACCTGGCGCACGCCATGATGGAACCACTCAATTGCGTGGTGGATTTGCGCGCCGATAGCTGCGAGATCTGGACGGGCACCCAATTCGAAACCGTGGATCGCGCGAATGCCGCAAAGACGGCGGGCCTACCACCGGAGAAAGTGCAGATTCACACGACGCTGCTCGGGGGAGGGTTCGGCCGGCGCGCAAATCCGTCTTCCGACTTCGTGGTGGAAGCCGTCAACGTGGCGAAGGCCGCCAAGGCTCCCGTGAAGGTCGTGTGGACGCGCGACGACGACCTGAAGGGCGGCTGGTATCGGCCCATGTGGCATGACCGCTTCGTGGCGGGTCTGGACGCGCAGGGCAACCCTGTGGCGTGGACGCATACCATCGTGGGCCAATCCATCATGCAGGGTACCCCGTTCGAAGCGTTCGGAATCAAGGACGGGATTGACTCCGCTTCCGTCGAGGGCGCGGCTGACATTCTCTATGGCATCCCGAACCTTCAGGTGGACCTGCATACGCCAAAGATTGGCGTCCCGGTGCAATGGTGGCGCTCGGTCGGGCACTCGCACACCGGATTTTCCGTCGAGGCATTCCTGGATGAGGTGGCGCACGCCGGTGGGAAGGACCCCTATCAACTGCGGCGCACGCTGCTGGCGAACCAGCCGCGCATGCTAGCCGTGCTCGATCTGGCAGCGCAAAAGGCGAATTGGGGATCACCTCCTCCGGCCGGAGTCGGACGCGGGATCGCAACTCATTTCTCGTTCGATAGTTATGTAGCGCAGGTGATCGAGGCGTCGGTCGCAGATGACGGCGCGGTGCGCGTTCACCGCGTAGTCTGCGCCCTGGATTGCGGGTTGGTGATCAATCCGGATACGGTGAAAGCGCAGATGGAGGGCGGAATCATTTTTGGGCTGACCGCGGCCTTGAAGACGGAAATTACGCTGAAAGATGGGCGGGTGGAGCAGACGAACTTCAACGACTACCCGATGGTGAGGATCTTCGAATCACCGGAGATTGAAGTGCACCTCGTGCCGAGCACGGCGAATCCCACGGGAGTCGGCGAGCCGGGCGTGCCTCCGGCTGCCCCGGCCCTGGCGAACGCGATCTTCGCGGCGACAGGCAAGCGCGTCCGCAGGCTGCCCATTCGCGCGAGCGATCTCGCGCGAGAAACAGGAGTGAAATCATGAGCTGGTTGCAGGCGCACACGAAACAGGGAGTTTCGAAACGCGATGCCGTGATTTTGCGCGCGCTGGCGATTGCTGGTGTGGGCGCGCTGACCTTCTCGCTGGCGGTTTCGTTGAAGGCGCGGCCGCCCAAGCCCGATGCGGAGGCTTCGCGGGCGGCGTTTCTGCAAGTCTATCGCGTGCTGACTTCGCCGCGCTGCCAGAATTGCCATCCAGCAGGTGATGCGCCGCTGCAGGGCGACGACAGCCACGTGCATCTCCAAAATGTGAAGCGCGGTCCCGACGGACACGGGGTGTATGGCATGCGCTGCGATACCTGCCACCAGATAGCCAATCTCCCGGGCGCGCATATGCCTCCCGGCAATCCCAAGTGGGGACTTCCTTCGCCCGAACACAAGATGGTGTTTGTTGGGCGTTCGCCCGCGCAGCTTTGCGCGCAAATCAAGGACCCGAAGCAGAACGGCGGCCGCTCATTCGATGCGTTGATTGATCACATCGCAAACGACGACCTGGTCGGCTGGGGCTGGAATCCCGGCGACGGGCGCACGCCGCCTCCGCTTTCCCGCCTGGACACCGTGGCCCAGCTCAAGATCTGGATCGCCGGCGGCGCCGCCTGCCCGCTGAATCCTTAACCGGCTTCGAAGTTATCTGGGCCTCACCCCTATCTGTTTGCGCGGGATCAAGTGCCGAACCTTCCTTGAAAGCTTATGGTCATTATGATATAACCATGGGCATAAGGAGAGGACTATGAAATGGATGCCAGCGGGACAGTTCAAAGCGCATTGCTTGTCGGTCATGGATGATGTCCAGGCCACTGGTGAGCCGGTGGTGATCACCAAGCGAGGTACACCGGTTGCAAAGGTAGTGCCGGTCGCGTCAAAGAAAGAGGACGTTTTTGGTTTTATGACAGGGGAGTTCAAAATCGTCGGGGATATTGAATCCCCGGTGACCGCTCTCGATCAGTGGGAGGTCATGAAGAAGTGATACTGCTTGATACGCATGTCTTGATCTGGCTTGCCAATGAGCCGGCCAAACTGTCAAGAAAGGCCGCGGACACTATTCGACGAGCGAGTCAGCAAAGCGGAATCGCCATCTCGGCAATCTCATTGTGGGAGTTGGCGTGGCTGGCCACGCACGGCCGCCTGGACATCTCCGGGACCGCCGAAGCTTTCGTCGAGCGAATCACCTCGCGGACCGCAATCAGGCCGATCACGGTAAAGGTTGCGACCCTAGCCAACCAACTTCCAGCCGACTACTCTGGCGACCCTTGCGACCGGCTGATCGGTGCAACAGCTTTGGCCGAGGGCATCGGCTTGGTCACCAAGGATACGAGAATTCGGGCCTGCAAGCAGATCCATACCATCTGGTAAGTGCGAAGCGAAAAACGCTAGGCACCGACAAATAGGCGGTGCGAAATCCGAAGAGCGCCTCCGCGACTCCCGCAATAACTCATCTTATCCCTGGCGCCACATAGGAGCGAAACGTCCCCAAAACAGTTCAGCTTTTCTTACTTCTTCGCTGGTTCAAGCTTGTCGAGTAGCTCGCGGATCTTTCGTCCCAAGGCTTTGGAATCGAACGGCTTTTGCAGAAGCACGGCATTTGTTGAGTTTGATGACAGTGGCAGACCGCGCTGTTCCGAATAGCCGGAAGTAAAGATAACCGGAAGGCCGGGCGCCAATTTGCAGATCCTCGCGTAGACGTCTGGACCACTCAGCCTGGGCATCAGAATGTCCAACACGGTCAACGAAATCGCCTGCCGATGCGCGCTGAATTTCTCTATAGCTTCCTCGCCGTCCTCCGCGAGCAATACACGGTAACCCAAGCCTTCCAAGGTTTCGCGCATCATCTGACGCATACCGTCGTTGTCTTCAGCGACGAGAATTGTTTCCGTTCCGCCGCGAACCGGGGAATCGTTGGCGCAATGGCGAGACTCAGGTATACCGTTCGAAGCCGGCAGGTACACGTGGAAAATTGTTCCCTTGCCGAGTTCGCTTTGAACCTCAATCGAGCCTTCGTGTTGCTTTACGATCCCCAAGGCTGTTGCAAGACCCAGCCCCGTGCCTTCGCCAACTTCTTTTGTAGTAAAGAAAGGCTCGAAGATGCGCTCGACGGTGGCCCCATCTATGCCCGTACCCGTATCCGAGATCGAAAGCTTGACGTGCTTACCGGGGCGCGCGTAGCCGTGGAGCTTGCAGTACTCGCTGTCCAGTTCGATCACCTGCGTCTCGATCAGTAACTGGCCCCCTCTTGGCATTGCGTCCCGCGCATTCAAGCAAAGATTCATCAATACCTGCTCAAGTTGAGAGGGGTCGGCGCGGACAACCTGCGCCTCCGGCGCAAGCACCATTCTGACCTCAATGTGCTCGCCGATTACTCGCCGCAAGAGCGCAACCGTCTCTATGATTAGCTGGCTGAGCTCGATGTTTTTCGGTTCAAGGATTTGCCTGCGCGCGTAAGCCAAGAGTTGCCGCGTCAAGCCCGCGGCGCGTTGAGACTGCTCACGGATCTTATGGAAATATCTTGCGGTGCGACTCTCGGCAGGGGCTTCCGTGATGCCAAGCTCTGCCCAACCTAAAACCGCTCCAATCACGTTGTTGAAATCATGGGCGATCCCACCCGCAAGCTTTCCGATCGCCTCAAACTTTTCGAGCTGGCGCACTCGCTGTTCGGCACTCTTGTGTTGCCTCCGCCGCGCTATGTCTTCGAGCTCTCTTCGGATGGCAGGCAGCAGGCGCGCGGCATTGCCTTTCATCACGTAGTCGTTAGCGCCAAGCCTCATGGCTTCAACGGCGGTTTCCTCACCGATGGTGCCGGAGACGAAAATGAACGGAACATCCAGCCCTCGCTCACGGACGATCTTGAGCGCCGCGGTCCCGCTGAAGCCTGGCATGGAGTAATCCGAAATAACAATGTCCCACTCACCGGTGGTCAAGCGGGTGTTCAGTGACTCGGCGGAATCAACGCGCTGGTAGCTAACCTCATATCCACCCTTTCGCAGGCTCCGCACGAGAAGATCGCAATCCGATTCCAAGTCTTCAACAATGAGGGCCCGAAGTGCGGTTGACATCTACGTTCTCCCCCGTGCTGGCGGGCGCTCGTTGAGAAGCAGCCAATAGAGACCCAGGTGCCGGACCGCCTCGGTAAACTGTCCGAAATCAACTGGCTTGCGCACGTAGCTGTTCGCCCCTAAGTCATAGCCTCGTAAGAGGTCCTGCTCTTCTATCGAGGAAGTCAGGATCACGACCGGGAGCAGTTTCGTGCGTTTGTCGCTCCGGAGGCGCGCGAGCACCTCGAGGCCATCTACTTTGGGTAGCTTGAGATCCAGTAATACAACTTGAGGCAAAATGCCGGTGTCACGACCATTGTAGTTGCCGGTGGCAAAGAGATAGTCGAGAGCCTCCGCCCCGTCGCGCACGACCACCACTTCGTTTGTGATGTTATTTTTCTTCAGAGCACGAAGCGTAAGCTCTTCGTCATCGGCGTTGTCTTCGACCAACAGTATGGTACTAGCCATGATGTCCCCCGCCCTTTTGGTTTCGGTTTACAGCTCGAAAAAGAACGTCGCCCCGCGATCTACATCGCTTTCAGCCCAAATTTTTCCACCATGGCGAAAAATGACGCGTTGGGCCGTGGCTAGGCCCACGCCAGTTCCAGGGAACTCTGACGCGGAATGGAGGCGCTGAAACGCACCAAAGAGGCGGTTCGAATAGTTGGGATCGAAACCAGCGCCATTGTCCTTCACAAAAAACGCCGAGTGTCCGTTAGCGGCGGTGCGCCCAAATTCGATGCGCGTGCTTTCCCGCTTTGAAGTGAACTTCCAGGAATTACGAAGCAAGTTTTCCAAGACAACTCGCATCAGGTGCGGGTCACCCTGAGCCCTGAGACCGGGGGTGATGACGAACTCCGCAGTTCGATCTGGTTGTGTGCCACGCAGTTCGTCGGCGATGGACTGCGCTATTTGGCTAAGATCAATGGCTTCGCGCCGCATTTCGGTTCGCGTGATTCGGGACAGATCCAAAAGGTCATCAATCAGCGCGCCCATGCGCTGGACGGCCGCCCGGACGCGCTGAAGATATTCTTTCCCTTTGTCGTCGAGTTGACCCGCATAGTCCTCAAGGAGGGCTTGGCTGAATCCATCAATGCCACGAAGCGGTGCGCGGAGATCATGGGACACGGAATAGCAAAACGCCTCCAATTCGCGATTCGTGGATTCGAGTTGGGTGTTTTGAGCGGCCATCTCCTCTTCGATTACTTTTCGTTCGGTCATGTCCCGAGTTACGTTCCCAAATCCGCGCAGTTGGCCCATCTGGTCCCGCAATGCGGTCACTACCACGTTGGCCCAGAATCGGGAGCCGTCCTTGCGAACACGCCAACCCTCGTCCTCAAATCTCCCCTGCTCCGCCGTAATCTCAAGTTCCCGAGCGGGCTTGCCGCGTTCAATGTCTTCCGGCGTATAGAACCGCGAAAAGTGCTGGCCAACGATTTCCTCGGCTCGATAGCCTTTGATTCTCTCCGCTCCGGCGTTCCAGGTGGTCACGCGCCCATCGGGGTCGAGCATCAGTAGGGCGTAATCCTTGACGTTCGAGACGAACAGGCGAAACGGCTCCTCGCTTTGCCTCCGCACTTGCTCCAGCGCGTCTTCGAGCTGCGCTGTACGCTCGTCAACGCGCTGTTCGAGGCAAGAGTTTGCTTTTTCGAGCTGGCTCTCGGCGCCGGCGCGGATCGAATTCTCGCGAAGGAATAACACGAAGACCGAGAGCACGAGGCTCGTGGCGATAATTCCACCGCTCAATTGCAGCCGGACGGCCCTACGCGCGGCAACTGCCGCTGCGGCAGAGCGTATCTCAAGAAGGCGGTTTTCCTCGTTGGTCACAGCGCCAAGCGCTTTTGCGAATGGCGGGGATATCTTCTTTGCCTCCGCGCTCACTGGCTTCATCGCGTCGGGACCAGTCTTGCCTTGGCGGCGAAGCTCGATGAGCTCACGCAAGAGGTCAAATCCCTGATCCGCCAGCGGAACAAGAACGTCTAGATTGCGTTGCTGAGTTGGGTTATCCGGCACAAGGCTGCGAACATGAGCAAGGGCGCTGTGAGCCTGGGATTCGGCGGCTGTGAAGACCTGAATTTGCGTCTCGGAGCCGTTCGTGTAGTAGTCGACTGCTGCGATTTGGGCGCTCTTCATCGCAGAGGTGAAATCGTCCAAGGCCCTGAGCACGTCTCGCGTATGGATGGTAAGACTGTTCCACTCGACGAAACGCGTATTGCTACGGTAAGCGATTGAAAATAGGACAGCTAGAACGGCCGCGGCAAGAATGAATCCGCCGGCAATTAAGCGTTGGTGGAGCGATCTAAGCACGCACGCCTCCCATAGCCACCGAGCAAAACCTGTACTCGCGGTGAAGGATGCGTTGTCTCAGGCTGGCGATCAAAGCGTTCTCGAAAACGGCAGATGAGATCATTCCACCACTCATAATCTGTATCAGCGGTATCTAGTGCCCACAGAAAGACACTATATTTTGCGAGGAAAAACGAGGCGCGGAAGTCAGCATTAGTACTATGTGACCCAATCAGTTAACTCAGGTGGTGACGGCCGAATTACCGATACTTGTCTGGGTCGGGTTGCGACAGGCCCGCGAGGGGCTAGAGATACCGAATAACGCGAAGAATATCCGCTAGCTATGCAACAAAGGAACAGCCGACGCGGATTAGGCCGCTCGATAGAGGTTGGAGATAAACGCGGCGCAAATTGACGCGGATGGCCGGCAGGATGGGCACGCGGAGCACGGCCTGGAAGGTCTCACCAAGCGCAAGGCTCTGATCCAATTCCAACGACACGCCCCCATTGCTGATATCGAGAACGCGTAGTGTCTTTTCCATTCCCATGTTCACTTGCGCATGAGCATGCGTGGTGGCAAGCGAAATCCGCTCCGCCTTGCGGCGCTCCGCCCCGCCCGGTGCCTGGTGGGCAAGCATGCGGCTCGGGGGCATTACCGGGCGTGATGCCGTGCGAGCCGCGGCGTTTGCGGCGCGGATATCATCAGCCGCGTCGAATGGACCGCCCGGGCCAACAGGGCCCGGCGCGAATCGCGCATCCGACGCAGCCGGCTCGGCTGCGTGAGGCTGCTGCCTCGACGGTGGTGCGCCATTTTCGCGCGGGGCAGCCGCCGCCGATCGGGAGGCGTACTTCATCTTGTAGAGCCTCTCGTCCGCGACTCGGAGCAATACCTCGGACTGGTCGCCATCCTGCGGATGCACGGAAAGCCCATAATCCAACGCGAGCGGCAAATCAAAGCGCAGCGGCGCAATCGCCGCGGCAAAATTCGCATAGATGCGTCGGCCAAGCGTCGCGGCCTGTTCATCATCAGATTGCGGAAGGAGCAAGGCAAACTCGTCCCCGCCGATGCGAAACGCAAAGTCCGATGTGCGCATCGAGCGTCGCAAGGTGTTCGCAGCCAACTGGAGCACCTGATCGCCTCGCGGATGGCCGAAACGGTCGTTCACATCCTTGAACATGTGAAGGTCAAGCACGATCAGGGCAAGATGGTGCTCGTAGCGCCGCGCCCGATTGAGCTCCTTATCGAAGTACTCTTCGAATAAGCGCCGGTTGTAGAGACCAGTCAGCGGATCGGTAGCTGCGTTGATCTGCAGCTTCTTCAAGTCGTCATATTCCATCAAAATCGGAACGCGCAGGAAATTCGCCGACGCCAGCACATCGACCAATGCCGTCTTCACGGAAACAGGCCTGCCGAGCAGTTCGGAGAGCTGCCTGCGGTGCTCGACGATGCGATCCCAATATTCGAGGCTGAGTGATTCGGAGAGATCAAGCTGGGTCAATGCCTTCAAGAAACGCTGAAGAAAGAGGCCTCGCGCGGACCGATCGAGGCCATCTAGCGTATCAATCAGCAAGTCATAAAAGCTATCTTCAGCGGGCAATGATGAACCCGTGGGGCGCAAGGGGCCGGGCATAGCCTCACTCACTCCAGTCGAGCTTGCCCCAGCAGGGTGATGGGGGAGCGCAGATCGATCCACTGGATTGTGGAGCAAGCAGATAGCCATTGCCACGTGAGTCGAAACGAAGCCAACAGATCAGTTTTCAATCAAATCGCCAGCAAATACGGCGGGGTTCGGAGGCAAAATCGGGACGGCGAAGCTCCGCCACGCCTCGATGGCCAATCTATTGCACATTCTGTTTCAAAGAATTCCGCGGTCTGGGACTTGCACGTGGAACGACTCAATCCAGAGGCTTTACGAACTCAACTCCAATCAATTGCAATTCGCCGGAGCTTTCCTGTCTGCGGATCCGCGCTTGGATGGGCGGCGTTTCCGGAGGAACGCTCGAGTAGGTCCAAGAGGCTGGAGAAGGGGCTGGGATGGTGAGGTGCAATGGCGCGTCGGGGTGCAAGGGCCGCGAGCCCGCCAACAAAGCGCCTGTCGCGCTGATATCCAAAGTTTTGATCAGGTCCAGGAAAACGGCGCCAGAAGCATCAACGCCACGGACAAAGAGTGGAACTTGCAGTCTCATCCTAGGCGAACGACGTCGCTCTGCTGGGTTCAAAGGCGTACTATCCCTTCACGAAATGGAGAAATAAACTCCACTCACTACTAGTACTAATGGTCCAGTACTCTACCATGTGCAGATTTCCTGCCACAGCCTGGGATTGTGTGCAGACATCCTAAAGGTAACCCCCACAGCTATTTAAGCTCGCTGGTTCTTGGGCGGAAATAGTTTGCACACAAGGCGCGCGAGTATTTGTGATAGTTCTTTTCTCGAAATGTGCAAACGTGACTCCTTTACCATTGACACCCTCGTAGCGCTTTGACAGTATTCGAGTCGGCCGTTCACCCCCTGCTGCCCTTCAGAAAGCCCCCGTAAGGGAGCGGTGTCGCCTCTTTGCCGCGTCTCCAGACTGGCAGACACGGATAACGCAAGTGGAGGAAAGTTCTTGCCTGAGAGCGTAGTCTCCGAATCGCGCAGAAGCGCAACGCTGCCGGCGGAGATCGTTCAAGCTCTATTTGATACCCTCGACGGAGGTGTGCTCATCTCCGAGCGTGCCGGCCGCATCGTCATGGGGAACGTCCACGCACGGCAGCTTCTTGAGCTGGCCCCTTCCGCAAATATCGGAAGCCTGAATCTGTTTTCTCACCTCCTGCACGTGGACCCAAAAGTCATTTTCGGACAGTTCGAAGGCGGCGAGCGAGAAGTTGACTTGCAAGTGGAATCCGCAAACGGACCCATGCGCGCTCGGATCCAGTGGCTGCCTGAACCGGATTGGCTTGTCGTGCAATTGCAGGCGGGAAGCCAAGAGAGCAACGATCCCGTCGAACAGCACACGGTGCAGGGGTTACTTCAAGAACGAGAGATAACCTATCGTAACCTGCTCGCGGCGTATCTGCGCCTGCAAGAAGTGAATCGCCAGAAGACAGTCTTCCTGGCTTCCGCTGCACACGAACTGAAAACGCCGCTGGCCGTCATCAAAGGTTATTACGACCTATTGCTCTCCGGCTCGCTCGGCAAACTGAGCGAGAAGCAACGCGAAATCCTGCAGGAATCAAAGGATAGTTGCGAGCGCTTGGTACGCTTGGTGTCCATGTTCCTGAATTACTCGGCGCTCGAGAGCGGCAAGCTCGTTCTGCATCTTCACGACAATGATATTCGAGATTGCGTGACCGAACTGGCGAGCCGCTGGCATGAAGCATTTCAACGCAAACAAGTTCGATTGGAAGTGAAGAACAACAGCCAATTGCCGATTTTTCGCTTTGACTACCAGAAAGTGCAACAGGCTGTGGCAAATTTGCTCGATAATGCGTTGAAGCATACGCCTGCGGGCGGATGCGTGACGCTGGTGACGGAGGTTCATTTCTGGGAGCGCCGCGCCACGGGGGAACCCGCGACGCAAGAACGGCGGCGGCTGAACCTGAGTTCGCCGAACAGCGTTAGAGTCTCCGTCTCCGACACTGGACGCGGAGTCGCGTCCGAGTATCATCAGGAGATTTTTGAAGATTTTGTGCGTGTAGACCGGACCTCCTCAGGCATGGGATTGGGGCTGGCGATTGCGAAGCGGCTGGTACACGCGCATCGCGGCAAAATCTGGGTAGACAGCGAACTGGGGCGTGGGGCGAGATTCACAATCTTGCTGCCGGTAGACAAGATTTAGCGGGCCATTCTGTTAAGGAAGGGATCTCACCGTATGGCTGCAAAAGAGCGGATTCTGGTAGTGGATGACGAGCCGAGTATTCGTAAGTACCTGCAAACCCTGCTCGAGGTGGATGGTTATGCGGTGGATATTGCGGAATCCGGCGTTCAAGCGATCGAGCGCATCAGCGGGGGAGAGCGTCCAGACTACATCATTCTTGACGTGCTGATGCCGGAGTTGAGCGGCATCGAGACCTTGCAGCGGCTGATTCAGATTGACCGATCGCTGAACATCATCATGCTTTCTTGCTCGAACGAGGTAGGCACCGTGGTTGAGGCCATTCGCCTCGGCGCTCACGATTACCTCACGAAACCTTTCGAAAAGAGCGAGCTTGAAGCAGCCATCCTGAAAAGCCACCAGAAGCGCAAGCTGAAAGAAGAAAATACCGCCCTGCGCGAATACTGCGAGCAGATCACCGAAGATCTGAGTTTTTTGGCGGCCAGTCCGCAAATGGTGCGTATCCGCCAGCAGATTCTGCAGATCGCGCCGGTGGATGTGCCCGTATTCATCTGCGGGGAAAGCGGCGTGGGCAAGGAAGTGGTATCGCGGATGATTCACCTCCGCTCGATGCGCCGAAGCCAGCCCTTCGTGAAAGTCAACTGCGCGGCGCTGCCGGGCGAACTGCTGGAATCCGAGCTTTTTGGTTTCGAGCAAGGTGCTTTCACCGGTGCGGTACGATCGAAGCCCGGGAAATTCGAACTGGCGAACAAAGGAACGATCTTCCTCGATGAGATCGCGGAGATGAGCCCACATTTGCAGGCGAAGCTCTTGCACGTGTTGCAGGATCACCAGTACTCGAGGTTGGGTGGCCGCCACCTGATTGATGTTGACGTGCGCGTACTGGCCGCAACAAACGTCGAAGTGCAAGAGGCGATGAAGTCCGGAAGGCTTCGTGAAGACCTTTACTACCGCTTAAACGTCCTCTCGATTCACGTTCCGCCTCTGCGAGAGCGCAGCCAGGAAATACCCATGCTGTTTCGTCATTTCTTAAAACAGTACAGTGCGAAGTTCGGTAAGGAAGAACCCGTTCCCTCTATCCATTTGCTGGAAGCCGCAAAGCGCTATGAGTGGCCGGGCAATTTGCGCGAACTGGAAAATTTCGTCAAGCGCTATGTCATTCTCGAAGACGACGAAGGCAGCCTGCGCGAACTCGTGGAGATGTCGGCTGCGCGGCAACGCACGGCCCCGCGTGAGGATGCACCCGTGGCGCGCGACAAAGGTCTCAAGGCTCTCGTCCGCGGCTTGAAGGACGAGGCGGAGACGGAGGCTATTGCCGACGCTCTGGAGAAAACCCATTGGTGCCGCAAGGATGCCGCAAAGATGTTGGGAATAAGTTACAAGGCGTTGCTTTACAAGATGCGGCAATTCAACTTGGATACCGGACGGGGATCCCGCTCCGGGCAGACGGCCGAGACAGCCCCGGCCACCAGGGACGCCTGAGGACAAAGCAAATTCATTGCATATTCACGGCAATCAGTTAGAGAACGTAACCCAATGAGGCTGGCAAGTTCGAAACCGGGGCCAAGTACTAGAAACAGGTTTTCGACCCAATTCTGAGCCAGCCGGAGCGCTCCGGATCATGGTCAAGTCATGCGCATCTAGTTGATATTGCTTTTGTTAGGCTTCGAGGAAACCGTGTTGGCGGCTTGGCCGTCCCTTTCGGCGGTGGAGAGCACCTGTTCGGCTGGCCTACTTTCCTGTTTGGTATTGAGATTGCTGGAATTAATGGCGGGCGAGAGTGGGCGCTCTTACCCTGGGTCGGGGGGCTCATGACTGAGAGACGCGCGGCACGTCGGTACGATCTATCTCTACCTATCATCATTCGAGTGCCCATCGAGCGGGAGGCGTCCGCCAAGAATGGCCGCACGCGTGATATTTCCACTCGCGGGGTGTATTTCACTCTTGATCAAGATGTGGACGCGGGAACAGAACTCGACCTAACCCTGACGTTGCCGTCGGAAATTACGCGCGGCACCGATGTGTTTGTGAGGGCCCAGGGCCGCGTCATCCGTGTAGATCGGCATTCCGATGATGGAGCAAAGCTCGTCGGGGTCGCCGCCGTAATCGAACGGTATGACATCATTCGGGGAGAACAATCGCCCTCATAACCTTCCGTCTGTACCTCTCGCCCTTCCCTGGTTACCTGTCCCCCGACAGCGAGCATTGCGCAGTCCAGCGACCCTGGCAAAGGAAAACTTCTGCCTATGTGTGAAAGAATTCTTCACTTTGCAAGCGTGGGCGCCTAGAAAACCACCGCATTCTGAAGATTGCGGACCACCTGCTTCCGATTCTCCCCAGCCACAACTTATGCCAACACGCTGATATAAAGTCATTTAAGCTAAAACCCTGGTACTCGTTACTGCTGGTACCTTCGTTTGGCACTATGGGTGCGCTTCCCCTCATATCAAAGGGGGAACGGGAACCTTTCTGGCCCGACGCATGGCCTCTCCAACAACGGGAAGCATTCGACCGGCGAGATCAATCGATACGCCGCCGGATATCGCCGTATTTGGTGCTTCGCCGGCCATGCTCGCCATTCGGCACAAAGTGGAGAAGGTCGCCAGCGCCGACGTCCCGGTTTTGATCCAGGGGCCCAGTGGCGCCGGCAAGGAAGTAATTGCACGGATGATTCACCGGCGATCCCGTTGGGCGGACGGCCCGTTTGTGAAGGTAAACTGCCCCGCCATTCCCGGCGCGCTGCTGGAATCGGAGCTGTTCGGGTACGAAAAGGGCTCGTTCACAGGCGCTACTGGTTTCAAACCTGGGCGCGTGGAGCTCGCCAACGGCGGCACCCTGTTTCTGGACGAGATTGCAGAAATTGACCTGGGCCTACAGGCAAAACTGCTGCAACTGCTGCAGGACAATCGGTTTTGGCGTATCGGCGGTAGCGAGGATATTCACGTTGAGGTTCGCGTGATTTGCGCGACCTGCCGGCAACTCGAAGAAGAAATTGCCGCCGGCCGCTTTCGGGAAGATCTCTTCTACCGGATCAATGTCGTCAAGATACAGATACCGCCGTTGCGGGAACGCTTGGAAGACCTACCGATGCTCATCGCTCATTTTCTGGAATTCTATTCGTCAAAATACAAAATAGACGTCCGGCCGCTTTCTCCTCCCGTCATGCGATTGCTGCAGAAGCATCACTGGCCCGGGAACGTCCGGGAGCTTGCCAACCTGATCGAGCGCTACGTGATCCTGGGATCCGAGGAATCGGTGGCGAACGAACTACGCGAGGCACCGTCGGGGCGAGGTCATGCCGCAAAGTTTTCGGCCGACGGCACAATTGCTCTCAAGAACATGACGCGACGCACCGTGCAGGAGCTCGAGCGGAAAATCATTCTGGGCGCCCTCGTAAGGTACCGGTGGAATCGCAAGCTTGTAGCCAAGGAATTGAAGATCAGTTACCGTACGTTGCTCTATAAGATCCGGCAGGCAGGGCTGCCTTCCCGACGCCCAGCGACGCGGGAGGAGGATCCGGCCGCCGTACTTTTACCTCCCGCGGACTGACCCGCGCGTAAATCGATCAGTGTAATTCTCACGATGATTGCCAGTGCTTCAGCGTGGGAAGTTCCCTATCTCCCTACTCGCTCGCCGGTTTCCAGGATCAAATCCTTGACGCGCGTGGAAACCTCCCTCGGAGGAGCGCGCGAGCGGGGGAACTCAAGATGAAGGATTTTCGGATCTATATCGCAATTGCCATCGCAACATTCGCAATCCCAATAGCGGCTTCTGCCAACACAATCACGATCAACTTTACCGGGGGAACAGCGGCAGCTAGTGGCTCGGCCATCACCACTACATCCGCTGCTTCCTGGATTTCCTATGAATTCGTCACCCCGATGACCGACAGCGGATTGCAAACGCCGACTTCGGCCTCCAGCTTCGGGCCTTTATCGTTCACCACCGGAGCCCTTACGGTCACCTCCGGCATGACCGGCAGTTTCGCCGCGGGCGGCACGATTGATCTGGATTCCACTGATCTAATTGATCTGGGACTGAGCGCTCCCGAAGACGGAACGTTTAGCGGGAGTTTCACGGGCATGGGAACCGGGATGCAAACTGCGATGTGCAACGGAAGCGTATCCTCAGGCAATAACTACGAATTCTCCCAGGCTGTCAGTGGATTACTGGACGAGGGGCTGGTGCCGGCCGAGGTTTTTACACCCGTCATCGGCACGTTTAACGTCTTCTCGTGCGGTAATGCGGGAACGCCTTCGCTGAGTTCCGTATTTCCGATCACGGAAGGTACGCTATTCCTGACTGACCAGATTCCGAGTGCGACGCCCGAGCCCGGGACATTCGGCTTGTTTGGCAGCGGCTTGGCTGGCATTGCCTTCTGGATCCGGCGCAGGTTAACCTCGCGGCAACCGGCATAGACTTGGCGCCAGCTAGAACTCGACGTTGCCGCAGCCCACGTCTGTTCAGTTTTCAGAAGGGGGACTACGTATTCAGGCCCACCAACGCTTGGCGAATCGGATTCGCTAGGCTGCTTTTCGGATTCATTTGAAGCGCGTGCTGGAGATGTAATTTGGCCCTGCCTACATCGTGCATTTTCTGATACGCGATGCCCAAGTGGTATTCGATGGCTTGATCTTGAGGGCTTTTCTTCAGTGCATCTTCCAACATGTCGGCAGCTTGCTGATAGGTTCCTTTTTGAATGTAGGCCCACGCCAGCGTATCGGCCGTACTTGCTAAGTCAGGCAAACCGCGGCGGGCTGTTTGCGCCAGCGATAAGGCAACATCAACATTTCCACCGTGTTCGAGCATTGAGTAGGCAAGGTTGTTCGCCGCCAGCGCGTTTGTCGATTGGATATCCAATACCTTCTGATAGTTCGGCTGGGCGGCCTGCCAGTTGCCCTGGGATTCTTGAAGCATGCCAAGTAGCAGATAGGCACGGACATCGCGTGGATTCTTTTGAATGGCTTTCTGATAGGTGGCAATGCCCTTGTCGGCCGCACCTGTTGCAACTTGTATGCGGGCAAGCTGAAGAACCGCGTCCGAATTGCTAGGATCGAGTTGGGTGGCCTTCTCAAGCGATTGCGTGGCGCCGACGAAATCTTTTTGCGATTCCTGCAGGCCTCCGAGAAGTTGATAAAAGGCGCTGTCGTCAGGAACCTTGGCAATTTGCTCCTGGACCAAGCTCAGCGCCTTAGCTGGCTGCTTATCCAAAAGCCGCAACTTCACCAGCCCCTCCAAGGCCACGGAGGAGCGCGGGTCTTTGGAGAGGGCGATCTGGAAATACTTCTCGGCTTCCGCGTATTTTTTCTGGTCGCCACGCAGGTTGCCTAGGATGGCATAGCCGCGAGCATCATTCGGCGCCTTCTGAATCGCCTGCTGGAGAGTCGAGTCCGCGCCTGACTTATCGTTACTTCTGAGCAACGCGTCCGCGAGCAATAGATAGCCATCGGCCAAATTCGGCTCGGCTTTGATCATAGTCTCCGCACTGTCCCGAGCCAGACCAAAGTTGCCTTCTCCGAGAGCGAGGCGAGCAAGAGCCCGTTGTGCTTCCACCATGCCGGGCCGCTCCTTCACTGCCTCCTGCAATTCGGATTGGGCACGGCCGACATCGCCTGTCTGTAAAAGCGTGATTCCAAGCAGGTAATGCGCCATCGGATTGGTGGGGGCGGCTTTCAGCGCTGCCTCAAGCGGCTGTACAGCATCACTCGCTTTGCCTTGCGCGTTCAGTATCTGCCCCCGGTAGAGCAAAGCCTCAACATCTTTCGAGTTGTCCTTCAAGAATGCATCGTTGAGCTTTGCGGCTTCATCGAGCTGACCACCACGAATCAAAACCTCGATATAGTTCTTCCGAACACGCGTATCCTTGGGATGCTGAGAAAGCAGCGAGCTATACTCCTTCAAGGCGTTGGGAATGTCTCCTACGGCGGAATAGAATTCTCCGAGCATTCTGTAACCGTCCGGCTGACTCGGCATCGCCTGCTTGGCTTGTTGGAGGATCGCCTCCGCTTTCGGCCTCTGATTCTCAAATATATAAAGCCGGGCCAAGGCGGCGTAAGGTGCCGGATTCTTCGGCTCGACTTGCAATGCCAGATTGAATTGCTTCTCGGCATCATCGAAGCGCTTCTGTTGCTCGTAGAAGCTCCCGAAAGTCAACTTGGCATTCACGGATTTGGGGTCGAGTTCGATGGTTTTCTGAAAGCTTTTTTCCGCGGCGTCGGTCTGTTTCATCGCGGCCTGCAGCAACGCCATATTCAAATTCGTACTGGCACGGTCCGGCGCGAGCTGGAGCGCGGTCTGCATCTCCTTCATTGCTCCGTCTGCGTCTTGGAGCGCGGCATCCGACTCGGCCATTAGGCCATGGCCATCAACGTTGTTCGGATCCTGATCGAGCACTTGGCGTGCCTGTTCTTGAGCGAGCTTAAAGTCTTGAGCTTGATCGGGCGCAGAAGAAGAGTCACGGCCTGCAATCAGAAGCAAGGTTCCAAGATCCAGGTGGGCCTTCAGATTCCCGGGTTCCAATACAACGGTTTGCGCAAGCTGTTGGTAAGCACCTTGTCGCGCGTTTTGATGCAAGTAGCACTGCGCCAATTTGTAGTGCGCGGTCGCAAACCGTGGATCGATTTGAATCGCATTCTGGTACTGGATGGCTGCTTCGTTATATTTGCCGGCGGAAAAGTAACGGTCGCCGCTCTCCAAATACTTTTGCTTCCGCACGTTAGGGTCGCGCGAACAGCCGAGTGACAGCAACGCGGCCAAGCCCAACATCCAGAGTGACCATCGTCCAATCCGTGTCATTCGATCCTCACAACGCACAAAACACGCGCGGACATTTTCGCCGATAAAGCTCGCAGACGCCAAACAACAATGTCATATTCTCACTTCGAGCGCAGGCTAAGGGCATGGCGATCTCTCGCCAGAGCATACGCAAGGCCGGAACCATTGTCCGCCAGGACGGCGAGGTAAAGGCACCCTGTTTTAGCGTGGTGTCGAAAGCACAAAGCCTCCAGCGTCGAGGAGCAGAGCGTCGCCCAAGGGACGTTTCGGGCTCGTCCGTCATACAGCAAAATACCGTCATAGATACAAGAAAGTACGTGACTTAACAGAATAGTCCCAATGGCTGAGATGGAGCGAACCGGAGACAATTGTGCTGCAGTTTTTCCTTTCATGTGCACTCGGTTTCTACTTCCCCAGCCTGGGACTGACGCTCTCCTGTCGTAAAACGCTGATATGGAACGACTTACCTCATCAAGGGGTTTGGCATTTAAGGTGCACTAATACGGAGCGTTCCCTTCGGTGGGGACACAACGGAGGGTTTTATGAAGAGAGTGGTTTTCAACGCCCTTGCAGCCATCGCAGTCCTCGCGCTAGCGGTTGCGATGACTTCGGCACCTGCGACGGCCGATACAATTGACATCGCAATTGCAGCAACTTCACCCCCGGGCACTTGGAGTTTTGTGTCAGGCGGGCCATTGACCATGACGACGGCTACGAACGCCGGGATCTCGTTCGTGGATCAAACGAACGGGAACACTTACACTGTGGCGGGTGGAGGTCAGCTGATACTTACAACTGGGAACGAAACTAGCACCCCCGGTTGCACCACCTGCTTCTTCGGGCCGAACACGAGCGTGACGGCGATCACGATCAAGAGCGGAAGCACCACGCTTTTTTCGGGAGAGGTTGGCGTCACCGAGCTGGAAACCGGAACGCTCAACCTGATCGCGAACTTCGTCGGGGGTCAATTCGGTTCGTCCGTCTTGACGGCCCTAAGCGCGGCCCCTGGAGTATATACAGGGACCGTGACGACCCCGATCACAGTGAGCGTGCTCTAAACAGCAACGCCGGCAATGGCACCCTGGGCAGCACGGATGCAACGCTGGCATCACCTGAACCGGGCACGCTTATTATGTTCGGTTCCGGTTTGCTCGGATTGGCTGGCATTCTTCGGCGCAAGCTGAAGGTCTAACGATTCACAGCTTCACGCTTCTGAATTCGCATTAGGTCGTTGCAAACCACTCTCTGTGCGAGCAAGTCCCGCCTAAGGCGGGACTTGCTTCCCAGGAGCTGGCGTTTCGCGGTTACATCTCTCCGCTTCGGCTTCTGGGTTGTCTTGATCCCTCGTGGCCCGAAAAGAAGACGCCATAGGTTTCGCGCGTGAGAAGCTCAGCCTTCGATAGCGTCGCTTCCGCGGAATCCCCTCTGGCATCCAACCTGCCTATCAGAGCACGCAGGAGTACGCTCCAACTTGCCTCGGTCCCCGATCAACCCACATAATGGCTCGTTGCAGTTCGCCGGAGATTTTGAATCGAGAGACCCCAGAAGGTAGCGAAGCTTATGAAAATCAGTGTCTTTGGAATGGGCTACGTCGGGTGCGTCACGGCGGCTTGCTTGTCGAAGCAAGGCCACAAGGTAGTCGGCGTGGACGTAAACCATGAGAAAGTGCGGGCCATTAACGAAGGACGCGCCCCATTGATTGAACCCCACATTGAAGACATGATCCGCGATTCGGTCCGTGCCGGTTCGCTCCGCGCCACCACCGATCCGACCGATGCCATCTCGGCAACTGAGTTGTCCTTGGTCTGCGTTGGCACGCCGAGCATGAGGAACGGAAGGCTGGACCTGAGCGGCATCACCGAGGTCAGCAAGGAACTGGGTCAAGCCTTAAGAGGAAAAGCTGACTTCCACACTTTCGCCATTCGAAGCACGATACTGCCGGGCACGATCGAAACCCTGGTTATGCCAGCAATCCGCGCCGAGAGCGGAAAGCAAGCCGGCAAGGAATTCTCTATCTGTTACAACCCTGAATTCATGCGCGAAGGAACGGCTGTGGCCGATTTCTATGACCCGCCGCTGACGGTGATAGGTGCAGAAAACGCGGGAGAGGCAAGCACGGTTGCAAGCGTCTACGAACCGCTCAAGAAGCCTATCGTCATAACCGAAGTCCGCGTCGCCGAAATGCTGAAGTACGCATGTAATTCGTTCCATGCTCTAAAAATAGCGTTCGCGAACGAAATCGGCACGCTGGCCACCGCCGCCGGAGTGGATGCGCATGCGCTGATGCGGGTATTCTGTTCGGACGAAAAGCTGAATATCTCTCGGGCGTACCTTGAGCCCGGATTCGCGTTTGGGGGCTCGTGCCTACCCAAGGATATTCGGGCAATGCTCTACCGGGCTACCGAGTTGGACCTGAAGTTACCGATCCTCGAATCTATCTTGCCGAGCAATCAGCTTCATCTTGGCCGTTCTGTTGACTTGATCCTCGGAACCGGAAAGAGGCGCATCGCCGTGCTCGGGCTGAGCTTCAAAGCGGATACGGACGACCTTCGCGAAAGCCCCATGATCAGTCTGGTAAAGGCGCTGCTTGGAGAAGGGTGCCAGGTGAAGATCTTCGACGAAAAAGTTGAACTCAGCAGACTGGTAGGCACAAATCGAAGGTTCATCGAAGAAACGATCCCGCACATCGGAGCCCTGCTCGATTCGTCTCTGGAGCGGGTCGTCAGCGGCGCCGAGGTCGTTGTCGCCGGGCGCGACGTCAAGGAGTTTGCAAACTTGAAGAAGATCTTGCACCCCTCACAGACCGTGATTCAATTGAACCACCTCGGCCAATTCGTTGGCTCGGCCGCTGATCCGGTTGGCCTTCGTTGAACCGCTCTGACGTTTAGCACAGCGCGAACCAGTTCAAATCCATCCGCGGGACTTGTAGTAAATGATCTTCGCTGTTTCTTCCACCAAGTCCAGAAAGACACCCCATCGCCCCCGGAAAGATTGCGCTCGCTTCAGGGCGTCTGGAATAGGCCGTGGCAACAGGCCGACACCGAGCTTTCGAAAAACGCGCGATGCCCGAAACATGTGATAGTCGCTGGTGAGTAAGACCTTACGGCCACCCAACTCATTGAGAAGCGGAATCGTAAAGAGTGCATTCTCCCGCGTCGAATGGGACTGAGTTTCAATCATGATTGAGGCTGGCGGCACGCCCTCGGCAACGATAAAGCTCCGCATCGCGCCAGCGCAGGGCGCACTGCTCGGCCCCCCACTGAGAACAATCGTCTTGAAGCCGTCTTCCCTCCATGCCAACTCCGCATAGACACTGCGCCAATAGCTGTTCTCACCGATGATTCCGTTTCCCAAACACGACCCGGCCAGCACAATCAAGACATCACCCGTGGGATCGTTCCAAGGACCCGCCAGACACTTTGCCCACCAGGTATCGAGAGGAGTGAGCGTCACCACAATGAATAGGAGACCCAACCCAACAAGAAACCGTCGGATATAGCGAGACACCGACCGTGCGAGATCAGCGGCGGGAATTCTTGTCGGCATGAGGTCTCAATTCACATGTTGTTTCGCCGCAAAGGATACCGATTGCAGTCGGGCGATTGCACGACGGTATTAGGATCGACGGTTTCATGGACACATTGGCTTTTTCACGCAAAGAAATCCGGCGAAATTGAACCACTGGAAAAACGTTTCCACAATTTCAAAACCATTGCGCCGAAACAAATCTAAGTTCTCTTTGAGTTGGTAGGGGATGAGGACATTCTCCAGCGCCTCTCTCTTCCGCACGATTTCGGTATCGGAATACCCGTGCTCCCGCTTGAAGTCATAATAAAAATCAATAAAAAAGCGATTCATGTGGCCATTGTTGGTAAGGATTTTCTCGGTCACGATGAGCGCGCCTTCATTGACGAGCGAGTCGTAAATGCGCCGGATTAGTTTATCCCTCCCCAAAGGTCGAATGAACTGGAGAGTCCAGCACATTGTCACTATGCTGGCGTTCTCCAGGAGAAGATCCGAGAGTGACCCGTTGAGCTCACAGGGGCAGACCTCGATGCTTTTCTGAAAATGGCTCTCCGCGATTTTCTGTCTGGCACGCTCGAGCATCGGCAGTGAATTGTCGTAGCCGACGAGGCGCGCTGAGGCGGGCAGTTTTTGGCACAATCCGACCAGCATAGTAGCCGTCGAGCAACCGAGGTCGTACACATTCGTTCCCGGAATCCAGAAGCGCTTGCCGATGTCTGCGACCATGCTCAGCTGTTCCAGGTAGAACGGCACGCTACGCTCGAGCATGTCATCGAATACCTCGGCGACTTCTGCGTTAAACTCAAAATCGCCCGATCGTTTTCCTTCTCCGAGAAAGACTTTATCTTTTTTCATTTACGCTCATCTCCGCCGGGTTCAACCCATATGAACCGCCGAGCCTTGCGTCGGGATCTAAGCCGATCGCCGCCGAAACAAAAAGCCGCGGCCTTCTGGCTTCTCCGGTGCCCCTCTTACGGCCCACCGCTCTAAGAAAGCAAACTCCCTAACCAACTCTAATCCTGATTCTTCAGCACAGCTTACAACCTCATGCCGATTTAACAGCCAGCTCAGGCATTGCGTGTGGTAGCCAGGCCGATAGGGCCTTTGCTCCACAACGAAGGATGGGGAACGGCTCACAACCTGCAATCTTGAAACGTATAAGTACTCACGCGTCAGAGCGCCCAAATTGCGAAGTACCTCACGCCAGTCTTCGAAATAGTGCAATGAGCTACTGCTGATGACCAAGTCATACTGCCTTCCTGCGAGGTCCCTTGCGTCATGGTGGAAGTGGACTTCTGGCAGCAGTTTTCTTCCCACCTCGCAAAGAGACGGAAGATCATAGCAGTGGTACTGGACATCTACCTCGGGAAGCAAAGCCTTGCTATAGAGGTAGTAGTGGCCGGCTCCGCTACCCCAATCCAGCAGAGAAATGCTGTCTTTCCTCCGAGCAGCGAGCGCCAGCACATATCCATAGGACATCATTGTGTTGTGATACCCAACATCTTCGCGGGTCGAACTCCACGGAAAATGCGAGACACCCAAGGGCCCGGGGCCCTGAAGATTATGCACAAGCGTCGGCCAATGGCGTGCTACCGCGTTCGCAACGTCCGGATCGCTCCAGCCTTTCATATCCGCATGTTGGGCCTGCCAGCCTTTAGGCACATAGACCCAGTCAGAGAGAAGGTAGCGAATTCTGTCAACAAGGAAGGCAGGTAGGTAGGGTGCGGCTCTTGCGAAGGTTCTCCCCGCGGAGTGCGCCAACCGACTCGAACGCCAGCGGTTATAGGATCTCATCTCAGATGACTTCGGATGACGAGCGCTCCCGCGAATGCAACCAGAGACAAAATTACCCAGTGCGAGCGCCCAAAACAGGCGGATTTACCGAGGAATATAAGCACCAAGCATTGGCACTAGATCGTTTATAAAAGCAATCGCGCGAGCCTGTGCCGCCATCTCTCCTTCGCCGTTGACGATTGGCGTAATCACGCGAACGAGTGCTCCATCGCTGCGGTGCATCCGAATGGAGTCGCGAACAAGATAGAATTTCGCCCAATACTCACTTGCGATAACGCGACCGTGCGATTGGTACCAATAAAAGACCAGCGCGCGATTTGATCCTTTTTCAACGACATAACGATTTACAGTCATCGGGCCGTCTGGTTCGGGCACCAAGATCCTGCCGGATTCAATCGGGGACCATCCAGCGCCCGGTAAGCAGTTCTGCGGCGAATGCATCGTGCTCCCCGTGCGTTGAGTCGGGAAGTACCCAATGAAGAGGTCAATCGGAGGTTGAGTACCGCCCGAAAAGTTGCGCTCGAGAAATTCGCCATCCCCTAAGACCTTTAGCGTATCCGGTGGAATCGTTACGTCTCTACCAAATCGATCCCCAACGATTGGCGGAAACGAGGTGAGAGCGTCGCGGGGAGGCTGCGGTTCCGGCCGGTTGCGAGCGCTCAGAAACGCGGCAGTGCTGAGTAGGAGCGCGGCAACAAACACTAGTCTGACCCAAGAGTGCCGGGAGTCGTTCATGCAGCATGCACTCCTTCTCGAGAATTAGACCTGGTAAAAAAACTGAGCACGCGATGTAGCAGGAATAGCATCGCAACCGAAAGCAGAAAAACAACCCAACCTGAAAACTCATGGAAAAATCCCTGGGCTTTGTCAGGATTCCAGTACTGCCCTAACAAGCCGGTTCCCATGATCCTCACGCCATTCGCGGCAACAGCGATCGGGATCGCAGAGATCGCCAAAACGATTCTCTTCCACACCTTTGCTTCCAAAAGGTAGCCGTAGACGATGGCCAAAGTTATCAGGGATAACAAAGACCGAATTCCACTGCAAGCCTCAACCACTTCCAAACTCATGGACGGAAGGTTGATGACATTCCCTTCCCTGAGGACGGGCACCCCCACAAATACTAGCAGCGAAGTAGCAAGCTTTGAGGCAAAAAATTGCAGCGGAAACGTGATCTGATTGTAAAGAATGGCCGGAATCGGGATCATCAAGAACAACACGGCCCAAGGAAACAAGACAGCCCCAAAGAACCGCCAGCCGCAAAAGAAAACCAGCAGCCCCGCCAAAAGTATCACAAGTGATGAGCGCGAAAGAAACAACTCCGCACCGAGCACTCCCACGATAAGGGTCATCAAAGCTGCGATGACGATGACCAAACCAAACCACGAAGGGCGAAGGGTGAGTCGCGAGAGATCTTTACGCTTTTGCCAGACGACAAAGCCGGAGAACAATGGTACGAAGAAACCGTGGGAAAAATCCGGGTCATTCCACCACTGCCCTACCAGGTGAGCGAGTATTCCATGGTACAGAATGCCGAGGAGAACCGCGACTAAGCCGATCTGCAGCCATAGTTGTCGCCTAAGGGAGAGCGAATCGTCCGGCATCGTCGCTGCTGCGACAAACTCTGTTCGAACCTGATGCACCCCGCCCTCCCACATATACCAAGGTAACGAGAATAAATCCGATTTTCAAGATTCAGTAATGAATCGGTGCGTTAATAGCAAGCTTCACCGCACAATCAGGTCAACTCCAACTTGGGGCTTCGATGTCCAATTTCGCGCTGCAGCCTAAGCGGACGCAATCGAAGACTGGGCTAGATCTGCAATCTTTGTACCAATGCTTTGAGGGCGTCCGCGCTTTCAGGGCGTCCGCGAATCTGGTCTCAACTCGCAGCAAGGCTCTTGGGAGTTTAGAATCAGATAAGAACAGGGCAGTTGCTCAGATACTCCCCCTGCGGCACTGCTGCGATCCACCTGTCATCTGGGAACGGAGTCATTGTAGGGTATCCAAATGGATGATCGGTCCAGTTTCTTACCATGAAGTGGAATTCTGGTGCCCTCCATTCTCTTTCCTGGCGTGTTTTTGGCCCACAGAAGCAGAGTTTTTTGTTAATAACACTTGTAGAATCATATGTATATAGGAATGGCGACTTTGAGCAGCAGTTCCCGCCCCCCCTGGAAGTACCCGTGCTCATCTAATTCTGACAGACCCCTTTGTCACTGACCCGGCAAGGAGCGTTGCGACACCATTATGGAAACAAGGCCCAGCGGCCATTTGGCAATCGATGGTGACGGCCGAAGTTCGGTCTTAGAGAGCATTGTTTGGGGGCCGAGCCCGGCGATTCAGGCAGTGCGCCGCACGTTAACGGACACTGCTTCGACCGATATACCCATATTGTTCATAGGCGAAAGCGGAACTGGCAAGGAAGCTTTGGCTTTCCATGCGCATCATCTCTCAGGCCGACGGGAGCCCCTTCTCCGGGTGAACTGCCGCTCCCTAAGCCGATCGAGCTTGAGCTCTGCGAATGGCAACGGGAACGGATCGGATGCAGCCCAGGGTGGGACCATTCTTTTGGACAATATCTGCGAATTGGATTCCTCTGGCCAGCGGATCCTGCTTGAGTTGCTGTCTGAGGAGAGCATCGGGTCTGAAAGCCACGGCGCCGGAACACGAGTGATCTCAACGGCCAGCCGCCGCCTGGAAGAGGACTTACAGTCCGGAAAATTCATTTCAGAACTGTATTTTCGGCTTAATGGCGTTTGTCTATTGATCCCGCCGCTGAGAAAACGCAGGGAAGACATTCCTGAATTCGTAGATTTTTTTCTGACAAAGTATGGCGATCAATTCGCGAAGCGGCGCCCGGAGCTGGACAGCAATATCTTACGGCGCTTGGTTGGATACTCTTGGCCAGGAAACGTCCGGCAATTGGAGAATACGATCAAGAGAATTGTGGCCACCGGGGAACCGGAGACAGCCGTCGCCGAGCTGGTGGAAATCTTGCGCGAACCGCGCCAACCGAGCCCTAATTCAAGCGTATCATTGAAGATCGCGGCACGCGAGGCGAGCCGCCAAACAGAGCGCGAACTGCTATCCCAGGCTCTGGCGCGAACACATTGGAATCGCAAGCGGGCCGCCCGAGAGCTGCAAATCAGCTATAAGGCCCTGCTCTACAAATTAAAGCAGCTTGGCCTGGACGATTCTAACAATTCGTAGGAGGAAGAATGACTTGGATTTCGAAGACGGCGATGCTCTTCTTGATGCCGCTGTTGGGAATTGCCGCTGCTGCGCAAACAGGAAGCGCCGGCCAAGGTAGCCCTTCGAAGCAACCCACCCAGGCGTCCGCGCCGGCCACAACGGATCCCAATTATGTGATCGGAGCCAGCGACGACCTGAATATCGATGTGTGGAAACAGCCCGACCTTTCGCGCACCGTGCCCGTGCGCCCGGACGGCAAGATCTCGCTGCCGCTACTGAACGATATCCAGGCAGTGGGCCTGACACCGACGCAGCTCGCCGCGCAGATCACCGAAAAATTGTCCAAGCTCGTGAATAATCCTGAAGTGACCGTGATCGTTACGGCGATTAATAGCCAACGCATCTATGTACTTGGCGAGGTCGCACGAGCGGGCGCATACCCTATGCTGCCGAATATGACGGTTCTTCAGGCGATCTCTAGCGCCGGCGGACTTGGCCAGTTCGCAAACCAAAAAAACATCTACGTACTGCGTGCAGAAAATGGCAAGCAAGTTCGTCTGCCGTTCAATTACAAGGAAGTGCTTCGCGGGCAGAAAACGGAGCAGAACATTCTGCTCAAGCCCGGAGACACAATCGTTGTGCCATAAGGACCGCACATAATGTTTCGTTTAACAAAACGGCTCTGGGCACCGATTCTTGCGGCTGCGATGTGCTTGCCCGCCAGTTGGGCACAGGGGCAGCAGCAACAGCAGCAGGGGACGCAGTCCCAGACAACGGGGCCGACAACCCCGGTCCCCCCCGTGACATCGGGTCAGCAGGGGCAGGACCAGACGCCGGTATCTCCGATTGTTGCGCCCGCGTCTGAACCAGTGACCGGAGCGTATGCGCCGACGGTTGAAGCGGCTGGCGAAACACGCAGCATGTTTCAGTTCGGGCTTCATGCCAGCGAGACGGCGGATTCAGATGCGCTGGGTCTTTCGAACGGGGCGGGATGGGATTACATAACGGACTTCGGCGGGCACCTTGACCTCCAAAGGATAAGAAAAACTTCCGAGTTGACGCTCAGCTATATCGGCGGCGGAATCGTGTATGACAAGCAGTCGGAATACGACGGCTTTTATCAGGGACTCACTGTCTCCGATCAAATCGAGTTCCGCAACTGGACGTTGCATTTGACAGATCAATTCAGCTATTTGCCGGAATCGGCATTCGGGTTCGACACGGGAGGTTTGGCCGGTGTTGGCGGAGCCCTTGGCGGATTCAACCTCTTGAACCCGAACGTGGCGCCGGATCAAAGCATTCTGTCGCTGCAGTCCCAGCGAATCAGCAATTCGGTAGTCGCACAGGCCTCGATCAACACCGGCGCGCGTTCCGTGTGGACCCTCAACGGCGACTACGGAATACTGCATTACATGCAGGCCGGCTATTTGCAACCCTCGAACTACAACGCTGGCGTGGGCTATAACTACACTCTTTCGCGAAGGAGCACCATCGGCGTCAGTTATCAGCTTAACCTTTATCGCTTTAACCCAAGCATCTCTTCCATCAACGATCACGTTGTACTGTTGACCTATGGGCGCAGTATTACCGGGCGTCTGGCTTTCCACGCGGGCGCCGGTCCTGAGTTCGATACCTTCAGCTCATCCGGCGGACCACCACAGCCTTCGCGCCTTCAGTGGAGCGCCAACGTAGGATTGACATATCAATACAATCAGACAGCGTTTCAAGCCTCGGGTTACCGAGGAACATCGGGCGGCGCCGGCGTGTTCGTAGGGGCGGAGACGAGTGGCGCCCAAATCGGAGCAAGTCGCCCTGCCGGAAGGCGCTGGTCGCTTGCCGGAAGCGTTGGCTATTCGATCAGTCAGACCTTGTCTCAAACGGCCGACCTGGTTGGTCTGACTGGGTCCGGCGGCTCCTATCAAGCATGGTACGTGAGCGCCAGCGCTGCGCGGAGTATCGGACGAACGAACCAGATTTTCGTGCGCTATAACTTGCAGCGCCAAACCACGGGCGGGACGGTTTGTGGCACTGGGATTTGCCTCGAGCCGTTTTATCGCCATCAAGTGTCGGTTGGCATTAACTGGGATATGCGTCCAAAAGCAATAGATTAGTAACGAACGAATCGGATCGGACAGGAGAGAGCAGCGATGTTGGGACACCGACTGATGAGTATGGAAGACTACGGCAAAATTTTGCGCCGGCGCAAATGGTTGATCCTGATCCCCACAGTAGTGATCGGGACGGCGACATACCTTGTCTCTCTACGGATTCCGAATCGGTACACGTCGCAGACACTAGTGTTGATCGAAGAACAAAGGGTGCCGGATTCAATCGTCAAGTCGGTCGTCACGGGACAGATCACCGAACGTCTGGCGTCCATGCAAGAACAGATTCTGAGCCGGACGCATCTTGAACCAATCGTTCAACGGTTCGACCTCTTCAATAATATGGGGCTCTCGGGTGACGACAAGGTGGACGAGCTTGCCAAGAGCATTCACGTCACGCCTGTCCGGCCGATGGCGGAAACTCAGTCGAACCAGCTGCCCGGTTTTTACATCAATGTCACATTGAGCAACCCACGCATCGCACAGCAGGTGTGCAGCGAGGTTACTTCCATGTTCACCGAAGAAAATCTCGAGAACCGGCAACAGCAGGCACAGAGCACAACCGATTTTGTGGCAAAGCAACTCGATAGCGCGAAACAATACTTGGACGACCAGGATCAGAAGCTCGCAACATTTCAGCAGAAGTATATCGGCGAACTACCCGGGGAACAGCAGGGCAACCTGAACTTGCTGGCGACCCTGAGCACACAACTCGACGGTGTGAACCAAGCCTTGAGCAGAGCCCAGCAAGACAAGACATTTACCGAGTCGCTGATCGCCCAGCAGGTTGAGGCTTCCAAAACTGCACAGCAGGGCGGGCCCAATCCGGCGACGCTCGATCAACAGCTCCAGGGGCTAGAGACAGAGCTAACGAAACTGCAGGCGCAATACACCGACAGCTATCCAGACGTCATCGAGAAGAAGGCTGAAATCGAACAAGTAAAGCGCCAGATCGCGGACCAAAATACGCCGAAGGTCGGCGCCAGTGATAAAGGATCCTCTGAGAAGACGGCTGACGCGCAGGCGGCAACTAAGAATGCCGACTCAGCGACGAAGGGTAAGGCAATCGAGAGCGCGAAAAACTCACCTAACGAAGCAACTCCGTCTGTCTCAGAGTCCCCACAACTACAGCAGCTTCGCACACAGTTATTCTTGACCGAACAAGAGATTCGCGAAAAGTCAAAGTTGCAAACAGACTTGCAGGTTCGAATCCGCAATTATGAAGCGCGCGTGCAGCTCAGCCCCGTCATTGAAGAGCAGTTCAAGCAGCTCACGCGTGACCACCAAACCGCCGTCGATTTCTACAACGATCTGCTCAAGAACCGAAACTCTGCCGCAATGGCCACGGATCTCGAGCGCCGCCTGCAAGGTGAAACGTTCAACATTTTGGATCCGGCTAGCCTGCCGGACAAACCATCGTACCCCAATCGGCCTCTCTACTTGGCAGGTGGGTTCGGCGGCGGATTGGCGTTTGGGATTGCGCTGACACTCCTGTTTGAAATACGGGATAAGTCGCTGCGAAGCGAACAGGATGTTGAATTTTTCCTAAAATTGCCGACGCTGGCCCTTGTTCCAGTATTAGAACCGGGGCGGGGCCGGCAGAACTTTCAATTGGGGGCCAAATAGGGCAAAGGGGCGCCGCTTCCAGCGGCCGCTTAGAGCTCGAGAGACTCCATGTACCGACAATTCTTTGGACTGCGCGAGTGTCCTTTCAACGTCAATCCGGATCCGCGCTATTTGTATATGACGAAGCAGACACAAGAAGCCCTGGCTTGCTTGACCTATGGCATCCGGTCTCGAAAGGGCTTTATTGTGCTTACCGGTGAAGTGGGCACTGGAAAGACGACGCTGCTCAACCGGCTGCTGGACTGGCTCCGCAACGATCACGTGGCGACTGCATTCATCTTTAACTCGCGTCTCTCCGTGTCACAGGTCTTCGACTTTATCATGGCGGACTTCGGCATTCCGTGTGAGTCACGCGAGAAGAGCGAAGTATTGATGCGGCTGAATCAATGGCTTCTGGATCGCTACAAGGCAGGCGAGACCGCGGTGCTGATTATTGACGAAGCGCAGAATCTTTCATCTCATGTTCTCGAGGAAATCCGCCTCCTCACCAATTTGGAGACTTCGACCGAAAAACTCCTCCAGATCGTGCTTGCCGGGCAGCCGGAGCTCGAACAAAAGCTGAGCCGGCCTGAATTGCGTCAACTTCGCCAGCGAGTCACATTGCAAAGCAAGACTCTGCCGCTCACGCTCGAAGAAACAAGCGGGTACATTCATGAACGTTTGCGCATCGCCGGCGCATCTGACGAGCATATTTTTTCGTCCGAGGCGATTCGGGCCATTCATCATTACGCCCGAGGCATACCCAGAGTAACCAACCTGCTGTGCGAGCATTCGTTAATTAGCGCCTTCGTTGACCAGGAAAAGCCCGTTTCAGCACAAACGGTTGAACGGGTCGCTTGCGAGTTCCGTCTGGATCAAACGGAACCCACTGGGCAGCCTGTCGCAGAGGGCGGTAACGGCTCTTCCGCAACGCTATCGCTATTGCAGAATCTTGCGAAGTTGCTTGAAGAACTGAAACAACAGCCCGAGACGCTGGAGTCAACACGAGAGAGGAAGTCATGAGCCGCATCCACGAAGCCCTGAAAAAAGCCGAGCAGGAACGCTCCGCTCAACAGGCCGTCCAGATGGGGCCGGACGTGTCTCTCGAAGGGGCTCCAGCCTTGGCTGGAACTACAACACTGGTGAGAGAAATCCCAGACGCTCCGGAGCTTGTGGCCGCACAACGGAGTGGTCCGCCGACCGTGGCGGCGATTTTAGCCGCCTGCCAGCACGGCCAGTGGAATCCGGATCCCTCGGCCCTTGTGTTTGGTGACGGCGAAAATCATTCTGCCGGAAAAGAAGTCTTCCGAACATTACGAACCCGTCTGTATCAGGTTCGCGCTAACCAACCCCTGCGGGTCGTGCTCATTTCGAGTGCTCTCCCGGGCGAGGGAAAAACCTTTGTCACGTCCAATCTATCGCAATCAATCGTCCGGCAACGCGAGCGCCGCGTGCTGCTGATTGACGGGGATCTTCGCCTGTCCCGGCTTCATCAGATGCTAGGCGCGCCGCCTTCGCCGGGCCTATCCGACTATTTGCTGGGAGAAGCTGATGAGTCTGCCGTGCTGCATCGCGGGGCAGACGAGAATCTGTTTTTCATTCCTGGCGGGAGGCCCGTTTCGAACCCCACGGAGCTGCTTGCGAATGGCCGCCTGGAAGCCTTGCTCGCTCGTTTGGCTCCTGCATTTGATTGGGTGCTGTTTGATTCTCCTCCCGTGATCCCCGTTTCCGACGCGACGATCATCGCCAAGCTGTGCGATGGCGTGCTGATTGTTGTGCGTTCCGGCTCGACTCCATTCGACCTCGCGCAGAAGGCTTGCCAAGAATTTCAGGACAAGCCGCTGATCGGAGCCGTGTTGAATCAAGCCGATTATCGCGAAGGATATGGTGGCTACGAATATTACGGCGGCTACGGCACGGAGCTTTCGAAAGATCACAAAGAAAGCTGATTGCCAAACGTACATCGGAATCCCACTCCGTGATTTATCCGCGAGTGCTTCCTTAGTAGTGCGGACAAGAGCGAGGACTGATTCGAATGGTTCGTGTTTTCAACGTCTATCTCCCCATACGCACCGTGCTCCTCTTGGGCGGGGAAGCGTTGGTTGTCTGCGCGTCGTTTGTGCTTGCCGCGTTGATCCACTTTGGCAGCGACTTCGGGCTAGTCCTCGGCTACGAAAACGGCTTTTACAAAATTCTGGGCGTTACCGGCGTCGCCTTGTTGTGCCTTTACTACTTCGATCTGTACGACCTGCAACGGCTCCGTTCACAGGGTGAAATCTATTTTCGAATTCTCATCGTCCTGGGAGTCCTCTCTCTCTCCTCGCAGCGCTCAGCGTGCTAGCCCCAAGTATCACGCCGGACGGAAGGGTGTGCCTCGTCGGTTTGGTCATTCTTACCGCATTCATTCTCGCTTGGCGGTCCGGATATCTATGGGTTCTAAAGCAACCTTACCTTCGCGAGCACGTGTATATCCTTGGCTCCGGAGATCGTGCGTCACAATTGGTTGAGGCGCTGCGGTCACGCTCGGAATTGGGTATGGAAGTCATCGGCTGGGCGGGGGCCATCGGGAATGGTTCCATGACGCGCGAATCTCTCGGCGAGCTCATGTTGACGTTGAAGGACAAGAGAGCCGTGGACCGAGTAATCGTAGCCATGGGCGATCGCCGTGGCAAGATGCCGGTCCGCGAACTGCTCGAACTGCGTTTGAATGACGTTAAAGTTGAGGATGCGACAGGCTTGATCGAGCAGATCTCGGGGAAAATAGATGTTGATAATCTCAATCCCAGTTGGCTGATTTTTTCCGATGGATTCCGGATGAGCCCGGCGTTTACATTCGCAAGGCGCATCATCTCCACGTTGCTTGCTCTTGCATGCTTGCTCGTCGTATCTCCCCTGTTGCCGCTGATTGCTCTGAGCGTGAAACTCTCTTCACCGGGACCGGTGCTTTACAAGCAGAAGCGCGTTGGCCGGAAGGGGTCCATCTTCTATTGCCATAAGTTCCGCACAATGAGGGCGGATGCAGAGACAATTTCAGGGCCTATTTGGGCGACGGACGACGACCCTCGCATTACAGCGGTTGGGCGGATTTTGCGAAAGTGCCGGTTCGACGAACTGCCCCAACTCTGGGATGTCTTCAAGGGCGACATGAGTTTTGTCGGGCCGCGTCCAGAACGCCCTGAATTCGTGCAGACCTTGAGTCAAGAGATCCCGTACTACAATGTGCGCCACACCGTTCGCCCGGGAATCACAGGGTGGGCGCAAATCAACTATCCGTATGGGTCGTCTGTGGAAGATGCCAAGGAGAAGCTCAAGTACGATCTCTATCACATCAAGAATATGTCGGTTGGCTTTGATCTGTTCATCGTTTTTCAAACCGTTAAGATCGTGCTCTTCGGCCGAGGGGCAAAATGAAGGCGCCACTTCGCGATGGCCCCGCCGCGCTTCGGTGGGGCGTCTGAGTTGAGGACCGGATAACGAATGTGCGGAATCTGCGGCATCTTCGATGCTGAGGAACAAGGCGAATCGCTGGGACCCCTGGTGCGCCGAATGGCGTCCGCAATCGCCCATAGAGGGCCCGAAGATGAAGGGTTCTACCTATCTCCGCTCTGCGTCTTAGGTCATCGTCGTCTAAAAATCATTGATCTATCTCCGCTCGGGCGTCAGCCGATGAGCAATGAGGACGAGACCGTCTGGGTTTCTTTCAATGGTGAGATTTACAACTATCTTGAGCTTCGCGCCGGCTTGGTTCGCAGTGGACATCGTTTTCGAAGTCAGACCGACACCGAGGTCTTAGTCCACCTGTACGAGGAAAAGGGTGAGAAATTCCTCAACGAACTGAATGGGATGTATGCGATCGCTTTGTGGGACGATCGCCGCCGCCGCCTTCTGCTTGCCCGAGACCGCTTCGGCAAGAAGCCTCTTTATTACTACAGTGATGGCTCCCGGTTACTTTTTGGTTCGGAACTAAAAGCGATCCTCGCCCACAACTCCATTCCTCGGGACCTGAATCCGGAAGCTCTTTCCGCGTACCTGAATCTTGGCTACGTCCCAACGCCCAATAGCATTTTGAAGGGCATCCAGAAACTGCCGGCCGCATCTTGGATGACGGTCGAGCTTGATCGTGCTACGCGAAACTTGAAAGTGGAGGGGCCGAAGCGATATTGGAATCTTCGGTATGAACCAGACGCGAGGCTCACGGAAAACGACTGTGTGTCGCGCATTCAAGACATGGTTCGGGAGGCCGTCCGCACCCGGCTATTTTCAGATGTGCCACTCGGCGCGCTCTTGAGCGGCGGTCTAGATTCTTCCGTGGTGGTTGCGGCGATGGCGGAACTGAGCGAGAAGCCAGTCGAAACCTTTTCGGTTGCATTCGACGAGGATTCTTTTGACGAATCGCAATACGCAGCGGTCATGGCCAAGCGGTTCAGCACAAATCATCACCTGATCCGCTGCGCACCAAACGTCCTCGAGATTTTGCCCAAGCTCGTTTATCACTACGACGAACCGTTTGCCGATTCTTCTGCCATTCCGACGTATTCCATCTGCGAGGCGGCCCGGCAGCACACTACCGTCATTCTCTCCGGCGACGGCGGCGACGAGGTTTTTGCCGGATATACGCGCTACGACGATGGTGTGCGCCTCTGGAACAAGCAAAGAGCCATGCTCGGCGGCTTCACCATGGCAATGTACCGCCTGCTGGCGGATATCTATCCAACGAAGGCCCGGGGATGGGGATTCCTCAATAAGCGCTCATTGCCGGCGCTGGATTCCTACATTGCGGATTTGTGTATCTTCCAGCCTGCGCAGGCACGCGAATTGCTCTCGGGCCCATGGCGCGAACAATCAGACGCGCGGATTTTTCAGCTAGGCCACCAACTGGCCTCCGCCGCCGGTGGTGAGGGGCATTTGTCAAAAATGCAAGGTATGGACATGATGCTCTACCTTCCCGACGACATTCTCGTAAAGGTAGATCGTGCAAGCATGGCAGTGGCGCTGGAGACAAGAGCTCCGCTGCTTGACTACCATCTCGCGGAATTCATGGCAACGGTTCCGGAAAGCCTCCGGTACCGCAACGGGATTAAGAAGTATCTATTGAAGCAGGCGGCGCAGGGCAAATTGCCTCCAGAGATCATCAACCGGCCAAAGATGGGCTTCGGTGTTCCTTTGCGGCATTGGTTCCGAGGGGATGCTGCTGAATTCGTCAGGGATATCTTGCTTTCCAAGGCCGCTGGCGAGCGCGGAATTTTCCGGCGTGAAGAACTCAAGCGATTGGTGGATACCCACCGCGGGGGGCAGCGTGACTTATCCTCGCAGATCTGGGCAGTAGCATTTTTCGAGTTGTGGTGCCGGCGCTGGCTTGACCATCACGTCGCAGAACCGGTCGAAGCAGGTCAAGAGCCGGGATACCAGGTGCGCAATCAGCCCGATCAGATGCCTTTGAACAGCCTCGCGGAATTGAGAGACTAGTAGAGCGTATCGCGACGGCTCGGCTGAAGGAGTTGCGCTGGCTGAGTCTTCTGCGAAGTGGTCCGCGAATCATCGATGCTAAACCCAATTACCTACTATCGCCTCGCGCGCTGGCTCTATCTACATCATGTGCCGCTTCTGCCACGCATCATCGAACGGCTGGCCGTGATCGCATTTAGCTGCTACATCCCGTACACAGCTGAAATCGGAGAGGGCTTTGCGCTTGGTCATTACGGGTTGGGCGTCGTCCTGCATGAAAAATCCAAGATTGGGCGGAACGTCTGCATCGCGCAGGGAGTGACATTGGGCGGCAGGAGCCAGTCAAGCGAAGTGCCGCGCATCGAAGACAATGTCTATATCGGACCGGGCGCGAAAGTGCTGGGCGATGTGGTCATTGGGTCGGGCTCAGTTGTCGGAGCGAATGCCGTCGTGATCCGGTCGGTTCCACCGAGGTGCATCGTCGCCGGCGTTCCCGCCCGAGTCATCCGCGAAAATATCGAGATCTTTGACTACACCGGCTGGCCGCCAAGCCCGGCTCAGCAGCCAACCGCGGCGAAGATCACTCACGACCGATCAGATGATGAGGCAACTCGCGTTTTCCAAATGGCGGATTCCCTCGCACTTGGAGGTACCGAAACTCAACTCGTCGAAGTCGCCTGCCGGATGAATTCGGGTCGCTACCAAATCACGGTTGGTTGTTTGCAGGCAAAGGGACCTCATGTTGATACCTTGCGACGCGCCGGGATTCCGATCGAGGAATTCGCCCCGCGAGGAGGGTTGCTGACTCCGCGCGGAATTCTTCAAATGCTTCGGCTCGCGCGGTACCTACGCAGGAACCAATTCGACGTAGTGCAAACCAATGATCTCTATTCCAACCTGATGGGAGTGCCTGCCGCGTGGCTTGCGCGTGTACCGGTGATTATTTCGAGCCGCCGGGATTTGGCCTCCTGGTGGTGGTATACCCCTCGGAATCGAAGGCTCCTGCGCTTCATTCAGAGCCTGGGAACGTTTGTTTTGGCGAACTCGGAAGCCGTCCGTGATTTTCTGGTTGGACAGGATGGCTTCAATCCGACGGTCATCCGCGTGGTTCATAACGGGGTAGATGTGGAACGATTCTCTGCTTTGTCGCGAGCGAAAAAGCGGCTTTTCCCTGATCTTGCTCCAGACACAAAATTGGTCGCGGTTGTGGCCAATATGAACGTCAAAGGTAAGGGTCAAGTAGACTTGATCGAGGCGGCTCGGGAAATCTGCCCCGCCCACCCTGAAGTCAGATTTCTTTTCATTGGGGATGGCGTCGAGCGCGCTGACCTGGAACAAGGAGTCAAAGAACTGAGTCTGGAACAGAACATTTTGTTCCTGGGCTACCGAAAGGACGTTCCCGAGTTGCTCGCGTGTTGTGACCTTGCCGTCCTGCCCTCTTGGTCCGAAGGACTGCCAAACGTCGTTCTCGAGTACATGGCTGCCGGCCTTCCGGTGGTAGCTACCAGGGCCGGCGGAACTGTCGAGATTATTCAACAGGGCGTGAACGGTCTCCTGGTCGCGCCGAAAAATCCGGCAGAGCTTGCGCGCGCTATGATAAAGCTTCTCGAAGACCCATCACTAGCGGCGGCCATGGGGCGGAGTGCCCAGGCCTGGGTACGAGAGCACTATAGTTACGCGCGTGTCTTAAAAGAACTTGAGATTCTCTACGCGGAGGCTCGGCCACGCGAAAATCGAAGAGCTGCCTCCGGCCGCGGCCGCGAAAATGCGCAATTGCAAGTAAAGCCTTTGAAGGAAGACCAAGTCGCCCAGCCCAAGTAGCGCGAGCTACATAGCCACGAGTCTTGTTTGGCTATGGACCGAGAAATCCTTTTCTAATTCTGTCGTATGCAGAATTTCCCACCGCTCTGGCCGCCATTGAGCGAAAAGATTGCCACGCCTGCTTTGACAACAAGCCTTTTCCCTTACACCATCGAACAATCTCCGCCGAGCTCGTATCCCTGTAAACGGGGACGCGAGCCAATCGAAACCGATCTGAGGTCAAGTTGTTCCGCCCGACCTGGCTGCACGCTACGGATTCATACCCAGCTTCGCGTGCCAGCTCAGCCACGCGGCGATTCCAACGGCCACCGGGACAGGAGAAGTGCTTTACAGACCGTCCCACCACTTGCTCCAGCTCGCGCTTTGCATCCACAATCTCGCGCCTGAGTTCAGGCTCCTGAAGATCCGTGAGAAAGAGGTGCGTCATGGAATGGCAGCCCACCTCAAACCCAAGTTCGGCCAGCTCGCGAGCTTGTGGCGCAGAAAGATATCCGCTTCGGCCCAAGAATCCGGAAACGAGATAAAAAGTGCAGTTGAATCCAAGTCCGCGAAGCGCAGGCGCCGCAGCAAGTAGATCGGATTCGCTAGCGTCGTCAAATGTAATGGCCACCGCGGCAGCTTGATCTTTGCGGCAATTCAAAGCTTCCCCGACGCTGATCCCACGGAGGCCATTCGAGCGGACCGCTTCCAAATGATGTTCAAAAGCGGCTTGCCTGACAACGTAGCGAACATAACCCGCCTCACTCCGGCACAAGCCTCGTCTTTCCATTTCGAGCTCGTGATACATCAGGTAGAGGACGCCAGGTGTACCCATCAAAAGAACCTTCGCAACTGAGCTTTGATCGAATCCGGCACCCGCAAACCGGTACGATCCAGTAAAGCCTTGCAGCTCTTGGCCATGTTTCGAAATTGGCTGGAACGCGCGTGAATCCCGGCGAAACGATCCATCAGCTCGGCCGGCAAATTCCCGCTGGATGGAAGTTCTTGGTCTCTCCAAATCCCGCTGTAATTTCCGCGCGAGAGAACACTCAGGACCGCGCCGCTTTCAAACCCCTCCGAACCTATCCGGACGAGCAATCCTCGAAATTGGCGCTTCCAATGTAGGTCCAGGCCGTAATAGGCGCGAAGACCCGGCGTGCGTTGTTGCATCCTCTTCAGCAATTCGAAAGTCTGAGGGCGGGGCGCATAGCGACCGTCGTATTTCGAATTCCAGACTTCTATGCCTTTGAGTGCACTACCGAATTCCTCTATGGAATTGAAGGCGCGATCGGGAGGGTGAGCGATGACTGAAATTCCCCCGAGCTGATTGATGCGCTCGATGACCTCGACTGGATTCGTTGTGGACAATAAAGAGGTAACGCCATAACCGAGAATGTGCAGCCGGCCCTCACAGTTATATTCTAAACCTGGAATAAACCGGAATCGATCGTCGGACAAGGACCCGCAATCGGCTACATATTGAGCGAGTCTTGGAGCATCGAAAGCCTCTGCATGGTCCGTCATGCAGACAAAGGAACACCCCAGATCGAGGAAGATGGCTCTCAATTCGGCGAGTTTGAATTCGCCGTCCGAAAAATCACTATGTACGTGAAGAGCTCCCAACCGCAATTTCATCTCCAGACGCGGACGCGCTCCGCTTTCTCCATCTCTCAGGAACTCGCCGAAAAAAGAAGTCCAGCCAATCTCCAAGTTCCGGCAACGGATCGCGCCAGGTAAAATTATCGTGGAAAGTCCCTGGCACCGGCATCAGAAAATTAAGCAATGTGCGCAGACGCCCCGGATATCGCCCAGGAAACGCGGGAGGCGCGCCCCTCCACACAGCCACCAGGTGGCGAAAATCGCCAAGCAACCACCGGCAGCGAACACCTTCGCGGTAGCTTTGAACCGGCGCGATATCGCCCTCTTCTGCCATTCGCGCGAGCAAGGCCGGGAAATCAATGCCCGAATAGATAGGAAGCGCCAGTGAATTCCAGAATCGGCCATTCACTTCCATAAAAACCAGCGTTCCGTCCGGACGCCGGCGGAATTCGACCATGGCGACGCCGTGCCACCCGATACTCTCCAGCAACTCCAATCCAGCGGCCCTTAGGGCCGCGTCGGGCCGCACGCTCACGCGCAATGAGCTTCCCGAACCGCTCGGGTGAACGTCACGAACTCTTTGATGAGCAAATTCCGCTCGCATTGAACCGTGATGCATCAAGGCAAAATACCCTGTCCCCTCGCCTGGCACGAATTCTTGTACAAGCGCGGAAGACGCCCGGGAGCGAACCGCTTGCCACGCAATTCCCAACTCGTGTGCATCACGCGCGTAGAGGGGCCGGCCCGTGGCCCGCACGCGGCCTTGTTGCGTATCCTCGAATGAAGATCTGGGCTTCAAAACCACAGGAAAACAAAGCTGCGATGTGATTTCATCGGAAGATTCGCCTCCCTGAAGCAGGACCGTTTGAGGCACCGCGATGCCGAGGCTGCGGGCAAGCTCTGTCGTTTGGAGCTTGTCGAAAGTTCTCAAGACCACGCTGTGGGGGGGAGAACCAAACTGCTTCCTGCGGCGATCAACTCCTCTCGATGGGCGGATATTGGTAGTGTGGTCCGCTCCGTCATGGGGAGGATCAAACTGCGGGGATGCTTTTGCGCCTCTTCAACGATGCTGCGAATGAACTTAGACGATTCCGCCGGATCCGGGTAGCGAAAGCTACTTGAGCACCAGCGCGACATCCCGGCTTTGGACCAGTTGGCAGCTGAGCCTACTCGAACAGTATGCCTGGCTTGGCCCAGCGACCGAACACAGGCTACGGCCTGATTCTCGTTTCCGTCAAGAATCAAGACATTCATACTGGGGTCCGAACGGCGACGCTGTCAGCCGGACTTCCTGCAACAGACTCGACAGTCTTGGAAAGGACTCCTGCAAACTGCTGCGCGATGACCGACCAATCATACCGAGCGGCTTGTTGAGCAGCAGCCGTCGCCAAACGCGTCCTCAGACTGGCATCTTTCAACAATCGCACAACGCAGTCGGCAAACTTCTCAGCCGTATCAGCCAACAGAATGTCCACTCCGTCATGAACGTCCAATCCCTCGGCTCCAACGGAGGTTGAGACGACGGGTCTGCCGGTAGCCATTGCTTCGTAAATCTTGAGTCTTGTGCCCCCGCCCACGCGAAGGGGAACCGCAAAGACCCCAGCTCCGTGCAAGTATTCGACGACCGAAGAAACGGTGCCGGTGACCTCCACAGAGGTCCCAGACAGCTTCCGAACGCGCGGATGTGGGTTGCGGCCGACGATTTGAAACAGCGCGCCAGGAACTTCCGCCGATACGCGCGGCCAGATTTCCTGGCAGAAATATTCCACAGCATCAATATTTGCTTCCCAGTCCATCGAGCCCAAGAAGAGAACGCGCTGGGGCGCAGGAGTGGGCAATGGAGAAAATCGATACTGCTGCAAGTCAACCCCGGTTGGGGAAACGCTGATTCGGTCCCGATCCACCGCTTTCGCCATTTGAATCCGGTCCTTTTCCGAGACAGCGATAATGTGGTGAAAGCGCTGAAGGGCTGCTCGTTCGTATCGAGCCATCTTCGCGGCTTCCAGGCGGAAAATCAGACGCTTGATCGGATTTCCTTCGTGGAGCGCCTGCCGTTCCCAAAGGACACTTTCCACATTGTGTTGAAACAGGACCGTTGGCGTTTGGAGCCTGGCGGGAAAATTCAGCGAGGCCGAGAGAAAATCGCAAACGGCCACGTCAAAAGTGCCCTCGGCGAGCCACTGGCTCACTTTCCGCCCCACTCTGGGGCTGGTGAACTTTGTAACCGCATAGGGCGCTGAACGAAAAACCCCTGCCAGATATCCAGCAGACTCACCAAGCGAAGTCTCAGCGGATCGGACTTCCATCGCCAACGTGTTGGGAAGCTTACTCATGATCTCAGACTCGTAGGCTTCGTCCTCTTTGCCAAAATAGTAGGTAAGCAGCGTCAGGTCGTGTTCGCGTTGCAGGTTGCGGAGCAGGTTGTAAGAGCGAATCTTGCCGCCCGTGTCCACGGGCAGCAGCTTGCCGGCTTTGACCCAAAGAATCCTCAATGTTGACGATTCGTCCTTCTGCGAGGCTTCTCGCGACGCTCGCAATTGACCTAAGTACATCATATCGGCAGATCGGCTTGCCGGCGCCAAAAAGCGGGACGACGCAGCCTTTTGCGCAATAGACCGTCACGCCGCGCGGCCAGACGATCCACGGCTCCACGTAAACAACACATAACACACAGCTTGCGAGCCGCCAGCTGGGCGGAGAATATAACCTCAGAGCAACACTCGATCAGTGCCAGCTTGGACTATCTCGGGGCGAGCCGTAAACTATAAGTGCCGGGTTTAACAACCCACCAGGTTCATGATGGCATTCACAAAGCTGCGCCGGCTTCGCCAGATGGATGCCGACGAGTTTCGGTTCCGGTTACTCCAGCGCTTCAGGATATCCCGCGAGCGGCTGGAGCTAGCCCTGGACCGTTCCTCGACGGCAGATAACAACTGGCGCGCTTTCTGGGATGCCACTCGCGTAAATGACGACCGGCTACGGCGAGCGATCGCATCCGGCTCGCCGGATGCGGAGTCCTTGCTTCCGGAGTACTTCTCCCAGCGGAGACAGCGGTTCTATTGCCTTCCAGATCTCCGGGGCGGTTTTGCCGAAGTGTACCGCACGCTTTTCCCCCTGGCGGCGCAAAGAATTGGTGCAGAAGCAGAGGAGCTATGCGCGCATCGGCTCAAAATCTTTTCATACCCCGAGATAGCGTGCGGTCCCAAGATTCCCTGGCGCAAGGATCTCGTACATGGAATCGAATCGGGGCTCGATCATTGGAGCCGGATCGCATACCTCGATTTTGCCAAAGTCGGCGACAGCAAGATCGTCTGGGAGCCGAATCGCCACCAGCATCTGGTGACTTTGGCGCTTGCTTACCGGCTTAGCGGTGATGAGCGTTACGCGCAGGAATGTTTCGCTCAATGGGAAGATTGGCGCCAGCAGAATCCATTTGTCCGGGGGATTAACTGGTCCAGCAGCCTGGAATTGGCTTTCCGAGCATGGTCTTGGGTGTGGATGCTTTACTTGCTCAACGGAAGCAACGCGTTGACCGCCAAACGCTTGGGTATGCTCACTCGCGAGCTTGCGCTGCATGCTGGTTTCATTGCCGCGAACCTTTCCCGGTATTTTTCCCCCAACACGCATCTCCTCGGCGAGGGGTTCGCACTCTTCGTAGTCGGGTTGCTGTTTCCGGAATTGCGCGAGTCGCAGGTCTATCTCGATGCCGGCCGGCAGATACTAATGGAAGAAATTACCAAGCAGGTCCGCCCAGACGGGTCGCACGCGGAGCAATCAACCTACTATCACCGTTACGCCACGGATTTCTTTCTTTGTGCGGCAATCTTGGCCGATGAAAACGGTTGTGCATTTCCATTGGCCTATCGGGAACAATTGAAGCGCATGGTCGAATTCATGGTCCATACGGCATGGCCGGACGGCACGCACCCTATGGTTGGCGATGCGGACGGAGGGAGGCTGCTGCCTTTCGGCGCCCACGAGCCAAATGACTACCGAGGCACTCTTTCCACAGCGGCGGTCTACTTTGGCGACCCAGCTTTTCGAAATCAAGCCGGACGGCTCCATGAAGAAACTCTTTGCTTACTTGGACCAGAAGCGCAGCCCCGGTTCCAGCAGCTAGCGAGCGAACCTCCGAGTAAAACATCAACGGTGTTTCCGGATGCGGGTCTCGTGGTGATGCGCGAGGGTTGGAATCCCAGCGCGAACCTGCTCCTGTTCGACGCCGGACCGCAAGGCTTTCTGAACTCTGGGCACGGCCATGCAGATGCGCTGAGCGTTATCTGCTCCGCCCAGGGCACCAACTGGCTCGTGGACCCGGGAACGTATGTATATACGGGCTCGCGGGAATGGCGGGACTACTTTCGCTCCACCAGCGGCCACAACACCCTCGTGGTGGATGGGCTGGGGCAGGCAGAGCCACTTGATACCTTCAAATGGGGCAACTTATGCCCTGCCCAACTCGAGCGTGCGTCCGGCTTTCCCGGATTGGATTATGCGCGGGGAGAGCACTCAGGTTATAAGCGTCTCCCCCAACCGGTGATTCATCGGCGCCACGTGGTCTTCGTCAAACCGGATCATTGGTTTGTGCTAGATGATCTCGCTGGTTCAGGAGAGCATTCTTTCGAGTTTTTCTTCCATTTCGAACCCGGCACACAATTACATATCGAAGGCAATTGCTGTCGCGCAACGAGAAACGGCCAGCAGTTCCTGATACTCTCAGATGAGGGACCTTTACTCGATCAGGCAATCGGCCGGAGCGATCCGATTCAAGGCTGGTATTCCGAGGATTATGGTCAGCGCGAACCCGCGCCCGTGTTGATCGGTAAAGCAAAGAGCCGGGTCCCCGCTCAATTCGCCTGGGGACTGTGGGACGGGGCGCCAGAACGGGCCGCCCTTCGGCGGTGCGCTGGTGCCGAACTCGCATGGCGCTTTGAAAGTGTCGCCGGCACGGAGTATTTCGCGTTTCGTGGTCGTAAGGACTGCCAGTCCGGAACGGAAATCTCTACCGATGCTGAATTCGCCTTCGTTAGGCAGGATGCCCGAGAGGAAATTGACCAGCTGACGCTGTTGACGGGAAGTCGCCTTCGTCTGCGTGGAGCGCCACTATTCGAGAGCACGCAGCCGGTCGAGGAATTCGATTTGACGCGCCACAGCGAAACGCTCAAGGTTCACATGCGGCCAGTATCATCGTTTACGGTAAAGGCCAAGGGAATCGAGTCGGTCCGGCTAAACGGCAGGAGCGCCGAGCTAACATCCGACGGCGAGAATCTAATCGTGCGAGAAGGACACTAGAGAATGTGCGGCATTTGTGGAGTCGTTGATCTGACGGGCGCGCAACCGCCGGCGCGAGAGGACGTGGAGGCGATGGCCCAGACCATCTTCCACCGCGGTCCGGACGACGCCGGCTATTACGTCCGTCCACCGATTGCCTTTGGATTTCGGCGTCTCAGCATTGTGGACGTAGCCGGCGGCCATCAGCCGATGTCCAATGAAGACGGGACCATTTGGATCGCTTTTAACGGTGAAATCTACAATCACGCTGAGCTGCGGCCAGACTTGGAACGGCGCGGCCACCGGTACAAGACCCGTAGCGATACAGAAACCATCGTTCATCTTTACGAAGAATATGGCGATGATTGCGTTCACCACCTGCGCGGGATGTTTGCATTCGCTATCTGGGATTCTCGAAAAGGCCGCCTATTCTGCGCACGCGACCGGCTCGGAATCAAACCGTTCTATTTCACTCTGAACGGTGGCAGGTTTGTGTTTGCCTCAGAGGTGAAGGCGCTCTTTGAATGCCCGGGCGTTCGCGCCGAGATGAACGCCAGCGCTCTGCCGGAATTCTTTGCGCTTGGGTATCTCTCCGCGAGAGACACGATGTTTCTGGGAATTTCGCGCCTTCTGCCCGGCTGCCGGCTGAGCGTGGAAGTAAACCGCCCCAACCCCCAACCTCAAGTTGAGCAATATTGGGACTTGGAAATCTCGCCTGAAGACACAGGCGCGACGGAGAGCGAGTATATCGCGCGATTCCGCGAACTTTTCACCGAATCAATTAAATTGCGTTTGATGAGCGATGTGCCGCTCGGCGTGTTCTTGAGTGGAGGGCTGGACTCCAGCGCGATTGCTGCTGTCACGGCCAGCCTCGCGAAGGACCAGATCAAGACATTCTCCGTGGGCTACAAAGAAGACCGGTATAGTGAACTGCCCTACGCAAAGCAGGTCGCTCGTCATATTGGAGCCGAATACAACGAAATTCTCCTCGGCCCCGAGGAATTCTTTTCAAGTCTGCCACAGCTCATTTGGCACGAAGATGAGCCGATCGTATGGCCTTCGAGCGTCGCGCTTCACTTCGTATCCCGGTTAGCACGTGAGAAAGTCACGGTCGTCTTGAGCGGTGAAGGTGGCGACGAAATCTTCGCCGGCTATATGAAGTACCGAGCCACGCTCTTCAATCTTCGCTACGGCGGCACCTACGAAAAAATAGTACCCGGTTCGATGCGCCGATTGGTCCGTGACGCGCTGGAGCGCCACATTCTTCCCGAAACCCTCAGGCGCAAGCTGCGCCACTCCTTTCTGTATCACTCCATGAACATCGAGGAGATTTATTTCGACAATTTCTTTTCTGTCTTTCCACAAGGGATGCAATCGCAGCTCTTCACGCCTCAATTTGCCGAGAAAGTGCGCGACGTCAATGCGTACAGCACATCGAAGACATATTTTCGGGCGGGACAACCCGACAGCTTGCTGACAAGACTGCTCTATCTCGATATCAAAACGTATCTTGCAGAACTTCTGATGAAGCAGGACCAGATGAGCATGGCCGCTTCCATCGAAAGCCGCGTGCCCTTCTTGGACCACAAGGTTGTGGAATTTGCGATACGCATTCCTCCAAGGCTCAAAGTCCGCTATCTTTCCGGCAAGTATTTGCTGCGCCGTGCGATGGAAGATCGGCTTCCGAGAGAGATCCTGCACCGTTTCAAGATGGGTTTTCCGACTCCGGTGAAACCTTGGCTCCGGCACCAATTGTTTGAGCGCGTCGCAAGCATCCTGACCGACGGCCGTTTGGAATCCCGAGGCATACTTAACGCCAAATTCGTACGCGATCTCGTGGAATCGCATCGCACGGATCGTGTGGATGCAACCGACGCACTTTGGCGGTTACTGAATTTCGAACTCTGGAATCGCATCTTTTTCGACCGGGACCCTGAACTCATGACTCGCTTTAGTCCCGTGGTGGCGGATTTGGCCGCTGCCAGGCGCATCTAGCAGAGGAAGACTTGGCCGCGCATCCAACCACAGCCACCGCCGCTCACGGACTTCGGGTGCTGCTTCTTGGCCCCTATCCCCCGCCGCACGGGGGCGTGGAGATCAACGTTGCTGCGCTCCGGGACTTCCTTCTCCAACGCGAAGTCCCCTGCGAAGTAATCAACCTCACCCGGCATCGGAAAGCCGAAGACGGCGGCATTTTCTATCCGTCGGGCGCTCTGCAAACCCTACGTTTGCTCGTCCAAAGAGAAGCCAACGTGGTTCACTTGCATATTGGCGGGGATGTAAGCTGGAGACTGCTGGGGCTCGCACTGGTTTGTTCGATGTTGCCGGGCAGAAAGCTGGTGCTCACCTTGCATTCCGGGGGTTACCCGTCATCGCCCGCCGGTCAAGCGGCTCGTCCGTTCAGCGTGCGCGGCTTTGTCTTTCAGCGGTTTGATTTCTTGATTGGCGTCAATCGCGAGATGATCGAAATGTTTGTTCGATTTGGCGTAGACCGCGCGAAGACTCGCCTGATCTTGCCATTCGCGCTGCCGGATCGTGTCCCTGACGCGGTGCTGCCCGAATCGATTCTTGGTTTTCTTGAATCACATAGTCCAGTATTGCTGACGGTCGGCGGACTCGAACCGGAATATGACCTTCCGTTGCAGATCGCTGCTTTGGGATCGTTCCGCGAGGAATACCCCGCCGCCGGGCTGATCATTATCGGTGGAGGCAGCCGGGAACGGGACACAAGGGATCTCGTTGCATCGAAACCCTACGCCGAGCATGTCCTGCTCGCGGGAGATCTGCCGCACGATGTGACGCTCCGGGCCATTGCCGAGGCCGACATTTTTTTGCGGACGACTTTCTATGATGGTGATTCGATCGCGGTCCGCGAGGCGATGCATTTCGGCATTCCGGTAGTCGCGACCGACAACGGCATGAGGCCCGCTGGCGTTCATCTCACGCCCTCTCGCGATCCAGCTGGTCTGCTGGGCACGATTGCAGCGATTGCAAGACGATTGCCTGCCTTCGATTCGGCGTTGCCCCAGACCAAAAGAGATGACGGGAATCTCCGCTCTGTGTTCGAAGTCTACCAGCAGTTATATAAACGCAACACCGCCCATGACTTACCTTCGCGCGGCATGCATCGGGAGGTCGTCGCTCAAGACTCGCTACACGAAAAGGCAGTTCTGCAGAGCAAGACGCCGGGCGCGCCCCATAATTAACTCTGGGGAGACCGCGCAAGTCTGCGGGCTCTTTGGCCCCTCGAACGGGGCTTCCAGCCCTTTCGGTCTGCGTTACTAGATGCGCTCCGGAGTGATTTCAAGCATCACCTGGACGACCCGATGGGTCATAAAATGTAAGTGACTTGTGGTTCTGAGGCGCCTTTGCCGCTCAGGTGATCATTGGACATTCGAATTAGCGCCGCGAAATGTCGGTTTTTCGGCCCTTCGCTCATCGCGATGATTCCAAAATGAGGCGGAGCTTCGCGTAAAGCAAGTAAAGACCTATGCCAGCATATCAACGCTCCCGCACGCCACTGTCGCAGACCATATCGCCCGCAGCCAGAGGGCGTTGGGCCTCAATGGCTCAAACGTCCGCGCAGCAGACCAGCGCCACACAAAAGATTGGGTTTTGGCTTCTGGCGGCTTTCCTCTTTTTGCTGTATGGCAGGCTGGCCGATTTCTTCCTGCCGTACCTTCACATTCCGTTGATCGTGTCGAGCGCTTGTTTTCTGCTGCTACTGCTAAACGGAACGTTGCCCGCGGTTCTGAAATCGCGGCAGGGCAAGCTCCTCATCGCTTTCTCGATCTGGCTTTGTTTCGCGGTGCCGTGGAGTTTCTGGCCCGGTGGGAGCTTCCAGACGCTCAGCGACGAATGGCTCAGGTCTTTTGCGGTGTTCCTCACCGTCGCGGGTCTAGTGGTGACTCTCAACCAGTTACTCAAATTGATGTCAGTCCTGGCGTGGACACTCCTTCTCGCCGCGGTCCTCGCTCTTGTCTTGGGCGTGAACGATAGCCAGGGACGGTTGACCTTTCCCGTTGGCCTGTACTCAGGGCCGAACGAAGTCGCAATGGCCATGTTGACAGGCTGTGTCTATTGGTGGTGGATGGTGTACAAACCACCTCGCTCGTTGAGCCGCAGATTTTTGTCGGTCTTGTGTCTTCTGCCCCTGCTATACGTTCTTCCGAGGACAGCTTCTCGCGGTGCCCTCGTCGCGGCGCTCTTGATCGTGCCGTTCTTGGTGCTGCGCAGCGCCACGCGCGGGAAGATCGTCGTCCTTGCCGTCGTCATGGCCACGCTGTTTGCTTTCGCGGCCTTCCTGCCGGACCAGATCAAGGCGCGATTTGAAACGCTGTTCCCTCAGGATGCGACGCAATCAGTTGATACCCAGGACGCGAGCACGCGGGAATCCGCCATGAGCTCTACGCAAGAAAGGCTGTACTTATTGAAGACGAGCACCATTCTGACGCTGACGCACCCTATTCTCGGCGTGGGACCCGGCGAGTTCGAGGTAGCAGAGAACGATCGGGCGGTGAATCTCGGTCTGCCGAAGGGCAACTGGCACGGAACGCATAACACCTACACCCAGATTTCGAGCGAAGCGGGGATTCCGGCACTGGTGTTCTTTGTCTCTTGCATGTGGTTCTGCTGGAAAGAATTGATACAGATTGAAAAACGAGCTAAGGATCATCCCCACCCGCGTGCCGAAGAGATATCCATGACGGCGTTTGCTCTGCGCGCCATCCTGTTCACCGATGCCGTTTTCTTTATGTTCGTGCACCTCGGATATGCGCCATTCTTTCCGACGCTGGCTGGACTGGTCGTTGCCTTTTCGCGAATCGCTAAGGCAGAACTCAAGGACGAGGCGGGAGAAGCGCCTGATCGACGGGGCGTTCGCACGGTTCCCGCGGTCGTAGGCTCGTGACGCCACGAACCGTCGCCGTTTTCGGATCAAATCTGCAGCCGTAGCAAGGCGCTCGACAACAGCGAGGTAAACTTCAGTCTGTGCTGAGACATCTCAAAAAACCAATACTGCGCACACTAAAGAGCCTCGGAATACAGCGCGAGTGGAATGACAGCCGCTGGCGGCGCGAGCGTTTGGCGATTCTCTGTTATCACGGAATCGCAATCGCGGACGAGTGTGAGTGGAATCCGTCCCTGTACATGCCGCCGACCCTATTGGAAGAGCGGCTCAAGTTTTTGCGAGATGGCGGATACAACGTATTACCTCTTGGCGAGGCCGTCCGGCGGCTCTATCAAAAGGACCTGCCTGAGCGAAGCGTGGCCCTTACCTTTGATGATGGCGGCTACGATTTCTATCAGCGAGCCTATCCGCTGCTCAAAAAGTACGAGCTACCGGCAACGGTTTATTTGTCCACCTACTATTGCTATAAATCGCTGCCGATTTTCCCACTATCCTGTCACTACTTACTTTGGAAGGCGCGTCATACCTTCCGTGGCGATGAGTTGCAAAATTGGGGCTGTGCCGATGGTCCGAACTTGCACTTGAAAACCGGGATCGAAGCCGCGGTAAGCACAATCGTAAACTATGCAAACACGCTCAGTCCTTCAGAGCGGCGTAGCATTCCGGAACAGCTCGCCAGACGGCTGGGACTGGACTGGGATGACTTTTGCCGAAAGCGCCTCTTTCAACTCATGAGACCCGATGAGGTGACGACAGTCTCCGCCGACGGGATAGACATCCAGCTCCATACGCATCGCCATCGCGTACCCATGGATCGCGAGCTATTCATCCGAGAAATCCAGGATAATCGTCGCTGCATTCTGGAAATGACCGGCATCGAGGCAGTCCACTTTTGCTACCCTAGCGGAGTCTACGAACACGCGTTTCTGCCTTGGCTCGCTGAAGAACATGTTATCAGCGCCACCACCTGCGAAGCAGGTTTGGCCTCTCGGAAGGATGATCCGCTTCTGCTGCCACGCATTGCAGATACAACCCGAATGAGCGCAATCGAATTTGAAAGCGCCCTGGCCGGAATCAGCGCGGCGCTGGTGCGGCGGAGAGGCGAACGGCGTGCGATATCCGAAGCATGAGCGGCGATCTGAGCGCTTGTTTCCGCCTCTGATGGTGACCGGCGCAGTGAGAATCCACCACCGGAAAGCATTCTTGGACGCCCTATGAATGCCAGCCTTCTTGTTTTCCTACTCAGCGCCGGATTCATTTTCTACGTGCTAATTGGATATCCGTTGATTCTTCTTTTGGCTGCCCGGCGGTCGAACAGGTTAGTCCGGAAGGATTGGCGGCCCAGGAGTGTGTCACTGATTCTTCCAGTTCACAACGGCGAGATGTGGATTGAATCTAAGTTGCAATCCATCTGCGCCTTAGACTATCCACGCGCGTTGCTCGAAATTATCATCGCTTCAGACGGGTGCAGCGATCGAACGGAGGCGTTGGTTGAGAATTGGGGCGATTCGCGGATCCGCCTCCTGCGCCTTCCACGAAGCGGTAAGGCCGGCGCGATCAACGCCGCGATCGCAGTGGCCGGCGGAGAGATCTTGTTTTTCACCGACGTCCGGCAGTTGCTGGAACCCGCCAGCTTGCACAACCTAGTCGAATGCTTTTCGGATCCGTCCGTAGGCGTGGTTTCCGGCGAACTTGTGCTTGCGCAAGGACGCAAGCAAGACGAAGAGAGTTCCGGGCTGTACTGGCGGTACGAAAAATGGATTCGAATGCATCTGAGCCGGATTGATTCTGTCCTCGGCGCCACCGGGTGCATTTACGCGATGCGCCGCGAACTCGCGGTTCCGATGCCCGAGGACACTTTGTTGGACGACGTCTATCTACCACTCGCCGCGTTCTTTCGGGGATATCGGGTGATCCTGGATGGCTCCGCCAAGGCGTTCGATCAGCCGATGCCCCTCAAAACAGAATTCCGCCGCAAGATTCGTACTCAGGCAGGTGTATATCAAATTTTGGCTGCCTATCCAGCACTCCTTGGTGCTAAAAATCGCATGTGGATACATTTCGTGTCGCACAAATTGGGCCGTTTGCTGCTTCCGTGGGCGTTAATTCTCAACCTAGCGGCCAGTTTTGGCTTGCCGCCTGGGTGGCGCGCCGCAGCGATCAGTGCTCATCTCAGCTTGTATGCTCTCGCCTTGCTGGACGTATGGGTTCCCGAGCGCTCTCGTCTGAAGCGTATTTCCTCTCCTGCTCGCACGTTTGTTGTTCTTCTGCTTGCCGCGTTATTTGCCGTTTCAATCTGCTTTCTCCCCGGGCGGCGCTTCTGGAAAGTTACTTCTCTTCCGGCAGGGTGAACGGTAGGAACGCAGAGCCTGACCACCTGGCCAAGCCCTTCACGGCCACCGTGGGCTCGAAGCTGGTCGATGACACTAATTGCGAACAAGACGCGAGGGGTGGGCACCTCTGCAGTCATCGTTTTGCGGCGGCTATTGCAACCAGGTCCGGTGCTTGAGGCGAGAAACGTTCTTCGTAAATTGAAATGCGAGAAATATTTCTGCGCGACCCACTGGGGACAGGCGGGTGGGATCCCAATGTGTTGCGTACTCCACAAGGGAAGTTTCGTTCGATAATCGTGCGAGCACCGTCAGCAGGAGACGGTTCAGACAATGATACTCCGGCGGAGACAGATACGCGCGATTTCCATACCAACTCCACTTTTTTCTGTAGCTCCACTGGGGAAGCATGTACACCAGCCCGCGGATACCTTGGCTGAACATTCGCTGGATGTCCGGATCTCCGGTCTCCATGGCCAAATCATAGAGCCCGAGCAGTGAGGTCATGAAGCCGTCCATGATCCCTGGAGGAGGGTATCCTGGCGCTTCGGTATAGAGGACGTAGTCGCCAACAAGCGTTCGAATTCCTTGCTCGTCAACGTCAAGGTCAAACACCTTCGCCGATTTTTCAAGGAGTTCAAGGAGATGGGAGCGTCAGGTCAGTCTGCAACCGCGCACCAGGGCGCTGATCACTAACCCCCGGGTGTGAGCAGAAATCCATGGCACTTTGAGCACGATGGACCCTACCTGGCAAACGCGCGTCCAATGAGAATCCAACGCCCATAGTAGGCGGCGTTGCAACGCAGCGACCGAATTTTCCCCTCAGTGAGCGGTCTACCTGAAGCGACGCATTCAGCCAATTTACGTTTGAACCATTCCTGTACCTGCGGCCGAAGGTCTGGACGGACCGAGGGCCAAGATTCGCTCGTCTTGGGTCCTTGGGGTAGGGCCCGCGTCCTCGGATTACGGAACCAGCCGCGATGTCGCAAGTGAAAAGTTGCGAAGTACCGTTCCAGCATTTCTATGTAATGCCGAGAAGCATAAGGATAGTCCCAGGACGGGTCTTCGGGACGATGAGCGAAACTGCGTGATACCGTCGCCAGAGTTTTCATGGGCAAAGTTTACAGCCACGGAGCAAAACAAGTTGGGCATGAGGCCGTGATGGGATGAATTTCGCCCTAGTTTGTGCCTTCTCCCCTGTCCCTAGCTGGTAGCGGGGGGCTCGCGCCGTGGCCATGGACATGGTGAGTTTTCCTAAGGCGTGCAAGGAGCTCTAATGTGAGTATCCTTCCAAGTCGGCCACCGTAAAATGGAGTCTCGATGCTTGTGACCAATTTCTTAAGCTTGGAGCTTTCATAAAGTTCTCTCGTAACCATGCGCGTAGGTTCCATCAGTTCACGCACCTCATCCAATGCACACAAAGATGTGATTAACGGGTCGAGCTTTTGGGAGGCGAGGTTGCCGCTACGGACCCACCATCCTAGTCCCAAGCTGATAGCAATTCGTCTTGCAACCATAGGGGCATAATGGGTAGCCAAAGGGCCAAAGTGGTGAATCGACGTTAAGCGCACGGGCCCTGCGGGATAGCCGTCCGCTAACGGCAACAAGGCTAGCCGCGGATTTTGATGTTCGATAAGATGGCGGCTAAGGCGCCGTCTGACGCGGTGTTTCGGTGATGTCAACAAAGCAGCCTCCAGGGTCCCGCGAAAAGCGTATGGCGAAATGCATGGCCATAGCTGACTCGTTGCGCTAACAATTCTGCCGTACCATCGCTGTTCCAAGAACGTCAAGTAAACGTTGTCCATTTGAACCGTGTTTGACAAATTCTGAAGTCCGCCGTTCGCTACACGAATCGCATCAGCTATGACGTCAACAAGAGGTTCGGAGCACGGTTCCGCAAGACCTTCTATTTCCCCTTCGGGGATCAGCCTCCTCCGAACTATGAGTTCTGCGTCAAAATGCCCACGTCTGCCAACGAAAGGCATTAGCAGTTCCCACCAAATGCCTTGACAGATTTCTCCAACACAGCCATTAACTGTTGCATCGAATTCTTCCGCCAAACGGCTTTGATGCTCAAGGACGGACGCATAAAATAAGACATCCAGTTCGCCATCGCACAGGGTCACGGAACTCTTAGCGCGGCTCCACCATTGGTCAGCCGTAGCAAATCTCTTTCCCAGATGATGGTGGCGTAACTTAAATTCCCGCGCTATGCGCTTGGAAGTAATCACATCGGCACTCTCGTCGCTACCACTCACGACGAAATCCAGGTCAAGGCCTAGCTGCAACACCGCACCCAAAATCCCTCTCGTGTCAAAACCGCCCGTCAAATCCACGGCTGGCCTGCGGTAATTCCGTCGGATAACCGTCATTGCCGCTCGAAGACCGGCGGCCACCCCCAACACATCGGATGCTTCATCGTGTCGTCCATTCATCAATGAAACAATATCCCAGTACTTAGTTCGAGTCGTGAGTCGGCCTGATCTAAATCGAAAGATGCTACTGGAGCCTAACTTTTCGATTCCCGTAAATAGCGTGCGCTCGGGCTGTAAAATGCTTCCGGTACTCAGAAACTGACGACAACCCTCGGGGTCCCAGCTCGATCTGCACAAGATGCTCAATATAATCGAAGACGTTGAAAGAACCAGGCAAGAGTTAACGTGAGCAATATAAACGTGAAGTTCTCCCAAGCGATCTGTCACGATTAGAGAGTCGTCGGTTCTCTGGGAGAGCAGTGCAAAATGACCGTCTAACTCCCGGAATGACGCATCAGGAGTGCCGTCAAAGCTTTCAAGAGTATGTGCCACACGAGCAAGCGCAGCTTCATCGGTAAGGCCCTCATAGAACCAACTTCCGACACCGCAAATCCACCCGCCAGCAACTTTGACCCCGGATGGCGTTGTTGACATTCTTCTTGGAAACAGAGCGATGGCCGCTGACGGTGTGGTCACCGAGTCATACTGTCGCAATCCATGAACCTGCTGAAACAATGAGCTGGCTTGTCGAAAGAGCGGTAGTGTAACAGCTGAGTCTGGACCTTGTATCAGCAACAAATGACTCATCTACAGCCCTCCGCCTCGGCGCCTTCATGCTTCCTGAGTTGTAGGCTGCGAGGCTTCAATGGCCATGTCTAGTGTCTAGCGCGACAAGCATTTTTCGTGGCTTGAAATGCCAGGAATATCTCCGCACGATCCAGGATATCCAGGCGGTCGGGATCCCAGTTACTAGCATACTCCGCGAACATAGGTTCTTCCGACAAACGTGCGACGACCATGAGGAGAAGCCGATTTAGACAGTGGTAGGGCGGCGGGCACAGGTACTCGTGGTTACCGTACCAACTCCACTTGTTTCTATAATTCCACTGCGGAAGCATGTGCCTGAGCCCGTCAATACCCTGCCTGAACAATTGCTGGACCTGAGAATCCCTCGTTTCCACAAACAGGTCATATAGCCCGAGTAGAGAGCTCATGAAGTGGTCGAGAATTCCTGGAGAAGGATATCCGGGATCCGTGTATAGGGCACAGCCGCGTTTCGGGAGACGGAGCCCGCTATGTTCGACATCGAGCTCAAACACTCTTGTCGAATTAATAAGGAGTTCGAGTACGGAGGCGCGGCGCGTGAGCCGCCAGCCGCGAACGAGAGCGCTGATGACCAGCCCTTGAGTATGAGCACAGATCCAAGGAGCTCTTAGCAGCGTGTCTCCTACTCGATAGTCGAAATCCATTTGCCAAACCACGGCTCCGTCATCTCGCAGAACCGCATGGCGTTCGAGCCACCGAATCTGATTTAAGAAAATGTCTAGGTGTTCCCGCTGTCGATGTCGCAAGTAGTGGCCTAAATTGACTAGCCCATACCATGCGATGTAGCCTGGCCAATACTCTGCGCCCGTAGTTCGTTCCCAGGCTCGCGGGATCCCCGAAGAATCGAGCCTCATCGCTTTCCAGCCAAGCCTATCACTATAAAGATAATAATGAAGCGAGTCCCTAGGACCGGCCTGCGGAACAACTTGTAGGGGATAATCAAATCGAAACCCGAAGATTTCTTGCCGCAATGTGCGGATTGCGCACCGCAAAGACTCGAAGCGCGCCCCTGCCTCCTTCGCATAAGTGGGGTTGTCGAGCTGTGATTGCGTCACCGATCTCATGATCCGCGCCCCTTGCGACCCAGCCAGCTCCAGGGCATCGCGTCTGGCCGAGCCGACACCCGAAGCCATTTCAGCCCCTAAATCGGAATACTCAGTTTCATTTTTGTTTCTTCCTCGGTTGATCTAGCAGGTTCTCATTGGAAGGACAAAACCTTCCAATTCGTTTTCTCTTTCTGAGGACCTCTTCGGTTGGAAATTCTGGTTACGACTTTGTCCATTCAATCAGGATGAAATCAGTGGCCGTCTCCTGTCAAGGCTAGATCCGACAGGCGGCTCAGTGATGGCGATCTCGCTTGTAGCGCCAGATGGCATGGGCGCCCGTGTTTACGCGTGCAAGATTTCGGTCAAATCTAACACGCTGAATACAAAGGACTTAGCTCACGAAGCCTCGCCCGCCTATTCGAATCACGTTCCCTTTCTCGTAACACTTTTATCTAAGCGATTGCGTATAGCTTGAGCAATTCGGAGACATTTTTCTTCACGTCAAAACTCGCTACAGCGGCGGCCTGTCCTGCTGCCCCCATCCGTTCGCGAAGCACCCGATCGTGCAAGAGCTCCAGAATTTTTTCAGCAAGCCCTGCCGCGTCTCGCCGCGGCACAAGAAACCCCGTCTCCCCGTCACGAACGAGTTCAGGTATGCCGCCCACCCGCGTCGCTACCACCGGTCGGCGCGATGCCATAGCTTCCGCGATTACGTAGCCGAAGACTTCCTCCCAGTCCGAAGCTTGGCAGACTACATCGGCGGCGGCGTACACTCCTTCCGTAAGAGGATCTTGCACCGCACCTGTCCACTTGACGTTCGCTTCGATCCCCAGCCGGGACGCAAGAAGTGAGTACTCATCGCGGCACCGTCCCTCGCCTATAAAAACAAAGTACACATTGTTATCCCGTTCAATCACTAGCTTCGCGGCTTCAAGAGCGGTAGGTATTCCTTTCTCAGGAATGATCCAACTTACTTGCACCACGACCGCCGAGTTCTCTGGAATGCCGTACTTTCTGCGGAATCTCACGCCATCGGCAGGTTCACAATGAACGCGGCCAATATCCACGCCGTTGTAGATCATCGTGGACCGGCCGCGTGGCAGCAAATCACGTGCAGAGAAGGTCTGATACCCGTACTTGCTTACACAAACGACCTTGCCGAGAGGCCAGTCAATGACCCGGGCGAGGATTCTCTTCCATAAAGGCGCGCGACTCGCTACATAGTTTGCAGGGCGCGAGCCGTGATCTGTGAAGAAGCTCTTCTTCACAGATCCGAAGCGTGCCATCCACGGATAAGGCCCCAGAAACCCGAGAAAATGCAGGTGCAGAATTCGAGGCCGATACTTGCAGAGCAGACGCCACACCCCAATTGCAGACGCCCAGGATAATGTCTCCACCGTCTCCAATACCTCGATTCGGAGATTCGGTAATTCCAGGAATTTTCGAACTGCCTCCGGTGGCTCAGCCGCATAGCATACGACGTGGTCCCAACCGCTGCGGCCGAGTTGCAAGGACAACTCGCGAATGAAGGACTCTTGACTGCCAATCCGGTGCGGATCAATTCCGAGCAAGGACAGAACCGTGGGCATCGGAGGAAACAATCAACGCAAGATGGGGAGTTCTAGAGTCTCTTTTTCCGCCGGAGAGCACCGCCGTTCCAAACAGCAGCCCTCCTCCCAAACATGCGGGCGGTTCTCCCAAATCTCGCGGATAGGGGCGGTCTTGATATTCCCGACGGGCTTCAGGCCCGCGCATAGCGTTACGTCGCCGTTAGACTGTAGCTGGAGCATGGTGGTTGCGTTACACACGCGCCTGCGTTCATGGGCAGCGTGGGCCTGCACGGCGACTCGCATCGAATCGGGGTTTTTGAAATATGGAATCATCACTTCCAGCTGGGCAAAGCTGTTTGCGATCGGCAGCCCCCGCTTTTTCATGCGAATCAATTCCTCGACAATACCGACGACTCGCTGCGTGTCACTTGGCCAAGTTGGACTCGTCTCGAACCACCTGAAATCTTCCTGGGTATTGTAATTCTGCTCGATCGGCTGATAGAAAATCTCCGCTTCCTCACGTTCCGCAAACCGGGCAAGCTCGCAGATGTCGTCCAGGTTGTAGGACATGATGACCGTCTTCAGCCGTATGGCATAGCCCAGCTTTTTCTCTTTCCGAAGGCTCTTCAGGGTCTGGATGGATTGGTAGGTCTTCTCGAAGAAATTGTCTCTGCCCCGGATTCGCGAGTGTGTCTCGCCGATCCCGTCCAATGAGATCGTCACGCGCCAAGGATCTGCGATTGCCAATTGCTCCACGCGGGATTGGTCTACCCAATAGCCATGCGTCAGATGCTCTACGAAGAGCCCGAGCCGTGACGCGTGAGAGATGAGTTGCGCCGCAGCCGGAATCAGGAGCGCTTCGCCACCGCTAAATACCACTTGCACCCGCCCCAACCAGCCTCGCAGGTCTGCCACGACCGTTTTCCATTGTTCGAGCGTGGGAGCATGTTCTTGCCCGCGATTCTTCCAGATATCACAATGGACGCACCGCGCGTTGCATCGCTCGCTTAGCAGAACCACAATCGACGTGGGGCGGCAATGCGCGGCCCATCGGCCTCCGTTTACCGTGCGTAGCCGATAGTTATATGCCTCGTAGGCGCGCCTATACGCCGTTGCAAAGAGATCACTCAAGAGGACTCCGGTCAGATATTGGATACACCAACAAACCGAATGGTGCAACTAAAGGGCCAGCATATACCTCAGCAAGACAGCCCGCCATCCAATTTAATCCTCTGATACCAAAGAAGATACCTTTAGCCAGTCCTGCGCACTCACGGGATAGAGGCTTCGGTGGAACTAGAGTGCTCAAAACTACCAATTGATTTCTCCCAGCCGCGGGCCAGTCACAAAGCCCCTCTAGGGGCATGTCTCACTCCCCAGGGCAATCTGGCCCTTGCCTGAATCGCACAGGTCGGCTCAAGTCGAAGAGCAACCCAAGACAAGTCTGATAGTATCTCAATGCTTGCGCGGGTTCTCCTAAAGCTTGGAACCCGCCGAGACAATCTCCAGCACAATGCATAGACACACGTGATGAAGAGAGTCAAGATTGCCATGGGCTTTCGCTGGTTTTCCTCCCGCTGAATGGCGCACGGCCGCCGATTCGTCGCCGCGATCCCGCATGAGTGATCCCAACTCTCCAGCTCACGTTTTGATCATCGCGTATCATTTCCCGCCGGATTCGGAGGTGGGGGCGCAGCGGGTTGCGCGGTTCTGCCGATACCTGCCCGAGTATGGCATCCACCCGACCGTGATTACGGTCGAAGACCGATTTCGCTTACTCAATGATGGCAGCTTTCCCGTTCCGCCGGGAGTTCGCGTCGAACGGACAAAAGTCATTTCGAATCCACTCGAATGGTATGGCCGTCTGAAGTCGCTAATGGGCCGCTCTAGGACGCCAAAGGGCCAGATCAAGACCGCCGCGGCGGCTGAGCGAAAGCCTAGCTTCTTTCGTACGCAGTTGCTGAACCTCCTCAGATATCCCCGACCGCCATTTGGGTTGGTATCGGCCAGCGATTCGGAAGGCAAAGGAGATTCTGCGGGAGAGGCCAATGGACGCAATCCTCTCGACAGGCCCTCCATGGACTCCTCACTTGATCGCACGCTATCTCAAGAAGAAATATCATCTGAGATGGATAGCCGACTTCCGCGATCCTTGGGCGTTCAACTTTTCGCTAGAGAAGCGGCCAGCCTGGACGCGTGCGCTTAACCGGCGCCTAGAACAAACTTGCGTGCGCCGAGCGGATGTTGTGATTTGCAATACGGATCGCCTACGTGATCGCTTCGTCGAACAGTATCCCGATTTGCCGAAGGAGAAGTTTCTCACGATCACCAATGGGTTCGAAGACCCGGTTTCTCGGCCTGTGGTTTCCCCCGACAGGCAGCCTCAACCTGTGCGCCTAAGCTTGCACCTTGGCGCGCTCTACGCCCAGCGTCGGATTGACACTTTCTGTCAGGCTCTCGCGGACCTTGCCCGCGACGGGAAGATAGATTCGAATTCGCTCAAAATACTGTTCCTCGGGGACTCCGATCCTTCCGCGGTCGCCTGCGCGCACCGCATCGCTCCCGAGTTGGTAGCCAAGAAAAGCATCGAGTTTCAACCTCAAGTTGGATGGAAACGTGCGCAGGAGTTCCTGTGGGATGCGGACTTGCTCCTGTTGTTTCAAGGGGGGCACAAGTTGCAAGTACCGGCAAAGTTCTACGAGTATCTCCTCACCGGGAAACCCATCTTTGCCGTGACGGAGCAAGGCGCGCTCACCGATCTGCTCGAAGCAACCGGCTCAGGAATTTGGGCTTCACCGGAAAACTCAGCCGAAATTGCGAGCAAATTTCTTTCCGCCCTCGCGCTGAAACCTCGAACACCCGAGGAAATTCAGCAGCGCTGGGCAGGCCAGTTTCATTATCGTTTCTTGACGGGTCGGCTAGCTAGCTTGATTCGAGATTCCTCGAGAGCACGGCAACTATGACTTCAAGCACTTCAAAGAATCCACCCATAAAATCCGTCGCGTTGATTGATCCCCTGGGCGATTTCGGGATTGGCGGTTACACCTATGAATTGGCGGAAGGTCTAGTAACGAACGGTGTGTCCGTAGACGTGTACACGGCAGGAGGCGCGGGAATTTCTAAAATCGTCCTCCCGAGGCACCACCGAGTCTTCACCGCACTGGGGACTGTTCTTTACAAGCAGCGCGCCATGCTGCGCCAAGGAGAAATAAGCGATAGACGGCCCCAGAGCTCTTTATCGTCGGGCAAACAACTAGACGAATCGAAGCGCAGTTCGTCAAAGGGTGGCTCCCTCAGACGCTGGTTTCGCCGCTTTGTCTTACCCATTGAGCTAGCCGTGCATCTGAAAAAGAAACACTACGATGTCGTTTGGACCCAATGGCCGCTGATGGATGACTACGGTCCGCGTTTCTGGCTGTTCTGCAAGTGCTTGGGCATGCGTGTCGTGCATACCGTGCACAATGTGCTGCCACACGAAGAGGGCAAAGGTGATCGTGCGAAGTGCGGCCGCATCTACAAACATTCCGACGTCTTGATCGTCACTACGAAGTATTCGGCGAATGACCTCGCGGCCGTCTTCCCGAAATTCGCTGCGAAAACCGTGATTGCGCCTCAAGGCATTTATACCATCTATCCCAGAATGCAAAGCGGAGAGAGAAACTCCGCGCTGAGCTGAGGATTCGGCCCGATCAAGTCGCGCTCCTGGTGATGGGTGGCGTGCGACCATACAAAAATACCGATGCGATCCTTCATGCGCTGGCACGTTTGCGGTCGGACCGTGTGGTCTTGATCGTCTCCGGCAAGGAATGGGGCTATTCTGACCTGGTTCCAGGAGAGCCTTTGGGTCGAACGCGAAGAATCGCGGCCGAGCTTGGCATCCTGGATGAAATTCGGTTCATCCCAGGTTTGCAGGAGATCGAGCAAATGTCACAGCTCTTGGAAGCCGCGGATGTGCTGATGCTGCCCTATCTGAAGAGCTATGGCAGTGGCGCCCTGCTTGCTCGGCATGACATTTGGCAAGCATATCCTGGCCACGACCACAGGCGGCATGGACGAGTACCTGGCTGAGTATCCTGCACGCACGATCATAAAGGGCCCAGGCGTTGAAGATGTCTTGGCCGGAATCGAAGAGATTCTGAAGGGATCCTCGGAGCCCACCACTCAAATCGGCCGCATTCCATCGCTCGAATGGAAAGTTGTCGCGGGTCAGTTGATACAAGCGCTGAATGAGGCATCGTTTCGGTAGGGGCTGGTTTAACGAGCTACTTTTTTCTAGGATTTCCCTCTACGATGAATCAGCCGCAAGAGCCGCAGTGGCCCGACATTGGTGTAATCACATTGGCTACCGATTCTTGGGGTAGTCGCTGGATGGTGCGCCATCATATTATGGCGGGTTTAGGCCGATATTTTCGTGTGGTGTGGGTAAACCCGGCGCACAGTTGGCGCGAGATTCCGCAAGCCTGGAAGTCCCGGTCGAGAAGCGTGGCCTCTGTCCTGCCGGGCTTCTCCGTTTACACTCCCGAACCTTGGCTTCCGGCACTCTACATCCCGTACGGTCGGCGCAGTTGCTGTCCAGCGCCGAATGCGACGCGCCCGGCATTTGCTAGAGTCCCAGGGGGCCAAGCGCATCGTTCTCTACCTTTGGAATCCGCAGTTTGAATCCGCACTCACATCGTTCCCCCATGATTTGGCTTGCTATCATTTAGAGGATGAATATTCCTATTCTCCCGTCGAGCTGCCGGTCATTCCTGTCGAGTCTCGACTCCTTTTCGCAGCCGATCAAGTATTCATGCTGTCTCCAGCGCTCATGGAAAAAAAGGGAATGGTCAATCCGTCGACTTCTTTTGTTCCGGCAGGCGTTGATTACGCGGCTTACTCGAAGACCGTTCCTGAACCTGATGATTTGTCGGGAATCCCTCGGCCTCGCATCGGATATTCGGGGTATCTGAAACAGCAACTTGACTGGAGCCTTCTGCAAAAGTTGGTGAAGGCACCCCGAGTGGTCGTTTGTCTTTCTGGGCTCGGAGAAACAACACGAAAGTATTTGAAGCGACCCAGATGCTGTCAAGTCACCATAATGTGTTTTTCCTGGGCGCGAAGGCTTCGGCCGAAATGCCGCCATATGCGCAACACTTTGACGTTTGCATCATGCCCTACAGAAAAGACGGCTACACCAAATTCATTTACCCTCTTAAATTGCATGAGTACCTCGCTGCTGGCCGGCCCACCGTCGGCACTTCGATTCGTTCTCTGCAAGATTTTGCAAACGTGATTTCTTTGGCGGATACATACGGAGAATGGTCTACCGCGATCGCTGAGGGCCTAAACTTTCAGCTAACACAGTTGAACGTTGTGAGATCCGGCGTGCCGTAGCGCTTGAGTACGACTGGGCGTCGGTCACACGCAAGATTGCCTTTACGATTGCTGGAAGACTCGACCGAAAAAATGCCGGCGTGCCTATTCAAGAGCGTCTGCTTTCGTAGACGATCTGGTTTGATCTGGTGCTCGCTGACGGGACGAAAGCGATGTTTGGAGCACCTAGGAAGATTCCAGCGCTGAATCGAGATAACGCGTGACGGTTTACTGGAAATGGCATCCTCCCCTAGCCGCACATGCCACTTGAACCAATCAATTCGTGGACCGCTTCGTTTGTTCGGCAGTGGTGGCCGCGCATGAGCTTCGATTCCCTGCTTCGGTATCGAGACGTTTTGCTTCGCGAAGCGCGTGGAAAGCTCAGGGGGGACCACATCGTTTCCCTCCGCATGAAAGAACCCATGCGAGGTACCCTCTTACTCAGAGAATACACATCCGACCTGCTGACATTTGAGCAAGTTTTTCTCGAAAAGGTATACGAGCCGATATCCTGGTGTGGTTGGCTCGCTGTTCCACAATTATTGATCTTGGAGCGAATATCGGCTTGGCCAGCCGATATCTCGCATCGTGTTATTCCTCTAGCAAGATCTTTGCTGTTGAACCTCACCCAGCCAACTACGCCATGCCGGGTCTGGAATCTACGAGATTTAAGCAACGCCGGCCGGTGCATGTGCTTGCATGCCGCCGTCTGGGACTCCGAAAGGCCTTTGGTGATTGATTCTTCCCCGACGCCTACTCGCTATAATAGTTGTACTGTCCGGGAATCCACCGCTGCAGAGCAGGGCTCGCCGGCGGTAAGCGGGCTCACGATCAACAAAATCATCGAGCTCTCAGGCTTTCCGACAGTTGACCTTCTCAAAGTGGACATCGAAGGCGCGGAAAGAGAGCTATTTCGAGGAAACCTCGATTGGCTCAGCCGGGTCGGCGTGATCGCCATCGAATTTCACGGTGATGCCCGAAGCTCTTCTAACTTCGATGGCATCATGAAGGAATATGGCTTTGCAGTCAGTGACGCCGAGCCACACACCGTGTTAGCTGTCAGAAAAACGGCATGACACGGCCAGATTCGTGCGCGGGTCGTACGCAAATCCGGCGTATTATTCGCTGTCTTGCTAGGCCCACGATATCAGTCCAATAATTGTCGCGGGTTGCGACGCGATCATCCGCCGGCGTCACGCAAATAAACCAGAAAGCAACCAGGGCCCACATGATCGAGTCCGCCCTAGGTCATCTGAAGTTTCAATTCTAGGGAGGCGCAACCGTTGAAGCATCCTAACCGCTCTCTGGGAAGAAATAAGAAATTATTGATGTATGTCCCCACTCGCTTTCCGTGAATGAGGCTATGACAGTTTTGGTACGCATCGAAATCGAACGAGCGGATATCAAGAAGCTCTTCGCCCAACAGGAAGCACCCCACGTACCCGTGGACTTCAAAGAAGCGCAAATGCAATCGAACGAGCTAGGATTGTGAAAGTTTTCAATTTCTACCAAAAGCGTTGGACGTTCTCTCTCTATTGTTTTCTTCGCCCCTGCCAATACTGAAGGTTCGTGGCCTTCCACGTCGATTTTTATGAAGCCCACAGGATGAAATTCGTATTCGTCTAGGGTTTTGCGGTTCACCGACATCGTATCGGTAGACGCTGACTCCGACAGCCCATTCTTCGCTTCGATTGTGCTTAACATGGGGCGATCCGCGGGCCTACGGAGTGTAGTTCTGCCGGCTTCACTTGACAGAGCGACTTGCGCGACCGTAACGATGTGCGTGTTTCGAAAGAGACGTTGTAAGTGGCCGGCGGCCTCCGGGCGGGGTTCAAACGCGATTACGCGTGATGAGTACAGTAGCATCCTCATCGCATAGGTTCCTTCAGCAGCCCCGACATCTATTGAGATTTTGCGGCGGTCGCATATCCAGGGGAGTAGGACCTCTTCGGCCTCGCCTGTCTCGGCACCCCACTTACTGATGCGGTGTCTCCAGAGGAATCTCGGGGCGACTGGGCTCAGGGCGTTGCTCAGCATCGTCTTCATATTAACTGGTATTCAAATTTACAAGGCGGGACACACATTCGCGCGCGATTATGCCACAAATCGCCTAACGGCACACTTCGATACTGGATCGCTGTCGTTGGGTTCAAGTTCGCCGCCAAGACGATCATCAAGCTTCGCAATCAAAAACCCTGACCCGCACACAAGCAGCACGGGACGATGAGAGTCGTACGCCGGGGCCGGGGCTGGACGATGCAGATTATAGGTTGTGCTCCGCTAGGCCCGCGATAGACGTCCGAAAACTTTCCGTGAGTAGGCGGCGCGATCCTCCGGCGTCACACAAATAAACCAGAAAGCAACCAGGGCCAGAGGGAGCACGCAAGCAATCTGCCCGAAAAACATGAGCAGGTTCTTCGCCGGCCCCCATTTTTCAGTCGCATAAGTCGCAACTGCGTTACGGTAATACCGCAATTGCCGGCAAAATCCGCGTGGAAAAAACATAACTCGTAGGTTTGACTCCGTAGACATGATGGACGTACCACGGCCAAAAAAAGAGGTGCACCAGAAGATTGGGCACGGCCGTGCCGACAGCGACTCCCACAATTCCGTAATGCCGGACGAGCGCAATACTCATCCCCAGATTGAGCACTCCCTCGAAGATCGCCGGTGGCACCATCCACCGGTGCCTTCCGATGCCCAGCGTCATTGACCCAGATTCCTCATCTCCCGATGCAAGTAACTGGGCCACCGTCAGTATCGCCAGCACCTTTCCTGAAAGGGCCGCATAGGATGGGCCCATCCAAAGCCCGATGAAGGAGCTTTCACGAAGCAAAAAGGCTATCCCGATCGGAAAGAAAAACATCGAGGCATACCGCGTTCCTTTCAGCAACACCCTCCTCAAATTGCCCCGGCTTGCTGACCCTTGGCCTCAAAGACACAGCCACCACTGGTCCGGGCATATGAAGAAATCCCGGAAAGGAGCCCTCTCGAATAGTTCATCAGGTTCCCGGCGATGGCAAAGAATGTGATGGCGCTGATGGGTAGAAACGCGCCGATCGCCACCAAGTCTGTCCGGAAAATCGAATATGCCGAGATCTGAAGTAGGAACGAATAGAAACTGAAGGAAAAAATCATCTTCAGATTCTCTTTATCGCACTGGCTGAAGTGAACCCTGAACCTCGGATAAAGCCGGAAGGCCAGCAGCGCCGTGACCGCGCCGCCGATAATCGCGAACGTCAACTGGATGACGGCTTGGGAAATGAATACCTTCCCCTGAGAGAGCAGCAGCAAAATCGCGATAATTCCGGAGCGCTGTGCCCGTTATTTCGACGGCATTGTTCAAGTCGAATCGCTGCAAAGCCACCACGACCCCGCCGAATACGCCGCTGGCGAGAGAAACGGCAATATTGATTCCGCTGAAAATCAACACGACCTTTGCGGCAAACTGAAAGGATTCCGGGATCCGCAGATGGACCACAACGAACAGCGCTAGCCCCACGGAAACGACAATGGCTATAGCACCAGCAGCGAGAAAGATCGCCAGCCCAGACGACGCGACCCGGCTGGCGTCCTCATCCGCGGATTTCGTATGAAACTTCGCGACGTAGCGTGTGACCGCTCCGCGCACACCCCATGTCCAGCAGGCCCAGATAGCCGGTAACGGACATCGTGAATGTCCAGATCCCGTATCCGGAGTTCCCCAGGTGCCGGACAATAAACGGCGACGGAAAGTACGAAACGACGGCAGTGATAAAAAAAACTCAGCCAATTCGAGAGAATGTTCCTCAGGGTCGAAGAGCGCTTGGTGGGCCGCACTGTTCCGGCGGACGGTTCCGTTGCGGAGGCCATATTTTCAGATCATCTCGCGGAAGGCGTGTTGAGAAGCCGGCTTAGTCACTTACTTGTGCCAACGGATCAGGGCGGAACTGCTGCGAAACATAATCTTGGCGACGCGTTCCGCAGCCTTGCCGTCCCACAGCGCAGGCATTCTTTCGCTCCGGCTTCCGTGCGCGGCCAAAGTGTTTCGGGCGGCTGCGGTGATTCGCGCTGGATCGGTTCCAACGAGTTGGTTCGTGCCCTCTTCGATCGTCGCGGGACGCTCTGTATTTTCGCGGAGCAATCAGACAGGGCACGCCCAGAACCGTGGTCTCTTCCTGAATCCCGCCGGAATCGGTCAGAACCAGCCGGGCCTGATCCGTGAGCCGCAGGAAATCCAAATAGCCGAGCGGCGGATCGGAGATCAGCCCCGATTGGCGTGCGCCATCGCCAGCCTCGCGCAGATAACCCTGCAGGCCGAATTCTTCGATGCGCTTTGCAGGATGCGCGGGTCGATCGGAAACAAAATCGGCAGGCTTTTTGCGATCTCGGAAATGGCTTTCAGCAGGGGCTTCAAGGACTCCGCGCTGTCCACATTCGACGGCCGGTGCAGGGTCAGCACGCCGTAAGGACGGGCGCCGTTTCCATCAGGTCGAGCTCTTCCAGCACCCGGGATTGCGACGCCGTCACACAGTGCCGCAACAGCGTGTCAATCATCAGGTTCCCGACCGGGAAAATGCGCTCGGCGGGCACACCTTCATTCCGCAGGTTGCGGACTCCGCTCTCCTCGGTCACAAAAAGAAGATCGGCGATCGCATCGGTCAGTTTGCGATTAATTTCCTCCGGCATGGAGTTGTCGAAGCTGCGCAGCCCTGCTTCGATATGGGCGACCTTCAAGCCCAGCCGCGTGGCGGCAAACGCCGCCGCGATCGTGGAATTGACGTCGCCCACCACCGCCCGCGGATCGGGTTTCGCTTCGGCAAGCACCGGCTCGATCCGCTTCATGATCTCGGCGGTTTGCCACGTCGAGCTGCCCGGTCCCACACCCAGCGACACGTCGGGCGCCGGCATGACCCGCTCGCGGAAGAAAACGCCGGAAAGTTCGTCATCGTAGTGCTGTCCGGAGTGAATGAGGATGTGCTCGACGCCCCCTACACGAAGCAACGCTTGGCGCAGGGGGGCGATCTTCATGAAGTTGGGGCCTTGCGCCCACCACGCTGGCGATCCGCATCACAGCGTCAATTATAGGGCATGCCGCGCCGGCACGTGACCCGCTGTGCCCAACCTCTTATTGCTTGTGTGGACTACGGAGTTAAAATCCCGAAGTTCCCGCACACGGCGTTCGCGTAAAACGCGCATCGGGGCGGCTTCAAGGAGATGTCGGTGAAGCGATGTTTGCGCAATAGCCTGAGAATGCCCCGCTCAGTCTGAACCGATTCGAACCGGGACGGCTTGAGCGGATAAGCAAACTGTGGGAAACCCAGGTGGAGAGCGATGCCGTTCACCGCGATGTATCCGGCGAAGGCAATACCCTTAATGTTTCCGCTCAGGATCCAATCTCGAAGGGTATGCCTGAAAAATTCCCAACTGTGCATGGACATTCGCAGGCTCGCACCGGGACGAAGAACCCTCGCCAATTCGGCAAGGGCCCGATCGCAATGCATGTACGGAAGGGAAACACACACGTAGGCGTGATCAAAGACGCTGTCTCGGAAAGGCGGCTTTTCGCCCCACCGCGCAAATCAACGTCGCGCCGGTTCCGCGACGGCTCGCTGCAGCCAGCGCCCCGGAATCTGGATCGATCCCGACGCATACGTCGAATTCGGGAAAGTAAGGATGGGAGTGCAGCTCCCGATCCACAACCTAGGTCTAAGGCTATTTCTCACAGTGGAATCTCCCTGGGACGCCTGGCCCAGGACCTCGAGCTCGAGGTTCACTCTAAGAGACTGCGCACTGCGTCTATTAATTAGATGCAGGCCGCACAATAATCGAGCAGTTTACAGCGTGGTCGGGTAGCCACGGGGAGTCAAGCAAGAGCGAAAGCGCTGAAGATGGTCGTGCAATGAACAGCAGATGAGATCTCGAACCGGCGTAAACTTCGCGACCCCTCCGCGATCACGATAGAGGCAAGTGACCCGATTGGGCCAGGCGGACGCAATAGCTCTCTTCACAATCAATCACTGGTTCACGCCAGCCGTCGCCGCCTGTAGCTGAGCGAAGTTCACCCCAACGTCTGTACCATCGCTGGCAGCGCCAACGCCCGGGCTTGTGGGTAAAAGAGACAAAACATGGCCAGCCATATTACTGAAGAGAATGGATGCCCAGCCTCCCTGAACCGTCGTGCTATTCGGGAATACTCCATCCGCGACGGGATCATCGCCCGACGACCCATAGCTGGCTTGGCAAGTGGTAGTGCAGCGGATGATGTAGTTGTTCGATTCCGTGTAGTTTCCCCAGCACAGCGACATCGCCCCTGTTTCGCATCCGGCTATGTATTCACCCCAGCCCACGAGGTTGTCCTTGACGGTCAGATATGGCGTAGCGAAGCCTGCCCAGGGTCCGGGCGCGGCGGCTGTGAATTGAGAAACGGAACCATCCGAACAACCGTATCCCGTAAGGATCGTGTTGTGTTGAAAGGTGAAGTTCTTTCCAAGCGCGTTGCCGAAGGCGTTGTTCGGACTCACGCCGGTGACGTTCGCGCAATCCGGCTGCTCGTAGAGATTGTTCGAATAGACGACGTTGTTACTCGGTACGCTGAGGTAATTGGTGCCGCTATAGTCGCCGCCGCCCTGAATACGGATCGCGCCCCAGAACCCAATCGTCCAATTGTTCTTGAAGGTGAAATTCGAAATCGTGCTGAAAACGCCGCCGCCGTTCTGGTCGCTATTTAGCATTCCGACCACCGATGGCCAACCGCCGTACTCTCCGAATACGTTGCCCTCGATATCCAAGTTATTCCCGTTCTTGATCTCCATGTAGCCTTTGGGGTTGTTCCCGTTGCCCTGGCGGTGCTGGAGCGCAAACGCATAGTTATGCTTCATCCAGTTGTGCGTGATGGTTACGCCGGACAATTGCGTGCCGGTCCAGATCACGCCGCCCGCCGAGCCTGTGATGGGTAGCGCACCTGGACTCGCGCAACATCCTCCCGACGCGGGTGGGGTGGGGTTGCCACTGCCGCCCTCCCAGCCCTGCAGCGTGGTAAAGGTAATGCTGTTTCCGCTGATGGCGGTGACCACCGCATCGCCGTAGCACGTGAAACTGTTCGGCCGCTCGCACTGTGCTGCCGTCCACGGAATCGGGAAGGCAATCGGCATCCCTACGGACAATCCGGAGGTGCTCGAGAGCGTGGCTGAAGTCAGCGTCGGCGCAGGGCTCGCAAGAACCGTGGCGGAGACGGTTCCAGTAGGATCAGCTCCTCCGAGAATAAGAGGAGCGTAATTGGCTTCCATGTAATTATTCGTGATCAGGCAAGGATTGCAGGGACCCGCAGGGATAAGGATGGAGTCCCCTTGCACCATCGCCGCGGGTTCCTGCGTCCCTGGCATCAAACCAAAAAATCCCGGCAGGTAACTGTTCTCTACCGTAACGTCCGATCCTGAGATGTCAACTCCAAATTGTGAAGTGACGTTATAGGGCGGCGTGGTATTCGGGTACTCGTACGGGTGGATAAAGCAACGGTCAACCACCATGTGGCTGCTGCCGGCATCTTGAAGGTTTACGAGCGCAACGTTATTGAATGTCGTTCCATCGGTCGTGATCTCAAGTCCCAGAAGTTGGTAACAGCCCGCGTTGGTCCCTGGGTTGACGACGAACACGCCGTCGTTTGCCGCCGCGCGCTGTTGCCGACAATCTTCGCCAGGAGTGAGGCGTTCGAAGGCGCGATGCGACCGCTCGGAAGCGAAGCGAATGCCGAGGAGCGAATGGTAACGTAGGTCCCGGCGACGCAGTTTCCGGACTTTGCAGGCAGCGTGATCGTTCCGGTCGTAAAGGTCACGCCCGCGTCCAGCGTCACCGTGTCGCCCAGGTTCGCGCTAGTGATCGCGGTTTGGATGTTGCCGCCCGCGTGCACCGGCCAATCGTGGCCGCCTGCGGCGCCTACCCCGATCGCAAGCGGATCGCTCGCGGTCTCAGGGGTTGGGGAAGAGTCGGTGACCTGTACCGTGAACGCGGAAGAGCCGGTTGCCGCGGGAGTCCCGGAAATCGTCCCCGCCGTGCCGTTCAAGCTCAGTCCCTGCGGCAATGATCCCGACGCAATTGTCCAGGTATAGGGCGTGGTACCGCCTGTGGCGGATAGCGTGGCGCTATAGGACGTCTGCAACTGCGCGCTCGGCACCGTGACCGTGGTGATCTCAAGCGTGGTGCTCGACGCCGGCACAACCAGCGAGAATGGCTCCGACGCGGTTTGCGAGACGGAGGGCGCGTCCGCCACCTGCACGGTGAATTGAAAGGTGCCGGCAGTCGTCGGCGTTCCTGTGATCGCGCCCGTTGCGTTCAAGCTCAAGCCCGGCGGCAAGCCGCCGCTGGATACGCTCCAAACGTAGGGGGCTATGCCCCCGGTCATGCCGACGCTGGCGTTATAGGCCTGTTGCATCTGCGGAGCGGGCAGGCTGGAGGTGGTGATTTGCAAGACCCCCACAATCAGAATGGAAAGCGCTGCGCTCGCTGTTTGGGGCACCGTACTGGAATCCTTCACCTGAACCGTAAAGTTCGAGGTTCCTGTCGCCGAAGGCGTACCGGACACTTGCCCGGTCGAAGCGTTAAGAGTCAGCCCAGCCGGCAACGACGCGGAAACTACACTCCACGAGTATGGCGCGGTTCCACCGCTGGCCGCAAGCCCCGCTGAATACGTCTTTTGCGAAATCCCGCCCGCCAGAGCTGACGTGCTTATGCTGAGCGTGCTTGGCGAGGTGCTGACGGTGGCGGAGAATTGTTCAGATGCTGCCTGGGGCGGGCTGCTTGAATCCACCACACGCACGGTAAATGCAGACGTGCCGGCGGCTGTTGGCGTACCGGAAACCACACCCGTGGAAGAGTTTAGGCTAAGGCCCGCGGGCAAGGTGCCGGCGGACACGGCCCAAGTGTAGCCTGGATTTCCGCCCGAGGCCGCGAGAGTGTCGCTATAGCTCGTCTGTATTTGTGCCGTTGGGAGACTGGTCGTCACGATAATCAAAGAAGCTGTGACTACAAGGGAAGCCTGGGCGCTCGCCGTCTGCGGGGTAGAGCTTGAGTCCTTCGCCTGCGCGGTGAATACAAACGTTCCCGTCGCCCCTGGCATGCCGGCGATGGCTCCGGTTGTGGCAGCGAGGTTGAGCCCTGTCGGCAATGCGCCGCTGGTGATGCTCCACGTGTAAGGTGCTGTCCCGCCCGTTGCAGCCAACAAGCCCGAATAGGCTTGCCCGCTGCTTCCTGAACCCACGGCTGAGGTACTCACGCTGAGAGGGGTCGAGGACGCTGGGCTGCCGCTACCCGACTTCGAGGTCGGGCTAAGATCACCCCCTACGGCGCATCCCGCCATGATCATGGGCGCCAACAACGCGGCATAGAGGAGCGCCGCAGGCCGCGAACCGGTAGTTCTGGCTCGTCTGTGAGCCGGTCGAAAGTAGGTAGCCAAGGCGAGTGCTGTTGGGCGGCGGAAGCCGCAGAGTTCGAGTACGGTCATGATCGCGTACGCACCTTTGTCGTGTGTCAGACACGCGTATCATGCGGGTTGAAAAGGGCTTAGGTCTGCTGGCAGGAGGGCCAGAAAAGGGTCCCTGTACTGGTTTGCAGAGTTGTCCGTAGGGGCTAGACCGTATGGTGTCCCATCGCTGCCCTATCGAACAGGCTCGCGCCTCTGGGCCAGCTTTGCGACGAAGATCAGTTCTGGCAAGTGCTCGGCAGGCGCAGGAATGAAGCTGCCGTTGCTCCGGGCGGGGTGCCGAATCTCAATACTGTACCGGGGGTCGGAAGGCAGCGACAACCTTGTTGCCGCGGATCTGAGGCAGGGTTACCGGGCCTTGCCGGTGATGACCGAAGAGCCCGCCAGCTTCTTAAACGGCCAGAAGGTCAGGAAGAAGTAGTCCAAGAGGAAGAAGAGTTCCGTGAGAGACTGCCTCGCTCTGGAAGACTTTTCGAAATTATAGTTAACCAAGACGAAGCGTCCCATTCGCCCCAACGTGTCGAAGTACCGGATCTTGAAGTCGCCCAGCCTGCTTGAAATGAGCTCAAGTTCTCGGGCTTCCAGCGGCCGCTCGTCCGGAGTCCCAGTCGTGGCAATGGGCAGCGCCAAGCGGAACTTGCGCCAGAGCGGCCAGATGTTGACCGGTTCCTTGAATGCGAAAACGGCGCCCGGCTTGGCAAGCTTCACCAGTTTTGCCAGCACATTGTCGAGTTCCGGCAGGACGTGATGCAACACCGCCTCTCCAAAGATCACATCAAATTGCGCGCGTGATTCGAAAAGCTCGAAAGGGGTACACTCAAATTCGACTAGCGAGCCGACTCCATTGTTTTCCGCGAGCTGCCGCGCTGCTTGAATCGCTGCCTCGGAAACATCCACAGCGACAACGGTCGCGCCCTTTTTGGCTAGGAGGACCGAGTTTCCGCCGCCTCCGCAGCCGACCTCGAGAACACGCTTCCCTTTGAGGTCGCCGACCACGCGAAACAGATACTCATTGGGGAACCACGGTTTGCGACAGTCTTGGTAACGCTCGATCGTACGGGGATCGATGGGTCCCGTGGGGTACTCGGCCGCATCGAAGTATTCCGCCTCTCGGCGGAAGCGCTCCTCCGCGGTCTCGCTTCCGTGGGCAGGCTGAGACCTTTTCGAACTCATACCGTTTGGTCCTCGGAAGCGCCATAGAGGGGCCGCAGATTGGGAGCTGGTGAGAATTGATTCGTGTTCATGTTCAAACGTCCGTCCCTTGCGTGCAATACAAATGGCTCGGACGCCGATCTCCGAGATTCGAGAGAGTCAAATACTCTTTGCCTTCCACGTCGTAGATGCGATAGCCGAAGCCCACAAGCAAACCGATCACGGCGTGTGCGTTTTCCACTTTTTCTTTTGAAGTCGCGCCATGCATTTCGATAAACAGGGACGGGCGCTTGGTGCTGAGCGTGCGCCGCATTCCTTTCAACGCCGGCAATTCCATGCCTTCGATATCAATCTTTATAAAATCGGGGGTTGGAAGACCATTCAGATCCAAATCGTCGTCCAAAGTCACCGTCGGTATCCGCACGTTCTGCGCCGTTTTTACCGACGCCCCGATCTGACGCGCGATTTCATTCTCGCCCGTGCCGGCCCCGGGCATCAGTGGATCGAAAATTAATTGCACGTAGCCCGCGCGATCCGAAACGCCGCGATTCAGAATTTCCACGTTCCTTAAGCCATTCAGCCGGACATTGTCCAGACAGCGAGCATAGTTGTGTGGATTCGGTTCATACGAGACAACCTGCCTGGCCCTAAGCGCAAAAAACAGCGTCAGGACTCCTTCGAACGCGCCGATGTCATAAACTACCTTCCCTTCGATCGGCAGGCTACGCAGGAAATTGGTTTCCGGCGTCTCGGCGGAATGCCTATGGGAAGAAACCCCAACCCGCCTTTGCGCCGCATTCCGGTCGCAAGTCCATGGCGGATCGTATAGGTGTAGTTTCGGAAGAGTCGTTGACTGAGAAACGATACTAACCTGTGTCTTAGGCTGAAGTGCTCCGCTCGAAACTGTTTCAACGCCCTGGCTCCTCCCACCGAGCCGCGATGCAACTGCGCCGCCGGCATCTCTAGGAATTCTAACAGCTTGGGACTGAGTTGCTACAGGCTGCGATATCGCGATGCAAAGCTCTAGTTACGGTCTAACACGCGTATGCTTGGAACCGGTGATAACCGAGGGCTGCGGCGTGCCGATGTAGCGGGGGTCCGCCAATGCAAGGATTCCCGCCAAAATCAAGGCGAGAGCAGGATCGGTCATTTCAGCCACCCGGCCGGGAAGGTGTATTTGGACCACTTCAATGGCGGCTAACACGACTGCGACCATCGTCGCCGCGGCCGCGAGACGCCAGCCCGATGCCCGCAATAGCCAAATGGACGAGCCGTACCAGAAGCACTTCCTGAGGAAACTTAACACTCCAAAGTCGTGATCGGCCTCCAGAAACCCGCTGAACGGAACCCAGGAGAACGGGTTGGCGTTTGCACTCCAGTGATAGGGAGCCATCCCGCGAAGAACGATGACTGACACGAGCAGAATGGCGATGAGACCTGTGTGCCGCTCCGCAACACTCCCAAGAAATGTCCAGCAAACCACGGCAAGTAGAGCACCGAAGAGTTCGGACCCGCTGAAGGTCCTGCCCAACAGGACCAGTCTTCCGGGAATAAGCAAGAGCAGGAACGGAAGCACTTTCTGCGATCGCCGCACACCAACCACACTTTGCAATAGTCTGGCGACGACCACCCATTCGACGAAAGAGGTGAGCATCTCAACGGGAGAGATCGTGGCCGTCCGGAACAGACCTTCCAGCTTTTCTCGCAGAGCTGTGCGGCTGAGGCTCGGAAATAGCGGAAAAACTTCATATCCTAGCCATGTACAGCAGAGGAAGAGGGCCCCGGAAGGATGTAAGAGTCCGCTTCGCTCTGCCCGGTCCAGAACTCGTTTGAGCGAGCGTTCATAGAGCAACCCAAAAACCACTCCGATACCAGTGCCGATCGTATTGGACAATACGTCCAGCGCGCTGCAGTCTCGCCCGTCGTCGAACAATTGGATCATCTCCATACTGCTTGAGAGCACCAAGCCAAAAAGCACCGCTAAACCTATCGCCATCCCTTTCGGTAGGCGCTCTCCAAAGACGAGCACGCCAGCCATCCCGACGGGCATGTAAATCGCCAGGTTGACAAGAAGATCGCGAAGAGTAAAACGGTCAAACTGAGATGGCCACGACCGCAGCAATATCGCGAGAGGATTTCCCGGGATAAACGAAGGGTGAAAGTGCCAAGGATAGAGCGATCCATACACAATCAACACAATCACGATCAGGAACATCGCCTTGAGCTTCAAGATGGCTCCACAGAAAGCAGCGAGTTTCTTACCACAGGTTGGTGCCACACCAAAGAGGCTTGGGACGCTGAAGCGACCTAGCGAACCATATATCGGCGAGACATTGGCGAAGCCCAACGCTTCCTGTGCCGTGCTAAGCAGGCAAGAGAAACGAAATGCCAACTATGTGGTAGCATTTTCTCATAAGCGCCGCAAGTTCATCCTTTATTCATCGCATCCTACTGATTAAATTGACTTTATCGTGGTACACTCTTCGGAAATATGGGGCAAGCAATTGCACAGAAATCTTGTGGTGAATCCAGGAGCTAAGACCCCGGCAAGCCTTCGATGCGACCGCCCGCGCGCCCGCCGACTAGGGCCTCAGAATATCAATCGTTTGGGGAGGTGATCCGATGTCCGACATTCAGTTCCGTGACTTTACCCTGGACATGACGTTACTGGAACCCAAGATCGGATCACGTCAGGGCGTCATATCTCGTGGCCACCGAAAGACAGAACAGGAACATCGTTTTGAGCTTTGCACGGCGGGACGCTGGCTCTCTGAGCGAGGGTTCACCCCAGCGACGGACGGAAATCTTTCTGTGCGACTCGGCCCCGACCGCATACTGACAACTCCAAGCGGCGTTAGTAAAGGCTCACTTTCCCCGGAGGACCTGGTTATCACCGATCTGAACGGCCGGAGCCTGGATGGATGCTTAGAGCCTTCCTCCGAATTGGGAATGCATCTTCTGATCTATCGCCGGAGGCTGGATGCAAACGCTGTCTGTCACGCGCATCCGATGGTAGCGACCGGTTACGCTGCTGCAGGGTTGGGACTGGACAAGCCGCTTTTGGCAGAGATGGTCGTAGCGCTCGGGAAGGTTCCTCTGGCGCCGTATGCTCAGCCCGGCACGCCCTGGGTTGCGGCTTCTCTGGAGCCCTTTGTAGCGGCGCACGAGGCTATATTGTTGGCGAATCATGGCGTGGTCACGTTTGGCGAGGACCTGCTTTCGGCGTTTCACCGCATGGAAGTAGTCGAGCACTGCGCTCGAGTGACTCTGGTCACCGAGCTCCTAGGGAAACAGAACCTGCTTTCCGGCCCCGATCTGGAAAAGCTGGCGTCGGCGCGCGGTAAGCACTAAGCCCATTGAACGGCAGTGTGCCAGGTAGATTCAACGTCGCCCCTGAATTCCCGAATCGACTGCATTTCACCCCGACATATTGAGCGAATTCTGAGAAAACGTCGGTCACGCCTCTTAGCACACAAGACCTTGTGCTTTGCCCCGAACGCGAACTACTCTATCCCCTGAACTTTGGCGGCTGTCCTCACTCCGGAGGCTGAGAAATTATGAAAGGTGTCGTACTAGCCGGCGGCACGGGCAGCCGCTTGAACCCTCTCACGAAAGTCACCAACAAACACCTTCTGCCGGTCTATGACAAACCGATGATCTATTACCCTATCCAGACGCTCGTCAATGCGGGCATCCACGAGATTCTACTGGTGACGGGTGGCAAGAATGCCGGCGATTTCTTGCGACTGCTTGGGAACGGTCACGATTTCGGGCTCAAACATCTCAATTACACGTATCAGGAAGGTGAGGGCGGCATCGCCGCAGCCCTTGCTTTGGCCGAGCACTTCGCAGACGACGGCCCGATCTGTGTGATCCTCGGGGACAACATCATCGAGCACAACGTCTGTGAGGCCGCGAAAAAGTTTAGGCATCAGGGCACAGGCGCCAAGATCATTCTGAAGGAAGTTACCGATGCGGACCGCTTCGGCGTCGCGGAGGTCTCCGACAACCGTGTGATTCGCATCGAAGAAAAACCGAAATCACCGAAGTCCAACAAAGCGGTCATAGGCATCTATTTCTATGACAGTACCGTCTTCGAGAAAATTCGGCGTCTAAAGCCTTCTGGCCGCGGTGAGCTCGAAATTACGGACGTCAACAATTTTTATATTGAAGAATCCATGCTGACCTACGAAATTCTTGATGGCTGGTGGACCGACGCCGGAACGTTTGAATCGCTGTTGCGCGCCAACAACCTCGTGGCACAAACAGGCGCCAATAAGATGGGTCCGCTGAAGCCGAGTATGCCGGGCGTGGCCCAGGAAGTCGCTCAATGAAGATTCTGGTGACTGGCGGCGCGGGATTTATTGGGTCCAACTTCATACGTCTCGCGCTCCCGCTCGCCGCGGCTTCCAGCTGGTAAATTTTGACAAACTGACCTATGCGGGCAATCTGGCAAATCTGCAGGAGATCGCATCCGATCCGAACTACAGTTTCATCAAGGGCGACATCTGCGACGGCGGAGCGGCTGGCCAAGGCTATGGCCGGCTGCGATGCTGTGGTTCATTTCGCCGCGGAGTCTCACGTGGACCGCAGCATCTATGAGCCCGCGCAAGCGATTGAAACGAATATCACGGGTACGTTCGTTCTTCTGCAGATCGCCCGCGAATTGAAGGTTAGCAGGTTCATTCACATCTCGACCGATGAAGTCTATGGCGATCTGCCCCACGGCGTGGCTTCCGATGAAAACTTTCCGCTGCGTCCTAGCAGTCCCTATTCGGCTTCGAAGGCGAGCTCGGATTTGCTTGTTGGCTCCTTCGTAAGGACGTTCAATTTTCCTGGAATCGTTACTCGCGCTTCGAATAACTACGGGCCATATCAATTCCCGGAGAAATTCATTCCGCTGATGATTATGAACGCCCTGGACGACAAGCCGCTGCCGGTGTATGGCGATGGTTTGCAGCAGCGCGACTGGCTGCACGTCGAGGATCACTGCCGCGGAATCCTGGCCATCCTCGAGAACGGCCGCGTGGGTGAGGTCTATAACATTGGCGGCACCGATGTGGTGGATAATCTCACGATGGTTCGGCGAATCCTGCGGTTACTGGGCAAGCCTGAATCGCTGATTCAGTACGTGGTGGATAGGCCGGGACACGATCGCCGCTATGCACTGGACTCCGGCAAGATTGAAAAGGAGTTGGGCTGGCAGCCGCAGCATTCGCTCGATGCCGGCTTGCGGGACACGATCAATTGGTATCGGGCCAATACAAAATGGATTGCCGGCGTGCGCGGCGGCGAATATCGCAAATATTACGAGAAGTATTACGAGAATCGCAGCTCTTCGCTGCAGGAATTGGCTCCCGCGACGAAGACGTCTTCGAATTAACGGAATTGCAGCAAGAAAATACGGATTGGACCGATTGCCGTTCATTCGCGAATGAGAGCGCGTGCAATAGCTGGCCTCGCTGAAGCGGCAGAGGCCTTTACTTGAAGCGCATCGACACGTCCTTACCCGAAGTCTGCGTGATCGAACCCCGCGTGATGAGCGATTCGCGAGGGTTTTTCCTCGAGACCTATCATCGCAGCAAGTACGCGGCGCTCGGAATTACCGATGACTTTGTTCAGGACAATCATTCCCGATCCTACTCGAGGGGTCCTTCGGGGTCTGCACTACCAGTTGCGACATCCGCAAGCGAAGCTGTGCTGCGTGATCGAAGGCGAAGTGTTGGATGTCGCGGTAGACATCCGAACCGGCTCGCCAACCTTTGGAAAATGGGCCAGCATTGTCCTTTCCGCAGCCAAACACAATCAGATTTACGTCCCCAGGGGATTCGCGCACGGTTTTCTGGTGCTTTCCGAGTCTGCACAATTTCTCTACAAGTGCAGCGATTTTTATGATCCCGCCGATGAGCGTGGAATCGCTTGGAATGATCCTGCATTGAACATTGACTGGGGAATTTCCAGTCCCTCTGCTTTCCGACAAGGACCTCCGAAACTCACGACTCTCTGAAGTTCCGAAGCAGTTTCTGCCGGAATACCGCGCAAAATGAGCCTGAAGATCCTGCTGACCGGCAAGAACGGCCAAATCGGGCACGACCTGCGGATCCTGTTGTCAAAGCTCGGAACTCTCACAGCGTTGGATCGCCAACAGCTTGATCTCGCTACCCCCGACTCGATTCGTGCAGCGATCCGAGATCTGCGGCCGAATCTCATCGTCAACGCCGCAGCATACACGGCGGTCGATCGAGCCGAGAGCGAGCCGGAGCTGGCGCAAGCAGTCAACGGAGATGCGCTTGAGGTCATGGCGCGAAGAGGCCCGCGCAGATCGGTGCGGCCATCGTTCACTATTCGACGGATTACGTCTTCGACGGAACGAAGCAAACGCCCTACGTCGAGACCGATGCCACAAATCCCATCAACGTATATGGGAAGACGAAGCTCGCCGGCGAGCAAGCGCTTCAATCCTCCGGAGTGCCCTACATCATCTTTCGCACCAGTTGGGTCTATGGGACTCGCGGGCGGAATTTCCTTCTCACCATCCTGAAGCTAGCATCTGAGCAAGAGGAATTGCGAATCGTTGACGACCAGATTGGCGCGCCAACCTGGAGTCGAACTGTTGCAGACGCTACTTGCCGCGTCCTCGGCCGAATCGGCGATTCGAAGTCCACAAGATCGTCGCTGGAAAACCGATCTGGAATTTATCACCTAACTGCGGCTGGTGAGGCCACCTGGTTCGGATTCGCTCGGGCTATTCTGGAAGAATGCGCGAGTTCACCAAAGCTGGGTCGCTGGTATACGGAAGCCACCCGAGGGCAGGCCACTCAAAACCAAACGGGTTATACCCATCCCGTCGGCCGAATTTCGAGCGCCAGCTCGCAGACCGGCCAATTCTGTGCTGTGCAATTCGAAGGTGAAGAGTGTCTTTGGCGTGGAATTGCCGGACTGGCGCACCCAGTTGCGACTAGCGATTCTGGAAGACCCTCTTGAAGATATGATTGGCCCGAGCGAGCAAGTTGCCGTCTAAACTGCTCCGGTAAGAAGCCACTCGAGCTACTTCCCAGACTCCTACTGATTGTCAGCAACACCTCTGCCCCTGCCTCTACGTGTCCGTGTTCAACCGCAGACAGGTAGCTCTGACTGATACCGATCCGCTGTGCAAATTCATTCTGCGTCATATCAAATCCGCGCAGTTCCCGAATCCGTCGTCCTACTGCCTTCCAGTCAATTGAGCCACTCTTTACCTGCGCCATTTTCCTCCTGGAGATGATCTGCGCGGATTTTCTCGCCGCGTGAGTTTGGAGACCGGCAATCAGGATGCTCTTCGGTCGGCCCTCACTCGGCTGGTATTCACCTTCCGAAGCCGCAGAGGAAGCAGCTCGTCGAAGACGTCCAGGTGACACCTTGACTGAGGATCCGACCGAAACGACCACGCTTGAGGCTTGATCTTGAAGCCTATCGCCAACTCTGCCGGGAAGTCCTAGAGCGAGACGGCTGGCGTTGCCAATCGTGCGGCTCGATCGAGGGTCTTCAAGTCCATCACGTTCAGGCGCGGAGCCGACTGGGTGATGACGCGGCAGAGAATCTGGTGGCTCTTTGTGTCCGGTGCCACCAAGAGACCCATCGACAGATGACAGGCTCTTCCGCGGATTCGCACGTGGCTGAAATTCCGAGTGGGGCCAGCGCATGATATGCTGCTTGTCCAAATCTGCAAATCCGGCTTAGCCGTCCAAGCGGACAACCGCAAAATCTACCAATGCCTTCTTGCGTTGAGCCAGAGACGATTCTTCACCGAGACCGGGTGCACCGCGTTTGCCTGTTTCTCGCCTGTTCGAGTTTTGTCATCTGGCTGTTGAGCAGTTACGCGATTTCAAATATCATCCGCTCCGTCATTCGCCTGTTTGGTAAGTTTCATAACCGGTGACCGGATGCAGTTCTGGCTCTTCCTCCTCTTCCTGCTTCTCACGTTCGCGACAGGCGTCTTGCTTGTGGGGCGCTTTTTGCTGCCCGCAAAGCGGACCGTGGCTGGGATTGCGGTGTTGGTTTATTGGCTCTGTCTTATGATCGGCCCAGTGCAGTGGATGGCCGCGCTTGATCTCGGCGGCCTGCGGCCATTCCTGCGAGTGAGCGATCTCTTCTTTTGGAGCGGACTCGCTTTCGCTTGCGCCCTGACACTTTGGCTGCTTCGGGCGAGGCACCGTCCGAGGATTGAGCTGGCCGGGGTAGTCAGCGACCGTATTCCCCGGCATGTGGCGCTCGGCCTCCTGATCGTGCTGTGCACCTTGGAACCCTGTCCCTGAGAATGGCGTTTAGTTTCCCCGATACCTGGGATTCTGTCTCGTATCACTACCCAGTTGCGTTGCGATGGCTTCAAGAAGCGACGATGCGCATCACGGATGCCACGAATTGGCATGCGAGTCTCCCCGGAAATGTGGAAATCCTCGATCTTCTCGTTCTTTCCACCGGGCACGATCGGCTCCTCGGATTTGTTCAATGGCCAGGCGTCGCCATTCTACTGCTGGCGTGTTTGCAACTTGGCCGTAGACTTCGCGAATCGGCGGCGCCGGAATGGCCGGTCGTTACAACCGCCTTAATGATCCCCATGGTGGCGAATCAATCCGCGAGCGGTTACGTGGATCTTTTCGGCACGGCCCTTCTCTTTGGAAGCTTGACGCTCGTGTCGGAGTTTTGCGACCAGGTTAGGAACCATAAGGAGGGGGAAGCGCGACCCGCGCTGCTTTTTGCCGCGGGTCTGGCTGCGGGTTTGGCTGTGGGAACCAAGCCTGTGTTTTGGTTGTTCGCCGCCCCACTCGTTTTCATCACGTTTTTCCTGCTGTCATGGCGCAGCGGCAGACCGAGCGCGTGGCGACGGCTTGCCTTGTTTCTCGTAGCATGTGCTGTGCCTTCAGTTTTCTGGTTTGCTCGTGCAGCAGTTTGTACGGGCAACCCGTTGTACCCGTTCTCCGTACACGTAGGTTCTCTCTCGCTTCCGGGCGTTCGGCCTTCCGACATCACCGCGCCGGACTTTTACCTGTCCTCCGTCCGACACTGGGCAGAGTTGTTTGTTTATCCTTGGATTGAATGGAAATCGACGCCCGGTTTCCTTTTGACAAATTACGGTCCAGGCGACGGGTTAGGGGGCGGCTTTGCCACGTTTGTAATGCCAGGCGTTATCTTTGCCGCTTGGTTAGCGAGAAAGCGGCGGCCAGACCTACGAGTTTGGCTCTTGGCTCTGGGTCTGCTGGTCATTATGTGGGGGTTCTTGCTGCAAAAGGTTGTACGGTTTGGGCTTCCTGTTTTCGTGTTGGCGGTTGTCCTGTCGGCACCCTTTTTCGAAGTCCTTGAACTGCGAGCCACTCGCGTATACAGACTTGTGTATGTTCTGGCTTTCGCTGTTACCGCGTGCATCCTAGTCTTCGAACCGCTTTACACCATGACTCAGACAGTGCGTTACCACAATTGGAGCCGCGCAGCTTACCTTGGGTATCCGCCAATCATTGACACACTGAGGCCTGGCAGTAGGGTTCTGAACTTGGGCCATGAAACTCTCAATTTCGCGCTTGCGGGAAGCAGTTTGACGAATCGAGTGATTCCCAGTTGGGAACGGCCTCCTCTCCTTACTGCAGATTTTCTGCGATCGCGGCATGTAGATTACATCGTAGAGAAGTTGGCTGGCGAAAAGGACGACACCATGGTGGACAAGGGCCCACCGGTGGAAGGGCTTGAGCTCTATTTTAGGGGTAGCGTCATCGAGGCGAAGAAATCGATAGAGTGGCGGATCTGGAGTACTGGAGCAGGTCTTCCCTCCCAGATCGACCCTGGCGGTGCGGCCAAGAGGTAGCGTTCCAGCCGGGTACTGCAATCCACGTTTGCGGGCCTTGGGCGCCGCGCTTGTCCGTCCTATTCGCCTGACTGTACGGCGAGGAGGGCGAACGCATCCTTGCGGAGATAGTTCTTGCGAATGGCCTTGCGGAGGAATTCGGGTCGTGATGCTGCCCTGTTCCAGACACTCCCTCAGCAACGCGAAAAACAATTGCTCTTGGCGCGGATCTGGATGGGGTTGGTAACGGACCGTCCGGTCCTGTCCCGACGCGACCATCCGGCGAGCGATGCGCTTCAGCGCCTCCAGCCAGACAGCGCCCTCGGGGCGCATACTCGTGGTAATCGGCGGGCAAGCCGGTCTTCCACGGCTGCGTCCGGATCTCTGTATTGTGCAGGAGCTTCGTCTTCTCGGTCAGCGTGTCGTGGTGGTTCCACTCTTCTTCGAACAGCCCGATTCGCTCTGGTGACTCATCCAGCAGGAGAGCCACGGGCCCAGCTTTAACCGGCCCGTGAAGAGCTCATCGATCTCACGCTCCCACTGCCAGTGCGTCAGCTTGCTGCAATCGAGCAGCATGACGGCGGAAGAATACAGGCGCCGGCCTTCGCGCCACTCCGGCTTCTCGCGGCACAGGATGGCTTTGCCGCCCATGTCCCGACTGAGCAGTTCATAGACGTCGCCGATCGCGAAGATGTCGGGATCGATAACGAGCGCCCGGCCTTGGAAGCCGAGGAGGGCCGGGACCATGCGGCGGAGCGGGGCGAACGATTGCAGATCGTGCCGGCGCCAAACCGACGGCGCGTCGCCGTCCCACCAGACGAATGTCTGATTGTGTCGCTTGTACAGATGCGGGGTCTCTTCCAGCCGGAGCAGGCGGACATCGAACAGGTGCGGGCTCTTGGATCTGGACTTGAGCGAGTGGGCGCTGACCAGCGCGGCGACCATCTGCTGGTCGTTGGTGTGAATGACGACGGTGGGTTTCGTGCCGACGGCTGTGCATTCGGTCACACTCGCGGCCATGCATCGGGCGATTTGGGCTCACAAGCCAATCATTATACTATCATGCGGAGTAGATGCTGGTGATCGACTTCGAGAGATCGATCGTCGATTGGTTGGCCGTGATGAATCCAGGGATCGCTGAGGAGGCTCGCGCCGCCCTGCGCCGCCACGTGATGGAGCCGCTCGTGCCGCGCTGTGTCGATCGGGAGTACGGTGGATTTCTGGTCGACTTCGATGAACGATGGCAGCCGGCCGGGCCGCACGACAAGACTCTCGAGCACGCCGAGCCGTACGACGATCGCGTTCGCACTCGTGGACCGGGCCATGCCGGGAGAGGGATGCGACCGGCTGGTGCGCCACGGGTGCGCGTTCCTGCAGGGGGCCCTGTGGGATGCGGCCCATGGGGGATTCTTCGCGCAGGTGGACCGGGGCGGCCGACCTTGCTGGGAGGGGTTGAAGCACCCCCATGCCGTCACCTATGCGGCCCAGGCGTTCCTCCTGGCGGAGCCGTATCTGCCGCCCGGTGAGGGGCGGTTGTGGGCGGCCGCGCCCTGGCATGGTTGGATGACGTGGCGTGGGATCCGACGCTATGGCGGGTACTGGGGCTCCTTTCGCCGGAACAACGAGCGCTATCCGGATGGGGCGCGGTTGCCCACGCCCGATGGGCGAGACGTGCTCGGTCGTCACGCCTGGCTTCAAGGAGATGAACACCCTCGGTGATGCCATCGAGATGCTCACGGACGTTTGTCGCGCACGGCCTAGGAGGGCGGTGCGCCGAACGGCTCGCGTGGCTGGTCGACCTCGTGATCGACCGGCTCACCGATCCGACCGGGGTCATGCCGTACCTTTACCGGCCCGACTGGCGGCCCGTTCCAGATGTCATGCGCATCGGGCAGCAGTTCCAAATGATCCATCGCCTCGTGGCCGCGGCTGCTGTGAACGGCGTGATGGGCCCGGTGGCGAGGAGCCTGCGAACTCGGCGACTTCTGTCTGGCGTCGGCGCGCCATCCGTCCGGGGGCTTCTGCTTCGCCGTTACCGCGGACGGCCGCACATGGCCGTCGACGGCCCGTCGACCGACCTTCGTCAATGGTGGGTCCAGCTCGAAGCGGCGCATGCCCTGCATGTTCTCGCCACCCACGAAGCGATCGATCGCGATGCCCGCGCCCGGTACGGGCGGGCCCGCGACGAGCAGTGGGAATTCGTGCGCGACCACTTCTTCGACACCCGGTCCGGAGGGATCTGGGAGCTCGCCGTCGAGTCGAGCACGCGATGGCGTGCGCGTTTGCCGCGTTGGCTGCAACCGAGACCACCGGACGCGGCCCTTGCGCAAGACCTACGGCTGGAAGGACCCGCTTCACGAGGTCGGCACATTCCTCGCGCTTGGTCAGGCCGAGTTATAGCTGAAAGGCGAATCTCACCCTCCCCGCCCACGCTGTGCCAACGATGCAGCAACAACCTATCTGGCGCTTCGGCCGACCACGATGTCCAGGCTGTTCATAGCTCTGGAAATGAGCGTTCGCCCAGTGGGACGGCAAACGGTCACCGGCCCGCGAGACCGCCATCGCCGACGCGAGCAGCATCGCTGAAGATGATCATGCAAAGAATCGATGGCTATTGGCCGAACGAACCGCCAAAGCCTAACTGGGTAGGTCGGGACTCGGCACTCGTACTTCAGGCTCAATCCGTTAGGAAACTCTACTCCGTCAAACTGGCAGCGATTTCACCTAAGATAGTCCAAGTTTTAAGATCGTCCCCTAAGAAGCCCGCTGCGGTCTAGCGCGCTGGCGGAGGCGTGTCCGGTTGCTTTGTAAACTCAAAGCTGCAGGGACGGCCTAAAAATGCCGGCGCCTTCGTCCCTGGTTCCGGTGCCCTTGGCATCACCGAATTGGGCCTTCATGGTGTAGCTATAGTTGTTGCCCTTCATGGCGAAGACACCGTGCGCATGTTGCTGGGTAACGACGGTGCCTTTGGCAGACAGCTTGGCGCTGCCGTCGTCCGCGATCTTACCTTCAATCAGCAGATAGCCTGGTCCGCCCGGTTCGCCATGCACTCCTTGAAAGTTGTTGTCTTTGATTGTGCTGGGAAACTCCCATTTGTAAGCCTCGCCTTGGCCATGAGCTTCGCAGGAAAGGTTCGTGGTCCAATTGCCGTCGTAGCGTCCCCCTGCAACGGAAGCCGCTGGTGCGAGTATCAGGGCGCAAACTCCTACCAGCCGGACCACGTTGCGGGTTTTCACGATATTCCTCCTTTGGAAGTAGGACATTCATTTTCTACAAAGAGGGGCCACTGAGCGCCCAATGTTATCGCGTTCGATGCCAGAGTGGCGTGAGCAATCGCGGTACCGCGCGGCCCTTCTGGTCTGGAATTGGTGTCGAAACTCAGGCTGTGCTTGCATATACTCATTCGCGGACCGGAATCAACGCTCTCCCTTTCTTGGAAGGGGCGTCTAAACGGCGAGGAAGAAGAGCGCCGCTACGGGAGTTTGTGGCGACAGCCGGCGAATGGGTGGTCCCATGCACAAACTGCTTTTTAGTAGTCGACGCGTGATCAGCGCGGCCGGATTGGCAGGTGTTGCGGCATTGCTCTTACTTGGCTCGACAACGGCAACGCGGAGTTGGGCGCGCGTGTTGCAGGCGCAACAGAGTGCTTCGCCTGCGCATGTTTATGAGGTTGCGTCGATCAAGCCGGACAAATCCGGGAACGGCATGGTCCGGATCGCCAACACGCCGGAGGGCTTCACAGCAAACAACGTCTCGGTGCGGATGCTGATTCGAGTGGCGTATGGCGTGGAGGAAAACCAGATTCAAGGATTGAATACGCTCGGCTCCGAAAACTACGATATCGAAGCGAAAATGGAAAAATCCGTGGCCGATGATCTGCAAAAGCTCGACCAGGATCAGCGGGTGGAGGAACGGCGGCATATGCTGCAGGCGCTGCTGGCGGACCGCTTCAAGCTGGCGATTCACCGCGAAACGAAAGATCTGCCGATTTATGCGCTTGTGGTTGCCAAGAATGGCCCGAAACTTCAGGAGGCAAAACCCGGTGACACGTATCCAAACGGACTCAAAGGTCCGGGAGGCCGCGGCGGAAGGGGCATGATGATGATGGATCGGGGCGAATTGACCGGGCAAGGGCTTCATGTTGCGGACTTGGCCCGGCAGTTGTCGCAGCAACTCGGGCGGACGGTTGTGGACAAGACCGCGCTGACGGGCCTGTACGATTTCACGTTGAAGTGGACGCCGGACACCAAATGGCGATGCCGGGAGGTCCCGGCGATGGCGGACGCGGATCGGATAGTGGCGCCTCGGCGGATGCTTCCGGGCCTTCGATCTTCACGGCGATTCAGGAACAGCTCGGGCTGAAACTGGAATCACAAAAAGGTCCGGTGGAAGTTCTGGTGATCGATCACGTGGAGAAGCCTTCGGAGAATTAGCGGCTGGACGAGCTGGAAGTTTTTCTGACCACTTTGTCGGGCGGCTGGCCCGCTTTCCCTCGCGGGAATATCCACACTAACGATAACGCGCAACCGGATTAGTTATCAGTAGGCTTTTCGGCGTGATCGATCACCATCACGGAAACCGGCGCCTTGCCACTCTCTAGTTTGAGCCCGAGTTCTTTTTGAATCGCGGCGAAGATGTCGAGTCCGTTCGTGGGCGGTAGCTTCGCGACGATAGCTGGGTCTGCGTCAGGTGGAAGCTCCGGCGCCCATTCTAATGTGAAATCGTAGAAGCCTTTGAGCCCGGTCTGGTCTACCACCGGGCGGCCAATTCCTGGGAAGCCCGCGAGAAACCAAGTGAAATAAGACATGGAGACATGGGTGAATTTAACCTTGCCGAAGCCAATGCCGCTATAGGGAATGTCGAAGGTTTCCGGGCCGGTGTTGGCCGCCATCTTCGGGCCCGCTTTATCCGCCGTTAGTGTGTAAGCGGACATCTCTTTCGTTTCGCTGTGGAATTGCAGCTTGAAGCGATCGATCAGCAGATTTTGAAACATGATGTGCAGTTCGTCGATACTGCGTGGACGGTCCGCTTTCGCGTTCACGTCGTAAAGCTCGGTATCGAGCCAGCTTGGTCCGCCTGAAATCTGATTGGGCGTGAGATGAAACATCAAGCGGATCATCAGCTTTACGGGCACGCCTGTGGCCACATAGGTTTGTCCGCCTGGCAGCGGCTTAATCCCGCCACCTTGCTCGTTAGGTAGGCTGGGTTTGACGGTGGCGACGTCGAATTCGAGCTTCGGCGATGAATTGTTCTGCGCCTGGCAAACCGCGCCAAGAGCGGCGAAAAAAACGATCGTGATTAAAATTGGTGGTTTTTTCAGCATCAAAACCCTTTCTCCGAGCGAGACCTATCGCTCGATGCGCGGAAATTATCAGTTTTGTTGCCAAAGATGGCATTCTACGCTTGCTAACCGGTCGTGGAGCACAATTCTCAATCAAGTATTGCTTGCGAAGAGCGAGGTTGCACGGATTGGCAAAATAGTGCCGCTAATTCTCGATGGGCGCTTCGACGTGATCCACAGAGACTGGGAAACAAAGACGTGAGCGGCCGAGCGTCAGGTGAAACGCCGGGCCCTTTGGAGCGTATAACGGGCAGGGACACCCGGGACCGGGAGTACGATTTCGCGCTGCAGGGACACCCGAAAAGCAAACTGCCACGTCTAAACGGGCTGGGGACGCCGGTCGGGGCGTTGGTTGTCGATCATGTGGAGAAGCCTTCGGAAAATTAACGTAGACGCGGATACTCGATGTTATCGTGGCACATTGTGAAGCGCCTCGGCCTGCTTTGCGCGATTGCGTGTTTGGCCTTCTGCGGCGTCGGCAAAGCTGCGGAACATCATGGGCAGGTCACTTTCGGCGGTTTGCCGGTTCCCGGAGCAACCATCACGATCACGCAGAGCGACAAGAAATTTGTCGCTATCACCGATGCGCAGGGCTTCTATTCCTTTGCCGACGTGCCAGAAGGCAAATGGACCGTTGAAATCGAAATGGCCGGCTTTGCCACGATCCAAGAAGATCTGGTCATCAGTCCCAACATGCCGGCCGCGGTGTGGGAATTGAAAATTCTGCCACTTGACCAAATCAAAGCCGAGATCAAGCCGGTGGTAGCCAGTCCGAATGTGACGCCCGCGCCGTCGAAGAACGAGCCGGCAAAGAGCGCGCAGACGAAGCCGCAGCCGAATCAAGCGCAGGCGACGCAACCACCGCCGGAGGAAGCCGCCCCGGCCTCCGACGGATTTCTGATCAATGGCAGCCAGAATAACGGCGCGGCTTCGCCATTCGCGCAACTGGCCGCGTTCGGCAATAATCGCAACGGCGGCAATTCCCTCTATAACGGCAGCATCGGGCTGATCCTGGATAACGCGGCACTGGATGCCCGGCCGTTTTCCTTGAGCGGAGATAACACTCCCAAGGCGGCTTACAACCAAATCACGGGTGTGGCGACTTTTGGCGGCCCGCTCAACATCCCGCATGTATTCCACAACGGTCCCTTCGTGTTTGCGGGTTATCAATGGACGCGGAGCCGCAACGCCACCACGGACTCCGCTCTCGTGCCGAGTCTAGCCGAGCGCAACGGCGATTTCTCGCAGACGCTGAATTCATCCGGGCAGCCGGTGCAGATCTTCGATCCATCCACTGGCTTGCCGTTCCCCGGCAACATGATTTTGCCGGGTCAAATCAACAAGCAAGCCCAGGCATTATTGAATCTCTACCCATTGCCAAATATCACCGGGAATCCGCGCTACAACTACCAAATTCCAATCGTCAGCAACACACATCAAGACGCGCTGCAATTGCGCTTCAATAAATTCGTCAATTTTAAGAATCAAGTGTATGGCGACTTCGCGTATCAGAGTGTGCGTGCTGATAGCCCGAATCTCTTCGGTTTTGACGATACTCGCGATGTCCTGGGCTTCAACGGCGGAGTCCACTGGTCGCACCGCTTTAGCCAGCGAGTGATTTTGAGTCTGGGATACCGGTTCAGCCGATTGTCCACAAGGATCACGCCCTATTGGGAGAATCGCGAAAATGTTTCGGGCGACGCGGGAATCACAGGAAACGATCAGGATCCGATGAACTGGGGGCCACCGAGCTTGACGTTTTCCAGCGGTATAGCGGGATTGTCCGACGCGCAAAGCGCGTTCGATCGCAACCAGACCAGTGCCCTGTCCTACAGCCTGTTCTGGAGTCGCGATCATCATAACTTTACGGTTGGAGGAGATTTCCGCAGGCAGCAATTTAACTACTTATCGCAGCAAGATCCCCGAGGTGAGTTCACGTTTACAGGCGCGGCCACGCAGGGAACCACGAACAGCGTGCCAACCGGCGGCTCCGATTTTGCGGATTTTCTGCTGGGGATTCCGGACACGAGCGCGATCGCGTTCGGCAACGCGGATAAATATTTTCGTGAATCCGTTTATGACGCGTTTGTCACGGACGATTGGAGAATGACGCCGCAACTCACGCTAAGCCTGGGGATTCGCTGGGAGTATGGCGCGCCGATCACGGAACTCGAAGGCCGCCTGGTAAATTTGGATATCACTCCGGGATTTGGCGCTGCCGCACCCGTTGTAGCAAGCGATCCGGTCGGGCCGCTCACGAGCCAAACCTATCCCAGTTCACTGGTGCGGCCGGACAAGCACGATATGGCGCCGCGCCTGGGAATTGCTTGGCGCCCGATTTCCGGGTCGTCCATGGTGGTTCGCGCGGGATATGGAATTTATTACGACTCCTCCGTCTACCAAACGATCGCGCTCCAGATGGCGCAGGAAGCGCCGCTTTCGAAAAGCTTGAGCGTGCAAGACAGCCCGGCGTGCCCGCTGACGCTGGCGAATGGATTCGTCAACTGTGCCGCAACCACGCCCGATACTTTTGCGATCGATCCGAATTTCCTCATTGGCTACGCGCAGAACTGGCAGTTAGCGGTGCAGCGGGACTTGCCCGGCTCGCTCCAATTGACGGTGACCTATCTCGGCATTAAGGGAACGCGGGGCGTGCAGGAATTTCTACCGAATACGTATCCCCTCGGGTCTGCGAATCCCTGTCCGAGTTGTCCTCTTGGATTTGAGTACCTCACCTCGAATGGCAATTCCACGCGCGAAGCTGGCCAAGTGCAGTTGCGGCGCCGGCTGCACAACGGCTTTACCGCGACGCTCCAATATACTTACTCAAAATCCATCGACGATGATTCCGCGATGGGCGGGCAAGGCGCTACCGCCCTTGCGCAGGACACGCCGCAAAATGCATTTAGTCCCTCTGCGGCAACGGGCGGAGGAGCAACACAGGGCAGCCCGAATGCGCCCACCATCGCGCAGAACTGGCTGAATTTAAATGCCGAGCGCGGGCCTTCCGCTTTCGATCAGCGCCACCTACTGAGCACGCAATTGCAGTACACGACGGGCATGGGCATCGGCGGCGAAACGTTGCTGAGCGGCTGGCGGGGCGTGCTTTTGAAGGAATGGACCTTTGTTACACAGATCATCGTGGGTAGCGGCTTGCCGGAGACGCCGATTTATCTTGCCGCGGTTCCCGGCACCGGAATCACCGGCAGCATTCGGCCGGATTACACCGGTGCGCCGATTGGCGCAGCGCCTTCCGGTTTGTTTTTGAATCCGGCGGCGTATAGCGCGCCGCTGCCGGGCCAATGGGGCACCGCGGGAAGAGATTCGATAATCGGCCCAGCGGAATTTACGCTGAACGGTTCCTTGGCGCGCACGTTCCGTTTGCACGGCCGCTACAATCTGGATGTGCGCATGGATGCGACGAACCTTCTCAATCACGTCACGTTTCCGAGCTGGGATACGATCGTGAACAACACGCAATTTGGCGAACCAACCACGGCCAATCCCATGCGCAGCATGCAGGCCACGATGCGGCTAAGGTTTTAATCATGCGACGTCTCATCGCCGTAATGTTGCTAGCGAGCTTGGCTGCGGGTGCTCAGCAGATCGGGCAGAATGCGCCTCAGGGAGGCAATGCGCCGGCCAAAATCACGGTGAGCACGCAATTGGTGGTTGAGACCGTGGTGGCAAAGGATACGAAAGGCGCGCCGATCGAAGGCTTGACCGCGAAGGATTTCACGCTAACCGAAAATGGCGTGGCGCAAACGATTCGCTTTTGCGAACACCAGCAAGTGCAGGAAGCCGCCGGCAGCGCTCCCGCACCACCCGTCGAGCCGGGACACGTCAAGATTTACCAGAAGCTGGCCAAGACTCGCATCGCGCCCGAACGGCCGGGAAATATTCGCTATAAGGATCGCCGCCTCCTGGCTTTGTACTTCGATATGACGGCTATGCCGCCCGGCGATCAGTTGCGCGCACTGGGCGCGGCGCAGAAGTTTATCCAGACGCAGATGACCCCAGCCGATCTGGTCGCCATCCTCAGGTATTCCGGCGGTGCTGTCGACGTGCTGCAGGATTTCACCGACGACCGAGCGCGCTTGCTCAGCATCATCGGAACGCTGGTGGTGGGAGAGAACCAGGGATTCGACGAAACGGCCGACGATGCCAGCGCTTCCGATACGGGAGCCGCTTTTGGCCAGGACGACAGCGAATTCAACGTGTTCAATACGGACCGGCAATTGTCCGCGCTCCAGACGGCGGCGAAAATGCTGGCGCAGCTCAACGAGAAAAAGTCGCTGGTCTACTTCGCGAGCGGCCTGAGGCTGAATGGCATAGACAACCAGGCGCAGCTTCACGCCACGATTGATTCCGCCATTCGTGCCGGAGTGTCGTTTTGGCCCATCGATGCGCGCGGGTTGGTGGCCCAGGCACCTTTGGGAGACGCCACGAAAGGGTCGCCGGGAAACATTGGGATGTACACGGGAGCCGCAGCGTTGGCCGTGACGGCGAATTTTCAGCAGTCGCAAGACACGCTTTTTGCGCTCGCCGGCGATACGGGCGGGAAAGCTCTGCTCGATTACAACGATCTGGCGAAAGGGATCGTGCAGGCGCAACAGGCAATTTCGAGCTACTACGTGCTGGGCTATTACACGACGAATTCGGCACTGGATGGCAAATTTCGCCGCATCAAGATATCTCTGAATGCGGATGTCCCTGCCGATCTGGATTACCGGCAGGGCTACTACGCGGGCAAACAATTCAGCAAGTTCACCGTCGCCGATAAAGAGCGGCAGCTCGAAGACGCGCTGATGTTGGACGACCCAATTACGGAGCTCACCATCGCGATGGAGGTAGATTACTTCCAGTTGAATCGGGCCGAGTATTTCGTTCCCATTATCGTGAAAATCCCGGGACGCGAACTGGCTCTGGCCAAGCGCGCCGGCGCCGAACACACCCTGATCGATTTCATTGGCGAGATCAAGGATGACTTCGGCACGACGGTCTCGAACGTGCGTGACAAGGTGAATATCAAGCTGAGCGATGCGACCGCCGTCGAATTGGCCAAGCGGCCGGTCGAATACGATACGGGGTTCACGCTGCTTCCCGGCAAATATACGATCAAATTTCTGGCACGTGACGACGAGACGGGCAGAATCGGGACGTATCAGAACACGTTTGTGATTCCCAATTTGAATAAAGAGGAAAAACGCATCCCGATCAGTTCCGTGGTATTGAGCAGCCAGCGCATCGAGCTAAAAGATGCGATTTACAACGCGGTAAAGGATAAGGACAAGGCCGAAACAGCTAACCCATTGGTGCAGAATGGGCAGAAGCTGATTCCCAGCGTCACGCGAGTGTTTAGCAAAGGCCGGGATTTGTACGTTTATCTGCAGGCGTACGAGCAGGGCGCGGCAAACACCGAACCGCTGATCGCATACGTGACGTTTTACCGCGGGCAATCGAAAGCATTTCAAACGCAACCGGTGGAGGTGGTTCAGGATTTGAATAACCGATTGAAAACGATGCCCCTGATCTTCGAAATCCCTCTCAGCGAACTCCCGCCGGCCGAGTACGAATGCCAAGTGACCATCTTAAATCCCACCGAACAGAAGAGCGCCTTTTGGAGAGCGCCCGTAAAGCTGGTGCAGTGAACTCCGGCCAGGCCCTCGCGCCACGAGCCCGACGAGGCCACGGTTAGATTGCCGTCGAGTCCCAGCGCGCAATGAAGTAACATCGGGCCATGCTCAAGGGCTTTATCGTTGGTTTTGTTCTCGCCTTCGTGATTCTAGCCGGTGGTTGCCTATACTACTTTTCTTCGGGAATGGCTCCCGTTGCCACGGCCGATCCGCCTATGCCGTTTGAAAGAAAACTGGCGTACATGGCCCTGAACGCCCGCATCGAGAAACAACCGGTGACGCAATCGCCCGTTGCCGCGGATGAGCCGAATTTTCTGGCGGGCGCGGAAACGTACAAGCAACGATGCGCGAGCTGCCATGGACTGCCAGGGCAGCCACCTACCGATTACGCTTCCACCATGTTTCCGAGGCCGCCCCAGCTTTTTCACGGGAAGGGCGTAACGGATGATCCCGTCCTTGAGACCTATTGGAAGGCCGCCAATGGCATTCGGCTCTCGGGAATGCCATCGTTCAAAACCAAACTGACGGACACGCAGTTGTGGCAGGTGAGCCAACTACTCGCGCACGCGGATGCCATTCCCGATTCGGTGAAGAAGTTGCTCGCACCGGACGTGGCAACGAGGGCGCCCGCCCCGCAGCCAACCGTGAAGTAAGAGACTGAGGTTACGGTGCGCCTTCAAGAGTTGCTGGGCAAGAGTTCAATGCTATGCAGAGGCTCTCCGCATAGCCGTCGACAGAGGGTCGGGAGTTCGAATCTCTCCAGGCGCGCCAGTTTTCTTGGCGTTTCTCTTGAAGGGCTTCCAGGGATTTTCGACCACACCTGATTGCGAGTATCGGCTCGCCAACCTAAAGGGCGTGCAACACTTGCGATTTTCGCATATCATCGCGAGCCATGAGGAAATGGATTGCGGTGACGTTACTCATTGCCACTGCGGCGGTCGCGCAGCAAACCCACAATCAATACGAGCCACCGAACGTGCCGGGCGCCGGTCAGAAGCTCCTCGCGCAATTTGCGGGCGACTGGGACGTCGTCAAGACGTTCTTTCCCATGAACGGGAAGCCGATCGTGACGAAAGGCACGTGTAAGCAGTACATGATCCAGGACGGCAAGTTTCTGCAGTCGGATTTTACCTTCTTCGATTCTGACGGCACGAAGACCACCGGCACCGGGATCTCCGGCTTCGACTCCAAAACGAATCGCTTCACGACCGTGTGGTATGACTCGCGGCAGACGACGATGTCGATTCGCCAAAGCGACGGCACGTTCGACGGCAAGAACATCGTCCTTTGGGCCACGCCCCTCGATCCCGATCGTCCTGGGCGCAAGACCGTCGCGCGCGCACACCTTGAGGAAGACGGCCGCGTTCTCCTCCATCGACATTTCATGATCGATGACAAAGGAGAGGAGCGGATGATGATCGAATTCCGGATGACGCGAAAGTAGCTTCTTTGCTCGCCTGTGCTGAAATTTCGTGATCTTGCAGGTTCAGAGCAGAGCTGTAAGCCTGCGTCAGACAAGAACCCTTGGAGGAAAGTTCTGAGATCGTCCCCTTGGGCGCGCCACAACCATTTTCGCCTTAAGACAGGCACCAGGCCGCCGATCACACGGACGATTCGTTCCGTTAAGAATTCTGTGAATTCAGCCAGGCGCAAGACGTCGTGGCAATAGCCGCGACAAAAAGCAAGATACTGGCGTGGAAGAACGACCAGTACCCGATGGGATTCTCTCGGGTAACGTTCGATGCCATCCACAACCCAAAGGCGGTCGCTATCCTCCAGATCACGGCGACGACCAAGCAAACTATTCCGAGCCAGTAACTCGAGCGGGCGATCAGCTTTTCCATAACAATCTCCTGTTGATGAATTATGGATTGGGCCCCACCTCAGGGAAGACTTACCGCGCAAACTGTACTCCCGGGCGAGGAAGCCCGTCAATTGACGTCCAGATGATTCTTGGATTCTCGCGGCCACATAGGTTTCTCAGTCCGCTCGATAAACGCGCCACCCGTCCAAGGGGCTGCACTCAGCCGTTCGATTGGAGTCCCCACGCGATCACTACGTATTGTCGCCTACACGGAAGCTATCCATAAACGGGAATAAGGGAAGTCACAGTTAGGTCTTGGGGCGAATCTTCGGCTGTCGGAAGCAGGGCGAAGATGGTCGTGGCGTTCGAGTTGGCGCGTGCGCGGTGATGCGGTCACATAGATTCTTCGGCCCGGTACGGCGGGCCTCAGAATGACAAGAAGGGGAGGAGCTGGCGCGGCGAATGATCGCGCGGCCGGGGAGGTATACTTCGACCAGTAATCGCTTTGCCGTGCATGTGAATTACTTCCGAGTGCCCCGTCATCCGGGAGGAACTGGTCGGCACGGAATCGCAGATCACTTCCGCTATGCCGACTTTTCCTATTGCTAACCGCGCGGGTAAGCCGTCATCCAGACCAACTACCTGTGGCCAAGAGCACGGAGATTACGGGACTAGCATACCAATTCCGAACTCGGGTCGATCGGTAAACCCCGGTTCGCAAGGGCTAATCTCAAGACAAGACATGCAACTTGCCGCTGATCCTACGGACAGACTTTCATAGGTCCCGCTCGGGGCGCATCACTACTGGGCTTTTCGCGACTCTTTTTCGGCCTCGATCCACAGTTCGCAGAACTTGCCGCGAAGGTCCTTGCGAACTATCGGGCCGGCATCCGTAAGCTCCATGAATCTCTTTGAGGCGGGATCGAACCGGGGCCAATTCGGCAGCTTCCCTGTACCGTTTGGGTCGCCGGTTTTTGCGAAGTTGGTCCAGTATTCCTGCATCGCATCGGAGAGGGCATAGTCAGAAGCTTCGAACTTTCCCGGACCAAGACCAAAAAGGTATTGAACCTCCTGATGGTGCGCATTCTGGCTCTTGTCGAAACCCGGCGGCAAGCGGTCGAACTGGAACTCAAAGGCTCGGTTCCCAGCGACGGCATGCCAGGTTAACTGCGCCACCGAAGGGCATCGGAAGCTGTCGTCTTCAACCCATTGCTCCGCCGGCGTACCGTAAAGAGGATCCGTTCCGCTTGTCTGGTACAGAGTGAGTGCTCGCTTTGCGATATCGGAAGGATAACTTGCTTCGATAGCTTGCTTCAGGTTCGCCGGCGGGCTTAGGCCAGGACGCCACTCATGCGCCAGACTGCCCAGTAGCATATCGATGCGTTGTTGACGTCCGGCGGCAAAGGCGTCTTCGGGCCGTTCGGTAAATACATAGCCATCGACGACAAGTCCAAGGTTTGGCTGCGGGTCAACCAGAAAATTCGGTTCTTTTGCAAGGATAGCGTCCGCCGGAAGGGCGCGCAAATTCTTCAAGGACAGATTGCCTTCCGCGGTCCAGGTTGCCGCGAGCGCCAAATCGCGTTTTTCCGCGTCGGGAAGATTGAGGGGTTCCCCGGCCACCACGACAGCTCCGCTCTCACCGATGATGCGACCGAAGAGACCACGTGCCAACGGAGACGTCGCCAACACGCTCACGTTGAAAGATCCAGCCGACTCGCCGAAGATGGTCACGTTAGCGGGATCGCCACCAAAGTTCGCGATGTTTTCGTGAACCCAACGCAGCGCGGCGATCTGATCGAGAAAGCCTTGATTGCCTGACACATGATGAGGAGACTCAGCGCTCAGTTCCGGGTGCGAGAAGAAGCCGAAGATCCCAAGCCGGTAGTTGAACGTCACCACGATCACGCCGCGGCGGATCAGCTTGTCTCCAGGAGCGCGTTCGTCTGCCGCCCCGGCAAAATTCCCGCCACCGGGAATCAACACCATAACCGGTAGTTTGGCGGAGTTAGCAGGCCAGGTGGGCGTCCACACATTAAGGAAGAGGCAATCTTCGCGGCTGGTCTCCTTAGCATTGTCAATAAAGTATGGGTTCTGGGCGCATGGTGGCCCAAATGTCGTCGCGTCGCGTACGCCGGTCCAAGGCTCCACTGGAGATGGCGCCTGCCAACGCAAAACGCCGACCGGAGCCTTGGCGTAAGGAATACCCGTAAACACCGCGCCGGATGCAACAAGCAAAGTGCCACGAACTTTCCCCCCGGTCACGGCGACAACTGTGTCGGAATCTCTTGCAGCGTAGATCGTGGAACTCGCGGCCAAGACAAGAAGGATAGGAAATCGCATCCGCATGAGGACCCTTTTCTATGTAGCGGGCAGCGCAATAGTACCATGCTCAGCAGATCGCACGGTTGAACTTGCGCTGAGTGTCTTGCCTCCATCCGTGCATGTAGACAGGAGATGCTCGGCCCCGATGGAGTGCTCATCGGAACCAATGCCTTCGGAATCGGTTCCTAGAAGACGCGCTTGCGGCAAATTACCAACCGTCAGTTCCCGGTTGGTCGGCTACTCGGAAGTAATTCGCCAACTTCTGGGTGGCCCGTAACACAGCAACAACTGCCCCCAATCCAGCGCAAACTGCTTAACAAGCCGGAGTGCGCGTCTACCAGACATAAGTTCCTACGGACTCAGGCGGTAACGTGGTCTGGAAGAATTTATCTTGGTACTTCACCGCGAAGGACTTCGCGAAATTCCCCGTGTTCGAAACCACCAGCACCATCTTGTGCTGAGGAGTAAAAAAGGCGACGCTGGCCAACTGCTCCATCTCACTCGACGCCACTCGTACTGATCCCGGAGGTACAAACTGCGAGAAATGCTCGAGCACATAATAAGCAACATTCTTAGTCACAGAATCGCCGTTCAGAGTAATAGCCCCTGAGCATCCGGTGCATCCCCCATTGTTGGTATGCGGACCATTCTGCGGATCGGCAGCCAAATTCCACAGCAGCACATTGCGGCACCAATTCCGCGTCGCGCCAATCATCACGCGGCCCACCGGTTCAGCAATTCCAAGAGGCCCTTCGGAGCGCCGCTCGGTCACCGATTGCTCGGTTAGATAGAGGTTCTTGTTCGGATACGCATCATGCACCCGTGTCAGCAAACTCGCGTCGCCGCCGTAAAGGTGAAATGCCGTTCCGTCCACATACTTGCTTGCGCCAGGATCTCCGAGAATCGAGAGGGGATAGGACAAAACATCCGGGTTATGGTCATAGAGCAGAATCTTCGTCCGGATTCCCGCCTCTTGAAATGCAGGACCCAGATCATGTGCAATGATCGTATCTTCTTCCTTGGCGAACACCACCATGCTCGGCGTGTTCTTTGGATTCAGCGGTTCATTCTCCACCGTGATCGCGTCAATCGTGATGCCCTCCGCGCGCATCGCCTTGATGTACTTCACAAAATACTTGGCGAACGCACCGTAATATTCCGGCTTGAGCTCGCCGCTCTTCACGTCATCATTCGTCTTCATCCACGCCGGAGCGGACCACGGTGATCCCAGAATCTTGATCCCCGGCTCAATTGCCAAAATCTCCTTCAGCGCCGGAATGACATCCGCGCGGTCCGGTCCCAGGTCGAATTTCGCCATGTCTACATCGGTCTCGCCCGGCGGCAAGTCATCGTAGGAAAACACCCGCTCATTCATGTCGGAAGAGCCGATGCTCACGCGCAGATAGCTCACTCCGATCCCGGTGCCACCGGTCGTAAACAATTCCTTCAGCAGGGCAGCCCGTTGCGCAGCGCCCATGCGCATCAGCAGCTGCGCGCTTCCTCCGGTCAGCGCAAAGCCAAAGCCATCGATTGACTGGAAGTGCTGTGCATCATCGACTGTGAGAACCGGCGACGGGCCCGCTTCCGACGAAAAGTGCAGCGCGCCGGGCTGCAGCGCTACCAGCGCGGTTCGGTCGGGCGTGGTCAGCCACAGCCGCGCGTCCTGCTCCTGCTGCGCGTTTGACGACATGGAGAAGAAAAGCAGGGCACAAGACGAACACAAGAGCAATTTCAGCTTCACGAGCCCTCCGTTACGAACGCCCGCGTTATCAGAAAGACAAACGATTGTGCGTGCCACGATTCTCCAACGATAACAGCAGGAAAGAACGGCGCTTGTCAACCCCAAATCAAACCGCAACGGAGGGATAGTGGGACTGAAAGGTTGGTTTCAGCGGCAGTCCAATGCTTTCTAGATCACAGTATTCGAAACTTGTATGCAGTCGGTCGCCACGTAGTGCCGGGATTCCCGAGGTCGATCGTCTGCTAATCTCCGGACCCGGCGCGATACAAGAAACGCGTATATGCCCAGTAACCGAGCCAGTTACAGGATAGTCGCCAATCCAGAAGTTGGAATGATGAGTCCCTCGTTGACTAACGGCATGTCCGCCGCCTTTACCTAGTTAGCAGCTTAAGTATAAGAGGCTCACGGAAGCACCCCGTGCGTGGAACCACACACCGTCGCGATCTCGCTGACGCCTGCTGTGGTGGCAAGTTCGTTGTGTCGAGCGCAGGACAAACGTACGATGCGCGAGACAGAAGCCCAAATCGGAGGCCCCGGAAAAAATGTTTAGAGCCAACCGGTGATTCGCGTTGTCATCGTGGGATTGGGAGCGGCCACCCGTCATGTCCATTTGCCCGCTTATGAGCGCTTCAAGCACCGATTACACTATGACAAAGTATGGTTAAGGTGTTGCGGTTGCAAAAAATTGCTCCTGTTGCTGCTCTTGCTTACTCCCGGAAGACTGATCTTATTGGCTCATTCGCTTCCTGTACTGCGCGATCTCGGACCACGCTGCTTCTTCGAATTCCCGCGTTACGTCCACGGTCATCAGATCGCAACACCATTCGAGCATACAATCTTCGGGGTTCGATGAGCCTTCCCTCAGGCAAAAGTTCGGGTGCGAGCAGCGCCTCCGAATCCCGACACTTGGCAGGGCATGGGCGCAAATGCGAATTCCTGGCTGACGATGGGCAAATTCGTGGACTGCGGCTCCCGTCAAGGGCTAACCCATTCCTTTCCTTTCAATACGTTAGATGGCCCCTGAATTGCCGAAAATCCATGGCTTGGTGGGCCATCGGTTTGTTCAGGCGAGAACGCCGGTCCCAGGCGAGCATCCAATGCACTCGGCCCCGCGTTCGCTTCGACACTGGGTTATTTCGCAATGTGCCTGACTTGAGGCATAATCTGCGGACTGCAGTGTCCCCGCCGTCCGGTCTTGTATGTAAGATATCGTTGAGTGCGCGTGAACGCGCGCCTCGGGGTGCGCCATATGGCAGGGAGCCTGAAGAACTGGCCCTCCAAATTGGATTTCCGCGCCAGCTCCCGCTGGATCACTCTCGGTTCTTTAGCCGGGTTGGTTTTAGGTCTTGCTTTTGGCGTCCTGATTCACAGCACGGGCCGGTCTCATTTACAAGCCCTGACGCTCTTCCTTGAGCCCTTTGCGGCGCTTTGGCTGCGAGTGCTGCGGCTCATCGTCGTGCCGCTGATTGTCTGTGTCCTGGTCGCCTCGATTGCGTCTAAAGGTAGCGCTCAAAAGCTCGGCAGAATGGGCGGCCTTATCTTCGCCTGCTTCGTCTCGATCCTGTTCCTAGGCGCGCTTTTTTCTTTCGCTGCGGCGTTCGTTCTCGTGCGCGGGTTCACTATTGACGCACGCGCACTTGCTTCTCTACATGCAACTGTTGCGAACACCGCCTCCCCGAGCGCAGCCATCGCCCTTTCGCCTTGGCAGTGGATTCGGGGCCTGGTCTCCTCCAAGCTTCTGAAGGCCATGGCTGCAGGACACATTCTGCCCGTGCTCGGCGTGACGATTCTGTTTGCCCTGCTGCTGCGGAGCTTTGCGCCACGCTATCGGGATCCTGTCGTCAGCGTCTTTCACGGCGCCGGTGAAGCCATCACCGTGGCCGTTCGCTTACTCTTCTGCGGCCTTCCCGTGGTCGTTTTCATTCTTGTTGCTTCGGTGTCGTCGCGCACAGGCGTGATGATCGCCAGAGGCGTTGGATATTACCTTCTGGCCACGTGTGGCACGCTTCTCGCCTTCACGGGAGTGCAGTACTTGATCGCCTGGCTGGTGGGTGGGGTCTCTGTAGGGCTGTTTGCGCGTGGTGTTCTGCCGGCGCAGGCGTGCGCGGTGACCACCCGTTCTTCGCTGGCCAGCCTGCCTGCCCTGCTCGAAGGCGCCAACGACCGCCTCGCTCTGCCGCCGGCGGTGTCAGCCTTCGTGCTACCTCTCTCAGTGTCAACTTTCAAGGCCAGCCAGTCCATCTTTGCGCCCTTGAAGCTTATTTTTCTCGCTCATCTTTTCGGCGTCTCACTCGATCCCGCTTCCTTGGCGGCCTTCGCGATCGGTGTCTTCATCTTAAGTTTTGTGACGCCGGGCGTTCCCAGCGTCGGCTCCGTGAACACGATTCCGCTGTTGTTGGCCCTGGGTATCCCCCTGCAAGGCATCATCTTGCTGAACACCGTCGCCGAGATCTCGGACTTTTTTGAGACGCTGCTGAACGTCACCGCCGATATGGCCGTGGCCACGATCGTGACGCGATTCCGCGGCGCTGCCATGGCCGTTGCAGACGCCGAATCGAGTCCCGCCGCACTTCTGATGGGCGCGGCGAAATCCGGGAATTGAAAGGAATGTCCCTGCATGATTTTCTTCGTGGCGCCCGCGGAGGGTTTGTTCGGGATGCAGGAGTTTCTACAACTGGACGGCCACCCCTTGCAATCTTGCCTCCGGCTCCTCAGCTACGAAGAAATCGTCGTGGGGCAAAAGCTGCCGCTCGGAAGCTACGTTTTTTCCGCCATTGATCAGCTTTCTCCTACACAACGCGACATCGTGGCGCGGTGCTGGCAGGCGCTCTCCCAAGCGAGCGCTGAGATTAAGCTGCTAAACCATCCTCACGACGTGCTGTGCCGCTATGAACTGCTGGAAGCATGTTTCTCCGTGCGGCGAAACTCATTTCGCGCTTTTCGCGCATCCGACTTCTCTGGCTGCTCCAGCTTCCCCGTTTTTCTCCGGCTTGAACGGGAACACACAGGCAGCCTCTCCGGCCTGCTCTACAACAAGGCGCAGTTAGTTCAGGCTCTTGCGAAGGCTGTGTTACGGGGCTTCCGCACTCGCGACATCATGATCGTCGAGTATTGTGACACTGCCGATTCTTCAGGCGTTTTTCGAAAGTATTCCGCATACATCGTGGGCGACGCGATCGTTGCCAACTCCATCGTCCATAGCCATGACTGGGTCACCAAGTGGAACGCCAAGGTCTACGATCTCACTGCCCTGCGCGAGGAACTTGCCTACGTCGAAACGAACCCTCATGCGGAGTGGCTCCGCGGAGCGTTTGACCTGGCTAAAATTCGCTACGGCCGCATTGACTATGGTCTGAAAGGTTTGGTTCCGCAACTTTGGGAAATTAACACGAACCCCACCATTTCGCGCAGGCTCGCAGATGCCGATCTTGCCGGCGAACAGCAAAGGAAATTTCGCGCTCCGGTCCGCCAGCGCTTCCTCCGCCAGTTTCTGGACGCTCTGTTGGCTCTGGATACTGTCGCAGATGCCGGCCGCACTATTCCCATTGAGGTCTCGCCAAGTGAAGTCCGCCGGCTCGAAGTCGAAAAACTCGCCACCCGCCAACTTCGCGCGCGGAGGGAAGCCATCGCGCGCGGTGTGCATCTGGCGGCTCGCGCATTTCGACGTTTCTCCGTGCGGACGCCGCGGACGCGTCCATGAGCGCATCGAACTGCAAATTGCTCCGCGACTGCTGCGAATACTGCAGGTGCAGCTCGTGTTTGACGAGCTATTCATGCAGCTCCACCGGGACCTCATGCCTCGCTAGAAGCAAACCCGGATGGGCTTCGGCTGGCCATCTCCAAACTGTGTGACCTAAGCGCTCGGCGACGCGAATTCGAGGACGCGCGCGTCAGGACTCGGTGTGGGAGAAAACAGCAACGGGTGTGAGGCTTCGGAATCAGGTTCGTGCGGACATCATCTCCGGCACAGTCACAAACCGGTAGCCTTCCGCCTTAAACTTTCGGATCAACCGATCCGTCGCTTCGACGGTATGCGTGCGATCGCCGCCGCCGTCGTGCATCAGGACGACGTCGCCGCCACGGATACCTTTCGACACTCGCTCTTCAATTTCGCTAGCGGTGTAAATAGCCCAGTCTCGGGCATTGACACTCCACATTACCGCCGTCAACTTCATACGCGCGGCCGCCATCATCACGTGTGGCAATCTCCCACCGTAAGGTGGACGCCACAAACGCGAGTACTCGCCAATTGTATCAGCCAGAATAGCCGCACATTCATCAAGCTCATGCCGAACGCGCGCTGGCGAGCAATACATCAATCTGCTGTGGTGATAAGTGTGGTTTCCGATTACGTGTCCGGCTTCTGCTACATCGCGTGCAATCCCCGGTCGTCGGGCGACACAACCACCGACGAGAAAAAAGGTGGCCTGCACGGAGTGTTTTGACAATACATCGAGCAGAGCAGGCGTGTTCTTCGAATGGGGACCATCATCATAGGTCAGGGCGAGCAGGCGTGAATTGCGATTGAGTCCAACAAAACTTCGGCCATAGAGCTGCGACCGCGGTGCGATGGATGCATATCCAGCATATGCGGTAGCAGTCGCGGCCGCCGCTCCGACAAGTACTCCGAGCATAAGGCAATTCTAGCATCTGGACCCCATTTGCCGAATCCAAACAGGCGTGTCCGGTTTTTCTCTTCCTTCTGGCGCCGCCAATCTCCCGGTGCGACGGCAAGGCCTCCCTGTCAGTTGAAGTGACAATACCGAAGCCGACAACCCTTCCCCCCATGCGGTCACCGGATCAGGACTGTTTCCTGTGCAATTTATTTCCCTTTTGAGGCAACAAGTAGGCACTCTGCCGAAGAGGCGCCTGGAGGATGACCTAGATGAGTGTCCGGGAGACATCCCCCTGCCTCGGCCGGCCCAAAATGAGAAATACTGCTTGCTAACCACTCCGAAACCTGGTCGCTTCAATCTATTGTATCTAAACATGTTATATTAGCGGCTAGATCGGTGGCACAGATCCACACTAGCCCGAAGCCACGGCTACGCAAGCCTGCAGGAAAACGATTTGCACTTTCGGCCTCCGCTCAGGCGGCAAACTCATGGCCCAATAATTGCCCTTGAGTTAAAGCAAGGCTAAGAGTGCATGACAGTAGGAAAGGGACCTGCTTATGACGCCGGAGACGCGCATGAGGGTTAACACGCCCAGCGTTACACACGAAACAATCGAGGGTGAGTCCGTCATCATCAATCTTGAGACCGGAAACTACTACAGTCTGCAAGGTATCGGTTCGGAGATTTGGATGTCGTTGGCGGCGAATGCACCAATCGGCTCGATTGTAGACGATCTTTGCCGGCATTATGAAGGGCAGCGAAGAGAGATTGAACAGGGCGCGTTTCACCTCATCGCTGAGTTACAGAGTGAGCAGTTGGTCGTCGAGGATGGAGTAGCGGGATCCGAAAAATCTGAAAGGAATGTCGCGAAAAGCTCGCCCGTTTCCCTTCCTCAAAAGAGTAAGTTCGAGACGCCGCTTCTGCAAAAATTCACGGACATGCAGGAATTGCTGTTGTTGGACCCGATCCACGAAGTCGACGCTGCAGGTTGGCCTCGCGCAAAACAGGATAATTGAGCGGATGGTCCTCTAACATGGCCGTCCATGGTTTGAACCCAACGTCCCATAGAAGCGCTGGTCCCGATTCAATCGCCTATTTTGAGGCTGCGCGGCGGACTTTCTCCATTGCCAGCCGAGGCGGCGGTGGCCCGGTGGACCGGTACTACAAAATCGCTAATTACACCATTCGTTTGAGTTTTGCGGGGAAGTCGTTGGTTCCCCACATTTGCCCGGCCCTGGACCATTTGTCTGTTGACCCAGATGCTGCCCCGCACCTCACTGTTTTTCTTTGGGATACCGCTTCTACGGGCGCCGAAATACCTGCTCCACCCTGGAGTCTGGATGATTACGGCGCGCGTGGAGAGGTTGTGGGCTACAACGACGATCGCATCAGCACTTGCTTCAAGCACGGATCGGGTGTCGTCAGTTTGCTCGACAGCAAGTTGGACCAGGCCGTCTTTTGGGTTCGCGACGCAAACCAGCTTCCATACTGGGAAAAAGGAGCTCCTCTGCTCAACATCCTCCACTGGTGGATGGAGCGGCACGAGCGCCTATTGGTGCACGGTGCGGCAGTAGGTACAGAAAAAGGTGCTGTGTTGATCGTAGGGAGGAGCGGCTCAGGAAAATCAACGACGGCTTTGGCGTGCCTCAGCTCGGGATTGCTCTACCTCGGCGACGATTACACCATTATCTCGGCGCACCCTAGTCCATCTGTTCACAGCCTTTATGGCACCGCGAAGGTGGACGGCAACCGTGTGAAGGCGTTCCCACACCTGTTACCAAAGATTGTTAACGATAGCGCACTGACTACGGAAAAGGCCCTAATGTTTTTGGGTCCCTATTACAAGGAGCAAATGGTCCCTGAGTTGAGCGTGCGAGCGATACTCATTCCTAGAGTTACCGGGCACCCGCAGACTCAGTTGAAAAGGACATCGGCCGCCGCCGCATTGACTGCGCTCGCACCCAGCACGATCTTCCAACTCCCTCGTGCGGGAGAAGCGAACTTCAAGCGTGTTGCGCAGTTTGTAAGCAAGCTTCCCTGTTACATCCTGGAGTGCGGAACAGATTTGGCCCAGATACCTGAAGTCGTGGTCAGCGCTCTGTCGAGGGGGCTCGCGTGATGCACAGGCCCTGTCTCCTTAGTGTCATCATTCCCGTGTACAACGCGCGGGAGTTCCTCTCTGACGCCCTCGGATCCATCCGGCAACAGGGCTACAGCTCTTTGGAAGTAATTGTCGTTGATGATGGTTCGACGGACGGCTCTGCTGATATCGCGAAAACTTTCGGCGGAGAAGTATCCTGCGTTCGGCAACATAACCAGGGTGCCGCGGCGGCGCGCAACCACGGATTGCGACTGGCGCGCGGAAACATGATTGCGCTTCTCGATGCGGACGATCTGTGGCCACCGGAGACACTGAAGCTGTTGGCCACGCATCTAGAGGAACACCCAGAGACAGAAGTCGTCATCGGCCGCGTGCAATATATGCGCCGGACCGCAAGTGCCGAGGGTAAGAGCAGGTTCGAAATGTATGCCGATCCCTGTCTAGCATTGAATCTCGGGGCCGGTCTGTACCGCAGAAGCGCGTTTGACAAAGTCGGACTGTTTGACGAGACCCTACGCATCAGCGATGACATAGATTGGTTCATGCGGGCGCGCGAGCGCGGGATCGCTTTGGCTTTCTTGAATCAAGTGACATTGTTGTACCGACGACATGACGGCAATATGACCTTGGCGAGAGACGCCACACATGCGGAGCTCGCTCGGGCGCTTAAGCAATCGCTCGACAGGCGCCGGAAAGCGGGCGAAGCCGCGTCGTTGGGAAAATTGGTTCCAGCGGGGCCACGTTTCCTGGGCGGTGAAACAACGCCCAAGCAGGACTTATGACTTACCCGCTTGTCAGCGTAATCATCTCAGTCAAGAACGGAGAGCGTTATCTGCGCTCTGCGATTGAGAGCGTGCTGGCGCAGGAGTACGCGCCCTTCGAGATACTTGTGATGGACGGGCACTCCACCGATCAAACAGAAACGATCGCCGGGTCATATTCCCAGGTGCGGCATCTTCGCCAAGCGGACAAAGGCATCGCCGCTGCTTACAATCAGGGGATTGCCGCCGCCAGGGGCGATCTCGTTGCCTTCCTGTCGCACGATGACTCCTGGACACCAGACAAGTTGCGCTTGCAAGTGGAGCATATGTTGGCCATTCCACAATTGAGGTATACCGTTGCCCGGGTGAAGTTTTTTCTGTCTCAGGGCATGGCCCCTCCTGCCGGCTTTCGTGTGAATCTTCTGGTGGGCGATCATGTGGCTTACATCATGGAAACGCTTGTGGCCAGGAAATCGGTCTTCAATGAAATTGGCACTTTCGATACGCAATTGACCACTGGGGAAGACGTTGATTGGTTCTCGCGCGCGAAAGACGCGGCGGTTGCACATGACGTTATCCCCAAGGTGCTACTGCACAAACGGGTGCACGACGCGAATTCGTCTCTGAACGATTTTGCGACCAACGACATCATGCTGGATGTGCTCAGGCGATCCATCGAACGCAAACGTATGAGAGCCGGAACAAGCTAGGCCACAGTCCAGTTCAAGGTTTGCCAGGTTCTAGCTCAAACGCAAAATGGCGAAGAACGACATTTCGAATCCCAAAATCAGCGTAGTGATTCCTGTGCGCAATTGCGAACGGTACCTGGACGAAGCAATCGAAAGCGCCTTGGCGCAAAATGTTGGCTCTCTCGACGTCATAGTTATTGATGATGGATCGACAGATGGTAGTGCGTTGATCGCGCGGCGACGAGCGCCTCTCGTTCACTACCATTGGCAGCCAGCGTCAGGCGCCGGCGCGGCGCGAAATCGAGGCGTGGAATCGGCTGCCGGAGAGTTCTTGGCGTTCCTTGATGCTGATGACCGATGGCCCGAGCACAAGTTAGAACTGCAACTAGCAGCGTTCGTTGAGGATCCCGCGCTTGACATGGTCTTCGGGCAGGTCCGACAGTTGCACGACGGCGAAGAGTGGCAGCGCGGCATTGCGGAACAGACCTTTGACACCTCACAACTGATGGCGGGCATCGTACTCGGAACGCTCCTGGTCCGGCGCAAGAGTTTTCTCCGCGTTGGCCCTCTTCGCACGGACTACCGGGTGGGGGAGTTCATAGATTGGCAGATGCGCGCGACGGAGCAGGGCTTGCGGGCAAAAGTACTTCCGGACTTGCTGCTTTGGCGGCGCATCCATGGTTCCAATCTCGGAATTCGGGAACGCCAGAATATTTCTGACTACGCGCGCGTCCTGAAGTCCGGCCTGGACCGGCGTCGCGCCTTGCAGGACGAGAACCGCTAACCATGCAAGTCGCACAGGAACAAGAACCCCTCCTGGGAATAACGGACGAATCCGGTTGCTGGCCCACGCCGAATCAGGAGTTGCTCTTGCGAGCAGCTATATTGCGCGGCGCCCCCGTTCTGGAAGCCTGGAAAGAATGGCGGGACACCGCCGATCTTGACGCCCTTGATTTCGGCTCGCACCGAATGCTTCCCCAGGTTTACCGCAACCTGCTCGACCATCGCGTTTCGGATCCCTTGCTCGCGAAGCTGCGAAGTGTCTATCGCTACTACTGGTATAAGAATGAGATGTTGCTCCGCCAAGGAGCGGCAATCGTCAACTCCCTGCGTAACGCGCACATCGAAATCATGCTGCTCAAGGGAGCGGCCTTGATCCCGCTTTACTACCGGGACGCCGGCTTGAGGCCGGTGCAAGACTTCGACTTCCTGGTGCCGGTCGAGCAAGCAAAAATGACGATGTCCATGCTTGAGGAAGCGGGGTGGCAAAGTCTCAGGGGATCCGCCGAGGAACGCCTATGCGTGCAGCACTCAACTCCGTATCGCAACGCCGAAGGCCAACAGCTCGATTTGCACTGGCACGTCCTGGGCGGCTGCTGGAACTGGACGCGTGACGACGGATTCTGGGAAAGATCTGTGGTCACTATGATTGGCGACCAACGCGTTCGCGCGCTCGATCCGACGGACCAGTTGTTTCACACCTGCGCCCACGGCATTCAGTGGAACGAAGTTCCACCGATTCGCTGGATTGCAGATGCAATGACGATCTTCAGAGAGGCTTCGGGGAAAATTAATTGGGACAGGTTGACCCGGACGGCCGCAACTCACCATTTGACCTTGCCGGTTCATGACGGACTTAATTATCTGCAGAGCACTTTTCACGCGCCCGTGCCGCCCGCCGTTCTCGAGAATCTACGCCGCATGCCGGTCACAGATATTGATCGCTTTGGTTACCGCCTTATGGCAGAACTTCCAAGGCAGCCCGCGACCGGAGAGATTTTCCGCCGGCTCGGATACGAGTGCCTTCAGGTGACCAGTGCTTGGCCGATTTGGCGCAAACCTCAGATCCTTGCGAAGTGGTTGCAGTTTAAGTGGAACCTGGAAAGTCCAAGAAAATTGCTTTCCACACTTCCCTATCGCGCTGCATGCCACATTGGCAAAAGAACGGCCGGGCGAATGAAAACTACGCTTGTTGGGTGGACAGCAAATCCATCCGAACGCAAAACCATTGAGGGCGCGTGAAATGAGTCTCGACGCCGCAGTCGCGGAGGACAGCGTCGCTTCGGCGCGATCACGCCCGCTGAAGGTGTTCTGCGAACCTTCTTTTTCCCTGCGTCAACTGATCCGTGATTTTGCGGGCTTGTGGGATTACCGCGACCTGATCTATTCACTCAGCATCTTTCGAATCAAAGTGCGCTACAAACAATCCTTGCTGGGCGTGTCTTGGGCAATCCTTCAGCCTGTCTCACTGATGCTGATCTACACCGTGGTTTTTTCCGTCGTCGCTCGAATGCCGAGCGAGCACTTGCCGTACGCGGTATTCACCTATGCCGCCCTGCTGCCCTGGCTTTATTTTTCCGCCGGTCTTACGGGGGCTACGACTGGAATCAGCAGCAACGCGCAGTTTGTCACAAAGGTCTATTTCCCGCGGGAGATTTTGCCCATCAGCTATGTCGTTGCCTCATTGTTCGATTTCTTTGTCGGATCCAGTCTATTAGCCGGCTTAATGCTTTACTATCGCGTACCGCTGACGCGGGACGCCTTCTACGCTCTGCCTATACTTGTGGTTTTGACCGTTTTCACGTTGGCGGTCGCTCTGCTCCTTTCCGCCACGCAAGTTTGGTTTCGCGATTTTGGCATCGCCATGCCGCTTCTGATGCAATTGTGGATGTTTGCGAGCCCTGTGGTTTATCCCTTGAGCGCAGTCCCCGCCAAGTTTCGGGGCTGGTACATTCTGAACCCGATGGTGGGCGTCGTCGAAAATTTGAGGCGCGTGATGTTGCAAGGTCTGCCGCTGGATTGGCACTCGTTTTCGGTTTCGGCATCCGCGTCGTTCATTTTGCTACCAGCGTGTTACCTGTATTTCCGGCGGATAGCGGCGACAATGGCAGACGTAGTGTAAGACGGACTTTCGATGGTGGACATAAGCGTAGCCCGCGTAAGCAAAAGATACCGCATTCGCCGCCAGGCGATTGACGCGTCTGCGGGTTCGCGCGCAGGCCGTGCCTGGATGAACTTTCACGGAGCTTCGGAAGAATTTTGGGCTCTGCGCGATATCAGCTTTGAGGTCGCGCGCGGCGAGGCACTTGGGATCGTCGGACATAACGGCGCTGGGAAGAGCACCGTTCTCAAACTACTTTCGAACATCACCACGCCTACTCACGGTCAGATCACAATCCATGGACGGTTGTCAGCGCTGATTGAGGTCGGCTGTGGATTCCATCCGGACTTGACCGGATGTGAGAATGTCTACCTCAGCGGTTCGATCCTGGGCATGCGTCGGCGCGAAATCAGCAAAAAACTTCCAGCGATTGTGGATTTTGCGGAGGTCAGCCGCTTCATAGATACCCCCATCAAGTACTACTCTTCCGGGATGCATATGCGGCTCGGATTTTCGATTGCGGCTCATCTCGATCCCGACATTCTGCTGCTTGATGAAGTTCTGGCGGTGGGCGATCTTTCCTTTCAACGTAAATGCCTGCAGAGGATTGAGGAACAGAAAAAGCAGGGCACGACAATCGTGTTCATCTCTCACGATCTCGCCGCGGTCGAGCGGCTCTGCGATCGTGTGTTGTTGATTCAGCGTGGGCGGCTCGTCGGCTCCGGCTCGGCTCGCGAAATCATCGCGAGCTACCAGGAGATGGCTGCCAGCTCGATTCCAGAGCCGCCTCCGTCGCCGAGCGGAGAGCCCCGCTGCGCCGCGATCACCTCATTCGAATTCCGTACAAGTGACTCCGATGATCCGCTCTGCTTCCGCACCGGCGAACCGATGTTCGTTCGGATAGGATACGTTGCTCACGATCGCGTTCCGGACGTCACATTCAACGTGCATTTCTTTACGCAGGACCGCAAGCTTTGTTGCATCTTCACCAGCGAACGAGAGGAGGAACGCGTCACACTCGAACCCGGTACGGGCTTCTTGGAGTTCACCTGTCCTGAACTGGGTCTTGTTCCCGGCATATATTCCGCTGACGTCGGAATAAAACCCCGAGGTGCGCCCTCCGGATACAACGTGCATTGGCTCCAACACTGCGCCACGTTGAGAGTGGACCCTGGCAAGATCACGCGTGGAAAGTTTCACATGCCGCATACGTGGACTTTTCAGCCAGAAGGCCACCGGTCATACCTGGATCGGGATGAATGCGCGATGACGGACAACGTGGATTGAGGTCCAAGTTCCCAGCGTGCGCGGAGTATCGTACCCAAGGAATGAAAGGGCACTCCCAGGTTCTAACCTCAAAGCCATCGTTTCGTTAGCTAGCGTTCAAAGAACGAAACGTTTGGGGCCGGGAGTTTCGAGCAAATCTGCCTGTCTGGATTTGGCGTAGCATGTGGGCGCCAAAGCGGAGGCCAACTATTTGATCTCAGCCGCGCTGCAAAATGGCCAAAAGGTCGAACGCAACGTGGCCGATGATACCGGGGCGCAGACTTTTACGCCAGATCGCCAACGAGCCTGCAAGGATTGCAAAAACGGAGATGAAAACTACCGCTTGAAAGCCTTCATACGCATGCCCGGCACCGAAGATGATGGCTTGTATGAGTACAGCCAGGGATACAGGAAGCCCCCAACAACACAACTGCATCTGTAGATAGCCGCGGATTACCGTCTCTTCGACGATGCCGGCCATCAAGGACAGGATGACCCAGACTAAAATTTCAACCGGCCCGTTCGGCAGGATGACATTGATTCCCTTGGCATTGCTTGGGCCGAGCACTTTTGTCAAAGCGCCCATTACAATTATGACTGTGACGAGGAACCCCAAGGAAATACTAATGTCTGTGAACACTTTCCTCGCGTTGATCCAGGAGCCCCCGATAAGTCCGATGAGGCCGGTCCCGCTCTTCCGAACCCCCCACCAGGTATAGATCAGCAGGATAGCTAGGTAGATTATGGCTGGAATTGAAAAACGCAGGGACGCATGTCGGGTATAGATCTGGGCGCCCGTATTTCCGCGTCTCTGTACATAAATTCCCGAAATCATGGGCAAAGCGATAAGAATGAGCAACCCGAGGGTATGCCAGACGGACGCGAGCGGCTGGCGGCGACCAAATCTCAGCGAACTAGAAATGGCTGTTATAGCCATAATTCTCCTCTTAACGAGCAAATGGAACGATTTACTTCCGAGGCTCGAGGCCAGTTTCACGGCCTCGTACGAAATAGAGAATCCAAACGACGGCACCGATGACGAGAAGCCCTCCGCTGACCTCGCGCTGTAGCGGGAACATCCACCAATGGAGGCTGGTACCCCCGTCCGTGATCGTCAAACTCAAGCCGAGCACAATGGCGTTTAGAGTGAGAGTGAGAGCTATCCCAAATAGAATCCTTTGTTGACGAAGGATCTTCCGAATGCGATTCAGTGTGGCTTTTTCAGCGTCGCAGTCTGGCAAAGGAACGCTGGCAGCGCCGATACCCGCAAGGACTCCCGCCTCAGCTCTTACGGAACGCTCAAATTGCGGATCCCGCCGAAAGTACTCCTCGACAACATGGATTGTGTCTTCGCTGGCGTCTCCGGAAAAATACACGGGAATCAAATCTTCGACGAGATTGCGGGTAACATTCATTTCTGTTCTCCCATTTTGAAATCTTGGTCTTGCCGAACGCGCGTGATCCGCATAAGCGTCTGTCGGGCGCGATGAATTTTGACTCTCGCAGCTATGGGCGACAAACCAAGCGATTGTGAAATCTCTGCATAAGACATCTCTTCCTGAGCGCGCATGAGTAACGCAGCGCGATCGATTTCTGGAAGCTGCTGCATGGCCGCGAGTACAGAGCTTAGCTCGGTCTTTGCTAGGACTTTCCGGTAAGCGCTGGCATGGATATCGACCAAGGAGTCGGCGAGATCCGTAAATCGGCGCTCCTCGCGCCGTGAATCGTGATAAAGGTTGCGTGCAATTGTAAACAAGTATCCTTTCACGGTAGCCTGCTCGATACGGTCGCGAGCGACCCACGCGCGAACAAACGTATCCGAGGTGATATCATCGGCCAAGGCCGCATCACCCGAGAGGAATAACGCAAAGCGTCGCACTTGAGCCGCGTAGCGCTCGTAAAGAGTATGAAAGTCCAGCATTCATCAGACCGTGCGTAGAAGGTACGGAGATCCAGAGGAAATGTTACAGGGAAATAGAATTACGATTACCAAAGGAAGGAAGAAGCCCTCCGCCCCTGTCCCTCGCCAAAACTCTGTCCGCCTGTGAAATCAACAACATAGAGTGTTGCTTTGCACAAGCGATTCGCGATACCAGCGCTTCTGTCTCACCTGGCCGCAATGCTTCACTTCTAGTTTGCGCCAACCAAACGCAGGCGCACCGTGAGCGCCCTACCCTGCCCTCCTGCAAAGACGGGAAAAGCCGGAGCGTCTACATTGTTGATCACCGAATCAGGATCTTTATGCCCCGTCACATTGATGCTTGTGAGGCGAAGCGCCCACTCGCGGCGCCGGAAGTGGAATCGCTTTTCAACACCGAGATCCAGGCTGAAGTAGGCTGGAAACCGCTGGCTTCCGGGAAGCCCTACCAGTTGTTCCTCTTGGTCTACAGCATTAAACGGAAACCCGGTGTGGTATTCCAGCAGATAGCTGCCTAGAAGATTCCAGAAGTGCAGCGGAGTCCAGCCATGAGAGACGATTCGATTCGGTGCGTCCCACGGAAGAGGACCGGGCGCTTGCGGTGCATAAAAGATGGAGCCGAGAGTGTAATTGATCGCTTCATTGGTGCGGCTTGACGAACGAGTGTAGTCAAACGCAATTTCGCTTTTCTCGCTGAATTGGTGACGGACCGACATTTCGCCCGCGCGATAAGTGTCGCGCTGCTGATTCCCGAGCATCAACAGATGCACGGCTGCTCCTGGGCTCGTATTCTCGTAGGCGAGCCCATCGCGACCGGTGCGGTCGGTGAAGCTTACATCGACGAAGGTATGCGCAAGGATGCGCTGCTCCCACTCGGCACTCGACGTGGCAAAGTACGGCAACAACAGATGTCCGGTTGGCAAAAGAAAGGCGCTCCTCACCGGATTGGATGGTGGGGCCGTTCCGGTCACGCTATAGAAGGAATCCACCTCCTGCTGGTCGTAGGCTTGTCCGATCAAAGTCAAGTTCAGCGGCTGAAAATACTTGCCCCATCCCGCGGAGAATTTCGTGTTATTGCTTGCAGACGGCAGATAGTTCAAAGAGACGCGTGGCTGCACCAGGGTCCGCTGCGCCATGCGGTCCCAATCTGCACGCACGCCATATTGCACCCGCAGCGCGCGTACGATCTGCCACCCATCCTGCGCGTACACGCCCGCACGAGCGTCGCTGAGATGGAACGAGCCTGGACCGCTAAAAGCGGAAATCGAATACAGGGCACCATTCGCCAGCAAGGTATCCACTTCCGTGCGCGAGGTCGATTGCGACCAAGTCGTGCCGTCCGCCGTCAGACCCGCGGACAAATCGTGGGTGCCGTGCCACCGAAGCCGCGGCACGAGCGCGTTCCCGATGAACTGTATGCGATGCGGACGTGAATCCACCGCTTGGAAGTATCGGCCCGCGTATCCAGTGGGCGCGACGATATATGGCGTCCCATTCGGGATTTCCGCTGGGATCATGTAGGGAAACTCAGTTTGTGGTGCGCTATTGTTCTTGCCGAGATCGCCGGCGACGCCAAATTCCAGAAGAGCTCGCGAAAAAACGAACTGGTCCTTCGCGGAGATGATTTCGCGGCGGCTCGTAACATTGACGGTCGTAGAAATCGGTGTAAACACCGTAAGTCCAACGCTCATTTCGCTGGCTTGGTTATAGAGGAAACTTCCCTGCAGAGTTTGGCTGCAACGAGATTTTCACAGATGCGCGCAGCAGATTATCACCAAACCACTGGGTCGTGCTGTTCTGGCCAGCGGGGAGGCCGGTCTCAATCTTGAATGTGTGCTGAAGCGTTGCGGCCTCTGAAAACCATGCCCGCCCCTGCATGATCGGGCCAGAAAACGTGACTCGAGGATACCAATTGCCGAGATGTGTGCCGCTGTCAAAGTTGATCCCGGGCAGGAAGTCTGTGACATCGAACCGCCGCCTGTCATCGCCCTGGGTGGTTTCCAGCGCGAGAACTCCCCCTCCAGCGTGGGCATATTCGGCCCCGTAGCGTCCGGTGGAAAGATCAGCCACGCGTACCGAGTCCACGTTGACATTAGTGTCCATCGCTCCAGTCACCGGGTCGTTGATCTCGAATCCATCGAGCAAGTATTCGGTTTGGTCCGCGCGAGCGCCCGCAAAGTGCAGTTGGTCCGAATTGTCATCCACTACTTGGGGTAGGGCCACAAGGGACCTGGCCAGCAGTTGAGAGGAGGGAACTGGAATCGTGATGAGGTCCCTCGAGACGAGTGCGTCTTCGTGCGTCGTGTTCTCCGGATCAATCCTCGTGCTGCCGGAGTTTACTTCAACTTGCTCATGAACTTCCTCCGCATGCCGGAAAGTGACCGTCAGATCGTTTTCGCCCGGCTGAATGGTAAAGGGCTGTTGTTCTGCTCGGAAGAAACCTGGTTTGCTGAAGTCAACCGTTATGTCGCCGGGATGAAGATTGCTCACCTGAAACTTGCCCAGCGCGTCCGAATAGAGCGTCAGGGATTCGCCGGCTGAACCATGCAACGTTACTTGAACACTGGCGACCGGCTGCCCGTTCTCGTCGGTAATTAGCCCCTCAAGCGTTGCTGTAGCTGTCTGCGCACCTACACTAAATGCAGATGCCAGACAGCAGGTGAGCATTGCGCCGACGAATCCCTTTGTAGACAAGGCGATGCGGAAACTTGGCTTCATTGCAACGAGCAGCTTCATGTGCGATTCAACAGAATTCGCGCGGCGGCGCCAGCTTCGAACGAATGGATTGCACGCGGGCTGAAAACGTTGCCGCTGGACGCAGTGAATATTGCGCCACGGCCTGACAGAATTCAATGAACAAGGGCTTGTGACCTTCTAGGTGAAGCGATTTGCTTCCAGGCTAGCGTCGCGCGCTCGAGAATCAACTCGCGCCCGGCCTCGGTCCGTAGCCGTTGTATCGGTGCTGCCCGGTGCTTACGACAGGGGAATGGCGAGAACCATAAACCGACCCGAGAACGAAACATTCAAAACCACAACGTCGTATCTGAATGCAGGGAACAAAATCGCAATGCGCGAACTCCTTCAAGAGACGCTCTCTTTCTGGCGCGGGGACGCGGTCTGCCTCCCGCCATTCGACCGGACGTTCACGGCCGCCGAGCAAGCAGCCCGCGAAGTTCATCTCGACCAGTTTCTGCAGACGGTCGAAAGGGAGTTGCGTGGTCTACCTCGCACCCGGTCTGAACGCCGTTCCGCGCGCAGTCGCATCGACTCGGCCTTCACGAATTTTGCGAAAGACTGTCTGGATCTTGACGACAGTCATCTCGAGCTCCTGCTGAACGACGGCTTCTCGGCCATCGCCACGCAACTCGCCCGGCAAGCGCGCCAATTCGATCCCGCCGTCAGCGCCGCCGACATTTTTCAGGCCAGCCGAAACGCATGGACCGCGTGCGGTCTCCAGACCCTCATGGGACAGGACATGCGCCTCACACCCGCGATCTTCGCGTACAGCATGCTCTACCCCTACACCGATAATTATCTCGACGACCCGGCGATCTCCCGTGGCGCAAAGCTCGCATTCAACAACCGGTTCCGTCGGCGTCTCGATGGAGACGCGGCCGCTCCATTCAATGATCGGGAAGCCACCATTTGGCATCTCGTTGAACTCATCGAAGAGCAGTACGCCCGCGCCGACTGGCCCGAGGTCTATGCCAGTCTGTTGACGATTCACCGCGCACAGGAAAACAGCGTTCGCCTGCTGGGCTTCGGCTCCTCCCCGGCTGGCGTCGATGTCCTCAAACTCAGTTTCGAGAAGGGCGGCGCTTCTGTCGTGGCGGACGCCTACTTAGCCGCGGGATCGCTCTCGCCTGATGAAGCTCAGTTCGCCTTTGGTTGGGGAGTGCTCTTGCAGCTGGCTGACGATGTCCAGGATCTTCAGCAAGACCTTCGCGATGGGATACTCACGATTTTCACGCAAGCTACCGCGTCCGTGCGCCCCGGTGCGTCTCCCGGCATGGCTCTCGACGATCTCACAACTCGCACTTTGAATTTGGGGCACCGAGTCATGCGCCAACTCGACCGCATGCCCTCAAATCATTCCGCGCTCAACGGCACAAGCTCGGAACACAAATCCCTAAAAGAAGTGATTCGAATGAGTTGTTTGCTGCTGTTGATCTGGTCTGCCGGCGAGTCCGCCAAGCTCTATACAAGCAACTATCTCGCGGAGCTTGAAACCCACTCGCCATTTCGCTTCGCCGCTCTCGCCGAAAATCGCAAGAAGCTAGCCCGCTGGACCGGCCTTTTGGCTCGCCTGTTCGAGTCCTTCCTCGAGGACGAAGAAGACGAGCCCACATCTCTCCTGCTCGCCAGCTCCCTCATGCCCCGCTTCTGACGCTGCATAAGAATCATTTGCGAAATCGCGGTAGTTGGGCGCTCGACTACGTGCCTATATGATTGCGCTAGAACGCGTTTAAGCAGCACATATGTCCAGCTCACGCTGGAGTGAGTCCTCAATCGGCGTTAACATGCGTGTGCAGCTTTGAAGGGTACTCGGACCTGCACCAGCCTGTATGCGCCGATGCCCGATTGGCTCCGTTGGTCCAGGCAAGGTGAAACCGTGGGACAAACCCCAAGCGAGCGACTCACCACTCCCTTAGTCCGTGAAAACGGAAAATATCGTCCCGCAACTTGGGAAGAAGCTCTCGATCGTGTCGCGGCTGGTATCCGCAGCGAGGTTGGCCAGCATGGACCTCGCACCTTTGGCATGTTCAGCTGCTCCAAAACCACCAACGAGCTCAACTACATCGCGCAAAAATTCGTCCGCTCGGTCATCGGCTGCAACAACATCGACAGTTGTAACCGGACTTGACACGCCCCGAGCGTCGCCGGTCTGGCGACGGTCTTCGGTGCGGGTGGGGGCACCAGCTCCTACCGCGAAATCGAAGAGACGGACGTCATTCTTCTTTGGGGATCAAACGCGCGTGACACTCACCCCATTTTCTTCCATCACGTTCTGAAGGGTGTGCGTCATGGCGCCAAGCTCTTTGTGATCGATCCACGTCGCACCAGCTCCGCACAATGGGCCAATGTGTGGTTGGGTCTGGATGTGGGCTCTGACATTTCCTTGGCCAACGCGATAGGCCGCGAAGTCATTGCCGCTGGTCTCGCGAACAAGCAGTTTATTGAGAATGCGACGAGCGGTTTTGAAACATACAAGGAGTGCGTGGAGAAATATACGCTGGAACGCGCTGAGCGAGAGACAGGTGTCCCCTCCGAAGCGATACGGCTGGTGGCCCACGCCTATGCCAAGGCCCCGCGCGCGGAACTTTGTTGGACGCTGGGCATCACCGAGCATCACAACGGGGTGGATAATGTTCTTGCACTAATCAACCTGGCACTTCTAACAGGCCACGTCGGCCGCTACGGCAGCGGCATCAATCCTCTCCGTGGACAAAATAACGTGCAAGGCGGCGGAGACATGGGCGCGATTCCCGATCGTCTGCCGGGATTCCAGCACGTTGAGAATCAGGAACTCCGCGCAAAATTTGAGAGAGTCTGGGGCTGCAAGATTCCTGCGGAGCGCGGCTGGCACCTCAGCCGCATGCTGGAGGCGATGGAGCACGGTGAATTGACGGCGCTATACGTTTTAGGCGAAAACCCCGCTGACTCGGAAGCCGACCGGCACCGGGCGCTCAGGCTTCTGAGCAGTCTGAAGTTTCTCGTCGTCCAGGATCTTTTTTATACCCATACGGCCGAGCTTGCGGACGTAGTCCTGCCGGGGACCGCCGGTTGGTGCGAGAGCGATGGCACGGTCACAAACAGCGAGCGCCGCGTCCAGCGTGTGCGAAGAGCCGTACCGCCTCCTTCGGGCACACGTGATGACACGGACATTCTGTTCGACCTAGCGCGGCGGCTCGGTCACGACTGGGGCAAGCAGGAACCAGAGTCCATCTGGAACGAGCTTCGATCGTTGAGCCCCATGCACGCGGGTATGAGTTACTCGCGCCTCGAGAAACTCGGCGGAATCCAGTGGCCTTGCTACGACGATTCCCATCCGGGGGAAATGTATCTCCACAGCCGCTTGTGGCAGACACCGGTGCTTGGCCCCCGCGCGCCGTTCAGCGTGGTGGAATTCGAACCGCCCGCAGATCAGTTGGACGAGCAATATCCGATCCGGCTCACCACGGGCCGCCGCCTCGATTCCTACAACACAGGAGTTCAGACCGCACGCTATTCTTCCCCACTCCGGCGCGACGAGGCTCTCGATCTTTCTCCCGAAGATGGAGCGCGCTATAACCTTTGCGAAGGGGAGAAAGTGCGGGTCAGTTCGCGCCGCGGTTCGGTGGTGGCTCCGGTTCGATTTGACCCGGGGCTCCGGCCGGGGCTTGCTTTTCTGACTCTCCATTTTCAAAATCAAGTGGCAACCAACGATCTCACGATCGATGCCGTCGATCCCAAATCCGGCACGGCCGAGTTCAAAGCAACGGCCATCCGGATTGATAAGTTCCAAGAGCGCTGAGTGGACCTGCACCTGACTGATGACCGGTCGACGAACGCGGAGAAGGCTGCCGTCGATGGTGTACTTGGCCCACCGCACTCCGGCTGGGAAGGCGGCCTGCGCTTGGAGCTAGACGGCCGCGTCGCCTTCGGTACCGCAGCCCGCCGCGACCTGCTCCTTCCCGTCCTCCACGCGATTCAATCCCGGGTTGGATGGATTAGCGCCGGTGCGCTGAACTATGTGGCCTTGCGCTTGAACCTGCCGCCGGCGGAGATTCATGGCGTGGCATCCTTCTACGCAATGTTCTGTCTCTCGCCGCGCGCGCCCATTGTGGCGCACGTCTGCCACGATATCGCCTGCCTGGCCCGCGGTGCCGAGGCGCTATGCGTAGAACTGGAGAAGAACCTTGGCCCGGCAGGATCTTCTAGCGTTCAAAATCGCGCGACTTGGCTTCGCAGTCCGTGCTTGGGATTGTGCGAACGCGCCCCTGCCGCGCTCATTTCCGCCGCAGGGGAAACCCCGCGGGAGCGCGTCGTCGCCCCGGCGACCTCAAACTCAATTCGGTCCGTGTTGCACGATGCACAATTCGAGCGACTCCCGCGTGAACCGGATACGCTCGACGCGAGAATTTCCGTCCCCCAGTCGGGCAGTCCGCAGATTCGGCTGCTTCGCCGCATCGGAAAAATAGATCCTTCTAGCCTGGACGACTATCGCCGGTCGGGCGGCTATGAAGCGCTGCGCCTCGCCATTCAGATCGGCCCGGAACAAATCGTCCGCGAAGTAATAGCCTCGCGTCTTTTGGGGCGGGGAGGCGCTGCTTTCCCAACTGGAAAGAAATGGGAGGCGCTGTTGCTCCAGCGAGACTCCAGCCGCCCCCATTACGTCGTTTGCAATGCCGACGAATCCGAGCCAGGCACGTTCAAAGACCGCATCCTGATGGAAGGCGACCCTTTTGCAATTCTGGAGGGCATGACGATTGCTGCTTTGGCTGTTGGCGCCGAGAAGGGTTTCATTTACATACGCGGCGAGTATCCTTTGGCTGCCGAGCGTTTGGCCCATGCGGCAAGGGCCGCGCGGGCGCAAGGGCTCCTCGGCCAACAAATCCTCGGTTCCTCGTTTCAATTCGACGTCGAACTACGCCGCGGAGCCGGAGCGTACATCTGCGGCGAAGAAACGGCTCTCTTCAACTCCATCGAAGGCTATCGCGGCGAACCGCGCAATAAGCCGCCGTTCCCCACGCAAGCGGGCCTCTTCCGCCAGCCCACGGTGGTCAATAACGTCGAGACGCTCGTCAATATTCCCGGCATTATTCTCGGAGGGGGCGCCGCATTCGCCCGCATCGGCACGGAACAATCCTCGGGAACGCGACTATTTTGCGTCTCGGGACGCGTTGTCCGGCCGGGCGTGTACGAGGTTCCGTTTGGCATGACGCTGCGCGAAGTCATCAATCTCGCGGGCGGAGTTGGAGGCACGGGAAAACTCCAAGCGATCCTGTTGGGCGGCGCGGCGGGCACTTTTGTTTCACCAAGTGAACTGGACACACCACTCACGTTCGAGGGTACCCGTGCGATCGGCGCGACGCTTGGTTCTGGCGTCATCATGCTTTTTGATGATGCGACGGACCTCAAACAGATTCTTCTGCGCATCGCGGAATTCTTCCGCGAAGAAACCTGCGGCCAGTGCGTACCCTGCCGCGTCGGGGTGACGCGACAAAAGGAGGCGCTGGAGCGCCTGTTTGCAAAAAGGCCGCTGGGATCGAACGAGCAAGAATTGCGCTTGCTACAGGAAATGGCACAGGCGATGCGCGATGCGTCGATCTGCGGTTTGGGACAAACCGCATCGAGCGCACTGCTTTCCGCCGTCAACCGCTGGAGCCTTTTCTAATGAGCGAGCCGCTGAATGCGCCCGCGCCCCTCATCCCCGTCCCGCGAAGCCCGGTGCCTGAAGTGCCGTCGGCCGTTCCACGGCGCCGGATCGAGATACAGATTGACGGAAAGAACGTTTCCGTCTCGGAAGACGCAACTATTCTCGACGCCGCGCGGCTATTGGGAATCGACACGCCGACGCTCTGCTTTCTCGACAATCTGACTCCCGTCAACGTTTGCCGCGTGTGCGTGGTAGAGCTCGAAGGCTCGCGCGTGTTGGTTCCTGCGTGCTCGCGGAAAGTGGAGCAGGGCATGCGGATCAGGACGGATTCCGAACGTGTGCGCTTGAGCCGCCGCCTCGTTCTGGAATTTCTGGCATCCTCAGTGGATGTTTCCACGGCGCCTTCGCTGCAAGGGTACATCCAGCGGTATGGCGCCGATCCGCAGCGATTCGGTTCTGCCGTCACGCACGCGGGGGAGCCGGCCAAAATTGATAACGAGCTCTACGTTCGCGATTATGCGAAATGCATTCTCTGCTACAAGTGTGTCGAAGCCTGTGGAGTGGACGCGCAGAATACGTTTGCCATCAGCGTTGCCGGGCGCGGCTTCTCCGCGCACATTGCCGCTGAATTTGACGTTCCTCTTCCCGATTCCGCATGCGTTTATTGCGGAAATTGCATTGGCGTGTGTCCAACGGGCGCGCTGATGTTCAAGACCGAGTACGACATGCGCAAAGCAGGAACCTGGGAGGAGTCGCTCCAGACGAGCATAGACACCATCTGCCCATACTGCGGCGTGGGGTGCACGCTGACGGTTCACGCGCAGGACGGAAAGATTGTGCGCGTCACTTCACCGCTCGATCACTTCGTGACGAACGGCCATCTGTGTATCAAGGGGCGATTCGGGTGGCAGTTTGTGGAGATTCGCGAGAAAGGTCTGGACGCCATGGCTCCTTCCGCCTCTTCTTCTCAAGAAAAGAAGTAATTGTCTGAGCTCAAGGCTTTACGTGAGGGCCGAGCCCTTTTCAAACTCCGATGATTTCGCCTGCATCGTCCACGTCGATCGACGCGGTGCGCGAGACTTTCGGAAGGCCCGGCATCAGCATGATGTTGCCGGAAATTACCACGACAAATCCTGCCCCGGCCGAGAGAGACGCGTCCGTCACATGCAAAGTCCACCCTGTGGGCGCGCCCAGGACTTTGGGATCGTCCGTGAACGAATACTGGGTCTTCGCAATGCAAACCGGGAGCTTCTCATAACCCCATTCCGAGAACTGCTGCAGTTTTGCCTTGGCTTGATCGCTGATGCTGACGTCACCCGCCCCGTAGATTTTCCGCGCGATCTTCTGGATCTTTTCGACGATGGGTTCATCCAGACTGTACGTCGGCTGCACCGACGGATTGGGATTTTGGGCGATCAGGTCAACCACCTTTTGCGCGAGTTCTTTTGCTCCCGGACCACCTTTTGTAAAGGCCTCAGAGAGCGCAGTGGGTGTTCCATGCTCCGCGCAATAGTCCTCCAGCCGTTTCAGGTCCACATCCGTGTCCTTCGGGAACCGGTTGATCGCCGCGATCGTGGGGATTCCAAACCCTCTAAGGTTATTGATGTGTCTCCCCAGATTCGGCAGCCCGCGCTCTAGCTCGCCTTCGCCTTGATTCCGGATACTTTGCACGGTAGTCACAAGAACTGCAGCCGAGGGGGTATTGCCTGACTGTTGCATCACGATATCCACATACTTTTCACCTCCCAGGTCAGCCGCAAACCCCGCTTCATTCACAACGTAGTCGGCAAGCCGCAGCCCCATCTGCTGAGAGATAATGCTGCTTGTTCCGTGCGCGATATTGCCAAAGGGTCCGGCGTGAACAAACGCTGGGGTGCCGTCGGTCGTCTGCACAAGATTCGGCAGGATGGCGTCCGTGAGCAGCGCCATCATTGCGCCGGTTGCCGCCAGGTCTCGCGCGCTTACCGGTTCCCCTTCACGCGTTATTCCAACGACGATGGCATCTAGTCTCCGACGCAGATCCTCGCGGTCCTCGGCCAGCGCCACGATGGCCATGATTTCCGAGGCAGCGGTGATCACAAACCCGGTTTCGCGTCCGCCGCCGTCTTTTTTACTGTCGAGTGAAACGGCGATGCGTCGCAGCGCGCGATCGTTCATGTCCATCGTGCGCGGCCAGCTGATCCGCTCGGGATCGAGGTTCAGATCGTTGCCGTGGAAAAGATGCGCATCAATAAGCGCCGCGAGCAAATTGTGCGCCGAAGCAATGGCGTGAAAATCGCCGTGGAAGTGTAAGTTGACTTTTTCACTCGGCTCGATCTGCGAGAGCCCGCCGCCCGTCGCACCACCCTTCATGCCGAAGACCGGGCCAAGCGAAGGCTCGCGCGAGGTGATGATCACTTTCTTCCCGAGCAGCGCGAGCCCCTGCGTAAGTCCGATGGCGGTAACGGTCTTCCCTTCCCCGGAAGCGGTGGGCGTTGTGGCCGTTACGAGGATGAGTTTTCCGCGTTTCTTGTACGCGGGATCAGCGAGAAGCTCCAGCCGCACCTTTGCGCCGTAAGGCCCAATCTGTTCGAAGTATTTTTCTGGAAGCCCGAGTTTGCGCGCGATATCCTGAATCGGAAGAAGAATTTTGTGCATGATGATATGTATCTGCGATCAGAGATTTGAGTTCGGCACGACAGGGTACCACGCTGGCCGTGTTTTTTCCCTGCTTCCTGTGGCGTACTGTGAGAAGAATGAAGTGTGCGTCTTTGAAGCCAACGAGATTTGTCCTTTTCGAACTAGTGCGAACCGGATGCGGACGGTGACGCCGGACTTCTCCGGGTACAGCCGGTCAAATTCCGGGTCGCCGTGAAGAAGGGTGAGGTCCGGGTCGCGGCGCGCCCACACCGCGTCCCTGAATCCTGCTTCCCAGGCTTTGCGCAGGGCATCCAGGGCTTCCGGCTTTCTTTTCAGACCGCAGTACACGCAAGCGGCGTTGTAGAGAATCGAGGCTTCGTTGGCGCGCAAGGTAACCGCCAGGTTGAGTTCGCGCAAGGCATCGTCCGACGCGTCCCAATATCGGCGTAGTTCGCCGCCCAGCAGGATGCGCGCCCGCGCGTCTTCGGGCACCTGTTTCAAGTGGTTTTCGAGCGCGCCGATCACTTCGTTGGGTCATGTTGCGCCTGGCTTCTTCTTTGCCCATGGCGCCGAGAGAGTTCATGATCGGCACATAGACGTTGTAGTCCTCGCCGCTCGCTTCGATGGCGGCTTCCGCCACGTCCACAACTTCCTGGTAGCGCCCCGCGGCGAACAGGGCGCGGCAAAGCAGGTAATAAGCGCCCTCGCAGTCGCGCTTGCGTTCGATGGCCTTTCTGACCATGCGCACAGCTTCGTCGTGCAGCTCGGCGGCGTAAAGGACCCAGGCCTGGCTGACCTGCACTTCGGGCAGGTCCCAGCGCAGGGCCACGGCCTTGCCGGAGGCCTCGCGCGCGCGTTCGACCCACACTTGTATCACGGCTGTAGTTGCAGTAGAACATGGCGCAAGCATTGGCGCAGGCGGCGTAGGCCAGAGCGAAAGCTGGGATCCATGGCCACGGCGTTTTCGAACATCTGCAGAGCGAATTCGAGGTCCTGGCGGGTCTGCCGCCGCGCGTATCGCTTGCCGCGCAAGTAGAGGTCGTAGGCCTGCAGGTTTTCCGTGGGCTTGACGGCCAGGGCTTCCAGTTCCTGCGGCGAAAGCGTCACGCGCAGGGCCTCGGCGATCTTGCGGGCCATTTCGTCCTGCACTTCGAAAACGTCCTTCATCTCGCGGTCGAAGCGCTCCGACCAGAGCGGAAAATCGGTGTGCGTGTCCACGAGCTGGGCGTTGATGCGCAGGCGGGCGCCGGCGCGGCGCAAGCGTGCCGGTGAGGACATAGGCCGCGCCGAGCTGCTGGCCGATCTGCGCCGGGGTCACCGGCTTGTCGCGGAAGGCCAGAACTGTGGGGCGCGAAAAAGTGTTCAGTCCCCGGATCTTGGAGAGTTCGGTGATGATGTCCTCGGTGATGCCGTCGCGCAGGTATTCGTCTTCCTTGGCGCCGCTCAGATTTTCGAAATAGAGAACGGCCACGGATTTTCCCGTCTGCTTCTGGACGCCGGGATCCGAATCGGTTTTCTCCTTCGCGCGTCGTCTTGCCCGATTCGAGATCGCGCTTCAGGCGGCTGAGGTCGGTCTTCAGTTCGGTGGCCGTCTGGCAGCGCAGATTGCGGTCCTTTTCGAGGGCCTTCTCCAGGATGCGCACGAAATCGGCGGGCAGCGAGGGATTCAGCTCCGCGGCCGGCTTGGGATCGCGGTTCAGGATGGCGTCGAAAATGACCGCCGAGGTATCTCCCTGAAACGGGAGCGTTCCGGTGGCCATCTGGTAGAGCACCGTGCCCGTGGAAAAGAGGTCCGTGCGGGCGTCCACGAGCTGCCCGCGGGCCTGCTCCGGCGACATGTAAGAGACCGTGCCGACGGCCGACGCCCGGCGAAGTGAGTTCGTTGCTGGAAACCACGGTCTCCCCCTGCGCGGCCGAAGCTCCCTGCGCGATCTCGCCATGGCTCATCTTGGCCAGGCCGAAGTCCAGAATCTTCACCTGCCCGCGCTCGGTGAGAAAAAGATTCGCTGGCTTGATGTCCCGGTGCACGATCCCCTTGGCGTGGGCCGATTCGAGGGCATCGGCGATCTGAATGGCCAGCGGCAGCAGTTTCTCCATTTCCATGGGCTGCCGGCTCATTTTCTGCGCCAGCGTCTCGCCCTCCAGCAGCTCCATCACGATGAAGTGCCGGCGTTCGTGCTGCTCGATCGCGTGGATGGTGCAGATGTTGGGGTGATTCAGGGACGAAGCGGCGCGCGCCTCGCGCTGAAAGCGCTCAAGCAACTGGCTGTCCTGCGCCATTTCGGGGGGAAGAAACTTCAGCGCCACGCGGCGGCCGAACTGCGAGTCCTGGGCTTCGTACACCACACCCATGCCGCCCTCGCCCAGCTTGCGGAGAATCTTGTAGTGCAGGAGCGACTGGCCGATGAGCTGGTCCTGATTCATATTCGCCGGTTGATAATATTGAGCGCCGGACGTGCCGTCAACATAATCCCCGGCGCGACAATCGAGTTTGTAGCATCCACGCCAGAACCGATAAGTTTTCCAGTGCAGCAAACCGGCTAGCTGCGCTTATCGCTTCCCCGACCGAAAGCTAATGAATGCTCGCAGCCCCGATAGCGCACCATTTCAGCGCGATCGACTTCTGGCCGTGAGTCTTGCTGAGGGCATCTTTCTTGGGACTCCAGCGTTCACATCTCCTGGTTGGGCCAGCTCTTTCTATCGCAAGGCATGAAATCGGCAGATCGTTTGCCGTTCTCCGCAGCAGGCCGCGAAAGTGAACTTCGTGAACATTGTGAACATTCCGAACGGAACAATGCACCCATACCATTTCGGTTGCCTAGCTTCGATTGCCCGGAAGGCTACTCACTCTTTCTTCACATGCCTTTAACTTGACATTCGCTTTCGCGAGGGTTATTAGCTGTACCTGTCAGCTGCCTCTCCAGTGTGAGTCAGGGGGTTCCTTGCAAACTTCCCGCCGTGATTTCTTCAAATTTTCCATTGCCGGAGGCGCCGCTGCGTCCGTGCTTGGCTTCGATCTTGCGCCGGCCTATGCGCAGCTTCGCGAACTGAAAATTGCCCGCGCCAGCGAGACCCGCTCCACCTGCCCGTATTGCGCCGTGAGCTGCGGCGTCATTATTTACACGCTAGGCGACAAAGCGAAGAACGTTACACCTCAAGTGATTCATGTCGAGGGCGACCCCGACATCCCATCAATCGCGGCACCCTCTGCCCGAAAGGCGCTTCGCTCGAACAAGACATCATGAATGAGCGGCGGCTCCTGAAGCCGCAGGTGCGCCGCCCGGGTGCCACCGATTGGGAAGATATTTCCTGGGACAGATGCTCTGAACGAAATCGCCGCCCGCGTCAAGAAAACTCGCGATGACACCTTCGTCGAGAAAGACGCCGCGGTAAGACCGTGAACCGCTGCGAAGGCATCGCCTTTACCGGCGGTTGCACCGACACAAACGAATTCAACTATCTCGCCGTCAAGAGCATGCGGAGCCTGGGGGTCTGCTACCTGGAAAACCAGGCCAGAGTTTGACACGGCCCCACGGTCTCAAGTTTGGGACCAACGTTCGGACGCGGGGCGATGACCAATGGCTGGATCGACATCAAAAACACCGACATGATGTTGATCATGGGTGGCAATCCTGCCGAGAACCATCCTTGCGGCTTCAAGTGGGCCATCGAGGCAAAACGCAACCGCAACGCCAAGATGATCGTCGTGGATCCGCGATTCACGCGCACGGCGTCTACCGCTGATCTCTTCTGCCAGATTCGCGCCGGATCGGACATCGCTTTCCTCGGCGGCTTGATCCGCTACGCTATCGAAAACAACCGCTTCGCCAAAGAATACCTGGTCAATTACACGAACGCCGCGTTGATCGTGAAAGAGGGCTTCAAGCTTCCGGAAGATGGGTTGTTCTCCGGATTCGATCCCGAAAAGAAGGTCTACGACAAGTCCACGTGGAACTATCAGGAGGGTGGCGCGACGGCAGGTAAACCTGCTGCGGCCGATCCTCCTCCGGCCGCGAAGCCTGCGCCGCAACAGGCTGCGGCGCCTGCCAAGCCGGGCGCGCTTGCCGCGCCTCCGCCGCCCGTCCTGCTGCCGGCGAACACGGCCTACGACTTGACGCTTCAGCATCCGCGCTGCGTGTTCCAGCTACTGAAACAGCAATATTCGCGCTACACGCCGGATATGGTCGCGGGCATCACCGGCATTCCCGCAGGACCAGTTGCTGAAAGCGTCCGATCTCTTCACATCCATCCGCAAAGACGGCGACACGAAGAAGGTGGCGACGATCATCTACGCCGTCGGCTGGACGCAGCACACTTTCGGCACGCAGATCATTCGCACCGCCGCGATGATGCAACTTGCTCATGGGAAACGTGGGACGCGCGGGCGGCGGCGTGAACGCGCTGCGCGGCCACTCAAACATTCAGGGCGCCACCGATATGGCGGGCATCTTCGACATTCTGCCGGGCTATTTGAAAATGCCCAACCCGAACGACACGGATCTGGCGGCCTATCTGAAGCGCACCACGCCGACTCCATCGAAACCCGGGTCCTGGGATTCGTTCAACTATTGGTCGAACACTCCGAAATTTGCCGTTTCACTTCTCAAGGCGTTTTACGGCGACGCGGCCACGAAGCAGAACGATTTTGCCTTCGACTATCTGCCGAAAATCGACCGCAACTACTCCTGGACCCAGATCTGGGATCAACATGTACCGCGGCAACGTGAAGGGGCTGTTTGCGTTCGGGATGAACGGCGTGATGATCGGCCCGGACACCAACGAAGAATATCGAAGCTCTGAAGAAAGCGGACTGGCTCGTCGTCGGCGAAATCTATCCCGATGAAACGAGCGAATTCTGGCGGGCTCCGGGCATCACCACCGATGAAATGAAGAACATCCAGACGACCGTCTATCGCTTGCCATGCGCGGGATTTGCGGAAAAAGACGGCAGCATGACCAATTCCGCTCGCTGGCTGCAGTGGAAAAACGCGGCCGTGCCGCCGCCGGGCGACTGCCGCCTCGACCAGGACATCCTGGCGCAGATTTTCCTGAAGGTCCGCGCGCTCTACAAAAAAGACGGCGGCAAATTCCCGGATCCCGATCTTGCACGCACGTGGGCTATACAGCGACCCGCAGCATCCGTCGCTTGCCGAAGTCGCCAAAGAAATCAACGGCAAGGCGCTCGCCGATCTCCAAGACCCGACACGAAGCAAAAGATCAAGACCGGCCAGCAATTGCCGGGCTTTGCATGGCTGAAAGACGACGGAACCACGTCGTGCGGCAATTGGATCTATTCCGGCTCCTGGACCGAAGCGGGGCCTCAACTCGCCCGCCGCGGCACCGAAGATCCCTCCGGGCTTGGGATTTATCCGAACTGGGCCTGGTCCTGGCCGGCGAATCGCCGCGTCCTCTACAACCGCGCTTCCTGCGATCTCGAGGGCAAGCCCTGGGATCCTTCGCGCAAACAGGTCTGGTGGAACGAAGACGCCCAGAAATGGGTGGGCAATGATGTTCCCGATTTCAAGCCGGACTCTCATCCCGAAGGATCACATGGGACCGTTCATCATGAATCCGGAGGGCGTGGGCAGGATGTTCGTGCCCATCGGCGCAGTGACCGATGGGCCCTTCCCGGAGCACTACGAGCCTATCGAGAGCCCCATCAAAAATCCTTTGCATCCGGAGCAATCGACCAATCCGGTGGTCAAGAAGCTCACGACCGCCGCCGACAAGTACGGCACGCCCGAGCAGGGTTACACGGTGGTCTGCACCACGTATCGCCTGACCGAGCAGTATCACTACTGGACGAAGAACAATCCGATGAACGTGCAGCTGATCCCCGAGCCGTTCATTGAGATTCCCGTGGAGCTGGCCGATGAGATGGGCATTCGCGGGTCGGAAAAGATCAAGGTGACCAGCGCCCGCGGCACCTATATCGCGAAAGCCTTTGTCACGCGCCGTATCAAGCCGATGATGATCGAAGGCAAGAAGGTCTATCAGATCGGTCTCCCGATCCACCAGGGCTTCCGCGGAATCAGTGAAGACGAAGACAGAGATGCGCGTACGCCGGCCAATCTGCTCACGCCAACGGTGGTCGACCCGAACGCCTTTACGCCTGAATTCAAGGGCTTCCTCGTGAAAGTAGAAAAGGTTAGGAAGCCATGAGCCAGGTTAATTTGGAAATCCGCGCGATTTCAGGGCATGCCGGTTCCGTCCCGGGCACCGGCCTGAAGCGCGAATTTGACGTCTGCAAGCTCATCGACACCACCACCTGCATCGGCTGCAAAGCCTGCGAGGTCGCGTGCCTTGAATGGAACGGACTGACGTTCAGCGAGACGTCCTTCGATAATTCCTACCAGACCATGCCCGAAACGGCTTGGAACTATTGGAACCTCATCAAATTCAACGAACACGAGATCGCGGACCACGGCACTGATGCTGCTGATGCGCAAAGACCAGTGCATGCACTGCGAGGAGCCGGGATGCCTCGAGGCGTGCCCTGCCGACGGCGCCATCGTGCAGTATGTGAACGGCATCGTGGATTTCCAGCAGGAGCAATGCATCGGCTGCGGCTATTGCATCACCGGTTGCCCGTTCAATATTCCGAAATTCAGCCCGACGGCGCGGAAAGTGTTCAAGTGCACGCTGTGCGTGGACCGCGTCACGCAGGGCCTCGAGCCCGCTTGCATCAAGTCGTGTCCGACGGGCTGCCTGCACTTTGGGACGAAAGAAGATATGAAGTATCTGGCCGAAAAACGCGCGAAGCAGCTCCGCGAACACTCGGGTTTCGCGAATGCCGGGCGTGTACGATCCGTCGGGCGTCGGCGGCACGCACGTGATTTACGTGCTCCACGACGCGACGAATCCAGAAGCCTATGGCGGACTGCCGAACGATCCGCACATTCCGTGGACCGTGCGGCTCTGGAAGCACCCGCTGAAGTGGCTGGGAAACCTAGCGATTGTCGGCGGGTTGGTGGGCGTGGCGCTGCATTACATGCGCTTCGGTCCGAAGCGGCCGGAAGAGCATCCGCAAAACGGTTCAGGAGCGCGCCCATGAGCGGAGCACAAGCAGCAATCACCGGGCACGCCGGCGAACGCCATGGCGGCCGCATTGTGCGGTACACGCTGACGGAGCGCATCAATCACTGGATCGGCGGCTTTGCTTACATCTATCTGCTGATCACCGGACTCGCGTTTTGGTCGCCCTACCTCTTCTGGCTAGCGACTCTCGCAGGTGGCGGACCTGCGGCGCGCTACTGGCATCCGTGGGTGGGTTTGGCTTTTTTCGCCTCAATGATCTGGATGCTCGTGGACTGGCGCGCCGACATGGTCACGACTCCAGAGGACTTGAAGTGGAAAGACAACATCCAGTATTACATCCGCAACGAAGACGAGAAGCTGCCACCGGTCGGGCGCTTCAACTGGGGCCAGAAGCTGTTTTTCTGGGTGATGGTTTACGGCGTCGTCTTCTTGCTGCTTTCAGGCCTGGCAATGTGGTGGGTCAACGATATCTCCTGGCCGTATCGCTGGGTGCGTTACTTGGCTGTGCTGATTCACGACACGGCAGCTTTGGTGACGATCGGCGCGTTCATCATTCATGTCTATATGGGCACGGCGTTTGTGCGCGGCAGCTTTTCCGCGATTGTGGACGGCACCGTTCCCGAGGCTTGGGCGCGTACACACCACCGGCTATGGTACGAGAAGGTGACGCGCAAGTAAGTGCGCACGCGAAAGTTCGATTTGCACCGGGGCGCGATTGAACGCCGAGGCTTCCCCTCAAAGAAGCGGCCAACGTGAACAACTGGGTTGCGCGTATTGAGAGAGCGGAAGAGCTCTCCCTGAAATACCCTTTCGCGGCGGAAATCCTCCTTTTCTACAAGCAGGTCGCGTCGTTTCAGCGTGGCTTCGATGCTCGCCTACGAACAAATCGCGATTTGATGGCGCGCATCCGCGGAGTTGCGCCACTTCGCGAGCAGCTAAATCTGGATGCCCTGCTGCCAGAGCTGCCGGCGTTCCTCGATTTAGTGAGCAAAGCCGCACCCGCGCCGCTGGCGGCCCACGCCAGGCAGCCCGCGGCATCTGGAATTGCCGCGTCGTCACAATGGGTAGAGGTCCTCAAGACATATTGGGAAAACGGTGGCCGTTTCGAAACCGAGCTCGATGACCTACAAACCTTCTGCGCGCGAGCCTTCTTGCAGCCTTATGCGGAACTTATCGCCGCCCATCGCGAGGTTCCGCAGCCGGTTGCGCGGCGCATGGCGTGTCCCCTTTGCGATGGCGCCCCGCACCTGGGCGTGATGCGTCCGGAAGGGGATGCGGCGAAACGCCTGCTTCAGTGTTCGTTCTGCGCCACGGAATGGGATTTCACCCGCATCGTGTGCCCCGCTTGTGGGGAAGAGGACGAGAAGAAGGTCTGCTTCTACTCGGCAAATGGGTTTGAGCACATCCGCGTGGAAGCATGCGACTCGTGCAAGTCGTATTTGCTGAGCGTGGACCTGACCAAGAACGGGCGCGCTGTGCCGGTGGTGGACGAAATCGCGGCAGTGCCGCTGAATCTCTGGGCACGGGAAAGCGGCTACTCGAAGCTGCATCCGAACATGATGGGAATGTGATCCAGCCGGGCAGCGAGATCAGAGGCAACAACGCCCCGGCAACAGACCTCATCCAGAGATCTTCTCGCAGCTCCAAGACGGCGGCTCGTCCACAATGAGACTGTTTTAAGTTCGCTCGATCTCGATTATCCCTTCCGGGTCGTTTCGAATAGGAACCAGATGCGCCGTTCGGTTTGGTCAATCCAATTCTCCAGAAGGCTCGTGGTTGCCACGTCCCTCTCCTCGTCACAGAGGTCGTGAGCTTCACGCATGCTCGCCAGCAGCGCCTGGTTGTCCTCGCGCACTTCGCTCAGCATGTCCAGGGGATCCACATAGTCCGCGTCGTTGTCGGCGATCCGCTTGAGGCGGGCGACATGTCCGATGGACCGAATGGTCGTGCCGCCGATTTTGCGCACACGCTCGGCGATATCGTCGCTCATCGCGAATATTTGCTCGGCGTGCTCGTCGAGCAGGAGGTGGTAGTCTCGAAAATGAGGTCCGCTGATGTGCCAATGAAAATTCTTCGTCTTCAGGTATAGAGCAAAGACGTCGGCTAAAAGCGCGTTGAGCGCGCCGCTGATGTTCTTCCTGGCTTCTTGTCCAAGATCAGTGGGTGTCGCCAGCGGTACCTTCCGGCGCTTTGCAAGATCATTGTGATTCGGCATCGTAGATTCCTTTCAGATTTTCTTTGGGGCAATCCATACGAATCGCAGCCATCAGCCCATTCGAAACGAACGCCAATCCGGAGATAATATACCTGGAATGGCGGAAGAGCACACTCCCATCAAGCCAGCGACTTCCATGGCTTTAAGAAGAATCCGTGGGTCGCTCCGCCGGCCGCTCGCCACGCAACGTTTGAGACTACCTCGGCCCTTGGTGCCTCGGTACTTTGATGATCTCGGACGCGAGAGTCAGCAGGGGATGTTAGATGTTGGAGGCGCGGGGCGGGATCGAACCGCCGATAAAGGTTTTGCAGACCTTTGCCTTACCACTTGGCGACCGCGCCCTTATTGAACTGGCGACAAGATTACCTTATTCCTTCCACGACCCCTCTTAATTTCAAACGTTTCGAATCCAAGCAGATACTGCGGGAATATGTCCCGCGCGCTGCGCCGTTTCCGGAAGCCCCGGAGGCTCGAGGATCTCCCGCGAATTGATCCGCCGAGCGACCGTCTGCGAAAAGCAGCTTCGGCTAACGCCGGAGAATTCAACGCTGCGGAAATACCAGCGATTCGAGCAGATCGGCGCGGCCTTTGTGATCGGAGGCGATCAATCGCAAGAGATCGGTCACCGAGATCATGCCGCGAAAACGCTGCTCGCCATCCACCACCAACAAATGGAAGATGCTGTTCTTCTCCATCCGCACCAGACATTCGTCAATGGACATTTCCGGCGACACCGTAACCAGGTCGCGGCTCATAATTTCGGTGACGCGCATCCAGGCAGGACACTTGTTCTCCGCCGCCACACGATCGGAAATGTCACTTTGCGAGACAACTCCTACGACGCGCCCATCGCGGTCGAGCACTCCCGCCGAGCGCACTTTGTGGTCGCGCAAATAGCGGGCCGCATCGTGCACCGTGGTTTCCTCGGTCATGGAAAACACTTCACTACGGTGCTTGATCAGGTCTGCGACGTTCATCGCACACCTCCTCGGACGCCATGCTAGGCTGCCTTCTAATTCGATGCAACCAAAATGGATTCGAGAGGCCTCGTCCGCAGCCGGCACTTATTCGCCGGTCTAAACCCGCAACACAAGACTCCAGCCGGCTAGGCTCACAATGGTGATGGTTCTTCTTCCCGCTCTTTCTTTTTCTCTCCCAGGTACTTCTCCAGGGTCTGCCGCGCCAGATCCAGGCCGCCGAGGCCAAACGCGAGCGCCAGAGCGAGCATCGAAGCGCCAAAGACGATCGAAAACGCGGCGATCACGGTTTGCCTGGCCAAGCCAATCTGTTCCAGCGCCATCGAGATCGCCAGGATCCAGATCACAAAACGAATCGCCCCACTCCACAGTTGCGGTGACTTGTAACCGGCGTTCATCGCGGCCAACAAAACGGCCCGGGAGAAAAAATTGGCGGCTAACAATCCTACGAATAAGATCAGCATTGCGACGAGCACTTGCGGCAGCACGATGGCACTGTGGCAGGGATTGTTTCGGATCGGTTATCAGTGGGCTCAAGCGAGTCTCCACAAAAAAACGCCCGGCACAGGCTCCGGGCGGCCCTACAGGCAGGATGGGTAGTGCCGCCCAAAACTACAACGATTATACACAGGAGATCTCAGCAGCCTGGGAGGCGCGTACCTGGAGGGGGAAAAGTCGCCGTAACCGCGACCGAACTCGGCCAAACGCTCAGGATGCTTGCCGGCTTCAAAGCGAATCCTAAAAAAGATTCCAGAGGAATTGGTTATACACTTCGTGGTGGTATTGCACCTCGGGTGCCTTCACAAACGTTCCCAACATACGTGGACAGCGATCCGCGGAAGCCTGCTTCAAATCGGCGTAGCGAGTCTTCACATCCCCGCCGAGCAGCTTAGTGGTCCATTCAGCCTCGCGGAAGCCTTCGAGCGCGGTGTAGATATTGTCGGGCAGATAGCGCTCGGCCTGCCGCAGGTTCTTGATTTTGGCCGTCGAGCCTTCAAGGCCCGTCTTGAAGATCGAATACATCACCAGGTAAGGATTTGCGTCCGGGCTTACCGAGCGCACTTCCACGCGCGAGCTCTTTTCGTTGCCGATCGGAATTCGAACCATCGAGCCGCGGTCAATGGGCGACGCCTTGATCTGGTTCGGCGCTTCGAAGTGCGGGTCCAGCCGCCGGTAAGCGTTCACGCTCGCGTTCAGCAACAAGCAGATGTCGTTTGCGTGCGTCAGGATGCGATCCACAAAAGACCAAGCAAACTTACTGAGCTTCTCTTCGCCCTTTGGATCCCAGAATTGGTTCTTGCCGTCTTTGCTGACCGACACGTTGGTGTGCATGCCGTTGCCGTTGACGCCGACCACCGGCTTGGGCAAAAAGCTGGCCGTCATCCCCATTTTCGTCGCTACCTGGCGGCAAATCAGCTTGTAGAGCTGAATCTGATCGGCAGCCGCGACCACCTCACCGTAGCCATAGTTGATCTCGAACTGGGACGGCGCAACTTCCGGGTGGTCCTTTTCGTTCTGAAAACCCATCGAACGCTGCACTTCGGCGGTGGTATCAATGAACGTGCGCAAAGGATCGCCGGGCAACGAGTGGTAATAGCCGCCCGTATTGACGTATTCGAATTTGCCGCTCGTGTAATATCCCGCTTCCGCATCGGCGCCGTTGAAAAGGAATCCTTCGATTTCATTTGCCGCATTGAGCGTGTAGCCCTTCTCCGCATATTGCTCGTCGGCAAAGGTTTTCAGCACCCCGCGAATATCCGCGCTGTAGCGCGATCCGCCCTTATCAATCACCTCGCCAAAAACCAGCACCTTCCCCGCGCCAAAAACATCGGCAGGTCCCCAATAAAAGGCCCCCCAATCCATGGAGAGGCGCAGGTCGCTCTCGCGCTGCGCGGTAAAACCCCGGATCGAGGAACCATCGAAGGTAAGGTTGTCCCAGTTCTTCGTAAGAAATTTCTTGTCGTAGTCGAGCATGTGCAAGCGGCCTTCGAGGTCGCTAAACAGAACCGTGACCGCCTTGATGCGCTTCTCGTCGCTCAAGTACTTGAGGCGCTGTTCCTGAATCTGATCCGGACGAACGCGGCTCCGGCGTTCTTCCTTGGCCCGCAGGTTCAGTTCTTCCAGCTCTTCGTAAGGCAACGCCAGAAAGTCACGCAGTTCGCTCACAATAGATACCCTCGAGTGGAGTGAAGCAAGACTAAGCCGCAATGATACGGACTTTGCAAAGTTCAGGCAACTCGATCAACCCAGCGGCGCAATCAGGAATTCGAATAAGCCGGATCAGCGGAGCAAATACCTACGCGCGGCGATTTTCGGCAATCGTCAAAAAAGAACCGCGGCGAAGCTCTTGGAGCGTCAAGCCTGTGCGCTGCCGGGTTTCCTGCTCCGTGACGGCCCCGGCGCGAATCGCTCGCAGGAAGTAGTTCAGCAGGCCCTGGCCTGTCGCCGCGTCGTCAAATAGTTCGCCCACCAGGGTCGCCTGCGCCGCTTTCTGAATAAAGTTGTGCAGCCGCTCGGACGCCGCTTCCAGACCCGACAAGAAGAAGTCGTAGAGCGCGGCGTATCGCGTGATGAGTTGCGCCGGGTGCAAATCCCATCCCTGATAGAAGCCATTGGCCAGCGAGTGCTGGACGTCGTCGAAGTGCAGCTTCCACGCTCGATGAATGCTCGAGCGATTTTCGTCCACCTGCGCCGCAGAGAGCGCGAGCCCGTCCTTTGCGGTGCGATGGAGCGCCACGGGGAGAATGTTGGTCGGCCCGTCGGAAAGCCAAACGCCGGTTCCAGCGAAGGCAACCTGGATCACCTCGCGGGCAAAATCGCATGCCGGATGCCCCAGGCGCTGGTAAGCGGCCGTGATTCCCAGCGACGCCGTGTAGTCATAGGGCCCGAAGTGCACTCCCCGGCACCGGCCACGTGCCGCTTCGACGAGCTGCGGCAGCGCGCATTGCGCCTTGCTCGTTCAAGATGGATTGCGGAGTCTCGATCATCAGTTCCATGCGCAGCTCTTCAGGACCGAAACCCAACACCGCTTCCAATTTTTCGAAGATTGTGACCAGGGCTTCCACTTGCGCTGCAGACGTGACCTTGGGCAACGTCACCACAAAGCCCGCGGGCAACTTGCCGGAAGTCTTTTCCGCCAGCGTGCTTACGAAAATATCCAGCGAGCGAATGCTGCGCTTGTAAGATTCCGCGTTGAGCGGCTTGATTCGAATGCCGATATGGGGCGGCAATTGACCGGCCGCCATGCCACGTGCGACCTCGATTGCTGAGGACTCTGCGTGGCCATCCTCTTCGGCATCGGGACGGTTGCCATAGCCGTCTTCGAAGTCGAGCCGGAAATCCTCGACGGGTTCACGCCCAAGCTTTTCGATCGACGCGCGTGTAAACCGTCTCAGCGAAAGAATCTCCAATACCGACGACGCTCGCGAAGGATTTCGCGCTGGGAGCATATTCCTGCAAGGTTCGCAGCGCGATCGCGCCCAGCCGCTGCGCGGTGTCGCAGTGAAATAGATGCGCCCCTCCATAGACCACGTGCACCGGCTGCGTCCACGCGGCGCCCTCGCGAGCGCCCGGCAGGCCCTGGTTCTTATCGCCGAAACTGTGCGCGAGTTCGCTGATCAGTTGCGGCGGTAGCACGGTTCTCATTGTTCTCTTACCATCTTCAGCCTTGTGCGCGCATCGCTTTGGTCAGTGGGTCTCTGCCGCAGCAGTTCGCGTAGCGTTGCCGGCCTTCTTCAGATACTTGTCATACCACGCCAGATAGCGTTCGTAGCGGTCGCGCTGGTAGCTCGGCCGTTGAATGCCGTGGTTCTCGTTCGGATAGATGATCAGTTGCGTGTCTATGCCAAGGCTTTTGAGCGCTTCGTACATCTGCTGGCCGCCCTGCACTGGCACATTAAAGTCCCGCTCGCCGCCGAGAAAGAGCGTCGGCGTCTTGATCCGATCGGCATGTAGAAACGGATAGGAAACCTTCACGTACATCTCCCACGCCTTCGGGTTCCACGGCGGACCAAATTCGTTGTCGTACTGCGTGATGTATTGATCGGTGCCGTAAAAAGACACGGTGAACGCCGTCCCCGCACCGCTCGTCGCTGCCTTCAGACGCGGATCGCTCGCAATCATGTAGTCCGTCAGGATGCCGCCGTAGCTCCAGCCGCCAACACCCAGGCGATCCGGATCGGCCACGCCCATCTTGATTGCGAAATCTATTCCCGCCTTCAAATCCTCCACTTCGTAGTGTCCCCAATCGGCGGCAATCACGCGCTGAAAGGCCTGGCCGCGCCCGGAACTGCCGCGATAGTTCACGTTGAGCACCGCGTATCCATTGGCCGCGAAAATCTGGCGCTCCATGTTGAAGCTGTGCGTCTCCTGGCTGTCTGGCCCTCCATGAATCCGCAGCAGCAACGGCACCTTTGTGCCTTCCACGTAACCAACAGGCGTTGTGAGCAGCGCGTGGACCTCCGTGCCGCCGGCGCTCGGGAAGCTCACGTCCTCGGTTTTGGCAAGTTGCAGCTCGGAAAGCCACGCATCGTTCTGATGGCTCAATTGGCGAAGCCGTCCATTTTCGAACGCATAGACCTCCGCAGGCTTGTCATCGCTAGCTCGATAGCATCGCCACGCATCCGTTCGTGTGCGTGATGTTGCTGATCGCGATAGGAGGCTGGAGCATTTTCTGGCTGCTGTGATCCGCGACATTCACTACGGTTGGGTATTCCGAGCGGTCATCGGTTACCTGCACAACGATCCCTTTGCCGTCCGCCGTAAAGTAGGGCGCGGAGACTGCCCGGTCGAAATTATCGGTCAGAACCGTGGGCGCGGCAGATCCATCGGTAGCGACGATCGCCAGCCGATCCATGTTGTAGGCGCCCCACTTTTTTTCGTCGGCCAGCAGAAATGCGATCCACTTGCCGTCGGGACTCCAGTCCGGCCGTCCTTGCACGCCATGCGTCTTGAAATCCGTGATCTGCTTTTCCGTCGCGCCCGGCTGCGCATCCGCCACAAAGATCTGCGGCGAAGGCTCGCGATCCGGGTCGGGTGCAGGATTGCTGGTGAACGCGATCCGCGATCCGTCTGGTGACCACACTGGCGATGCCTCGTCCTGCTTGACTTTGGTGAGCCGCTCGGATTTCTTCGTCGCGATATCGAAGAGATAGATGTAGGTGTGACGGTCGCTTAGCAGATACCCTGCCCCGTCCTGTTTGTATTTATAGCGGTCAATCACGATGGGTTTCGGCGCAGGTGGGGTGGCTGCCTTCGGCGCGGCCTCAGCCGCTTCGGCATCCGGATCGGGATCGCCCACAACGAGCGCCAGGCGCTTTGAATCCGGCGACCATTCGTAGCTCTGCAAGCCGGCCCTTGAGATCGGTAAGCTGCGTCGCCTCGCCTCCCATTCGGTCCATCATCCACACCTGATTGCCTTTTGCCTTGCCCGGGCGAGACGATAAAAATGTCAGATATTTTCCATCCGGCGACCATCGCGGCGCGGTCTCCGAATCCTGGCTGAAAGTGAGCTGGATATCATGCGCGCCGTCAGAGCTCACCATCCAGACATGCGAGTTGTGCTTGTCGTCCTTCGTGTCAATCGTGCCGACAACGTATGCGACCCACTTCCCCTCGGGCGAGCATTGCGGCTCGCGCACCTCACGGATGCGCGCCAGATCGTCGAGGTTGATCGGACGCCGAGTCTGTTGCGCCAATCCTGCAGCGCAGCACAACAGTGAGATCGCACCGATGGCCCATCCGGCAACGGCACGAAACGCAGAAATTCCCGGACGCACCACTTTGGAAACTGCCACACCTGAGGAACCGGCGAATCGATTAGCGCGCAATCTATGCCTCCTGACCAGCAAAGCCTGCGGAATGCAAGCGTCGGACAATCTGGGTGCGGTAAGACCCTATCCGGCCCGGATGACATTCGTCAAGAAAAGCTGAGCAAGACTGGACGAGGTGCGAACTGAGGAAGGATGCGACGCAATCGACCACTGTAGGTATTTAAGCCGTACACTGTTTATTTGTACGGCGCATAGGCGTACAATCAATGTCATAGGAGGCCATATGCCAAGAACGCAGGTCCACGAGCGGTCAAGAAAGGCCCGCCGTTTGGAAGCGCGAATCACGCCAGGCCAGAAGCACCTGATTGAGCGCGCGGCAGCCTTACGCGGCACGTCGGTCACCGAGTTCGTTGTTGCCAGCGCACAAGAGGCTGCTGCCCGTACGATCAGACTTTTCGAGGTGTTGACTCTACGGGCCGAAGCGAGTGAAGTCTTCGTAAACGCAATGCTGAGCCCTCCCGCACCCAACAAGGCTGCTCGCGCTGCAGCGCAACGCTATAAGAAGCATCTGGGCCTTTAATTGACCCGAGAACACGAGCTGTCTCGATTCTCAATCGAGCCACTCGCAGAAACGCACGACCGAGAAGCGTTTTGCTGCGGGATCGAAGCGCTGGATTTCTACCTGCGCAAACAAGCAGGCCAGGACGCCCGAAAGCGTGCGGCAGTTTCGTTCATCGCAACACCCGACGGCAAGACAATCGCCGGCTACTACACTCTCTCGCAGTACACGGTAAAACTCACTGCGATTCCCGGCGAGCTCGCAAAGAAACTGCCAAGATATCCGCTGGTCTCGGCGACGCTGCTCGGACGCCTTGCAGTGAGCACTGCCTTTCACGGGATCGGCCTCGGCGCACTGCTGCTGATGGACGCCCTGCACCGTAGCTATACCCTCAGCAAGCAGATTGCCTCAGCCGGCGTGGTCGTAGACGCGAAGGATGACCGGGCGTTGGGATTCTATCGGAAATATGGCTTCATTGATTTGCCCAACATCGAACACCGGCTCTTTCTTTCGATGGGTACTGTCGAGCAGCTCTTTCGAAAATCTCGCTGAGTCGGCAACGCAATCTCAAACCTGGGAACCCTTAGGAACATCGCCCAGGCGCCACTGCACCATAAGCATTACTTATTTGACCGCACCCCATGCAATGCGATTAAATCTGCTTATATGCTGAACGGGCACAATCCCCGCTTTTACGCTGGCGACTGGTCACTCGCCGAGGTACTTGCCCACGTCGCCATATCCCGCCTGAGCCGACTACCTGTGGTCATTAGCAATATTATTCGAATTACTGTCCTTAGCAGGAGCGGATAGCGGCCAGGCCAAGAAAAAGTTTCGAAGCGCCAAAGGCCGTTATCCAAAAAGGGTAACGGCCTTTTGATTTTGGTGCGGTGAAAATGCAGAACCAGGAGGTCGGATATGGAGCTCATGCAGCTTGAGATGTTCATCGCCGTGGCCGAAGAGCACAGTGTTCGAAAAGCGGCAGACCGCGTCTACCGCACGCAACCCGCGGTCAGCCTTGCCCTCAACAAGCTCGAGCGCGAGATTGGCACCACGCTGCTCGAGCGTTCCCGGCAGCACGGTTGCCACCTGACACAGGCCGGCGAGGCACTCTACACCTATGCCTCGCGGATCATCGGCTTGCGGAATGAAGCCCTGCACACACTGCGGCACGAATGCGGCGAGATGCTTGGCCGTGCCAGGGTGGCTGGGGAGGCGCGCCGGGAGAGCGTGGTATAAGTAGCGCTTATGCTACACCTACCGATTATCAATTTGACTAGCCTATGAAAGTCAGGCTAACTGATCGAGATCTTGCTGCGAAAAGCCGCCACGTACGGCCCCTTTGGAAGCGCGGCGGCGCATTGGCTGAACGGGAGCACGGCGTGAAGCGGACGGGGGCGGAAATCATCTGGGATTGTTTGGAACGTCTGGGGGTGAAGTGTGTCTTTGGCTACCCTGGCGGCGCCATCCTGCCCACCTATGACGCCTTGACGCGTTCAAGCATCCATCACGTCCTCGTCCGCCACGAACAGGGCGCCACGCACATGGCGGACGGTTACGCTCGCGCCACCGGCGGTGTGGGGGTCGCCATGGCTACCTCCGGCCCCGGCGCTACGAACATGGTCACCGGCATCGCCACCGCGATGATGGACTCGTCTCCGATCGTCTGCATCACCGGCCAAGTCGGCAGCAAGGTCATTGGCACGGATGCCTTCCAGGAAACCGATATCACCGGAATCACTCTGCCCATCACCAAGCACAATTACCTTGTGACGCGTGCCGAAGATATCGGTCCGGCCATCCGCGAAGCATTTCAGATCGCAAGCTCCGGCCGTCCAGGCCCGGTGCTGATGGACGTCACCAAGGACGCGCAGAATAGCTCCTGCGATTTTGATTGGGACGCCGCCAAGCCCCGCCGCACGCCGCGTTGAACCGTACTTCTTTTCTTGATGAAGCGAAGCTGGCGGAAGCCGCTCGAGTTGATCCACGGCGCGCACCGGCCCGTGATCCTGGCGGGACACGGCATCATCGTTTCCGGCGCCGAACGCGAGGTCCTTGCATTTGCCGAAGCTGCGCGCATTCCCGTCGCGCTGACGCTTCTGGGCATTGGGGCCTTCCCGGCTTCGCACCCGTTGTGCCTGGGAATGATGGGCATGCACGGCGAAGCCTGGGTCAATAAGGCCATCCAGGAATCCGATCTCCTGATTGCTTTGGGAATGCGATTCGATGACCGCGTCACCGGCAACCTGAAAACGTACGCGCCCAACGCAAAGAAGATCCACGTCGAAATTGATCCTGCCGAAATCAACAAAAACGTTCGCGCCGACGTGCCGTTGATCGGCGATCTCCGTCAGGTGCTGCAACAACTGCTTCCGCGCCTGAAGCAGCGCTGACCATACGGATTGGATCGCGCAAATTGACGATTCCAAATCAGGCTGCCGCCGTGCGGGATATTCAGAACCTGCCCGACAACGGCCATCTGTACGCCGCCCACGTGATCCACGACCTCTGGCGTGAGACGCACGGCGATGCGATCGTTGTGACCGACGTTGGCCAGCACCAGATGTGGGAAGCGCAGTACTACCACCATGAAAGCCGCGCACGCTGATCACCTCCGGAGGCCTGGGCACCATGGGCTTCGCCCTGCCTGCGGCCATCGGGGCAAAATGCGCCAGGCCCGATTCCGAGGTTTGGGTCGTTGTGGGTGATGGCGGCTTCCAGATGACCATGGCGGAGCTGGCCACCGTCGTTCAGGAAAAGCTCGCCATCAAGATCGCCATCATCAACAACGGCTTTCTCGGCATGGTGCGCCAGTGGCAGGAGTTCTTTTATGACGGCCGCTATTCCTCGACGCCACTACTGAGTCCTGATTTCGAGAAGCTCGCCGGAGCCTTTGGCATCCCCGGCTATACCGTCACCACGCGTTCGCAAGTGCAGCCCGCGCTGCGCGCCGTGCGTGAGTGTGAGGGACCCGCGCTGATCAATTTCCAGGTCGAGCAGGAAGACAGCGTGTTCCCCATGGTTCCCGCGGGGGCCGATTTGCACGCCATGATTCGCCGGCCAACCCCTCTGGTGGAGAGCGCCTCCGATGCGTGACCGCCTAAAGCAACACGTCTTTGTGCTCTACGTGGAAAACGAGCCCGGCGTCCTGAATCGGGTCGCCTCGCTATTTCGGCGGCGCGGTTACAACATCGAATCGCTCACGGTTGGGCACACGGAGCGCCCCGGGATCTCGCGAATGACGATCGTCACGGGCATCACCGAAGGCGCCGCCCAGCGCGTGGAGGCGAATCTCTACAAGCTCGTCAACGTGCTTTCTGTGCAGGACGTCACCCTCAGCTCCACGATTTCACGTTGCCTGGCGCTGATCAAAGTGGAAGCGCACGAGGATTCGCGGCCCCGCCTGATGGAGTTGGTGCGCGTCTTCCGTGCCCGCGTGATTGATCTGGCGCCGCAATCGGTGATCGTCGAAATCACCGGCTCGGAATCGAAGATTCAAGCGCTGGTGGATGTACTGCTTCCCTTTGGAATTCCGGAAATGGTCAGGACGGGTCAGGTCGTGATGTCGCGCGGCGTGCAGCGCACCGCGTCTGGCGCACACGGCGCAAGCGAACTAGCGCTCGAACCCGAGACTTCGCATTCCGTTTGACTGGGTTTGAATCCGCAAGAAATCGAGGAGAAAACGAAATGGCCACTATTTATCAGGACAATGCAGCCGATCTCGCGCTCATCCAATCCAAAAAGATCGCCATCATAGGTTATGGGTCGCAGGGGCACGCGCACGCGCTGAATCTGCGCGACAGCGGATGTAACGTTTGCGTCGGCTTGCACCAAAATAGCCGCTCGCGCGCCAAAGTGACCGAGGCCGGCTTGCCGCTCAAATCCGTGGCGGATGCCTCTGCCTGGGCGGACGTGATCATGGTCCTCACGCCGGACACTTCGCAGCCCGCGATTTACAAGCGCGACATCGCCCCGCATCTGTCCGCGGGCAAGACGTTGATGTTCGCGCACGGTTTCAACGTGCGCTACAAGACGATTGATCTCCCGGCGAACATTGACGTCAGCATGGTTGCGCCCAAAGCTCCCGGCCATCGCGTTCGTGAAGTTTTTGTCGAAGGCGGAGGCACCCCGGCGCTGCTCGCTACCCATCAAGACGCAACCGGCTCGGCCAAGAAACTCGCGCTGTCTTATGCCAAAGCATTGGGAGCTACTCGCGCGGGGTGATCGAAACCACGTTCACCGAGGAGACGGAAACCGATCTCTTTGGCGAACAAGCGGTGCTCTGCGGCGGCGTTAGCGCGCTGGTGAAAGCGGGTTTCGAAACGCTCGTCAACGCCGGCTATCAGCCTGAGATCGCCTATTTCGAATGCCTGCACGAACTCAAGCTCATCGTGGACCTGATGTATCGCGGAGGCCTGCGCTACATGCGGTATTCCGTGAGCGACACGGCGGAGTATGGCGACTACACGGGTGGCCCGCAGATCGTCACCGACGCAACGCGTCAGGCCATGCGCAAGATGCTCGAGAAGATCCAAAATGGCGAATTCGCGAAAGTATGGATCGCCGAAAATGAAACCGGCCGCCCGAAATTCAACGAGATGCGCAAGAAGGAGCACGAGCAGCTCCTCGAACAGGTTGGCGAACGCCTGCGCGCCAAGATGGCGTTCCTCAATCCCGTCACCGCGCCGACCGCTGCGCCGGCAGAAGCTCCGGTAAAGGAGCCGGTTGCCGTCGCCAGCAGCAAGTAGGTCTTTGGAAACGATCTAGTCGCGGGGTCGCCAATGGGTTTTGACCAGGTTCGCTGGGTGTGGATGAATGGCTCGATCGTCCCGTGGAAAGACGCCACTGTGCATGTTTCCGCGCACGCCCTGCACTACGGGAGCGGAGTGTTTGAAGGCATCCGTTGCTACGATACGGAAGGCGGCCCATCCGTCTTCCGGCTCCACGAACACATGCAGCGGCTCTTTGCTTCCGCCAAGTTCTACGACATGGAAATTCCCTACACCGTGGAACAGCTCGAGCAGGCCATCTGCGAGCTGATCAGCCGCAACGAATTCCGCAGTTGCTACGTCCGTCCGCTATGCATTCGCGGTAGCCAGGAGCTGCGCGTCAATCCAGGCAATTGCCCGGTGGAGGTAGCCATCCTCACGTGGCCGTGGGGACGCTATCTAGGGGCCGAAGGCGGGCCTCCCGGTGTGCGGATTTGCGTTTCGCCGTGGAAGAAATTCCATCCCCAGATGATGCCGACGACGGCGAAGGCCTGCGGGCAGTACATCAATTCGGTCCTGGCGGGCCAGGATGCCGCCCGCCGCGGTTTTGACGAAGCTTTGCTCCTGAACATGGAAGGCAACATCGCGGAAGGCGCGGGCGAAAACATCTTTGTCGTCCGCAATGGACGCATCTTCACGAACGAAGGCCAGGATTCCATCCTGCTCGGCATCACAAGAGACGCCGTGATCCAAATCGCGAGGGACCTCGGTTACCCGCTAGAAACACGGTCGCTCGCACTGGACGAACTGCTCTCCGCCGACGAAGCCTTCTTCACCGGAACCGCTGTGGAAGTTGCGGCGATCCGCGAAGTGGACGGCAAACAAATCGGCGACGCGGTCCCAGGACCGATCACAAAGAAAATCCAGGAAGTGTTTGCTGGCGTGACTTCCGGCCGCGAAACGAAATATAGTCGCTGGCTGCAGCCCGTCACAATGCCCCAATTAAAAACCCGATGAGCGGAAACGATAGAAGCAAAACGATCACCCATGGCGTCGAACGCACGCCGAATCGCGCCATGTTGCGCGCCGTCGGTTTTGGCGACTCCGATTTCGAAAAGCCCATCGTCGGAATCGCCAACGGCTACAGCACCGTAACGCCATGCAATGCGAGCCTCAATGAGCTGGCGATACGCGCCGGCGAAGTTCTCCGCGAATGCCAGACAATGCCGCAGGTTTTTGGGACCATTACCGTGAGCGACGGAATCTCCATGGGAACAGAGGGCATGAAGTTCTCTCTTGTTTCGCGCGAGGTCATCGCTGATTCGATCGAGACCGTCTGTAGTGCGCAGCGTATGGACGGTGTTTTCGTCATCGGCGGGTGCGACAAGAACATGCCCGGCGGGATGATCGCCATCGCGCGACTGAATATTCCTGCGATTTTCGTCTACGGCGGCACCACCAAGCCGGGCCATTACGCAGGGCGTGACCTTACGATCGTCAGCGCGTTTGAGGCTGTCGGGAAGCACAGCGCTGGAAAGATGGACGATCGCGAACTGCTCGAGATCGAGCGCCATTCGTGTCCGGGAGCGGGTTCTTGTGGCGGAATGTTCACCGCCAACACCATGTCCTCGGTGATCGAAGCCATGGGAATGAGCCTGCCCTACTCTTCGACCATGACCGCCGCCGAGCATGAAAAGCTGGAAAGCGCAGCGGAATCGGCGCGCGTGCTGGCTGCCGCCATTCGAAATGACATCCTGCCCAGCCAGATCCTCACGCGCAAAGCATTCGAAAACGCGATCGCGGTTGTAATGGCTACCGGCGGCTCGACAAATGCCGTGCTCCACTTGCTCGCGATCGCGCAAGCCGCGCGGGTACCGCTCACGATCGACGATTTCGAAACCGTCCGCGCCCGCGTACCAGTCCTTTGCGACCTGAAACCTTCCGGCAAGTATGTCATCACCGACCTCCACACAGCCGGCGGCATTCCGCAGGTAATGAAAATCTTGCTGACAAATGGTGTGCTGCACGGCGACGCGCGCACCATTCAAGGCAAGACAATCGCGGAAGTCCTCGCCTCAGTTCCCGCGGAACCGCGTCGCGATCAGGACGTCATTCGTCCTTGGAGCAATCCTGTCTACCCCCAAGGACATCTGTCCATTCTCAAGGGCAATCTCGCGACCGAAGGCGCGGTGGCGAAAATTTCCGGCATTAAGAACTCGAAAATGACGGGGCCTGCGCGCGTCTTCGATTCCGAGGAGCAGTGCCTGGCGGCCATTCTTTCGAACACCATCAAGCACGGCGACGTAATCGTGATCCGTTATGAGGGGCCGAAGGGCGGTCCGGGAATGCGCGAAATGCTCGCGCCGACTTCGGCGCTAATTGGCGCAGGCCTGGGAGACTCCGTCGGGCTCATCACCGACGGCCGGTTTTCCGGCGGCACGTACGGTTTGGTCGTAGGACACGTAGCTCCGGAGGCCGCAGTAGGTGGCGCGTTGGCGCTGGTGCGCGAAGGCGATTCGATCACGATTGATGCGGGGTCGAGATTGCTGCAATTGAACGTTCCCGCCGGCGAACTCAGTCGCCGACGCGCTGCGTGGAAGCCTCCTGAACCGCGCTACCGCTCCGGCGTGCTCGCCAAGTACGTGCGCCTGGTGTCGAGCAGTAGTGTCGGAGCAATTACGGACCAGTCTCTAAACGGCGCGTAAGCGCCGCCAAAATTTCCATTTCTGATGAAGCCATAAATGTCGAAGAGGGTTCGGGGGAGTTCGAATCCGGCCCGCCTGAATGCGGAACCGCGTAACCCGTGTTCTGGGTTTGCCCAACACGACTTGTTAATCTGTATTCGTATGTGGAACCTTCAGGTGGGGCCAGGACTTTGCTTTGGTACGGGCGGTCCGGAGCCAAAAACAAAATCTGTCTCATACGAACCGCCCGCCACTTCTAGCATTGCCACAACAATATCCCTTTCGGGTTCATTTGGAAAGTGCGCGTGTCGAGCGGGTAATCAGGGCACCTGGACGATACAAGGCCACATCCGGCGTTGCATAAGCGAGGGAGTTTGTGGTTGCGGAAAAAGGAAGGCCGGCCCTGGGAGGGCCGGCCCGAAAACTTGAAGCATCTCTGAGGAGAAAAGTGGCCTATTGAAAGGTCGACACCGATATAGGGTAAGCCTATCCACACCGCCCGAAGTTGCCATACACGGAAAACTGTATGGCGGGGCAGAACCTAACTGTAGAGGTTCCATCAACCTCACGACCTCGGCACGTCTAAACGGGGCCACTCAGCCACGAGGAATGGCTTTTCGAAAAGCCAGCTGTACCGGCGAACGCGGAACCGCCCACTGGTCTAACCATCATTGGAGTGACCTCCCAAAGATGGCTCGTCACCTAACTCGCTGATTTTTAAGGTCAATACATTTCTCCTCCTAGTACCCATGTACCCGTCAGAATATGGCTATTCGCCCATAACGCCCGCGGGTCATTTCCGCCAAACTCAGTGTGTCAGGGGGGAACCTAAGAAGCGTATTCGGCCCCTTGGGGAGGAAGCTCTTATGGAACGCTTTTGGTGCATAGACTGTCGCGCGCCGGTTGATTTGAATAGGCACGGCCGTTGCGAGTGCTGCGATTCTGAGGCCGTGGATACGATGGAACGCAATTATATGCAGGCGAGCGCAGCCCCAATGGTTCTCGCGACGTCCAGTGAATCTTCTCAACCTCTTACGGTGCAACTCGCACCGGTCCTGCTGTTTGGCACAAATGCCCCGAGCCGTGCGACGCGGCTGTTGGAAGCTCTTGCGCGCCGCAAGACAAACAGTGTCAACAGCATTGCAGACGATGCATGCGAATCAGAACGAGTACAGGAATATGGCGAATACGCATCGGCGATGCGCCGCATTCAACGCGTGAGTTGAAGATCCCGCGACTGAGAGACATGGCACACGCGCCGCGATCCGGCGCGTGTGTTTTTATTTCCCCGGCCCCAGAATCGCGTTCAATTCCGCGATACGGCCGTCCAGTTCCTTGCGAAGCACAGTGTAGCGTTCGATCGTGTCGCGGCCAATCTTTTGGTCCGTGCTGTTCGTCACGCTATAGAGATATGTGATGTGCGTTTGCAGCTCGGGCTTGCTGTAGCGAATCGCCGGAGTGATCATGTGCGAAGCCAGCTCATCCAACTTCGTTAGCGTCTCGGACGCGTTTCCGCCCTTCGCGCGCAGGTCGGTCTGCGCGGCGCGAATCCGCGCCACCGCTTTGTTCACATCGCTCACCAGCTCACGCACGCGCATGTTGTGTTCGAATTGCTCGCGAAGGTCGGCTGTGGTCACGCCGTCCTTCGTGACGCGCGGGTCTTCGATCACGTTAAGCGGCTGCGTGGAAATCAACGCTCCAACGGTGAGCCGGACGGCGTAGTTGCCGGGCACGGCCATCGGACCATTCGGCCCTTCCGGCCGCGCGGCGCTCACCCAAGGCCCCACATAACGAAGATCCCAGGTGAAGCGATGCATGCCCGCGCTATTGTCCAGGCGCGTTGGCCCGCCGCGCGGAACGAAATCTCCCTCCTCTTCGCTAGCGGCTTGCGGGTCAGGTCGCGGCGCGGGCGGCGGCGCGGCGCTCGAGAACTTTCGAATCACCGCCCCTGATCCATCCAGAATTTCGAGCGTAATGTCGGTAGACGGCGCGCTGCCGAGAGAGTAGTCAATCATCGCGCCCGAGGCTGGGTACTGAGGGCCAGCTCCAGCCCGGCCGAAGCCGCCGCGCGGCGGCGTGCGCACTGCGTCACGCGGCGCGAACAAGAACGCCTGCGCGCCGGAAACTTTATCGCTCAACTGATGCACCGGCGTCAGGTCGTCGAGGATCCAAAATGAACGCCCCTGCGTGGAGAGCACGAGATCGCCATGCGCGATCTTGATGTCCGTCACCGGAGTGTGTGGAAGATTCATCTGAAACGGCTGCCAGCGCGCTCCGTTGTCGAAGGAGATGTAGATTCCGAACTCGGTTCCCGCGTACAGCAGCCCGGCGCGGTCCGGGTCCTCGCGCACGACCCGCGTGGGTTCATCGGCGGCGATTCCGTTGGTGCCGTCCGTCAGGCGCGTCCAAGTCTTGCCGTAGTCGTCGGTCCTGTAGATATACGGCGCGAAATCGCCGAGTAGATAGCGATAAATCGCAACGTATGCCGTCGCCGGGCGGTGCGGGCTTGGCTCGATATTCTGCACGCGTCCCCCGGGAGCCAATCCGCCGGGCGTAACGTTTGCCCACGTCTTTCCGTTGTCGCGCGTCACATATACCAAGCCGTCGTTCGATCCGGTCCAAATCAGGCCCTTCTGCGCCGGCGACTCCCGAATCGCATAGAGCGTGCTGTAAGTCTCCTCGCCCGTGGCGTCGCGTGTGATCGGTTCGCCGCTCGCACCCTGCGTTCCTTCCGGATGCGCGGTGAGATCGGGGCTGATCTTTTCCCAAGTGACGCCGCCATCCGTCGAACGATGCAGATATTGCGATCCGTAGTACACCACCCGCGGATCGTTCGGCGAGACCTCCATCGGCGAAACGCGCTGGAAGCGCAGGATCAGGTCGCTGCCCGCATTGCCGTAGAGCGATTCCGCGCCGATCCAATAGCGCTCCTCGTCCGTTGTATTCAGATTTAGCCGGCTGAACTGGCCTTTGCAGCCTCCGTACACAATCTCTGGATTGGATTGGCTCGGTATCACTGGGCCAGTCTCGCAGCCGGGGCCCGCTCGAAAATCCTGTCCATCTCCCAGCGGAAGACTTGGCGCGATCACCGTGTCGTTATCCTGTTGGGCGCCATAGACGCGGTATGGATACTGGTCATCCAATGCGACCTGATAAATCTCCGCTGTGGGCTGGTTGAGCTGCGTGCTCCACGTCCGGCCGCCATCGAGCGAAACGTTCGCGCCTCCGTCGTTGCCTTGAATCATATATTGCGAATTCTTGGGATTGATCCACACATCGTGGTTATCGCCGTGTGGAACGGGCATTCGGTTGAACGCCTTGCCGCCGTCGTCGCTCTTGAACCAACCTTCGTCGCCAACCCACACCACGTCCGGGTTATTCGGATCCACGCCAAGCGTAGTGTAGTAAAACGGTCGCGTGATCAGCGATCCCGAACCATTGATCAGCGCCCAGGTCGCGCCGGAGTCTTCCGACCGGTACAAGCCCGAACCCGGCTTGGCTTCGATCAGCGCGTAGACGCGGTTCGGATTCGCTGCCGAGATGCCAACGTTGCTTCGCCCGAAAAGCTCGTTCGGCAGGCCGCCCGCGAGCTTCGTCCAGTTATCGCCGCCGTCCGTGCTTTTATAGATTCCGCCGTCGTGTCCGCCACTGATGATGGTCCATGGTTTGCGCTGCCCGTGCCACATGCAAGCGTAAAGCACACTTGGATTTCCCGGCTGTATCGCCAGCGCCGCCGCGCCAACGCTGTCGGAAACGAACAGCACGTTTTTCCAAGTCTTGCCGCCGTCGTTGCTCCGATAAATTCCGCGCTCTTTGCTCGGCACAAACGGGTTTCCGAGCGCCGCAACATACACAATGTCAGGATTCGTGGGGTGAATTCGCACCGCGGAGATTTGGCCAACGTCGCGCAACCCGGCAAACGTCCAGGTCTTGCCGGCATCGGTGGACTTGTAAATGCCGCGCCCGATGGACACATTGCTGCGAATCTTTGAAGAGCCCGTGCCCGCGTAAATGGTGTTCGGGTCCGATAGTGAGACGTCAATTGCTCCCATGGATCCGACGGCGAAGAATGCATCGGACACATTTTCCCAACTGTGCCCGGCGTCGGTGGTTTTCCAGACGCCGCCTCCGGTCGAGCCGAAATAAAACGTATTGGGCTGCGACGGCACGCCGGTGACAGCCGTCACGCGTCCGCCGCGAAATGGACCGATCTGCCGATAATGCATCCCGGACCAGAAGGCAGCCTCATAGGTCCCATGCTGCGCGAGCGCCACGCTCGAAAGCACCACTACGATCAGCGCGGCAATCGCCGCGAACAAGAAGACATTCCTTTTCATGATCACTCCCTGACGCCAGTTAGACGTAGATATGAAGCGCCGCCGATTATATGCCCGGCCGGAGATTGTTGGCGTTCGAAAACTCCAGTTTGGTGTAAACTCACGCGAGCTTTCCGGTTCCCAACTCTTGTCGAACCTTTTCTGGAGCCGCCCGGCATGGCACAAACCATTCCCATTGGAGCCTCGGCGCAAGTCCGCATCGCTCAGCAAGCATCGGCCAGAACTTTGTCGGTCCCCTGGTACGTCTGGTGTATCGTCGCCGGCATCGCGTCCGGCACGCTTGGCGGCATGTGGGACATTTCCTGGCACATGTCCATCGGCCGGGACACTTTTTGGACGCCCGCACATATGGCGATCTACCTCACCGGTGTGCTCGTCGGCTTTGCCTGCGCTTACTTGATCCTCTCAGCCACCTTTGGCGGGGAATCTCTGCATCAGGAGAGCTCCGTGAAAATTTGGGGCTTTCGGGGACCTCTGGGCGCTTTCATCGCGGTGTGGGGCTGCATCGCGATGCTGACCTCCGCGCCGTTCGATAATTGGTGGCACAACGCTTACGGCCTGGACGTGAAGATCGTGAGCCCGCCGCACACGCTGCTTTCCGCTGGGTCGATCGCCATCAAAATCGGAACGCTGGCGCTGATCGCGGGCCTGATGAATCGAGCGCTGCCCGAGTTGCGGCGGAAGCTGGTCTGGCTCTTTCTCTTTGTCGGCGCCACGGCCGTCGCGCAATTCGGCCTGTTGATCACAACCCCTACATGGCCCGTGTACATGCACAGCGCCACGGCATATTTGGCCGTCTGCATCGCCATCCCCGGCGTGCTCGTTGGCGTCGCTTGGGGATCGGGGCTTCGTTGGGGCTGCACGATTGTGGCGGCCATCTACACGGCAATCCTCCTGGCGTTCGAATGGATTCTCCCGCTGTTTCCAGCCGAACCGAAGCTGGGTCCCGTCTATCAGCACATCACACATTTCGTGCCATTGCGGTTCCCTTTGCTGCTGATCGTGCCCGCTGTAGTGCTTGACCTGCTATGGCCGAGAGCGGCGCGGTGGCGGCGGTGGCCGCAGGCGCTGTTGGCGGGGGCGGCGTTTCTGCTGAGCTTCGTCTTGGTACAATGGCCCTTTGCCAATTTTCTGATGTCGCCCGCTTCGCGAAATTGGGTTTTTGGCACCGCTTATTTTGCTTACTTTGATCCGGCAAATTTCAACTACGATCCCTACCGATTTATTGCGGCTGAAAATACGCGGACGGAATTTTGGATATTGATGGCCGCGGCCCTTTTCGCCGCGGTGATCACCTCTCGGGTTGGGTTGGCGTGGGGTGATTGGATGCGGCGGATGCGACGATGAATGCGAGGCGGCTGCTTGCAATCGCATCCATTTTCTTGCTGGCGGCGCTGCCGTTGTGCGCGCACGTCGGAAGTTCAGACGTCTATTACGAGGGCAACGCCGGGCCTTACCGCCTGTTTGTCACGGTGCGCGTGCCCCAGGTGATCCCGGGTGTGGCCGAGATTCAAGTGCGCAGTGAGTCGAACGGCGTGCGCGCGATCCAGATCGTTCCGATGCGGCTGACCGGGCCGGGCTCAAACCTGCCGCCGGTGCCCGATCAGGCGCAGCAATCGAAAGACGATCCGCAATTCTTCACCGGCAGCCTGTGGCTGATGGAATCCGGCGCCTTGCAGGTGCGCATCACTGCAGACGGCGCCAGCGGCAAGGGCGAGCTTTCCGTCCCGGTGCCTTCCTTCGCGCAACGCACGCTGCCTATGCAGAAACCTCTTAAGGGCGTGCTGCTTTTCCTGATGCTCTTTCTCGCTATCGGACTAATTTTTATCGCGGGCGCCGCGGTACGCGAAGGCAATCTCGCGCCCGGTGAAACTCCGCCGCCATCAAGGGTCCGCCGCGCGCGTGCGGTGATGTTCATTACCGCAATCCTGGTGGCGGGCCTTCTCTATCTCGGCAGATCGTGGTGGGGCGCCGAGGCCAGCAGCTACCAGCGCGACGTCAATTTCTTCAAGCCCCCGGAAGCGGAAACAACTCTCGAAAACGGAAATCGCCTGGTGATCCGTGCGAAGGGGCAGGATCGCGAATGGTCGCGGCAAGTCAACATGGACCAGCTCATTCCCGACCACAATCATTTGATGCATCTTTTCCTCATCAGCACTCCCGGCATGGATCACATGTGGCACCTCCATCCGGACCTTGTGGGCGGTGGCGCCTTTGCCGACAATTTGCCCACAATGCCGGCTGGGCACTATCAGGTCTTCGCCGATATCGTGGACAAAAATGGCTTCCCGTGGACGCTGGTCGGAAGCATTGATCTGCCTGCGATCAACGGCAAGCCGCTGGCAGGCGACGACTCTTCGTGGTCCGGACCGCCGCTCTCTTCTTCGGCCGATTCGACGACCGCCGCGCTTGCCGATGGCGGTTGCATGATTTGGGAACGCCCGAGCGATCCGCTGAAAGCCAACACGGCGATGGAGTTCAAATTCAGCGTGCAGGATAAGGACGGCAAACCTGCACGAGATGTCGAGCCCTATATGGGTATGGCGGGCCACGCGGAGTTTGTCAGCTCAGACTTAAGCGTCTTCGCCCACATTCACCCGGCCGGGTCGGTTTCCATGGCGGCGCTCGAACTCGCGCAGACCGGACTGATGGACGCCTCTTCGAGCATGCCAGGCATGCAGATGGCGATGCCGATGTCCTCAGGTCGCTGCCGCCCGAGGTGAGTTTTCCTTACGGCTTTCCTCATCCCGGCGAATACCGAATTTTTGTGCAGGTCAAGCGCGCCGGCCAAGTAGAGACCGGCGTCTTTGACGCCCACGTCCAGTAGGAGTTCTCCGTTTCTGTCCTGCCATGGCGATCCGGCTCATCCGCGGGCGCACATCAGGTGAGCGAGACCGCCGCCAATCCGCAGGCCATCGGCGCGATCTTTGAAATAGCGCGCGTTGATTTTCTCCGAATCCAGCGTTTCGATATGACGAAAATTTATTCGCCGGAGCTCCTCGATGAGCTCGGCCGTATCGAAGAAGCTGATAAACGGCTCGCCGGCCGCCGCCACGCGGCTTGCAATGGCGTCGAAGGCCATTTTCTCCAGTGGACCGAGCGAACTGCGCGGGATGGCGTAATCGAACGCGACGCCGTTCTCCGGCGACATCGCACTGATGCGTTTGAAGGTAGCCAGCACGATCTCGCGCGGCAAATAGGGCGTCACGCCAAGCCAGGAGAAAAACGCCGGGCGTTCGAAGTCAAGACCCGCCAGCTTAAGACCCTCTTCGAACGTCTGCCGTTCGAAATCCACGGGCGTGAAGGTTAAATGTTCGGGAATGGAAATGCCCGCCTCTTCGAGCCGCGCCCTCTTCCAAGATTGCGTGGCAGGGTGGTCCACTTCGAAAACGCGGAGCTCGGCGAAGGGGTTGCGGTACGCAAACGTGTCGAGCCCCGCACCGAGGACTACGTATTGCGTCACGCCGCGGCGCACGGCTTCCGCTAGGTTGTCTTCGGCGTAGCGGCTGCGCACCGCGATGAATGCGCGCAGAGCGCGAGACACGTGCGTCTGCGCTTTCGCAGGCTCTGAAACCAATAGCGCCGCTGCCTCCGCGCCGATGATCGAAAGCGCCAGCGGGTCTTCGAACACCCTCGGCTGGTCAAACAACTGATGCGCGGCGCGCCGCTCGGCTACCCGTTGCGCAGTCATGCTGTGGCGGTTTTCTCTCACGGCATTCTGTTTATACCAGAGAAGGCTCGCGAGGCTCTGCCGGCAAGAAATGGAACTTTTCGCGTTACCGGGGGAATATCAGGGAAAGTCAACACGTGTCGCCCAGATGCGTGGCGAACTTGCTGTGTCCTAAACGCGTATTTTCATGTAGAAAGCAGAGCAGTGTGTCTCCTCGTCGGAACCAGCCCGGGCCCTTCATTCGAAAAAAAGGGCGCGTGTTGAAACGTTGGGGACGAATATTCGCTCTGTTCGCGCTGGTTTGCGCACCCCTGGCGGCCCAGAAGCCTGACCCGGACGCGGTATCTCGCGTGACTTTGCAAGGCGTTGCCCTTACTGCCGAGAAAACCCCCGTTCCCGGGGCCACCGTCCGCGTCCTGAATACCGGGACGCACACACTGCTGACGACCTGGACCGACGAAAAGCGGAAAGTTTGATCTGCGCAGTATTCCCGTGGGCAAATATCACATCGAAGTGACCCAGCTCGGCTTCGAAAAAGAAGCCGAAGATGTTGAGCTTACCACGGAGAAAAACGGCAATGTCCAGTTTACGCTGCACGTTGCCACGCTCGCCGCCATCAACGCGGCCAAGAATCCCCAGCCAGGCAATTCGAATCGCGGGAACAATCCAGGAGCGCCGAATCAGGCCGCCGCGAATCCAGCCCCTGGCACGCCTCCCAGTTCACCTGCTTCACGCGCCAACTCCGGCCCAGCCAGCCAAATCAGCCTGGCGGGCGAGGGGGTATGGCGGGGCAAAACGGGCAAGGCGGCCGTGGCGGCTTTTCGCGGCTGGACGTTTCAGAACAAGAAGCGAACGCCGATGCCAATGGGACAAGCACGGGAGAAACGGAATCCTCCGCCGGTTTGGCTGACACACAAGCTCAAGCCACCGATGCGGCGGTGTTCATGAGCGGCTCGGTTGGTCAGGGTCCAACCGGCGGATTCGGTGGTTTTGGCGGCGGGGACTTTGGCGGCCAGGGAGGGCTGAACGGCGATGCGGCGAATGGCCAGATTCCTGGCCAGACGGGTCTTCCCGGCGCAGGCGGCTTCGGCGGTGGGGCCGGAGGTGGAGGCGGCGGAGGTGGCGGAGGCGGGCGGGGTGGTGGCGGGGGTGGCCGCGGAGGTGGTGGTGGCGGCGGTGGGCGGGGCGGAGGCGGGCGGCGCGGACCGCAGGGCCAAGGCGTGCCGTGGGGCCTACAGCGGGCCGTCCGGCAGCGCGCCAATCGGATCCACTACAGCATCTACAACATGTTTGGCGACGCGGCGTTCGACGCGCGGCCCTTTTCACTCAAGGGCGAGACCGCTACAGCAGCCCACTTTTTTCCAGGACCGCTTCGGCGGCAATCTCGGGCGGACCGCTGCGTATCCCGAAGGTTTATGACGGCGAGGGCAAAACCTTTGTATTTCTGAATGTCGAAGTCAGGCGTAATCAAAATCCCGTGGACGATTCCTCGACGGTCCCCACGCAGGCCGAGCGGGAGGGCAATTTCTGCGGCACGGGCGTCACGCTCTACGATCCCAACTCGAACATGAGCGGCCCGCGCACCGCGCTGCCCTGCGACATCGGCAGCATGATCAATCCAATTTCACAGGGCCTGCTGCAATACATTCCGCTGCCGAACCTGCCCGGAACCGCCAACAACTATCTTCTCGAAACGACTGTGCCCAATAATTTCATCAACATCAACACGCGCGTAACTCATACGATCAGCCCGAAGTTCAACGTGGCCGCCGTCTACAACATCAGCCAGAACCACACCACGAGCATCGCGAACTTCGCTCCGCTGACTGGAACGACCTCGACGCGTGGCCAGAACGTCACACTCAGCCTGACGCAAAATTGGACCACTAGGCTGATCAATACCACCGCATTCAATTTCACGCGCAGCCGCTCGCAGGTGCTCGATTCGTTCGCTTACACGGACGACGTCGCCGCAAGCCTCGGGATCACCGGCATCTCCGCCAGCCCAATTGACTATGGCATCCCACAGATTGGGCTCACCGGCTTCACGGGACTCAGCGACACCGTGCCGACATTGCACAGGAACGAAACCTTCCGGTTCACCGACTCGGTCACCTGGGCGCGGCCGAAGCACACCATCAAGATCGGCGGCGAACTGCGCCGCATGCAAGTCAACACGCTCTCCGATCCGGACCCGCTGGGCACCTTCACGTTTACCGGCTACATGACCAGCCAACTCGAGACGAGCCCCGCGACCGGAGCTCTGGTGTCGACTCCCGGGACCGGCTCGCCGCTCGCCGATTTTCTGCTCGGCCTTCCGCAATCTACGAACGAGCGCTTCGGCAGCCCCAGCATCTACTTGCGCAACTGGGGAGTCGTGGGTTACGCGACCGACGATTGGCACTGGAAACCTTCGCTAACCATTCAACTCGGGCTGCGTTGGGAAGCCGTGACGCCTCCGACTGAACTCTACGGACATTTGGCCGACCTCGATGTAAACCCAACGTTCACCCAAGTGGCCGTGGTTACTCCGGGTCAAGTGGCTCCCTACAGTGGACAGTTGCCCGATTCCTTGATCCGCCCCGATTGGCGCGACTGGGCGCCGCGCTTTGGATTTGCGTGGCGCGTGCCCGGCGAAATGTTCAATGGAAAAAATAAGCACGCGATGATCGTTCGCGGCGGCTATTCGATTTTTTACAACAGCTCGATCTACAGCACACTGGGCCAGTCGCTGGCAAACCAGCCTCCCTGGGCCACGGCGGTGACCAATGCGACCTCCACATCACAAGTTCTCACATTGGCCGATGGCTTCCCTGCTGAACCGTCGTCAGTCACCACCAACACGATTGCGGTGAATCCGAACTTCCGGAACCCTTATGTGCAGATCTGGACCCTCGGTGTAGAGAGCCAGATCGTCGAAGGCCTGGTGTGGAACCTGATCTACACGGGCACGAAAGGTACCGACCTCGATCTATTGGCCGCTCCCAATCGCCTGCCGCCCGGCACTTCGTCCAGTACCGGCACAATCGCAAATGCGCAGGGGTTCACGTACAACACCTACGGCGCGAATTCAATTTTCAATGCTCTGCAAGCCGTCTTGCTGCGGCGCATGCACAATGGAATGACGTTCAACTTGCGCTACACCTACGGCAAGTCCATTGACGATGCGAGCACCATCGGCGGCAATGGAGCCACCGTCGTGCAGCAGTTTCCGCTATTTTCTCTCGAGCGCGGGCGTTCGTCGTTCGACATCCGTCACCAGCTTCGCGGCACATACACCTATGAGTTGCCTTTCGGTGACCGCAAGCGCTGGGCGCGCAATGGCTGGCAGGCGAATCTGCTCAGCAACTGGCGGCTGAGCGGTAACGTGGTTTTTCAAACGGGCATGCCGTACACGGCGCAGTACAACAGCGGCACTGCGGATTTCAGCGGCTCAGGCGGAAATTTCTCGACGCGGCCGAACCAGATAGCCGATCCCAATCTTCCGTGGACCCAGCGCGGCCCCCTAGATTTCTTCGACACGGCCGCTTTCGTGGCGCCGGCCGCAGGCGAATATGGCGACGCGAGCCGAAACACCATCGGAGGTCCCGGAATGGTGTTGTGGAACGCGCAAGTCGCGCGCACGATCACGCTTGGTCGTGACGGCCGGCGGCGGTTCGACTTCCGCTGGGAAGTCAGCAACGTGCTTAACCATCCGAACTACACAGGCCTCAACACACTTCTCGGCAGCCCGACGTTTGGACAGGTATCTGGCGCGCAAGGCATGCGCACCATGGATTTTGTTCTTCGTTTGAACTTCCAGTAGCACCCGCCTGATCACCCGCGGTACGGATGCAACCCGGTATTGGGCGCGGCCGCTATTGTGCGAAGCGCCGGAAGAAGCTCGTTTCCTTCCACGTTGGGCGGCCGTCGGCATCGGCTACTCTCACGGCGAGCAATTCGAGGATGTGATCGAACTGCGCGGCGGCGGCCTTGTCCACGGGTTGGTTCAAATCGTCGGATGGCGCGTGATAGCGCACGCGAATCCAGTCCTCAAACGTCTTCTCCTCGGGAGTGCCTTTGACCCAGCCAAACTTGAATGCAAGCGCCGGAATGCCGGCTTTTACAAAACTGTACTGATCGCTGCGGATGAAGCGGTTGCGTTCAGGTTCCTTATCCGCTTGCACGATCACATTCTGTGACTCGCAGACAGCGCGGATGTCATCGCCCAGAGTGGATTCGTCCAATCCCTGCACTTCGAGATAGCGCAGCGCAAAGAGCGGCAGGTACATATCCATATTGATGTCCGCGACGATGTGCCGCCGGTCTACCGTCGGGTGCGCAACGAAGTACTTCGAGCCGAGCTCGCCCTTTTCCTCCCCCGTCACCGCCAGAAATAGCACCGAACGCCGCGGCGCGCGCGCTTGTACTTTCAGATACTTCGCGATTTCGATCACAGAAGCGACGCCCGCAGCATTGTCCATCGCGCCGTTGTAAATGCTGTCTCCGTTGATCGGCAGGCCAAGGCCGAGGTGATCGAGGTGCGCGCTAATCACCACGTATTCGTCCTTCAGCTTCGGATCGGAGCCGGGCAGGACGCCCATCACGTTCGGCGCGGAAGCCTGCTGCCGGATCACGGCGATGCGCGCCTGTACCGTCACTTGCAAAGGAAATTTCGGCAGCGGCTGATTTGCATCCGCTAGCGCGAGGAGCTCCGCGACCGTGTGGCCCGTTCCGGCAAACCACTTATCCGCTTGGGCCGGATTGATGGATGCCGAAAATTGCATGCCGCGCGTTTCCAGAAGCTCTCGGTCGGCCAGATCCATGGAGGGCTGCAAACGGGCCTGCATCGAGCGCGCCCAGGGAACATCCGTTGTGCTGGGATTGTTGATCACCGCGACGCCGATGGCTCCCGCGCGACGCAACGCGCCCCAGCGCTCCGCAGTGGATTGCGAATGAGCTTTGAGCGGCCCGGGAATCGTCTTCGGGCCGCCGCTCATGTAGACGGCGATCTTGCCTCGCAGGTCGAGCCCGGCCAGTTCGTCGTACTTCATTTCCGGTACGGCAAAACCGTAGCCGACGAAAACGGCTTGCGCCTGCAAAGCGGCAGCGGGTTCGCCGCCAACGCGGAGCGCCGCATCCTCGCCCAGCGTCAGCTTCTGCTCTTTGCCGTCACGCATCAGCACCAGCTCCGAATGAGCCTCATCGAGTTTCCGCTCTTCAAAGCTGATCGGCTGCAGGTAGCCGTCAGTGCCCGCGGGCTGCAGCCCTGTCTCCGCGAACTGCTTGGCGACGTAGTCGGCGGCCTTCAGGTAGTCTTCGCTGCCCGTCTCCCGGCCGCGCAAAGCATCAGAGGCCAAGAATTGCACGTGCGCCCACCAGGCCTCTCCAGCGGCCTTCCAATTGGTCTGCCCCATCGCTGCGCCGCCTCCGAGCGCGCAGAGCAGCACGCCCGCGCTTAGCACACTTCCGAGCTTCGAAGATCGTTCCGAAAGTAGCTGCATGGTCGGCTCCCTTGCTTTCGCGACGATGTATTATCACCAATAACCTGTTCTTGGCATTCGAATTTCACCCTGCGGCAGGGACCCACGCCTCATGAAGCCCTGGCAACCCGTGTAATTCCAGACGCCTCGGAGTATGATAGCCGCTCAAATTCCGCTCCGCCGACCGGAAAGGGGTTCTCATGAGCCACCGGTTCACCATCGGCGTCGAAGAAGAGTTCCAAATCATTGATCCTGCAACGGGAGAACTGCGCTCGCATGTGAGCGAACTCGTCGCGGCCACTTCCGCGGGTCTGGGCGAGCAGGTCAAACCCGAAATGCACCAATCCATCGTTGAGATCGGCACGAAGATCTGTGCCGACGTCGGAGAGCTGCGCGCGGACATGCTACGGACGCGCGGAGAGTTGGTTCGCGCGGCCGAGCGCGTGGGCTTGCAAGTGGCCGCCGCCGGCACGCATCCATTTTCGAATTGGATTGACCAGGTAATTTCGCCGGGCGAGCGCTACAAAAACATCGTGGACGAGCTGCAACAGCTTGCGCGTTCACTGCTGATTTTCGGCATGCACGTCCACGTGGCTGTGCCCGACCGCACCACCATGATTGACCTGATGAACATGGCGCGTTATTTTCTGCCGCACCTGCTCGCTCTTTCGACGAGTTCCCCTTTCTGGCTGGGCCGCGACACCGGCTTGAAGTCTTATCGCACCACGGTGTTCCGGCGATTTCCGCGCACCGGCATCCCGGATTACTTCAGCTCGTGGAGCGAGTACGAAGATTACGTCACGCTGCTGATGAAGCTTCATTGCATAGACAACGCGAAAAAGATCTGGTGGGATGTCCGCCCGCATCCGACATTTGGCACGCTCGAGTTCCGCGTCTGCGATGTGGCCACGAAAGTCGAGGATGCCATCGCCATCGCCGCGCTAGTGCAAGCCATCGTCGTAAAGTTGCATCGGCTTTACACGGGCAATATGGGGTTTCGCCTCTATTCGCGCACGCTGATCGAAGAAAACAAGTGGCGCGCGGCGCGCTGGGGCGTCGAAGGCAACCTGATTGATTTTGGCAAACAGGCTGAAGTCCCGATGCAGCAATTGGGAGTCGAACTGCTCTCTTTCGTGGACGACGTGGTGGACGATCTTGGCAGCAGACATATACTCGGTCACATTCACAAGATTCTAAGGGAAGGCACGAGCGCGGAACGCCAGTTGCGCGTTTACAAGGAAACTGGCGACCTGAAAGCAGTGGTGCAGAATATCGTGGCGGAAACTCGCGCCGGTGTCGCCGCTGAGAATTCCAGCGCCGCGAGCGCGCCTTCCCAACCCTGAAGATCGAAAGGAGCTCACGTGAAAATTGGACTTCTATGCGGCCGCGAGTACAGCTTTCCTCCCGCGTTCCTGCAAAAAGTGAACGAGCTCGGCGCGAAGGAAGGAATCTCGGGCGACATGGTCAAGCTGGGCGGCACGCGAATGGGCAAACCTTCTGGCTACCGTGTGATCGTGGACCGCATCTCCCATGAGGTCGAATATTATCGCGGCTTTTTAAAGCATGCCGTGCTCGAAGGAACTTACGTCATCAACAATCCCTTCTGGTGGACGGCCGACGACAAGTTCTTCAACTATGCCGTCGCGGCAAAACTTGGCGTCGCGATTCCCAAGACGGTCTTGCTCCCGCAGAAGGGCTATCCGGCGGATGTGGATCTGAATGCCGAATCGCTGCGCAATCTGGAATACCCGGTAGATTGGGATGGACTGCTCGATTTTGTCGGCAGGCCGGCGATCTTGAAGCCTTTTTCGGGAGGCGGGTGGAAGCACGTCTACAAGGTGAATAACAAGCAGGAGCTGCTGGCTGCTTACGACGGCACATCTCCCTACTGCATGACGCTCCAGGAATTTATTGACTTCAACCAGTACGTGCGCTGCTTCACCTTCGGCAAGATGGATATTCTGCCGGTGGCGTATGATCCCAAAGAGCGGAAATACCTGGTGGATCACAAGTATCTCACGCCTGCGCTCGGCGCGCGCATTGTGAAGGATTCGCAGACGATCAATCAGGCGCTCGGCTACGAAATGAACACCATCGAATTCGCCGTGAAAGATGGCGTGCCCTACGCGATTGATTTCCTGAATCCGGCGCCCGATTTCGAACGCGATCGCATTACCGAGTTCTACTTCGAACACGTGGTGGACCGCATGGCGCGGCTGGTGATTGACCGGGCGTTGCACGGCACGCCGGACGGTTCCTGGCCGCGCTGGGAAGAGATGCTGGGCGTGGGCGGCGCCGCCGGTTTCACCGGGGCACCCCTCAAGAAGCGCGTGGAAGCAAAGCGCGCATGAGCGGCTCGGCCCAGGCGTCTGGAGCAGCTTCGCCGGCGGAAGCGTGGAACCGGCTGCTGCGCTCAGATGTCGAGCTGAGCCCGCCATTTCTCGCCGAATGGAATGCGCGGATGCGGGCGCAGAAGCTCACCTTCGGCAACCGGCTACATTGCCCTTTCCTGCGTCCATTTTTCCTCAGCACACAAGAAGAGCGTCGCGTCCGTGAAGTGGCCGAAGCGATCGCGAAGCCTGGGCGAACGCATCGTCAAGCAGGCGCTGGCCGACCCCGCGCTGCTCGCGCAAGTGGCTCTCAGCGACGAAGAAGAACGCTTGGCGCGAATTGACCCGCGCTACGCTACATCGAGCACGGCGTCGCGCTTGGACGCTTTCCTGCTGCCCGATTCGCTGCAATTCGCCGAGTACAACGCCGAATCGCCCGCGGGACCCGCGTATTCCGAGACCTTGGGTGACGTTTTTCTCACGCTGCCCGCGATGAAGGAGTTCGAAAAACACTATCACGTGCGTAAGTACCCGCTGATGGACCAGCTTCTTGAGGCGCTGCTCGCCAGCTATCGCGAATGGGGCGGGACGGCGTCGCCGCCGGTGATCGCGATCGTGGATTGGCGCGAGGTTCCCACGTGGACCGAATTCGAAATTCTGCAAGCGCATTTCGAAAAGCGGGGCGTGCCGACGATTGTCTCCGATCCTCGGGATGTGGAGTTTGCGGGCGGCCACCTCGTGGCTCAAGGCCGACGCATTGATCTGCTCTACCGGCGCGTGCTGATCAATGACGTTGTCGCGCGGCGCGCCGAATGTGATGCATTGGTGCAGGCTTACGCCGCAGGCGCGGTCTGCATGGCGAACGCGCTTACCTGCAAGATTCCGCACAAGAAGGCCTTTTTCGCTGTGCTGACCGACGACCAAAACTCTGCGCTCTTCAGTTCAGCGGAGCGTGAACTGATCCGCCGCCACATTCCGTGGACGCGATTGCTCGCGGATGCGAAGACGACGCGCGATGGGGAATCCTTTGCACTGGTTGACTATGTGCGGCGCCGCCGCAATGACTTTGTCCTGAAGCCAAACGATGAATATGGCGGCACGGGAGTTCTATTGGGCTGGGAAACCAGCGAGCGCGAGTGGGATTCCGCGATTGGGCGCGCGCTTGCGGATCGTACCCGCGCCTGGGTGGTGCAAGAGCGCATCGCCGTCCGGCGCGAGGTGTTTCCGATGCAAACCGAACATGGCGTCGAGATGCGCGACATGCTCGTGGATTTCGCGCCCTATCTGTTTCGCGGAAAAATGGCGGGATTCTTGACGCGCCTAAGCTCCACGGGCCTTGCCAACGTAACTTCCGGCGGCGGCCAGGTTCCGGCCTTCGCCGTGGACCCGCGCATCTAACAAGAGACCAACGGGACCGTTAACTCGGGTGCAAATCCCGAGCTGTGCCGTTACAATGCTTCGATGAATTTTGGAGCCGTCCAGCCCGAGCTGATCCCCGGCGCGCGCAATGCCGTCGAGACTTGCCTTGCCATCCAGCCGGGCGAGCACGTCACATTGATCGCCGACCGGCCGAGTGCAGGCGTCGCGGCGAGCCTCGCGTATGCCATCGAGCAGTGCGGCGCGGTCACGGAACCGTTTCTGCTGGAAGAGTCTGGCTCCGCGGCCGATGCGGAAAGCGCCCGGCGCCCGTCTTGGATTCTCTGGAACATGCCGATGCGGGAATTCTGTGCGTGCAGCCCCATGCCCGGCGAACTCGGCTCGCGCAAAGATATCGTCGGCGTGGTGGAGCGGCGCCACATTCGCTACGCGCACATGGTGGGGATCACTCCGGAAATCATGCAGCAGGGCATGCGCGCCGATTACACGTTGGTGGACCGGCTGAGCCAGCGTCTGAAGGAGCGCATGAAGACGGCGCGCTCGCTGACTGTGCGCACCGACGCAGGCACCTCGCTCGTCGCGCATTTTGACGAATCCATTGACTGGGTAAAAACGGGCGGTCTGATCAGCGCCCGCTATTGGTCCAATCTGCCGGCAGGCGAAGTCTTCACCACGCCCGCGCAGGTGGACGGCACATTCGTCTGTGACGGCACGGCAGGCGATCATTTCTGCGGAAAATACGGCGACCTGCGGAATACCCCGCTGGTGTTGGAAATTCGAGGGGCGCGCCTCGTCAAGGCGACCTGTTCGCGCGCGGATCTTCAGGAAGAATTCTGGAGCTATTGCCACACGGATGAAAACAGCGATCGCGTCGGCGAGCTGGCCTTCGGCACCAACCTCAGCCTGTCCGACATGATCGGCGTACTGCTCCAGGATGAGAAGTTGCCCGGCATTCACCTCGCGTTCGGCGATTCCTACGGCAGCCAGACGCACGCCAACTGGAGTTCGAAGACGCACGTGGACGTGCTCGCGCGCCAGTGCAACGTTTGGATTGATGACGAGCAGGTGATCGCGAACGGGCGCTATTTGCTGGAACGCTTCGGCCTCGCCGAAACGCAGCAAGCCTAGCCAATCAGAAAAGCCTGTTGATGTACTCCCACATCTGGTGGTGCCAATACGGCCAGTCGTGGCCGCCTTCCGGTCCCCAATCGTCCAGGTGATGCGGAATTCCCTTCGCGGCAAGTACTGAAGAAAGTTGATAGGAAGGGCCGCTGTTCTCCCAGGGCCCGCAGCCGGTGGCGATGTGGATGTCGCACTGGCGCAACCGATCCAACATGTTCGAATCGGAAAGATTCGAAAGGTAATCCACTGGATTATTGAAATAGGTGTTGTCGTCATACATCCCGTCCATGAGGCTGCGGATGTCGTAGACGCCGGAAAGCGCGAAGCAGCGGCGCACTACATCGGGATGCTTGAAGAGCGTATTGGCGGCGTGATAGGCGCCGAACGACGCGCCCATCGTCGAAATCGCGATGCCGGGCGATTTGCAATTGTCCTGAATGAAGGGAACCACTTCATTGCGGACGTACGAGTCGAACTGCGCCTGGACGTAGCTGCGATGAAACGGGTGAGCGCCCTTGTTGTTGAAGCCGGCGGAATTCACCGAGTTGATGGAGAAAACCTTCACGCGGCCGGCGTCAATGTGTCCGGCCAGCGCTCCGATCATGCCCTGGCCTTCGAGCTCCCACTCGTCCCCTGCACTTGTGGGGAAGCCGAGCAATGGCGGGCCCCAGTGGCCATACACCACGATACCCATTTCGGTTCCAAGACGCTGCGAATACCAGCGATGATATGTGCGTTGCATTTTGCCCTCGCGGACGTCGCGCCCGGCTGATGGACCTCAGCGCAAGTCCGGCTATTATACGGTGTGACGGCGCCGCACGCGGCGGAATCAAATTCGCGCGCGCCTCAGAGAACTGCGGTTGAAGCGTCGCGTTTGTTTGAAAATGTAGCTTAGGGTGCGCCGCGCGCAGTTCGCGCGGTGACCCCAAGGCTTTTCCGCATCGCCACATTCAAACACGGCAACGCGCAAATAACTGTGTCAAACGCTCACGTGACGATCTGCGGAAACATGAGAAATTTCGCTCGCGCTTCCTCTCTTCGGCGCGCGACCTGATCGTGTACGTCCCCCCCGGTTACGCCGCGAATTTGCAAGAACGCTTCCCCGTGCTTTATATGCAGGATGGCCAAAATCTCTTCGATCCCGCAACGTCGTTTATTCCAGGCATGTACTGGAACATGGGCGAGACCGCCGGCCGCCTGATTGCCGATGGCTCGATCCGTCCTCTCATCATCGTGGGGATTTACAACGGCAAGCAGCGCATCCGCGAGTACACGCCCACGCCTGACAAGAAGCTGGGCGGCGGTGGCGCGGATCGCTATGCCCGGGCCGTGCTCGAGGACATTAAGCCATTCATTGAGTCGGATACCGCACGCTTGCGGGACCGGCGAACACTGGCCTGGGCGGATCGTCGCTCGGCGCGCTTTTCACGATGTATCTCGGCCTGCGCGCGGCAAATGTCTTTGGCAGGCTTGCCGTGCTCTCGCCTTCGGTGTGGTGGAATCAGCGCGCGATCGTGAACTTCGTTGCGCGTTCGCGCGTCGGAGAGCGTCCGCGAATCTGGCTCGATACCGGAACGCAGGAAGCTGCGAACACACGGTAGATCACGCTCGATTGCTGCGCGGCGCGCTGATCAGCCAGGGCTGGCAGCTCGATCGCGATCTGCACTACGAGGAGATCGAAGGCGGCCAGCACAACGAAGCCGCCTGGGCGCAGCGTGTCGGGCCCTGTCTGCAGTTCTTGTTTCCGGCAACCGAAACGCGCAACCTGATTCGCCTCGATCCGCCGCATGCCGGCGCATTACTGGTGGCGCAGCGCCACCATCGGATCCACTTTCATCGCGCGGCGAGCAGGAACGTAACACGCCGCCAGCGCAACGATCACCAATATCCCCGCGACGCCTGCAAACGTTGCCGGATCGCTCGCTCGTACCTCAAACAGCAGGCTCGAAAGCAACCGAGTCAAAGCCAGCGCCACAACGAGTCCAATGCCGACGCCAAGCAACGCCAAGTCGCGCACCCTGGCCGAGCACCATGCGCAAAACGTCCGCTTGTTGCGCGCCCAGCGCCACGCGTATCCCGATTTCCTGCCTGCGCAGAGCCACGTTGTAGGAAACCACGCCGTAGATTCCGATTGTGGCGAGAATCAGCGCCAGCGCGCTAAACAAGCCGAGCAGAACCAGCGTCTCGTGTCGCGTCGAGACCGAGCTGCTCACCAGATCGTCCATGGTGTTGATGGCGAAGAGCGGCTGGTCCTTATCCACTGACGCCACCGCCGCGCGAATCGCGGAGGTCAGCGCGGCGGGATCGGAAGTGGAGCGAACGGCGAGGGTCATGTCGGTGTCATATTTTTGGCGGTATGGCACGTACACTTCGAGCCTCGCCGCATTGTCCAAGCCGTACAGTTTTGTATCGCCCACCACGCCGACGATCGTGTACCACGAATCCGGTGTGGCGTCGTGCCCGAACGAAAACCGTTTTCCGATGGGATCTTCGTGCGGGAAATAGCGGCGAGCCATCGTGGCGTTGATCAGCCCTACCTTCGGCGTGTTCTCTCGATCGGCGTCGGTGAAGTTCCGCCCGCGCTCGAGCGGAATCCCCATCACGCGCAGGTACTCCGGGCTGATCAGGTGATAATCGGGATGCGGATATTGTCCGTGCGGCGGCACCGGCTTTTCGACGAAGGTGATGTCCGTACGGTTGTGGTTACCGGTGAGGGGAACCACGGTGCCAAAAGCAGCCGACTCGACGCCGGGGATCGCGTGCACGCGTTCGAGCACGGTTTGCCAGAAGTTGATCACCGACGATGGACGCGAGTATTGCGGCGAATTCAGCTCCATTTCCATCGTCAGCACATGCTCGGGCTGGAACCCGGGATTCACCTTCATCAGCAGGTAGAGGCTTTTCATCATCAGCCCGGCGCCAACGAGCAACACCAACGCCAGCGCCGTTTCCGCGATGGCCAGCGTTCCGCGCAAGCGATGTTGCCTGGCACCGCTGGTCGAGCCGCGGCTGCCTTCCTGCAAAGCTTCCTGCACGTCCGGCCGGGAAGCCTGCAGCGCGGGCACCAGGCCAAAAGCCACGGCCACCAGCAAGACCATCCCCGCCGCAAACAAGAAAACGCCGCCGTTCAACTGAAAGTTTTGTCCTTGTACCGGATCGGGGCCAATCAAGCGGCTTAGCCCGGCTAGCGCCCAAAATCCAATGGCGATACCCAGCCCGCCACCGATCGTCGCCAAGAGAAAGCTTTCCGTGAGCATCTGCCGCACAATGCGGCCGCGGCTTGCTCCAAACGCGAGCCGCAGCGCGATTTCTTTCGAACGCGCGGCGCCCCTCACAAGAAATAGATTGGCAACATTAACGCAAGCAATCAGCAGCACGAACATGACGGCGCCGAAGAGGATCAGGATGGCTGGCCGAGTCGTGCTCACAAGTGCGTCGCGCATGGATTGCAGCGTCACGCCCTCGTCGCCGTTTGTCTTCGGATACTGCTCAGCGAGCCCGGCTGCGATGGTCTTGAGCTCCGCCAAGGCCTTGGGCTCGGCTACGCCGGGCGCCATGCGGGCAATCACCGTCAAATCACCGTGATCGCCACGTTCCGTAAAATCTTTGGCCCAGACGCCAATGGGCGCAATCACATCCGTATTGCCGAAGAAACTGAAACCGGGCGGCAAAATGCCGATGATCGTGAAGCTGCGTCCATCGAGCGTGATGCTCCGTCCGATGGCGTTCGGATCGGCTCCTAAATGCGATTGCCATATCTTGTAGCTCAGCAAGACAACGGGTGCCGTTCCCGGAGTCTCTTCCGAAGGCAATAGGTCACGCCCGAGCACGGGCCGAATGCCGAGCATGGAAAGAAAATTGGACGACACCGCATAGCCCAGTACGTTCTCGGGCTGCTCAACGCCGGAAAGGTTGAATCCGCGATTATTTGCCGCGGCCATCTGCTGGAAGGCACGGCTCGGCTGCCGCCAATCCAAAAAATCCGGGTACGAAACAGAGATCGGGTTCTGCACGCGAGCGTCGGTCTCGTTCAAGATCACCAATTGGGAGCCGTCTTTGTAAGGTAGGGAGCGCAGCAGAACCGTGTTCACAACGGAGAAGATCGCCGTGGTCGCGCCGATTCCGAGGGCCAGCGTCAACACGGCGACGGCGGTGAATCCCGGGTTCTTGCGCAACATGCGCGCACCGAAAACCAAATCCTGCCAGAAAGCGCCCATGGGTGTCCCTCCCTGTGTATGTAGACGCCAGGAAGGGCGTTCTGTTACGCCAATCGGGCGATTCGGTGCTTCTTATTCATGGCGCAGCGCGACCATGGGATCCACATCCATCGCTCGCCGAGCCGGGAAATAGCACGCGGCGAAGCCAACCGCCGCGAGCAGCAGCGATACGGCGCACAAGACCAACGGGTCTGCCGGCTTCACGTCGTACAGCAGGCCCGAAAGCGTGCGCGTGACGCTGATCGCTCCCACGATTCCAATTCCCAGCCCAGCGAGCACCCATGCGCCACTTTGCCCTACGATCAGCCGCAAAATGTCCCCGGGCCGCGCGCCGAGCGCCATGCGAATCCCAATCTCGTGGGTTCGCTGCGCCACGGAATAGCTCACCACGCCGGCGATGCCAACGGAAGCGAGCACCAGCGCAAACACGGAAAACACTCCTAGAAGAATCATGGGAAACCGCCGCGAGCCCACCGACCCGCTCACCACATCCTCCATCGTGCGGATTCGGGAAATCGCCCGGTCCGGGTCCATGCGCAGCAGGGCCGCTTGCACCGCGTTCGAAAACGCCAGTGGCGCCGTGGCCGTTCGCACCACAATGGTCATCACCGGCCATGCGGACTGCGTGTAAGGCCGGTAGAACTCCGGATGAACCTTCCGGTCCAGCCCCGAATGCCGCACGTTGCGGATCACGCCGACAACGGTAAGCATCGGCGCATCCGATCCCAAAGAGCCGAACCTAATCCGCCTCCCAATCGGGTTTTCGTTGGGCCAGTACTCGTTCGCCATAGCTTCGTTGATGACGATCACTCCAGGCGCGCCCAAGCTGTCCAGGTCGGTGAACTCGCGCCCGCGGACCAACGGTATGCCCATGGTGCGGAAGTAGTTCGGGCACGCGACCGCGTAGTTCGCGCCGGGCTGATCCTCCGGTTTCGGAATCGGCCGGCCCTTCCACCAGGAAGCCGCGGCCCGCTCCGGCGCCAGACAAAGGCAGATGGCTGATGGCTCCCACCGAGACGATACCCGGCAGCGCGCCCACGCTTTCCTGCAGTTGCTGGCAGAAGCGCAAGTTTATCGGCGGACCGTTGTAAAGATCAACCTGAGGGGTCGGCGTACCCATCACCAGCAAGTTCTTGGGATCAAGACCCGGATCCACTCCGAGCAGGCGCGCCATGCTTTCCATCATCAATCCCGCGCCCGCGAGAACCACGAGCGCCAGGGCCACTTCAGAGGCCACCAGCACGTGCCGCAAACGATTGCCGCCGCCCTCGGTCGAGCCGCGAGAACCTTCCTTCAAAGTGAGATTGAAATCGCGGCCAATGCCGCTGAGCGCAGGCGCCAAGCCAAACAGCATTCCCGTGACGCAGGAGATCAGTAACGCAAAGGCGAAGACGCGCCCGTCCAGCGAGAAAGAATCAATATGCCGGAACGGGGTACGCAACATGCTCCCCGGCAGAATCGTGGGCAGCAGTCTGGTCAACCAGAACGCGAGGAGCATGCCCGCGGCGCCGCCAAGAAGTCCAAGCAGCACGCTTTCGGTAAGAAGCTGTCTTGCGATGCGCTTGCCGCCCGCGCCGAGCGCGCGCCGGATGGCCAGTTCTTTCTGGCGCGCGGCGCTGCGGGAAAGCATCAGGTTGGCAACGTTGACGCACGCGATCAGCAGCACAAATCCAACGGCGGCGAGCAACGTACGCAGGGTCCGCCAGCGATCGTCCTGATTCAGGTCGTCCATGTGCGTCACGATAGCGGTCTTGTCCGCGTCGTCCACCGGATATTGCTCCGAAAGGCTCTTTCCGATGATCTCCATTTCCGCCTCAGCCTGAGCCATCGTTACGCCCGGCTTGAGCCTCGCGATACAAACGAAGGAGTTTCCCGTCCTGTCGTGGTCGCCTTTCGTGTACCCGGCGGGCACCCAAAGCTCGCGCAGTCCGCTCCAGAATTGGAACTGGAATTCGCGCGGCATCACGCCGACCACGGTGTAATTATCGCCATCAATCCGCACGGACTTGCCAACAATTGCGGGATCGCCACCATACCTCCGCTGCCACAGCCCGTAACTCAGGACGACTTCGCGGTCGCGCCCGGCGATTTCCTCCTCCGGCAAAAACGTGCGCCCCAGCATCGGCTGGATGCCCAGCACGGGGAAAAAGCTGGCGGTGACACGCAATCCGGAAACCTGCTCGGGATTTCGCTCGCCGGAAAGGCTGTAGCTCTTGCCCGCGGAATCAAAAATGGCCATGTCCTGGAACACGTGGTTCTGCTGTTTCCAATCCTGGTAGTTGGGGAACGAGACGATGTTGTGATCGTCAGGGTCGCGGACGTCGCGCTGCCAGACCATGACGAGGTGATCCGGATCGGGAAACGGCAGCGGCTTCAGGAACACCGCGTTGATCACGCTGAAGATCGTCGCGTTTGCGCCGATGCCAAGCGCCAGCGTAAGGATGACCACGGCCGTGAAGCCCGGGTTCTTGCGCAACATCCGCAGGCTGTAGCGAAGATCGTTCCAGAAGGCGTTCATCGGTCACACCCTTCCCGTCTGCTTAGACGCCACCAGCTTGGCTTTGGTCTTTAACCGTCGGCAAGGAGAACCGGCGCGGAATTTCTGAAACTTCGCGCCGGCTCAACATGAAACGCGGGCAGCCTGCGCGTCAGTGCGCCGCTCCGGCCTTTCGAATGTAGATATTGCCGTAGAAGTTGGTGAACTGGATTTCCGGTCCGCCACCGCCGATGGTTCCGTGGATGGTCTTGTCTATTTTGACGCGGTACTTGCCGCCCTTGCCCCTTGCATCTTCCACAATCGGTTGCGGCGTGGAGGATTGCATCTGGACGTCAAAATCGCTGAAGACATCTCCGTTATCGGAACGCAGGCTGAGGTTGGCTTTCAGGTCCGCCGGGAAAGTGACGTCAATGTTGCCGTTCAGTGAGCTGAACGCCATCGGCTTCTGAGCTACATGGTCGAAAGGTGACTTTGACGTTTTCGTTGAGGGCGTGGGCAACGGCGCTGCCGGAGATATGATTCAGCGTGACGGCGCCGTTCACATCGTTGACGTCTACATCGCCCTCGACGTCGCTGACCACGATGTCTCCATCATTTACAACGCGCAAGCGTCAAGGAAGTCTGCCGCGGAACGGAAATCGTCAAGTCAATCGCGCGCTCGGTCGAATCGCTGCCCACCCGCACCTGGTTGCTGTCTTCCTCGACGGTCAGTCCGGTCGCGCTGATTGGAATTCGCTTCATTCCGCCTTCTTGCTTGGCCGAGCTTCCGCCGCGAACGTGCGCTTCCACCACGATTTCTTTGCCGTCATATCCCTTCACCGTGATCCCGCCATTCACGAGGCTCGCTTTCACGGTGCCCGGCCTTCGAGGGATCGCTCAGCGGCACGGTGATGCGATCGCCGTTGCCCTGGCTGCCGTTCTGTCCGCTACTTTGTCCATGCGCGTACGAAGCGCCAAAAAAGAGAACCGCAAGAATAGGCGCGGACCATTGAATGAATTTGAGTTGTCGAGTGAATTTTGTTCATGGCTTCTCCAGAATGCGAATGTCTCCGTTTAGAGTTTCGATCTTGATTTCCGGGCCGCCCGCACCGATGCGTCCGCCCGTATAGCGATCCGCGCGAAACACCAGCTTGCCGCCTTCGTGCTGCTCCTGCACGGCGCGCACCGGAAGCGCGGTGACCGGGAAATCAGTGTAGACACCACCGTTGAACGTCTTGAAGCGAAAATCGCCCGAAAAATTGTGTTGGAAATAGAGCTCGATGGCGCCGTTCACCGAGGCAAAATCGGAGTTCTCTCGCGGATTCTCTTTGAAAGTAATCCGTACGTGCCCGTTCACGCTCCGTGCCACGCCGGAGCCCGCAACGTCCGTCATATCAATCGTGCCATTCACGTTGTGGATCGAGTATTCGCCGCTGACGTCTCCCACCTGAATGTGCCCGGAGTTGACGGTCTTCAGGGTGAGATCAATGTTTCGCGGCACTCGAATCTGGAAATCCATCTTCACCGAATAGCCTTCGTCGCCGTGGCGAAAACCGCCGCAGCCATCATTGCACTCACAGCGGAATGGCCCGTTCACATAGAGCTTCACCGCATCGGGCTGCTGCGTGATGTCCAGCGTGACTTCCTTTTGCGCCCGTTCGAGCTTTTGCTGCGATTCCGCCCGAATCGTCTTGTTCACGACGAGTTCGATTTGATTGGAATCGGTGCCGATGACTTCGATCGAGCCGGTGACGTTGTCAACGTCGAGCGTTTTGTGGGCGCCCGCCGTGAGATCGAAGCTCTTCTCAATCTTTTCCTGCTTCTGAACCGGAAAATCGGAATCGCGGTCATCTCCGCCGCGAGACGCCTTGCCCCCCTCAGCCGTAGCAGGAGTCGCGAAAACACTTGTCGCTGCGAACGGCATGGAGATCATGCCAATTCCAAAAAGTGCGCATCAGACAGAGTTTCGTGTTGCGCATCGTTTTCACCTCAAATCAGTTTGCGGATCGCCCACTGCGCTCGCTCCCGCACGGCGGGATTGAGACTGGGATCTTGCTGCACCTTCTGAAGCTCCTCGATAGCTTTCGTGTCACGCAATTCCACGATCAGATCAATCACCGCAACCTGCACCAGCGGCGACTGCTGAGCCTGCAGCGCATCGAGCAGCCCTGCGCGTACCTGCGGCTGGTTACCGTGGCGGCCCAGCGCATCGAGCGCCGCGAGGCGAACGTCCACGCTGCTGTCGTATCGCAATGTGTGCACCAGCGCCGCCAGGACTTGTGGGTCGGCCTGCGCCTCTTGCGTGCTCCAGGTAATGCCTTGCAAACGCTCGGTCGCCGATTGCTGCTGCAGCATGGAGAGCACCACGAGCTGCCGCATATTGGTAAGTTCGGCGTGCACTGCGGCAAGCTCCGCCTGTGCGTGGAAATCGCTGTTGTTCTCGTACCGGCCGGCAAGGAATCCGATGGCCAACAGTGCAAGAGCGCAAGCCAGACCCGCTGCCATTGCGCGGCCCCAGTTGCCAAAACCCCAGAAAAGAACCGCATCCTTCTGCGGGCCAGCGTGGAGGCCCGTCTTGGACGACCGTCCCTCCTGATACGCCGCTAGCATTGCCTGAAAGCGCTCCCGCGACGCCGGGCTTGGCTGTTCTTCCGGCAGCAGCGCCAAATTATTCCACATGGCAACGGTCTCGCGGCAAGCCGCGCATTTCTCCATATGATCTTCCAGTTCGTCCGCTCCCTCGTGGTTCAGCGTGCCCTGGAAGTAGTCAGGCATCAGTTCTGCTGCTCGATCACAATTCATTGCGAACTCCCCGTGGCAAATCGGTTCTCACTTCGAGGATCGGCCGCTTTAGCGGGCCGATTGGATTGCAACCGATAGAACACTTGCTTGAGCTCCTGCAGGGCGCGGTGCACCCTGACTTTCACGGCGCCCACGTCGCATCCCACCAGTTTCGCGATCTCGTCATGCTTGAGCTCCTGGAAGCGGCTCAGCACCAAGACTTCTCTCTTTTCCTCGGGCAATTGCATCAGCGCCCGGTGCAGCAGCGCGGCTTCCTGCTTCTTTTGTGCTGGATCGCCTGCGGGGATGCGCGGCTCCATCTCCGCACTCCAGCTTGTTTCCGGCCGCTGTTTGCGGAAGTGATCGAGCCTTGCGTTCCGCGCGATCTGATACATCCAGGAACGAAACGGCGTCCCGGGCGTGTAGCTCTGGCGGTACTTCAGGATGCGCAGAAACACTTCTTGCACCAAGTCTTCGCTCAAGATGCGATCGCCCGTCATCTTCGAATAGAAGTTGAACAGCGGTGTTTGGTACCGGTCGAACAACACACCGAGCGTCTCGCCCGCGCCATCGCGCACTTCTAGCATCAGGTCCTCATCCCGCATCGATTTCGTCATCCGATGGGTTCCAAGGTGCTTACCGGCTGCTTTGCATACTATGAATACCGTCGCACGCGGAAAAGGTTACAAGGACTCATAAGGGATATGGCCAGCTTGGGGCGGTAATCTCAGCCGCATATGCGCATTAGAATCGCATCAATTCTTCTTGGCCTATGAGAGTCGGCGGGTGGTAGACTTCCCCATTCTCTCTCCCAAGGGCTTTCGGCGGGATTGACGTGGGCAAACCGGACCATCTCGCGAAAAACCCCAGGCCCGACGCACTCGAAACTCAGCTCGATGCCCGGCCTGACGCTGCTGCTCTGCCCACGCTTGATGGGGGCGTGGCCGTCGGCGCACTAACCCCACCGCCGGTCGATGTCAATTCGACAGTGGGCGCTGATACCCGCGCCTCCCGCCGATCCTAGCGCTACGATTGGCGTCCAGCACGTCTCAATTTCCGCGGCTTCCCTGCGAACCATTGAAACTGACCCTAGTCTTCAAGTCATCGGGCCTTACAAGCTCTTAAGAACCCTCGGCGAAGGCGGCATGGGCCAGGTGTGGCTCGCCGAGCAAACAGCTCCGGTTCGGCGGCAAGTCGCGCTGAAACTCATCAAAGGCGGAATGTATGACCAGTCCGTGATCCAGCGCTTCGATTCGGAGCGGCAGTCGCTGGCGATCATGGATCACCCGGCGATCGCCAAAGTTTTCGACGCCGGCACTTCCAACGGCCAGCCCTACTTCGTGATGGAGTATGTGCCCGGCGTTCCGGTCACACGAATATCTGCGACGAAAAACGACTCACGCTCGCGCGAGCGCCTGAAGCTCTTCACCAAGATCTGCGACGGCGTACAACACGCGCACCAGAAAGCCGTCATCCACCGCGATTTGAAGCCTTCGAACATTCTGATCTCTGAGATTGATCGGCAAGCCCGCCCCCCACATCATTGACTTCGGAATCGCTAAAGCAACCACGCCGGGAGCCGACCAGACGCTTCTGACTCAGGTCGGCTCGTTCGTCGGCACGCCCGGTTACATGAGTCCCGAGCAAGCGGACTCGAACGTCCAGGATATTGATACGCGCGCGGACGTCTACGCGCTGGGCGTGATCCTTTACGAAATGTTGACGGGCTGCCTGCCTTTTGATGTCAAGAACTGGCGGGTAAGCCGCTTCACGAAGTGCTTCGACAAATTCGCGAGGATGATCCGCCTCGCCCAAGCGTCAAGCTGAAGGCGGAGATCGAGGACTCGGCGGAAGCGGCGGCGGCGCGGCGTATCCAGCCTCGCCAACTCGTGAGCCTGATCAGCGGTGATCTTGATTGGATCACGATGCGGGCGCTCGAGAAAGATCGCGCGCGCCGCTACGATTCGCCGAACGCGCTGGCGGCCGATATCCAGCGCTACTTGCATGATGAGCCGGTGTTGGCCTCGCCGCCTTCGGTCGTGTACCGGGCGCAAAAATTTGTCCGCCGGCACAAGATCGCGGTGGCCGGGGCGGCCACGGTAGGGCTCATGCTGATCCTTCTTGCCGTGTCCATGACCGTGCAGGCGATCCGCATTGCGCACGAACGCGACCGCGCCAACCGCGAGGCTATGGCCGCGAAGAGCGTTTCCGACTTTTTGACGGGCCTCTTCAAGGTTTCAGATCCAACTGAAGCACGGGGCAACACCATCACCGCGCGCGAGATTCTCGATAAGGGCTCGAAGGACATAGAGACGAGTCTCAAGGGCCAGCCCGAGGTCCAAGCGCGGCTGATGGAGACGATCGGAAATGTGTACTACTCGCTGGGCCTCTATCCGCAAGCGCAACCCCTCCTTGAAAAAGCATTGGATACGCGAAAGCACGTTCTTGGACCCGAAAACCCGGATACCCTGCTCTCAATGGCCGATCTTGCCACGACTTTGCGCCGGGAAGGCCAGCTTACCGATGCGGAAAAAATGCTTCGGCAGACGTTGGAATCCCAGCGCCTTGTGATCGGCCCCGAAAATCCGAGCACGCTTTCGACGATGGTTGATTTGGCCACGACCCTGGGCGAGCAAGGGCGCCCCACCGAGCAGGAGGCTCTTCTGCGCCAAGCCCTTGCAGCGCAACGCCGCGTTCTCGGACCCGAGCAATCGGACACCCTGAAATCCATGAACAACCTGGCGGACACGCTTGGAGCCGAAGGCAATTTTTCCGGTGCGGAGGAGTTGCTCCGGCAGACGCTCGAGATCGAACGGCGAGTCCTGGGAGTGGATCATCCGGACACGCTCAGAACCATGTATAACCTCGCGGCGGATCTGGGTTTTGACGGGCATCTTGCCGAAGCGGAGAAGCTCCAACGGGAGACACTGGCGAGCCGCCTCCGCGTGCTGGGTCCGGACCATGCCGACACGCTTACCTCAATGGATAGTCTGGCGAACATCCTGCAATTGGAAGGCCATCTTGCGGAAGCGGAAGCCCTTCATCGGCAAACACTCGAGTATCCAGAAGCGCGTGCTTGGGCCGGAGCACCCCTACACCCTGTCCTCAATGAGCGAATTGGCCAACACGCTGAGCGTTGAGGGTCGTTATGCTGAAGCTGACAAGCTCCTCCGCGAAACCCTGGAGATTCAGCGTCGCACCCTGGGACCCGACCACCCGGATACTGCCGGTACGGAATACAATTTGGCTTGCAATGCGGCTCTCGGCGGGAAACGCGACGAGGCGATTGCCTTGTTGACCCACGCATTGAATCATGGGCTTTCCCAAGCCACCGCTTTGCATATGCAGGAGGATTCAGATCTCCGGTCGCTGCACGGTGACCCTCGCTTTACCGCCTTAATCGAGCAAGCTCACAAGGGCTACCGCTAAAAACCCTGCGTCGGCCGAGGCTTGCCGTCGGCTTCGCAGCCAGGGGATTGCGATGGCGGTTAGCCCGAAGATGGTACTGCCAGTACCCGCAATTGGTCCTTGACGCCCCGCTATTTCCGCGTAGACTCGTGCGATACCACTTTACCGGTGAGTTGCTAGTGCGTCCTCACTTGCAGCATCGTTCATAGCCGGAGTGAAGCAATACGGGAGGAGTATCGTCATGCGATCCGCTAGGTGGGTGTTGGCAGCAGCGTTTTTGATGTTGTGCGCGGCATTGGCTCACGCCGACGGCATCAACCCACCAGATGGCAATGTTAAAGTTACGGGTGGATCGGGTAGCCAGTCGATCACTACGCTAAATTTTACAGGTACATTTTGCATTCCCGTTTCCGCAGGGTGCCCGGCTCTTCCGCCGGACGACCCGCAAGCATATTTTGAAGGAAAGAACGATACGGGTGTGCCTTGGACTTTCTTGGATCTGACGATTACTTTCCCCGAAACAACTAGCGGTTGAGGATATCCCGATCGGCTGCGATGGAGGGCACTTCTTCTCAATTCTGGGAGGCGCTTGCGGGACGACAATCGCGACGAGCACCACGGCGCCGACGGTCGTAATGGTGGATTTTTCACAGGGAACGGGAACGGGAATCGCCTGTTTCGATCCCTGACGACTCAAGTGCGGACGCCGCTTGTGGGAGTTTTAATCCTAATGGGACCTACGAATGGCGGCGTTTTCCCCGCACAACCTTGCTATCGCCCAGCGCCGATACGTCTCCAAACGAGGTTTGCGGTAACTACGATTTCCTCATCGAACTCGGCACTACCGGGTCGACGTTCCCGACTCTTCCAGATACCACTTTTACGGGAGTTGCGGGAGTAGCGCCTGAACCGTCAGGGCTTGTCCTGCTCGGTACGGGCTTGCTCGGCTTGGCGGCCTTTGCTCGAAAGAAGTTGCGAGCGTAGCTGCTCACGCGCTTAGTCGGCGCACCGAAATCGAAGGCGCGCCGCATCCAAGTTAACCGATTACTCTAGTTGAACATCCGTCGCGACGCTTGCTTGCCCAATCGCGCTAAATCCGTTAGCCTCGATTATTGTGGTAAAAGACCCGAAGAATCGCTCTTTAACAGTTTGTCTGCTGTCTCCTCACCCGCTCGTTTTGGCGGAATTTGAGCGTATCCTCACGCGCGCCAGCTTCCGCGTGCTTGTGAAGCAGCTCGAAAACCAGCTTTCTACCGACCTCGACTCCAATGCCCTGCCGCGAGCGGACATCTATCTGGTGGACGCGCATGCCGTGCGCCCGACCACCAGCTCCCTGATCGTCGGGATTCTAGACCGCTTTCCCTCCGCGAAGGTGATCGTCGTCTGCGAAAAATTCACAGATGCCACGAGCCATTCGTTGCTGCGCATGGGGGCGAAGGGCCTGCTTACCTATACGGAGGCGCTGGAGCAACTGCCTCGCGCCCTGCCTTTGGTAGCCGCCGGTGGCTTCTGGGTTCCCCGTTCCGTACTCTCGAGTTTTGTGGACACGATCCTGAGCGATCATTCGCGCCGCCGCATGAAAATAGAAAGCCAGGCGCAGCTCAGCCGCCGAGAACGCGAAGTTCTCGACTCGTTGCTCGAAAATGTCTCGAACAAGGAAATCGCCAATAAACTCAACATTTCCGAGCGCACCGTGAAATTTCACGTCTCCAAGCTCCTCAGCAAGTATGGCGTGCGGCGCCGCGCAGACCTGATTCTTCTCTGCTACCAGCAGCGCGAAGTCCCCGTTTAGTTCCTTCCCCCGGAGCGTCTTCACCGAGAGATATCCAGCGAAGGCCGCCGGGGCGGACACGCAGCAGCGTGTGAAACGGAGCGCGACGCATAGCTGTCTTGGCAACGCCGGCGCCGGTCGTCTGTCGCCACTGAGCGATTCCTGCTATATTTCAATTTTCCAGCGCATGCTGCATCTTGCGCGAGCTTTTTGGTCCCCAAAGAGGCGATTCTGACTGATGCCACCTGACCGCAAGCCAGAGTATTTCAAGGGAGCACAACTTAAAGTAGGAATTATCGGCTGCGGATACGTGGGGCTTCCCCTGGGATTGCGTTTTGCCGAAGCCGGGCACCGCGTCACCGGTTTCGACACCGATCCCGTGAAGATTGAAAAGCTCAACCGCGGCGAAAGCTACATCCAGCACATCCCGGTCAACAAGATCCGCCAGTATGTCGCATCTCGACATTTCGCCGCCACGAATGATTTTTCGCGGATTGCCGACATGGACGCGGTGCTTATCTGCGTGCCTACGCCGCTCGATGAGCGCCGCGAACCCGATCTGAGCTATGTCCGCAACACTGCGCTCGCCATCGCTCCGAATTTGCAACGCGGGCAATTGATCATCCTCGAATCCACCACTTATCCCGGCACAACGGAGGAGTTGGTGCTGCCGATCCTGGAGCAGGGCGGCCTTCGCTGCCCGATTGCCAACGGACCTGGTGCAGAGGACGATCGCCACCGATTATTTCTTGGCTTTCTCGCCGGAGCGCGAGGATCCCGGCAACAAACAGTTCGGCTTGGCGCAGATTCCAAAAGTCGTGGGCGGCACGAATCCGCCGAGCGGCCGCGCCGCGGCGGCTCTCTACGCGCAGGTGGTTGCGCGGGTCGTTCCCGTCAGCTCAACGCGCGCAGCGGAGATGGTCAAGCTAATGGAGAACATCTTCCGCTGCGTCAACATCGCCATGGTCAACGAGCTGAAGCTGCTTACCCAACGCATGGGCATTGACATCTGGGAAGTCATTGACGCCGCCTCCACCAAGCCTTTCGGTTTTATGCCCTTTTATCCGGGGCCGGGCCTTGGCGGCCACTGCATTCCGGTGGACCCGTACTACCTTTCCTGGAAAGCGAAGGAGTTCGATTTCTCCACGCGATTCATCGAGCTGGCCGGCGAAATCAATACCTCGATGCCGTATCACGTGGTCGAGTCCATCAGCGAAGCGCTGAACAAACGGCGCAAGGCGCTCAACGGGTCAAGAATCCTGGTGCTGGGCGTGGCCTACAAGAAGGATGTGGACGACCTGCGCGAATCGCCGTCGCTGAAATTGATCGAACTGCTCAACGATCGCGGCGCCACCGTTGATTACAATGATCCTTATTTCGCGAAGCTTCACAAGATGCGCCACTATGACTATTCCCAGAAGCGCTCGGTGCCGCTCGACGCAAAAACCCTCGCGAGCTACGATTGCGTGCTGATCGCCACCGACCATTCCAGCTACGACTACGCTGCAATCGTTGAGGCGGCCCAGTTGGTGGTGGATACGCAGCAATGCAACCCGCCGGCTCCTACGGGGCCGCGAAAAGATCGTCCTTTGCTAACGCGAAAACCTCTCTCATAGTGCTGATATAACATGACTTAGCCAGCCTGGCGCGGCGTTTCATCCGGGGCAGTTACTCTTTCGGGTGCATATGGCCGATGGCCCATTGAGGAGCCGGAGCCGTCTCACCTAACCTCGGGGCCAATGCCCACAGACGCAGCAAGTACCACCGCGAGCGACAGACGCAGCCAGCGTCTTTTGCTTCGCATTGCTGTCCAAGTTCGAAGACAAAAGGCCAACGGGTAAACCGTCACGGAGGCAACCGAGACACTCGCCGTCAATGCTCATGGCGCGTTGATCCGGTTGACGCCACCGGTAACCAAGGGCGAAGAGATCGTCTTGAAAAATGACAGGACGCACGAAGAGCAGATTTGTCGAGCCGTCTATCTTGGGCCGCGGAAGGCCAGTACATCCAGGTCGGCATCGAGTTCCTGCAGCCGACCCCGCAACTCTGGGGAATCATTTTCATGCCCGACGATTGGGTTCCCTCGCTCGATGCTTCCCAGCAGACGAAGAAGAGCTAACTTCGCTGCTACTTCCCCGCGCTGTCGTGTCACCAATTCAATGCGCCCATAGCCAATCGGGAGTTCCATCTCGAGAAGTACCGGCGTGTGCGCGGCATCCTGCGCGATCCACAGAGTGAGTTTCGTATCGGTCATTTCCACGCCTCGCTGGTAAACGTGGATACCGATGCCCGTAGCCGTGAATTTTCCTGCGGCGACTTCCGTGGCGGCGCTGGCGTCGTCAACTGAGCGCGCACATCGTAGAGGTTGTGCCCGTCGAACACCGGCGAGCGCACTTCCGGAGTTTTCTTCCAGTCCACGGTTCGGAGGTAGTAGAAGAAACCCAGCGGGTCGCGCGTCCCGGGCGGAACGCGTACGATTGTCGCGCCAGGAGGCACCGGAGCCGCGTCGGCGCCGGAGGAGAAGCGCAGAAGGTTGGTTTGTGACTTGCCCGATTCGTTGAGGTACATTTCGAATTGGAGGCCTTGCATGTCGGACGCCGCCGCGTAGGAGTCAAACTGGTCGTCCAACGGGAACAGCAGCCGCAGCGGACTGTTTGTATGGAGCTGCGCTTGCAAATGCCAAGCCGCCTTGCCGAAGAACGCGCGCTGCTCCATGGCGATCAGCCGGGCCGTGATGGTGTTATTAATCTTGAGCCATTCTCCCGTGAAATCGAGAGTTTCGCCGGCGCGGAAGGGCGCGGCAGGCGCCGGCGCTGCGGCGGGAGCGGGTTTTGACGTTCGCCGTTGCGGTTTTGTCTGCTGCTGCACCAGTCCGGCGCTCAGACCGGCCACCAACACGATGCACGCACAACCCGAAAGCAGGAAGCTGCCGGTCCAGCGCCTGGCGCGGGTGCCCGTTCGAAGAAACGCATCGCGAATCTTCATTCGAAAATCGGCTTTTCTCACGCTATATTGAAGCGTAGCGGAATTCAGACTTGCGCGCCATATTGCGTGGCGCCGATGAGTTACAGCCGATCGGGGCGACGCAGAAGCGAATTCATAGATCTTATCGCCTAGCCGGATCGCGCGAGCTCCAGCCCTGCAGGGAGGCCAGCAAGATGCGTTACGTCGTCACAGGTGGCGCCGGTTTTATCGGTTCGAACACGGTGGATGAGCTGGTTCGCCGCGGCCACACCGTCCTTGTCCTCGATGATTTCTCCGCCGGCAAGGCACGGAATCTTTCCCAGGTGGCTAATAGAATTGAAATCATGCACGGGACGATCACCGACCTCGACGTCTGCCACCAGGCATGTCGCGGCGCCGACTACGTCATCCACCTCGGCGCCCGCACTTCCGTTCCTCGCTCCGTGAAGGACCCGGTCGAAACGAATCGAATCAACATTGACGGCACCTTGAATGTGCTGGTGGCCGCCCGCGACGCAAAAGTGCGCCGCCTTATTTTCGCCGCATCTTCCTCGGCTTACGGCGAAACGCCCACGCTGCCAAAAGTCGAAACCATGCCCGCCGAGCCCATCTCGCCCTACGGGCTCACGAAACTTGTCGGCGAGTTCTATGCATCCGTCTTTGGCCGCTGCTACGGTCTGGAAACGGTTTCCCTGCGCTATTTCAATGTGTTTGGTCCCCGGCAGGACCCCAGCTCTCCGTATTCGGGAGTGCTTTCGAAATTCTGCACGGCCGTGATCGAAGATAGCCAACCCGTGATCTTCGGAGACGGCGAACAGTCGCGCGACTTCACCTACATCCAGAACGTCGTAGAAGCCAACCTGCTGGCTTGCGAAGCCCACGGCGTCGCAGGGAAGGTCTTCAATATCGGCACTGGCAGCAGATTCACGCTCAACGAAACGGTTGCGCTGCTGGGAAAGATTGCCGGAAAGAAGCTCACCGCCAGGCACGATCCTCCCCGCGCCGGTGACATCCTTCACTCGCAAGCCGAAATCGCTGCGGCACGCAAGGGGTTGGGCTACGATCCAAAGATCGGTTTCGAGGAAGGGCTGCGCCGCACCTGGGAATGGTACAAGACCGAGTACAAGAGCTCGGCTGCCGAAGCGCCAACCCGCTAAGCAGATCGAACGAGCAGATCCGCGCTCAGGTTTCGGATTTTCGCAGCGTAGGGGCCGCGCCGTTCTTGCCAACGAGCGCACCCAATTCGGTGAGGCTGTCAATCAGCACATCCGGCGGAAATTCCGCGAACCGGTGGCTTCCCAGGCCATACGTCACACCGCAGGCCCAGACCGCGGCATTGCGAGCTGTCTGCACATCCACTTCTGAATCGCCCACGATCATCGCTTCGCGCGGCGCCGCTCCAAAATCGCCCAAGAGTTTGTGCACGCCGAAAGGATCGGGCTTCTTCGTTTCAAAACTGTTGCCGCCATAGACGTAACGAAAATGCTTCCCCAAGCCCAAGCCATCGAGGATGAGCTGGCTCACGCGTACCGGTTTGTTCGTAAGCACGGCCATGGGCAAAGATTCGAGAGCCTTTAATCCCTCGCGAACGCCCGGGTAAGGCACCGTGTTGTCGAGCATGTGTTCGCGATAGAAGCGCAAAAAAAAGTCGAGGCCACGCTGGCAATCCGCCTCGCTCGCGTCCGGACCCAGCGCTCGCTGCATCAACACCGGCGCGCCATTCCCCACATAGCTGTAAACGCGCTCGTGATCGAGCTCCGGCTTGCCCATATGCCTCATCGTGGCATTCACCGCCAGCGCCAGATCGAGCTTCGAATCAATCAGCGTGCCGTCCAGATCAAAGATCAGCACCCGCACGTCCTGAATAGATTTCCCCGGACTGGTCATCGGCAGATTGGTCATCGTCAGAATCGCGAATGTTCATTGTAGCCGAGCGCGCGCCGCGCCGAAAAGGCGGCCGACTTGGGGGTAGCCGATCAATTTTGTGAATGGGCATTTGCAGGCGGGTGGACTATTTCGGAGTACGCCTTCACTCGACCTTCAATCGAAAGGAACAGGGAGGGGACATCGGGCGCTATGCGCTGTCAAACCGATTCAATGTGTTGGTAGATTTGCGAGCCAGGGCACGAGGCTGCATCGCTGCAAATTTCCCACGACTAGGCTTCGGGGCAGAAGCTGCGGAACAGGTTGACTTATTTGCCCCACCCCATGAGCAGGGCCCGGGCAGAATCCTCATAGCCCCTCATCCCGCGCCACGGCTACAACATTACGCAGGAGCTTAGCTCGAAGACTCTCGCGCCTTCCGCCGCCGGATCCGCCCCAAGCCCGCCACTAGGCCGCTACCCAGCAACAGCAGACTTGAGGGCTCAGGGGTCGCCGCAGTTGTTGGGGCGCCAACATAGGAAATGTCGTCGAGCGCGAAGTCGTTGCCCTCCGATGCCGTGTTCGTGTCGATGATTTCCAGAGTTTCCGACGTATCGCTCCCCGAAAAAAAGGTGGTCCTAAACTCCGTCCATGTCCCCGGCGTGCTCGGCGAAAATCCAGACCCTATAACGCTGCTCCCAACAAGAAAATTAAGCGTCTCCGGGGACGTGTTGTAAGCTGCCAAGTCAACGTCAGCAACCCATGCCGTGAAAGTGTAGGTTGTGTTCGGGGTGACGCTGACGGTCTCATACCACACGGCTGACGTTGCGTCGCTCCCACCGTTGGCAATTAACATATTCCCCGCACCTGAGGTGTGGTCACCCATGCTAATCCAGGCGCTGTTGTAGCTGTTGGGGTTGGTTCCAATGGTGTAGTCATCCGCCCCGAAGGGCGTGGCCGTCGAATACGTGTAATTCGAACTAAAGCCCGTATTTCCCGAGGAAAAGTTTCCGTTCGTGACCGCGTCGGCCCGAGCTGCCCCACTGAAACAAATGAGCGCCCCAATGAGCAGTGCGAGTCTGCCACTCCAGGCTTGGAACGGTCCACACTGACGCAGTCCGCCCCGTCCTTCGTATGGTCCTAGCATCTGTCCTCCCGTTTTCGTGGATTCCGCACGTCTCTTTAGAAATCGACCGGTCCCGTTCCCTCGCCGATCAATCCTGGACGCTCCCGAGCGCATGCGACACTTCCGTCGCTGTAACTCATTGCAACTGCAATACCTATCCCGCTAAGGCGCAGCCGGATCGCTCGAATCGCGCTTAATTTACTTTGAACGAATTCTTAATGCCGCGGTGGTTGAGCGGAAGCAACGTACGGCGATTTCTTAATCGTGGTCGAACACAGTTAGTGGCAATCTTCGCCCGTCAGCTCGCTTGGTACCAGGTCCATGGCGCTTGCCAAAGGAGGGAACGGTTCACTTTTCTTCTCAATCGTAGCCGGGAATATGCAAAACCTTTCACAGTGAGCAGGTTCGGGGCAATCTGGCCCGGGAAAGCACCAGAAGCCCACAGTTCAGTGGTCGCGTCCTGGCGCTCTGTCTATAATATGGTGCACTGTACTGATACAAGGGAGGGTCATTCCCCAGTTTCCTGTCTTTGGCCCTGGCGATGGAACCGACGCCTACCTACGAATTTGGCCCATTCCACTTGGATCCCGGGGAACGAGTTCTCCGTCGCAATGGCAAGCCCATCGCTTTGACTCCGAAGGCCTTTGAAGTTCTATGCCTATTCGTCGAGCATCACGGCCGGTCCTTGACAAAAGAAGAGATGATGCGGCAAATCTGGCCCGACAGTTTTGTCGACGAGTCCAATCTCGCGCAGCACATCTTCCAATTGCGGAGGGCGCTCGGAGACAACCCGAACGATGAGGCCTTCATTGAGACCCTGCCTCGCCGGGGTTACCGGTTCACGGCAGACGTCAAACGAGTTGATTCCGCTTCCAAGGATTGGAGCTCGGCTGTTTCCCCTGGGTCCGTCTCCCCCAACATTCAATAAAGCCCGTGTCACGGCTCGGACAAGAGGCGTATGGATTGCGGCCGCCGCGCTTTTCGTGCTTTCAGCCGGCGCGCTTGGCGCTTACTTTGCTATGCGGGAGTCTTCTCATCGAAGTGCCGGCAAGATTTTGCTGGCTGTGCTTCCATTCGAAAATTTGAGCGGCAATCCGCAGCAGGATTATTTTAGCGATGGCTTGACGGAAGAGATGATCGCTCAGTTAGGCAACTTGGAGCCGAATCGGCTGGCCGTCATCGCTAGGACATCTGCAATGCAGTACAAGGGCACTCATAAGGATGCGCGCGAGATCGGCCGGGAGTTGGGCGTTGACTTCATCCTGGAAGGCAGCGTTCGCCGCGAAGGCGATCGCGTGCGCATTACCGCACAACTGGTCCAAACAAAGGATCAAACCCATATCTGGGCGAAAAGCTATGATCGAAATTTGCGCGACATTCTGACTCTGCAGAACGAAGTCGCCAGCGCGATTGCCGCTGAGATTCGGGTGAGTCTGACACCTGAGGCCAGTGCGCGACTCGCCAGTATTCCTCCACGCGATCCCGAAGCCTACGAATCGTATCTCGAAGGAAGATACTTCTGGAACAGGCGCACGGAAGTCGGCTATGTGAAGGCGATTGACTATTTTCAGCAAGCAATTGCTCGCGATCCAAAATACGCACAGGCGTATGCGGGTCTGGCGGATGCCTATGCGTTGCTCGGTTCCTTGCCGTCTGCGGAAATGTCGCGAGGGGAAGCGATGGCCAAAGCCAAAGCGGCAGCTTTGACCGCATTACAACTCGATGAGACTCTCGCTGAAGCTCATACCTCGCTCGCCTTTGTGAGAATGCACTACGACTGGGACTGGCCGGGCTCCCAGACGGAATTCAAGCGCGCCCTCGAACTGAATCCGAACTACGCGACGGCCCATGAGTGGTATGCGTTCTGGTTCGCAGCCCAGGGCCGCACGGATCAAGCCCTTGAACAGCTCGAATTCGCCCAAAAGGCCGATCCTCTTTCTCTCATCATAAGAACAGACACCTCGGAAATTCTCGGGTATGCGCGGCGTTACGACAAATCCGAACGGGAAGCCAAGGGCGCACTGGAACTGGATCCCACTTTCACCCTCGCGTACATGTCCTTGGCAGACGCTCACCTGGAAGAAAAGGATTATCGGGCCGCCATCGCGGATATTCAGAAAGGTCTTGCTACAAGTGATCGCAATTCTTGGCTGCTTGCCAAGCTTGGAATAGCTTACGCTTTCGCCGGCGACAGGAATCAGTCCGAAGAAGTTCTTCAGGGCTTACTGAAGGATGTGAAGAACCGCGGCGATCTCGCGTTTAACATTGCCCAAATTTATGCGGTGCTCGGGGAGAATGACCAGGCGTTCGTCTGGCTGGAAAAGGCGTACCAATATCGCGAAGGGGCCTTGATTCTCCTCAACTATTGCATCGAGTTTGAGGGAGTACACCAGGATCCGAGATATGCCGACTTGATACGGCGCCTAGGCCTGCCAAGCGTGGCCGGGCCTAGGAAGCCGGGCGCCTAGCAGTCTTCGAAGGCACACATAGCCCACACTTCTTCCTACTATGCTTCGATACCCCGTACTGTGCCGTCCGCGAGCCGCTTCTTTCAAACCGGCTTGCCGCCGATTTGGGCGCTCAAGCCACGGCTGCTAGAATGTCGCCTTCGCATTCTTCGATTCTCTGGAAACCATGGCCCAAATTTTTCCATTCCGCGCCTACCGATACAATCCCGCAAAGGCCGATCCTGCCCGCGTCCTTACGCAGCCATACGACAAAATTACGGCGGAGATGCAGCAGCGCTACGCCGCGCAGAGTCCGTACAATCTGATCACTGTCGAGAAGGGCCTTGCGCTTCCTGACGATTCACCAGCCGATAATGTCTATACGCGGGCCGCGAAAGCGCTCGAGCAATGGATCGCCGAAAACGTGCTGGTGAAGGATTCGACGCCATCCTTCTACGCTTACTTCCAGGCTTTCGAGGTGCCCGGCAGCCAGGAGCGCCGAGTACGCCAGGGATTGATTGCGCTCGGCAAGATCGAAGACTACTCGGCAGGCGTCGTTTTCCGCCACGAGCAAACATTGGCAGGTCCGAAGGCCGACCGCCTCGAACTTCTGCGCCACACGCGCGCGCACACCGGCCAGCTCTTCATGCTCTATGATGACCCGAGTCGCAGCGTGGACGCCATCCTCGGCCAAACGGCAAAAGCCTCGCCCGAGACCGACTTCCGCGACGAGTACGGTGTCACCCACAGCCTGTGGCGAATCAGCGATCCGCAAGCCATCGCGACGATCCAATCCGAATTGGCCGCCAAGAAGCTGGTGATCGCCGACGGCCACCATCGCTACGAAACGGCGCTCGCCTACCGCAACGAATGCCGAGCGCAAAGCGGCTCATCGGACCCAAACGCGCCGTGGGAACGTGTGATGATGACGCTCGTGAACGCGCGCAGCGAGGGTCTGGTCATCCTCCCCACGCATCGCGTCGTCTCCGGTTTACGCCACTTCGATGCCGCAGCTCTGCAAAACAAGCTCGCGCCCTATTTCGAAACGCGCAGCACGAAGCTCCCCGCCGATTCCGCGCAATGGGGCGCTGCCGCCCGCGCCGCGCTCGTCGCCGCAAGCCGCACCGGCTGCGCGATCGGAGCCTATGCCGGAGGCGATAACTTCCTCGTGCTCGCACTCAAGCCGCAGGCCGATCTCGCGGCGGCGTTGCCCAACGTCTCGCCCCATCAACGCGAACTCGACGTCGTCCTGCTCCACAAACTTGTCCTCGCGCGGGGACTCGGCATCACCGCCGAAGCCGTCCGCCAGGAAGCCAACATTCGCTACGAACGCGAAGCCTCCGCGGCCATCGAAATCGTCAAGCAGGGCCGCGCGCAGGTCGCGTTTCTGCTAAGTCCCGTCGGCGTCGCGCAAGTTATGAAACTGGCCGTCGGAGGCGAAGTCCTCCCGCAAAAGTCCACAGACTTCTACCCGAAGATGCTCAGCGGCATCACGGTCTATCGGCTGGAGACCGGCGTTTAGCAATTCCCGATTTCGTCTTGGGGTCCCTGCAGGCTAGGAATCAACGTGACAGGCCCAATCAAGCCGTGTCGGGCTTAACGGCCAAATCTGCCGGCAATCCACCCGATAATCAAACCGCCAACCGCACCGGATGCGAGGATGGGGACCATGGCTTTCGTAATAATAGCGTCAGGGAGGCTCAGCAAGATGCCGAGGAGCAATCCGGCAACCCATCCCGGCCAAGGCAGCCGTATATTGCAAATTACGAATCCGAGCGCAAAACGCGCGATAAACGCTCCGAGCATCGCGGCTCGCTTGTCCGGAAAGTTCAGGGGAATCATCAGCGCCGTATCCAGACCGCCGAAGACCAGCCCACAGAGTATGCCCAGTGAAATCCTTGACATGGCTTCTCCCTTTGGCCGCTTTTCTAACAGGGTTGCCGCCTCAAATGCCATTGATTTCTGCGATGGCCTGACAGTGAGCGAATTCTACGCGTCATGGAAATCACCTCTCTGGGCGGGCACAGGCGTGGCAAAACAGCGCGCCCTCTCGCACGGCAGGGCGCGCCCACAGATTCAACGCGTAGGAATTACTTGCTGAAGCTACGGACGGCAGCCGCTTCGGAGTCGTACACGTCGAAAACGGTCAACAGCTTCGTAACCTGTAGCACTTCCTGGAATTTTGCTCCCAGATTCGAGAGTCGCAGACCGGCGCCTTGCGCCTTCGCACTGTGGTGCGAAGCCACCAGAGTCCCCAACCCGGCGCTGTCAATGTAGGTCACGTTGGTCATGTTGAGAACGATCTTCTTCTGCCCCTTCGCCAGCAGACCCTTCACTGATTCGCGCAGCGCATTGCTTTCCTCGCCCAGCACGATGCGCCCTTCCAGGGCCAGCACATCCACCCCTTCCATTTCTCTTTGCGTGATCTTCAGTGCCACTTTCCGACCTCCTCGCTTAGACGGCAGGCTCTCGTCTTTGACTCCGGCGGCCGCTAAAAAGTTCCCAGGCCGGCGGCCACAAATCCTTGCGGTTCTTTCAGTAGTAGTCCGAGCACGACATGTAGTAGCCACAGGCCTTGCAGATCAGCTTGCAGCGCTGTGGCGCCAGACGCTCAGAACAGACCGGGCAGTAGAGGGAAGCGTGTTCGGCTACGGGCCGGGCCACCGGCGCTTGCGCATCGGCGGTCACAGGCGCGTTCCCTTTCGGACCTCGCACGGCCTGACACTTATAGCACATCCCCGGCAATACTGAAAAGGCAGCCGTTAGCGGCAAATTGGATTTAACCGGCGAAGCCCCAGGGCAGGGCTCTGATAGCGCCTACTGTAATAAAGCGAACTTACTGCTGCCTCCGCACCGGTTCCGGCATGTACAGCCCCGAATCGCTCGGCAACCCAACGCGTTCAAACTGAATGGTCGTATGGCTGATGTGAAACTGCCCAGATAGACGTTGTCTGATCTCGCCAAGCACGCGCTCGCTTTCCTCCATGTGCATGTCTGGAATCCGGACGTGGCAGGAAAGCGCATGTTCATCCGTCCCCAGGGTCCAGACGTGGATGTCGTGCACTTCTTGCACGCCCGGCACGCATAATATGGCGCGGGCCACGTTCCCGAGCTCCATATCGCGCGGAAGCGCCTCGAGCAAAATATCCGATGCCTCGCGCAGTACCCCGACACTCGACCACAAAACCATCACGCCGATTGCCGCGCCCAGCAGCGGATCAATCCACCGTGCGTTCGTGGCGCGCATCACAATCGCGCCAACAAGAATCGCCACATTCGAAAGCGCATCTCCCAGGTTGTGTATAAAAACGGTCCGCAGGTTCAGATCGTGCCGCCCGCGCGCCACCGAGAGCGTGATCCCGGCGTTGATTGCGAGGGCCACTACCGAAATCCAGATCATTATGCTTTCGTTTACGCCGGAGGGGTGGCGGACTCGCTGCCAGGCCTCATAGAAGAGAAATCCAGCGACGATGATCAGCAAGATGGAGTTGGTAAACGCCGCCAGAATTCCGGCGCGCTTGTACCCGTACGTGCGCCTCGTATCCGCGGGACGCGAAGCCCAACGCAACCCCAGCCAGGATATCGCCAGCGACGGCACATCGCTCAGGTTGTGAATTGCGTCGCCGATCAGCGCAATCGAGCCCGAGAATATTCCGCCCGTCAGCTCAATCGCCACCAGCAGCAACGTCACACCCATCGAGCCAACGAGAGCGCCCGTGCCCGGCATCTCTCCCGAGCCGCCGTGCGCGTGGGCATGTGCGTGGCCGTGCGCATGCATGTGCATGCCGCCATTGTACTCCGCGCGCTCCCGCGAGCGTGACACGTACCGAAGGGTGCGTGCCTCGCCGCTTATCGCGGCCCCCCGTCACACGCTGATCGCCCGCGCGTCTGTTCCCATTCCGGCAGCCACGCTGAAAATCGCCCGTTTCCGCCGTTCGCCGGTAGCCAGCCGCCGTTCGCCGAAAACCGCGAGACCTGCCCCCGCATTCCTTCTATTCTTCGCCCATGAGCAGCCACAGCGTGGGAATCGGAGGACGCACCATGGCAAGCATTCGGCCATTCGCGATGAGAACTCGATCTCGAGTTTCGCCGGCAGGCTTCATCTCGGCGGGCTGCCTGATTCTCCTGGGAACTGTGGTTCAATTGGGCGTGCTTGGCTATGGTCCCGCGAGCTCCCATAATTTCTGGCTGCTGTCGTTGATCGCCGGAAGCATCTGGCAAATGCTTGCCGCACACCCCATCGCTCCAGCGTTGAACGCGCAACTGCAGTTCTGGCCGATGCTCCTGGTGGCGATCGGTCTCGCGATTCTGTTCGACGCGCGGCGCGGGCACCGCATCCGCGCCGGCGATAGGTTCGGCTCTCGGATGGGTGGAAACCATGTGCAATGAAAATGGACGCGTGTCCCAAAGCATCGTTTGGAGTTTGCTGATTATTGCAGTTGGCTTGATTTTCCTGCTCGATTCGCTCGGCTATATCTCAGCAGGTTACATCTTTCGTTACTTTTGGCCGGCTGTGTTCATTCTCTTCGGCCTGGAAGGTCTGTGCCTTCGCGCCGGTCCCGGCAGATTCTGGGGGCTATTCCTGGTGGTTGCCGGAACCCTTTTTCTAATGGACCGGCTCCACTATCTTCACGTCAGCTTCGCGGTCCTCTGGCCTCTGGCCCTTGTCTTTTGGGGGGTTTGGCTGATGGTGTATGGGCGCCAACATGGCGTGGCGATCGGGGTGATAGGACGCAGTCCACGAGCCGAGCGTGTAGTCGCAGCGCTGCGAGAGAGCGACAAAGTGGAAGGACGGCAAGTCTTGCGCTGGGATAAAGGAATCCGTATGAAATTCGAATCTACCGAATCGCGTCTTGACTACGCCGCAGTATTCAGCTATTTCGAACGCCGCATCACTTCGCAGAATTTCACCGGAGGCAAACTTGATTGCGTCTTCGGCGGATTCAAGATTGACTTGACCGAAGCTCAAATTGCCGGCGATCAAGCCACACTGGAAGTAAACGCAGTCTTCGGCGGGGGTGAAATCCGCGTGCCGGATACCTGGCTGATTTCCACACCACAGTCGGCCGCCGTGTTCGGCGCGTTCACAAGCGAGGTCCGCGAGCCGCTTCCTTCGGCCGCGCCGCCAAAGCGCCTGCAAATCAAGGGCGCCGCAGTCTTCGGAGGCGTCGTTATCAAAAACTAGTTCGCGGCCCGAAGTACGGCGTATTTCGCGAAATTGAACTTGCCAGAGGAGCATTAAAAACAGGCAAATGCACCCGATCCTCAGCAACCTTCGACGCTTCGCGCTCTACCTGATCGCGTGGATTCCGCTCGCGGCGCTGCTGGCTTTTCTGATGGACGTCACCGCCGCCCTCACCTGGCGCCAGGCCGTTGCCATGTCGTTCCCGCTTTGCCTGCTTTATGCGTTCGTCTGCCTCTCGGCGTGGTACCCCTGCCGCGCGACGCCATTCGATCGTTCGAGCATCAGCAAACTGCTCCAAGTCCACGTGATCGGAGCGCTCGTCGCCAGTTTTTTGTGGATCCTCGCCGCGGAATTGCTGGCGCGCAGCCTCTCGGAAACCGCCTACTTCGCGGAACTCGCCGTCCGGCTGCCGCGCATCTTTCCTCTCCTTTTCGGTACCGGCGTTCTTTTCTATTTGCTCGCGGTGAACTTCTATTACGTCCTCTTCGCCGTCGAAGCTTCGAAAGAAGCGGAAGGGCGCGTTATGCAGGCCCGCGTGCTCGCACGCGACGCCGAATTGCGCGCTTTGAAAGCTCAGGTCAACCCGCATTTTCTCTTCAACAGCCTCAACTCGATCAGCGCGCTCACTAGCTCCGATCCGGCGCGCGCCCGCGAGATGTGCATCTTGCTCGGAGACTTCCTGCGTCGCACGCTCGGCCTCGGCGAAAAACTCTCGATCCCGCTCGAAGAGGAAATGTCGCTCATCCACGCATTCCTGGCCGTGGAGAAAATCCGCTTTGGCGCGCGTCTGCGCATGGAAGAAAATATAGACGCGGCCGCGCTGCCCTTTGACGTGCCGCCGCTGCTCTTGCAGCCGCTCGTCGAAAACGCCATCGCGCACGGCGTCGCCAATCTGGTAGACGGCGGCTGGATTCGCCTCGACGTGAAGTACGAAAATGGCGCTTTGCGCGTCGCCGTCGAGAATCTATTCGATCCCGAGGCCCCGGCCCGCCGCCGCAATGGCGTCGGCCTCGCCAACGTTCGCCAGCGCCTGGAAGCTCGCTATCCCAACCGCGCGAGCTTCAGCGCCAACGCCGAAGGAGATCACTTTCGCGTCGCCATCTCGCTGCCCGCCGAAAAAGAGGCCCCCTCGTCATGAATCGCGAAGCCCCTGACAGCGCATCCATGAGCATCCCTACAAAAAAGTTGCGCGCCGTGATTGTGGACGACGAAGAGCTCGCCCGCCAGATTCTGCGTGAATTCCTCTCCGCGCACCCCGAAATCGAAATCATCGCCGAATGCGCCAACGGTTTCGAAGCCGTCAAGGCCGTCGCTGAACGCCAGCCCGACCTGATCTTTCTCGATATCCAGATGCCCAAGCTCGATGGTTTCGAAGTGCTCGAACTGATCGGCAACGCCGCCGCCGTCGTCTTCGTCACCGCGCACGACAATTTCGCCATCCGCGCCTTCGAAGTCCACGCGGTGGACTATCTGCTCAAGCCCATCGGCGTCGAGCGTTTTGAAGCCGCGCTCCATCGCGCCAAGGGACGCCTTGCCGGAAAGCCTCCGCATACGCCGCTTCAGCCCGCCGAATTGGCCGCCAGCGCGCGCCCTCCCGCTCAATATCTCGACCGCATCCCGGTCCGCGACGGCGCGCGCGTCTTCATCATCCCCGTTTCGAAACTCGACTATGCTGAGGCGCAGGACGATTACGTCGCGCTCGCCTCCGAAGGCAAAAAGCATCTCAAGCAGCAGACCATCGCCAGCCTCGAGGCCGCGCTCGATCCCTCGCGCTTCCTGCGCATTCACCGCTCCTACATCGTGAATCTCGAGCGCGTCGCGCGCCTCGAGCCCTACGCAAAAGACAGCCACATCGCTATCCTCACCGATGGCGCCCGCCTCCCCGTCAGCCGCGCCGGCTACGCCCGCCTCCGCGCCCTTCTCGACCACTAACGCGGCCAAGCCTACGCACGGGAAATAGTCATCCGGAAACGCCACCACAAAACCATTTGTCATCCTGAGGAGCGCCTTTTGCGACGAAGGATCTGTGTGAACGCTCCAGCGTGCGCTCCGCCTCATGCAGAGACGTGCCCCGCGCGCAAGGGCCCACCCCATTACCAAAACGTCGCACCGCACCCGCCGGCGAGCATATTCGAATCCCTCCTGCGCTATCCTTCCCTCATCGCAACGAGCGCGTCACAAACAGGAACTACAGTTTGAATTCGAAAAGCGCTTTCGTTCTTCGCACGAACCTGAGCTATGCCGAGTGCCTGGCTCGGCTGAACGCCTCTCTCTACGGCGGCGACCCAAGCCAATCGTCTTCACGCGGCACTGGTCCCAGTCCGGTCACCGGTAGCATCCAAGGCCACGAAATTCAACTGCGCAAGCGCAGAAGGCTCCGCAATGACTTCGCGCCCACTTTCCACGCAACCGTCGCCGCCCAAGACCCCGGGACGCGCATTGACGGCTATTTCAGAACCCGCGTGCCGATGAACGCACTGATGCCCATCTTCCTGCTGCTCACAATCGTTGTAGGGGCACCCGCATTTCTGTTCAGCCTCCGCCAGATCAGCGCCGGCCAGGCCGCCGGCTATATCGGACTTATCCTCCCGCCGGCCTTGCTTCTGCTGGGTATCATCGTCTGGATCAACGGCAAGCGCACATCGCAGACCGAGCAGCGCTCTATCCTCAATTTCCTGCAAATCACCCTCATCGCCCACATCGAAGCGCAACCGTAGGCTGTTTTGGGGGCGCTGCGTGTTTACCCTGACGCAGGGAGGACTTTGAACTACGGCAGCTTCGCGTACTCCGCCTTGGCTTCTTTCAGGATGGGGATGTCGGGGTCGGCGTCTTTCCATAGCGTGAGGAAATCCTGATACGCGGCGCGGGCCTTGGCGGTGTCGCCTTGCATCGCATAGGCTCTGCCGATTTGAAGATGCGCGAGTGCGCCGATGGGTGTCATTGAGCACGATTCCGCGATGGTCGAGGATTTTCTGGAACTCGGCGGCGGCTTCGTTGCCCTGATGCGCGGCTAGATACGCTTCGCCGCGAACATAGACGATGTAGCAGTTCGCTCAGTTCATATCGCGCTGCGGACTGAAGCTCCTCGATTGCGGTTGAAAAATCACCGTGGCCGAGGGCGAGCTGAGCGCGAATCATTGGCAGCTAGATGAACCGCACGAGCGTATCTTCCGGGAAGCGCTTGATTAAATCATCCGCCAGTGCTTGCGCCCGAGCTGCGTCTCCGGCGAGCGCCAGCGCCACCGCCGCCGTCCACCTGCGCATCCCGGTCTTCGAAAGTCCGGAGGGCCGCCACAGCCTGCTGCCGCGCCTCGGCAGTATTGCCGAATAAAGCTTCACGTACGGCCGCATCGGCTTCATAACCCGCTGCTTTTCTTTCGCGCCCCCCTGCTCGGCGGCGGCCACCGCCTTCTGGGCTAGCCCCCGCGCCTTCCCGAGCCGCCCGAAATATGCGGCCGTATCAGCTTCGTTAGACAGCATCAAATCTTCCATTCCCGGCTTTCCCGTAGCCCAGCTTACCTGCCGCGCCATCCCGGGTGCGTCGTCCTGCAAAAATGCGATTTGATAGAGAATCAGGTGAAGGCGGGCGAATCAAGATTTTTCTCCTGCGCCTCTTCGCTGTGGCCTGGGACTCTTTAATGCGATTCAGATTGAGGTAGGCAACCGCGAGGTCGGCATAATTCCCGCCACTAGCGCGGAGGCGGAGGGCCTCGCGGGATTCCGCAAGGGCTTTGTCATACTGCCCGAGCATCACGGTGAATGTCACCAATATCGCTCGCTGCAACGTCATCTCGTGGGTAGGTCTGCGCCCAGAGTTCACCGGTCTGGCGCGCCTTCTCAAGGTCGCCGGTGACAAAGGAATAGTAGTGCAACTCGATGTAGAACCTCTCCCGTTCGCTCACTCGTTCGCGCAGCTCGAAGGCCTTCCGCGTGTTTCCACTGCCAACTCGGTATCACCGAATTGTCATAGCACGCCCCGAGCGATGCATACGCCATGACGAATTTCGGGTCGAGGCGGATGGCCCGCTGGAACAATGGGATAGCGGCGGCAGCGTCGCCGATTACCAGTTGGGTCTTCCACCCCAGACTGTAGGCCTGAAGAGCTTCCAGCGATGGCGTAGTTACTTCTTCGAGCGGTGTATTAAACCTATTGACCGTGCTGAGCGACTCGCCCAGTTTTGTTACGCAATCTCGTCGTATCTTTCGCGAGCATTTTAAGACATGTTCTTTGCTGTCAGCAGTCGTCTGTGCTCGGCGAGGGAATCTCCCGTGTGGCAGTTCACCGCCTTAAGACCCAAAACAAACTGACTCCCGAGGCTGGCGATTGAACCGTAGAGCACCGCGGTGCTCGATGTTCGCTGGCAGAGCCCCCTCGCAATCGCTGGGGTGAGTTTCGCATCGCTCGGTTGCCCCATCAGCCGTAGCGTGTCTTGCACTTGCTCCTCGGAGATAACGCTCAGGAAGGGTGATTGTTCAAGCTGAACCGCAAGCCCCTGCCGGAGTGTGCCGTCAAATACCGGGTCGCCCGTCGCGTTCGTGAAATCAGCAAGCACGATGGTGTCTTTGTCAGTTAATGCGTGCGCCTTGTGAAAAAACAACAACCAACTGCCTACAGCCAGTCCGATGGCGAGTATTGTTGCACCCGTGACCAGCGCCGATCGAAACCGAGTGGACTTCGTGGCGGGCTTCACCCAAACCTCGGCTCCCGCGAGGGCTCCCCGACCCGAACCTGAATCTCGCTTCAGCCTCTGCAAATCCGTGCGGATATCGGCGGCGTTCTGGTAGCGCAGCTTGCGGTCTTTCTCCAGCGCCTTGTTGATCACCTCTTCAAATTTAGGAGAAATGTCCGGATTCAGTCGCACGGCTGCAACTGGCGTGCGATTCAGAATTGCTTCTGCAATCACGCCAGACGTATCGCCCCGGAAGGGCAGAACTGCCCGTCACCATCTCGTAGAGCACTACGCCAAATGAAAACAAATCCGTGCGCGCATCTAGCTCTTCGCCCCGCACCTGTTCGGGAGACATGTGCGTGATGGTGCCCATCGCCGTGCCCAGTCGAGTGAGCTGTTCGAGCTCGCTGGCTGTGGGCATCGCCGAAAGGTTCAGGGCGCCGCCCGCCGGCGCCAGCTTGGCCAGCCCAAAATCGAGAATCTTAGCGTGTCCGCGCTCGGTCACAAAAATATTGGCAGGTTTGATGTCGCGATGGACGATTCCTTTGCTGTGGGCCGCATCGAGTGCGTCGGCAATCTCAATCGCCAGCCCGAGCAGCGCATCGGCCTCGACAGGTTTGCCGCCAATGCGATGTTTCAGCGTCAGACCGTCGAGATATTCCATGACGATGAACGGATGGCCATCCTGCTGGCCGATCTCGTGAATGGTGCAAATATTGGGATGGTTCAGTGCGGACGCCGCACGCGCCTCGCGGCGAAATCGTTCCAGAGCCTGCGGGTCTTGCGCCAGTTCATCGGGCAGGAATTTCAGAGCGACAAATCGCCCGAGCTCGGTGTCTTCGGCCTTGTAGACCACGCCCATCCCGCCGCCGCCGAGTTTTTCTAGGATGTGGTAGTGCGAGATGGTTTGGCCGATCACGATAGTAGAGACCGCCATTGGCGACGGATATTAGGCTGTGCTCACAATCAAGTCAACGCAGGGCGTACTCGGTGAATTTCGGTTCTCACTCGAGCCAATTCAGCAATGTTAATAACCGCCGTGTTTGGGTCTTTGAACTACTGCAGCTTCGCGTACTCGGCCTTCGCTTGCTTCAGGATGGGAATATCGGGGTCAGCGCCTCCAGCCGAGAAAAACTTCGGTGGCCGGTTCGAGCTTCGCTATTGCGGCAAACCGATTTTGTGGACGAGTTCAGCGTAACGCGGATCGGAGCGCAGGGAATCCATCGTGTAGTCGGTGCGGAGGCCGGCCAGAAAGACGTCATGTTCCCGGTATGCAGTGTTCGGGCCACTCGAAGAATCATGGTCCTTATCACCCAATTCGGCGTAATAACTCGCGATCAGGTATGGGGAGACAAAATTAGTGCTGGTTTTGCGCAGTGCGAGTGAAACTTCGATGGCTTTGCGCATGGCGGCTGGCCATCCGCCAGAGCGGAATCCCTCTTCGAGGGCAGCGGCAATCTCGGCGGCGGTCTTGTCGCCCTCCAATTGGGCGGCGGTTGAAAATTCTTGAATGGTCTCAGGGTATTTATGCTGGCCCCAGTACGCTTGCGCCAGTCCATAATGCCCGCGGCCAAAGTCTGGATCATCAGCATTGAATTTCTTCAATATCTCAATCGCCCGGTCAAACTGACGGTCTTTAACGTATATCTCGGCTCGCACAGTGATTATGACCGGCGAGAGCGGATCGAGCTCGTGGGCGCGGTTGGCCTCATCGATTGACTCCTGCGCCCGGCCGCCGATATAGGAAAGGATCTCGGCAAACCACTGATGGGCGGTGGCGTCGCTGGGATCTAGCTCAAATGCCTTTCTGAACTCGGCCTCGCCGCCGGAAAAATCCCAGTTGTAATGCATGTTGTTGTTGCCGAGATCCGCATGAGGACGCGCCAGAGTGGGATCGAGCTCCAGGGCCTTTTCGGCCGCCGCATTCGACTTGGGAATGACATCGTTGGGATCGCTGCCGTAATCGCGCAGACGGTATAGGCATCCGCGACTCCCGCATAGGCCAGCGCGTAACCGGGATCTTTATCGATGGCCTGATTGAAGTAGGAGATTGCGGTCTTGATGTCAGCATTTGTGCGCTTGTTCCAGTAGTAGCGGCCTTTGACGTAGAGCTGATAGGCCTCGGGATTCTGCGTACCTTGCCTGGCGACCTGCTGTTTTTCCGATCCGGTCAATTTCGAGCGCAGTTGTGCCGGCGATGTCGCCGGCGATTTGCTGCTGAAGGGAGAGGATGTCGGAAGCTTTCCGTCGTAGTGCTCTCCCCAGATTTCGGTGTTGTCCTGAACCTTGGTGAGTTCGGCGCTGACCGGATCGTGTCTCCGTGTTGCACCACCCTGCCGGTAAGCAAGGCATCGACGGCCACTCTTTGCCGACTTTCTGAACATCGACATCTTTGCCTTTGTAGCGGAAAACGGAGTTGCGGGATTTCACCTTCAACTCGGGCACATGGGCGAGGCTGCCGATCAGCGATTCGGTGACGCCGTCGCTCAGGAAATCCGTGTCCGCTGTTGCCGCCGCGCCGGACGAAAGGGAATCACAGCGATAGATTCGATTTGCGGAAGTGCTACGTTGTTGCAGACGCGCCGATACGGCAACCATCCGAGCACGGCCGCTGCCGCGACAGCAATTTGACGCGGTCGAATCTGCGGGCACCATCCAATGCTCGCGAGCGGCGACAGGAATTGATGCATGGCGTGGCCGGTCGCAATGGCCGGTCAACTGCCGTTGCACTGGTCGCGATTTCTTCCCGAATCCGTTTCGCGTTTCAGCCGCTTCAGGTCCGCGCGCATTTCGGACGCGGGCTGGTAACGCAGCTCGCGGTCTTTTTCGAGCGCTTTATTGATGATGCGTTCGAGCTCGGCGGCACTTCGGGATTCAGTCGCACCGGCGGACGTGGGCGGCTCAGAATCGCCTCGAAAATCACCGCGGAGGTTTCTCCGCGGAACGGCAACGCGCCCGTGGCCATCTCGTAGAGCACCGCGCCAAAAGAAAACAGATCGCGTGCGCGCATCCAGTTCTTTGCCTCGCGCTTGCTCGGGCGACATATACGCGACCGTGCCAAGAGTCGAGCCGGGACTCGTCAGATGTTCTTCGGTCGACCTGCGGTCGCTGTACGTCGCCGATCGACCGGCTGACGGCCTCGCGCCTGCCGGCGCAACTTTGGCCAAGCCGAAATCGAGGATCTTGGCGTGTCCGCGCTTGGTGACAAAGATTTCGCAGGCTTGATGTCGCGGTGAACGATTCCTTCGGCGTGCGCGGCATCGAGCGCGTCGGCAATCTCGATGGCCAGAGACGAGCATCTGCTCGATCTCCATCGGCCGGCCGGCGATATTGTGCTTCAGCGTCATGCCATCTAGAAACTCCATGGCGATGAACGCTTCGCCGTGCTGGTCATCGATTTCGTAGATCGTGCAGATGTTCGGATGGTTCAGAGCGGAGGCCGCCTGGCTTCACGCTGGAAGCGGCTCAGCGCCTGCGGATCCCTGGCGACTTCATCCGGCAGAAACTTCAGGGCGACGAACGGCGCCAGCGTTACGTCCTCGGCCCGGTAGACCACGCCCATGCCGCCGCCACCGAGTTTTTCGATGACGCGGTAATGAGAAATTGTTCGGCCGATCAGGGGCTGGGGTTCCGGCATGCGTGGCGCTCATCTTAGGATGCGCTCCGGCGCAAGTCAACGCGGGCGCGCCGAGTGAATTCGCGGTTCGCGCCCAAGCCAAACCAGCAATGATGATAACCGCCGTGTTTGTCCCGGCTACTTATGCGGATGCCGCGGCGGCCCGCCGCGCGACGCCGGTTGATCAGCACGTGCGTGCGTTCATGCGTCATATGGATTCGGCATTTCAGCCGGTCCGGCCGCTCTTACAACTCTCTTCCCGCAGCTTGATCCAGTCGATCTGGTCCGTCTCGATCGTCATACGCGCCGTCGCGTTCAACGCATAGTTGGTATGCTCCAGAAAATAGGCAGCTCTCCATGTCAACGTCGGCGGCATCCGCATTGATCTGTTCGCAAACGTCTTCAGCAGGTGCGGGCTCCCCTTCTGCGTGCGCGCAAAAATCTTCGTCGTGCGCCAGCACGATCTTTTCGCCGGCGGCATTGATAAAATAGCGCGTCGTAACGGGCGGGATGTTGGCTGTCGCGGACCACTGGCTCACATCCTGGCCAAAGGCTGAGGGAAGCTGGCTCATTTCGAGGGATTCTTCCTTCACCTGCTTGGAAAAAACTGTGAGCGTCGGTGTGGGTTCTCCATTTGTTGGATGGTAAAAGATCCCGCCCAGGGCGATGCCATCCTGCATGTCAATTCACCTTTATCCCGGCCCCTGACGTCCGGCCCGCCCGGCTGGAGACCATCACATATCTCCATCGCGGATTCAACCGGTAGCGGCGGACCGGAGAGTACGTTTTCGATAGCGTCGGAAAGCGGCATATCCGTCCCGTAGTGAAACGGCGTGTCGGGGACCACGGTGTGAATTAACTTGCGGCATTTTCCGTCTCGAACCACGTCGTTTGACGCCTGCCCTGCAAAATTGTTTAGAAATGTGAGTTGATCGCTTGCGATTGGTTTCTGGAAGATGGCCTTGTCGGACCGCGATTCGGGGGCGAACTCCTTGCGCGCCCCCAAATTCATGCCCTCGGCATTGGACCCGAGGATGCCGCCGGCCGCCAAGAACAGCGCCGCGAACGCCAAAATGCATGGAACGTGGCTCTTACGGAAGGACCTGCGAAAGAATCGCATCGTAAACCCCTCGGCCTATATCTAAGCTGAGATTTCTGATCCGAGCTTCTGATTCGCGCATCATCGCTTCCCACCGCCCTGCACACAACAAATTTGCCTTTTCAGCCTACGTTCCTATCGCCCCACCAGCACAAACGCTCCCCAGTAGAATGGCAGATCCTTCCCTTAGCGCTGGCGCACGGCCTCGCGCTCTTTCATTTGTGCTTGTCGCAATGCCTCATGTTTGTCGAGCCCTCCGAGCCAATTTTGGTAGAACAGAGCCATCAGCTCCTGCGTCTCCCGGTCCGGCACAGACCACATGCTCATCAGCACCGCCTCAGCGCCTGCTTCCTGCAACCCGCGTCCAGCCCGAACACCCCTTCGCCGTTCTTCTGCTCTCCGAGTCCCGTTTCGCAGGCGCTCAGCACCACGAGTTCCGTCCCCTGCAGATCAAGCTGGGCGGCTTGATACGCCGTCAGCACGCCGTTGTCCAGCCCACCGCGGGAGCCGCGCCAGACTCTGCCCGATCCGCTCCCGCGAAGAAGAGCCCCGAACGCAGCATCGGGTCTTTGAGACGCACTTGGGCGCCGGGCTTCTTCTCTAGCACGATTTCCTGATCGGACAGAAAAAATCCATGCGTCGCCACGTGCACCACGCGCGGGCTGCGTTGCTGGTCGAGCACCTCCTCGAGAGCCAACTCGCCGGTGTAGGGAGCGGCCTGCCATCCGGATTCTTCAGCAGCTTGCCGACAGAATCTATCTCCACCTGCGTGGCAGGCAGCGGAGGAAGCTGTGTCCCGTGCATATCGCTTGATGGCGGAGCGCCGCTCACTGCCGCCGATACGGGTTTCGCCTGCGTCGCGGAGGCCGACAATGAACGAGCCGGCGCGCTCGCGTCGAGTCTTGCGAGCGCGGCGCGCTGCTGCGCTTCGGTCAAATCGGAAGCCGGATTGCCAAGGAGCACGGCTGTTTTCGAGGAGGAGTTGTGCGCGGGCCGAGCAGGTCCTTGGTGCTGTTCACCAAGCGCAAGTCGTATTTTTCGAGCAGCAGTTTCCCTGCAGTATCGCTGAAGAGTCCTATGGAGATCTGGTTCAGCGCCCCGTCGGAGGAAACATACACACGCTTGGCCGCACCGAGCGCAGGCTCAATCGGCTTCCAGAAACCGTTGTACGCGTCGCCCGCTCCGGCGTCCGCTCCCGTTCCCGCCTGTTGTGCCGGCGCAGTTGCAAGGACGACGCCCCGCGTGCGGCCGACGCCCGCTCGATAGTTCACCAGCGGAGTGGATTCGAGCTTCTGCGCTTCACCCAGAACCACCAATTTCGGTGCGGCGGCCGTTTCCGGAGTAACAATCAGGGCGACGTAATAGTTCGTCGAGGTCCAACTCTTGCCGTTGTGAAACTGAAAGCGGGCAAACTCGACCGCCGCTTCGCCGGGCTTGAGCGTCTTTTGCACGTCGCGCCACGTGATGTGCGCGAGGGTTTTCTGTTCGGCCAGCGCGGTCGAGCGCTTTACCAACTCTTTCTCGATGTCGTTCGCCTCCTGATCGAGCTGCGCAATGTTCTTGCGCCACTGCGCCGGATCGCCCTGAGGCGCGGATGCCAGCGTTGCGAGTTGTGTTTTTTTCGCGGTGAGCTTGTCGAGCAGGGCCAGCGCTTCCGGATCGCCGCTGGCAAGAATCTTGGCGCGGAGTGCGGCGGCACTCGCCGCGATGAAGCCCTTTTCCCAGTAAGACGTCGTACATTTTCCCTGCGAGACCGGGATCGCGATCGTGGTACGTCAAAGAAAAACTGAAAAACAGTGGAAAGGCCCCGGGACCGTGCTAGAAATTGGAGTCTTTCCTTCGCTCATGTACGTCGCTAATCGAATCGCTTCTGCAGATTTTCGAGGTTGCGGTCGAAGTAGGCGCCGACATCAGGCTTGCCCCAGCCGTAGTAGGTAACCGCCAGGTTCAGCACAGCCTCCCGCGTGCGGGGGATCCGGGCCAAGCGAGTTTTCGAAAATGCCCACGGCGCGTTTCAGGGGAGGCTCGGCTTCGGCAAACTTGCCTTCGTCGCAGTAAAGTCCCCCAGATTGACCAGGCGTGTCGCCACATCGGGATTGTTCGGACCGAGGCCTTTTCATCAATGGCCAGCGAGCGCTGGATAAGCGGCTCCGCTTCGGCGTATCGCCTCTGCGCTTCGTATTCTTCCGCCAAATTGTTTAGGTCCATCGCCACCTCGGGGTGATCGGGACCAAGGGCTTTCTCATTTATCGCCAGTGCGCCGCGCAGCAGCGCTCTGCTTCAGCCAGCCTGCCCTGTTCGAAATAGAGCTCTGCGAGGTTGCCCAGCAGCATTGCCACCTGACGATGCTCTGGGCCGAGCGCTTTCAAATCAATAGTCACCGCGCGCCGGTACATGGGCTCCGCTTTGGCATAGCGGCCCTGGTCCTTATAGAGCGCTGCGAGGTTATTCAGGCTGGCGGCAACCTCGGGATGATTGGGCCAAGTTTCTTCTCGCGGACCGCCAACACCTGCGAAGCATGGGCTCGGCTTCGGCGTACCGGCCCTGCGCGTACTCATCTCGGCGAGGTCGCTCATACTCGCGGCGACTGCCAGGTCTCCGGCCCCAGCGCCTTTTCCCGGATTGCGAGCGTGCTGCGATAAAGCGGCTCTGCTTCGGAAATCTGCCTTGCGCCTGATACATGGCCGCGAGGTTGTTGGCGTCCGCCGCGGCGGCCAGGCTCTCCTTCCCCTGCGACTTCTCGTCTATAGCCAGCGCGCGGAGATAGATTGGCTCTGCTGTGGAATATTTCCCCTCGCTCGCGTATAAGTTCGCCAGATTGCTCAGGTCTGTCGCGACCACGGGATGCTCGTTGCCCAGCAGCTTCAGGTGGATCGCCAGCGCCTTCACATACAGCGGTTCGGCGTCCGTGTACTCGCCTTGATGGTAGTAAAGCGCGGCCAAGTTGTTGAGATCGGTGGCCGCGGACGCGCTTTCCGGTCCTAAGACCTTTTCGTCTATGGCCAGGGCCCGGCGAGCGAACGGCTCCGCGTCACGATACCTGCCTTGGTCTTCGTACAGTACAGCCAGATTTCCCACGTCGATGGCGAATGCAGAATTCTCCGCGTTGGGCAACCCTTCGCCAATGGAAATGGAGCGCAGGAGAAGGGGCTCCGCCTCCGCATAGCGGCCCATCCTGCGGTAGAGCTCGGCGAGGTTGGCGAGATCGGCGGCGACTTCGGCGTTGGCGGGGCCCAGCGCTTTTTCATTGATGTTCAACGCGCGGCGAAAGATCGCCTCGGCATCGGCGTACCTTCCCACGTCCATGTAAATCGTGCCCAACCGGCTCAGCGCTGCGGAGGTGATCGGGTGTTCAGGACCGAAGGTCGCCTCCGCAACCCGTTCGGCTTCCACGGCGATCGGTGCTGCCTCGGCGTATTTCCCTTGCTCTTGCAGTTGCGCAGCCTGCGCGTTCAGCGCCTTCAATCGTGCTTCCTGGGCGACGCATGGAGCCGCCGCTTCGAGTACGGCGCAAACAAAATAGTGAATGGCTTATGCGCGGCCAGTGACGCATGGATTGCTCCCCCGAGAATAGGCCAAAAGGCTCAGCGCAGATTCTAGACCTAAATGGAAATTTCCATTAGCACCGCTGACGGGCGCCGCCGTAGGCTTTCCTGCTCTCGACTCAACCAACGCATGGCCCCCAATCGGGCTATGCGCTCAAACTGTTGAGGAGTTCCAAGCATCCTACTCTGCGGGTGTACAGTCTCGAAGAGGCGGGCAGCCCTTATGCGGTTATTGCTTGTGGAAGATGACGCGGCTATTCAGGGTTTCCTGAAACGCGCCTTGTCGGAAGCCGGATACCTGGTAGATCGGCCCGCGATGCAAGGAGCGGGGAACTTAAGGCCCTGGAAGGCATTCACGATGCCTTAATCATCGATCTCGGACTTCCCGACATGGATGGCCTGGATTTGATTGCGCGTTGCCGCGCCCAAGGTAGCGCCGCTCCTGTGTTGATCCTATCCGCACGCCGTTCCGTGGATGAGCGAGTGAAAGGATTAGAGCAGGGGGGAGACGACTATCTGACGAAGCCATTCGCGCTCCCGGAACTCCTTGCGAGGCTGAGAAATCTTCTCCGCGGTCTTCGCCGACTCATAATGACTCGGTGCGGCTGGAAGCCTCCGATTTGCAGCTTGATCTCGTGCGCCATGAGCTCGACGCGGCGATCATTTGCTCCAGTTGACTCCACAGGAGTTTTCTCTCTTGGAATATCTTTGCCGCAATGCCGGCCGTGTTGTAACTCGTACCATGATCCTCGATCACGTCTGGCGTATGCGAATCGATCCCGCAACTAACGTGGTCGATGTCCACATTTATCGCCTGCGAAACAAAGTTGACCCCGATGGACGCACACCGCTGATTCACACCATCCGCGGCGTTGGGTACGTGCTCAAGCATGCCTAAGATTTCGCGCACGACAGCGGCTTGGCGCATTTCGATTTGGACAACTCTGGCGTTCGCGCTAGGGACGGGCCTGGCGTTCGCGATCGTTTACCTGTTTGTGGCCCAGACCGTTCGAGAGCGCACTGACGCGTGGCTTAGCGGTGAAGCTGAGGTTCTTGCCAGGTCTCCGCAGATACTCCCAGAGACCACTTGTACAGCAGAATCGTTGGAGAAGTAGCGGAGCTTGCGACCCGGGAATTACCCGATGAGCGCAATTCGCGAGGGCAAAGGCTGAATTCCGTATTCTTTTTGGTCGAGTCCCGTTGACGGAAATGAAAGTCCTTTGTGGGTTGGGCCGGGCTCAAACGACGCCTTTCTTAAGGCAATTCGGGAGCCAATCTCGGTCAGGGCACCCCGCAGTCCATACGTGTTGAAGGCTGGCCGACGTCATTCCGAGTAGTTGCGCGACACGAAGACGGTCAAGGAAAAATGATTTATATGGGACTTTCCGACCGTGGAGCAGGCATCTGCTTCATAGTTTGACTCTCCGTTTTCTGCTGCTTGGGGAGGCACCGCGCTGTTGGGTTTCTTTATCTCCTACATGAGCGCGCGACGCACACTTCTCCGTGTCGAACAAATCACGGAAACCGTCGCGCGAATTGGCAGTGAGGACTTGGGCGAACGATTGCCCGAGTCCGCGAGTCGCGATGAGATCTCGCGATTGGCGGAGACTTTCAATCTCATGCTGGACCGGATTCAAACCTCCGTAAATCAGCTCCGCTCGGTAACGGATGCGGTGGCGCACGATCAAAAAAGCCCAGTAACTTCGATTCGCGGCACGCTCGAGGCAGCCTTATGTAGTGAGCCCAACGAACATTGGCGTGACTCTGTTGCGGAGCAATCGAAGACCTGGATCGGCTTTTGAACCTGCTGAACACGACGCTCGATCTCGCTGAGGCGGAAGCGGGGGCCCTTCGCCTTGATCGCGGTCCGATTGACCTTACCGAGGTGATAAAGCAACTCATAGATCTTTACCAGCCCGCCATGCATGAACGCCATCACGAATTGGTAGTTGACCTTGAAGCTCACGTGGTCCTGAACGCTGATTTGTCTCTGTTCAGTCGCATGGTAAGCAATTTGCTGGAAAACGAGTTGGCTCACCTTCCGTCCGGATGTTGTGTTCACGTTCGACTGCGTTCGCAGCCAGGGTCAGCCGAACTGGTAATCGAAGATAATGGTCCTGGCTTCCCGCCTGAGATCGCTGGCCGAGCGGTTGAGCGGTTCGTGAGGGGCAAGCACTCGCCGGGCCACGGCCTCGGTCTCGCTTTCGTTGATGCGGTCGTAAAGGCACATGGCGGCGCGGTTAGGATCTCTGATCACCGTCAGGCGGTGCCGTCATAACCCTTTCGCTGCCTGCTAGCGTGCTCCAGCCTGCATAAGATTGATCGAATCGCAGCCGCAAGTGATAGCTCGCGCCACATCGAGCGGGTTGGGCCTCTCCCATGAAAATGAACAATTTGTCATCTCAAAGACGTCGCAAAGTCATTCTCGACTGATAGCGTTCCGAGATCGAGGTCTTCGAATGCATCGTGCGAGGACTTAATCCGTCAATGAGATATCAACATGAGCATGGCAGTGACCTCGGATGCGAGAAAGGATTGGGCTTCGTTTTGGTTTGGCTCACCATTCTCTAGGATCGCGGCCTCTTCGGGCCACCCTTGCGAGGACCCGCTTGCTCAGGAAGCGTGCCGATCTTGAGCCGCACTCTTCGCCTGTCATTCCGGCGCGTTCCCCGATGCCGCTATCTTTTCGCGTTTGCATTCGTGGCCGTCAATTTGTCTCCAATCTCGACGCGCGCTCAGGATAACTACGAAATCCAGGTGTACGGTTCCGAGTTGGTTGACCCGGGACACACCATGGCCGAGTTGCACAGCAATTTCACGATTGACGGCTCTAAGACGATTGTTGATGGCGTTTATCCAACGAATCATGCCGAGCATGAGACGTTCGAAATCACCCACGGATTCACGGACTACTTCGAGTGCGGATTCTATGTTTTTAGGTCGATAACTGAAGGACAGGGCTGGCAATGGGTGGGCGATCATATCCGCCCGCGGTTCGCCGTCCCGGAAAAATGGCATTGGCCCGTCGGCGTCAGCATTTCAAATGAACTTGGCTACGCGCGGCGGCAATATTCGGTGGACACGTGGACGTGGGAAATCCGGCCCATCGTGGACCAGAAAGTCGGCAATGGTACTGGTCCCTGAATCCCACGCTGGACCGTTCGTTCCACGGAAAGAGCGTCCGTCAAGGCGTCGTCTTTTCGCCGAATTTCAAATTCAGCCATGACTTCACGCCCAAAATCGCCGGAGGCCTGGAATATTATGGCTCCGCTGGCCCGGTCACGGGTTTCGATGCGTCGCACAACAGCAGCAACAGATTTTCCCTGCGATTGATTTGAATATCGCTCCCCAGTGGGAGATCAATTTCGGCTTCGGCGTCGGTCTTACGGGGCGACCGACCACCGCATTGCAAAAATGATCCTCGGGTATCGATTTAATTTTTGAGCTGAGAGCAGCAACGAACAATGGTAAAGGGTCTCGTGATCGGTGTTTTTCTGGCCGTGGTGATTTTGGCCGGTGGGTTTTTCTACTACTTTGCTTCGGGCATGGCGCCGTCGCCACGGCCGATCCGCCAATGCCGTTTGAGAAGAAGCTGGCGAACATGGCCCTGGACGCGCATATCGAGAAGCAACGCGTTGTTCAATCTCCGGTGGCCGCCGACGAACCCACTTTTCTTGCCGGTGCGGATGTGTACAAACAGCACTGCGCGGCCTGTCACGGAATGCCAGGGCAGCCACCCACCGACTACGCGGCGACGATGTATCCAAAACCGACCGAACTATTCCGGGGTAAGGGTGTGACCGATGACCCAGCCTCGGAGAGTTACTGGAAGGCGGCTAATGGCATCCGCCTGTCCGGGATGCCCGCTTTCAAGACCAAGCTAACGGATACCCAATTATGGCAGGTCAGCCAATTGGTCGCGCACGCCAACGAAATCCCCGAATCCGTGAAGAAGGTGCTCGTCCCCGACGTGGCAACAGGACGGCCCGCACGAAGCGGTCGCGAAATAATGCGCGGAAAAAGAAACCGAGGTATTGTGAGAATTTTACTCTACAACCCTGACAATGGGGTGACGCGGAATTTCATGCCGCATCTCTGGATGTTTCTGCTCCAGTCGCTGACCCCGCCTGGCCATGAAGTATTGCTGATTGACGGCAACGCTCAACCGATGGATGAAGCGGATATCGCGCGGTTCGTGCGCGAACAAAACATCGGGCTTGTCGGGATCGGCGCGATGACCCGCATGATCGCAAAGGCGTACCGCATGGCGGATGCGATTCGTGCCGTAGGCGTGCCGGTCGTGATGGGCGGACCTCACGTCACGGAAATGGCCGATGAAGCGCTCGGTCGAGACGGCGGGCCGCGCCATGCGGACGCTGTGGCTCTCGGCGAAGCCGATGAAACCTGGCCAAAGATCGTCGAGGATGCCGCGCGCGGCGAACTCAAGGATCTCTATGCTCCGGTGGATGAGTTTGGCCAGGAACGCAAACCCACTCTCCAGCCATATCCGGCGATTCCGTGGGACAAGATTGACCTCGACCAGTTTAATCTGGTTCCCAAAATGGCAACGCGCATGCTCCGGACGTCTGGGAGATGGCTGGGGCACATTTCGCATTATTCCGATGGAGTCGGGGCGCGGATGCCCTTATGGATGCGAGTTCTGCACGGTAACTGGCTTTTTCGGCGACTCCATCCGGTTTCGCACGAACGAAAGTGTGGTGAATGAGCTGCTGCTGTTGAAAGCCCGGGCGAAAAGCGAGGGCGGCCAGATTGCCGTCTTCTTCATCGACGACAATTTCGCCATCAATGTCAAACGCACGAAATCGCTGCTGCGCGACATTATCGCCGCCGGCGCGCAGGTGCACTGGGTTGCGCAGATCAGCGCCAATCTGTTGCGCGACGAGGAACTCGTGGACCTGATTGCGGCCTCCGGCGGCAAGTGGGTCTTCATCGGCATGGAGTCCATCGACCCCGCGAATCTCGCCAGCGTGAACAAGGGATTCAACAAGCCGGGCGAGTATGCGGCTGTGCTGGAGAGGCTCGCCCAGCGCAATGTGTATGCGATCACGTCCTTCATTTTCGGCATGGACAACGACACGACGGGCGTCGCGGAGCGGACGCTGCAGGAGATTCGCACCTGGCCCCCGGGCCTGCCCATCTTCGGCTTGCTCACTCCCTTGCCCGCGACGCCGCTTTACAAAAGGCTGGAGGCTGCGGGGCGGCTGACGCGGCCGAAGCACTGGCAGGAGTTCATACCGTTTGAGATGGCCCATACGCCGCTGAAGATGACGATCGCGGAAGCTCATGCGGAGGTGAAATACGGATGGGCGCATTCGTACAGCCCGGAGGCGTGGCTCAGGCCGTCGATTCGCTTAATGCCAAGCCGTTGGGTTTTCGCATCAACATTTTCATCGCGCGCATGTGTTTTCGCGGAATCTATTTCCCCAGATGGGTCGCTTGGCATGGGTGAAGGTGGTCGCTCAAAATCGGCGGACAATTTTCAAACTAGTGAAAGAAGCGTTTGGTGCCTGGTACCGCCCGCGGTTGAGGAGTGGTGAAAACTTTGATGCCGGTCGTGAGGTCATTCACCCGAACTGAACCCACGTGTCGTTGACGCGTGGTGGCATTTCGTACTCGCGGAAGTCAAGGTGGAAAATGAACGAATTCGTCATCTCAGTATGATACAAGTGAGGCTTCATTCCTAGACTGATAGAATTCCGCATCCGAATTTGGGAGCGCTTTAAAGGAGCCATTCGCTAAAGATCGGTGGGCGCGATCCCAAGCTTCGGTTGCTTAATCACGATCGACATAGACACCGGGCGTTGGTCCCACATGCCTGCCACTCTCAAGATGGAGGAGAACCTCACATGAATCCGAAAGCGGCGAAGTTCGTCGCTTGGAGCGGGGATTCTAGTGTTTTCTTTCCTAGCTCTCGGTTCCGTTGCGGGCGCAGGTCACTGGCACCACGCTGTCTGGCACCATCACCGACCCTTCGGGAGCAGCCGTTCCCAACGCCAAAATCTCCGTCAAGAACGTCGCTACGGGCCAATCAATGGAGACCCAGACCGATTCAGCCGGCCTCTACAACGTGCCAAACCTCACGCCTGGCGATTACGAACTTTCCGTCTCGGCCGAAGGGTTCAGCACCAATGTAACGAAAGTGACGATCGCCGCAGGGCCAAGCAAACGATGAATTTGACGTTGGGTGGGGTGCTTTCGCTGGGGGATCTCGGCTTCTCTCCGGCTCAGACCCAGGGAAATGCCCAGGATCAGGCGAGGCTCGACAAGCGGTCGCATATGCTCAAGATCCATCAGCGGCTCGGTTTGATCGATACCGTTCCCCTGGTCGCCACGGTCATCCTGGGGCCCGGCGCCGGCGGCAAGAGCACCAGTTCGACTGACCGCTATGCGCATCTGGCTCTCGGCTCGGTGACGGGGGATTTGTATTTCATGAGCGCCTACTATGCCATCCGTGCGCCCAAAATTCCGGGAACCGCAAGCGCGCGGGCAAATCCGCCTGCACAAAGCTCTGGCCTGGATTCATGGCCCGGGCATGATCCTGACACCGATCCTCGGAGCAATGGCTTTTGATCAAAAAAGCAAAGGGGAAAAAGTTCACGGGATCGCTAGCGCTCATGGAGCCGGTGGCCATCGTGACGGCAGCAGCGTATGGGGCCGCTATTTTGTCCGTATCTTTTAAGTTCTAAAGAGGAGTCGTGAATAAAAAGATAAAAATACTGATTGCCTTCTTGCTTCTTGGGCTTCCCGCTTTTGCCCAAACGGATAGCCAGTGGGTTCTCGAGCAATCCACTCTCACCTATCACGTTCTCACCCGCTGCATCAAGTTGAAGGCGTCAGCCATGCGGCACGAGGAAAGGGCGTTTGCCACGCCGGACAATGCGATTTCTTGATCGCAGTACCGGTTAAGTCGTTTGATTCCGGAGACAGCAACCGCGATCTTCACATGCTTCAAGTGGCGCGCGGTGGGCAATTTCCAATGGTCACTGTGCGCACGCGTTTGCCCGAAGACGCATCTGATCAGCAACGATTCATGCCGACCTGGAGGTCCAGTTTGCCGGACAGACCGCCAACTATAAGCAAGTGCCATTCCAACAGGTGACCCAAGGAAACGAGACCCGGATATCAGGAACCATTCCGGCTACGCTGTCCGATTTCAAGATCGACCCGCCGTCGCTCTTGGCGATGCCCGTGAAGAACGAAATACCGGTGCGCGTGGAAATGACCTGGCAGAAGGAGAAATGACATGGAAACGGGACGCGTACTGGAAATTTTCAGTGGCGATCGGCGCACGTGGTATCCTCTGCGGGTAGCGCTGACGGATGAGGTGAACGATGGCCTTCCGAGATTGGCGTTCGCAGCGCGATCGTTGCGTAAGAGTCCCATTTTTGCGCTCACCGCCGCCATCACCATCGCCTTGGGAGTCGGCGCCAGCACCGCCATCTTCAGCGTCGCCAACGCCGTCCTGTTGCGCCCCCTTCCCTATCACGATCCCGATCGCCTGGTAATCATCTCTACCGATATGCGCAATCGCGGCGTCCGCGACTTTCCCTTCTCCAACGCAAATTTCATCGATCTCCGCGAGGGACGCAAGACGCCTTCAGCGGTCTAGCCGGCGTCTTCACTTTCCAACATCGTCTTGACACAAGGATGGCTCGCCCGAACAAGTGCACTTCGGAGTGGTCACCACGAATTACTTTAGCCTCGTGGGCGCCAAGATGGCTTTCGGCCGTGATTTCACGCCCGACGATGGCGCTCCACAAACACAGCAGGCCGCCGGTGCGCAGAATGCCGCGGCACCCCGCCCTGCCCGTGATGGCCATCCTGAGCTATGAGTATTTCCAGCGCCGCTACGGCCTCAATCCCGCCGTGCTCGGCACCACGCTGGATACCGGGGGTCCCTTCAGCCCCAGAATCGTCGGCGTCTTGGCCCCGCACTTCCGTCTCTATTTCCCGCCCTCTTCCGAGATCGAACCCGCGCCGGACGTCTGGTTCGCCAATCGCCTGGGCTATGACAGCGCCCAGCGAAATTCCGTTTCCATGCATGTGATCGGCAGATTGAAACCTGGCGTGCCCATCGGACGCGCGCAATCGGATGCCGACCAGGTCGCCGCACAGGAGCGCAAGGATTTTATGATTCTGGGGACCGCGGGCTACGCCATCCGCGTGGAACCCATGCGGCAGCACCTCGTCTCCGAGGTACGTCCCGCTCTTTTGGCGCTGATGGGCGCGGTGATTTTTCTTTTGCTCATCGCCTGCGCCAATGTGGCTAACCTGCTGCTCGTGCGCGCCTCCCTGCGCCAGCGTGAACTCGCCGTGCGCGCGGCGCTCGGCGCAAGCTGGTGGATTCTCGCCCGTCAGATGCTGGTCGAGTCATTTCTGCTGGCAGCCATCGGCGCGGTAGGTGGTTTCGCGGTCGCCTGGGCCGGAATTCACGAACTGCTCGCCATTGCTCCGGCCAATCTGCCGCGGCTCGATACCATTCGCATGGATTCGTCCGTGTTGATTTTCACCGCGCTGTCGAGCCTCTTGGCCGCGGCGATCTTTGGACTTGCATCCGCGTGGCGCGCTTCCCGGCCGGACCTGATGATCGTGCTGCGCGGTGCCAGCCGCAATGAAGGCCTCGCCCGAGGCGGCCGGTCGCGGAAAGTTGTCGTCGGTATCGAAGTGGCACTCGCCTACGTTTTGCTGATCGGATCGGGCCTGATGTTCCGCAGCTTCCTCGATCTGCAGCGCGTTGATCCCGGATTCAATCCTCATGGCCTGCTGACCTTCCAAGTCTTGTCAAACCGCTTTGACCCGGCGCAGCCGCTCGCGCCGCGCCGTGCGCCAAATCGAGGATCGCTTGCGCGCTATTCCCGGAGTGCTGAGCGTCACGGCCTGCGTCTCCTTTCCGCTCACTGGCGGCTTCAGCCCGATTCGCTGGGGGCTCGAGGACGCGCTCGCGGACGCTAGCAAATACAAAGCCATCGATCCTCACATCGTGCTTCCGGGCTATTTCGAAACGATGCACACGCCCCTCCTGGAGGGCCGCACTTTCACTGACGAAGACAACCAGCCCGGCCGCGACCTCATGCTTATCGATCAAGCGCTCGCCGAAAAGGCGTTTCCTGGTCAATCCGCCGTCGGCAAACGCATTCTCACTCGCATCCAGACGCCCGAGCCTGTCTGGGTCCAGATCATTGGCGTCGTGAACATCAGCGCGATGTTTCTCTCGCCGAACCCGGCCGCGAGCAAATCTACTTTACGGACGCCTATCTGGGCTCCGGCGCCACCGATCAGCTGGGCCATTCGCACCGCCGCCGATCCGGCGAATTATGCGAATGACGTTCGCGCGTGCGATTAAACCGTTCGACCCGCATCTCTTGATCACGGACTTGCAGCCGATGGACGCCTTGGTGGACAAAGCGCAAGCCGGCACGCGCTTTTCCTTGCTGCTGATCGGAGCGTTCGCCGTGATCGCGGCATTGCTTGCGGGCGTGGGTCTCTACGGCGTGCTTTCGACCGTCGTCCGCCAGCGCACTTCCGAAATCGGCGTTCGCATGGCGCTGGGCGCCGGCCGCGGCAACATTTTCCAGCTCGTTGTCGGGCAGGGATTGCGTCTCACGGTCTTTGGCATCATTGCCGGCCTGATCGCCGCTTTCGTCGTCACCCGCGCTATGACTCCATGCTGGTCGGCGTGAAATCCACCGACCCGCAACTTTCGTGACCATGGCCTTAGCGTTCTTGCTCATCGCCGCCTCGGCGTCCTGGCTTCCCGCATGGCGGGCCGCAAGTCTCAGTCTCGACGGCCGCTCTTCGCGACGCGTAATAACCTCAGCTAAGCGGAAGTGATGATGCGTGCGGGCTCCTCAGTTTTTCTGTGGCTGAAGACCACCAGTCCCGCTCGAAAACCACCGTCACCTCGACAAACCACGAACGCCATCGTCAAAGTCGTATAGTGTATGTTACTGATAATAGATATCTTAGCAGGCTGCACGGCCGGCGCATCGTTTGGCACTCCCCGTGCCCTAATCATATCGAGAGTGCTGAACCGAAGCGGACAAAAGCATTCACCTAAGACGCGTTTTACGGCTCTCGGAAAGGGGAATGAACCAAGGGTCTACCGAAGAATTCTCGCGGTACTTGGCTTCTGCATGGTTTCCGCCTCTTACGCGAACGCACAACGAGTTTCAGTCGGCGGGGGTTTGGCGGGCAGGAGTTTACGTCGGTGCGCCTCCCGTCTGCGCTTACGGCTACTACGGCTATGCTCCGTACGCCCCCGCGCCTTACGGCGACCATGGACCAAGCTACTTCTCCGGCGGCGTCTTCATCGGCGCCGGGCCTTGGTTCCGTGGCGGCTACGACGGCCACGGCTTCTACGGCGGACGCCCTGGCTTCGCAGGTCGCCCTGGTTTCAACGGCCGTCCCGGCTTCGCCGGTCGCGGACCTGCCTATGTTGGACGCGGCGCAGTTGGCGGCGCAGCCCGCGGCTCGTTCCGCGGCGGCTCCGCAATGCGGCGGAGGTTACGCACGCGGTGGCTTCGCAGCTCGTGGAGGCTCCGCACGTGGCAGCTTCTCAGCACGTGGAGGCGCTCTCACGGCGGCGGACACAGGTAGCCTGCATCCTTAACTTAACTCGAGGCTCAAAAGGCCGGGCAGCACACGCTGCCGGCCTTTTCGTTTTCATAGCGGCAACTCTCAAGCAGCATCGTCTTGAAGCAGGCATCCCGCAATTGAAAGCGGAGACAAACGGAAAATGGTCGCTCACTTCCGGCCGGGTCACCGGGGGTTTTGTGTGGCGCGACACGCACTTGCATCCTGACGTTCGGCTCGCCTCACCGATGGAGGAATTCACCGGCTTCCCAAGAACCGCTTCCTCAACGAGATTCTTAGGTAGCCCGGGGTCTCGGTTCTTCGCGGGTCCAGTTCTTCCTGAGGGCTTGTTTGGGGAACACCAGGCCGGGCTTTTCACGAAGGGTTGCGGCCCCGACTCGTTCGCTGCAACCTCCAGCTCCAGTTTTGCGACGGTTTTTTTCAACCAGCCGAGGACAGCGGCTTGGAGTTTGTAGGGATCGCCTTCGGCCTTCAGCGTCCCGACCGTGTCACCCTTTTCGTTCAGCAGGATCTTGTGGCAGATGTCGCCGTTCGAGTTGCGCACTTCCGGTGGTGCAAACTTGCTCAAGAAGCAGCTCGAGCATGCGTGCTCTTTTTCTCAAGCTCTGACGTTCAAGCAAGTGATTGAGTCGCGGAAGATCTCAGGGTCGCGGCGGGGCTCCCAAACTGAGGGGTGGTATCCCCCTTTCTCGATCATCTCAATCTCAAACTTCAACTGCTGAATCATTTCCTTCTTGTCGATGCCCATTCGCGTACTCCTTACCGGCAGCGCGGCGGTTGCCGTTCAAAAATGACGCGTCCACAGGGGGCTTGTTGGAGAGGATCGATAAAAACTGGGCGTGCGTCTGCGAGCTGCGTCATGTGCCTGCGCAGAAGCTCCTGTCCACAGTATAACCTTGGCGACGGGTTCCTTCGAAAACAAAATTGTTAGAGAAAAAGAGCATCACATCAGTCGCCTATCCCAGTTCCATCAAAACGCATTATCCTCACGGCCCCAAGAACCAATTGATTTTCTCAGCCCGCCGGGACGATCATCGGAGAACCGAATCTGATTGAGGAGGGTGCGCATGGTCCGTTACCGGACAACGGGCTGGTTCACCTCAGGAGTCCCTACTCTTTCCAGAACAGTGCAGCGGCTGGAGTCCGTCTTGCGCCCGAACCTCACCGTATTTGCGCGTGTAGATCACAGCGGCGAAGCCGAAGAAGGCCGGCTCGCGATGCGCGCCACGCAACTCATTATTTTTGGGAGTCCCAAAGGAGGGACGCCACTGATGGTCGCCAGTCCAACTCTCGCAATTGATCTCCCCCCTAAAGGCGCTGGCCTGGGAAGACGCCGACGGCAAGGTCTGCTTTCCTACAACGGCCCCGACTATCTCAAGCGGCGCCATGCGATCCCCGACGACTCGCTGAAGAACATTGCCGTGTCGGCGCAGTGCTTGAAAAGGCCGTAGAATAGCTTTCCCTGTACCCGTCGTTCTTGCCCGACATCCTTGCGCGACGATTCTTGCCCGAGAGTTTTCCGAGGACGTATGCCGGAGCCAAGCCCAACGATATCGGCTGATACCCGGCGATAATTCCGATCGCGCAGCGACCATCTGGCGAATGAGCGCACGTTCCTTGCCTGGGTGCGCACCGGCATCGCGATGTCGTTTTCGGTTTTGCCATCGGGCGTTCGCCATTGCCATTCGCCATTCATGCAAATACAAGGTCAAGCGTCACCGTCGGCAGGGCTTTCCGTTTGGTTCGGTACCATCGCGATCGTCGCGGGCGTCATATTGACCTTGGCCGGCTTGCTTCGCTACCGCCGCACGCGTGCTCAGTTGGAGTCCGGAAGGTTCCAGCCGGCTGGTTTTGTCGTTGATCTCGTTGGAATCCTCGTGACGTTGTTCGGCTTGGCCCTCGCCGGTTACCTCGTCTACTACGGCACCACCCTCAGATTCTGTGAGGCGGTCACCTGCGGCGCGTGTCCCGCATTCGTAGTCTTCGACGAACGACTTTAGCCTGCTCAGTGCCTGATCCCATTGCTTGGAAACGAGATCGAGATATCTCTTAATTCTTTCAATCGGCTGGGGATCGAATTTGAATAGGCTCTCGCGACCGGCACGGACGCCGTGCACGATTCCTGCGCTCTCCAATACTCGCAAATGCTTGGTGATCGCCTGCCGGGTCAGCTTCGAACCGTCGGTTAACTGAGAAATCGAATAGTGCTGGCCGCCGGAGAGCTTCGCAATCAGCGATAGCCGCGTCTGGTCGCCTAGCGCGGCAAAGACGGGTGCATAAGGCCGCCCTTTGGTGGCAATGCCGCTACGGCCTCTGCGCGACATGGCTCTCAATGTTCTTCATTTGCTCCATCCAACCACCATCGTTTTTGCGAAATGCTTCGAGGCGGCGGTCGCTGGGGATTTTGTCGAAGCCGGATTCAGTGAGCAAAAGCAGTGTGCCGTTATCGGTCTTCTCCAGCCTGAATTCGACGAGCGTGGGCGTCTCCCGCGAATAATCGATTTTGGGGTCGACGGCGTAAGGGTGCCAGGTGAAGGAAAAGAGCCGTTCCGGCTCCATTTTCTGCACCACCGCCTCCCATTTGACGTGCTCGTACCCAGGGTAGGTAATGTGGCCTCGCGAGATCTGACCCGGCACGAATGGGCCATCCAGTTTCACGCGAAACCACTCGCCAAACTCGCGGTAATCCGTCAGCGCGCGCCAGACCCGCGAAACCGGCGCCTTGAGTTCATACGCTTTCTCGATACGATCATTCATGTTTATGCAACCTCCGGGTTGCATATTAGCGCGATCTCGTATAAAAGGCAACCTTTTTGTCGCTCGTGCTGCAGCGGACTGCCGCTCGCTTCCCTACACGTACTTTGAAGCCAGTAAAGATAAAAAGAAGCGGTCGGCCAGCCGCTATCTAAGAGGCGCAACATGTCCAGATCCTCGCAGCCGCGATATTGTTGGGCGTCGTCGGTTCCTGGTTCTGAAGTCCTCCGGCATATTGCTTGCTTGCAATTCAAAGCTGTTGGTGCGACGTTACAAACATGCGCAAAGAACTGAACCGCCGTACTTTTCTGCTCGGGGCAGAAGCGATCGTGGTGGCTGCCTTCCTGAACCGCGCCTACGCGGGTTCCTTCCTGGAAGATGTTGCCGGCGACGAGAACTTTTGGAATGGCATCCGCAGCGCCTACGTCCGCGATCCGAGCATCGTGAACCTCAACAATGGTGGTGTTGCCCCGGCGCCGACGATGGTCCTGGATGCCGAGATCGAAGCCATTCGTTATAACAACCACTACAGCCGTCCAGCCTACCGCATGTGGCAACGACCTGGAGCCCCGCATTGAAGACGTGCGGAAAAACCTCGCCGATACCGTGGAACGCCGATCCCGAATGCATTGCCATCACGCGGAACGCCAGCGAATTGCTTCAGATCGCGCAGTTTGGCCTTGACCTCGCACCCGGCGACGAAGTCCTGACCACCAGCCCAGGACTATCCCCGGATGATCACCGCGTGGCAGCAGCGTGGCCCGCCGGGAAAAGATTGTCCCTCAAGCAACTGGATTTCACCTACTCGTAAATAATTCCGGCGACTTGGTGCGCTTGTTCGAACAGGCCATCACGCCGCGCACCCGCGTCATCCATATGTCGCACGTGGTGTTCTCACTACCGGCCAGATCTTTCCCATCAAGGAGATCTGCGCGTGGCGCGCGCCCCGCGGCATCACCAGCATCGTGGATGGGGCGCATGCTTTTGCGCACGTGCCCTTCCAGTTCTCCGATTTAGACTGCGATTTCTACGGCGCCAGCCTGCACAAATGGCTTTCGGCGCCCATCGGTACCGGCATGTTATACGTACGAAAGGACCGCATCGAAAAACACTGGACCTGGATGGCCGCGCCGCAATCAATGGACAAGGATATCCGCAAGTTCGAAGAAATCGGAACTCACCCTGCGGCCATCCACAATGCCACACTGCAAGCGCTGGAATTCCACGGGCAAATCGGCGACGAGCGAAAATTCGCGCGCCTCAGATATTTGAAGCAAACGCTGGGCCGAACGCCTGGGCAAACTTCCTGGCGCCCAAAATGCTGGTGAGCTTGATCCTGCCCAGTCCGGTGCTTTCGGCACCATCCACTTCGAAACCATGGATCCAGGAAAGCGGCGATGCTCTCCTGACGCAAATACAATATTTTCGTTACCCCCATCTCGGGACCCGGCCTCAACGGCATTCGCGTCAGCCCCAATGTTTACACCTCGACTGCGGATATTCTATCGGTTCTGGCGATGCCGTGGAAACAATCGTCCCTCGCGCCTAAAGCCACGGCGAAGGACGCCTCGGCGATTGTGCCCGAATCACGCGGCGAGGTTCCCGCCTTGGTCGCGGTGAATTGCCTGTGTAGCGCAGGTCCTGCTTCGCCATTCGCTCGAAACGAGCCTGTCAGATGCCGGCGTACCAGGCATAGCCCGCTTCCGGAGATGCGGAGCCCAGGCCCCTGCCGAACCCTTTCAGGCTGTCGGTGACGGTCAGACGGGTGATGAATTTCACGCTCTTGTAACCGAGCTGGCGGGGGAGCCGCATGCGCAGAGGTCCGCCGTTGCCCACTGGAAGCTCATCGCCGTTCATCCCATAGGCGAGAAAAGTCTGCGGATGCAAAGCGTCGGCCATATCGATGCTTTCCCACCAGTCGGGCTCGATGGAGAAGTACACAACGTATCGGGCATGCGGGTGGACCCCAACGATTCCAGCACGTGGGAGAGAGGCACGCCGGTCCACTCGGCTATGTACGACCAGCCCTCTTCACAGGCCAGTTGCGTGATCTGGCTGCGAGACGGGTAGCTCTTCAGCTGGGCCAGCGAAAACGAGGCGGGCCGGGCCACCATGCCACCTACGAAGAGCCGCCAGTCGGCGAATCCGCCGGCCTGCAGGCGTTTGAACGCTTCATTTGGGGGCGCGATTGCGTTCGCGACCGGAGGCTTCGAAATCTGCCCCGGAGAGAACTCGCGGGCCAACGAGTGCCTCGTCAGCAGCCGCTGGGAGGCGTAGGTGAGCGTTTCGCCGAGGCCGTAGATTCCCCCATGATCGGGAGGCACCAGCCCATAGGTCTGCGCGAGGCGCGCGGCCACACCCAGGCCCGTTACGCCCGCCGTGGCTGCGAGACCGGTGGTGATCAGTTTGCGTCGTGAGAGATCGTTCATGTGCGCTCCTTATGGGCGCCGGCGCGGCCCGTGATCATCGCGCGCATGCGGCTTCTGAATCCGGCAATGCAAACCATCACCACGTGGACCAGCAGGAACAGCAGAAGAAACAGCGAGACGAAGAAATGAATGGTGCGCGCGGATTGCTGGCCGCCCAGCGTGGTGACAGCGGCCGGAAACGCGGAAACAAAGGCGGGGGACATGGCCAGACCCGTCCAGATTACCAGCGGGAAGAGAACGAAAATGACGAAGAGGTAGGTGAGCCGCTGGAGCACGTTGTACGACCTGGCTTCCGCCTCGCCCGGCCGCGCGAAGCGTAAATGGTGAGCGATTGCGGCCGATAAATCCCGCCACGAAAGATCGGCACGGTCCGGGAGCAAGTTTTTTCGCAAATGCCCGTGAAAGCACGACGGAGATGACATACAGTAAGCCGGTCAGCACCACCATCCAGGCGGCTTCGAAGTGCAGATACCGGCTCCAGCCGTTCTGGTCCGGCAGCACGTATCCGTAGCCGGTGGGCACGGTTGACCTTGAGGAAGGAATCGGCAGTTGAAATAAGGGTGTCGTCAACACATTGCCGGTTTCGCCCCAATAAAAGCGCGGGTGAGAGATCACAATTTCAAATCCGCTGACGAGCAGGGCGAAAAAGCACAGGGCGGTGATCCAGTGAGTGACGCGGACAAGAGCGGAATGCCGGGACGCAACCGTGGTGGCCGGGACGGCCGACGCAGAACTTGGGACGCGAGCTCCAAGCGGCGCCGGCACGGATCCCAATCTCGCCATTTTTAGCCTCCTGTTGGGGTTCCGGCTTGCCTTCCCAGGATAGCCGTCATGCTACCACGCCACAAGGAATGAAACGCGCCTCCTCCTCTTCTTGTCATCTTGATGCCCGCCGCACCGGGCCGAAGAATCCGTGTGACCGCATCACCGCGCACCCGCCAACGCGAACGCCATGACCATCTTCGCCCTGCTGTTTTCAGTCTGAGATAACCTCCGGGTAGCCGACAATTCGCCCAGAATCTTACTACCTCAAAATGACTTCTATGTGTAGCGCGCTATGCGGCAGTTTAGGGGTACGATTTTGGAATCGCCGCCTGGAAACACAATGATGAAACTCTATTTCTGGCCGGAGAGTTCGGCAGCACGCCCGGCGCCCTGCAAGGCCCCGCGCCGCCCGGGAGCATTTGCGAGTGCTGTCTCAAATTCTTTCAACGCGAGACCCGGGTGATTCTGCTCGAGCAGCAAGTAGCCGAGCTGTTCGCGGGCAGGAACAATCGGCCCCGGTGTCACCGGGAGCTTCTCGATCGCGTCCTCCTCGTCGGCTGCCCGCGCATCAAGGCTGCGGCTTCGTCCGGTTTCTGTTCGCCTGGGCTGACCACGCCATGACTTCCCGCATCAGAATCCCCACCTGCGTGGCCCAATAGTCATTGCCTGACGTGCGAAGCTGCTCTTCGATCTGCCGCAATCTATCAATTTCTGTGAGCCTCAGCAGCGTGTCCACTCCGCGCAAGTCCCAGCCCACGAGCCCAAACCGCAATTGCGACAACATGAGGCGGGGCTCCTGTCGGAGGAACGATGCCAGCAGCGTCGGCCCATTGACCCCGCTCAACCGCGTAGCGAACCGGCATTGCGGTAGAGGCGTACGCTATTTTGAAATCGCCGATATCCAGCTTCGGCATGTTTTTAAGTTGCTGAATGACTTCAGCCGCGTCTTGTCACGTCCACTCTGCAGGTAGGCGTACACCAGATAATCCATGCGTGGAGTTCTTCTCCCGTGTCGCCCTGCTGGTGTGCCGCTTCCCTTGCCGCAAGGTTGGAAGCGATGGAGTCTTCCCATAGGCCGAGTCGCGTGAATATATGCGATGGCATATGCAGTGCGTGTGGCGCTGAGGGGGCAATCTGGGAGTAGGCCCTTGCCGCAGGTAGGCCTTTTGATGCGAGTTCCGCATTGTCGTAAGCATGGATGAGGTAGTGAGGGATTCCCGGGTGTTGCGGGTAGGCGCGATCAAGCGGCTCAAGCAGATCGGCGGCCTCTTTCTGCCTCGCATGAGTCTTGTCCGACAGGAGATGCGTTCGCCAGCAGTGCGAGCGCGTAAAACACTTGTGCTTCCACATCTTTCCTGTTCCCTGCAGCGAGATTGCCCATCGCGTGCTCGTAGTTCAACGCCCGGTGCGATACGGAACGGTGGCACGTCCTGGTAGAGCAAACCCAGCGCGTGATGAACTGGCGCTCGCGTTCAGATCCCGCCCCGATTTGTTGCGCCCGCCGGATCTCCTTTGCGCGGTCGAAATTGTCGCGGGCTCAATGGGCGGGTCCCAAAGCTGGTGAAAGTACGTCATGGCCACGCCCCAATGTGCCATGGCACACCGCGGATCCAGTTCGGCCACGCCCTGAAATGCCTCTTCGGCAGCGGTATAAGCGAACGAGTGAAGCAGAGCCACGCCTCGGTCGAACTGCTCCTGAACGGCCGGCGTGCAGGAAATGGGAAACGATACTTTTCCCAGTTTTCAGGCGCGCGTGGCTGTGTGTCTCTTGTGCGGTAGGAGGAAGGAGAGAGGAACAGCAGGGTGACGAGATATTCCCATAAATGGGACATCCCTGTCTCCATAGGTGCTGAGCACTCTCCGCGATATTCGAATTTTACTCTGAACCCAGCGAGAATGCTCTCCTCCTGAGCCTCTAGCCCTTCTACTCTGTCTCAAATCCTTGGCTTGGAAATGTGTTTGAGCGGAGACGGACTCGCCCCTCCCCATCTTGTCATTCTGAGGCCCGCCGCACCGCGCCGAAGAATCCGTGTGGCCGCATCGCCGCGCGCAAGCCAAACCGGTCTGCTTGGTGTCGCAGGCTTTGCCCTTGCAGCGCAGGTCCCCAGAAGGGGGCTCGGCTCCTGTTCCGGCAAAAGCCGGGAAAGCGTCGGGTTGCAGGGCCCTGCAAACAACTGTTGACATTTATATAATACCTTATATAGTGGCGGGCGTGAGTCTCGAATATATTTTGCTTGGTCTCCTGCGCGAGCCCGCCAGCGGATACGACTTGAAGGCCGTCCTGGACAACGGGATCGGTCATTTCTGGGCCGCCGAACTGAGCCAGGTTTATCCAAGCTTGAAACGGCGGAGAAGCAGAAGTTGTTGCGATCGCGCCGCGCCGCCTCCAAGCGCGGCCCTGGACGCATCGTTTACGAATCACCGCAACCGGGCGCAGAGCTTACCGCTTGGCTGCGGAACGAACCGCAGTTTGGAGACATGAGGCACACCTTTCTGGCACAGATCTACCTCATGGATGAGCTCTCTGATCTGCCGCATACCTTGAGATTTCTCGAACAGCTCCACACTCGCTGGGCGGCGCGCCTTGAGGCGCTAAGAAATAAAGAAAAAGAGTGGGCCCAGCGCGACCCCGGATTTCCGGACGCTCTTCCGTTGGCTGCTTTCCACCACCATATGACTCTGCGCATGGGAGAGCATCCACATCAGGCCTGGCTAACATGGTGCGAGGAATCCATGCGCAGAGTTTCGCTCGAATGCGGAAGGAGAATCGCAATGGCAAACCTGTTTCAGTGGCTGCGGTGGTGCACATCAGCGCAGGCGGTCTCGCGCTGATATTGTTTTGGATTCCGGCCATCGCCCGTAAGGGCAGTAGGCACACATCCGCGCCGGATGGTTCTATGTCGCGTGCATGTCCGGTTGTCGTGACGGCCCTCGTTATGAGCGGACTCGCTTTCACCATCCCTCTTCCGTTCGGCGGATCGCTCGACCGCTTTCGCCGTCAGAACTTTCGGACTTTTTGCGAGGGCAACGCCTCTCGGCAACCTTTTTGGCCCACTGGCTGGCCTCACCCTGGCGGCGGGCTGGCAGGGTATTTGGGCGGTTGAGAAGCGCGAGCCGAAAGCAGTGCGCACGCACTTCAGTCTGGCGCTCAATGTGTTGGTATTCCTCGCTGGTTTGACTGTGCTCGTCCTCGGGATTAAGTATCGCAGCGGGCCGCTGATTGCTCTGAGTCCCATTGGCCCCTTCGTTGCCGCTGGCATTTGCGTTCTTGTGCGGGGTCCACAATCGCGGATGCACTGGTGGTATGAGCATCTTAGCTCATGTTCGCCACGGGCATCGCCGGTTACACAGCCTTCCGGTGTTTGGTGCCGCCGTCGCTTCCTTCGATTGCCCGAAGCGAGCTATACACAATTTTCTGGTACTGCCAGCCGTAATCGGCGTCCCAGCCATCTCCATGATGGTTGCCGACTATCAACGGAAATTCCACGAAACCGACCGGCGCATCGGCATTTGCCACCACACGTCCAGATGGATCCCTGAAACTCATGCCAAACTCCGCTGTGCAACAGCATTCCATTAGGAGTGCTGCCAATGAAAATCCTTTACATCATCTCGAACAGGCGAGACTTGTGTACTCTGGCGCCGCTTTTTTTAGAGCCAAAAAGTAAAATGCCGGCTTTCCTGGATTTGGGTGTATAAGTGAACCCAAAGCCCACTCCGCTGGGCAGCACCCCCGGGAGGTCGATGTGGCTCAAAGCGCAATTTCTTTAAATCGGGGTCTGCAAGTCGACGCTGCCGCACACGATGCCGGGCAGCGGGCGTTGCGCGCCGCGTTCATCGGATTCTTCGTGGACATGTTCGACGTGTATCTGCCGGTTGTGGCTCTGGGACCGGCCATGTCCTACTTCCAGCCCGCAACCCTGAGCCCGGCTCTGAAATCAACGTTGTTCTATATCGTTTTTGCCTTGTCCTTGGTAGGTCGCCCGGTGGGAGCAACGCTCTTTGGCCATTACGGCGACAAGCTCGGCCGGCGCAAGGTCGCGATTATTTCCATGGGTGGTTTCGCGTTCGTGACCCTGCTCATTGCACTGTTGCCGGGATATGAAAGCTGGGGCATCACCAGCATCGTGATCCTTACACTCCTCCGTTTCGTCGATGGTATTTTTCTTGGAGGCGAGTACACCGGCGCCAATCCGCTGGCCATGGAGTATGCCCCCAAGGAGAAGCGAGGAAAATGGGCGGCGTTCATCCATACAGGTTTTCCCCTGTCTTTGGCCGCGATGTCCCTAATCACCACCAGTTTGTTGCGCGTGCTGCCGGCAGGGTCACCGCATTCACCCTACGTACAATGGGGCTGGCGCATTCCCTTCTTCCTCGGAGCCCTGTTTGCCGGCGGGGTTTTCCTTTACTACGTCAAGAAGGTTCCGGAATCCAACGTTTGGGCTAAGGCCGAGAAAACGAAGTCTCCGCTGAAGGAACTGTTCCGCGGAAACAATTTCCGCTGCCTGTCGCAAGTGTTCCTGGTCATGAGCGGGGCCTGGTTCACGCTCAACGCCGTTACGGCCATTCTTCCTGGCGTTCTGTTGACTGTGCTACACGTGAACAGCGTCGTCGTCACCAATGCGCAACTGGTCGCGTATTGCCTGATGGCTCTTATCTTTGTTCCCTTTGGCATGTTGGGCCAGAAGATCGGCCGCCGGACGATCTTGGCTCTGATCGGCCTCGCGGGGTTTACCGTAGGTCCTATCCTGTACTACGTGCTCGTCAGGGCCGGCTACCGGAGCGCATTGCAACTGACCCTGCTGGTCACCTTGATCAATCTGTGCGCCACTCCCGTATGGGCGATCGTCACCTCGTATATCAACGAGCGCTTCCCCACCGGAATCAGGGCATCTGGCTATGGCGTCGGTTACAGCGCGGCCACGATCATTCCGGCATTTTCCTCCTTCTACATGTTGGGTCTGAAGGGATTGGGAATGCCCTACGAGTACACCGAAATCGTCATCTTCGCAGTGGGAGGCTTTCTTTTGTTTCTGGGTGCGTTGTCCGGACCGGAAACCAAGCACGTCGAGTTGTCATAACGCATCCAACGGAGGAATCGTCCATGCCAGGCGATGTGTATCCCAAGTTTCGTGCGGCAGCGGTGCAGGCCGCTCCCGTTTTCCTGGACCGCGATGCGACTATCGACAAGATGGACACGCTGGTCCAGAAGGCCGCCGATGCCGGCGCCGAGCTCATTGTGTTCGGAGAGTCCTTCATCCCCGCCTTCCCGGTCTGGAATTTGATCTATGCCCCGATGGACCAGCACGGCTTCTTCCGGCGGCTTTTCGACAATGCTGTCCAAGTCCCCGGTCCACAGACCAGGAGATTGAGCGAGATTGCGAAGCGTCACCGGGTGGTCCTGTCTGTCGGCATCACCGAGAAGGGCGCCATCAGCATGGGAGCCTTGTGGAACACGAACCTTCTATTCGATCGCGACGGCACGCTGCTGAACCGCCATCGCAAGCTGGTTCCCACATGGGCGGAAAAACTCACGTGGGCCAATGGCGACGCCGCCTATCTTCGTCCCGAGCAGACCGACCTCGGCCGCATTGGGACGCTCATCTGCGGTGAGAATACCAATACCCTGGCTCGTTTCGCGCTTTTGGCACAAGGGGAACAGGTCCACATCGCCACGTATCCGCCGGCTTGGCCCTTCCACCGCCCCGGGGGCGGCGCACACGACTACAATCTGAGTGAGGCGATCCGTATTCGCTCGGCAGCGCATGCCTTCGAGGGCAAAGTTTTCAACATTGTCTCTTCGTGCGCATTCGATGCCGATGCCATCGAGCAACTTTCGCAGGGCGATTCCAGGATGAAAGAATTGTTGAAAGCGACGCCGGCTCCGGTCTCGATGATTGTCGGGCCGAACGGGGAATTGCTCGGCGATCCGCTTGTGGGGAGCGAAGGTATGGTCGTGGCCGACATCGACATCGCTCGTAGCATCGAGCACAAAATGGCTCATGACATCGTCGGGTATTACAACCGGTTCGATATCTTTCATCTGGAGATTGATCCGACTCCTAACCGTCCCGTGTGGATCAAGAAACCGAGCCAGCGCGACGAAGAGGTAGATGATTGGAGCCAAGGGTCGGATACGGAGGATGCGGCACAATTGGAATCTACCGCTGCAACTGATTCCACTCGCTCGAGACGAGTTCGGGAGTAGTTGACCTTGGAACACTTGTGTTCCACGGAGATCCTAATCACACTGTGTCCGGCTTAACAGTGGTCGCGTACGCAGTCTGAAATGTCACGCCCGCGATCATTCGCCGCGCCGCCGCCTCCCCTCCTTGTCATTCTGAGGCCGCCGGACCCGGGCCGAAGACTATGTGTGACCGCATCGCCACGCACCCGCCAACTCGCACGCCGGTTTTCATTCTGAGATACCTTCCGATAGCCAAGATTCGCCCCAAGACGGTCCACAAGCTCCCCCGATATCCCCGGTTTCGAATGACTGTGAGTCGGAAGCACTTGACCCGAATGCCGAATTTGGGATTATGGAAAAGGAGGCAAACCTCCGGCGCTCATTTTGGCCACAAGAATCAAGCATTTCCTGCCGATGGTCCGTGAACTGAAAGGAATGAGTCATGACAAAAGCCGAATACGAAGTTTTTGAAGCTCTCAATCCTTTCTTCGAAGTCGTCATGGAAGGCTTACGCGGACTCGTTGATGGCGAACATTATTTCGATACGTTTGCCGAAGACGCAGTCTTCGAGTCCCGCTATCACTTCCCCGGTTGGCCTCTGACGATTCGAGGCCGAGCCAATCTGATGGCTAGCCTCTCCGGATACGGCAAGACGATCAAGCTTCACTCCGGCGACGCACTTGTTGTGCACCGCTCTCAGGATAGTCGCGTCGTGATCCTCGAATACGAAGTGCACGGCAAGATTCTTTCGAGTGGCGCGCCCTATGACAACAGGCTCATCTCGGTGATCACGATTGAGAACAGAAAGATCGTCCATTGGAGAGACTACATGGACTCTCTGGCCGCCTGGACGGCGTTGAATAGCGCCACTGAATGACCATTGAGTGCAAACTACCGGCGATGACGAGTGGTTTTACCCGGACAATATCGCAAGCGCTTCGCCTCCGTCCCTTCTTTCGGCCCGGCCCGCCGCACCGGGCCGAAGAATCTGTGTGACCGCATCACCGCGCACGCGCCAACTCGAACGCCATGACCATCTTCGCCCTGCTGTTTTCATTCTGAGATAGCTTCCGATAATTCCAGTAAACCCAAGCACACGATTACTTCCGGCTTGCCGACAAACCACAATCCCTACGCGATGACCACGAACGCGCAAGGACAGAGCATTTGGCGCGGGAAACCAGCGAAGCGAGGAGGCATAAACGGCGCTGTCGATAGCGTGAATTGTCATCGCCTTGCTATTCTGTTGAACTTGTAGCTTTCAAGAGCTTCGCTGTTCATCTTCGAGAAGAAGGTCTTGTGCGCAAGATTATCGTTCTCATCCTGTTCGTGTGTGGGATCACTTGTCAGTTGCCCAAAGCCTTCCGGGCGATTGGATCGGCCAGATGAATGGAGGTTTCAAGGTCCGCATCCACTTCGAAAGGACCGACTCTGGCTTTAGCGGAAAGCTTATCAACCCTAGCGGTAACGAAACTGTTCTCGACCAGATTGCGTCCGACGGGACACATCTGCATTTTGCCGTGAACAAGCTCAACTTGAGCTACGACGGTGTCTGGCATGACCAGGAAAAGGTCTGGAAGGGCAATCTGACATTTCAGCAGGTCTATCCGCTCACCCTGAGACGCGCCACCGCAGAGGACATGGGTCCAGTCGTTCACAACCGCCCGCAGGAAGACGCGATTAATGCCGGACGGCCCCCTATGTGCAGCGGGAATCCACTTCGCCAATATTACCGCCCATAACCAGTCGCCGGTACGTTAAGCCTACCGACTGGAGACGGACCATTTGCGGCTGTCGTGCTGATCTCGGGAACTGGACACAACACCAGAGACGAAGACGTTTGGGGCCATAAGTATTTCTGGTTCTAGCCGACACATTGACCCGGAATGGTTTCGCTGTTCTCCGCTATGATAAGCGAGGCGTCGGCGGCTCTTCAGGGAATTACGACGCCGCAACCACAGTTGATTTCACCTCTGATGCCGAGGCTGCCGTAGCGTGGCTGAAAACCCAATCTCACATTGATGCGAGACATATTGGTGTGCTTGGTCATTCTGAAGGTGGCATCATAGCGCCCGCTGTTGCGGCCTCGGATAAGGCGTGGCCTTTGTCGTGATGATTGCCGGTCCTTGTATTCGAGGGGATAAATTATTTATGCTGCAATCGGCAATGACCGCGAAAGCTTACGGCGCGCCGGACGATTACATCGCAAGGCGCAAAGTTTTCGACGAAGAACTCTACAACGCTATTATTTCGGCACCATCGGAGTCGGCCGCGCTCGACAGCGCCAAAGCACTCGTCGCTCGGGTGTGGGCGATAATATCGTCGACGCAAAGGAGGCGGAGACTTTAGCCAAAGACGATACAACGCCTTGGGAGCGGTATTCTCGCCTACGATCCCGCTCCCACTTTGGCCCGGTTCACAGTGCCGGTTCTCGTCCTCAACGGCTCGCTGGACGTACAGGTACCCGCGAAGGAAAATCTCGCGGCTGCTCGCGACGCACTGAGAAACAACTCGAACGCAACTGTCATCGAACTGCCGGGTATGAACCATCTCCTGCAGGACGCCAAGACAGGCGCACCCAGCGAATACGACGAAATCGAAGAGACAATGTCGCCCGCCGCTCTCAAAATCATTACCGATTGGCTGAGTAGGCGCCTTTTCACGTCTCATCGTGAAGCCCGCCTCGGAAGCACTATACTGCCTTCCGCGTGGCGCGCTCTGGTTATCAGTGTATTTCGGTCGTATCACGGGCCATTCGGAATGTATGGTCCGCCGCTTCGCGCAAGCGAAAAGTGATGTCACGGGTTGGTCTGCCAAATGTATACGGCCTTTGTCGGAGTGAATCACTCCTGGCCAGGATGGAATGCGCTGCGCCTCTTCCCCATTAGTCATTCAGCCTCGAGAGGCTTCTTCCGAGTACGGGTTTGGAGAGCGCCGGGTTCGACCGTTGTGCCATCGCCCATTCGCCAGCAGACCTGGCAAGAAATCATGTTCTCCGCAGTCGGTCGCTAGGCTGCGGCTACATCGGCCAACACGGGAGGCCGATATGGTTCATTCTTCGCGAGCACGGCCCAGGCGATGCGGGCCGAGCTTATTCGCTAACGCCACAGCGGCGACGTTGCGGTGGCTGCGCGAGGTGAGTTGGGCCAGCCAGGTACTCAGACCGGAAGATTGCTTCGTGCGCTGTTGCAGAACCGCGCGTGCGCCTTGCACGAACAGTCTTCGCAAGTAGGATTCCCACGTTTGCTGATACCGAGCAGCTTTTGCTTGCCTCCGGTGGAGTATTCACGCGGAACTACCCCATCCAGGCAGCGAACTCTCGACCCTTGCGGAACGCCCCTCGGTTCCCGATGGCCGCGATGACTGCGGTCGCCGTCACCGGTCCGATGCCGGGGATGGCCACCAGCCGTTGGCAGGCCTCGTTTTCGCGAGCAGTTCTCTTGATCAGCGCATCGGCTTCGTCGATCCGCAGATCCAGGTGATCGAGCTCCAGCTTCAGTTGCGCCAGCAGCATGCGCAATGCGCCTGATAGCTTCGCGTCGGCATCTTCCAGGATCCCGGGCAATGCCGCACCGACATAACACCGTCCCTTCCGCAGAGTGATGCCGTTCGAGCAGCAATCCACGAATCTGGTTGATGACTGCTGTGCGACGCATCACCCAGCGCTCGCGCACGCGATGGAGGGACTGCAGATCCAGTTGGTCTTCGGTCTTGATCGGCACGAAGCGCATCGTCGGCCGTGCAACCGCCTCAGCGATGGCCTCGGCATCGATGTAGTCGCTCTTGTTCGTCTTCACGTACGGCTTTACATACTGCGCCGGAATCAATCGCACCTCATGTCCTTGTTCCCGCAGTGCTCGGCCAAGAAAATGTGCACCTCCGCAGGCTTCCATGCCAATCAATCCGACGCGTACGTTGGCGGTGAAGCGCAGCAGTTGGCTACGCGAAAACTTCTTGCGCACTACGGCCTCGCCAACCACGTCAAGCCCGACCAAGTGAAACACTGTCTTACCAAGATCAATGCCGATGGTGTGTAGTTCCATGGGACGCCTCCTCCGCAAGCCTCTCATATCCACAAGCCTCTCGGTCACCGGCTACCTAGAAGCGGCGGACCATCCCATTAGTAATTCACATGAACCGTCAAGCGGTTACTGGTCGGAGTCTCCCTTGCCTCCCCGGCCGCCCACAATCACTCGCCGCCTCCTCCCCTTCTTGTCATTCTGAGGCCCGCCGCACCGGGCCGAAGAATCTGTGTGACCGCATCACCGCGCACGCGCCAACTCGCACGCCACGACCATCTTCGCCCTGCTGTTTTCATTCTGAGATAGCTTCCGAGTAGCCGACAAGCCAGGAGCTATCGTCTGTACTATCCAGTTGTGAGGCAGGGCTACAGGCTCCGCACGCTCGGACCAGAGGCGCAATTCGTTGACGGGGTATTACGCATTGAGGGGATTTTGCTACACCCTACTCGGTGCGGGCCGGCGTCACACGGCACCGCCCGGCGGACCTGCCCCATAATAAAAAAGTCCGAAACTGTAGACGGTTTTGTAGCTACCCCGAGCACCCGGACCGGGCCGGGTGCCACTGGCTATCAGCGGTTTGAATCGTAGATCGCTGCCCGGTCCATCACGGGCTTGAGGGTCAGCGCGGTTACTCCTATTGCAATCCCGAGGAATGCGATCAGCGCGGCCAGGATCGTGTGCCCTTCGGCCATCCATACCGCCATGCTTATTGCCAGCGCGCCATTCGCCAGCCCGAACGCGCGAAGCCAGGGCGCGAACTTTCGCGCCTCGCTACGAAGGAATTCTCTGTCCATACTGCCCGCAAAGAGCAAAACCGCGGCCATGATTGATTGAATCGTGCCGCAGAATAAGATCGCGAAGAACAGCGCCAGGCTCCACGTTCCGCTTGTCACGTTTTTGAACCGCCAGGCCAGATACACGAGCAATACACAGCGCAAACAGATCTTGATGTGCAGAATTTCCCAAAGCCGGTATGGTTTGGGGCCCGCCGATCCGAAAAGCTTCCGCACCAAGGCGGGCGGCTCTTCGGGTTTCGCGGTCTTTACTGAGTCCGAATCGCGGGCAGGAGCTTGGTCGCTGCCCTTCGAGGCCAGCGATCGCTTGCCGGACGCAGAATCATCCCTTAGTTCCTCCAGCGCCAGCTTGATATCATCTATGTGCTGCGTGCGGCGGTCCCGGTCCTTGCGCAGGCAGCGTAGGATGATCTTCTCGAGCTCAGCCGGCAGATTCGGCGCGAGGCCGCCAGGTGGCGGCGGCTCCTTCTGCAGGATTGCCGAAATTGTGGACATTTTGGTTGCGCCTTCAAATGGCCGGCGGCCGGTGACCATTTCGTAGAGAACCGAGCCAAAAGAAAAAATATCGGAACGCGCATCCACCTTCCTGCCTTCGGCCTGCTCGGGTGACATGTAGGCGACGGTGCCGACGATCGAGCCTTCTTCCGTCAGCGGGGCGTCCTCAGCGGTCATCGTCGCCGTGGCGGCCTCGGAATCGACAGTCTTCTCGGTCAGCTTGGCCAGGCCGAAATCCAGCAATTTCACGCGGCCGTCCTCGTCGATAATAATGTTGGCCGGCTTGAGATCGCGGTGCACGATTCCGGCCGAGTGCGCGCGGGCCAGGGCGTCGGCGATCTGGATCGAATACTTCAGTGTGTCTCTCAAGGGTAGGTCGTTCTTGCCGATCAACTGGTGGAGCGTCTTGCCCGCCACGAACTCCATGGCAATGAAATCCGTGTCCCCAGATGAGCTGATGTCGTATATGTGGATGATGTTGGGGTGATTCAGAGCCGATGCGGCCTTGGCTTCCTGCACGAAGCGGCGCTGGCGCTCGGGGCTGGTGGTAGCATCAGCGCGCAGGATTTTGATGGCTACGGGCCGGTCGAGATGAGTATCGAAGGCCCGGTAGACCACCCCCATGCCGCCCTCGCCGAGTTTTGCTTCAATCCGGTAGTGGCCCAGCGCCTGGCCGATCATGCGGGTCCATATTAGGACCTCGTTCTCATGTTAGGACCTCACTCATAAGCGAGTCAACGGAGACAGAGAGAGTTTACGGCCATTAGAGACGGAACTAGCGTGGGCTTTCTTCATGCGCGGGAAACCATGGAAGTCGATCGCAAGAAGCAGCCGGATGTCAACTCGCTATGGCCGAATCCCTGGCTTTTGATCGCATTGCATTCGCCTAATGCCACAGCTACGGCCTTTTGATGGACAGTTTCGAGTACAAGACCGCGAATGTGCTCCAGAAGGCGTCCCAGCTGCTTCGCGCAACAGTATAGACGTTGACCCTTGTTCTACCTGAGCGAAGCGAAGTGCTCTTGTCCGGATAACGGGCCACTCGGAGGTAATTCACATGAACCGTCAAGCGGTTACTGGTCGAAGTATCCCTTGCCTCCCCGGGCGCTCGCGATCACTCGCCGCGCCGCCCTCTCCCCTTCTTGTCATTCTGAGGCCCGCCGCACCGGGCCGAAGAATCTGTGTGACCGCATCTCCGCGCACCAAGCCAACTCGCTCGCAGTCTTCTTGCCCGAGGGCGTCTGTTGCCCGCATTGCATTTGCCTGTGTAGCGCAGGCCCTTGCTTATAGAAAGGAAGTGGCCCTGCGGCCTCTCGGCCCTCTGTGGAGGACTAGCCCGTCGGCGCTTTTGTAGCCTGCCCCTCGGCGCCTGCCCCTACAAGGTCGGGGTAGGGGCGGGGCTTTTCTCCGGTGTCACCCACACTTCCACCCACCAATCGCACCACTCGCCGACGCCAGAACGCCTTTTCACCGGACGCCTGCGGCCACTCGCCGCGCCGCCCCTCCCCTTCTTGTCATTCTGAGGCCCGCCGCACCGGGCCGAGGAATCCGTGTGACCGCACCCCCGCGCGCCCGCCAACTCTGATGCGGCGACCTCGGTCGGCCCATACACCGGCGCCACGCTTCCCCTGCTAGTGCACAGGAGGGTAATTTAAATGTAGACTAACCGTCGCCCAGCTATGCACAGGAAGTCATATTTCTGGTCCGCTGCTACCTCGTTTGTAGCAGGGAGCGTCGTCGGAACGTATCTTCCTGGAACCGCTCCTTCTCAACGCGTTCACGACGGACTAAACCACGTTCTAAGTATCTATCCCGCACTAACTCACCTTACTTTGATTGCTTTTCTATTCCTACTGACGTTCGCCCCAGCCGCTCGCGTGATTAGGCGGTATCGACACAATTGGCAGGCAAAAACGCGGCTCTTTACAATCCTCGACGGCACTGCACTCTTTATTCTTGGCTGGATCGCGTCAGCTCTGTTGAATGGTTCCTTGCCGCTTTCAGTTTCGGCATACTCGCCCGCCGCAAGATCGGCTCTATGGGTCTGGTTACCAGCGTGTGCAACATTCCTAGTCTCCACATTTCTATTTTCCTTTGTTGAGCCTAAGCCACTGCTTCTACACCCGACGCCGGAAGACCTGATAGACGTCCCTATTACGGACGAGGAGCAAGACACGCTAGGAAGATGCACCTTCGTTGACAATTTCCACGCCCTGATCCAGAGCTTCCCGTTCGAGGATTCGCTTGTGTTTGGTCTCAACGCCCCTTGGGGCAGCGGAAAAACCTCGGTCCTGAACCTTCTCCGAAACAGGCTTCGAAAGGACGAGAACACCATTCTGGTCGATTTCAATCCCTGGTACTTTCAGTCGGCTGAAACAATCACGCGCAGATTTTACGATAGTGTTGCCAGCTCGATAAACCGGGAATTCTTCTACCCGCATCTCAGGGCGATCGCTCGGCGTTACGCGCGAATTCTATCGCCGGTCCTGAAGAAATATGGGCTTGAGTTGCCTCAAACGGACGAAGCTACAGTTGAGGAAGCAAAGGCGACGGTCGAGTCCTACATCGTCGACACTGGGCGCAGGGTCCTTGTAATCGTCGACGATTTGGAAAGGGCAAACGACAGCGAACTGGCCACGATTCTCCAAATCGTCAGACTCAGCGCAAACTTCAAGAATACGATGTTTGTCTTGGCTTACGACCAGACCCAACTGTGTGGCCAGCTCTCAAAAGTGGGTATGTCCCCCGATTTTCTCAGCAAAATAGTGCAAATCCCGACGGACCTGCCGGGCGCCGACAAGAACGAAATCGACAGATTTGTGATCTATTCGGATGCCCAGGGCCACAAGTCTCAATTGGACAAGCTTCTCGATAAATTGGAAATAACAGGGGACCGTAGGAACGTCTTTGACAAAGAGAGCGTGGAACTATATCGAACTAGACTGAGTCCGTTTTTCCCGACTCTTCGGAACGCAAAACGCTTCTTGATTGGTTTGTCAGTCAGGTTGCCTGCCGTCAAAAACGAAGTCTCTCTGCTCGATTTTTTCCTTCTGGAGATTCTTCGAGTCTTCGCCAACGCCGTTTACCAAGACATCTGGGCCAACCCATTTTTCTACGTGCCTTCCTGGACTACAAAGAGCATGTTGTCGTCGCCATTCCCTTTGGAATTTGACGACAACCGGAAACAGTGGCGTCGCGCACAGATCAAAAATCATATTGACGATCTTCTTAAGAACGAGCCTCAGAAAGACAATATTCTTGAAATCCTCAAAAAACTCTTTGCTCCGAGAATAGCGGATGCATACGGCCGCCCCGCAAGTTACGGAGACAACGCGGCCGCTGCCTTCCGAGCGGAGAAAAAACTGACGCACCCGGAATGTTTCGACAAATACTTCCTCCTTGCAGTACCCAAGGACGCGGTCCCCGACGCGGCAGTAGAAGCCAAGTTGGCATCGTGGGCAAAATCTGAAAACCCCGAGAACGCAATTCTAGAAGATCTTGCGAACCTCCGTGAATCGAACCAGCTGGTAGAGATTCTGAATAGAATTCTGACGTTTCTGAGGAAACTCGACGACAAGGTCATCATGCCACTTCTGAAAGCGATCAGTCGTAGCATTGAGTCGGTCCCGATCGAAGGCGACCGTTCGGAACAAGATGCCCAACTCAGGCTGATCCTTTTCTTGCTAAACGACAGAGTGTCTGCTGAAGAAAAGCAAGCTACAACGGAGGCGGTCATAAGAGATATTCACGCTATCGACGTCGCGGTCCGTGTCGTCAACGCACTGGCCAGCGACGAATCGGCGGTGACCTGGGAGCTTCGGCGCTCCCTTGATCTTCCCCTAATCCAGAAAATTGTTCAGGAGCGCTTTGCAAAGGAATTCGTGGATACGCACCTGAACATTTTCGGAGCGAATAACCTAGCCCAATATGTTCTGTATCAGGTTGGAACGTACAACGCGGAATCAGCACAAATGGTCAATGGCTACGCCATGGCGTTACTCGAAAGAGAACCTAAGTATATCGGAAAACTCATTGATGGATTCTTGGTTGAGTTTCCAGGCGGCCCTCACAGCTTTAATTTCGATCAGCTCAAACTAGTTTACGACGCTAATCACCTCGCCGAACTCGCCCGCAGGGCCGGTGGCAGTGCGTGGACGAATGAAAAAGAGAAACGCGCTATTGAGACATTCTTGCGTCTCGTAGAAGGGGAAAACCGGGGCGATCCCCCGCAGCAAAGTCTAGAAAAGTAGCATTGGCACCGCGCGCATGCCGGACTCGCTCGATCAGGGCTGGCTCGGGCCTAACCACCAAGTGACTCTCAAATTTCATACCCCGCATGCCCTAATTATCAGTTGAGATATCTACCCATTTGGGTTATAATGTCGCTTGAATTTTCCCGGCACAGGTGGCAAAGGCCACGCTGCTGTGCAGTTCAGCGCCCCACTGATCCATTCACATCAACTCACGTCGTCGCACAACATGAACCCCTAACCCCTTTGTTTCCAGCATTCGCATCACATGTTCGCGTAACGTTCATTTCTTAACTTCTTTATTTCGAGCGAGTTGCACATATCGAACGCTGTAACTCCAATCCCTGCCGTATTTACAAGAAAAGTGGGGGGGTGGGGTCCGCACCAAAAATTCCTCAGGAGGCAAATCCATGGCAGGAAAACCCAAATCCCGTTGCCGCTTCACCAACGGCAGAGGCCGCTGCAGATTCCCCAGCTCTCGCGGACACGCTTTCTGCCCCGCTCACGCGAAGCAGGTGGAGCGCGACCAGCCGCTCAGCTCCGCGGAGGCCGCCGAAATCCTCGGTCCCATGGAGCAATTTCAGTCCGCGGACGACGTCAACTACGCCCTTGGCCAGCTCTTCTCCCTTGCCGCGCGCAGGCAGATTCGCACGCGCGACGCCGCCATCCTCAGCTACATGTGCCAGTTGATCCTGCAAACGCTGAAGCCCGAGCCGCCGCGCCGCCCGCAGCAAGTCATTTGGGACAACGCCGCGTCGTACCGCGCCGAGCTCGCCGCCAAGGAAGCCGCGCGCAAAGCCAAGCAGGAAGCCGAAGCGCAAGCCGCGGCCGCCGCGAAAGAAGAGGCAGAACGGCAAGCAGAAGCTCAGGCCGCATCGGAGAGAAAAGCTCGGGAAGAAGAACAGGCGAGGGCAAAAGCCGCCGAGGCCGAAGCAGCGCGCGCAAACCCTGTTGCCGAGTCGGCCAAATATCAGGGGCCGAGAGACCAAAAACCCGGCCAGATCAATGACCTGTCCCAATGGCGCACATACCGCGGGGTTCTTCGTTGACTTGCACCGGAGCGCCACTTACCATTTTATGAAGCCTTTCGTTTCATCCCGGCAGTCAGGGCGCCGGCAGCGATTCCCAGTCCATGGCCCAGCCCAACGCCAAAATCCGCTTCTGGGGAGTGCGCGGCTCCACGCCTACGGTGGACCCGGCCACGTCGCGCTATGGCGGCAACACGGCCTGCCTGGAGCTGACCACGCCGCGCGGCACGCGCTTCATCATAGATTGCGGCACGGGACTGCGTATGCTCGGCAATCATCTTGCGCCGCACGATCCCGGCCGGAATGGCGGCGGCCACGGCGAATCTCAGCACGCGCACGGCGAATCGCAGCATGCGCACATCTTGGTCACGCACTATCACTGGGACCACATCCAGGGACTTCCCTTTTTCGCGCCGCTCTATTCGCCGCAAAATCGCTTTCACTTTTACAGCTTTCGCTCCGAATATCTGGGACCCGACAGCCTGAAGCAGGTTTTTGAGACGCAGATGGCCTATCCCTATTTTCCCGTGGATCTGAGCGCGATGTCCGCCGCGCGCGACTTCACCGAAGTCTCCGGCGGCGAGACTTTCCAGATTGATGATGCTCGCATCACCACCCGCTCGCTGAATCATCCGCAGGGCTGCCTCGGCTTCCGGATTGAGACCCCTGCCGGCGTGATCGCTTACGCCACCGACAACGAGCCCGGTGCGCCCGAATTTGAGACGGAATCTGCTGGAGCTTGCCGCCGACGCGGACATTTTTATTAACGACGCGCAATACACTCCCGAGCAGCTTGCCGGTGTGCGCAAGGGTTGGGGACATTCCTCCTGGCTTGAAGGCACGCGCATCGCGCGGGAGGCCGGCGTGCGCAATCTGGTTCTCTTCCATCACGACCCGGATTCCTCGGATCGCGCCGTGGATGGATTGCTGCGCCAGGCGCGCCAGCATTTTGATAACGTCTGGGCCGCGACCGAAGGCATGGCCATGGCGCTCGGCGAGGAGCAGATGGAAGTGCTGCTCCCCACGGGACGCAGCGGTCAGCGCCGCGAAGGAAATTTGCGCGCGATGGTGACGGGTTTCACCACCGATGGCCGCGCCTTCCAGGAAGAAACCGTGATCCGCGATTTGACGTTGCAGGGCGCGATGATTTATCTGCGCAACAGCCCGCGCCTGCAATCCGAGTTGCAAGTGGAAATGGATGATCCCGGCCGTGAAAACCCCGCCGCGCAATCCATGCGCCTCCGCGGCTACGTGGTAAAGCTCGAACCCGCACCGCAAACCGAACACACCGCCGTCGGCCTGGTCTTCACCGAATAATTTTATCCAGGCCGGTCCGCTAGTTTGCGCGCATTGCTTCCCCTATACTGATGCCCATGCAACAGAGCTTTTTTGCCGCGACAAAGTTCGAGTTCCGATTTCGCGTGTTCTTCATCAGCTTCGTTTTCGTTGCAGCCTACTCGTGCTATGCGTTCGATCACGTCAGTAGCGCCGCCCGGCTCGCGACTTGGCTTGTCCGCCTTGATCCTGCGCTGAGCTTCGATACTTGGCTGCGCGTGATCTTCGGGCTCGCCGCTGTGGCCATCTTCAAGGGCGCCTTCCTTCGCGTGTGGGGAACCGCATACCTGAAGGCCTCCGTGATGAACGACATGAAGCTGCATACCGAGCGCCTGGTCGCCGATGGTCCCTTTCGCCATGTGCGCAATCCGCTTTATCTCGGCAATATTCTCATGTGCTTTGGGTTGGGCTTCACGTGCAACCGCGTTGGATTCTTTGTGCTGTTTCTGGGTATGACGGTCGTTGTGGTGCGCCTGTTGCTGCGCGAGGAAGCGGAACTGCGCGCGGCGCAGGGCGAAAGCTATCTTGCCTATTGTGCCGCGGTGCCGCGCCTACGGTATTCCCTTCGCGCTCGCGTGCCCGCGGCGGGAAATAAACCCAATTGGTTCGAGGGGTTCTTCGCGGAAGTGATTATCTGGGGCGCGGGTGTGAGTGTGGTGGTTCTTGCCATTACCCTGAGCACCCGGGTCTTTGAGAAAGTGCTATGGACGGCTGTGGGATTGCAAACGATCGTGGGATTGTGGATACGGTGGAAGGCTCGCGCCGCAGCCACGGCAGTCCAGAAGTAAGAAGATCCCCTTCTATTAATAGCCCCGCTACTACTTCTACTTCACCGATTTTCCCGCAGCGACAACACTCCACGCGCGCAGAATCTCCGCGACGCTCCAGGCCTGCGCGAAGCAGCCGCGCGGCGTGAACGGCGGATCGCCGTCGAAGATCTCGCTGATGGTGCCAAGCCCCGCTTCGCCGAGCTGCCCCGCAATCGAGCCGAGGATGCGGCGTGCCGAGTCACGATCCTGATAAACCTTCCAATGTGCTTCGACGAAAGGCCCGAGCAGCCACGCCCATACAGTGCCTTGATGATAGGCGGCGTCGCGCTCGGCTTGCGGTCCATCGTAACGGCCGCGGTATGCCGGGTCATCCGGCGCCAGCGTGCGCAACCCGCACGGAGTGAGCAGATGCGCAGCGCACGTTTCGACAACGGCGCGTTGTTGCGTGGGGTCGAGCGCGGAAACGGGAAGAGATACGGCGAAGATTTGGTTGGGACGCACGGACGCGTCGTTTCCCTGCGGTCCATCGAGCACATCGAAGCAGCAATTTGCTTTCGCATTCCAGAAACGCGCGAAGCCTGTGCGGGCGCGCACGGCGGCTTGCTGGAATGCCTGCGCCGGCTTGCCGATTTGCAGCGCCAGATTTGTGGCCGCGGCGAGAGCGTTGAGCCAGAGCGCGTTGATCTCGACGGGCTTGCCAATGCGCGGGGTTACGGGCTGGCCGTTCGCGCGCGCATCCATCCACGTGAGTTGCGTGCCCGGCTCGCCACAATAGAGCAGGCCATCCGCGGGATCCACATGAATGGAATAGCGCGTACCTTGAGAGTAATAAGAAATGATTTCCTGCACGCCTCCAAAAAGCTCACGAGCGAGATCGAGATCACCTGTTTGCCCGACGAACTGGCGCAACGCGTCGATGTACCAGAGCGCGGCGTCAACCGTGTTGAATTCCGGAGGCTGGCCGCTATCCGGAAAGAAATTCGGCAACATGCCGTGATCAATCTGGCGCGCGAAGCTACGCAGAATGCGCCGCGCGATTTCGGGCCGGCCGGTGACGAGCGCCAAGCCGGGCAACGAGATCATGGCGTCACGGCTCCAAACACCGAACCACGGGTAGCCGGCAATGATTTGGGTGGGCGGCTCTGGGCCTTTTTCCGCGGCGGCTACGAGGAACGCATCCGCGGCGAGGACGAGTTGGGGAACCCAATCGGGGGCCGGCGCAGCAACCGCTCGCCGCGCCGACGGAAAGCGAGCAAGAAGATCGCGCTGGCGCGATCGCTCCGCTTCGAGTGCGGCGGCGCCGTCGAGACTCGCGTTCGCATCCACGCTGAAAACAAGCGAGGCCGTTGCGCCCGGCTGAAGCGTGACGCGAAACGTTGCGGCGTGAAGATGATCCTCGCGATTCTCCATTCCTCGCGCGCGCTCTTCAGCCAATTCATAATCGCGATACCAGACCGATCCTGGCGGCCGGCCGGGCTCGGAAATAAGTTCGGCGGATGCGGTGGCGCTCCGCAAATAGAATGGCGTTGCGCCATCGAAAGCGGTAACACACACCCCGTTCGGTACCGAGGCAATCTGCATGCGCCAATCGCCCGCGTGGGTAAGATTGTTGAAATCGCGATAGTTGACGAGGGCTTTCAACTCAAGAGTGACGGGCGCCGAGGCTCGCGCCGCACGATATTCAACGTAAGTAGTGTTCGCGCCGTGTTGCATCCAGACACGTTTTTCGAGCTGCACGTCTCCAATGACGTAATTCAAAACGGGAACGCTACCTTCCAAATGGGCGCCATCGAGATAGCGGAAGCCCTGGGGGTCAATCGCGCCGCTGGCCCAGCGGTTCGCGCCAAGGGCGAACGTCTGATTTGCGACGCTCGCGAGTTCGTCAATCTTGGTGACGAGTAGTGTGCGGGCGCGCGGAGGGGAGAGCGCGGCGACCAGAAGTCCGTGATAGCGGCGCGTGAGCGTACCCGCTACCGTGGCGCAAGCGAAGCCGCCGAGGCCATTGGTGACCAGCCATTCGCGTTGCTCGGCTGCGGCAAGATCGTTGCAGACATCACGGTCGAGGCTAATGTGAGAAGGAAGCTCGGGAGGAAAGGCCGGTGGCATATCGAAGCATTGTCCCAGAAACCGGGCCGAGTGTGCGCGGCTACGAGGTCGAACGGTTTCAGCCGGAATTTCCTTCCTGGCCTCGAAAACAGTAGTCGCGTAGCCCGACCAGGCGGAGTCTCTGCACCGGGATGTAAGAGACTCTACATCACAGCCTTTGACTGTGACAATTGCTTTGACCGAACGGACTTACACACTGCGCAGCCTATAAATAAATGTCGATGACGGTTTTTTCACACTTTAGACATGCAGGCGAAACATTGAAGCGGCTAATATGCGCGTTTTTGCCGAGCCTTCAACCAACAGGGAACATTAGGAGCAAAACGCCCCGAGCGATTTTCGTAGTGACAGCGCTGACTGGGGCGGTCGCTTCGGCGCCGGCGTTTGCGACCTTGATATGAAGATCACATGAACCGAAGGGATTTTGGGCGGTTTGGATGGGCCGCCGTGATTGGGGCGGTGGCAGGCAAGCTACGGCCTGCATTGGCACAGTCGTTAGCGCTCGGGCAGGTTCCGTCGCAGCCTCAGCATCCGATGGGGGCAATGGGGGCGACATCAGAACCGAAGGCCACAGGGCGCGCGGCGGATTTCACCCTGCGAATCGCACCCATGATGGTCGAGCTGGCCCCGCAGGTCGTACTCAGTACGATCGGCTACAGCAATAAAATACCCGGTCCTCTCCTGCGGGTGCGCGAGGGCCAGCCCGTTACCGTTGAGGTTGTGAACGACACGGACGTTCCGGAATACGTGCACTGGCATGGCCTGTTCGTTCCCTCGGAAGTGGATGGGGCGGAGGAAGAAGGCACGCCTCCGGTCCCGCCGCATGGCCGCCGGCGCTATCAATTCGTGGCCAAGCCGGCGGGTTCGCGATGGTACCACTCGCACACCATGGCCATGATGGATCTACATCGGGGCTCCTACACCGGCCAATTCGGTTTTCTCATGATCGATTCCGGGAATGACCCTGGGCTCTACGACCAGGAGGTCTTTCTGGCGCTGCGTGAATGGGAGCCTTATCTGACTACGATGGATCAGGACGAAATGGCGGCGGATCCCAACGACCCGATGCCCGAAAAACCCGCCACTCCAGACCCGCGTCCCAACGGGCTCGAAGTCGGCGCCCCTCTTTACTCAATCAACGACAAAATGCTCGGCGCGGGGGATCCCCTCCGCGTGCAGTCGGGTCAGCGCATCCTGATGCACCTGCTCAACGCCAGCGCCTCGCAAATTCATCGCATAGGCCTTTTCGGTCACCATTTTCAGGTGATCGCTCTCGACGGCAATCCCGTGCCCGCGCCTCAGCCGGTTGATGTGATTGAGATCGCCCCGGGTGAGCGCGTGGATGCGATCGTGGAGATGAATCTGCCGGGCGTTTGGATTTTAGGCGAGCTGCGCGATGCCGCGCGGCAATCCGGCATGGGCATCGTGGTGGAGTACGCCAATCAGGCACAGCCGCGCCCGCAATGGCTTCCGCCTGCGCACGCGCGCTGGGACTACACCATCTTTGGCAAGCCCGCTCCGCATCCCCCGCCGGACCAGACCATTGACATGGTCTTTGAAAAAGTGCCTGGCGGGCCCCACGGGATCAATCACTGGCTCGTCAACGGCAAGGAATATCCGCACGAACGGGAGTTCGTGCTCCGGCAGGGAGGCCGCTATCGGCTGGTGTTTCACAATCGCAGCGACGATTCTCACCCGCTGCACATGCACCGGCACCTGTTCGAGCTTGTCGAGCTCAACGGCAAGCCCACCGCCGGCATCAAGAAGGATACGGTGATCGTTCCCGCATTTGGACGCGCCACGGTGGATCTGGTCGCCGACCAGCCGGGCCTGACGCTGTTTCACTGCCATATCCAGCAGCACATGGACTATGGGTTCATGGCGCTGTTTCGCTACGCCTGAGCACGGCATCGCGTGCAAGCGGGCGATGCGGCGATTCTGCGAAGGCAGCTCCAATCCGGTCCTTGCGAATCGACGACGGCCTCGCTTACTGCAAACTTTTTCACTTTTTCGGTAGCGCCATGGACATTCCGCCTGGCTCGACCTTCGAAACCGTCCGCAATACTCTGTGTTACGGCTTTTTCACACATTCGAGATACAGGTGAAATATTGAAGGGATAAAACCGACCGCTCTGGCAACTATCCAACCACAAGTCCAAACGGGGAGGAATCGCATGAAGACGATCGGGGGAAGGTTCCGAGCGGCAGCGCTCATCGGCGCGGCCGCCTTGGCGCTGGCATTCGCAGCGGGGGCAAAGGCACAGAATCAAAACTCGCAGGGGCAGAACTCGAAGGACAATCAAGGCTCCAACTGGAATTCAAATTCCAACGACAATACGTGGCCTTACGCAACAAGCGGGTCGCTCGCCGGTGCTGGCGGTGGTTGGCGACGTCGCCTGCCAGCCAGACGCGGACTTCGAAACCAATGAGGCTGCGCATGAAACCTGCGACACCCCCAAGGCCCCCTACACCAGCACCACCAGCACGCCCCCAGGGTCTGCCGTCGGCTATTCTCTGTGGCAATCCCAGGAGGCCACTGCGAATCAGATTGAGAATATGAAGCCTGACGCCGTCGCGCTCGTCGGAGATCTGCAATACCAGGTAGGCCAATACCAGGACTTTGAGCGCTCGTACGATTTGACGTATGGCGCTTTCAAAATGATCACGCGGCCCGCGCCTGGCAACCACGAGTTTTATGACGAGCATAGCGAGACCGGCGTTGCGGGCTACGGCTACTTCTCCTACTTCAACGGCTTCCAGATCAATGGCAGCGGGACCCCGATCACGACTACGCTCGCGGACCCGTGCCCATCATCGATGACGGGGTGCGGCTATCCGGGCCTTAGCACTCCCATCGCCCAACCCATACCGCGTTCGGATGGACAGGCGGGGCACTTCGAGCAGTCGGGTGGACTTGGATCCACGGCGGAGAGCCCAGTCGGGGTCGGAGATGGCTGGTACTCCTACAATCTCGGCTCCTGGCACCTTATTTCGCTCAATATAGAGTGCGAGACGCAGCCGGGCGGCTGTAGTGATTCCCCCGGCACCTGGTTTGCCCGCAGAAACCGAATGGCTGAAAAACGATCTCGCCGCGAATCATTCCGCGTGCACACTCGCCTACTGGCACCAGCCCACGTACAGCGCTGCCGACAGCCTCACCGAAGAGGGCATCACCGCTGGAATCTGGTGGCAACTGCTCTACGATGCCGGAGCCGACCTGGTGCTGAACGGACACGACCACCTCTATGCCCGTTACGCCCCGATTAAGCCCTACTTCGCTGCTGCCGACACTTCTGTCACCGGCGTCACCGGTACCTGGCTCGGGACTCCCGATGCAAAGAAGGGCATACGGGAATTCATCGTGGGCACCGGCGGCGAGACACTCGATACGGTCGTCTCAGCACCCACCTCCTCCACAGACTGGGACGGGATATTCAACCAACAGAATCTTGAGGCGGCAACCGGGAACTACTGGGGCGTGATGGCCCTGACGCTTGATCCGAACGGCTACCAGTGGGATTACGAGTCGGCACTGGAATTTCCTGGAGCTCCTGCAGGGACTTCAGGGAGTTACAGCGACAAGGGCTCCGCGACCTGCCACGGTAGGCCCTGGGGTGATAACAACTAGGGTGGTAACTAGATCGTTTTCGCCACGTTGTCTTTGACGTTTCGTTCAGTACGGAATCCCCACCCTTCGCGAGAAGTCGCGGAGGGTGGGGATTTTCACTTGCCTCGGCCGATCTTCTGCACCTTGCACTCACCGCAATGAATCGAACAAGGCAACGGGGGCCGGATTGGGACCGGCGATGGCACTTCGAAATTGGCGCTTGACAATAGTTCGATGATTAGCTAAATATGGACTCGTGAACAGCGTGTTCAAAGCTCTTTCCGATCCAACGCGCCGCCGCGTGCTGCAACTGCTGCGCAAACGGCCGATGTCGGCCGGTGAGTTGTCCGACCATTTTGCCGTCTCCAAGCCGACCATGTCCGCCCATTTTTCCGTGCTCCAGAATGCGGGGCTGATCGAAGCCGAAAAAAACGGCAGGACAATCGTCTACCGGCTCAAGATGTCCGTCCTCGAGGAGGCGCTGCTCGGCTTCGCGCAAACGGTGGGTTGGGACATGAAGGCACAGGGCGGTGCGCGCCGGGCCGCATTAAAGAGCGGGACAAGATTGCGTCCACTGAAGCAGGAGGGCTAACGATGGCAGCCAAACCGATCTGGAACTACATTCCGGCGGCGTTGATCGCGCTCAACACTCTGCTCGTCGCCGAGAACTGGTATCTGCGGCCCCAGAGCGCAGGTGTCTGGTTCGTGGTCCTGCTTCTTCTTATCGGGATGACGCTGGCTCTTGTCCTCGTTTCTCGCGAGCCTAAGGAAGAAGCAACGCGCCGCGATGCCGGGGGTTCCGTCCGAAGAGGGATCGTGACAGCCGGTCTGATTCTCGTGATTTCGCTTGGCGCGAAACTTGCCGTGGCGCTCGGCGCGGTCCACTACGGCGATATCCCGCTACGCGCGACGATGGCGATCGGGGGCGCCTTCCTGGCCGTGACCGGGAACGCCATACCGAAAACCCTCACGCCGCTGGCGCTGCATTGCGACCCCGCAAAGGTTCAGGCCGTTCAACGTCTCGCCGGCTGGATCTGGGCGCTGGCGGGTCTCGCGGTTGCGATTGCATGGCTCACGCTGCCGATCAATCTGGCAGAGGCGATGTCCTTCCTCTTGCTGCCGAGCGCCATCCTCGTCACGGTCGGGGAAGCGGTCTGGCTGCGACGGGCGAAGCCGAGCGCACTCTGAAGCGCCGCGGAGATTAAAGAGCAACCATGTTCGCCCGATTGATGGGCCTCAACGTCATCTCGCCCGGCAAGCTGCAGCAATTGATGCAGGAGCAGCCCGTGAGCGTCCTCGATGTGAACTCGCGGCAGAGCTGGCTCACGGCGCGTGTGCCGGGTGCGCGGCCTCTCGACCCGATGGGCTACGACGAGAGCGATCTCCCAGCAGACAGAGATTCCACGCTGGTGTTCTATTGCTCGAATTTCATGTGTAGAAAGGCGCCGAACGCGGCCCGCCGCGCGAAGGACATGGGATACCGGAACGTCTACGTAATGTCCGCGGGAATCAGCGGCTGGGTCGGCGCTTCCCTGCCGACGGAATCCGGCGAGAAGCGCGACACTTAGATTTTCAAAACGCTCATCGGGAGATCCCTCGGCGTTGCTCGGGGCAAGTTTGGCGTTCCCCGAAATTACTCCTGCTTTTGGACAGCCAGCTTTACGGTCGCGGTGACTTCGCGGTGCAATTTCAATCGGGCAAGTGGAATCCCGCTGACTTTCCAGAAGTCCGCTTCGGGGAAGTGATGTTTTGTTGAAGGTCGCTGCGTTCTCATCTCCCCAAATCCCTTAGTAGATACTTGTGACGCAAGCGGTAGACTGCGGCCTTCAGAAGCTTTGTGAGAAAAATGGAAGCATCATTCGACCCGGCGCTTCTAAGCGGAAACGGGATCGGTGATTTGTCTTACGCTCGGGTTCAGTAGGCGGCGCCGGCGCGAACCTCGGCGAGCGGCTTCGAAAGGTCCGCGAGAAGTTCGGGGCCGACAATGGAGAAAGGCGTTGAGCCGTAGCACAAGAGCCGATCATGGAAGTCGCGCAGCGATGCGTTCGCGCCCGCTTTGGCGCGGTACTCCGATAGCAGCGCTTCGAGCTGCGCACGACCTGCCGTATACGCAATCACGTAACCCGGTCCAAGGGCAATCCCGGCTATGGCCGCTTTCGCCTGCTCCCGCGAGAAGCCGGTCTCGTGCGCGAAGAATTGAACCGCTTGATCGAAGCTCCAAGCGCCGCTGGCCAGCTCTGGATCGACGATGGCTCGGGCGCCGCGCACGCGTTCCCACTGCGCCGTGTAGTAGCGGGCATCGAGATCGTCGCCGAAGAGGCCGAGTTGCACGAAGAGCTCTTCGCCGTAGAAGGCCCAGCCTTCCTGGAATTCGCTGCTGCTTTGGATTTTGCGGACGAAGTCCGGGTGGCGGCGGGCGATCGACATCTGCAGAAAGTGGCCCGGCATCGCCTCGTGCGCAGCCGTGGAGAGAATGCGATCGCGGTCGAAATCCTGATTGGCATCCAGATTCTTCGCCGCCTCTGCAAGCGATGTGGGAGGAGTTATGAAGTAGAAGCCAGTGATGCCTTTGCTGAACAACAGCGGCGAAAACATCGAAGCGCCCGGCGATACCGGCTGCATAAACTTCGGCGTCTCGACAACGGCAATGTCGCCGAGCCAAGCCGGCACATCCACGACGTGATGCTCGGTAACGAACTCCCGCAGTTGCGCAATACGCGCCCGATAGTAGCCGATGAGCGCGGCACCCCCAGGAGCGAGGCCACCGCCGCTCTCCGGCCCGATTGGCGTGCCACGCTCAGCGGCGAGTTCTTCCATCCAAGTCTGAACGGCCCATCCATGCGCGAGCTCGTCGCGCCCCATACGCTCGATGTCGTCGGAGTTGAAGGGCAAGAGCTGTTCGTCGTGGAGCATGGCGTCATAAGCGGCGCGCCCAATCGCGTAGTTCTCGGGCCACGATGCCGCATGCTCGTCGATATTCTTCTTCGTTTGGTCCATGGCAGCGAGGGTCGCATCGCGCGCCTTGACGAACGCGGCGAAGCGATCGGCGGGCAACTGCTCCTTGGCGGCGTCCGTCAACGGCCCACCGAGGAAAGTCGGCGCGCCTGCAAGCTCCTCAGCGCCGGTGACGCCGTAGAGATGGCCCGGGTGGGTGACGAGCGCGTTGCCCGCGGCGATATACGCGGGTGCGCCGGCGAGCCGCTCAACGATCTTCTGCCACGCGGCGGCGACGTCGGCCGGGGTAGCGCCCGAAGTGCCGGCGATCGGCAGGTGGAGGAACTGCGTGTAGATCGCAGCGACGATCAATAGCGATGGCGCGGATGGATCCTTCTCATACGTCTTGTAGACAAGGTACTGGCGCTCAAGGCCGACAAGCTGTGCACGGAGCAGCTTGGCGTCGTCCACGTCCACGAGCGACGCGCCATCGAGCGGTATTGACGCGAGCTCGCTCTGCCAGCCGCGAATCATCGCGAGATCGCGAGCGTTCTCGGCCTCAGACGGGGCGTCGAGTTGGCCATCTTCGTCGCTCAGGCCGAGTAAGGTGGCAACGAGCGGGTGCGATTTTGCCCAGTCGAAGGTGATCTTTTGCGCAAGGGTTTGGAGCTGCTCCGTCGTTGTCGGCGGTGCGGCTGACGCAGGAAGCACGCACGACGCGAGCAATACAAACGGCAGCAAGCGCAGAGCAAAACCAAGGCGCCGGGGCATCCGAGACAGCAATGCCGCCACAAAGGTAGTAAATCGCATCATTGCCTCCTACCACGCGGACGCGCGCTGCTTTTTTTCGGAATGCACGCTGGTAAATAATAGGCCAGGATATTACTCCATTCCGAGCGCGTGATCACGGTCGAATGGGCGGCGTACCGGAAAAATCAAAGAGATGATTTTGTAAGGACGAATACGCACCTGGGTCACAGGCTGCGCCGTGAGTTTGCAACGCGAAAATGATGAGCGAAGCGGATTGGCGGTTAGAAAACGCGGCCACCTAGCGGGACTTCGCGCTCGGGAGCCAGCAAGACTACGTGGCCGCTTGGGTCGGGCAGGCCGAGAACGAGAACCTCTGAGGCGAATCCGGCGATGTTGCGCGCGCCGAGATTGACGGCGGCAACGACGAGGCGGCCGACGAGTTCTTCGGGTTTGTAGAGATCGACGAGCTGGGCGCTGGAAGTTTTTGTGCCGAGTTCGCCGAAATCAACCCAGAGTTTGTAGGCGGGCTTGCGAGCCTTTTCGTTTGGCTCGGCGCGGACAATGCGGCCGAGGCGCATATCGAGAAGAGTGAAAGCGTCGTAGGGGGTCATGGCGTTCTCCGAAGATTCAGTGTTGAGCGCGAGGAGATTGTAACCGTGAATGGACCACGTTGACACGGCAGGGCCGAACTTGGAGCGGAGGCGGCCGCCGTTCCGGCGCCGAGATCCTTCGTCGTTCGCCACACCGCGCGATTTCCGCGCAACGTGTCGAGCAAAGCGCGGAAATCGTGCTGCTCGCTCCTCAGGATGACAACTTTCAACCCGGAAAGGCCTTAGGGTCGCCATCCCGCTGAACCATGAGGGACGTCGCACCATCAGCTACATTTCGCACCCTAAGAGACGCGTGTCGCATCTTGGGCTACAAGTGCCCCTTGCGCGGCTCAGGTGCGAGCTGGAAATCACCGAAAGCTACTGCGTGGCGGAGGCGAGGTGGGCTAGGGCGGCGTCTGTGAATTTGTGGTCTACGTCCATGGAGGTGATGGATTTTAGGATGTCGGGCCATTCGTGTACGAGCTTTTGATATTCCTCCAAGGCGGTTTGTGGCTGCAGAGTGACGCGGTGGCCGGATTGGGCGGCGTCAATCAAGATGTCGGGCGCCCAGCCGCGGTCCCAGGTGCCCTCGAGGATCTGCATGGCGCCGTGAAGGCGGGCGATTTTGCCTGGGATGCCGAGGAGAAGATTTTGCTGCTCGGCGGTGAGCTTGGGGAATGTGATGTGGATATCGAGTTCCTGAGTGACGGAACTTTTTGGCAGCGTGATGATCGTGGTGGTGGTTTCGCCGTCGTAGCGCCAGTTGGCGGATAAAGCGGCGGCGTTTGCGCCGGAAACTGCCGCAGCGGTGTCCCAGCCGGGTGCGTAGGAGATGGGCTGGCCGTTGACGGTTGCCGATTTCGGAGGCCAGGCGCCGTATAGGCGCAGTTCGTAGCCGCGTTCGGTGAGCATGCCGGGGAAGCTTCCCTCTGGCGGCAGGATTTTAATTTCGAGCGAGCCGTCCGGCAGCGTTTGCTGGCGGAAGTGCGTCCACGTGAATTCGCTTTTCTTGTAGCCGAGTGAGTCGCCGGCGTCTTCGTAGAGGCTGCCGTCGCCTTGCGTGCCGGGGACAATTTCGAGGATGAGAGGATCGAGCGGCTTGGCGTTTGTGCTGCTCATTTCAGGAGCCATGGGAATCATCGCGCCGGCGCGAGCGTAGACCGGAATTTCATCCAACGCAAAGGAACGCGTGATCTGCACAGGACCCTGAAAACGCGCGCCGCTGGGCAATTCGATCCATTCGCCTTTGGGCAGCCAGAGAGAGCGCGTGGCGAGACGGATGTTGGGGTCCTGCGGCGTGACGACGGGCGCAACGATCAAATCGTTGCCAAAGGCGTAGGCGCCATCGTGTGAGTAGGCTTCGTCGGATTCGGGCGAATCGTAATAGAGAGGATGCAGGAGAGAGACGCCGGAATCATACGCTTCACGAGCGGCGGTATAGATGTAAGGGACGAAAGCGTAGCGTTCGAGGAATGCTTTGCGCATCGCGCTGGCGTAGTCATAGGGAAAAGCCCAGATGCGGCGCTCCGACTGCGGATTTTTTGTGGTGTGCGTGCGCAGGACAGGACTGAAGGCGCCCCACTGGACCCAGCGCGTGTAGAGTTCGGCGTCTACCGGGCCGGGGAGGTGGCCGCCGATATCGTGGCTCCAATAGCCGTAGCCGACATTGGCTGCGGTCGCGGTGAAGTAGGGTTCGAAGGCGAGCATGGGCCATGTGGAGTAGGCGTCGCCGGAGAAACCGATTTCGTAGCGATGATTGCCGAGGCCGCCCCAGCGATGGAACAGCAGCGGGCGCTTGCCTTCGCGCTCCATATCGGTGAAGTGGACGTAGTTAAGCCACCACGTGGGACTGAGATTTTCCATGCTGGTGGTGTGCTCCTGCTGCCAATCGAGCCAGAAGAAATCCACGCCCTGCTTTTCGAGCGGGTGGTACAGGATGTTCATATAGTTGGCGGCGAATTTCTTGTTGGCGATGTCAAATGGCACATATTGCTTGGTGGCCGGATCAATGCCCATGGCGCGCGCCATTTCCGGGTAAGCGGTTTCGAAGGGCTGCACGCCGGACGCGGGATGGATGTTGAGCGTGAGCTCGAGTCCTTGCTGATGGACCCAACCGATGAAACCGGTGGGATCGGGAAAATAGAGCGGATTCCAGGAGTAGCCCGTCCAGCCGAGCGTATGGCCGGAGGGATCTTTCGTATTTTCCCACCAACGTATGCCGAACGTGGGATGCCAGTCCATGTCCACGACGAGCACATCGAGCGGAACTTCGTGCGAGTGAAATTGTTCGATGAGCTGCTGGAACTCTTCGTCCGTGTAAGCCCAATAACGCGACCACCAGGCCCCGAAGACAAAGCGGGGCGGTAGCGGAATGCGTCCTGCGACGCGGGTGTAGTCGCGAAGCTCGCCGCGGTAGTCGTGACCATAGGCGAAGAAATACCAATCTTGGTGCGCCGCGCCCGGGCGCGGCATGGCCCAGGGCCACTCGCTGGAATCGAAGAGCGGACGCAGAGTGTCGTCAATCATTACCCAGCCATCGCGCGAGAGCAGGCCGCTTTCGAGGGGAACGGAACCGTTGGCGCCATCGAGCGTGCGGGCGGTGCCGCCGAGGTTGCCGGTGTCCTGCACGCCGGAATTCCAAGAGACGGTTTTGCCGTTGAGTGAGAATTCGACAGAAAGATTCTGGGCGGTGAAGGTGCCGGATTTTTGTTTGTAACGCAGCGTGAGCTTGCCGGTATCAATCACGAGCCAGCCATGCTTGCTCTGCTGCGTGAATCTTGGGACGGGGAGGCGGCGGTTGATAAAGACGAGCGAGGCGTGGTCTTCGAACTGGCTATCCGCAGACCATTCCATGCGAATGAGCTGCGGGGTGAGCACGGTGAAGCGTGCCTGGCCGGAAATGACGATGGCGGCGGGGTCGGCGACGGGATTATCCGCTCCGGCGGGAATCGGGACCGGAGTTTGCGCCAGCGCAGGGGCGGGCAGCATCAGAGCCGCAAGAGCGAGGAGCGCGATGATGCTTTTCGTTTGAATACTCGTCATTTGAATAGCGGGTCTAACGCCGAATACGGAGTCTAACGCGAGATAGGCGTTGCGCAAGGGAAGACTTCCGCTGCGGGAGATGGCAGTATACTTCATGCCATGTCTAAGCGAACCGGGACTTTCTTCCTACTTACGGCTTTTTCGTGCGCGTGTTGGAGCGCGCAGAGTTTTGCGCAGACGCAATCGGCGCCAAAGGGCGACGCTGCGGCTTCGCCCGAGCAACAGGCAGTGGCGGCGCTGGCGATCACGCATGGGAAACTGCGGGCGCCGGGTTTGAAGCAGAATGTGGAAGTAATCCGCGATACGTGGGGCGTGCCGCATATCTATGCGAACAATCAGCACGACCTTTTCTTCGCGCAGGGATTTGTGACGGCGCAAGACCGGCTCTTTCAGATGGAACTCTGGAAGCGCGCGGGGCAGGGACGGCTTGCGGAAGTGGTGGGCGAATCGGGCGTGGCGCGCGATATTGTGGCGCGGCTGCTGCGCTATCGCGGTTCGATGGACGCAGAGTACACAAGCTACGCGCCGGACGCGCGCGAGATTCTGACGGCGTTTACCGACGGAATTAACGCGTACATTCGCAGCCTGCAAGAGCCGGGCGGGCCGGGACTGCCCGTGGAGTTCGAGATCGCCGGGTTCGCGCCGGAAGCGTGGAAGCCGGAGGATTGTCTGTCGCGGATGCCAACGCTGGCCGTGACGGGAAATGCCGATGCGGAGCTTATTTACGCGAAATTGCTCGCGGAGGCGGGCGCGAAAAAGACGGCGTTGCTGACGGATTTTCAGCCGCCGGTGAACCTCGATCCGGCGCCAGGACTTGATCTGGAAGCTTTGGCGCATGCGAAGCTGGCGGGGTTTCAAGGCACGGACACGCGCATCGAATTCCCGTCGCCGCTCGAAGGAAGCAACAACTGGACGGTATCCGGAAAGCTCACCAAAACAGGCAAACCGCTGCTGGCGAACGATCCTCATCGCACGATGGCGATTCCTTCGTTGCGGTACGTGGTGCATCTGGTGGCGCCGGGATGGGACGTGATCGGGGCGACCGAGCCGGCGCTGCCGGGCGTGAGCATCGGTCACAACAAAGATATTGCGTGGGGACTGACGGTTTTTCCAGTGGACCAGGAGGATTTGTATCTGGAAGATTTGAATCCCGCGGACCCACTCCAGTACAAAACCCAGGACGGCTGGGCGCGAATGAACGTGGAAGAAACCACGATCGCGATTCGCGGCGCGGCTACGCGGAACGTGCAGCTCAAGTTTACGAGGCATGGTCCGGTGCTTTGGGAAGACGGAAAACATGCGCTCGCGCTGCGTTGGATCGGGACGGAGCCGGGGACGGTACCGTATCTGGCGGCGCTTTCGGTGGACCGCGCGAAAAACTGGAAGGAATATTTGAGCGCGATGCAGCGATGGAAATCGCCGCCGGAAAATCTGGTGTATGCGGACCGCGAGGGAAATATCGGCGAGCAATCCGCGGGGCTGACGCCGGTCCGCGAGGGCTGGACGGGGCTTTTGCCGGTGCCGGGCGCGAGCGGGTTCGAGTGGTCTGGATTCATTCCGCTCGACCAATTGCCGCGGCAGTTCAATCCCACAGCGGGATTTTACGCCACGGCGAACAACAAGACGACTCCGGACAATTATCCGTACGCGGTGGGATTCAATTGGTCGGAAACGCGTGTGGAACGGATCAATGAGGTGCTGAGCCAGGCGCGCAACGCGAGGAAGAAACTCACCGTAGCGGACATGGAGGATTTGCAGAATGATGTGATGTCGCTGCCGGCGCGAGAATTGATTCCGTTGCTACGCACGGCTCTGGCAAAACGACCGGAATTCGACGACAGTAGCGCGAAAGCGGGCAAGCTGCTGCTGGATTGGGATTTCCGGCTTTCGGCGGATTCGGCAGCGGCGGCGCTTTACGAGGTATGGAATCACAATTTATCCTCGCGGATAGTGCGCCAGATCACCGGGGTGGACGTGGATGAAACCGGTATCTCGCCGGAAGCGCTATTGCGGATACTGAAGGAGCCCGCTGTCGATAATTTCAAAGCAATCTCAGTAACTGCTGGAAGTGCACGAAACATGCAAACGCTCACCATTGATCCGGAGACGGCACGCGATAATTTGATCCTGGGTAGCTTGAGCGAGGCGTGGAAAGAACTGGCAAAACTCCAGGGACCTGACGCGACGCAGTGGAAATGGGGGAGGCTGCACGGCGTTTCCTGGCATCACCCGCTCGACAGGAATACGCAGTGGGCAGGCATTCTCAATCCTTCAGGCGTGGCGCGGCCCGGCGACGGAAATACGGTGGACGCAACGGGGGGAAAGGACTACGCGCAGACGCATGGCGCGAGCTATCGAGAGATTTTTGATTTGGCCGATTGGGACCACAGCGTGGCAATTGATGTGCCGGGGGAGAGCGGGCAGCCGAAGAGTCCGCACTATGCGAATTTGTTGCCGCTGTGGGCGAAGGGCGAGTATTTTCCACTGCTGTTCACGGGATGGGAGGTGGAGAAACACGCGCCGGAACGGCTGGAGTTGCGACCGTGAGCGGATGCAATTGGGTCGGCGGAGAATTCGGGGGCGATAGAAGGCTGCCGGGCTAAAGTCCGGCGCTACATAAGGCGACCCGGCATTTCGTGTCATATTAAAGCTTTGTGCGACCGTCAGGGGAGCAAGTCTTGAAGCTTATCTTCTCGAAATAGAAATAAAGGAGCGTAGAAATGAAATCATGGGTTTGTCGTTTTTCGTTGCTGGCCGGTGCGCTGCTTCTGGTGGGCGCGGCGCGGATCTCTGCGCAATCGGGGCCGGCAATCGCGCTGACTGTGGATGCTTCGATGGTGCAGCAGAAGATCGTGCGGACGCATGAGGTGATGGCGGTGAAGGAAGGTCCACTGACGCTTTATTATCCGAAGTGGATTCCCGGCGAGCACGAGCCTGACGGGCCGATCGCGAATGTAACGGGACTGAAATTCACGGCGAATGGGAAGACGATTCCGTGGAAGCGCGATTTGTTGGACGTGTTTACGTTTCACGTGGACGTGCCGGCGGGCGCGAATCGTCTGGAGATTGCTTTCGACTATCTCGAACCTAGCGGGGCCGGAGGCATCTACACCGCTGGCGCATCGTCTACCGACAAACTGGTGGTGGTGAGCTGGAACCAGAATTTGCTTTATCCGGCGGACATCCCCGCAGAGCAGATGATGTTCAATCCAGAGTTGGTGCTCCCGGAGGGCTGGAAATACGGCACGGCGCTGCCGGTGGATCGCGAAGCCGGACACGAAATCCGGTTCAAGCCGGTGTCGCTCGACCGGCTGGTGGATTCTCCGGTAAGCGCGGGCCAATACTACCGGGTGATTGACCTGACGCCGCCGGGCGAGCCTATCCATCACGAAATCGATCTCGCCGCGGACAGCGAAGACGCGCTAAACATGAGCCCGGAACTGAAGCAAGGCTTGACGAATCTCGTTGCCGAAACCGGCAAGCTTTTTGGCGCGCGGCATTATCGCGACTACCACTTCCTGCTGACGCTGAGCGATCACGTGGCGCACTTTGGTCTCGAGCACAACGAATCGGACGATAGCCGGCTGGGAGAACGCGCGCTCATTTCTCCGGGCGGGGCGAACAGCGTGGCGGGGCTGCTGGCGCACGAATTTGTGCACTCGTGGAACGGTAAATTCCGCCGGCCGAAGGACTTATTCTCGCCCTATTACGAAGCTCCGATGCAGACGGATTTGTTGTGGGTATATGAAGGGCTAACCGATTATTTGGGGAACGTGCTGGCGGTCCGCTGCGGTGTCTGGAACGACAACGACTATCACGTCTATATCGCGGACGTGGCGGCGAGCCTCGGCCCGGGGCGTCCTGGGCGCGCGTGGGACCCGCTGCTCGATACGGCGGTGTCTATACCGGGAATGTTCGGGGGAGGCGGCTGGTTTAATTGGCGGCGCGGATCCGACTACTATGAGGAAGGCGACTTGATCTGGCTGTGGGTGACGACGATCATTCACGATCAAAGCCACGGACAGAAAACATTCGAGGATTTTCTGCGCGCATTCTATGGCGGGCCGAACAATGGTCCCGAGGTGAAGCCGTACACGTTTGAGGAACTTGTGCAGGCACTGAATCAAGTGGAGCCTTACAACTGGGCGAGCTTCCTCAACGAGCGGCTGATGTCCACTTCGCCGATAGCGCCGGTGGAAGGCCTGGAAGCGAGCGGCTGGAAAGTGGACTACACGGCCCAGAACGGTGGGGGCGGGCGGCGCGGCGGGCGCGGCGGATCAAACACGACGTACTCGATTGGTCTGAGCGTGCAGGCTGACGGAACCGTTGGCGATACGATCTATGGCGGGCCGGCGTTTAGCGCGGGAGTCGCGCCGGGGATGAAAGTGATCGGAGTGAATGGGCGCACGTACACGGCGGAGCGGCTGGCGGACGCGATCCAGGCGAGCCAGGGTACTTCTCAACCAATCGTGCTGCTGGTGGTGAACGACGATTACTTTAAGATGTGCACGATCAACTACCACGACGGTGAGAAGTATCCGCATTTGGTGCAGGAGCAAGGCAAGCCGGATTATCTGGATGAGATTTTGAAGCCGCTGGCGGGACATTAGAACGCCACCCCAGGCTGAGGTATCCGCCGTTCCGGCGCCGAGATTCCTCGTCGTTCGCCACTGCGCCCGATTTCCGCGCAAGACCTCGAGCGAAGCGCGGAAATCAGGCTGCTCGCTCCTCGGAATGACAGGTATTGGAATGACGCGAGATCCGAGTGCGGAGGTTCTCAAGGACCGTCTGGCTTGACGATCGTGGAAGTGGGCGATATGAAAGAACGTCCAGTAGAAGAAGGGGGAGGCGAGTAACGCCTCTCCCTTCTTTCGTTGCGGATGCGGTGTTGTTTGCCGGCCGAGGGTGCGCGCGCTGTGCCTTAGCGGGCGCCGGCGCTTCTGGAATGCGAGCCGAATTTCTTGACCGCGCTTTCGATGCCGGGACCTGCGTTAGCAAGATCGGCCTGCGTCATCACCGGATGCATATCGATGCTTGCGTTGAAGGCGAGAAACCACGGCTCAGCCAGGCCGGGGATCTGTGAGGCGTCGCGCATCTCCAGGACCATAAAGACGGTGCGATTTCCGTTTTCCGCTCCGAAGTAAACGGCTTCCGGTTTCTGCTCTTCCAGGATTTCGCGAGTGGTCTTGCTGAGTGTTCCATCCAAAATGGCCCGATTGCCTGCTTCGATGGGTAGAGACACTTTCATCATTATTCTCACGTAGGGCTCCTTGAATTGTCGATTGGACCTCGCTGTTTGGCCGAAACGCCTGGCGAGTATACACCCGCGGCGGGGTGGATCACGACAGCAGCGAAGTTTTGGCGTCGAAGTTTTGGCGTCGAGGTTTTGACATCAAGGATATGGACTTACGGAATGGCCATTTGGCGATGAGGGCTTGCCAGCCCGAAGGCGCGGGCTACAAAATCGTCTCGCGCGGACAGGGTGGTAATCTATTGTGAGCAGCCAGAGGCGCCTGCCCTGGCCGCAAGAGACGCGCGGGAGATTTTCGTGAAACAGCTCGGCTACTCAATGTTTGAAACGCCGCTCGGTGTGTGCGGGATCGCGTGGGGCGAGCCGAGCTATGCGGACGCGCGGATTGCCGTGTCGTTTTTTCAGCTTCCGGAGGAGTCGGCGGCGATGACGGAGACGCGAATTGCGCGGAAATGCGGTGCGCGGACGCCGAGCGCGCCTCTCCCGGAAATTGCGGAGCTGATTGAAAGAGTCCGAAAGCATCTGGGCGGCGAGATGCAAGATTTTAGCGATGTGACGATTGATTGGGACAGCGTGGATGCGTTTTCGCGGCAGGTCTACGAAGCGGCTCGCAAAATCCCAGCAGGGCGCACGACGACCTATGGCGAGATCGCGAAGGAGCTGGGCCAACCGGGCTCGGCGCGCGCCGTGGGGCAAGCGATGGGAAGCAACCCCGTGCCGCTACTGGTTCCCTGCCACCGCGTGGTGGCGGCGGGCGGAAAGCCTGGCGGGTTTTCGGCGCACGGTGGAAGAAAGACAAAGGCAAGAATGCTGGCGATCGAGGGCGCGATGCCGGTGCAGCTCGAGCTTTAGAGTGTTGCAGGTGAATTCAACCACCTGTTGAAACACTCCCAAAAGGCCTAGTCGGGCCAATCGTGCACAGGCAGGCGACAACTCCGAATCCCCTCTCTAACGCAAATAAACTTGTAAGAAAAGACGCCGCTCGCTCCAGCGATGGCTGCAATGCTGAAAGTACGCCGGCCGACGGGGCAGGCCGGACTCGAAGTGGCCCTCGGGTGGCACATCTTCACGACGAATGGCAAAGAAATCGTGTGGCATAACGGCGGTACGGGCGGCTACCGCTCCTTCATGGGCTTTGACCCGGAGACGCGGGTTGGTGTGGTGGTGCTATCCAATGCGGAAACAACGGCGGGCGTGGATGACATTGGGCGGGACCTGCTCGACGCAAGTTTCCCATTGATGGCACCGCCGAAGCAGCACAAGGAAGTCACGGTTGATCCGAAGCTATTCGATGGTTATGCCGGAAACTACCAACTAGCGCCGAACGTCATTCTGACGGTCACACGCGATGGCAATCGCTTTTTCGTACAATTGACCGGGCAACCGAAGTTCGAGATATTTCCCGAGAGTGATCGCGATTATTTTCTGAAGGTCGTCGATGCGCAGGTCACTTTCGTAACGGATAGCAACGGTCACGCGACCGAACTGATCCTGCATCAGGGCGGCGCCGACCAGCACGCAAAGAGAATCGAGTAAGGCCCTGGCTGGTGGACAAAGGATTGCGCACAACCGGAGCCGGCTGCGGCCGAGGATCAGCTTTATTTGTTGAATCCTGGCGGTTGCGGGTGTGTTCTAATCGTAGTATTGACGACTCGTTTTGAGCCGCAGGGGGAAGAATGTCTGCTCCGCCAGTTCCCAGCGCACTGCAAGCCTCGACGCAAACTTTTCCTATCCTGACGGAGACCCAGATCAATCGCGTTCGCCCGCTCGGCAAGCTCCGGCAAGTAAAGAAGGGTGAAATTTTGTTCGAGCCTGGTGACGTAAAGGTCCCGTTTTTCGTCCTGCTTTCCGGGAGCATGGAAATCGTGCAACCCGATCTGAAGGGCGAGCGCCTCATCGTCACACACAGTCCGGGTGAATTCACAGGCGAGATGGCCATGATCTCCGGGCAGCGATGCCTCGTTCGCGGCCGTGTGACTGAGCCCGGTGAGTTCCTTGAGCTTGGTGGAGATGGCTTGCGTTCGTTGGTCGCGAAGGACAGCGAGCTGAGCGACATTTTCATGAGGGCGTTCATCCTGCGCCGGCTAGCACTGATCAGCCGCGGCCAGGGCAACATGATCCTGATGGGTTCCCAGCACTCGGCTAACACGCTACGGCTGCGCGAGTTTTTGAGCCGGAATGGCCATCCTTATACGTATGTTGATCTCGATACGGACAAGACTTCGCAGGAGCTGCTGGACCGTTTTGAAGTCAAGTTGGATGAAATTCCCGTGATTGTTTGCAACGCGCGGTCCGTGCTGCGCAATCCTTCGATTACGCAATTGGCCGATTGCCTGGGATTCAACGCCAGTATTGATGCGACGCAGGTGCGCGACTTGATCATTGTGGGAGCCGGGCCGGCCGGGCTCGCAGCGGCTGTTTATGCGGCTTCGGAAGGCTTGGATGCGCTGGTGATCGAGAGTGCAGCCCCCGGGGGCCAGGCGGGGTCAAGCTCCAAGATCGAAAATTATTTGGGTTTCCCCATGGGGCTTTCCGGCCAGGAGCTGGCGACACGCGCGATCACGCAGGCCGAGAAATTTGGAGCCAAGATGATGATCGCGCACAGCGTAGCGAAGCTGGATTGCGCGAGGCGTCCGTTCAAGGTTCTTCTGGACAACGGCACCGGGCTCCCGGCACGGGCCGTGGTGATAGCAACCGGAGCGCAGTACAACAAGCCGCGCATCGCCAATCTGGAAAAGTTTGAGGGCCAGGGAGCCTACTATGGCGCGACGTTCATGGAGTCGCAGCTCTGCGAACAAGAGGATCTTATCGTCGTGGGCGGCGGGAACTCCGCCGGACAAGCAGCGGTTTTCCTCTCGCAGACGGCGCGGAAGGTATACATGCTGGTGCGCTCGGGGCAATTGGCGGACACGATGTCGCGCTATTTGATCCAGCGGATCGAAGAGAATCCCGCGATTGAATTGCACTACAAAACGGAAATCACCGCTCTTGATGGAGACGCGCATCTGGAGCGCGTCACCTGGCAAGACAAGTCGAGCGGCGAGACTACCGTGCGTGACATTCGCCACGTGTTCATCATGGCCGGAGCATCGCCGCGAACGGAGTGGCTGCGGAATTGCATCGCGCTCGATGACAAAGGGTTCATCCTGACCGGGCGCGACCTGGATAACGCAACCGGGGCACCGGTGTGGACACAGACCCGTGCGCCCTACATGCTGGAGACGAGCCTTCCGGGCGTGTTTGCGGTGGGCGATGTCCGCGCAGGGAATGTGAAGCGCGTGGCCTCGGCCGTGGGCGAAGGATCGATTGCCATTCACCTGGTACATCGCGCGTTGGCGGAACTTTAGGGGGTAAGAACATGCAAGGCTGCACTCACTTGAATCAGATCAAGAAAGATATGAAGGCGCGCGCTCATGTCTGCGCCGAGTGCGTCAAGATGGGCGATACTTGGGTTCATCTGAGGCTCTGCATGACGTGTGGCAACGTCGGTTGCTGCGACTCGTCAAAGAACAAGCACGCAACGAAACATTTCCACACGTCGAAGCACCCGATCATGAAGTCCATCGAACCGGGCGAAAACTGGGGTTGGTGCTACATCGACGAGATAGAACTCGATTTATCGTGAGTGTCCCTTTCGGGACAGTTTCGGCCTCTTGCGGATGTTAGTCTGCGGAATCCTTTATTCTGCAGGGGGTACCGAACATGGAAGCCCCAAATCTTCTTTTTGGCGGGTTCCGGGAAAACAGGCTTCGACGGTATTCTGCTGCCGTATTGGCAGCGGGAGTGGCCCTGGCTTTAGGGGGTCTTCTCAGCCAGTTCGTCTCTGATTTTCACCCGTACACTACTCTTTTCGTCGCCACGGCTTTTGCCGCATGGTACGCGGGGCTCTGGCCTTCGGTGTTTACCGCTATCGCGGGCTGGCTCGGCGCCAAGTTTTTCTTTATTGCTCCCCTCTATTCGCTGCGGATCGCCACGAGAGAAGAACGCAATAGCACCATTGCCTATTTTATGATTTCCCTTGCCATCATTCTTTTCGGAGACTTGAGCTGGCGAACGATTACGAAACAGCGCGGAGTAGAAGCGCGGTTACTGACCATCCAGGAAGAATTGGAAGAGCGCATCCGGCAGCGAACGGCCCTGTTCGAGGCAACCAATGAAAACCTGCGCGACCTTTCGGCACGACTGTTGAAGGTTCGCGACGAGGAGCAGCGGAGGATCGCGCGACACTTGCATGACAGCACCGGGCAAACGCTTGCCGTGTTAACGATGAAGCTCAACCGGCTGGAGAGAGAAGCTCAAAAACTCAGCGCAGACGTCGCTAAGACGGCAGCCGAAAGCGCAGCACTGGCTAAAGAAGTTTCTGACAGCGTGCGTACCGTCTCCTACCTTCTTCACCCTCCGTTGCTGGACGAAGCGGGGCTCAAGAGCGCTCTCGCTTGGTACGCAGAGGGGTTTGAAGAGAGAAGCGGCATCAAAGTCCATCTGGAAATGCCATCCGACCTCGAACGGCAGCCATCCGACCTGGAAACGGCTGTTTTCCGGATCGCGCAGGAATGCCTGACAAACATCCATCGCCATTCGGGAAGTAAGACCGCAGACATTCGCATCTGCGAGTTTGCGGGCGGCCTTGCGCTAGAGATTAAGGATACGGGAAGAGGAATACCGGCCGAGACGCTGGCAAAGATTTCGTCGGTTGGTTTGCCGGGGGTGGGATTGCGAGGGATGCGGGAACGCGTCACAGCGCTCGGCGGAGTGTTTGAAATTTTCTCCGAAGGCGCGGGCACCTCGATTAAGGTAGCCATTCCCTTGCAGGCTACCGTTCGCGACCGAGCTTCTGCCGTGCACGCGTAGTGGCGTTGCGAAGAGTGTCGCCTTCTTACCTTTATTCTGAGGCCCCTGGCCGGCCGGAAACGGCTAAATTGCTGAAGAGAGTTGGTGGGCTCGCCTGGACCTGAACCAGGAACCTGCCGATTATGACCCGGACGCTCTAACGATTGAGCTACGAGCCTTTGACTTTCTAATCTTTAACACCATATTTCGTGCGCAACGTCCTGTCTAGCTTCTTCATGGCTGCGTGGAATTCCAAATGAAATCCTGCGCAGGGACGGATCCTTTCCTTCCCCAATCGGTTTATTGTGATCGGGTTGGGTGCCTTAGGAGACCGTGAATACGCGGTTCCGGCGCCAAGCCATCGCTACGATCACGCCGTAGTTCCAGATTGAGCTGACGAGCATGCCGGAGATTCCCGCCAGATACCACGGCATGCCAACCGTGTAAAGCGACTCCGCCAGCCGGACGTTGATCAGCACGCCGACCGAGCACGCCAGGTAAAACACGAGCAAACGGTTTGCCAGCCGCCAGCCATGAAGGCGGCGATCGCGAAATGCCACCGCGTTTCTGAGGAGAAAATGGAAGGTCATGGCGACGAAGGTCGCGGCCGTTTGCGCAATCACGAAATCGAAGCGCGCCCAGAAATGCAGAAGCGTCAAGCTGCCGAGATGGACGCACAATCCCAGCAAACCGATCAGAACGGACAGAAAGAGTTGGGTGGGGATTCTTTCGCCAGCGACCTTATCCACGAGCAGATGGAGATATTCGAATTCCGAGCGAACATCGAGTTTGCTGGTGCCCCTTTGCCGGTTGCGGAAACGGTAGGGCACTTCTGCAACGCGCACCGGACACGGGCTTGAAGAAAGCAAGTCCAGCAGGATTTTGAAACCCGTTCCCGTGAGATCGGAAACCACGCGTTGAAAAAAAGCGCGATCCAATAGGAAGAACCCGCTCATCGCATCGGAGATTTCCGAGCGGCAAACGATGCGGGCGGCGTGCGTGCCAAATTTGCTGAGCCAGACGCGCTCGCGGGCGAATTCACCCATGCTTCCGCCCGGCATGCTGCGGCTGGCAATGACGATGTCCAAGCACCCGGACTTGATCCGATCGAGCATCGTGGGAAGAATGGCTTCGTCGTGTTGCAAGTCGGCATCCATCACGGCGATGTATGGCGCTGCGGTCGCAAGCATCCCTTCGATACACGCCGAGGAAAGGCCGCGGCGGCCAACGCGCTCGAGAACCCGGATGCGCCGGTCTGTCGCGGACAACTGGCGGATGAGTTCGGCGGTGCCGTCCGGTGAATTGTCGTCCACAAAGATGAGTTCCCATTCGATTCCGGCGAGAGCTTTTTCCAGAGCCTCGATAAGGGGCAGGATGTTTTCCGACTCGTTATAGGTGGGGATGATCACGGCGAGCTCAAGGGGCAGCCCGAGAGTTCGAGATTCCGCCGTGACCACTGCAGGATAGAGCTTGGTTTCCATCGCCAGCACCGCTAGCTCTACTATTCAGCTATGCCTATTGGCGAGTTCCACGGAATCCGATCCAATCTGGAAACCCGCTGTTGGCCGCGACTCCCCTTAGCCGTTGGGCATGAGATGCGGGAGCCCCACGCGGAGGTGCTCTAAATTTTTGTTTGGTGCGCATGCTCGGTGCTTTTCCACGCAGGAGATACCTCATATCTAATTTATTTAGAAGGAGATACAGCGTCGCCAATCGCCGGGGCATCTGCCCCGGCCCATGCGATCGCGGGACATGAATCACACGGGGCGAGCGCAACGCCACAGCCATTCCGCACATCCAAAGTCCCGAACAAGGCGCTGGTGTTTTGCGCACGCGTTTTGGCGACAAGCGATACAATCGAATCATTTGAGAAGCTCCAGCCCGACGCTGAAGGTGTTGCTTTATCTCTTGCTGCTGACTGTGGCAGCGGTCGCGGTACACGGGTATCACAGCGGCGTGGAAGACGCGGAAGTCTACAACCCTGGAATCCTGAAGATTCTCCATCCCCAGTTCTTCCCTTTTGGCGCAGAGTTCTTTCAAGTGGAAGCAAGACTGATGTGGTATCCGAACTTGATGGCGGCGTTTGCGCGAACTTTTCATCTATCGCTGGATGCCACGCTCTTTTTCTGGCACGTGCTCTCAATTTTTCTGCTGCTTCTCGCGTGCTGGACTCTTGCCGGTGTGTGTTTTGTGGAGGAGCGTGCCCGGTGGGCGGCCGTGGCGCTGGTCGCGGCGCTGCTTACAACGCCGGTTGCGGGAACAGCGCTTTACATCAGAGACGAATACTTGAGCCCGCGCTCGCTTACGCTTTTTGCCGGCGTGTTTTCGATCGCGGCCGCGATGAAGAGAAAATACTTAGGCGTTGTCGCGTGGACGTTGTTCTCCATCTTGATCCACCCGCTGATGTTCATTTATGGACTCTCGCTCATTGCCGTAATTATCGTGTTGCGCGACTTTCGCGGACTTCGCCGCGCAGCTACTGCAACGATGGTGGCCGCCGGTCTGCTGCCGATGGGCGTTTCCTTCCGGTACCCGTCCGAGGCGTATCGCACAGTCATCCAAATGCGGCCATACTTTTTCCTCCTCCGGTGGCATTGGTATGAGTGGCTGGGGATTTTCGGCCCGCTTGCGCTGCTGTGCTGGTTCGCCAGGCTCGCGCGACGCCACGGAATGGGCCAGATCGATCTTCTCTGCCGAGCGTTGATTCTCTACGAGGCGGTGTATTTCGGCCTGGCAATAATCATGACGGTCCCCCCACGCCTTATCGTTCTCGCGCACTACCAGCCAATGCGCAATTTGCAGCTCGTCTATCTGCTTCTGTTCGTGATCATGGGCGGGCTCGTGGGGAAATGGGTGCTGCGAGACCAGGCGTGGCGCTGGCTGGCATTGTTCGTGCCGCTCTGCGCCGTGATGTTTTACGTGCAATGCCAGCGCTACCCCGCCAGCCCACACATCGAATGGCCGGGAGCCGCGCCGGGGAATGACTGGCTGCGAGCCTTCGCCTGGATTCGCGACAACACGCCGAGCGATGCGGTTTTCGTGCTGAACCCGAATCACATGATCCTTCCGGGTGAGGACGAACACGGGTTCCGCGCGCTCGCGCAGCGAAGCATGCTGGCAGACGCCGTGAAGGATTCCGCTCCGGCGGCGATGTTCCCGGATGTGCCGCTGGCAGAACACTGGGAGGAGCAAATAAAAGCGCAAGCCGGATGGGAGCATTTTCAAGCGGCAGATTTTGAGCGGCTTCATCGCGAATGGGGCGTGACGTGGACTGTGTTGGACCAGCCCGGCGCCACGGCGCTCACTTGCCCTTACGCGAACCGGACGCTTCGAGTTTGCAAATTGAATTGAGCGGAATGTGCGCTCACGCTTGGGCTACAGAAAGGCTCCTCCTAAAGAACCGGCAGTGAGCCGATAAAACCTACGCATAGGCGTATCGGTCCACCCTCTGACGCACTGATAATCGAAAATGCGGGCGGCACTGCGTGCGATTCGGTAGAATCGCGCACGAGGAACGAGCGCATCATGTGGACGCCAAGACCACCAACGCGTTTTCCGTGCCGTGTCGCCATGTGCCTCCTGTTGTTTGCGTGTGGCTTTGTGAGCCGCGCGGCGTCCGCCAGCGACAATGTTTCCGCACAACCGCGTTCGCGAGGTGCAGAGGTCCAACAGGAGGCTGCGCCGCCGAAACGCGCGCTTGTCTTCTGGGAAGATGGCTTTCCGGCGGCCGATACGGCCGCGCCTGCAAGGGCACAAATCGTTGCCATGTTGCCGGAAGCAGTGATGGTCGCGGCGGATGATCTCGCGAATGCGCTTGATTCCGCAGATACGCGGCTGCTCGTGCTGCCCTTTGGCTCGGCGTTTCCCGAAGACGCGTGGCCAGCCATCCACCGGTTTCTCGAGCGCGGCGGAAATCTGTTGGTGCTGGGCGGCAGACCGTTTACGCGCGCGGCGTATAAGGATTCGCAGGGCTGGCATCTGCGCGAGCCACAGCAGGCGTTTGCGCGGACACTATTTCTGAACGATTACCAAGAGACGCCGGGCTCGGCGCAACTCGCGTTCACTGTGAATGAAGACTTCTCGTTTTTGCGTCTGCCGGCATTCACGTGGACGCGCGCCTGGAGTGCGACCGTTCGGCTGAGCGACGAAAATCTCTATCCCCGCGAAGGATCGGCAGGGACACTCGATGCGCGGCTCGACACGCTTGCATGGGGTGTTTCGAACAAGCGCAAACTGGCCGCGCCGCTGATTGAGCTTGATCATTTGCAGAATCATTTCGCCGGAGGGCGCTGGATTTTTCTGCCGGCGGAACTGCCAGAAGCGTTCTGGACGGGCGCTGCTGCGCAGCTTGTTCCGGAGCTTGCCGCGCAAGCTCTGAATGGTGCGGAGGATTTTCGCGCGCAGCCATCATGGCCGGTGTTTCTGCCGGCTGAGCCGGTCACGTTGAACCTGCATTGGATGCGCTTTGGTGCAAGTCCGGAGCCGGTACGAATCGAGCTGCACGTTGATCCAGCGGAGGGTACCTCAGCCGCGCAAACATATCATTTCTCGCCGGGTGTTTTCCCATTCACCGATCAAGTGACGCTGCCGGGCGTCTTGCCGCCGGGATTGCGGTCGGTAACGGCCAGTCTTTATCGCGGCGATCATCTACGCGCCGTGTGTCACACCGGATTCTGGATTCGGGACGAGGCCTATCTGCGTTCCGGGCCGCGTGTGGGCGTTTCGGGCGATTCGTTCACGGTGGACGGCAAGCCTATTCTGGTCGCCGGCACGACATACATGGCGAGCGATGTGCAGCGCCAGTTTTTTCTGCGGCCGAATCCTTACGTGTGGGACAGCGATATGGCGGAGATCGAGGCGGTAGGCATCAACACCATTCGCACGGGTTGGTGGACGGGGTGGGACCAAGTGATGGAAAAGAGCGGCACGCTGCATGAAGAGATGCTGCGCACGCTTGAGGCCTACCTGATGTGCGCGCGCAAGCACAACCTGGCGGTGCAGTTCACTTTCTTCGCGTTTATTCCCGAAGTGTTTGGCGGGGCGAATCCTTATCTCGATCCCGAAGCGGTGCGGCGGCAGAAAGAGTTGGTGCTCGCGTTCGTGGAGCGCTTCCGCGATGTGACGTTTCTTTCGTGGGATTTGATCAACGAGCCCAGCTTTTCGAATCCCGCGCACACCTGGCAGACGCGTCCGAACGGCGACGAGTATGAGTTGCGCGCGTGGAATGACTGGCTCGCGAAGCGCTACTCGAGCCGCAGTGCGCTCGCGGAAGCGTGGCGCAGCGTCACGGTGCCGGATGACATGTCCGTGCCACTGCCTACCGATGCCGAATTTTCCTCGCGCGCGGCGTATGAGGCATGGCCGAGCGACAACGCCCTGCGTGCACTCGATTACCAATTCTTCGCGCAGGATTCCTTCCGGCATTGGGCGTCAGATCTGCGCGATGCGATTCGCGCGACGGGCAGCACGCAGCTTGTGACCGTGGGTGAGGACGAAGGCGGCGGCGACGATCGTCCGTCTCCGGCTTTTTTCGGCGATGTGATGGACTTCACCACCACGCATACGTGGTGGGCGTTTGACGCGCTGCTGTGGGATTCGCTGGTTGCGAAGGTGCCAGGGAAACCGATGCTTGTGCAGGAAACGGGCGTGAGCCGCGAGGTGCAGATCAACGGCGCCGGTCGCAGAAATCTGGATCAGGAGGCCGCGCTTTTTGAACGCAAGCTGGCCATGGCCGCGGGCACAAGTGCGGGGGCGATCGAATGGCTCTGGAACGTGAACGCCTACATGCGAGACGACCGCGAGGCCACAATTGGCGCAGTGCGTCCCGACGGTACGGAAAAGCCGGAGGCGGAGGTGCTGCGGCGGTTCGCACAATTTGCGGCCGCGGCGGGACCACACATGACCGGAGCAGTGACACCGGAGGTCGCGATCGTCACATCGCAGGCGCTGCAATTTTCGCCGCTCCAGAATCTGGCGCTGGAAGCGCAACAGAAATCCGTTCGAGCAATGAACTACATGTGCGGCGTGCCCGCCGATGTGATCACGGAGAACCAACTGGCGAGTGTGTTGGCAAACGGTCGCGCGCCGAAACTCGTGATACTGCCCGCCGCGCAGGCGTTCAGCGAGGAGGCGTGGCAGGCGCTAGTGAAGTACGTCGCGAACGGCGGGACCTTGCTGGTCACCGGCTCAATGGAACGCGACGCGCATTGGCGCGTGACCCAGCGCCTCGCGGCCCTCGGCGCTGCCGCCACGCCGCAGGCAATTCTGTTACGCGCGGCTACGCAGCAGATTGGCGATAAAACCGCACCGCGGAACGCCTCTTCGCAAATCGCCCCGCAAGTCGCGCTGCAATTCGCGTTTGACAAGCAACAGTCCGCGGAGGATTTGCGCTTTGGCGACGGAAGCACATTTCACGCGATCACGTACGGCAGCGGGCACATTTACGTCGCCAGCGAACCGGTGGAATTGGCCGATGGCTTCGATGCTGTCGCCGAACTTTACAGTTGGGCGCTCAATCAAGCGGGAATCCACCCGCGATTCGATGGAAAGGTTCCTGAGGGAGTGCTCGTGCGGCCGGTGGAATTCCCGGACAGCGTGCTTTATTTACTCGTGTCGGAATCAGCGGCCGATGCGCGGATTCAAGTGCGCGACAAGAGCCTCGGCGTGACGGTCAGCGTCGCGCTGCGCGCCGGACGCGCGGAGATGCTGTTGTTCGAAAAGAAGAGCGGAAGACTGATCGCCAGGTATGGCGACATGGCAAGCGTGGCCGCTGGAACTGACAGATGAGCCAAGCGATCTCTAAACGCCCGCGCCTATTCCACCGGCACTAGCTTGGCGAGCTTTGCATCGAGATCGGCCAAAGCTTTGTTGAGCTGGTCCCGGTAGCGCGGATTCTCCACGGTGTCTAATTGGCGTTGAACATTGGCACGTGAGAGCTGGAGCAGTTCCCGTTGGCGATCCAATTCCTGATTTTGGGTTTTCATTCTGGAGTGCGGCTCCGAAGGGGTCTGTTGCCCGGCAGACTCAATCTGGCTTTCCACCGACTTGCTTTCCCACCCTCGTGCCACACCATCATTATATAGGCTCGCAGCCGGAAGAAGAGAGCGTTGTTCAATAAAGTTTTCCTGGATGTGCGGCGTGCGTATAGAGCCGGAGTTGGGGCCGAAAAGAGCCGTGAGGTTCATCGTTCACACGGAAGCGGCGAGAAGCCCACTCATCAATATGGGCATTCTCGCCACTCCCGTGGACCTTCTTCTTAGTGGACTGCGCCGTCGAGCGCGGAGGCGGCCCCGTCAATCGCGGCGGCGGCTTTCTCGAGCACTCCGGAAACAACGCCAATCTGCTCCTGCGCAAGCTGCCAGTGCTTTTGCTCGATGGCTTCGCGTACGGCGGGAATCGTCTTCACGCCGTAGCCGGTATAGAAACCTGGCGCATAGAGCTGATGTTTGAACCACGGGCGGCCGGGCAGCCCCTTATCGCTCGTGAGCGCGCGCTCGGTCATGTAGAGCTTCTGGTTGACGCCAGCGAGCGACGCGGACGCCAACGCCGAGCCGCCGTTTTGCATGGCGCGGATGTGAACCTGTGAGTAATGATCGGCTGCCTTCGCCAGAGTATCCACCGCGCTGCTTCAACGGCGTGAAGTTGAGATCCTGCGGAGCCTCTTCGCGCTTCGGCGGCACGTAAGTTTGCGTGGGATCGCTTGCGGCAGTGAAGACGCCCTCATCGAGTGCGCGATTGGTTTCGCGGATCTGATCGGCGTGGTCTGCGACAGAGTTTCCAGCTCGCCTTCGTATCGCTTTACCGTCGCCGAAAGCGCGGTGAAGTCGTAAGGCAAGAGATCGGCATCCGCCAGCCGCATGATGGCGGTGCCCATCGTCTGGGCTTCCGCCTTCCCATACTCGAAGTCGGATCGCCGAAGTGGGTGTACCAATAAAAATCATCGTAAATGGAATGGTAGACGCCGCCGCCTGCCTCACCGCCATACGCCAGGGCGATATTCGAGATTCCGAGGAAGTCGAGGAAAGCTGTGTAATCAGAACCGGAGCCGAGAGCTTCAATCGTCAAATTCTGCTGCTTCTCGATCTCGTCCTTTTCCTTCGCCGTGTGCGCCATTTCGATTCGGCGAGCCTGCAGCCGCTTCCAAACCGAAATGTTCTTTTCGGGATCCGTGATGCTGCGCGCGACATCGTTGACGAACGGCTCGAAAGCGTGGGAGCCTTCCGCACTCGAGAAAGCCGCGGCTATTTGTATCCGAGTTGAAGTAAACCACGGCATGCTGCTTCAGCTCGTCCGCGTGTGTTTCGGCCCACTCCGTGGAACCGAGCAGACCCGGCTCTTCGCCGTCCCACGCGCAGTAAATAATCGTGCGCTTGGGCTTCCAGCCCCGCCTTGACCAATTCGGCGAAAGCGCGCGCTTCCTCGAGCTCGTCCACCTGCCCGGAGATCGGATCGTCGGCTCCGTTCACCCAAGCATCGTGATGATTGCCACGAATGATCCATTCGTCGGGCTCGGTCGAGCCCGGAATTTTCGCGATCACGTCGTAAATCGGCTTGATATCCCAATTCGACGTCAACTTTCAGATGGACTCGCGCAGGTCCCGCGCCAAGACGATAGGTGATCGGCAAGCGATCCGCGCCACGCCGCTGGTGCAACGGGTCCACCCATGGCGGCAAGCAGAGGTTGCGCATCGCCATAAGAAATGGGCAGCACGGGAATCTTGGTGATCGTGGGAGCATCTTTGATGGCAGGCGCTTCGCGTCAGCGGTGGCGCCGATGCCAGGCGTGAGCGGATCGCCGGGATAGAGCGGCATGTCCGCGACGCTGCCGCGCTGTACGCCCTCTTGGGGACGATACGCGCCCTCCGGGAAGACGCTGCCTTCGGAGTAGCCATCGTCGTGCGGATCGGAATAGATCAGGCAGCCGATCGCGCCGTGCTCGGCCGCGACCTTGGGCTTGATGCCGCGCCACGAGCCTCCATAACGGGTGATGACGATTGCACCCTTTACCGAAATACCGTGGCGCTCAAGTTCGTCATAGTCGGCCGGGATCCCGTAATTCGCGTAAACGAGCGGCCCGGTGACGTCGCCATCAATCGAATAGGCGTTGTATGTCGGCAATTGCTCGCTCTGCTGATTCGAGGTGGGATCCTGCGGCACGGCGGGCTCCTGCAGTTTGGCGACAAAATGCGTAGGCGCAACGCAGTTCGACGAGCGCGCTCCTTCGGCGTCGGGAAGAGCACATTGAATGTTTCGATGTGCGCGTCCCAGCCCCATTGCTTGTACTGCGCGAGAATCCATTCGCGCGTTTTGCTTATCATAGGGCGAGCCGACATGGTGGGGATGCGCGGAAAGCAGCTGCATGGACGTTGCGCATATTGTCCGGTGACGGAATCGCGCGGAATTTTTCTTCCCACTGCTGCTCGGATCGCGCCGCATCCGGCGAGAATCCGTCCAGAGCCGGCGCGCGCTCCTGCGTTAGAGCCGGCAAAGCCAGGAAGGCCAAAGAAGCCAACGCCAAAACCAGGGAACGACGCATGCAAATCCTCCTCGTTCGAATTCGATGGCTCGCGCGATCATGCTCGGCGCGGGCTACTCTCTCTTGAAGTAATGCGCCGCGATTATACCCACAGAGGCGGCTCTTTCCCTTGCAAACTTCCGGGTTTCGCATTTGCCGTGCGTGGGAGGTCTGCTAGCATGCTCTGGCAGGTGACTTGAATGCGCCGGGTGACAAAGCGAATGGCGAGGATCGTCGCCGTGCTGGCACTCTTGGTGGCGCTGTCCGCTATTTGTTTCTGGCCTGAAGCTGGGGCACAAACGGCGGCTGGCCAGAGCTGGCAATTTGCCGTTTCGGGCGACTCACGCAACTGCGGCGACGTGGTGATGCCCATGATTGCCGCTGACGTACTGAAGCATCGCCCGCAATTCTATTGGCAGCTCGGCGACTTTCGAGCGATCTACACCTTCGACGAAGACATCCTTCACCAGCCAGAGCATCTCGGGCATCCCATGACGATTCTGGACTACGAAAACTCCGCCTGGGAAGACTTCATTACCAACCAGCTCTTGCCGTTCGGAGACCTGCCGGTTTTTTTGGGCGTGGGCAATCACGAATTCTACCCGCCAAAGACGCGTGATGAACTGCTCGAACAGTTTGCCGACTGGTTCAACACGCCGGTGATTCGCGAGCAGCGCGAGCGTGACAACCCGCGCGACCACCGTATGCACATCTATTACCACTGGCGCGAGCGCAATGTGGATTTCATCAGCTTGGATAATGGCACTCCGGATCAGTTTGATCTCGCGCAGCTGCGCTGGGTCGAGGGCGTGCTGAAAAAAGATGAAGCCGATCCGGAGGTCGCGACCATTGTTGTGGGAATGCACGAAGCTTTGCCGGACAGCATTTCCGAGGACCACAGCATGAGCCAGTCGCCGGCGGGCATCGAAAGCGGCCGCCGCGTGTATCAGGATCTATTGCATGCGCAAAACGACGGCCACAAGCGCATGTACGTACTGGCGAGCCATTCGCACTACTATATGGCGAATATCTTCAACACAAGCTACCTGAGATCGAACGGCGGCGTTCTGCCGGGCTGGATTATTGGAACGGCGGGAGCCGTGCGCTATCCGCTGCCGCCAAACGCCGAGGACGCTGCCGCCGCGGAGACAAATGTCTACGGATATCTCTTGGCCAGCGTGCAGCCGGACGGCCTGATTGACTTCCAGTTTCACCAATTGAATGAAAGCGATGAGCCGGCCGAGATTGTGAACCGCTACAAGCAGGAATTCGTGCACTGGTGTTTCGCTGAAAACACGCAGGAGAAATGAGGCCGAATAAGGAATGGACGTTCGTTTCATGAAGCGCGCGATTGAGCTGGCCGTTGAGAATGTCACTAGCGGTCGTGGGCGGGCCTTTTGGCGCCGTGATCGTCAAGAACGGCGAGATTCTGGCCGAAGGAACGAATCGAGTTATATCCACGAACGACCCGACCGCACACGCGGAAGTGACGGCGATTCGCGAGGCTTGCCGCAAGCTCAACGATTTCCAGCTCTCCGGCTGCGACCTGTACGCAAGCTCGGAACCTTGCCCGATGTGCCTGGGCGCGATCTATTGGGCCAGGCCTGCCCGCGTTTTTTATGGCGGATCGGCGGCTGACGCGGCCGCGGCTGGATTCGACGACGCGCTCATCTTCCGGGAATTCGCCAAGCCCACGCGAGCGCGACGCATCCCGATGGAACAACTGATGCGCGACGAAGCCATGGCTGCATTTCGCGCCTGGCACGAGAAATCCGACCGCATCCAATACTGACGTCCGCGACCCGGTGCTCCTCGGTGCGCGGTGTACAACCCATCCGCCAACGGCATGCTTGCGCACGCTGGCTGGATGGGCGGATAATCGCGGCTGTCAGTGTCGCTTTACGAGGAGGCTGTGATGAGTGATGGAGCTTTGAACCGGCGCCAATTTGCGCAGAGCCTGGGGCTCGCGCTCGGCGGAGCACTCGTGCTGCCCGAAATAGTAGCAATGCCGGCCGAGGCGCGCCAACACGCGCCACGGAGCGCGGACGGCGCGATCCAGATTGATTCGAACGAAAATCCTTACGGCCCTTCGGACAAGGCGCGCGACGCCATCACAAACTCGGAAACGATCGCCTGCCGCTATCCCGACGTCACCGAGAACCGCATGGCGGAAGCCATCGCGAAATTCCACGACGTCACACCGAACCAGGTGCTGCTCGGCTGCGGCTCGACGGAAGTTCTGCGTTGCGCCGACACGATGTTCCTGGGCGCGAGCAAGAACGTGGTTGTTTCCGAGCCGACCTATGAGGCGGTGCTCAGTTTTGCCAAAGTGATGCAGGCCAATCCGGTGAAGGTGCCGCAGACCGCGGACTATCGCCATGACCTCAACGCGATGGCGGCCGCGGTGAATGGCTCGACGGGGCTGGTTTACATCTGCAATCCGAACAACCCCACGGGCACGATTGTCTCGCTGGATGAGTTCGCGAAGTTCATGAGCCACATTCCGTTAACGGCGACAGTGCTGGTGGACGAGGCGTATTTCCATTTCGTGGAAGATTCCAGCTACGGCACAGTGATTCCGTGGATCGGGCGCTTTCCGAATTTGATTGTCGCGCGGACATTTTCGAAGGTCTACGGTATGGCGGGGATGCGTTTGGGCTATGCGATCAGCTCCGAGCAAAACATCCACACCATGCGCTCTTGCAAGCTGTGGAGCAGCACGAACGTAGCCGTGATGAATGCCGCGATTGCCAGCCTGGCGGATCAGCCGCATGTGCTGGATCAGCGCAACAAGAATATCCAGACGCGGCGCTGGCTCTATAGCGAGCTCGATCGCGACCACCGTCAATACATTCCGTCCCACGCGAATTTCGTGATGATCAATGTTGGGCAGGACGTGTCGCCGGTGGGCGAGGCTTTCCGCAAGCGCAACATTCTGGTTGGCCGGAAATTTCCGCCGATGAACAACTGGCTGCGCGTTTCGATGGGCACGCCGGGCGAGATGCAGTCGTTCGTCGCGGCCCTGCGGGAGATCGTCCCAGCTTCCAGCGCGAAGGCTGCCGCCTAGAATTCCACGCGGAAGGCTCAAGAAAGAAAAGCCCTTCGACTCTTTTCAGCGGAGTCGAAGGGTTTTTTTGTTCTTGGATAATTTAGATCGGGGTCAGAAGAACCTGAAAGTATACAGACCCAGGGCGCGATGATTTTTCCGATCCGTCCTACTCGCTAACTTGCGCGACAAGCACCCATCAAGCCCAATTCCCTTAGGCTGGTGAGCCCATCGAACGCCGCTGTTGGAAGCATTCGCGGCAATAGACGGGCCGGCCTTGCGTAGGCCGGAAAGGCACTGTAGTTTCTTTTCCGCACTGCGAGCAGACTGTTTTCGTCTCGGAACGGGCAAACGTTGCTTGTCCCGAGCCGCCACCGCCCTGCGCGCGCTTTGCTTTGCAATTCTTACACCGCTTGGGCTCGTTCTTGAAACCCTTGTCGGCGAAAAACATCTGCTCGCCGGCGGTGAAGACGAATTCCGCTCCGCATTCGCCGCACTTCAGGACTCGATCGTTGTATTCCATGTCCCGCTCCGAGGCCCTGCGTTACTCACAAGGCTGGCAGCCTGTTTTCCGGGCGTGACTGGGGCGTAAATCAGTAGCGACGCAATTGCTAAGAAAACGTCTCTTCCTGGCTTACCGGTCTAGCGCTGCCCCGGAACTTAGGGTCGTTCTTCTTACCGGGCCCGATCAATCTTGTTCGCGGCGTTGCTTTTTGCGGAGCCGCTTGCGCGAAAGAGCTTCTTTCGTGCGGCGCTTTTCTCCTGGCTTCATGTAGAAGCTGTGCTTTTTGATTTCCTTGATGATGTCTTCCTGCTGCACCTTCCGCTTGAAGCGCCGTAATGCATTCTCTAATGACTCACCTTCTTGGATCGTGACCTCAGCCAAGCAGTACTCACCTCCCGCCCCACTGTCGTCAGCTTAATTGAACTGAATCAGTCTGAAAGGACCACCTATGCCTTATATTGTCCGTTTCTTCTAGCGAAGGCGCAACCCTATGTCAAGGATTGTTTTTTGAACAGGCTTAGGTGGCCTTTTGGCCTCGGGCCAGCTTTGGCTGGCGGGGACGTAGGGACCGGTGTGGCGTTGCTGGTAGAATGCCCCGGCGTGTGCGGTAGTGACCCGCAGGCTATCTGGGCGAGCATGCCCGGTAGACTACCGCGCCGCACTGGGTATCGAATAGAATGATCCGCTGAAGGCTTTCAGGGAGGGAAGGTAGGTGCTGCGATGTCGCTGATGCGCGATGCCATCGGAGTACTGCTGGCAGGAGGGCAGGGCGAACGCTTGTGGCCGCTTACCCGAGACCGCGCCAAGCCCGCCGTGTCCTTCGGTGGCACCTACCGCATCATTGACATCACGCTTTCGAATTGCATCAATAGCGATCTTCGCCGCGTCTTCGTCCTTACTCAATATAAGGCGCTTAGCTTGAACCGCCACATTCGGCGAGGGTGGACGCCGCTGCTGGGTCTGGGCGAGTTCATTGAAGTCCTGCCCCCGCAAATGCGCGTCTCCACCACCTGGTATCTCGGAACCGCGGACGCGGTCTACCAAAACATTTATTCCATCGGCAGTGAGCGCTCGAATTACGTGATCGTGCTTTCCGGCGACCACATCTACAAGATGAATTATCAAAAAATGCTGCAGCATCACGTAGATGCAGGCGCCGACGTCACGGTCGCCACGCTCGAGGTAGACCCCGCGGAGGCCGCGGAACGATTCGGGGTGATGGAAACTGATCGCGACTGGCGCGTCCACCGTTTCGAGGAAAAACCGGCAGAACCCGTGCGCTCGCGAACCAATCCCGAAAAAGTAAACGCGTCGATGGGAATCTACATTTTCAATACGAACCTGCTGATCCCCGTACTGATTGCCGACTCCGAGGATCCTGAATTCCTCCCACGATTTTGGCCGCGACATCATCCCCAAAATGATCGCGAAATATCGCGTCCACGCCTATAACTTCGTGGACGAAAACCGGCAGGGACCGCAGTACTGGCGCGACGTTGGAACCCTGGACGCCTACTACGAAGCAAATATGGACCTGGTCTCCGTTTCGCCGATCTTCAACCTGTATGACAAAGATTGGATCCTGCGAACCTGGCAGCAGCAGTATCCGCCCGCGAAATTCGTGTTTAACGATCCGGACCGCACGGGCGTCGCGGTGGATTCGATCGTTGCCGGCGGCTGCATCGTTTCCGGAGGACGCGTGGAAGGCTCCGTGCTCGGTTACGATGTACGCGTGAACAGCTACTGCGACGTGAAGGATTCCATCATCTACAATCACGTGAACGTCGGCCGCCACTCCCGCATCCGCAACGCGATCATTGACCGCCATGTGAACTTGCCCGAGCACACGGAAATTGGCTATGACCTTGTCGCCGACAAGCAGAAATATTATGTAAGCGAGAACGGCGTCGTGGTGGTGGTTCGGGAAGAATCCATGCTGGAAGAGCCGGAATAGTCCACAAGACTCAGGAGCGAGAATGTCCACACGAATTGCAAAGGTGCACGCGCGGCAAATTCTGGATTCGCGCGGAAATCCAACGGTCGAGGCCGATGTCGAACTCGATGGGGGGATCCTTGGAAGGGCCGCAGTGCCTTCCGGCGCCTCCACCGGCGAGCATGAGGCGTTGGAGCTGCGCGATGGCGATAAGTCGCGTTACCTGGGCAAGGGCGTGCTGAAAGCCGTCGAGAACGCAAACACGGCGATTGAGAACGCTGTCCGCGGCATGGACGCCGCCGACCAGCGTGCGCTTGACCGCCGCATGATCGAACTTGACGGCACTCCTACAAAGAGCAAGCTTGGCGCGAACGCCATTCTGGCCGTGAGCATGGCCGCCGCGCGCGCCGCCGCAAACGCGCTGCGCCTGCCGCTCTATTCCTACCTTTCGCAATGCTCGAGCGTGACCACTGGGAAGACGGACGCGACAACCCTCCCCGTCCCCATGATGAACATCCTCAATGGCGGCGCGCACGCGGATAATTCCGTGGACCCGCAGGAATTCATGGCCATGCCCGTAGGCGCGAAGAGTTTTGCCGAAGCGCTGCGCATGGGTGTCGAGGTCTTTCACAATTTGAAGGCGGTGCTGCACAAGCGCGGCTATTCCACATCTGTCGGCGACGAAGGCGGCTTCGCTCCGAATCTCAAGTCCAACGAAGAAGCGCTCGAGGTCATCCTGGAAGCAATCCATAAAGCGGGATACAAAGCTGGAGACCAAGTCGCGATCGCAATTGATCCTGCCGCGAGCGAGTTCTACGACAAGCCCAGCGGCAAGTACGTCTTCAAGAAATCCGACAAGTCTTCGCGCACATCGGAACAGATGGCAGACTTCTGGGCCAACTGGCTGCGCCAGTATCCGATCATTTCGATTGAAGACGGCATGGCGGAAGACGACTGGGCAGGCTGGAAGCTGCTCACTGAGCGCCTGGGAAAGCAGGTGCAGCTCGTAGGCGACGATAACTTTGTGACGAACACGCAGCGGCTCGCGCGCGGCATTTCGGAGAAGATCGCGAACGCAATTCTGATCAAGCTGAATCAGATCGGCACGGTGACGGAAACAGTCGAAGCCATCGAGATGGCGCGGAAAGCGGGGTACGCCTCGATCGTTTCGCACCGCTCCGGTGAAACCGAAGACACCTTTATCGCAGACTTCGTCGTAGCCATGGGCACCGGGCAGATCAAGACCGGCTCCGCCTCGCGCACGGACCGCATCGCGAAATACAACCAACTCCTGCGCATCGAGGAAGCGCTAGGCTCCGCGGCCAAGTTCCCCGGCCGCAGCGCGCTCGCCCGCAGCTAGGCTGCCGACGCGGAAATTCCGGCCCGCACCAATCCCGGCCAGCCCGAAGGCAGTCCCCTACAAACAGAGAGAGGAAGAGCGCCTGCTCGCAAGGACAGGTATGCATACGTCACGCCTCTGCGGCCGGTGGCAAGTACCAGCGCGTTGCCTGCTAGATTTGCTCGTAGAGGCGGCGGATCGTCCATGGTTACTTGTCCGAACTGCGGCAATCGTCAGGAAGATTCCACGAAATGCGTGAAGTGCTCGACTCTCTTCACTTACTACACGCCAGCGCAATTGGCGCAGTCCGATGTGGTCCCCGTCCCTACGCCCGTTGCAAAGGCAGCCGGGCCTGTAGCCTCCATTCCTGATCTGCGCAGCGCAGGAAGCGCTCCCCACACAAGCGCGGCCATTCCGGGAGCCGGACCCGCGCCCGGTGTGTTCGCCAAAGTTCGCGCAGTCTATCGCGCCGCGAGTTGGGTTGCGCTGGCGGTCGCGATCATTCTTTTCGCGCTCATCTTCCATAAATCGCCGCCGCCTCCGGTTGCGGCCAGTCCCGAGGCAGCACACCGCGCCGAGGAAAAGATTCGCGCGTCGCAAGAAGACGACAAACTCGGCGTACCGCACCGTTTGCAACTCGACGGCGAGGAGCTCAACTCCTTCCTCAGCCAGAATCTCGCCATCAATGGGCGCACACAGCCGGGGTCGTCCGAAGCCGCGCCTGCGGCAGTGGCTGGGTCACCGGCAGGCAGCTCAGCTCCCACCGGTGCTGAGGCGCAAGCGTCGCAGACGCAGTTACCTCATATAGACACCGGTGCGGCACAGCCAACGCTCGAAGACGTGCAGTCAGCTGTGAAGGATGTGCGCGTGGATTTGGAGGGCGACCTGGTGAAGGCATACGTAGTTTTCAATTTTCATGGCGCCGATCTTTCGCTCGAACTCGATGGCCATCTACGCGCGGAAAATGGCTACCTGCACTTCGATCCCGTGCGGGGGACGCTCGGCTCACTGCCGCTGCCTACGTCCACGCTGCAATCCGCCGCAGAGCATCTCTTCGATTCGCCCGAGAACCGCGAGAAGATGAAGCTCCCGAACAATGTGAGCGGCATTCAAGTATCAAACGGCCAGCTCGTTTTCGATTACAACGACCACTGATCCCCCAGCCTCCAACGCTGCGTCCTCTAAACTCCTGCCTTCAGAACATGTATCCTTACAGGCTATGCCGAGGCGACCGCGACCTATTGTTCTGACCGTGCTGGACGGCTGGGGCTATCGCGCCGAAACCAAAGGCAACGCCATCGCGCTGGCCCGTAAACCCAACTACGACGAGTTGCTGCGCAAGTTCCCGAATACCCTGATTCATACTTCGGGGCCGTTTGTAGGCCTGCCCGAAGGACAAATGGGCAATAGCGAGGTCGGCCACCTGAATATCGGCGCGGGCCGCATCGTTTACATGGACATCACGCGGCTCGATGGAATGATCGAACGCGGCGAATTCTTTCGCAATCCGCTGCTGCTCGATGCGATGGCGCGCGGCCGCGAACGCCAGCTTCATCTGATCGGACTGCTGAGCGATGGCGGCGTGCACTCGCACATCCAGCACCTATTCGCGCTGCTCACGATGGCGAGGCAGGAAAAAGTGTCGCGTGTTTTCATCCATTGCTTTATGGATGGCCGCGATACACCGCCGCACAGCGGCGTGGAATACATCCAGCAGCTTCAGCAGAAGATCCGCGAGCTGGGCGTGGGCCGCATCGCCAGCATCACCGGCCGCTACTACGCCATGGATCGCGACAACCGCTGGGAGCGCATCGAGCGCGCCTATCGCGCGATGGTGCATGGAGACGCGCCGTTCAAATCGTCCGATCCGGCAGCGGCGGTGCGCGCCAGCTACGAGCGCGGCGTCACCGACGAATTCATCGAGCCCATCGTGGTCACGGACGCGAAGCCGCAGGGTACGCGGCAGCGGCCAGCCTGTCGGATTGATCCGTGACGATGATGCCGTGGTCTTCTTCAATTTTCGCGCCGACCGCGCGCGCCAGATCAGCAAGGCGCTGGCCGATCCGGACTTCAATCAATTCGCCGATGCGCAGCGGCCGAAGAATTTGTTCTTCGTGGGCATGGCGCAATACGACAAGACATTCGCCTGGCTGCGCTACCTGTTGGGGCAGGAAAAGCTGGAGCACATCCTCGCTCAGGTCTTCGCCGAGATGAATTTCAAGAATCTGCGCTGCGCGGAAACGGAAAAGTATGCGCACGTAACCTATTTCTTCAATGGCGGCGTGGAAAAACCGTTCCCCGGCGAAGAACGCATCCTGGTACCTTCGCCGAAAGTGCCGACCTACGATCTGAAGCCGGAGATGAGCGCTGCCGGAATCGCCGATGCCGTGACGAACGCGATTCGCAAAGGCGAGTTTGACGCCATTATCATGAACTTCGCCAACGCCGACATGGTGGGCCATTCCGGCAAGCTCGAGGCCACGATCAAGGCCGTTGAGACCGTGGACGAATGTCTCGGCCGCATCCGCCAAGCCCTCCACGACGCGGGCGCCGACACCGCGTGGCTCATCACGGCCGATCACGGCAATGCGGAGACGATGATTGATCCCGTGACCGGCGGGCCGCACACGTATCACACCACGAATCCCGTGCCGCTCGTGCTCGTTTCAAACGATTCCGGCGTCCACCTGAAGGAAAATGGGGCGCTGCAGGACATCGCGCCCACCATGCTCAGCGTGCTCGGCATCCAGGAGCCTATCGAGATGACCGGCCGCGATCTGCGCGTGAAACAACAACCATGACGGCTCCGGTGCGCACGATTCCGTCGCAGACCAAGCTGGTCTTCTGCGTGAAGTTCCGCTTCTCGCTGTGGAGCGTGCCGGAATCGCTCCCCGCAGCGATCCGTTCGCGCTGGCCGGAGATGCGCGTCGTTCTGCTCGAGGATGCCACTCTGCTGCCGCCGGAATTGCCGGACACGGACATTTTCGTGGGTTTCACCCTGACACCCGAACAGCTTGCCGCCGCGCACAAGCTCAAGTGGATTCACGTGACCGCCGCAGGCGTCACGCACCTGATCCGTCCTGACGTGAAATCGAGCGGCATCGTGCTGACGAACTCGCGCGGCATCCACGCGATCCCCATGACCGAGCACGTGATCGGAATGATGGTGGCGATGGCGCACAAATTTCCGGATGCGTTTCGCTACCAGGCAAAGCACTATTGGGCGCAACAGGAAATCTGGGACGGCCCGCCGCGTCCTTCGGAGCTGCACGGCGCGACGCTGCTGCTCGTCGGGTTGGGCGCAATTGGCAGCGAGCTGGCACGGATTGCGAAAGCGTTTGGCATGCGAGTGCTGGCCGTGACGCGGTCGGGCCGGGGCGATGCGGCACTGGCGGAGCGTATCGTGCCCGTGACGCAACTCGACGGCGTTTTGCCGGAGGCCGATTACGTGGTGATTGCGGCGCCGGATACGCCCGCAACGCGCCACATGATCGGCGTGAAGCAGCTTGCGGCAATGAAGCGGTCGGCATTTTTAGTAAACGTGGCGCGCGGAACGCTGGTGGACGAAGAGGCCATGATTGCCGCGCTCAAGGATCACCGGATCGCGGGCGCGGCGCTTGATGTAACAACCGAAGAACCGCTGCCACCGGAAAGCCCGCTCTGGACGCTCGAGAATGTTTTCATCACGCCGCACACCAGCTCCGCAACCGAAGGACTGTGGCTGCGGCAGACGGAATTACTGACGGCCAATCTTGAGAGATGGTTTGCCGGGCGCGAACTGATCAACCGCGTGGATCTGGAGCACGGATACTAGCAATGGGAGAGGTCAAACAAGCAGGCTGGACGCGCTTTCGCACCGCGCAGGGGCGCTACGAATACCAATTCCAGGGACGCGTACCGGCTGTCCGTGCCGGGCGGTACGAAGACGCGGCGGATTTTCAATTCTTGGTCATGGACGAAGAGGGCTGGCTCTTCAAGATCCCCGTGCGCATCGCGGCGGATGCCGAATCGTTGCTGCGGGAGTCGTCTTCGGGCGCCAGCGCCACGCAGACAGTTGCGCAAGACCGCATCTTGCAAGCCGCGGAAACGCAGCTTCGAGCAGGGCTTGAGATTTACCAGCCGCGCGCGAACGCTCCTTATGCGGAACTCGATTCGCACTTCACCATGGACGCTGCGCGCGCGCGTGAAATTGCGAATCAGCGTTGACTAATCGCCGACGCCGTTCTTTGGCGCCGTATATCCCTGGCGCGCATAAACTACAAACTTCACCTTCTTGCCCTTCTGGTCCGTGATCGTCAGCGGCCCGCCATCCGGCGCGACGAGCTCTATTTTGATCTTGTGGTACTTGCCATCGAGTGAGTTCGCCGAAGGGACATAGCCGATGCTGTACTGGTTGCGAAGGCTCGCCGCGACATCGTGGAAAATCTCCGGAATCTCGCCTTCAAAGGCTGGAAACCACGACTGGCCGCCGGTCATCTCGGCGAATGTATGCAATTGATTTTTTGCTTGCTCGTAACGGATGTCGCTCTGCCCGCTTACGCCGCCGCGCACGTTCTGCAGCCACTGGCCCGTGCCCACTGCGTAGATGGATACGTCCGTGGTACGCAGCTCTTTGATCGTATTGTCGAGCGTATGCTTGCTAAACGTATCGTAGCCGGAAGCGAGCACGAGAATGGCTTTCTTGCCCTTCACATCCTTAAGCCGGTCTACGGTCTCAAGGATTGCGTCGAAAAGACAAGCCTCACGGAATCCCGGAAAAATCATTTGCCGCAGATAATCCATGACTTCGCCGGGGTTGTGCGTGAAGTCTACATCCACGCGCGTCTTCAGGTCGAAATCCTCGAGGGCGATCCAGTCCGTGGGCTTCAGATTCCCGAGAAACTGCGGCGCCCACATCCTTGAGTTATAGGCGTAATACTCTCCGCCGAGCTTGCTGAACTCGATCAGCAGCACAATCGTCATGGGCGCATCCGAGGGGCCGAAATTCGCAATCTGCTGCGGCTTGCCATCTTCCAGAACGCGGAAGTTTTCCTTCTTCAAGTTCGGCAGAAAATTCCCGTTGCCGTCCGTCACGACCGCGTCCACGTCCACGACCGGCACCTGCATGTTGATCGAATAGCCGCCCGGCGCCTGCTGTTGGTCCTGTTGCTGCTGCCCCTGTTGTTGCTGGCTTTGGCCCTGTTGTGCTTGACCTTGCTGTGCTTGACCTTGTTGCGCTTGGCCCTGCTGTTGCTGGTCCTGCCGGCTCGTTCGCTCAGCAGGGGCCGGAGCTGCGTGGGCGATCAGCCTGCCTACGGGAAATGCAAGCGCGAACACCAATATGCCTAGGATCACAGCTCGGAGAATCGCCGGTCGCATAGGACCCCCTTCTCAAGAAACTAGGATGCTGCCACGAATCCAAATGATGTTCAAATGCTTACGGTCGCGACACATGGCAGCCCCCAGATGAAAGACCGTGATACGATAAATGGTCTGCCGCTGCCGTTTCCAACCCTTTTCCGGGAGACATCCAGAATGATACGGCGTTTCCATTTCGTTGTTCTTCGTCCTGGCGCTATCGGGCGTGGCGCGCGGCCAAACCCCGCAAACGGCGCCACCCGCACAGGCAGGCAGTCCCGATTTCAACCAGCTCTCCCAGGAGGCTCTGGGCTGGCTGCAGGACCTCGTCCGCATAGATACTACCAACCCACCAGGAAATGAATTGGTTGCGGCGAAATACGTGGCCGACATCCTGACCCGGGAAGGCATTCCCAACGAAATACTTGAGATGACGCCAACCCGGGCAATGGTTGTGGCCAGGCTAAACGCATCCATCATGTCCGACCCCGCCCGTGCGCTCCTGCTTCTGGCGCACCTGGATGTCGTGGGCGTCTCCCGCGATAAATGGACCGTGGACCCGTTCGGCGCGGTGATCAAAGACGGGTACATCTACGGTCGCGGAACGATTGACGACAAGGGCATGCTCGCGGCGAACTTGGCGACCATCGTGGCGCTCAAGCGCGGTAGTGTGGCGCTTGACCGGGATGTGATCTTCCTGGCCGACGACGACGAGGAACAGGGCGGCGACGCCAGCATCAAACCCGCCATAGCCAAGTATTGGGATAAGTTCGCCGCAGGATTCGCGCTGAATGAAGAAGGCCGCGTGATCCTAAAGGACGGCAAGGTGCAGTACGTGGGCATCCAGGCTAGCGAAAAGGTGCAGGTAAACGTGACCGCGATCGCCACCGGCACCTCCGGACACGCGTCGGTGCCACGGCCGGACAACGCGGTGGTGCATCTGGCAGCGGCCGTGGGGAAGATCGGCGCTTATTCGCCGCCGGTGAACCTTACAGCGATCGTCGAGCGATACTTCGAGGCGCTAAGCAAAGTCGAGCCGGACGACACGGCCAAGTGGATGCGCGCGCTTGAAACCGAGCGAAAAGAACTGGCCGCCACGCGGCTTTCCGAGATGAGCCCGGTGTGGAATTCGATGATGCGCGACACCATTGCGCCCACGATGTTGCAAGCAGGCGTACGCACAAATGTGGTTCCTTCCGAGGCGCGAGCGAACCTGAACATTCGATTGTTGCCGGGGGATCCGATTCAGACGGTGATCGCTAACATGACGACGCTGGTGAACGACGCTCAGATTCGGTTTGAAGTCGCGGCCGACCCGGGCTCACCCGCCCCGCCGTCTTCGCTTGACTCGCCTCTGTATCATGCGATCCAGCAGGTGAGCGAGCAGTTCTTTCCCGGAGCCGTAGTAACGCCGTTCATGTCTACAGGCGCCACGGATTCGTCGCAACTGAGGTTGCACAATGTACAGGCTTACGGCCTGCTCCCCTTCCCGCTGACCGAAACGGATGTGTTGCGTATGCACGCGGACGACGAACGGTTGCCGCTGGACTCCTTTCGCAAGGGAGTGGAGTTCCTTTATCGCGTGGTGAACAGTTTTGTTGTGAAGAAGTAGGCACTGCGAATCGAAGACACTTCATGAGCTTTCGCCGTTCCAAAATTGTCTGCACGCTAGGTCCCGCAAGCGATTCGGCCCGCATGATCGAGCGGCTGATGCGCGCCGGCATGGACGTGGTGCGGCTGAATTTCTCGCACGGGACGCACGAAACGCACGCAAAGACCGTTTCGCGAGTGCGCGCGGCGTCGGTCAAACTCCAAAAGCCCATCGCCATCATCGCCGATTTGAGCGGGCGGAAGATTCGCACGGGCGCGCTCGAGGGCGGCGGCGAGGTCACGCTGCGCGCCGGGCAGAAATTTACGATCACCGTCGGCAAGCGTCCCGGCGACGCCTCGGGCGTTTCCACGACATTCAAGATGCTGCCGCGCGAGGTGCATCGCGGCGACCGGATCTTGCTGTCGGATGGGCTGATCGAACTCCGGGTGCTGGCTACGCGACGCGGCGCTGTTTCCTGCATGGTCGTGAATGGCGGGCTGCTGGGCGAGCACAAAGGCATCAACCTGCCGGGCGTGGAGTTGAGGGTGCCTTCGCTGACCGCCAAGGATTACGCCGACCTGGCTTTCGCGACTCAAGCATGACGTCAACTACGTCGCGGTGAGCTTCGTGCGGCGCGCCGCCGATGTGGCAGCCGTCAAGCGCGCGATCCGGCGGGCCGGGCACGATACTCCGGTGATCGCCAAGCTCGAAAAGCCTCAGGCCATTGAGAACCTGGACTCGATCCTGGATGTGGCCGACGGCGTGATGGTGGCGCGCGGCGACCTGGGCGTGGAAATGAGCCCTGAGCGCGTGCCGGTAGTGCAAAAACTGGTGATTCAGAAGGCGCGCGACGCCCGGCGTCCGGTGATCACCGCTACGCAGATGCTCGAATCCATGACGCAGAATCCGCGGCCCACGCGCGCGGAAGCATCCGACGTGGCCAATGCCGTGCTCGATGGCAGCGACGCGCTGATGCTCAGCGCCGAAACGGCGACGGGACTCTATCCTGTCGAATCCGTGCAAATGATGGATCGCATCATTCGCGAAGCCGAAACCAGCATCGGCACATTTCTGCATCCCCAATTCGGGAAGGCATGGGACGTCGCGGAAACTACCGCCGAGCTGATCTGCCACGGAGCGGAAGAGTTGCCAATGCGCGCCATCGCGGTCTTTACGGAGACCGGCTCAACCGCGCGCCTGATTTCGAAACACCGCCCGCGGCCACCGATTATCGCGTTCACGCCGCTGGCCGAAACGAGGCGGCGCTTGTCGTTGCTTTGGGGTGTGATTCCGCGGAGCATTGCTCGCGTTCGAAATATTGACGAACTGGCGAGCCTTGCGGAAAAGCGTCTGCTGGAGGAAGGCCTCGTGCGCCGCGGCGAGGTGGTCGGAATTGTGGCTGGGACGCCGCTCGGCATCCGCGGCACGACAAATTTCATCAAGCTGCACGTCGTAGGTTTCCAGCGATAAGCGCCCCCGCCAGTCGAACTCGGCGAACACACCGAGAAACATCCCCTTGATTTCGAATGCACAGCGCGAAGTGATTGATTTCGTGTCAATTAAAAATGTTTCACGTGAAACAACGGGCGAAGCGACATTCGCGAGGCACAGCCTTAATTTACCCAGGGCCCGGAGCGGGGTGGCGCGTCCTTGCTGTGATCGCGCATGTAGACCTCAAACTTGCGGCGCGTGCGGCGGCGCTTCCAGTCCGACATGGCATTGCGCATGTTGTAGAAGAATGAGCCGCGGCGGAGGTAGATGTAGCCCACCAGGATTCCGCCGAGGTGGCAAAAATGGCTGATGTTGTCGCCGGGCGCGTCCAGCGTAAGAAAGAACTCGATCCCCACCATGATCGCCACGTAAACCCGCATCGAAAGCGTGACGGGAAATGGGATCAGCCAGACCTGGCGATCCGGGAACAGCACGGCGGCGGCGATCAGCACTCCGAAGATCGCGCCCGATGCGCCGACGGTGGGTATCGTGGGAGGACCGGCGCCGAACGCCACAGGTATCCAGCTTGCGGCGACGTCAATCAACCCTGCGCCAACGCCGCAAATAAAGAAATACTTGTAGAACTTGCGCGCGCCCCACACGCGCTCGATATCGGTGCCGAACATCCACAGCACGAGCAGGTTGATGAGCAAGTGCCAGAGCCCGCCGTGAAGAAATATGTACGTGAAGGGCTGCCAGATGCGCAGGCCCGGCACCACAGCCATCGGCACCAAACCGAGGTGGTGGTTGATCCAAAGAATTCCTGCTGCACCGAAAAAAAGGCCAACGAGCGTCTGCCCGATGAACACGGCCGTCATGACGATCAGGAGCGTCTTGATGGCGGGCGTGATGCCACCGCCCAAGCCACCGAGGCTGAAGCGGGTACCGGACCGGCGGGAGGAAATCGGCATTGCTTTTACCAGTCTAAGAGGTGATGGAGTGGGTTGTCAAAATATCGGCTTTTTGGGCCGAGAAGGAGTGCGCTCGCGGCGCGCCTGGGGGCGATGCGTTTACACATCTCCTTTGGCGCGCGCAACGCTTCCCAGAATGACGCCAATGATTCAGGGCAGCCGAACGTCTAGTCTAGTCTCTTGCGGGCGAAGACGAAAAGAGAGGCGGCCAGCGCGACGAACAGAACCACGCCCGTCCAGGAATTCGTGGCGAGGCTGCCGAGTATCTTGGGGCCGAAGAGAAAGAAGTCCTTTCGCATCCAGCGCGTGTCTTCCATGAGTTTGAAGATGATGGCGAGCAAACCGAATATGCCGCCAGCGGCAATCAAGCCGCTGGCGTAGAGCGAGCCAGGGCTCACCTCGCTCTCGGAAGCGGATGTCTTTTCGTTGCCGCGCTCGGCGAGCCAACGCACCAGCCCGCCGGCGAAAATCGCCATGGTGGTAGCGATGCTCAAGTAGGAACCCACGGCGAAAGGCAGCGAACGGACTCCGAGCAGCTCGACGCCAATGACCAAAAACACGCCGAGCAGAACGAGGCGCCAGGGCAAGCGCTGATTGAGAATGCCGTTGATAACCGTGGCCATCAGCCGGCTTGCGGAGCTGCCGCTGCCTCGCTGCCAATTCCCTGCACCCACTGGACGTCTATCTTCCCGGCCGGCGCATCGTAGAGATATTTGCCATCAGGGATCTGCGAAGAGCCGATCGCATTCAGCAGCACATAAGTTTTTCCGTTGTATGCGTACTGCTGGTTCTCGACCACTACGCCGACGGGCAATTGCTGGACGTTCACGGGAATATCGACGGGATTGTATTGCGCGAGTCCCTTGTTCATCAGGATGAGCGTGCCGCCGACGGCGAACGTGGAAACCATCACGCCAATCATCAGGCCAATCTGCTGGTAGGCCGGAGTTGCGCCGACCAGATATCCGGTCTTCAGGTCTTGCGAAGTGGCGCCGGCGATGGCTGAAGCGATACAGACGACGCCGCCGATCGTGAGCGCGAGCACGGCGAAGGGCGGCTGCTTCCATCCGGCCAGCAGAAAAACCGCGCACGTGGCCATCAGCGTGGCAATGGTCATGCCGCTGATGGGATTCGAGCTGTTGCCGATCAGTCCGCTGATACGCGAGGCAACGGTTACGAACAAGAAACCGAAGACGACAACGATGACGGCCGCGAGTAGATTTGAAAAGACGCCCGTTTGCGCGCCGGGGACCGGACGAAAACTCAGCATGGCCCACATCAGAACAACGATCACGAGAGAGCCTATGAGCACAAACTTCATGGGCAGGTCGCGTTCTGTCCGCAGGCCAGCCGCTGAGGCGGCACCGCGTTCGGCGCGGACGTCTTTCAATCCTGCCGTCAATGCGGAGACGATCGTGGGAATCGTCTTGATCAGCGTGATGAGACCGGCCGCCGCCACCGCGCCCGCGCCCATGGGGCGGATGTAGGTGCTCCACAACTGGTCGGGCGTCATTTGCGGAATGGGCACCGTGCTGGGGTAGAGCGCCATGCCCGGCGCGAGCGAGCCGAAAAACTTGATCGCCGGCATCATCACCAGCCAGGAAAACACGCCGCCTGCAAAAAGAATGCCCGCTACCTTCGGGCCGATGATGTATCCGACGCCGAGATATTCCGAAGTGATCGCCGCGCGAAAGGAAGCACCTGGCAGCCATTTCGGGCGATACTCGGGCTGGCCCGGCCAGGCGCCGACGCTATTCATCAGGAACGTGTAGACACCACCGAGGCCCAGGCCCCAGAAAACGCGTGCCGCAAAGGAGCCTCCGCGCTCACCCGCCACAAGCACATCGGCGCAGGCGGTGCCTTCGGGAAACGTAAGAGTGCCGTGCTCCTTCACGATGAGCTGGCGGCGCAGCGGGATCATAAGCAGCACGCCCAGCCAGCCTCCGAGCAGCGCGAGCATGAAGATGCGCGTGTATTCGAGGGGAAATCCCAGGAAGATCAGCGCGGGAAGGGTAAAGATCACGCCCGCGGCGACGGATTCGCCGGCCGAGCCGGTGGTCTGCACGATGTTGTTTTCGAGGATCGTCGAGCGGCCAAAGGCGCGCAGGATGCTGATGGACAAGACCGCAATGGGAATGGAAGCGGAAACGGTCAGCCCGGCGCGCAAGCCCACGTAAACAGACACGGCGCCGAACAGAACTCCAAAAAGAGCGCCCAGAATGATGGCGCGGACGGTGAACTCCTTGACGGACTCCTGTGGCTCGATAAACGGCCGAAATTCACCGGCGGGAGCAGTGGAGCTCCAGGGCTTCGTGCTCGTGGCCAAGACTCACCTCCGCGTAGTGCCTCGAAACGCAATCACTTGGGACGGCCACGGGATCGCAGCCCTGCCGGTGCGCAAACTAGCATCAGACGTGCGGGCACGCAAGCGAATCGCTCGCGCAGGTTGCATGGTTCTATCCCAGACCTATCTTCTTAATAGGACTAAATACCTACGGGCATCGAATCGTATTACGCGTTGGCACAGGTTGACCGCGGGATCGTGACACCTGAGTTCGCCTCGGCCATCACCTTCAACCACGTGATCGTGGCGATTCCTATTCCTGATGGCGAATCCACGCAAACACTTCGCTATGGTGACGGACCCGAGCTTCACAATAAACGCAGACGATCAGGTGTTGCGCGGCACGACGAACGTGAGCCGCGCGACGGGTTCCAGTAAATCGAGCGAAGCACGCACCGGACGCGGCGCCAGACGGGCGGCGTCACGCTGCAAGCTCGATGCTTGCTCCGCGGATAGCTCGACCTGATAAAGATCGGCGCGGCGATCAAACGAATAACCGGCGTACACCGGCTGCGATTTCTGCGCGAGCGAGACCAAACATCCCCAGAAGCTCCGCGCCGCAAAGAGCGGCTTGCGCTCCGCCGCCTGGCGCTCGATTTCGACCGGTTTGCGCCCGGAGTTCCCTCCCTCGACCAAGACGATGGCGCAGTCTTCCTGGCGAAACGCGCGGCCTGGATCATCGCCAGGAAATTCAGCGAGCAGCGCGGAAAGCCCCGCCGCGTCAGTTTCGAAGCCCTGCCACCAGTACCGATAAAAGTGATAGACGAGCGTGCCCGAGCGGAGGATCTGCTGTACGCGCGGCAAATCCTTGCCGGTCACGCGGAGCACCATGTCAACCAGCTCACGCAGGCGAAACGTCTGGCGCTTTACCGGCCGGATGCTGAAGTTATCGGCTTCTTCTTCGGTGTAGCGAACGGGAATGGTTTCCGGAAGCGGCACGCGCGCAGGATACTTGTTGGGGGAAACGAGGTCAAAACGAAAAGGCAGGGCGTAGCGAGCAGCGCCGGTCATGAAGTGCAGGTCAGTTTGCGCCGAGGCGCGCGCGAACGCGGTCGCTTAACGCCTTGCCATCCACCGTTTTGCCTTCCAGGCGCGCCCTTGCGGCCTTAATGACAGCGCCCATCTGCTTCGCCGAATTCGCGCCGGTTTCAGCCATGGCGGCTTCAATGGCGCGGTCCATCTCTTCCGCGCCGGCCGATGCAGGCAAATAGGATTCGAGCACCGCGATCTCTCGGGTTTCCTGTTCGGCGAGATCGTGGCGGCCGCCCTTGGCGAACATCTCGACGGATTCGCGGCGCTGTTTCAGGAGCGTCTGCAACACCTGCATGGCTTCGGCTTCGTCAAGCGGCCGGATTTTTTCAATCTCCTTATGCTTGAGCGCGGATTTAACCATGCGCAGGACGCTGAGTCGCAGCTCGTCCTTGGACTTCATCGCCTCGATGAGGTCTTTCTGGATCCGTTCGACGGTCGTCGCCATGTCGCGATTCACCCCTGAGAGAAAATCAACTATAGCATGGGGACGTCTGCGAGACGTTGACACGGCCAGCGCGCATCCGTAACCTCGTCGGATCATGAAAATTGTCGTGGCCGATCCGATAAGCCAGCAGGGATTAGCGTTGTTGCGCGAGACTGGTTGGGAAGTGCTTACACCCTCCAAGGAGGAAGTCCGCGGGGCGCTAGCTGATGCGGACGCTTTGATTGTGCGCAGCGCGACGCGCGTGAATGCCGAGCTGCTCGAGGCCGCCACGCGGCTTAAGGTGGTGGGACGCGCCGGAGTCGGCGTGGATAATGTGGACCTTGAGGCCGCCACGCGGCGCGGTGTGCTCGTGATGAACACGCCAGGCGGAAATGCAGTGAGCGTCGCCGAACACGCGCTCGCTCTGATGATGGCGCTCGCACGGCGCATTCCGCAGTTGAACGCAGCGATACACGCCGGGCGTTGGGAAAAATCCGGCGCCACGGGCACGGAGCTTCGAGGCAAGACGCTGGGGCTGGTGGGCTTTGGGCGCGTTGGCAACGAAGTAGCGCGGCGCGCGCGCGGCCTGGAGATGCGCGTGGTTGCACACGACCCGTATGTGAGCGAAACGGTGGCGCAGGATGCAGGCGTTGAATTGCTAGCCCTGCCGGAGCTGCTGGCGCAATCGGATTACATTTCGCTGCACTTGGCGCTGAGTCCGGCGACCACGAAGATCATGAATGCGGCCACGATTGCGCAATGCAAACGTGGTGCAAGCCTGATCAACACAGCTCGAGGAGAGTTAGTGGATGAAGCGGCGCTCGCGGAAGCGCTGCGATCGGGCCAACTCGGCGGCGCGGCGTTGGACGTGTTCGCCGTGGAACCTCCACGAGAATCACCGTTAATTGGGATGCCAAACGTGATCGCTACGCCCCACGTAGCCGGTTCGACGCGCGAGGCGCAGGAGGAAGTCGGTACGCTGATCGCGCAGCAGGTCCGCGATTACCTGGCCGAAGGCGTGTTGCGGAACGCCGTCAACTTGCCGTCACTTTCGGGAGAACAATACCGGCGCGTGAAGCCCTGGCTCGAAGTGGCCGAGCGGCTGGGCGCGTTCCTCGCGCAGATTACCGACGCGCGATTTGCGCGTGTGAGCCTGGCGTTTGCGGGCGAACCTGCAGAACTGGGCACGACGGTGCTCCGGAATGCCGTACTTGCGGGCCTGCTCAATGCGGTGCTTGCGGAGAAAGTGAACCTGGTGAATGCCGGACAATTTGCCGCCGCGCGAGGATTCGTGGTGGAAGAGCGAACGCGACGGCGCGATCAAGGCTACCCGAATGCCATCGAAGTGGCCGTGAGGGGGGCCGAGGAAACGAGCCGCACCGCTGCGGAAGCCACGCTTCTCCACGGCGTGTCGCCTCGCATTCTGAGCGTGAACGGGGTCGAGTTGGAAGCACCGCTCGCGGGAACGATGCTCTTCTTCCGAAACCGCGATGTGCCTGGCGTCATCGGGCAGGTGGGTACCGTGCTGGGAGCGCGCGGCGTGAACATCTCCACGTTTGCGTTGGGCCGCCGCAGCGCGGAGCCTGCCAGCGACGCCATGGGGCTCGTGCGGCTAGATGGCGAGGTGCCCGACTCGATTCTTGAGGCGATCCGGAAGGTTGGCGCGGTTAGCGAAGCGCGGATCGTTCGCCTGCCGGATTAGTCCAATTAAGTAGTTGCCACGCCTGCGCCAGCCTTCCTACAACAAACCGGAATTCCAAAAAAAACCCGGCAAGGCCGGAGGGCGCCTTGCCGGGGTATTAGGGCCGGGTGCTGACGCCGAGGGTGTGATCCCTCAGCATCAGCGGATTCGTCGTGTTCACGAATCGGGCGAAGCCCTAAGAGCTTCTGCCGCTCAGGATTATTGCTGCCCCTGAACGACGGTATAAAACGTGTTGCCGCCCTGGTTCACCAGGAGAAGCACCGAGTCCTTACCGGCGCGCGAGAGCTGGTCCTGGTATTCCTGCACGTTGTGAACCGGGTGGTGATTCACTTCCATGACGATGTCGCCACGCTGGAGTTGCGCGTTCGATTGCGCAGCAGCGCTATCGGGCGAAATTTGTGTGATGACGACACCCTGAGTATTCGGAGAAATGTTGAGCCGCTGGGTAATTTGAGGCGTCAGATTTTCCACTTGGACGCCCGCCATCAATCCAGAAGCGCCGCTGCCGTTGTCACCTTGCTCGTCGTTTGAGGCCTGCTCGGTGTCCGACATCTCGTTGATCTTGACATCAATGGTCATGGGCTTTCCGTCGCGGATCACGTTCAAATGAATCGTGGTCCCCGGAGCCGTCTCCGAAATCGCCAGACGCATAGCCTGAGAATCGGGATATGGTTGGCCATTCATGCCGAGGATGACGTCGCCACGCCGCAATCCAGCGTTTGCGCCAGGACTATTCGCCGGGACATCCTGGACCAGCGCGCCTTCCGCCTTCGAAAGACCGAACTGCTTTGCGAGAACCGGTGTGAGTTGTGTGATAAAGACGCCAAGCTGGCCGCGAACCACTTTACCGTGCTCGACGATTTGCGTCATAACGTTGCGTGCGAGATCCACTGGGATCGCGAAGCCGACGCCTTCGTTGCCGCCTTCGCCGCCCATTTCGCTGTTGCCGCCGGACAAGATGGCGGTATTGATACCAACGAGTTCACCGTGAACATCCACGAGCGCGCCACCGGAGTTGCCCGGATTAATTGCCGCGTCTGTCTGGATGAAGTCTTCGTAGCTGTTCTGGCCTTCGATGCCGAGACCGGTGCGGCCTTTGGCGCTGACGATACCCATCGTCACCGTGGAGCGCAGACCAAAAGGCTCTCCGATGGCGAGAACAAAATCGCCAACCTCAAGACCCTTGGAATTGCCAAGAGGCATGGCGGTCAATCCGGAGGCATCAATCTTGACCACCGCTACGTCCGTGCGCGGATCCGTGCCGATCACCTTGCCGGTGAAATGGCGCTGATCGGACAGCTCGACGTCAATGTCCTTGGCGCCTTCAACGACGTGGTTGTTTGTCAAGATATAGCCGTCCGGGGTGACGATCACGCCGGAACCCAGGCTGTGCTCACGCTGCTCGAGCGGCTGCTGCTGTTCTTGCCCGTGCCCGAAGAATTGCTGAAAAAATGGGTCGTTCGTGAACGGGTTTTGTTGTCCGCGCGTCTTTACGACCCGAGTGGAAGAGATATTCACGACTGCGGGGACGGCGCCCTTCACGACTGGCGCAAAACCCGCGGTAAAGGAAATCGAGTTGGCTACCCGAGCCGGATCGGGCGAAGATACAAGCGCAATATGCGCGTTGCCGTTCTGGCCCAAATGCGCCCGTGCCGACATCGCGACCGCTCCGATCGCGCCTCCGACCGCCAATGCCGCCGTCAGCACGATCACTGAACTCTTGCGGCGCAGTAACAACCATTCCATCCTCATTTTAAATTCCCTCCTGCACTCCAATGATAAGATTCCTGAAATATCAGGGGCCCTCGCGAGCAGCCGTTACTCTGCCCGCTTAAAACCAACTTCCGAACCTCCACCAGCACACCACAACGCTAATTTTTCGGCCGCTCATTCACTGTCCTGGTTCGCACTGCTGGAACGAGTGGTTGAACCGTAAGGAAAACCGGATCTGAAGTGCTTTCAATTCCTGTTTCCGCGACAAACAAGCAGTGAATCTCAGTTCCCTGCAATCTGATGCTTCTGCGAGGCTACAAGCTTCGGGTTACTCCCGGATCCAGTCGCGGGAGCAAAGCTTTTAGTATTTCTTCTTTTCGCTGAAGCTGTTTCCGGTAATCGTAGTTATCTGTCTTATAAACCTCCTCGCGCAGAGAGGGGAGCACTCCGTTGAGCACGTCAAACAGCATCTGGCGCTCTTCCTCGCTTAGCGACAATCCCATTGCCACCGGCACCATGGACTCCTCCTCGGAGCACGGCCCCCTTTCGGGCAGCGTTCCTATACCTATTTGACGCGTGACCCGGCGGAACGGCTCTAGAAGTGCTGCCGGGATCACCCCTTCACGACGCCCATAGGTCGCAGACGCGCGACCCTGTGCGCTAATCCAGCGCGCTCAACAACTTCCACGACGGCGTCTATATCCTTGTATGCCTCAGGAATTTCCTCGAGGATGCCGTCGCGAGTCTCCGAGCGTAGCACAATGCCCTGATCGGCCAGCTTTTGCGTTTCAAGTCGGACGTCGCGGCCACGCTTCGCGGCAGTGCGCGAGAGTGCGCGGCCTGCTCCGTGACATACCGTGCCGAACGTCTCCTCCATCGCAAGTGGGTTGCCCGCGAGGACATAACTCGCCGTACCCATCGAACCGGGAATCAGCACCGGCTGGCCTACTGAGAGGTAGGCATCGGGGATAAATGGCGATTGCGCGGGAAAGGCGCGCGTCGCGCCTTTCCGATGCACGAGGACGTCTTCCATGGCGGCGCCTACGCGGTGGCGTTCCTGCTTCGCGATGTTGTGCGCGACGTCATAAACGACCCGCAGCTTCGTATCCGGACCGAGTACGTGCTCGAAAGAACCTCGGACCGCGTGCGTGATCGCTTGGCGGTTTGCCCAGGCAAAATTTGCAGCGGCAGCCATGGCCGCAAGATATTCCCGCCCCTCGGGCGAGCGCGCCGGAACGCAGGCGAGTTGCCGGTCCGGAAGAGTGATGCCGTAACGCCGCATGGCTTCGTTCATTCTTTTCAGAAAATCCGTACAGACCTGATGGCCGAGCCCGCGCGAGCCGCAGTGGATCAGTACGACCACTTGATTCAGGTGCAGCCCAAATGCGGACGCGGTTTCTTGATCGAAGATACGCTCGACGTATTGCACTTCGAGGAAGTGATTGCCGCTTCCCAGCGTGCCGAGCTGCGTGCGTCCACGTTGCTTTGCCCGGTCGGAAACCTTCGATGGATCGGCGCCATCCATCTGGCCCGATTCCTCGCAGAATTCGATGTCCGCGGCTTCTCCAAAACCGCGCTCGACGAGCCACGAAGAGCCGGATTCGAGCACCGCGTTGAGGTCATCGTAGCTGCACGGGATTGGGCCTTCCGAGCCGGCGCCCGAGGGAACATCGCGGAAGAGTTGGTTCACCAGTTCGCGCATCACGGGAACCGCCGCTTCGCGGTCCACGGTACTGGCCAACAGACGGACGCCGCAATTGATGTCAAAGCCTACGCCGCCCGGCGACACCACGCCATCACGGAGTCGCGTCGCAGCCACGCCGCCGATGGGAAACCCGTAACCCTGATGAATATCCGGCATGGCCAGCGCGCAGCCAACAATGCCGGGAAGACATGCGACGTTCATCAGTTGCTCGATGGAAAGATCGCCAATGATCTGGTCGAGTAGTTCCTCGCTCGCAAAGATCATCGCGTCCGTGCGCATGCCCTCTTGCGCTTCACGCGGCACCAGCCAGCGGTAGCGGTCGAGCTTCTTCAGTTGGCTTTTTGCGATGGACATTCTTAGGTCTCGAGGGAAAGGATATAACGGGCAACGGGCCGCTGGCGATGCGCGCCGGCTGACTCGTAATGATGAATTACCGCTTTTCGATGCGGTCGTGCGCCGAGCGCGATCCGCGGTTGGACCAAGCGTATTGGCGGCTGAAGTTGTGTTGTGAAGCTCGCGGTTGCGGCTGCATTCAATCCAGCATAAACTGGTGAGAATGTTTTGCGTCAGTTTCGGGGCGTAGCGCAGCCTGGCTAGCGCGCCTGGTTCGGGACCAGGAGGCCGGTGGTTCAAATCCACTCGCCCCGACCAATCCTTTCAAAAAGTTATCTCGGACTCCTGGCGTTTCCGCTACAGCTCTGTAGACGATTTTGTAGACGCAAGCGCATCACGGAGAAGGCGACCGACCCAGTAGTCCGCAGCGCGCGTTCGCCGTTCTTCAAGTCTCTCGTATAAGGCGGTTGCCCACAATAACCACTGATAGCACCATCCTTATGGCCACTATCATTCGTTCGTTAGGTCACCGACGACTCATCGCCGGAGATCAAGAACTCGCGATGGACATCTAATTCTAGTGAGGGGAGCGCTCCTGCGCCGCTGGCCAAGGGACATCCTCGCGGAAACATGTTCAGTGGCAGCTAAACAAAGGAAATCCAGATGAAGCCGAGACTTGAATGAAGATCAATCCCAGAGCAGGGCAACCGGCGAATACTTCTGATCTCGTCGACGTGCCGAAGTTGATCACCGCCTACTATGAGGACCGGCCCGATCCGCATGTTCCCGAGCAGCGCGTTGTCTTTGGCACGTCGGGACACAGAGGTTCATCCTTCGAACGCTCCTTCAATGAATGGCACATCCTGGCCATCACGCAAGCGATTTGCTTGTATCGGCAGCAGCACAGCATCGATGGACCGCTTTTCCTGGGAATTGATACGCATGCGCTCTCGCGGCCGGCTTTGGAGAGTGCACTGGAAGTCCTGGCTGCGAACAATGTCCATGTAATGCTGGCGGAGAAGGATGACTACACACCCACGCCCGTCATCTCTCATGCAATTCTGACGTACAACCGTGGCCGCAAGACCGGTCTGAGCGACGGCATTGTGATCACACCGTCTCATAACCCTCCCGAATGGGGTGGTTTCAAATACAACCCACCTCATGGGGGTCCGGCTGAAGAGCAAGTCACTTCGGGGATCGAATCGAAGGCCAATGAGTTCCTCACAAAGAATCTCAGCGGCATCAAGCGTATGCTCTTCGACAAAGCTCTGTCGTCCCCCACCACGCACAAGCACGACTACCTGACGGCCTATGTCCAAGACCTTCAAAACGTCCTTGATATGGAAGCCATCCGCAACTCTGGGCTCTCATTTGGTGTCGATCCGCTTGGCGGGGCTGGCGTGCATTACTGGCAACCGATTGCCGAGCGCTATGGCTTGAATCTCAAGGTTGTGAACGACATTGTCGATCCGACGTTCCGTTTCATGACGCTCGATTGGGACGGCAAGATCCGCATGGACCCGTCATCGCAGTACGCTATGCAGTCCCTGATCGCATTGAAGGACAAATTTGATGTCGCCTTCGCCTGCGATACAGACCATGATCGGCACGGAATTGTGACAAAGAGCGCAGGATTGTTGCCGCCCAATCACTACCTGGCGGTTTGCATCCACTATTTATTTGCTAATCGCCCCCAGTGGGGCAAGGATGCGGCGGTCGGGAAGACGGTGGTCAGCAGCAGCATGATCGATCATGTCACAGCGAAACTCAGCAGAAAGCTTTACGAAGTTCCGGTGGGTTTCAAGTATTTCGTGAACGGTCTGTTGCCTGGGGATCTCGGGTTTGCGGGCGAGGAGAGCGCCGGCGCCTCATTTTTGCGTCGTGACGGCAGCGTGTGGACAACCGACAAGGACGGCATCATCGCTGCGCTGCTGGCGGCGGAGATCACGGCCAAAATGAAAAAGGATCCTGGAGAGATCTACTTGCAACTCACGAAAGAACTTGGCGAACCACTTTATGACCGGACAGAGGCGCCCGCAACCAGCCTGCAGAAGACGATGCTTGAGAGGATTACCAAAGAAAGCATCCAGGTCCCCGATCTGGCCGGCGAGAAAATCCTGAAAATCTTGACCAACGCACCCGGCGATGGCAATGCCATCGGTGGCGTCAAGGTCGTTGCCGAAAGCGGATGGTTTGCAGCGCGTCCCTCCGGCACCGAGGATATTTACAAGATCTATGCCGAAAGTTTTAGCGGCAAGGAGCATTTGCAACAGATTGAGGCAGAGGCCCAGGCTATCGTTGGCAAGGCATTTGCGACGGCAGCCGCCGCTTCCTAGAGATCAATACATTGGCGGACACATTTAGCGATGTTTCAGATATTTGCCAATACTGACCAAAACGGAACAGATTGTTGTTTGTGCTGCTGCGATGCTGTTGTCATGTGCGAGTACACGCGCGCGCCAGAGCAGCGTACGGACACTACTCAATGCGACGAACAACGCCATCGCGCAGAGTGCCAAGGCAAAGGACTGAACCTGTAGCCCACCAGGCACGCCGCATTCCCGCATGAGTCTTAGTCGTTTGTGCAGATTATTTTCTATCAAGACCAGAAGAGGCACAGTGCAATCATGACAGCTACGACGACACTTTCGACGGCCCTCGCTCCGCCTGCATTGGATGAGATGTGTATCAACACGCTCCGCTTCCTGGCGGTGGACATGGTGCAGAAGGCCAACTCAGGCCACCCCGGGCTGCCCCTGGGTTCGGCGGCGATGGCTTATGCACTCTGGGATCGCTTTCTCAAGTTCAACCCACGTGACCCCTTCTGGCCCGACCGCGACCGCTTCGTTCTTTCGGCGGGACATGGATGTGCACTCTTGTACGCTCTGCTTCATGTCACCGGCTTCGATTTGCCGCTGGAGGAACTCGAAAGATTTCGCCAATGGGGAAGCCGTACGCCGGGCCATCCGGAATACGGCAAGACTCCCGGGGTCGAAGCGACCACCGGTCCCTTGGGGCAAGGACTGGCCAACGCAGTCGGCATGGCCATCGCCGAGGTGGCCCTTGCAGCGCGCTTCAATCGACCGGGTCACCAGATCGTGGACCACTACACTTACGTTTTGGCGAGCGATGGCGACTTGGAGGAAGGAATCTCTTCCGAGGCCGGATCAGACGCGGGTCACCTGCGGCTGGGCAAACTCATCGTCCTCTATGCCAACAACCACATCACGATAGAAGGTAGCACGGAGTTGGCGTTTACCGAAGACCGCATGGCGCGTTTCGCCGCATTCGGTTGGCATGTCCAGCGAGTTGAACAGAGTAACAACGTTGACGCAGTCGCCTCCGCGCTGAAGGCTGCCCAGGAAGAAAAAAGTCGGCCCTCCTTGATTCTAGTTCGCACCCACATCGGCTTCGGCAGTCCCCACAAGCAGGACACTGCGGCGGCCCACGGGGAGCCGCTCGGCTTGGAAGAAGTCCGTCTCACCAAAGAGGGGCTGGGCTGGCCGGTGGAACCTCCCTTCCATATTCCCGCGGAAGCCTTGGAGCATTTCCGAAAAGCGATCGGGCGGGGCAGTACCGCGCAGGCGGAGTGGCAGTTACGTTTTGAGGCCTTTGCGAAGGAAAACCCTGACTTGGCCGCAGAGTTCCAGCGAGTCATACACCGCCAGCTTCCGAAGGGTTGGGACGCCAACCTCCCGACATTCACCTCGGCGGACGGCCCAATGGCAACGCGCATCGCTTCGGGAAAGACGATCGAGGTTCTGAATTCTCATCTGCCCGAAATGATGGGAGGCTCGGCCGATCTTGCTCCCAGCACCCACACGAACATGGATGGAGCGGGAAACTTCGAGCCGGAGAACTGGGCGGGACGCAACATGCACTTCGGCATACGGGAGCATGCCATGGGGGCCATTCTGAACGGCATGGCGTTGCATCGCGGCCTCATCCCGTACGGGGGAACCTTCCTGATCTTCAGCGACTATATGCGTCCTCCGATGCGCCTGGCGGCCATGAACGGTCTGCCGGTGATTTATGTGTTCACCCACGACAGCATCGCCATGGGGCAGGATGGCCCGACGCATCAGCCTGTAGAACAACTGCTGGGGTTACGATCGGTCCCCGGCATGGTTGTCATTCGGCCGGCGGATGCCAACGAGACGGTTGTCGCTTGGCGGATCGCCATCGAGCGGAAGGGTCCTGTTGCCCTTGTATTGACGCGGCAGGGACTTCCTGTCCTCGACCCGGCCCACTATCCGGGCGTACGCGAAGGAGTGCCGCTCGGTGGCTATATCCTGGCGGATTCCCCGCCAGGTGCACGACCCGACATCATTCTGATCGCGACCGGCTCCGAAGTGCATCTGGCGCTAGAGAGCCGTGATCGATTAGCGAGTGAGGGCATCCAGGCGAGGGTAGTGAGTGTGCCGAGTACAAACATCTTCTCGACACAGTCAAACCAGTATCGGGACAAGGTTTTGCCACCGGGCGTGCCGCTATTAGCCGTGGAAGCCGCCGCGTCCCTCGGCTGGAAATCCTACGTCGGTCCGCAGATCGCCGTGATCGGAGTGGACACCTTCGGGGCATCAGCCCCCGGGCCGGTCGTGATGCAGCACTATGGCTTCACCGTGGAGAATGTCTGCAAGCAAACCCATGACCTGCTCCGGCAGGTCCAGGAGAAATCATGATGCGCGTGGGAATCGCATCGGACCACGGAGGATTTAATCTAAAAGGGCAGGTGGCGGAGTCGCTGCGCGGCGCGGGGTATGAAGTCGTGGACTTCGGCGCACACCAACTGAACCCAGGAGATGACTATCCCGACTTTATCATCCCCTTAGCCAGGGCCGTCTCCGCTGGGGAAGTTGAGCGCGGGGTGGCGCTCTGCGGCAGCGGCGTGGGAGCATCCATCGCCGCGAACAAAGTTGCCGGTGTGCGTGCCGGGCTCATCCATGATGTTTTCTCCGCCCATCAAGGCGTCGAAGATGACGACATGAATGTCTTTTGTCTGGGTGGGAAAGTGATTGGGTCTGCGCTCGCATGGGAACTGATTGAAACCTTTCTGAACGCTCACTTCAGCGGCGCTTTGCGCCACCAACGCCGCGTGGCTAAAGTCCGGGCGCTGGAGAACCAGGAAGTTGCGCCATGAAGGGTTCATTCGAGACATCTTGAGAGAGAGGAAAACCACATGGAACTGGGCATGATCGGACTGGGCCGAATGGGAACCAACATGGTGCGGCGCCTTCGGAGGGCCGGCCATCAGTGTGTCGTTTACGATCTCCAGGCGGAAGCCGTTCAGGCGCTCGCCAAGGAGGGAGCGATCGGGACGACGTCGCTCGAAGACTTCGCGAAGAAGCTGAAATCGCCACGCACTGTCTGGATGATGGTGCCGGCCGCCGTGGTCGATCCGACGCTGAAGACCCTTGTCCCGTTGCTCGAACGTGACGACGTGGTCATCGACGGCGGCAACTCCTACTATCACGATGACATCCGCCGCGCTGCCGAACTGAAACCGAAGGGCATCCACTATGTGGACGTCGGAACCAGCGGCGGCGTCTGGGGATCAGAGCGAGGCTACTGCCTGATGATCGGCGGTGATGAAACTGTCGTCCGGCGCATCGATCCCATTTTCGCGGCCCTGGCCCCGAGTATCGATGAGGCGCCACGCACGCCCGGCCGGGAGAAGCTCGGCGGCACCGCCGAACACGGCTACCTGCACTGCGGTCCCAGCGGCGCGGGCCACTTCGTCAAGATGGTCCACAACGGCATCGAGTACGGCATGATGGCCTCCTACGCGGAGGGGTTGAACATCCTTCGCCATGCCAACGCCGGCAAGCAGCAGCGCACCGTCGATGCCGAAACCACGCCGCTGCGCCACCCCGAGCACTATCCGTACGACCTGAATCTGGCCGATATCGCCGAGGTCTGGCGCCGCGGCAGCGTCATCGCCTCGTGGCTCCTGGACCTTACCGCCATCGCGCTCCTCGATAGCCCGGACTTGGCGAAGTTCGCCGGCCGCGTGTCGGACTCGGGCGAGGGGCGCTGGACGATCGCTGCGGCCATCGACGAGTCGGTTCCGGCCCCCGTACTCAGTGCCGCGCTGTACGAACGCTTCAGCTCGCGCGGCGAGGCCGATTTCGCCGACAAGCTGTTGTCGGCCCTTCGTTACCAGTTCGGCGGTCATGAGGAAAAAACCGCCACCAAGAAGAGTAGCGCCTGATGGCCGCCTCCCGTTCGGACGCGCTGGTGCTCTTCGGTGTGACGGGCGATCTTGCCCACAAGATGATCTTCCCGGCGCTCTACGCGATGGTGAAACGGCGGCGCCCTGAAGGTCCCGGTCATCGGCGTCGCCTTCCCGAAGTGGAGTCTGGATCGTCTGCACAAACGCGTGACGGACAGCATAAAGCGATCAGGCGGGATCGATGACAAACGTGCGCTCCGTCATCTTCTGTCCCTGCTCAGCTACGTGAGTGGGGATTATAAGGACCCCGCCACGTTCGCGGCGATAAAAAAAGCGCTGGGCAGCGCTCGGCGTCCAGCGCACTACCTGGCCATCCCGCCCTCGCTCTTCGAGACGGTGATCCAAGGGCTCGGCGCCGCGAAATTGGCCGAACATGCACGCGTCATTGTCGAAAAGCCGTTCGGACGCGACCTGGCCTCCGCGCGGGAGCTCAACCGCGTCGCGCGCTCGGTGTTCCCGGAAGACTCGATCTTCCGCATCGACCACTTCCTCGGAAAAGAGGCGATCATGAATATCCTCTATTTCCGCTTCGCCAATTCGTTCCTGGAGCCGATCTGGAATCGCAACTACGTGGCCAGCGTCCAGATCACCATGTCCGAGGATTTCGGCGTCGAGGGCCGCGGCGCGTTTTACGAAACCGCCGGCTGTCTGCGCGACGTGATCGAGAACCACCTCTTCCAGATCGTCGCCCTACTTGCCATGGAGCCGCCAGCCGATAGGGACTTTGGAGCCGTGCACAATGAGAAGGCCAAGGTTCTTGAAGCCATGCGCCCTCTGAAGCCCGACGACGTGGTGCGCGGCCAGTACGCCGGCTACCGCAAAGAGCCGGACGTAGCGAAGAACTCCGACGTCGAGACCTTCTGCGCGCTGCGGCTTTTCATCGACTCGTGGCGTTGGGAGGGCGTGCCGTGGTACCTGCGCTCCGGCAAATACCTGGCCGAAACTGCGACCGAGGTCCTCGTGGAACTGAAGCCGCCGCCGCAGAGGCTTTTCGCCGACTCAGCGCCGGCGACTGGCCGGGCCAACTATCTGCGATTCCGACTCTCCCCCAGCTCCGCCGTCGCCCTTGCCGCTCGCGTCAAGCGCGCAGGAAAGGAGTTCGTCGGCGACCAGCGAGAACTCTACTTGGTCGAAGAACAGCCGGGAGAGGAATCGCCCTACGAGCGGCTTTTAGGCGACGCCATGGCCGGCGACGGAGCGCTCTTCACCCGCGAAGACGCGGTTGAGGCTGCCTGGGCGGTGGTCGATCCCGTCCTTAAGAAGCACCATCGGGTTCGCCCCTACAAACGCCACACTTGGGGTCCGAAGCAGGCTGACGCGCTCATCGCTCCCGACGGCTGTTGGCACAACCCCAGCCTCAAAGATGCATCGGGATGATGAGCGTGCCGCACCGTGTTTCTTGCCCACCCTGATCGCAGCCGGTCAAGCGGCCACATCAACCCAGCACCGTTTTGTCCAGGAGACAGATGATGAAAGCTACCCAAAAGCTGCACGAAATGGGCCAGAGCCTCTGGCTCGACAACATCACGCGGGGCCTGCTGACCAGCGGCACGCTCCGGCGTTACATCCAGGAATTCTCGGTCACGGGGCTCACCTCGAACCCCACGATCTTCGATCTCGCCATCAAGAACAGTCACGACTATGACGATGCCATCCGCCAGAAATTGAAGGAAGGCAAGTCTGGCGAGGCGCTATTCTTCGAACTGGCGCTGGAAGACCTCAGGCAGGCCGCCGATCTGTTTCGGCCATACCACGACCAGACGAACGGCGTGGACGGCTGGGTGTCCCTGGAGGTCTCGCCCCTGCTCGCCCACGACACCTCCGGCACCCTCGCCGCGGCCAAAGATCTTCACGCTCGCGCGGGACGCCCAAATCTCTTTATAAAGATTCCGGGTACCAAGGAGGGCCTCCCCGCTATCGAGGAGGCGATCTTCGCCGGCGTGGCGATCAACGTAACGCTCCTGTTCTCCAGCGCACAATATGTCGCCGCCGCCGAGGCATACCTGCGCGGCATCGAGCGGCGCATTATCGCCGGATTGAATCCTGCTGTCGGCTCCGTAGCTTCGCTGTTTGTCAGTCGCTGGGACGTCGCGGTGGCAGACAAAGTACCCGAGGCGCTGCACAACCAACTCGGCATCGCCATAGCCGGGCAGGCTTATGAGCAGTACCGCGCTTTGCTCGATTCGCCGCGCTGGCAGCGTATCTTCAATCTCGGAGCCCGGCCTCAGCGTCTTCTCTGGGCCAGCACCGGAACGAAAGATCCGAAAGCCTCCGACACTCTGTATATCGGGGCTCTCGCCGCCCCTCTTACCGTAAACACCATGCCCGAGGCCACTTTGAAAGCTCTCGCCGATCATGGAGATATCGGGGAGACCTTGTTCGCACGTGCCCGTTCCAGCGGTGGGGTGCTGGCCAGGTTCGCCAAGGCCGGCATTGATACCGAAGCCTTGGGCGCCGAACTTCTGGACGAAGGCGCCAAGTCATTCGTAAAGTCCTGGAACGATTTGATGGACTGCATTGCGTCCAAGAGCAAGGCGCTCAAGGCCGCTTGAATCCGGAAGGGGGAGGATAAACGAGCATGGAAATGTTGATGAATAAGATTCTTCTTCCGGTTGACTTTTCAAACACCTCGCTGAGCGGTGGTTCATCAGGCCGCGTTTTTGGCCCGCCATTTCCATTCCGAGATCATACTGCTGCATGTGGTGACGCCACTGAGCTATCCCGCCGGTCTGCTGGAGAGCGGGCACGAGCTCACGGCGCGGGATTTGCATGCGGAAATCGTCAAGCGGGCTCAGAAAGACCTGGACCAATCGCTGCGGCCGGAGCTCGATGGGATCGCCGTCAAGCGCTTGTTGCTCAGAGGCGATCCGGCCCGCGAAATCGTCGCAGACAGCTCGCGACGAAAAAGTGGACCTGATCGTGATGTCCACGCATGGCCATGGGGCGTTCTATCGCTTTCTGCTGGGCTCGGTGGCGGCGAAAGTGCTGCACGACAGCGATTGTCCGGTTTGGACCGGCGCCCACCTGGAAGAAGCGCCAGCGGGCGAGTTCGCCATCCGCAACGTTCTTTGCGCGGTGGATTTGAGCCGCCACAGCCGCAATACCGTGTCGCGGGCCGCGCAGATCGCCGCTGAGTTTGGCGCGCGGCTCACGCTCGTTCATGTCACCGCCGGCGTGGAGATTTACGGCCCCGGAGGGTCCCATGTCGTTCCCGAGTGGAAGGAAGCGCTCGTCGGCTACGCCACCAAGGAGATCGCCAAGCTTCAGCAGGATGTGGGCACCAAGGCCGAGGTAATCATTGATAGCGGCGATGTGCATAAAGCTGTTGAATCAGGCTGCGGAGCAAGCCAAGGGTGACCTCCTGGTCATCGGGCACATGCCTCCCGGCGGTCATTTGGGGGCCAACGGCAACGGCTATGGGATCATTCGCGAGTCGCACATCCCGGTGCTGAGCGTGTGACCAGCCCCGTCGGCTGAGGGGCAACGGTCACGCTATGCTTGAGAGACTGGCGGCCCCGTCTGAGCTATGGCGGGAAGTTCATCCGGCGCAGCAAGTCCTGGAATCGCGGATCGGATCGCAGAGGGTCAAAGCGCGGCCAAACTTTGAGGAGCGCCAGCCACAGATCGCGTTCTTTGTAACCTTGTTCCAACCATCGCATCGCCTCGTCCTTGTCACCCAGGCCGACATAGACCTCCGCAACCCATCCTGGTCGCAGGTAGGATTTTTCTTCCTTGAGACGCCGGATCGCTTCCGCAAGTCGACGCCGGGCTTCCGCAGGATTTCCTGAAGCAGCGTAGACGGCGGCAACGTCGAGGCCCTGTTGTAGATTTTGCTTCTTGAGGCAAAGGATTGCCGTATCGAATTTGCCCTGAGCCTCATAGGCAAGGCCGAGGCCGTAGAGTCCCAGCGGATCGTTTGCATTGAGCTCGAGAATTCGGCGGAACAATTCGATCGCTTCGTCGTATCGGCGCGCCTGGAATTCAACTCGACCCGCCCGGTACAAGACAATCGGCGAAAGAGGATCGAGCTCCAAGACCCTTTGTGCCAGCGGAATCGCTTCGTCGTGCTTCCCCATCACCGACAGATAGAAAGCGTATTGATAGAGACCGATCACGTAACCGGGATCCAAGTCGAGCGCCCGTTGAAATTCCTTCCGCGCCGCCATCCAATCCCATTTCGCCGCGAGGGTGTACGCCAAAGCCGTATGTGGCTCGGCAAGCGACTTGTCTAAGGCAATCGCTTTCAACGCGGCCGCCTTCGCTTTGGGGATACCTTCAGCGGGATCGAGATTTCCGAAACCAACGAGCTCAATGTAAGTATCGGCAAGCCCGGCATAGGCCAGGGAATCGTTGGGGGCAATCTCACTGGCTTGGCGAAAATACTCCTCCGCCTTGCTGAGGCCGTCGCGCGTTCTGCGGTTCCAGAAAAAACGCCCTTTCAAATAAGATCGTGCGCCTGAGGATTCACCGTCGCGGAATTGGCAAGCTGTTTCTCTTCCGAAGGGCTGACCGTGATTTTGATCTGCTGGGCGATTTCCCGGGCTAATTCCCTTTGCATATTCAAAATGTCCCCTAGATCGCGCTCATAGCTTTCAGCCCAGAGATGTGTATCTGTCGCGGCGTAAATCAATTGCGCGGTGATCCGCACTCGATTGCCGGAGCGAAGAACGGAGCCTTCGACGACGCCATCCACATTCAATTCGCGGGCTATTTCGGGAGCGTCTTTTTCGCGCCTTTGTACTGCATCACGGACGTGCGCGAGATGACTTTTAACGCCCGAATCTTCGAGAGCTCCGTAATCAGCTCTTCGGTCATCCCGTCCGCAAGATATTCCTGCGCGGGATCGCCTGAGAGATTCACCAAGGGGAGCACCGCGAGCGAAGCGGTGGCCCTGGGCGGCACACGAGCAGACCCGTGATCACCGTGATTGCGCCTCCAAATAGGAAACGCACTCCATACTCATACCACTTGGTTTTCGCCAGAGCGGAGAGGTCAAAATGGACACTCATTCGGTTTCTATCGCAACACCAATAGCCAAGCGCCAATGGCGCACACGAGCCACACCGTAATGGCGGAGATGGATGCTGGGGCAGCGTGAAACCTGCGGCGCATGATGAGCCGGATCGTCACAGAGGCATACACGAAAAGCGCAAGAGCCCCGGCGATCATCGAACGAGCGTCGATAGCGGCATAGGGTTTCCCATTTGTTAGGATTGTTAGGCCCAGCGTGGCCAGAGCCACGGAAGGCGCGGCCCCGAACAGGCCGGCGAAGCTCTTCGGCTTGAATACACCGCCTAGCGCGGCGAACAATGACACGATGAAGCCGCCGACGACGAAACGGAAAATGATTTTGCATATTTGAGACACCCCGCGACTCGGATTCGTTCCGCAGCGTGCAAAGAACGAACCAGTTTATAACAACGAATGTTCGATGAGTTGGCGGCAATGACAAAGAGGGAATCTGGATGTCAGAGTCAGTGACGAAGCCGAAATCCGTTGATCAGCGTCCCGCTCTGCGCGCGAGCCACACCAGTTTTCTTCTCCGCCTGGGGCCCGGATTGATTACCGGCGCTGCGGATGACGACCCGAGTGGAATCGCGACCTACTCTCAAGTCGGGGCGCAATTCGGCATGGGAATGTTGTGGACCATGCTGTTTTCTTTTCCCCTCATGGCCGCTATACAGGAAATCTGCGGTCGGCTAGGAAGGACTACCGGCTCCGGGATCGCCGAAAATCTCCGGAAGCACTATCCGAGACCAGTCCTCTACGGCATTGTCTTTCTCCTGTCCGCTGCCAATATATTCAATTTGGGAGCGGACGTTTCCGCGATGGGAGCGGCGGCGCAATTGGTCCTTGGCGGCAATATCAACGCCTACGCGCTGCTGTTCGGCATCGTTTCCTTAATTCTTCAAGTACGCGTGCCCTACCGGAAATATGTGCATTACCTGAAAGGATTGACACTGGCGCTGTTCGCCTACGTCGCCACGGCGTTTGTGGTTCACGTTCCCTGGGGTACGGCGCTTCGGGCAACCGTTGCACCGTCGCTTTCATGGAAGGTTGACTATTGGGTCGCGCTCGTCGCGGTTCTTGGCACCACGATCAGCCCTTACTTGTTCTTCTGGCAAGCTGCTGAGGAAGTCGAAGATGTGCGGCTGAACAAAGGAGAATCACCCCTCAAGAAGAAACCGTCTCAGGCTTTCGAGCAATTCCGGCGAATTGCGCTTGATACACGGGTCGGCATGGCGTTTTCAAACCTGGTGGCATTTTTCATCATTCTCACCACGGCGGTCACGCTTCACGGCTCCGTTGGCGCGAAAGGAATTCAGTCGGCCGCCGATGCCGCCAAAGCGTTACAACCGTTGGCAGGAAACCTGGCTTTTCTGCTGTTTGCAGCGGGAATCATTGGTACGGGGATGCTGGCCGTCCCTGTGCTCGCTGGTTCAACGGCCTATGCCATAGCGGAAACATTCCAGTGGCGCGCCAGTCTCGAAAGTAAGCCCAGGCAAGCGCCGAGATTCTACATTGTCCTCGCGATTGCTACGGTGATTGGAATATCTCTAAATTTTTTGGGCATGAACCCGATCCGCGCGCTGTTTTTGTCCGCCGTAGTCAATGGCATCGTGGCAGTTCCTCTCATGGTCATGCTGATGCTTATGTCGGCGAACCCGAGAATTACGGGGAAATTCACACCGCCCGTCTATGTCCGCATCACAGGTTGGGCTGCCACTGGCGTCATGTTTTTGGCTGCGCTGGGTCTTATCGTAAGCGCGATTTGGAAGTGACATTCTTCCCGCGTGCGCTGTTCCCCCGTCTAAAACGCAAGTCGGACCAGACCCACGCAGCTCTCGAAGTACAGTTGTGCCTCGCTAACCTTGCGGCTCGTGCTTACGCAATCGGATGCACCTGTAACATTCCGGACAGTCTTGCCAGTGCCCGTACACTCATGATCACCGTCGTGTTTGTTTGTAGATTCGCCGTTGAGTGACTTTTGATATACTGGTTTAGGAAGGCTCGTGCAAAGGCAATTCAGAGCCTCGAATGACATGAAAACCCATAAGCCCGCTACTTTTGACGCCCAAACTTTTCTTGATTCGGCCGGCTTGTCGAGAAAAGTTGTGGAGTTTCGACGTAGACAAACCATCTACGCGCAAGGTGATCCTTCGAAGAATGTCCTATACATTCAACAAGGCACTGTGAAGCTTTGCGTCGTCAACGAGACCGGCAAAGAGGCGGTCGTGGCGATGCTCGGACCGGGTGATTTTTTCGGTGAGGGATGCCTGGCAGGCCAGCCGAAGCGAATGGGGACGGCTATCGCGATTACGCCAATCACGGCACTCGTTATTGACAAGAACGAGATGATTCGCGTCCTTCACGCAGAACACGCATTCTCCGACCGGTTCATCTCTTACATGCTTTCCAGGAACATCCGAATCGAGGAGGACTTAGTCGATCAGCTATTCAACTCCACCGAGAAACGGCTGGCTCGCACGCTTCTGCTACTGGCTCGCTATGGAAAGGACGACCGTCCTCAAAGGGTTCTTCCCAAGATATCGCAAGAAACGCTGGCAGAAACGATCGGAACCTCGCGTTCCCGGGTCAATCTCTTTATGAACAAATTCAAGAAACTGGGCTTCATCAAGTACAACGGCGGGCTTCAAATCAACAGCTCACTGTTGAGCGTCGTCCTGCACGAGTAGCCGGCAATTTTCATACATCTAACGCCGTCGTATTCATCGCCGCAGTTTTGTGACCCCGAACATTTTTGGCCTCCTGCACACCACGTCGCGCTGCGTGGGGGGACTTAGACGAATTTCACGCGGCGATCGGCGCCTCATTACCCGAAAGTTCACTGCAAAACGTCTCTTAACGGACAGTATTCCGAATCACTACCACCGATACTGGGGCCACGTAGCTTTTCAAGGAGACTCACCGTGAAGATGTCAGTAGTGCTCGTGGCAGTCCTCGTGGGTTTGAGCGCATCTACGATAGCTCAGGCCCAAACCGCAGCATCCACCGGAGTCGATCAAACATCCCCATATCGGGTGAGCGTAGTCAGCCGGACGACGCCGGCAGTTAAATATGAGCATCGCAGCGGCTCCACAAAGATCAATTTCCGAGGCACTGACTTGATGCCCAACGCGTCGGGAGAAGCGAAGGTAGAGAGTAAGCGTGGTGCTATGGAAGTCCAAGCTGAATTCACCGACCTTAATAAACCAACCACCTTTGGTAATGAATATCTCACCTATGTCCTGTGGGCGATTTCTCCTGAAGGCCGGTCCGTTAACTTGGGCGAAGTGTTGGTTGGCAACAACCATCGCAGCAAGCTAGACGTCACAACGGATCTTCAAGCGTTTGCGCTCATCGTGACTGCTGAACCTTATTACGCTGTGAGGCGTCCCAGCAACGTCGTAGTTCTCGAAAATGAAGTTAGAGCAGACACCGCCGGCACCAGCGAAGCGGTGGATGCAAATTACGAGCTCATTGATCGGGGTGGCTACATTCCCACCGGCTATGAGTTCGATCCTGTGGTTTTGAACGCCAAATTACCGCTCGAATTCTTTGAAGCGCGCAATGCGGTGCGTATCGCTAAGTCGGCCGGGGCCGAACAGTACGCAACCTCGAGCTATGAAAGCGCCCTTACCCAGATGAAACATGCGGATGATTTGGGAACAATGAAGCACGTCGACACGAAAACGCTCATTTCCGTATCGCGCGAAGTTGTTCAGACGGCGGATGACGCCCGAGAAATCGCGGTAAAGCGGATCGATGCAGATCGCGTGGACGCTGAGAGGAACGCGGCGGCGGCTCGAGTGGCGGACGCCGATGCCAAGTCTAGACAAGCTAACCTGGATCGTATGAACGCGGAGGCAGCAACCGCCGATGCAGATCGTCAACGTGCAGATGCCGACAGGGCTACTGCGGCGGCGCAGCAACAACAACTCGATGCTCAAGCGGAATCAGACCGGAATCGCGCGGCCGCCGCTGACGCCAACAAGGCAACGGCGGATGCCCAACAGGGCCAGAGAGACGCCGAGGCGGAATCCGAACGAAACAAAGCGACCGCTGCAATCGCAGATCAACAGCTCCAGCAAGCGGTAACCGATCGTGAAGAACTTCGCGCCAAATTGTTGCTGCAATTCAACGCCATCCTTGCCACTCGTGATACCGCCCGCGGTCTTGTTGTGAACCTGTCGGACGTGCTTTTCGATACCGGCAAGTACACGCTCCGCCCAGTGGCGCGCGAGAAGCTGGCCAAAATATCCGGAATCGTGCTTGCCTACCCGGATCTCAGGCTGGCAATTGAGGGCAACACCGACAGCGTTGGCAGCGACGACATGAATCAGACACTCTCGGAAAAGCGAGCCAGTTCGGTGCTGGATTACCTAGCCGGGCAAAACATTCCGACAGCGTCAATGACCTCGCAAGGTTTCGGCAAGACCCAACCCGTTGCGTCCAATGACACTGCAGAAGGACGCCAACAGAACCGTCGCGTAGAACTGATCGTATCCGGCGATGTAATCGGAACTACGATCGGGATTGTCTCTCCTCAAAACCTTCCGCTGACCAGACGTCCATAAACAAATCGCGGCGCAATTGGCAGGCCCCAGTGCCTCTGGGGCCTGCGCCGCACCATAAATCGGAGGAATCGGCACTGAAGTTCCTCTCTTAGAATGTGCACGATGCGAAAGTAAAAAGAGACCGGTTCGAAGAACTGCCGAAGTAGCCTGAATGCGACCAGGCGTTATGCCGCGGTAGAAATGTTGCCGGAGCACACCCTGTTATTTTCCGAGCAGGGGCGCGCGCGTCATCATTCAACCTCTAGGTCACCAAGCTCGCTTATTGTCTTACCGAGATTCCGTGAAAAGACTTTGGCGACTTTGCGCGCGAACGTCATATCCTTAGTCGCAAGATCGTAAGTAAAAAACCTGCCTCTATAGGATACTGTGAACGTAACAACCTTGCCCAGCGTTGGAAACAACTGTTCTATACCGCCTTCGTCGAAGCTAAATGGGTTTTTCAGATCCTTATCCAGCCCGCCGGGTGCTGGCGGCCAATCAATCACGTTTAAGTGCGTTCTTATTTTCATGGGGCCTCCCGTTTAGTGGATCAACGACATCAGGTACGAAAATGGAGCGGATCTCTGAGATTTTGCAACTCCCGGTAATAGTAGAGTGCCGTAGGGCGTTTTTCCTTGAATCTTAGTCTGCGTAGAAAGTCGATTTCATTTCGATTGATGCCACCACTGAGAGATGCGTCGCGAAGAAACTCCCTCAGTCCGGCCTCCTCAGTAGGTTGATCGAACTCTCTCTCGACAAACTCAAACCTTTTGGGGATCCTGGAGCGAGCCTTCTGCTCAACACCACCATCATGCCGAAGGTTGCAAGATCGATGTCCCAGGATTCGATCAGCGGATCGAGAAAAAGAACACAATTCTCCGCCGACAGGTTGAAAATATCCGTATCTAGAAATTCCAGGATATTGACACGCGTTTGCTCATAGCTTCGACCATTGAGCCTTGCGATGAGATGAAGCCAATTTTCACTCTCCAATTCCTCTTTGGCCACGGTCTTCGCCACGTCCAGGAGCTTTTGGGTGACGAGACGTTCGAGTTCGCCAAAAGTTTGCTTCTCAAAAATCCCGCGAACTTCGTGTTCTCTTTCCGGATGGCATTTTCGTAGGATCAGCTCACGCGTTTCCTTGAACAATGGCGCGGGCGGGTCTACCAAGCCCTTCTTGAGTGCTTCTTTCCTTTGTAAATTAGCTAGTTCAGAAAGGGTCCCGTGCGGTAGCTTTAGGAGCTTACCAAGTTCGTCATAAATATCCGTTCGCTCGGGAGCAGGGGGAGACTTTTTGCCCGTTAGTAGCTGGGAGATGTAAGATTCGGTGACCTTGGCGGCCAACGCCAACTCCCTCTGCTCCAGTCCCAGCTCCTCTAAGCGCTGTCGAATCAGAGTCGTAACGTCCATACGGGCACCCTTCTTGATGATTAACTGGCTTAGTACAGCATACTAATAGCACAATTTAGCGCTTGACTACAATGGTGACTTAACCTACTGTTGTAAACATACCAAGGGGCTATAGATGCCGAGTAAACCAACTTTGGTTATCTCACCCACCCTTGGATAAGGAGAGCGCCATGTTTGCACGTCGAGTTTACATGCATCTGAAGCCCACGAGCGTCGAAGAACTGACACAGCGGATGGAAAAAGAAGTTATTCCTCTCCTCCGGAAACAGAAGGGCTTTCAGGACGAAATCATGTTCATTGCGCCCGGTGGAAAAGACGCTTTCGGGATCAGCCTGTGGGAGACCGCAGAACATGCTGAAGCCTATAACCGGAATACCTATCCAGAGGTAACGAAGATCCTGTCCAGGGTAGTTGAAGGGACTCCCCAGATTAAAACCTTTGAAGTCTCCAACTCCACCTTTCACAAGGTCGGCGCGCCTATAGCAGCGTAATTACGGCCACGGGAGAAAACGCTGCGTCTATAGAAAGAAACGGCAGCATGGGCGGCCATTTGGTAAGGAGACACGGCATGGACTTAAACAAAGCTTTTCAGTTCTCGGTTGTTCTGGCGTGGGGAGACTTGCTGAAAGTTACCTCGCCATGTTTGGTTCGTGTTGAGTATCAACGTCAACCGGGAGTCGTGTTGGATCACGTGACCATCTGGGCTGACAAAGGCAGAGGTTACCGAGATTTAGTGTGCCATTACTGGACCTCAGATTCTTCGATGCACCCGCGCGGGATCAGTTTTAGTAACAAGTACGCCTCGGATAGCTTGGCGAAGACCCTTCCTTTCATCATGACGAATCAAGATCAGTTTACACAAGGTTCCGAAATTTTCGGCCATGGCCAAGTTTTCATTTACCAGCCCGACCAAAAAGATCGGACAGAGGCTGAAGCCTGGATGGCCGCAATCTCTGGCATTGGTTCCAGCTCCGCCGAAGCTTCATCGCAAATGAACGAAGAGGGTTGCCCCAACGTTGCACCCGAATTGCTGGCGAATGTTGCACGAGCTTAAATGAGGAGAATTCAGATGCAAGACTCGATTGAGGCGGGCACGATTCTCATAAAGGAACACACCGTCCTACCGGAGGGTCTTGGTGTAGAAATTGTCCCGTATGCAATGGGCTGGGAGATTGTGAAAAATCTGGATAGCTATGCCCTCGGGCGCACGATCCATAACGCGGGATGGACGTTCTTCTGTATGGTTGGCGAAACTGAGTCTATCGTTTTCGGATTTCGCCGGGAGAAATCCATCCGCACTGCAGTCACGCGAATTTTGGGGAAAGTAAAGCTGAAAAAATTCAATGCCTTGGAGATCACAAAAGTGGTTTCGAAGCGCTTCTGCGGAATGCCCTACTTGAGGCTCTCGGCAAGATCAAGGCATATCCAAGACAGTGCAACCATTTTCCAGCCGGCAGCGGACGTTCAGGTTTCGGACCGTCCGTTACCAGCGGCGGCGTGATCGGGCTTGACCGGAAGCGCTCAACGAACGAGAGGCTTGGAGCGCATGCCGCCCAAGAGATGTTCGGGTCCGCGATATATGAACTAAGGAGCAACGAGTGTTCTTTCTACTGTGTGTGGTAATCGGAATAGCAGGTTGGCTGACCGGGCGACTTGTAAAAGGAAGTGACGACGGTCCAGTCATGCATATGGCCATGGGCGTTGGTGGCGCCTTGGCGGTTGCAGTCTTGATAGGCTTCGCAGGATTCGCGAACCGCGTTGGTATCTACTGTGGACCGGGTCTCGCGATTGCAAGTGCCGGCGCCATGACATTTGCTGCGGCCTCTATTACGGATGGCAGGCGCTACGCTTGGAACCGGACTCTCTGATTTTTCCGATTTAGTTGTCCCACCTACAGTTCAGAGAGGACCGGGGTTGCGACTAGAACGTGCAATTCGGCCGGCTCAGTACACAACCTTTTGTAAGCTACAAATAGAATTGAATGGAGGATACAAATGACAACTCAAGTGACACCCCTGCATGATCGAGTCTTGGTAAAGCGTCTGGAAACCAAGGAGCTCGCGAAGAGCGGCATCATCATTCCCGATTCGGCCAAAGAGAAGCCTCAAGAGGGCGAAGTAATGGCCGTCGGGGCGGGCAAAATGATGAAGGGCGTGCGTGTTCCACTCGACGTAAAAACGGGTGACCGCATTCTGTTCGGCAAGTATACCGGCAGCGACATCAAGATTGATAACCAGGAGTATTTGATCCTTCAAGAAGACGACATCCTAGCCAAACTTGGCGCAATGGCAAAAGTCGCGTCCGGCCGGAAGTAGGTTTCCTTCCCTGCTCGATAAGTCTTTATAGCTTTAGGCAGGCACGGTCCCATTCATCCAGGAGGGTGAAGCTTAATGTCCAAACAAATTGTAATGGGTGAGAACTCGCGCCAGGCAATGCTGCGCGGCGTAAACATTCTGGCGGATACGGTGAAGATTACACTAGGCCCAAAGGGCCGGAATGCGGTGATTGAAAAGAAATTCGGCGCGCCGGTGATTACCAAAGACGGCGTAAGCGTGGCTAAGGAAATTGAACTTCGGGACCCGCTCGAAAATATGGGCGCGCAGATGGTCCGCGAAGTGGCGTCGAAGACTTCGGACGTGGCAGGCGACGGAACGACGACGGCGACGGTTCTCGCGCAGGCAATCTTTCGTGAGGGCGTCAGAACAGTCGCGGCGGGCGCAAGCCCGACGGCGCTAAAGCGTGGTATAGAGCGTGCCGTGCAGGTCGCGATCGAAGAAATCAAGAAGAATTCCCGCGAGGTCAAAGGCGACATGATTGCCCAGGTGGGCAGCATCAGCGCTAACAACGACAAGCAGATTGGCCAAATCATTGCCGAGGCCATGAAAAAGGTGGGTAAGGACGGCGTGATCACCGTCGAGGAATCGCGGACGATGGAAACGACCCTCGAAGTCGTCGAGGGGATGCAGTTCGATCGCGGCTATCTCTCGCCTTACTTTGTCACTGCGCCGGAGCGGATGGAATGCGTGCTCGAAGACGTGTACATCCTAATTCAGGAAAAGAAGATCAGCTCGATGAAGGACCTGCTTCCTGTTCTGGAGCAGACCGCGAAGGCCGGCAAGCCGCTACTCATCATCGCTGAAGACGTTGAGGGCGAGGCACTCGCGACTCTCGTAGTGAATAAGCTTCGCGGCACATTGCAGTGCGCAGCCGTAAAGGCCCCGGGCTTCGGCGATCGCCGAAAGGCCATGCTGGAAGACATCGCGACGCTCACGGGCGGCAAGGCCATCACCGAGGATCTCGGCACCAAGCTTGAGAACGTAACGCTTGCGGAACTCGGCCACGCAAAGAAGGTGACCATAGATAAGGACAACACCACGATCATCGAGGGCGCAGGCAAGGCTTCGGAGATCGAGGGCCGCATCAAGCAACTCCGCGTCCAGTTGGAAGAGTGCACATCCGACTATGACAAGGAGAAACTCCAGGAGCGGCTAGCAAAGCTCGTGGGCGGTGTAGCGGTGATCAAGATTGGCGCTGCCACCGAGACAGAAATGAAGGAAAAGAAAGCTCGCGTTGAAGACGCCATGCACGCTACCCGCGCGGCTGTGGAAGAAGGCATCGTGGCCGGTGGTGGTGTGGCGTTGGTTCGCTGCATCCCCGCTCTTGAGAAGCTCAAGCTCATCGGTGACGAGACCATCGGCGTGAACATTATCAAGCGCGCGCTCGAAGAGCCGCTGCGCCAGATTGCCCAGAATGCCGGGCACGAAGGCGCCGTGATTGTCGGGCTGGTGCGTGAGTCGAAAGACCCGAGTTTTGGCTTTGACGCCGAGACGGGCCAGTTCGGCGATCTGATCAAGGCTGGTGTGATTGATCCCGCCAAGGTCACTCGCTTGGCGCTGCAAAACGCTGCATCTATCGCCGCGTTGATGCTAACAACGGAAGCTCTGGTGGCCGATGTCAAGGAAGAATCAGAGCCGGCCGCGGTGGGCGCACATGCCGGTGGCATGGGCGGAATGTACTAAGCCCATCACGTTACCGAACAAAAGCGTGCTGCACGAAGAACTCGGCTCGCTGATCCAAAATCGGATCAGCGAGCCGAGATGTTTGTAGCCCAAGACTGGCCGAGCCCCCGAGGAAATAAGAACTCCAGCGTCGCTTCTCACCTGCGGCATTCGACAAGCCGCCAGACCAGGGATAGGAATGTCTCGCCGCACGAGAGCTATTCCATACTCCGTCGCCGCGATTACGATCGTCGGTGGAATCAACGGAGTTCTATCTCCCCCGCCCCGAAACTGGCCGCAACCGCACGAAGAGCGCGACTCCGAAAGGATGCGAGCCGTAGATTGGTCGTAGGGCGTCCGCCACGCCATACGTCGTAAACTGCGCGCCGATGGCAGAAGCAACGTGCGGAATCACGTCGAAATCATGGTCGTAGCCGAGGGTATATGCCTGAACGCGCCCTATTGGCTGTTCGATGAAGCCCGAGGGCAGCGGATTTTCGCCGATGATCAGTTCATTTGAGCGTTCAACATTTTCGATTCGCGTCCACGCATAGTTCCGACTATGAAAGCGGATCGTAGACTCAAAAAGATAGCTGTTGAAGATCGTATTGTTTTGGAGTGATCGCGTGCGTCCCCACAAAAGGGTGCTGGCCCAGTTCCCTTCTCGAAGCGGGCGGTTGTACATGATCGACGCGGTCATCCGCTCCTGATTCTCGGCTGGAAAAAGCGCCTCGGGGCTCGTTATGCGCGCGTAAGGAATACTGCCCGCTCCAGTTCTTCCCCGGCTGCACGGTCAAGCGAGTTGACCACGAATCGATCTTCCCCTGATCGATGTCCCATCGGAATTCATTCGGTTCACGGCCGTGGAAACCGGAACTCTCAATCCGCACGAAGCGATAGGTCAGCCCGGCTGTGACGACGTCGTCTGCGATGTGCGTGGAGTCCTCTTGATGGTGGCCGAGTGGCGCCACCGGGTCTTCAATGGCAGAAGCACGATGTGGGTAGGCGGTTGGTCCGATGGCGGGATCGCCCACCGGAGCGAAATAAAAAGACAGCAGGGCTCTCTCGCCCAGCTTGAGGTCATAGAGCGCAGCCACTTCCATAAAGAAGTTGTGAGGATGCTGGCCGTCCGCGATGGGAACACCAAAAGCGGTCTCGCCTTGCTGGAACAATAGCGGATAACGCCGGTCCGTTATCGTCGCGGGTTCTAGGCTCAGCATGGCGCGAACGGTGAAAATTCCATTTCCCAGTTCGCGTTGCGCCATGGGCATTAGCCAGTTGGTGGAGAAGAACTTGTCTCCGCCACGCGGGCTCGATTGCTGCAGATCGAGCACAAACACATTGGCGTGAAACATGAGCATCCACGCGCCCTTTCGGACCATGAGCATAGGCGCCGGTGTGGAGTCTGGCTCTGCGCTGGTACCGGAGGTTGCGTGACGGGCGATTGCCTGAACGAAAGTTTGCGGCGGCATCCCTTGCATGCTCATCAGGCCAGTCTGGCCCATCTGCATGCCCGGTCCATCTTCAGGGCCGCCCTGCTGCGCCGATTGCGCAGCTCCCGATTGCTGGTCGCCCATTTGCTGATCAGAAGAGTTAGGGCATCCTGGCATCGGCATTCCTGGCATGCAAGGCGATGCTTGCTGACTACTGCCCTGCTGTGCCACCGCCAGTGTGGGGAAGACCAAAAGCAACAGAACCAAGTTGTGAAATAACCTCACGACACTCTCCCTCAAGCGGCTCGTGCAGATGAACAAGCTACAAAACGCACGCGCCTAGAGCTCAAGAACACGGTTCAAGAACATAAAGAACCGGCGCCGCGCGCCGTCAGAAATGTTTGGCCGTTCGGAGGTGTGTTCTAGATTCTAAGGGTCGTCGCGGGACGAGCAACTTCGAAAATTGTAGGCGGAGGGGTGCCCGGTCCTATCCAGGGAAAGCCGATCCAGCGATTGGCGGCGTTCGAAACACCGGTCGGTATCGAATGCACAGAAGTGAGCTGCGAGCGATTTCCTGTCGGAGGGGACACAGAAACGGAAGTTTGACTGCATGGCTCATGCTTGCAGGATGAGAGCGTGCCGGAATGGTCGGGCATAGCCATTCTCATTTCAGCCTTCGCTGCACGCACGAAACGCTCGGTCGTCCCTTCCAGTTGTGGGGACATCGACATGGGATGGTGAAGATTGGCGGTCAGACCGGTGCCAAGTCCCGCCAAGCTCTTGCTATCACCGGGACCCATGTCCATGTCGGGAGGCATGGAATCATCAGGCGCGGCATCCGCCGGCATGTGAGACCCCATCACGGGTTGCCGTTGATCAGGACCCATGTCCATCGCAGAAGACATTGACATGGCTGTCTCTTCGGCCCGTCCAGCAGAGCCAGCGGCATGACAGTCAGAATGGGCTTTATGTAGCCAGCAAGACAGGTCACAAGCTGAGGCGGAAACCGAGGTCAAAATCATAAGCAGCGACAACATCGCCGACGCCAATGAGCTCGTAACCCGGCACATTGAGTAATTTTACTCCAGTTTTGGATGTTCTCCTTGAAATGAATCACGCCGGCCCAGCAAGTGCTAGTCGGCAGAACTCCAAGCACGCACTACCCCTCACCAAGAGCGGGAAAAATCGATCACCCCGCGTTTTCATCTGAACGAGCACACCTACTTGTCATTTCGAAGCGAACGGAATACGCTATTTCTCTGGCCTAAGCAGCAGAAATCCCACGGTTAAGCGTAACCCCGCGGTGGATGTGGCCGGACGTATTTCGCACAGAGGCCTCCAGCCGCAGGAAATTTGATATGCCCAGAGATTCGAAACAAGACGAAACGAGCCGCCCGGACGTTCGAAACTCCAGGAGAGATAGCATGCATTTGGCCGTCGACCTGGCCAGTGGATCCGGGCTCACGCTAAAGCCCAATCGCGGAATACCGCTCAACCTGGATTGGGTCGAGGAAGTCCGCGTCAACACCAGCGCCGTCGAACGCCGCGCGCAGACACTGGTCACGCGGCGCACGGTAAAGAAGGAATGGCAGGCCGCATGGCTCCTGCGCGCGATCTCCTGCATGGACCTCACTACGCTTTCCGGTGATGATACCGACGAGCGCGTCCGCCGTCTTTGCTCCAAAGCCCGGCAACCCATCCAGGAGGAAATTGTCCGGCAATTGGGCGTTGAAGAGCTCCATCTGAAGGTGGCGGCCGTGTGCGTCTACCACATCTTTGTGGAAACCGCGCTCCGCGCTCTGGAAGGCACGGGAATCAAGGTCGCTGCCGTTTCCACCGGTTTTCCCGCCGGCCTTTCCAGCTTTGAGGAGCGCGTGGCGGAGATACACCGCTCGGTCGAAGCGGGCGCGAACGAAATCGACGTGGTGATCACCCGCGCGCACGTGTTCGGCGGCCGATGGCAGGATCTTTATGACGAAGTCGCCACGTTCAAGGCCGCTTGCGAACCGGCGCACATGAAGGTGATCCTGGGTACCGGTGATCTGCTTACCCTTCGAAACGTGGCGCGCGCCAGCGTGGTCGCCATGATGGCGGGCGCTGACTTCATCAAGACCTCCACGGGCAAGGAACCGGTGAACGCGACGCTTCCCGTAAGCTTGGTGATGGCGCGCTGCATCCGCCAGTATTGGCAGGAGACCGGCATGGCCGTCGGCTTCAAGCCCGCTGGCGGAATTCGAACGGCGAAGCAGTCGCTCGATTGGCTGTCCCTGATGAAGGAAGAGCTCGGCAACCAGTGGATGCACCAGGAGCTTTTTCGATTTGGCGCGAGCGGTATGCTGGCGGATATCGAGCGCCAGTTGGAATACTTCACAACAGGAAGATATTCGGCCGATTATCGTCATCCGATCGCTTAGCGCGGGAATCGCGCTGCCGGAAGAGACTGCGCCGGAAGGATCCGAATGAGCATCGTTGAAAAATTCGCGAGCATGGAATATGGGCCGGCGCCGGAAGACCCCCGCGAGGTAATGGCTGTGGCTCGACGGGCACCGGCGGCGCTTTGGACATTTCATCCATGGCGGCTGGCAGCAACCCGGCGCGGGCCAATATTTCGAAACGGCCGATCCTTCCACGGGAGAAGCGCTGGCACAGGTCGCCCAAGGTTCAGCGGAAGATGTGAACATGGCGGTGCAGGCCGCTCGGTCGGCGTTGGGGCCATGGCAATCTCTTTCGCCGCATGCGCGTGCGCGGTATCTCTATGCGATTGCGCGGCAGGTGCAAAAGCATTCGCGCAGGCTCGCCGTGCTGGAAACTCTCGATAACGGGAAGACGATTCGCGAGAGCCGCGATATTGACATCCCGCTGGTGGCGCGCCATTTCTACTACCACGCGGGCTGGGCGCAATTGCTCGAACAGGAGTTCCCCGGCTATGCAGCCTGCGGCGTGGTAGGGCAAATCATTCCGTGGAATTTCCCGCTGTTGATGCTGGCGTGGAAGATCGCGCCGGCCCTTGCCGCCGGCAACACGGTCGTGCTGAAACCGGCGGAATACACGCCGCTGACCGCGCTGGCGTTCGCCGAGATTTGCCAGGAGATCGGCCTTCCTCCCGGCGTCGTGAACATCGTGACCGGCGATGGCTCCACGGGCGAAGCGCTCGTGAAGCACCCGGACGTGGATAAGATTGCGTTCACAGGCTCGACCGAGGTAGGACGCGCCATTCGAAAAGCGACCGCGCGCACACACAAGCGGCTTTCGCTCGAACTCGGCGGCAAGTCTCCATTCATTATTTTCGAAGACGCCGATCTGGATAGCGCAGTGGAAGGTCTCGTGGACGGCATCTGGTTCAATCAGGGGCAGGTGTGTTGCGCCGGTTCGCGCCTGCTGATGCAGGAGAGCATCGCGGAAAAGCTAACGGCCAAGGTTCGCGACCGCATGGGAACTTTGCGCGTCGGGCCTCCGATGGACAAAGCGGTTGATATCGGCGCGATTGTCGCCCGCGTGCAACTCGAGCGAATTCAGCGCCTTGTCGACCAAGGCGTCGCCGAAGGCGCGATGTGCTGGCAGCCGGCGATGGAGATGCCGGCGAAGGGGTTGTTTTATCCGCCGACCTTGCTCACCAATGTGCAGCCAACTTCGGTCGTTGCGCAGCAGGAGATTTTCGGCCCCGTCTTGGCGGCGATGACCTTTCGCACGCCGCGTGAAGCCGTCGAGTTGGGCAACAATACCGCCTATGGTCTGGCGGCGAGCGTCTGGAGCGAAAGCATCAACGTGGCGCTGCACGTCGCGGCTCAATTGAAGGCGGGCGTGGTGTGGGTCAATAGTACCAACCTCTTTGACGCGTCGTGCGGATTTGGCGGCTACCGCGAGAGCGGGTTATGGACGCGAAGGTGGCAAAGAGGGCTTGCTCGAGTACCTCGAACCGGTTTGGTTCAAGCATGCCCCTGCCATTCGAAACGCGAAGCTGCCCAGCAGCGCAAACGTCGAACGAAGATCAGCGCGCTGAAGTTGCGGTCCCTGCGATCGACCGGACCGTGAAGCTCTACATCGGCGGCAAGCAGGCGCGCCCGGACTCCGGCTACAGCATCGAGGTGCGGGGAGCGGATGGCTCGCTGCTGGGCGAAGCTCCGCTCGGCAATCGCAAAGACATTCGAAATGCGGTGGAAGCCGCACGCAAAGCGGAGGGCTGGGCCAAAACCACAGCGCACAACCGCGCGCAGGTGCTCTACTACATCGCGGAAAACCTTTCGCAGCGCGCGCAGGAAATCTCCGGCCGGCTCGCGAGAGTCGTGGGCGCGGAGCAGGCCGCCACGGAAGTCAGCCTGGGAATCGAGCGCATCTTCTCCTATGCCGCGTGGGCCGACAAGTTTGATGGTGCGGTGCACAATCCGCCGTTTCGAAACATCGCGCTGGCAATGCACGAACCGATTGGCGTGATGGGAATTGTTTGTCCGTTCGAAATGCCGCTGCTCGGCTTCATTTCGCTTGTGATGCCCGCGATTGCAGCGGGCAACGCCGTGGTCGCATTGCCCTCGGAAGCATATCCGCTGATCATCGCCGATCTATATCAAGTGTTCGAAACCAGCGATTTGCCGGGCGGCGTGGTCAACATCGTGACGGGACGCTTGGCCGAGCTCACCGAAAGTGCTTGCGGAACATGACGATGTGGATGCGATCTGGAGCTTCGGTGATGAGGCCAGCGGCCGCGTTGGTAAGTCTCTGTCCGCTGGGCAATTTGAAGCAGGTTTTCACCAATGAAGGCCGCGCGATCGATTGGCTTGATGTGAAGCAGGGCGAAGGCCGCTGGTTCCTCGACACGCAACCCAGGTAAAGAACATTTGGGTTCCCTACGGCGAATAGAGCAAGTTCATCGGTTTTGGCCGATTTTCTGGCAGGTCCAATCCATCGGCAATTCGTGAGCAATACCCGTCGAGCGGATGATGGCGCTTGCGGCAGCACGTTCAATTGGAAGAGACTGAACGCTTAGCGAAATGAACGTCTATCTTCTCACGCTGATCGTCTACTCGCTTCTGCTGATCGCCGCTGGGCTTTTCGTGGCGCGAAAGGTGCGTAACGCCTCGGATTATCTGGTGGGCGGGCGCAGATTTGGCCCCGGCGTGCTTTTCGCGACCTTCCTGGCGGCCAATATCGGCGCCGGATCTACCGTGGGCGCAAGCGGGATTGGGTACCGGCTTGGACTTTCCGCGTGGTGGTGGGTGGGATCGGCGGGAATCGGGACGATTTTCCTTTCGCAGTTTGTCGGACCCCGCCTGTGGCGCATCGCAAAGGCCAATGACCTGCACACGCTGGGCGATTATCTCGAGCTGCGCTACAGCAAGAGCGTCCGGGGAGTAATCGCGTCCCTTTTGTGGTTTGGGACGCTGCCGTTCCTCGCGGGCCAATTGATAGCCATCGCGTGGATCCTGAATGTCGTGGCGGGCCTGCCGAAATGGGCGGGGTGCCTGGCGGGCGGCGTTGTGGCGATCACGTACTGTACCGCCGGCGGTCTGGCATCGGCGGCGATCGTTAATATTGTCGAGCTGAGCGTGACCATGACTGGCCTCGTGCTCTCTGCCTTGTACGTCATGCACGCTTCGGGCGGCTGGACCGGGCTGACGTCCAGTCTCGCGGCACAATCGGGAGCGGCAAACGCCGCGACTTGTGAGTTTCACTGGCGCGGGAGCGAAGCAAATTCTCGCCTACGTGGCAATTCTGGTGCCGTCTTTTATTTGCTCTCCGGGACTTGCGCAGAAACTCTATGGCGCGCGCGATGCAAAATCCGTCCGCATCGGCGTGGGGCTCAACTCGATTGGGCAACTCTGCTTCGCCTTTGTGCCTGCATTGCTGGGAATGGCCGCGCTTGCGCATTTCGCACATTTGGGAAATTCTGAGCTCGCTTTGCCGACCGTGATGATGAAGCTGCTGCCGCCGTGGCTGGGTGTGTGGGCGCTGGCGGCTGTTTTTTCAGCCGAGTTGAGCGCGACGGATGCCATTTTGTTCATGCTTTCGACGTCGCTCGCGGTGGATCTTTACAAGACGTTTATCAATCCCGGGGTGACGCAGAAGAAGCTGCTTACCGTCAGCCGCATTACCACCTTTGTGGCCGGAGTCGCGGGGGTTTGCCTGGCGATAGCGCTGCCTTCGGTGATCTCGGCGGTGACGATTTTCTATGGACTTGCTGGCCGTGGCGCTTTTTGTGCCCTTTGTGCTTGGCCTCTACTGGGCGCGAACGAGCGCCGCTGCGGCGCTTGCCAGCATCTTCACTGCGATTGCCGCTGATTTGGCGGTGCAGTATGGAATGGCCAGCCACTCCGCCGGCCTGCTTTCACCCCCTGCAATTGGCATTTTGGTGGGTCTGATTGTGGCGGTGGCGGTCAGTTTGGCGATGCCGAATCGGCGAGCGTCGCCCGGTAAAGTGGCCGTCAGCGGAATCGGATAGGAGAATGCGATGAAACGACGCGATTTTAACCGCACGTTGGTGGCGGCTACCGGAGCGATTCTGCTCTCCGATCTGTCGCGCGAGCAGCGTCATGGCAGCGCGCGACTCGGGCGAACCAGCGCAGATTTCGACCGCGGCCGATGCCGGCAGCCTCACCGATGTGGAAGGGCTGAAGGTCGGCCACTGGACCGCCAAGCAGCGCCCCACCGGCTGCACCGTCGTGCTCTGCGAGAAAGGCGCCGTCGCCGGGGTGGATGTCCGCGGTGGCGCGCCCGGCACACGCGAAACAGATTTGCTCAATCCGATTAACACGGTACAGCAAATTTATGGATTGATCTTGAGCGGAGGCAGCGCATTTGGACTCGACACGGCTTCGGGTGTGATGCGCTATCTCGATGAAAAAGGAATCGGCTTCCGAGTGGGCCCGAGCACGATTCCCGCGGGAGGCACAATCGTCGTCCCGATTGTGCCGGCAGCGATCCTCATTGATCTCGCGATCGGCGATTGGAGAATTCGGCCGAACGCGGAATCCGGTTACCAAGCGTGTCTTGCGGCAAGCACCGGCAAAGTGGCTGAAGGAAACGTCGGCGCCGGGGCGGGAGCGACGGTGGGCAAGTTTTTCGGCAGCAAGTTCGCAATGAAGAGCGGGCTTGGAACCGCGAGCATTCGAGCCGGGAATACTGGAATTGTCGTCGCGGCGATTGCCGCTGTCAACGCGGCGGGCGATGTGTATGATCCGCACACGGCGAAGATCATTGCGGGCGCGCGTACAGAAGACGGCAGGAACTTCCGCGATACCATGGCGCAAATTCGAAATGGATACGGTGTTTCGCCGCTGGGATCAGGGATGAACACTACGCTTGGCGTAGTCGCCACCAACGCGAAGCTCAGCAAGGATCAGGCCACCAAGATAGCGCAGATGGCGCACGATGGTTTGGCGCGAACGATCAACCCTATGCACACTCCTGCGGATGGCGACACGGTTTTCGCAGTTGGCACTGGCCTAAGCACTGTGCGCGTGGAGACGGCGGCGATCGGGGCGCTCGCGGCCGACGTGATGGCACAAGCGATCGTGCGGGCGGTAATGCACGCCGAAGGCATCCCGGGTTATCCAAGCTACAGTGACTTGCACAAGTAGGCGCTGCGATTGCCAACAACAATTGCTGCAGCCTTGAAACATCCGCCACTTTCTCGGTGCCAGTGCTAGAATGCCGCCCGCCCGTTTGAGAAGAAGAGGAACCCGATGAGACATGCTGCAAAGCTTGCTGCACTATTTGTTTCAGTAGCTACGCTTGTGTCCGCCGCGCAGGATCCGTCTCAGTTGATGCAGACACCTGCGGTACGTGCCGCGCTCGAGGACGCCAAAGCGAACGAGCCACAGACCATCCAGACGCAAATTCACGTTTGCGAGATTCCTGCTCCTTCTTTTATGGAAACGAAGCGCGGCGAGGAATTGGCGCGTCGCTTTCGCGAAGCGGGTTTGCAGAATGTGCGTATCGATCCGGCGGGCAATGTGTTGGGAGACCGGCCAGGCAAGTCGGCGCATCCGCATCTGGTAGTCGCCGCGCACCTCGATACCGTCTTTCCCGAGGGTACCGACGTCACGGTGAAGCATGAGGGCAGTGTGCTCAAAGCCCCTGGAATTGGCGACGACTGCCGCGGGCTCGCCGTGATGCTCAGCGTGATTCACTCACTCAATCAGGCCAAGGTCGAAACCAATGGAACGGTGACGTTCGTCGCGGACGTCGGCGAAGAAGGCCTGGGCGATCTGCGCGGCATGAAGGAACTCTTCAACAAGACGATGAAAGGGCAGATTGACGAGTTCGTTTCGATCGAGCCCGGCCAGCCGGATCGGATCACAAACGGCGGCGTGGGCAGTTATCGTTACCGCGTCACGTTCAAGGGACCGGGAGGCCACAGCTATGGAGCTTTCGGCAACGCAAACCCCATTCACGCGCTGGGCCGCGCCATCGCAAAGATCAGCGATTTCGAAGTGCCCGCGAATCCCAAGACGACGTTCAACGTCGGACGCATCGGAGGAGGCACCTCCATCAACTCCATTGCGTTCGAAGCGTGGGCGGAAGTGGATCTACGATCTGAGGATAGCGCTTCACTCGAAGCGGAGAACGCCAAGTTCAAGCAGGCAGTGAACAGCGCCCTTGAGGAAGAGAACAATCGCTGGCACGACAAGGGCAAACTGACGCTCTCGCTCGAACAAGTTGGCTATCGCCCCGCCGGCCACACCGATCCATCGTCGCCCATCGTTCGAACAGCGTTTGCCGTCAACAAGGCCCTGGGATTGCCCGAGCCCACGCTCGATGCCAGCTCATCGGATTCGAACGTTCCCATGAACTTGGGTATCCCGGCGATCACCATCGGCGGGGGAGGCAAGGACGAGGGCGCGCATTCGCCGGAAGAATCATTCGACCCACAAGATTCCTGGGTTGGCACGCAGCGGGCTCTGCTGCTTACGGTTACGCTCACACAGTAGCCGTCCGTCAAGCCGGGAAGCCGCGCGCAATTTCCTCCGCAGAGCAAAGCGTCAGCGTGCAGTGAGGTCACAGCCAAAAAATATCCACTTGAAGAAGCTACGTCTCTGCATGGTTCCTCAGTTCGCCTGTGAGTCGCTCCCGTAACTCAGCCGCACCGCTACTGTTTGTGTTGGGTTGGCAGCGAAAACGCCTTCAGCGCTGCGTTCGCTCCCTGCCCGGTGGCAATCACGATGAACTGGCGCCCGGTGCGGGTGCGATACGTCATGGGCGTGCCGTAAGACCGTGCGGGCAGCGTCCCCTGCCACAAGTCCTTGCCGGTTGCCTTGTCAATCGCGTGCAGGAACATGTCCTCGCCGCCGGCGAATACCAGCCCTCCTTTGGTGATGATCACACCAGGAGGGCCTGCAACGCCGAGTTGCTCCGGCAGCTTCACACCAACAAGCGCCGGGTTGTGGCGGAGTTCCTCCCAGTCGCCAAGAGTCTCGCTCCAGGCAATCGCGCCTCGATTCAAATCAACAGCCGTAAGCTGGCCATAGGGCGGCTTCGTGAGGGGCAGGTCGCCGTCGAAGGTTGCGTTCGTACCAGCGAGATCGCCTGTCCAATCGGCATCAACTTCCGACAAGTGCGGATTTGCTGATGACCGGTCAGGTCGCGCCACTCGCTCGATGTGGGCGAGATTTGAAGTCTTCACGTAGAGCAGCCCTGTCTCAGGATCGAAGGCTCCTCCACCCCAGTTTGCACCACCCAACTCGCCCGGCCGCATCACCGTGCCTTCATACGAAGGCGGCGTAAACACCGGTCCCAGGCGGTACTTCCTCAACTGTGCCTGCGCCGCTGCTTTCAGCTTGGGCGTGACATCAAAGGCGTCGTCAAGCGTCATGCCCTGCGGGCTGATCGCAGGTGGCCGCGTAGGAAACGGCTGCGTGGTGGAGGCGTGCTCGCCTTTAATATCGCTCCCCGGTACCGCCCGCTCCTCGATTGGCCACACCGGCTTTCCACTCACTCGATCGAACACAAATGCGAAGCCTTGCTTGGTCAATTGCACGACCGCGTCGATTCTGCGGCCATCTATCGTGATCGTCACGAGGCTTGGCGGCGCGGGCATGTCATAGTCCCACAGCCCGTGATGGACAAGCTGGTAGTGCCACTTGCGCACACCCGTGGCGGCATCCAGGCAGACCAGCGAGTCGGCGAACAAATTGTTCCCGGGGCGATGTCCGCCGTAGAAATCGTTGCTCGGCGTGCTCACGGGAAGATAGAGCAGGCCGCGGCGATCATCGAGCGTCATCGGTGCCCACACGTTCGTGTGCCCCGTAAACTTCCACGAATCATCGCCCCAAGTGTCATTGCCGTACTCGCCGGCCTGCGGAATAGTGTGGAAGCTCCACACTTGCTTGCCGGTCCTGGCATCAAACGCGCGAACATCGCCGGGCGGATCGTTGTGGTAGACGAGCCGGTCGCCCACGCTACTGCCGACGATGACCAGGTCCTTGTAAACAACCGGCGGCGAGGTTTCCGTGTAGTGGAGCTTGTTGATGTGCCAAATCAAACCCTGGCTCAGATCAACCACGCCGTTGCTTCCGAAGGAGGCGACAAGCTGTCCCGTCTTCGCGTCGAGGCAGAACAGCCGGTACCGACTGTTCATGAAGATTCGCAGCTTGCCTGCGTCGCGCCACGCCGCCACGCCGCGATGCACGTAGCCGGCGCCGTTGGGTGGCTGCCCATCCTCGTATGCTTTGGGGTCGTAGCTCCAGAGCTGAGCGCCGCTTTCGGCGTCGAGAGCGACCACTTTGTTGTACGGCGTGCTGACGTAAAGCACGTTGTCAATCATCAGCGGTGTGTTTTCAAACATGCCGGGGCGCGTGCCGAATTGCGGCAGCGGGACTTCGCCCGTCTTCCACGCCCAAGCCATGCGCAGCTTCGTCACATTCTGGCGATTGACGCCGTCGAGCGCGGAGTACTTCATTCCCCCTTGATCGCCGCCGTAGAACGGCCACTCGACCGTGGCGCGGTCCGCCAACCCAGATGCAGCGCCACCGATCACAGCGGCCGCCGCAACGGCACTTACGGCAATTTTCTTGATCATAGACATCGCAGCGGGATGTAATGCCGTGGCGCGCTTCTTGTCAACAGAAAAGCCGGCCGGCAAAACTCAGCTTGCGGAGGAAGAAGGCTTCGAGGACTAGCGATCGGAGGAGCTGCCGGAAACCGGAGAGCCAAGCACAATCACGTCCCCCATCTCACTGGCCGTCAGCACCGGCGTCTGCCCCTGGCTTGCGGCGGATTTCGCGGCCGGCGCGCCCCCGGCGACATAGGCGGCTCGTTGCGACGTACTTTTCGCCGCCGCGGCTTTTGACACCTGATCTTTCACGTAGGGATAAATCTGCTGGATGCTATCCATTCCGTTGTCGCGGCGGAGAGCCTCGATCAGAAAATGCGTGAAGTAGCCGTTCTGGAAGGGCGCGCCCTCGTAAGAAGACTGCTCTTCCTGGCTCGAACTCAAAATCGCGCGGCCGATGCCCTGGCTGATGCGCTCGAGCACGGATGCGGAGGGGGCCGACTCGCTCACCTGCAAAGCCCGTTCACGGCTCGCGATGCCGGCGCCGCCGCTGTGGCAGGTGTCCAGCAGGATCACGGTGCGGCGCGCGCGAATCCGCGTCCGCACAATATCAGAAAGGTCCACCATGGCCATCGCGGTGGCAAACAAGCTGTCCTGGTCGCGCAAATCGGTGTCTGAAGTCACCACATAATTCACGTCAGCTGTATCTTGGGAGCGCGAGGTCCCATGGGAGGCTAGAAAAATCAGCACGAGGTCGTCCGGCTGCGCCTCACGCGCGAGCCAATTCAGCCCCTCTTTCAACTGACGGGTGGTCACTGCTTCGGTCAGGGTATGTACGTTCGAAGCGGGAAAACGGCCGAATTTCGGATCCACCAGCACGGAGCTGAAATCCTTCGCGTCCTTGCCGGTAAAATGCAAATTCAGGTTAGGATCGTGAAATTGTGAAATGCCGATCACCAGCGCCCACTTATTGCGCACAGGGGGAAGAGTTTTCAGCTCCGGTTGCGGCGGCGCGGCAAGGACGAAAGGGCTTGCGCCGTCGTTCATAGCCTGCGAACCGAAGAGCTTGGCCTTCCCAAGCGCGTAGGTCGCGTTGGCAGCCCGGCCCAACTTTCCTTCAAAGAGAGAGCGGTAATACCAGGCGTCACCGGACGAAACACATTCTTCGTTCGCGTGCTTCAACAGTTGCAGACCGTTTTGAACCTCGGAGGGTGTGCCGGTCGTGATCTGCTCCAGCGCCTGAACGACAAAATCCTTGGCGACACCGCAGCGTTCATCCTGCGCGCGCGCCGGGGCTGCATATGAAGAAAACAATAGAAAAAGAATTGCAGCGGAAAAGATCGAGGTACGCCATGGTCGCGGCCGCTGCGTTTCGACGGATGGGAGGAAGCTTTTCACAGACGAGGTCATACAGGGCTAGCCGCCGCTTCCGGAACCAGAGGCCCGGTGTTGAACCCTGGCGTGCGTGCGGTCGCGCATCGCGCCGACGATCTTGCCCTTCACGCCGTTGTTCGCAAGCTTGATCAACCCGTCTGGCGTAAGGTCGAAGTTCACATTTGCTGCGTCATGAATCGCGCTCACGATGCTGTCCTCATCCACGCCGCTCTTCGCCATTCGAATCACGTCATCGTTGGTGAGCGTCGGACCGGCCTTCGCTGGGGCGGACGTGTTCGAGGGAGCTGTCGCCGGAGGCGATGTGCTCGAAGAAGCGGTTTTCGAACTGGGAGCCGAACTGCCGCTTCGGCTCGTGCTACTCGTCCGGGTCGCGGTTTTGGTGCTTCTCGCTGGGGCGGGCGATGTGGCCGCGCCGGATTTCGAAACGGCTGCGGATGGCCGGGCTACGCTCTCATCCGCCGTATTGACGTTCGCCGCAAGTTTCTTATAGTGCGCGACGGCCGTTTCGATGCGGGTTTGCGCCTCGATGAAAGGCTTTTCATCGGCCTTGGCGTCAATCGCAATTCCATATGCGATCGCCGCCTGCTGGAAGAGTTTCTTGGCTGCCGCCGGGTCTTGCGTCTGGTAACCCAGTGCCTCATAGCCGACGCCAATGTTGTACTGGCGATAGGCGTCGTCCGCTGGGTTCGGCAACGGCGTCATTGTTTCGAGAGTTTCGGTGTAGCGTGTCCACAACCCGCTGTCGGCGAGCTTGTCCGCGACGTCCAGTTTTCCGCGCGCCAGCGGCACTTCGATCGTCTCATCCGTCGTCACCAACCGGGCGGCGAGATCGTTTGCAGCATGCGTCAGCAGAAGCTGCCGCAATTGGACAGTGGTCGGCGGCCCGTAGGATTCAGTCGTCTTTTTGCCCGCCAATCGTTTGAAGGGGTCAGATACTTTCGAGGCGGCCGATTCGCCATCAGCCTGATTCGTACCTGACTGATAAGTCTGCGAATAGTTCTCAACGATGTTGTCGCTGTCGAGCGTGTGCGCATGCGCGTCTTTGGCCTGGTAACTGATGGTGACTTCGCCCGTGACCTTGTAATACTGGTTTTGCTGCTCAGGTACGCCCTTTTTATTCTGGATCGCAACATCGGTGCGTGTGAAGGGCGTCGGCTTAGGTGTCTGAAACTCCAGGATCGCGCAGGAAATGGTTGCGTCGGCGCCGGTTTTTGTGACGTGCAAATTGTGATCGTATTTCTGGAGGTCTGTCGCGACGAGATCGGAGAAAGTATCCGTCAAATCCGCATATGCCGGGTCGTGCGAGGTCACGCGAACATCTATCGCATTCCCGGGCAAATGCACCGCAGCCGGCAATTTGCGCTGCAATTTGATCGTCTTCTTGCGCATCGAGCCGAAGCCTTGCGCGCGCACCGCGTTTGATAAAACGCCGCAACACAAGACCGGAACAAAAATGCAGGTAAGGCCGAAGCGCGCCGCGCGGCTGAAACCGTCGTGCCACGCGGTCTTTGAGGCCAAGGGAAATGGCATATCGGGAGTTAAAGAGTCTGAACGGAAACCATGAGAGCCAAAAGATGTCGGTTTAGAATCAAGCATACGATCTGGGCCCCCATCTACGACCTGCGGCAGATAGTAAGCAGCCAGGACCTCTATAGCAAGGATAAACAATCCGCCACGCGACGCCGGGTTGCGGCGCCGCCAAATGTCTACTGCGTGCCGGTGCCTGCGCCCTTCGGGAGGCTGTGCAGATGCAAATACTGCACGCTCCAGTCCGTTGGTACGGCGACGCTGGCTCCTCGCGTACCGTGGCTCGCATCGCCGAGCAAACTCTGCAACGGCGAACCCGCCGCCCGCGCGCCACGTGTCGCCGCGCCCTCAAAATTTAGCGCGCCGGGATCGGAGAGCTGTTGATCGGTAGTCAGCAGAATGTAAGTATCCAGACCAAACGGTGCGCCAATCCCGATCCTCACGCGAGGCAGCGTAATTTCCGGCGTCGCACCGCCCTCGATGGGAAACTTGTTTTCGCCGCCCGCGTTGGGGAAGAGCAGCGTTCCCTGCCCGCTGCAATCAATGTTCAGCACGTAGACCCAGCGGGGGCTTACCGAGGCTGTAACGGCATGATCCGCTTTCAGTACGAGGTCGTACTGGTCGGCTTCGTGCGTCGGGGCATCCGTGATCAGCGTTCCATCGGAGACGCGTTTCAACGCCAGATGATACGGAAAATCCCCGCCATCGCCCTCGGGGGTGGGAAGCGAGAGCCAGGCATGCACTTTGGCAAGCCGAGATGCCAGCGTTGCCAATCCGTCCGCCGCGGCCTGCGTATCTCGATTGCCCGCCACACTCACCCAATCCGACCGCATGGGGTACGGCGAATCCTCGGAGCACACTCCGGACACGCTTGCGTGGCCAGACCGCGTGCTTGCTTGCTCAAGCGCCGACTTGCGAAACCAGGAATAGCGAAGCTGGCCGGCTTGCGTCGCGCCCACCAGCACATAAAGCGCTTCGCGAGGATCTTTCACGACCTGCATTGCGCTCGCGCCATCTTCGGACTGCAGTTGCTGTGTAAGTTCCCTCGACGGCGGTAAATTCACCAGCAGCCGGACCTCTCCGCTTTTCAAGGCGCCCGCGATGGCACTCGCACTGAATTTTGCCCCGAGTGCCGTGCTCTCGGCCGATCCGGCGCTTGAGAGCTTCCACTGTTGTCCATCCCACGAAATCATGTGGGTGGGCGCCTGACGCGCGGGATCCTCGACGAGCGTGACATTTGCATTTGCGTGCAGCGACGCTAGTTCCCGCACCGCTGCCGCAATCTCTTCCTGGCCCAGCGTGGGCGGCGCCGTCCAGACGTTCAGCACATTGCTCTGAAGCGGGACCCACTTGGTCACTTCAAACAGGTCTCCGACCGCGATTTTGGCGCCTGCGCCGGTGACGACTTCGGCGGTCGAGCGTGTCAGCCCGGTCATTTGCTGGATGCGAACTCTTGTGCCCCCAAGTTGACCCGTTTGTGTAACCTGCACCAGCTCGCTTCCGGGTCCGAGCTCGCTCGCCATTCCCGCATCCAGGACGATTCCGCCAGACTCGCTCACGCTGGCGACCGCCACGCGAAGCTTTGAGCTCCCGCTGCTGCCGCTGAATAGCGGCTGCCTGCGGCGCGCTGCCGAACCATCGAGCATCGGCTGCTGATCGACCAGGCCCATACTCTCCATCATCACCTTTACGCGCTTGTATACGTCCTCGGCGGACGCATCTGCCGGAACCGCCTTCAACGCTTCAATTACGGCCATCGTAAACGCCCCGTGCGCCTCGTTGCCGGAAGGCCATTCCTCCGCAAGTTGGTCCGGTTGCGTCGCCGAAAAAACCAGCGCACCGTTAGGCTGCCGGTCCTCCGGAGCAACCACTTCCTTGCCGTCTTTCAGGTCCGGACCTTCGTTGATATCCCGCGGATCGTAAGCGAGATATCGCTTCTTGCCCTGCGTGCCGAGCGGAATACCCCTGGCAATCGTGCCGCTGTGGCAGCTATCGAAAATTGCGGTCAGCTTGACGCCTTTGTCCAGAGCGGCGTTGAAAATGCGTGCGATCTCGCGATCGCGCACATCGAAGGCGCCGGTATATGCGTCGGAAGGCACAATCGTGTTATCGAGGTGATTCGAACGCTTTGTGGATTTCGAGTTGTAGCGCAGCGAACCGTGGCCAGCATAGTAGAAGACGACGATGTCGCCGGACGCGGGCTCATCCACCAGATATTTCTGCATCGCTGCGAGGATCGCGTCGCGCGTTGCCTGGTTCTGCACCAACACGTGCATATGAACAGCATCGCTCGGGAACCCGAACTTCGGGCTGACGAGCAGGGCCTGCATTGATTTCACGTCATTGACGGCGCCATCGAGGTCCGGCCATTGCAGCAGATCGAACCGGCTCGGCCCGGCAGTGTCGGGAGCATTGATTTTGGGAACTGGCCGTCCGTGAGCCTCGTAGGTGTCAATCCCGATGAGCAGAGCGCGTTTTGTTTGTGCAAACGCAGACGGAACATACAAGAGAAGGCTCAGGACAATCGCATTTCTCAGGCGCAACATTTCCCCTCCCCCAAATCCCGTCTGGAATCCTGCCGCGTGGAAAAGTCACTCAAAGAGTAGTCCCTACAGTACGCCTATGCCACGCCATACAGTGATTCTGGTATGGGCCAGATCGTTGGCTCCGGGCATGTTACGGGATTGCGAAGCAATGGTCCAGGCCGTGGTAAAACTCTGTGGTTCCGATTCTTTATGCTAAATGCTCGCGTTCATAAGCGTTCTCGACAAGCTGTTTGCCCTTTCCCGCACGACCGGAGACAAAGACGCCATGCGCTGCTCCCAGAAGCGGTTCGTCATCGAACTGCTGTTATGTTCCTTCCTCTTGATCGGGTTTCTCGGCCAGGGCCATGCTGAGGAGCTACAACAGGACCCACAAGATCAACAGAACGGCGAACCCCTGAAGCACTTGAGTCTGGAGCAATTGGGCCAGATCGAAGTCACTACGGCCACGAAGGAACCGGAAGAAGTCTGGAAAACCCCCGCAGCGGTCTACGTTCTCACCCAGGAAGACATTCGGCGGTCGGGTGCCACCAACATTCCTGAACTGCTGCGCCTTGTGCCGGGTGTCGAAGTTGCTCAGATAGACTCAGACCATTGGGCCATCGGTATTCGCGGTTTCCAAAGCGGATTCTCCAAAGGATTGCTGGTTCTGATTGATGGGCGAAGCGTGTATACGCCGCTCTTCGAGGGCGTCTATTGGGAAGTCCAGGACGTGGTGCTGGAGGATGTTGACCGCATCGAAGTAATTCGCGGGCCGGGCGGGACGATCTGGGGAGCTAATGCGGTAGATGGCGTCATCAACATCATCACCAAGAGCGCCAAGGATACGCACGGGCAGCTCGCAAGCGTGGGCGGCGGCAGCGTGGACGAAGGGATGGGCACGTTCCGCTACGGCGGCGGCAATGGCAGAGGCTTCGACTATCGCGTGTACGGCACCGCCTTTGCAGATGGTCCGGAGCATCACCTCGACAACGACAACTTTGATTCCTGGCAGATGGGACAAGCCGGCTTTCGCATGGACTGGTCAAACCAAAGCCCTAATAGCTGGACCGTGCAGGGCGATATATACAAAGGCTCCGACGGCGAGCGCAAGCAAATCGGCACGTACGTTCCTCCTGCGCTGCTCACAGTTGACGATTCAGCCGACGTCTCCGGCGGCAACATTCTTGGTCGCTGGCGGCACGCTCTCGACAACGGCGGCGATATGCAGTTGCAGGTCTACTACGACCGGACCTACCGCAACGGCGTGCAGTTGGGCGAGAGCCGCAACACATTTGATGCGGACTTCGTCAACCACCTACACCTCGCGCGCCACCAGGATTTCATTTGGGGGCTCGGGGCGCGAGTCAGCCCCAGCACTCTGATAGAGAATGCACCGACTGCGGTGTTTCTGCCCTTGCGCCAGACCGACAGCGTCTACAGCGGATTCATCCAGGACGAAATACCGATCGTGGAGGAACGGCTATCGGTGATTCTAGGTACGAAGCTCGAGCACAATAACTTCAGCGGCTTCCAGGTGCAGCCCGGTGCGCGCTTGCTGTGGACGCAGAACGCGCATCACACATTCTGGGCCTCGATTACTCGCGCCGTGCGCGATCCGGGGCGCCTCGATGACGACCTGCAGCTTACGGGTTTTGTGCAGTCCAATCCGTTGATTTACATCCGGATCGAAGGGGATCCGAGTTTTAAATCGGAGAGTACTGTTTCCACGGAAGCGGGTTACCGGACACTGATCAGCCCGAAATTCTACGTAGACGTCTCGGCTTTTCACAACGTGTACGAGAATCTTTCCAGCTACGGAAACATTTTCTTTAGCAACGAAACAGTGGACGGCGTTTCGTTTTTGCTGATCAACGTGCCTTACGCCAACGGCTTGCACGGATCAGGAAACGGAGTGGAGATCGCACCGGATTGGAAGCTGTTCCGGTGGTGGGAGTTGAAGGGATCCTATTCCTATGTTCAGTTGGACCTAAGCGGAACCGACACCGGTACCGCCGCTGCGGACATGGGTTCGAGCCCGCACCACGAAGTGAAGATTGAATCGCATTTCGACCTAAGCAAGAGATTCGAACTCGACCCGATGTACCGGTACGTCAGCGCGCTTGCGTCCGGGCCAATTCCCGCCTACCAAACCGCCGACCTGCGGTTTGGATGGCGCTTCATCAATCATTTCGAATTGTCTGTGGTGGGGCAGAACTTGTTCCAGCCGATCCACGCTGAATACGCTGGCGACCCCGGGCCGCTTGTTTTCATTCGCAGAAGTGCGTACGCAAAATTGACTTGGGTAAAATAACCTGCTCCATGACGCGCATGCACAGCCCCGTTTGCCGCAAGTGCATCTCATTTGGTCGCGGTAGCGTCCGCCGGCTGGCTCGCGCCCGCAGCGTTATTGCCGTGACGATCGGCTTGTTTTTCTCCCTGGTTTTGCCCTCGCGAGCGCAAGAGAAAAAGCCGGGTGAGTACGATGTGAAGGCTGCTTACCTCTATAACTTTGGAAGGTTTGTCGAATGGCCGCCGGCCGCCGCACCTGCGAGCAGTGATTCTTTTCCCGTCTGCATACTCGGCCGCGATCCGTTTGGCCCCATTCTGGATGAAACATTGGCAAATGAAGTCACGAACGGCAGGGCGCTGCTTGCCAAGCGGATTTCAAAATTGCAAGAGGTGACAGATTGCCGCATTCTCTTCATCAGCTCTTCGGAAGCCAGCCGACTGAAGGAGATCCTTGAGGCGGTGCACAAGACCCGATTCTCACCGTGAGTGACATTCCTGACTTTTCGAAACGCGGCGGCATGATCGGATTTGTAATGTCCGAGAATCGGGTGCGATTCGAAGTGAATATGACGGCGGCCGGGGACGCTGGTCTGACGCTGAGTGCGGAATTGCTCAAAGTTGCGGTCGCCGTGAGGAAAGACTCAAAACCGCAAAACTAAACGACGATGACTCTCGTGCAAAACTCGATTTCACGAAGACTCACCTTGATGAGCATGCTGGTGAGTGGCATCGTCTTGCTGCTGGCCTGCGCCGCCTTTTTCGGCTATGACCTCGTCACGTTCCGCCAATCCATGGTGCGCAACCTCTCGATTCAATCGCAGGTGATCGCATCCAATAGCGTTTCGGTGCTCGTATTCAACGATCCCAAGTCTGCGGCAAATACTCTCTCCGCCCTGAGCGCCGCACCCCACGTCGTCTATGCGGAAATTTACACACCTGATGGTCATCCCTTTGCCGGTTACCGGCGCGGCGGCTCAAGTGATGCGGCGCTGCCCATGCCCACGCTGCCTTCCGGCCAAGTCGAAAGCTACTGGTTCGAGCCGGATCATCTCGGCCTGGTGCGTTCAATCGTGTTCCAAGGCAAGGCTTTGGGTGCTGTTTATATCCGAATTGATCTGGGGGCGATGTATGACCGTCTGAAGAGGTATACGGCGATTGTGGGTGCCATTCTCCTGGTGTCTCTGGCAGCGGCCTTCCTGATTTCATGGGTCTCTCAGCGGACGATTTCGAAGCCAGTCGTGGAATTGGCGGATACCGCCCGGATCGTGTCCCGCGAGAAGGACTACTCGCTCCGCGCCACGCCTGGCGGAAGAAACGATGAAATCGCAGTTCTGATCCACGCTTTCAACGAAATGCTCGCGCAAATCCAGCAGAGCGATGCGGCATTGCTGGAGGCACATGACGAACTGGACGCAAAGGTCAAGGAACGCACCGCCGAATTGAAGCTTGCCGAGGAAAATCTTCGCGTGCTTTCGAGCCGCCTGCTCCAGTTGCAGGACGAAGAGCGGCGCCACATTTCACGCGAACTGCACGATAGCTCCGGCCAGTCTCTGGCAGCCTTGGGAATGAACCTCGCGCTCGTGAAGATGGAGGCGTCCAAACTGAGCCCTGAGGCTGGCAAGGCCATTGTGGAAAGCGTGGCGCTGGTCCGCTCCACGACACAGGAGTTGCGCACGATGTCATATCTATTGCACCCGCCGCTGCTGGACGAAGCAGGACTCGGCTCGACGCTGCGCTGGTACGTAGAAGGATTTTCGGAGCGCAGCAAAATCACGGTGGACTTGCAGCTCCCAGCCAAACTCGGAAGGCTCCCGAGAGAACTGGAAATGGGGATCTTCCGCATCATTCAGGAATCTCTTACGAACATTCACCGGCATTCCGGAAGCTCCTCCGCCAGTATTCGCATTGACCGTGACGAACACGAGATCAAGCTCGAGGTATGCGATCACGGCAGGGGAATGCCAACGGAAAGGCACCAGGAAGGTTCAGAACCCGTCAGACCAGGAATCGGTATCCAAGGCATGCGTGAGCGCGTAAAACAATTGGCAGGCCGGCTGGAAATTCAATCTTCAAGCTCCGGTACCACGGTCCGGGCGTTTCTGCCGGTGGCGGAAGGCGACGGGCCAGCCGTCAACCAAGATGAAAGTCTAAGCGCATAGATCCGGCGAGCTGAAAGCATTCGCAAACGTTCCCGGCCACCCTGTCTTCGTTTCCCGAATCTATTGCTTTGCCTCTGAGATTGTTGGCTTCGGGTATGCTTTCTGCAGCGCGTCCTGATATTCGCGATTGAGCGCCTGCATTCGAGTGAATTCCCTTCTAACGGCATCACGCAATTCGGCGTGGGTCGCAAAGTCGTACAGAATCGCTGCCATCGTCTCGGAATCAATCGTGAAACCTTGGTGCCCGATGTCTGTCACCGCATCCGCTTCCATGCCGTAGGTGTGATTCGTGAAGTTCGAGGACTTCGCGGTGATCCCGGCGCCTGGAATTTGGCTGGAGACGCTTCCGGTCTCGTCGTAACCTTCAGGCTTCCCCGGCTCGGGGATCACGCCTGTTGCGCCAAATTGTTTCATGTAAGCGAACCCGAGCTCCTCGAGCGTGGCGAGGGAGATGCCATCGCGATCGTGGCCGTAGTGGTCAATTTCGACTTTCGTGCCGGTAGCCAGCGCGGCAGCGCGCGCAGCATCGTCGACCCAGGCCGTGAGCTGCTCGAGATAGACCGCATCCGGATAGCGGATGTAGAAATCCGCGACCGCCTTGTCCGGCACGACGTTTGGCGCCGCACCGCCTTCCGTGATAATGCCCTGAATCCGCGCTTCCGGGCGCATGTTGCTGCGGACGCTGTCAACGTTATTGAAGAGCTTGATCACGGCCTCGAGCGCGTTCCGGCCGTTCCACGCCGTCAACTGGTGCGCCGGCGCGCCGTAAAACGTGTACTTCGCGCCATCAATATTCATGCAACAAGTGCCAAAGCCGGCGCCCGCGCGTGTAGTTGCCACCAGTGAATGGCTGCGCACGATGATGTCGGCGCCCTTAAAGACGCCGGCGTCCCACATCACCACTTTTGCTTCCGGCGGACTCATCTCCTCGCCGGGCGTCCCGTAGACGGTCACCGTTCCGGGCGTTTTTGTGCGCGTGAGGTATTCCGCCATGGCCACCGCAGCCGCCAGGCCAACGGGCCCTTGCGCGCTATGTTGGTCGCCGTGAAACGCGCCTCTCGTTCCTCGCAGAGCGTCGTATTCCACGATCACGCCGAGGTTTGGTCCGGACGTGCCGTGCCGGTACTTAGCGACGAACGCCGTCTTCAATCCGGCGATACCGCTTGTGACGTCAAAATCATGCACCTGCAGATAAGACGTCAGCTTTGCCACGGCATGAGTTTCCTGGAAGCCGATCTCGGGATCCTTGGTGATGGAGTCGGCCATGGGCAGCAGCTCAGTTTGCATGAGCTGCTTCACGCGCGTGATCACTTCATCGCGTCCAGAATCGGGAGCCGTCAGCGTCGCGACCATCTGCGCGACGTTGAGCGATTGCTCGAGCTCCTGGATTTGCTTCACCACGGAGGTCGCGGCTTGCTTTTCTGTCTCTGTCTCCTGCGCCGCCAACGGCATCGCGATCAGCACGAACAGTATTGCCGCAAGCGAACCCCTGCGCATAAAGCCTCCGATCACTCGATAGAGAGAAACTCGCTGGTATGCGGCTGGCATTCTAATCTCGGATCGGCGATGGCTGCGCACAAAAAAAGAGAAGCTTCCCGGGAGGGAAGCTTCTCCATAGCCCTTGAGATCGGATGCTTATTTACCGCGGCGGGCGTTGTGCTTTGCGCTGTAGATGTTCTTCGAGAGGTGATTCTGTTCGTTGTTCACTTGCTTCTTCTCGCCCTGCGTCAGTTTGCCGCCGTTCTCCTGGCGGTCCGCGCGCACTTGCTGATTCACCGCGGTTTCTTTGCCTTCGAGCTTTCCGGCTTCACCTGGCGTGAGCTGGCCGCTCTTGATGCCCTGCGCGATGCGGTCCTGCTGATTTCCCTGGCGCTGGCCGACCTCGCTGTTGCCGAAGTGATCCGTGTTCGCGTTGTGTTTGTCGGCATAAATTTGGTTCGAGAGCTTGTTCTGTTGGCCATTGATCTGTGTTTTTTCCGCCTGGGTGAGCTTTCCGCCATCGGCTGCCCGGTCCGCGGAGATTTCGTGATTGAGTCCAGCCTGCTTGTCTTCCAGGTTGGTAGTCTCACCCGGCGTCAACTCGCCACTCTTCACGCCTTGCGCGATGCGGTCCTGCTGATTGTCTTTGCGCTGGCCAATGGTGGCCGGATCGGAACTCGAAGTCTGTGTAGTAGAAGTCGTGCTTTGCGATTGCGCCATCGCCTGCGTTCCTGCCATGACTCCAGCGAAAAGAATTGCCAATGGCACTGCGTTCCACTTCAACCATGTATGTTTCATCGGACACCTCAAATCCCTTAAGAATCCAACCCCGCCAGAGTGCCACTCGTATGATTCACTCTGCCCACTTATGAAACCCGATTCACGGGCAAAAGTTGTGCGCCGATCCGCCTTCGCGAGTCGAGACAATGCCGAAAATGCCGCAAGACAATCGCTTCCGAGCCCGTGTGCTACACTTTCTGTGGTGGCTGTCTTGATCGAACTTTCGTTCTCACATTCACGCTCGCAATGATCCCTATAGAATCTCTCCGCAAACAATTCCGCTCTGAATTCGGAGGCGAGCCGCAGATCTTTTGCGCGCCGGGGCGCGTCAACCTGATCGGCGAGCACGTGGACTACAGCGAAGGGTTCGTGTTGCCGCTGGCGATTGACCGCGCCTGCTACGCGCTTGCACAGACCAGGCGCGACCGCCGCTTGCGAATCCGTTCGATACAATTCGATCAAACGGTCGAATACGCTGTGAATGATCCGCACAGGAATGCGCAGGAATGGGCGGCCTATGTTCGCGGCGTATCCTGGGCGCTCGAACAGTCCGGCGACCACATTCCGGGAGCGGACATCCTCGTCTCGAGCGACGTCCCCCTCGGCGCGGGCCTCAGCTCTTCCGCCGCTCTCGAAGTCTCATCGGCGCTTGCGCTGCTTGCCACCAGCGGCCGCCGCAAAGACCTGACGACGATCGCGCGCCTGTGCCAGCGCGCCGAGAATGAGTACGTCGGCATGCAGTGCGGGATCATGGACCAGCTCGTGGCCTGCTTCGGCAAGAAGGATCACGCCATCTTGATTGATTGCCGCGCGCTCGAAACAACCCCGGTGCCGCTCGATGGCGCGAAAGTTAGCGTGATCGTTGCCAACACGATGGCGAAGCACGCGTTGGTATCATCCGAATATAATCGCCGCCGGACTGAATGCGAGGAAGCCGTGCGAAGGATTCGCGCGCGCAAACCATCAGTGCGCACTTTGCGAGATGTCACCTGGGGGGAAATCGAAGCAGAAGCTGCAAATTGGCCTGACCCGATCCGGCGCCGGGCGCGCCACGTCACGACGGAGATTGCGCGGGTTGAGGCGGCGGCGATCGCGCTGCAGGCGGGGCGGTACGAAGAAGTTGGCCGGCTTATGGCGGCATCGCACGAAAGTCTCGATTCCGATTTTCAGGTGAGTTGCGCGGAACTAAACACCATGGTTTCGCTCGCCAACGAATTGCCGGGATGCATCGGAGCGCGCATGACCGGCGGCGGCTTCGGCGGCTGCACCGTCAATCTTGTGTGGGCGAACCAGGCGGAATCGTTCGCGAAAGAATTGGCGCAACGCTACAAACAAGCGACCAGCGTGCAGCCCGATGTCTATCTGTGCGAGCCTTCCGATGGCGCGCGCCAAATCCGCTGAGCTCCGCGGACTGGCGTGGAACGAGGCATCCACGCACCCATACTTCGGCCCCTCACGCCTTTGCCGCGCTAGGAGCGCCCGCCTGCACGGGTTGTTTTCGGGGCCTGGAAAAACTCCACAAAATCCGCGCGAGTAACAACGCCGCGAGAATCACTGTGTAAGTGAGCGGCGTGTAGACCCCGTTTTTCACCAGCCACCAGTAGTGGATCACGCCGGCAATCGCGGCAAAATAGACCAGCCGGTGCAAGGCCTGCCAGCGTTTACCGCCCATCTTGCGGATCGCCCACGCGCTGGACGTCAGGGCAAGCGGCAGCATCAGCACCCATCCGAGCATCCCCACGGTAATAAATTTTCGCTTCAAAATATCCGCGAGCATGCGCTGTACGTCGAATTGCGAATAGAGCCACACGTAGGTCAGCAGATGCAGCGAGCCGTAGAAGAAAGCATAGAGGCCCATCATGCGCCGGAATCGCACGAGCCAATTCAGATGTACGCTCAAGCGGCGTAGCGGCGTGATGGCCAACGTGATCAAGAGAAAGCGAATGGTCCAATCGCCCGTCGTGTGCGTGAGTGTGGCAATCGGGTCGGGGCCGAGATTATTGGTGAAGCCGCCATACACCAGCAGCCCGAAGGGAACCAGCGCGGCAAGAAATGCGGCGACCTTTAACGAAATGATGGCGGCTTTGGGCATTGTCTTGTCGCGAATGGATCGCGGCCTTTCTGCGCAGCGCGCACACAACAACTCCTCACGCGCAATCCTTGAATTCGCCCGGACACTTCAATTTAAGGTTAGTAGTATTTCCTTAGATCCATCCCGGCGTAAAGGCTGGCGACCTGGTCGCCATAGCCATTGAACATCAGCGTTTGGCGCGTCTGCTTGTAAAACGGCTCGCCGATCCGCCGCTCGGTCTTTTGGCTCCAGCGCGGATGATCCACGCTAGGGTTTACGTTGGAATAGAAACCGTACTCGTGGGCGTTGGATTCGTTCCACGCCGTCGGCGGCTGCTTATCCACGAATCGCACCTTAACGATGGATTTGCACGACTTGAATCCGTACTTCCACGGAATCACCACGCGCACCGGCGCGCCATCCTGATTGGGCAGCGTTTCGCCATACAAACCGACGCACAAAAGCGTCAGCGGGTGCATGGCTTCATCCATACGCAATCCTTCGGAATACGGCCAATCGAGACCGGCCTCGCGCGTCCAGGGCATTTGTTTCGTATCGTAGAGCGTGAAGTATTGGATATACTTTGCGTTCGAAAGCGGTTCGCATTGCTTGATGAATTCGGAAAGCGAATAACCCACCCACGGAATCACCATGCTCCAGGCCTCGACACAGCGGTGGCGATAGATTCGCTCTTCCAGCGGGCGCAGTTTCAACAGCGTGTCTATGTCGAAGGTTTTCTTCTGCTTTACCAGCCCTTCCACTTGAATCGTCCAGGGACGCGTCTGCAGCTTGCCGGCATTCTTCGCCGGATCGCCCTTATCCACGCCAAACTCGTAGTAATTGTTGTAGTGAGTGATGTCGTTGTAGCTGGTCAGCGTTTCACCCGTCGTGGAGAGCGGGCTCTTCACCGTATCGAGCTTGGTGTCTGCTTTCACGGTCTGCCGCGGAAACGCCACATTGCCGAGCCATTTCGACCCAATCGCCGCCGCGCCCAGCGCCGCCGCGCCGGTAATAAATTTGCGGCGATCCAGGTAATCCGATTTCGACGTGATCTCCGACGACGGAATATCAGGACGTTTGCCTATAAGCATGGGTTATCTCCAAGGGCTTCTCGGGAGGCCGCTCAAAATTTCAATTGTCTCTACACATTGTAATACGTTTCAGGATGCGAGTTGGATGACGCTGCGGCGAAGGTTGCTCAGACTGTGCCGGTCCCTTTTTCGGAACCGCGCGAGGCAAAAAGTGCGTTCAATTCGGAATAGGGCACGGCGCCGGTGAGGGTGCTCTCGAAATCGGCCCCGTCCACAACCAGGGACAGCAGCTTGCGGAAATGGCCGTATGTTGCCCGTCCGAGCGACGAGCCGAAGCTGAGGCGCCGCACCCCCAGCCGCGACAGCTCCTCTAGGTTTGGCACTCCTGTGCCGGCGAGCACATTGAGCGGAGCGCCAATTTCCCGCACGAAGGCGCCAATTGTTTCCGCGTCGCTCAGCCCTGGCACAAACACGCAGTCTGCGCCTGCCTCCCGATAGGCACGGCAACGTCGCACAGCCTCCGCAAATCGCTTGGCCTTTTCTTCTTTGCCTTGCCAAAAGGTATCTGTGCGAGCGTTGATCACAATGGGCACTCCCGCCCCGGCGCCGACTTCGCGGATCGCATGGATTTCCTCTACCTCCTGCGACAGATCTTTGAATTTCGCGGTGGCCTCGTCCAAGCCATCTTCGAGGTTCAATCCGATCGCGCCCGCCGCGATCAATTCGCCCGCGAGTCGCGCGGCATTTCCCGGTCCAACACCATACCCGCCTTCCAAGTCGGCGCTGACGGGCAATTCCACAACGCGCGCGATTCGCGCCACCGCCGCCAGCATTTCCTGCCGCGGCACGTATTGGCCATCCGCGTAGCCGAGCGAGTGCGCGACTCCGGCGCTCGAGGTGGCAATTGCCGCGTATCCCGCCGCCTCCACCAGTCGTGCGCTGAGGGCATCCCAGACGTTCGTCAGCACCAGCAGTTTTGGTCCAGCGTGAAGAGCGCGAAAGCGATTCGCCTTCGCAGCGAGTTTCGTGAATGATGAATTTCTCGTCATGGCACCCTCGGTCTCAGCAATTGCCAATCAATATACCGTACGCTTCTGCACCGTCGCTTTCGTATGCAACGCAAATCTCGGCTCCGTAGCCACGCTTCCCGCCAATCTCCCAGCCACATATTCCCCCATCGCAGGACCGTGCTTGAAGCCATGTCCTGAACCGCCGCCCACGAGCCAAACGTTATCGAAGTCTGGGTGCCGATCCGCCAGGAAATCTCCATTCGAGGTATTTTCGTACTGGCAAACACGCGCTTCCACCATCGGCGCGTCCGCGAGCGCGGGAAAATGTTCGGCCAAGTAGGCGCGAGCCACGGCCAATCCTTCTAGAGTCGGCGTGCGGGCGCCAGTGTCAGGATCGAATCGCTCGCCGTGCCGGTCCAAGGCAATTTTGAACCCGCGGCTCTCCAGGTCCGGCATTCCATAGAAGAGGTCCGCGATATAGAGCCAACCCGGCATGGCGGGTGGAGCAAACCGGATGTCGCCCGCAGGCACGCCAAAAAAGAACACTTCCTGCCGAGTTACAAAAATGCGATCCCCGAGCAATTCAGGAAACAACTTTCCCAGCCACGGACCGCAGCAAAACACAAATTCTCCCGCGCGGATGACGTCTCCCGCCGACGTGCGTAGACTATCCACTTTGCGTGAACCGGAAGGCGCCAGCACAGCTTCAACACGATAGTCCACGCCCTCGTGCATGGCTGCTTCGACAACGGCTGCCACGGCACGGCGCGCGAGCAAGACTCCGCTATTCGGCTCGAAGAGCCCCCACGTCGCGCGGCCAAACGCAATCTGCGGCCAGCGGCGCTCCAATTCCGCGCGCGTCAGGATTTCGTGCGGCACGCCAGCACGCTTGAGCGTCTCGCGCGTTACGCGCGCGTAGACATCCTCTTCGTTGTTGATCCACAGTATTCCCGTGGGACAAAAGAGCGGCTGTCGGCCCCGCGCGAAAGCTGCTTTCCACAGCTCCAGCGAGCGCACCGACCAGCGTGTGAACAATTCGTCCGGGCCGTAGCCCATGCGAATCAGCCGCGATTCACCGCCCGAGCTCGCGCGCGCATTCGCCGGCCCGTAAGCATCAAGCAGCACGACGCTGCGCCCCGCGCGCCGCAGTTGATACGCCGTCCATGCGCCAAACACCCCGGCGCCGATGACCGCGACATCGTAAGTCTTGCCCGTTCCCATGTTCAGTTTTAAGAAAACTCCCGGCCGGCGTCTTGCCGGCATCTTCCCGGTATACGTCAGGCAAGCGCAGTCTAGCCGACGCTTTTTGTCTGCGCCATAAATTCCCACTTTTCATTGCGGAAACTCTTCCTGCGGCGTATACGTCATTGTTCCCAGTTGTCTCCGCAAGCAACAGCCCGATCGGCGGGCAGGCGCTATTCTCGACACAAATTCATTTGATGGAGGTGAAAGGTGCGCAAGTCCGTGGTCTGGAGCGTGGTGCTCGCGCTGCTGGTGATTCCAGTGGCCGCGCAGCAGGTGCAGAAGGATGCGGTGGATCTCGAAGCCGTTTACAAAATCAAGCAGGAAGCCATCGGTGATTCGCAGGTGATGAAGACTCTGAGTTTCATCGCCGATGTCTACGGCGGACGTCTCACCGGCTCGCCCAACGCCAAGCTCGCCGGTAATTGGGCCCTGCAGCAGATGAAAGACTGGGGGCTTTCGAACGTTCACTTCGAGCCCTGGCAATTCGGGCGCGGCTGGGTGAACGAGCGCTTCTCGGCCAATGTCACTTCACCGGTGACGTATCCCCTGCTCGCCTACCCGCTGGCCTGGACGCCCGGCACGAATGGACCGGTCAACGCCGAAGCGATGATCGTCAGCATCGCGAGCGAAAAGGATTTCGATCGCTACAAGGGCAGGCTCAATGGCAAGATCGTTCTGCTCACCACGCCGCTCGATCTGGCGATGACCACCGAGCCGCTCTCCCATCGCTATACCGATGCTGAGTTGGCTGCGCTGGCCGAGCAAGATTACCCCGCCGGGCGTGGCGGCCGCGGCTTTTTTGGACCTGCCGGTTTGACGCCCGCACAGCGCGAAATGATGCAGCGCGCGCAGCAGGAAGCCGCCCAGTTCCGCCCCGTTCTCTACAAGTTCCTGCAGGACGAAGGCATCGTCGCCATCTTCCAGGAAGGCCGCGGCGTGGACGGAAATCTTTTCGTGCAATCGGCGCAGGCCATCGCGCAATTGCCGCAAGGCTCCCACATCTATGACAAGGACACCCCGCCGACGCTCAACCAAGTGATGCTCATGGCCGAGCATTACAACCGCATCTACCGCACGTTGCAAGACGGAGTGCCGGTGAAGCGTCGAGCTCAATATCCAGAACAAATTTTCGGATGACGACCTCAACTCGTTCGACATCGTCGCCGAAATTGCTGGCTCCGACCCGAAGCTTGCCGATCAGATCGTCATGATCGGCGGGCACTTCGATTCCTGGCACGCCGGCACTGGCGCGACCGACAACGGCGTCGGATCCGCCGTGATGATGGAAGTGATGCGTGTGCTGAAGGCTTCCGGATTGAAGATGCGACCGCACGGTGCGCATCGGCCTTTGGACCGGCGAAGAGGAAGGGCTGCTCGGTTCACGCGCCTACGTCAAAGCTCATTTCGGCGACCCCGCGACGATGCAGCTCAAACAGCCCGAACACGAGAATTTTGACGTCTACTTCAATATTGACAATGGCAGTGGCAAGCTTCGCGGCGTCTATCTGCAGGGCAACGACAGCGCCGCTCCGATTTTCACGGAATGGATGAAGCCCTTCGCCAGCCTCGGCATGAACACGCTCACGATCCGCAACACCGGCGGCACCGATCACCTTTCCTACGACGCCGTCGGTCTGCCCGGCTTCCAGTTCATTCAGGATCCCGCTCGAATACGAGACCCTGACGCACCATAGCAACAATGATTTGTACGATCGCGTCCAGGCCGACGATCTGAAACAGATGGCTACGATTGTCTCGACCTTTGTCTATGAGGCGGCAAATCGCGAGCAAGATGTTTCCACGCAAGCCGCTTGCCAAAACCGCAGCCCGCCGCCGATCGCGGCTTTTAGCAGAAAACGATCGGTTTGAGTTTCGAAGGACCTGGCTCGGCGATGGGCCGGGTCCTTCTTTGTTGCACGCGCAAAATCTGATAAATTCGAGCCATGATTACCGGAGCACATTTCCTCTTGTACAGCAAGGATCCCGAGGCCGACCGCGCATTTCTGCGAGACATTTTAGACTTTCGCTCGATTGATATTGGCCATGGCTGGATTATCTTCCGCTTGCCGCCCGCGGAACTCGCCGTGCACCCGGCCGAGAAGAACCTTACCGAAACACACGCCGGTCATGGCCTGCTTGGCGCCGTGCTGTACCTGATGTGCGACGACCTGAATTCCACGGTAAAATCATTGGAAGCGAAGAAAGTGCGCTGCACGGAGATCGCCACGGAGCGCTGGGGAATCAGGACTACAATCCCGCTTCCCAGCGGCGGCGAAATCGGCCTCTACCAGCCCACCCACCAGACGGCGTTAGACCTTTACTGGTCGGTTGGCAGGAGCTCGCCTTTATTGCCGGAGATGCACTCAGTCTTGGCGGGCGAGACAGCTTTTTTCGCCCAATGTGAGAGGTGATTGAGCGACTGCATGTGTGTGCGTTCGAGGTGCAGGGGCGTCACTGAAATTTCGCTGGAAAAAACAGCGGCGTAATCCGTGTCCTGGTCGGGCTCCTGGATCACTTGCTGCTCATGCAGCCAGTAGATACGTGCGGCCGCGCGGATCCTTTCCTTCCTGCAGCGCGTTGCGCGTCACCTTTTCGGATTGGCGCGTGAACCGCACGCCGCCATTCCATTCGCAGCGGCACATTCACGTTGAGGAACACGCCGGCCGGCAATTTGTCGCGCAGGATCACGTCCGCCAAATCGCGCGCGAAACTGCGCCGCACGGTCAAACCCGACGTCTCTTATCGCGATAGATCACCGAGATCGCAAACGCGGGAATGCGGTTGATGGCCGCCTCCGCGGCGGCGCCCACGGTGCCGGAGTAGAAAATATTCTCGCCCAGATTGGCGCCGCGATTGATGCCGGAGATCACCAGGTCCGGCGGCTCCGGGAGAAGTCTTGTGCAGGGCCAGGATCATCGCGTCGGCCGGCGTGCCATCCACTGACCATTCGTTTTCGGCAATTTTCTCGAAGAAAATCGGCTGCCGCAGCGTCAGCGACTGGGCGCCGCGCTGCGCTCGTGGCTCGGCGCGACGACGCTTATCCGTGCCGAAATCCTTGCAGGCCGTCCACCAGGGCGCGCAGCCCCGGGGCGAAAATGCCGTCGTCGTTGCAGATCAATATATGAGCCATGGAGTAAAGGGCAGATTCTCGCTTCGTTTCGGGAGCGATCCGCCGCAAGCATGGGCTCAGTCAGAAGATGCTCAGCTGCGCGAGAAAAATGGTCGGGACGACTGGATTTGAACCAGCGACCTCACGCACCCCAAGCGTGCGCGCTACCAGGCTGCGCTACGTCCCGACCGGCAACGAACTCCCCGCTGCATCTGCAAAAAGCCGCGATCAAGCGAGACTCAGCGTATCACTCGCTTTCGAGAAGCGTCAACAATTCGCGCAGCGAGTCACGCAGATCGAGCAACACCTCGCGGCTGATCGTGGGTTGCGTCGCGCCGGCTGGCCGCCGGGTTGCGCGGCGACCGGTGCGCGCGCAGGAGCCGCGCAGCGCCGCCGCCAGCACTCACCGTGCCGGGCTGTGTGCGCGCGCTCCGACTGCCCGGGGCTCGCCGCGTGCTCGTTCGGCGTGATGTGCTCCGCTGCTCATACGTGGTATGACTGGCGCGCCGTGCGATTCTTCGCCGCCGTTTTGCTCGCGCAGATGCCGGCGGGCGCCGGCGATCGTGAAGCCTTCGTCGTACAGGAGCCGCCGGATCTCGCAGCACCGTCTGCACGTCTTCGCGGCGATAGAGACGGTGGCCCTTGGGGCTTTTCACCGGCTGCAGCATGGGAAACTCGGTTTCCCAATAGCGCAGCACGAATTGCTTCGTCGAGGTCAGACGGCTGACTTCGCCGATGCGGAAGAAGTTCTTTCCCCGAGAATAACCTTCTCAGCGTGGCCGTTTCCGGATTCGATGCCTTCCGATTCAAACTCAGACATAGGTTCCATCACAGTGGACTGGGTCGCACTCCCTATCCTAATGCGTTTTCCGCCCGTGTCAATTTTTAGATGCGGAGATCCGGCTTGGTGTCGCGGAAGCTCGCGCGAGACCGCGGTACCCGCCCGAAGGATCGAGCGACAGGGGAAATTTTCTTCGGCGCCAGCAATCGCCGCAACGGCAAATCGCTTCGTCGTCTTGTGGGCGGCGGCGTCAATCGCTTTGGCGCGTTCTTTGCGATAATCCTGGCCGCGCTTGAAACCATGTTTGAAGGCTGCTTTATCGTGATATTCGGGATGGCTTACACGAAGCTTGGCGAGGCATTCTTCGTAGGACTTGTCGCGATTAGCGATGCTGAGCGCGGCCTCGAAGCCGGCGCGGTATTCGGGCTCTTCGCGCTGAAGTCGCCGCCGGACTCGATGTAGTGCTCCTTTTCAACGTCTCGCGCGCCGACCCACATCATCTCGCGGGCCTTGTCTATGCTCTCGGCGCCATTGTGTTCGAGCGCTCCGCGAGCCGCATCCGCCTGCGCGGGATCGGGTAGCGCGATCACCACGCTGCGCCCCTGGCGCAAGGCATCTTCGTAAACATAGAAGCTCATCTTCAGGGAGCCCCGCTGAAAGGTTGGCGTCCATAGCGCCTGCGGCCGCACCGACCCCGACCGCCCCCAGCGCGCCGACGATCGCTCCGCCCAGAATTCCCGCCACAACCACGGGCCCAACTCCCGGGATCAACGCACCGGCCAAGACCGTGGCGATCTCCCATCCCCCAGCGAGCCCGACGGTGCCTCCGACTACGGCTCCCAGGGCCTTCGCCATGCCGGGCTTTTCAGCAGTCAGCGTGGGTACCGCATTGAGCTCCTGCTGGGTGGAACCGGGCGTAAGCAGGCTGATCCGGTCATTGGTGATGCCAAGCGTGCGGAGTTCGGCGACGGCGCGGCCCGCATTGTCCTTGGACTTAAAGACTCCGGCGATGGCTTTCATGTGAAGCCTCCTCGATCAACTCGAATGAGTACAGTCTGAAGCAGCCGCGAAAGCCAATTCTGGTCGGCAACTATTTGGATGAGCGAAACGGGGAATCGGGAGTGGAAAAGGGTCCTCGCAACAGTCCAGTGGCACTGGGGCCCCTCCGGCCTACGAACTCTAAAGGAATGTAGCGCGAATGGACAGCGCAAACTGCCGGAAAACAAAAATGCCGCGACCGTAAGATCGCAGCATCTGCCGTTTTAGCTCTTTGACTACGGATAAGATTTGCCAGAACCCGAATGGAACTTGATGAATCGAACGACCCTGGTCCGTGAGAACCAGTGGCCAACTTTCGGCTTGCGCAGAAGAACAAGCCTATTGGCATCGTTTATTTAGAAAGGAGGTGATCCAGCCGCAGGTTCTCCTACGGCTACCTTGTTACGACTTCACCCCAATCATGGGTCATACCTTGGGCGCCTGCGTCCTTGCGGTTCGCTCAGCGACTTCTAGTACAACTCACTTTCGTGATGTGACGGGCGGTGTGTACAAGGCCCGGGAACGTATTCACGGCGTCGTTCTGATACGCCATTACTAGCGATTCCGGCTTCATGCAGTCGAGTTGCAGACTGCAATCCGAACTGAGCATGGTTTTTTCCGGTTAGCTCCCCCTCGCGGGATCGCGACAGTCTGTACCATGCATTGTAACACGTGTGTAGCCCTAGACATAAAGGCCATGCTGACTTGACCTCATCCCCGCCTTCCTCTCCGTTATCCGGAGCAGTCCCCTTAGAGTTCTCCCTTGCGGGTAGCAACTAAGGGTAGGGGTTGCGCTCGTTGCGGGACTTAACCCAACACCTCACGGCACGAGCTGACGACAGCCATGCAGCACCTCTACACCAGCCCTTTCGGGAGAGGCTATTTCTAGCCTTTGTCCGGTGCAGTTCAAGCCTAGGTAAGGTTCTTCGCGTTGCGTCGAATTGAACCACATGTTCCACCGCTTGTGCGGGCCCCCGTCAATTCCTTTGAGTTTCAGTCTTGCGACCGTACTCCCCAGGCGCAGAACTTAACGCGTTAGCTACGGGACGCACCCCCAACGGGATGCACCCCAAGTTCTGATCGTTTAGGGCTAGGACTACCAGGGTATCTAATCCTGTTTGCTCCCCTAGCTTTCGTCCCTCAGCGTCAGTTGCGATCCAGTGAGCCGCCTTCGCCACGGGTGTTCCTGCAGATATCTACGCATTTCACCGCTACACCTGCAATTCCACTCACCTCTCTCGCACTCAAGCACGGCAGTTTCGGAAGCAGCCCCTGGGTTAAGCCCAGAGATTTCACTCCCAACTTGCCACACCGCCTACAGACCCTTTACGCCCAGTTATTCCGAGCAACGCTGGCCCCCTACGTCTTACCGCGGCTGCTGGCACGTAGTTAGCCGGGGCTTCTTCTACCGGTACCGTCAATTCCCTTGCGGGCGTTTCGTCCCGGTCGAAAGGGGTTTACACTCCGAAAAGCTTCATCCCCCACGCGGCGTCGCTGCGTCAGGCTTTCGCCCATTGCGCAAGATTCCCCACTGCTGCCTCCCGTAGGAGTCTGGACCGTGTCTCAGTTCCAGTGTGGCCGGCCATCCTCTCAGACCGGCTACCGATCAAAGGCTTGGTGAGCCGTTACCTCACCAACTACCTAATCGGGCGCGGGCCCCTCCTCGGACGCCTTACGGCTTTGATTCCGGAAACCACGGTTCCCGGAGTGTTATGCGGTATTAGCCCCGCTTTCGCGGAGTTATTCCCCATCCAAGGGCAGGTTGCCCACGTGTTACGCACCCGTGCGCCGTGCGCCCATTCCGTATTGCTACGGAACTGCGCACTCGACTTGCATGTGTTAAGCACGCCGCCAGCGTTCGCTCTGAGCCAGGATCAAACTCTCGTTTGAAACTGGTTGTTTTGAAAATCAAAATCCCGCCATGAGGCCGGGACCAGACCTCAAAACGAACTTTTTTAGTCGCTCGATTCACTCAAATGCCCTCACATTCAAACAATGCAAAGGACTGAACCAAACGGGTTCTGGCATATCTTATCCGATTGTCAAAGAGCAATCCCCCCTGTCCAGCAGGAAGGTACAACGGCAGGGTCAGATCATACCAAATGGGCCGGCGAAGTCAAGGCTCATCACTGTGGATATCGCGGCTATCCAAAACCCCCGCGCGAAATGTGGCCATGACGGCCTGCATCTGGCTCGAGCAGCGCGATACAACATGAAAGTGGGGCCTCCGGTTGCACTTCGGCAAGAATAGCGGAATACTGCATCTGGAAAGTGCGAGCGGTACCGGAGCGCTCGGCACCGAAAGCAACCCGCCAGGCGACAGGGCGGTTCCTACGCAACAGAGCGGAAGTTGGTGTGGAGGAAGGCATGTTCAGAGGTATTTTTCAAGAAATCCCGAGAAAAGTGCGCAGGCTCTCGCCCGTCGCAGGACTGTTCGTGACGGGACTGCTTTCTCTCGCAGCCGGGGCGCAACAGGCCGGCCCGATGAAGCCGCCACCCGCGGCTCCGCCCACGAGTGACAACGGCGCGGCATCGCAAATGCCCCAGATGAAAACGCAAGTGCCCACCGAGGGCTCGCCTCCGCCGGCAGTACATGGAACGTCATCCTCTCCCATTTCTACTGCGCCGCCTTCGATTCCAGTGGATCAAATCATTCAGAAATTTGCCGCGCGCGAAGCCGAATTCAAGAAGGAGCGCGACAACTACACCTACACGCAGAATTTTTTGGTGGAAACCGTCGACGAGTCAGACCGGCCCGACGGCGAGTACCGGTTGACGAGCGAAATCGTCTTTACGCCCGAGGGGCGCCGCTATGAACACGTGACCTACGCCCCGCCCTCCGACCCTTTCGCGAATCATGTTGTCTCCCGAGGATATGCAGGATTTACAAAACATCCAGCCCTTTGTGCTGACCACCGAAGAATTGCCGAAGTATGATGTCAAATATGTCGGCCGGCAACAAGTGGATGAAATCAGCGCGTACGTGCTCGATGTCGGTCCGAAGAAAATCGAAAAGGGGCAGCGGTACTTCCAAGGCCGCATCTGGGTGGAAGACAAGGACCTGGAGATCGTCAAGACGTACGGCAAGGCGGTGCCGGATATCAAGAAGGGCGGAAACGAGAACGTCTTTCCCATGTTTGAGACTTTCCGCGAGAACATCGAAGGCAACTACTGGTTTCCCACTTATACGCGCGCGGATGACGTGCTGCATTTTTCCAGCGGCGCGATCCACATTCGGATGTCCGTGCGCTATTCCAATTACAAGCGGTTCGGCGTCACGATAAAGATCAGGGCCGCGCAGGATCACTGACAAGTTAGACGATAGTCGCGAGGCGGCGCAGCGATTCCGTATACGGAGCGCGAGCCACGCCGCGCTCGGTGATGATGCCGGCAATCAATCGCGCAGGCGTGACGTCAAACGCGGGATGCGCCACGTCGACCGGCGGCGCGATCTGTATTCCTTGAATGTGCGTGACCTCTTCCGCGGAGCGCTGCTCGATGGGAATTTGCTCGCCGGAAGCGATCGAGAGATCAAACGTGGAGATGGGCGCGGCGACGTAAAATGGCACGTCGTGCTCGCGAGCGAGAACTGCGATTTGATACGTGCCGATCTTGTTTGCCGTATCGCCATTCGCGGCAATGCGGTCCGCGCCGGTCACCACCGCCCCCACTCCCCCCAGCTTCATGAAATGGCCGACCATGTTGTCTGTGATCAGCGTAAGCGGAACTCCAGCCTCATGCAGTTCCCAGGCGGTGAGCCGCGCGCCTTGTAGGTAGGGCGCGTTTCGGGCACGAGCACGTGCAGTTTGTGTCCTTGCTCGATGGCAGTGCGAATCACGCCGAGCGCGCTGCCGATTCCCGCGGTCGCCAATGCTCCGGCATTGCATTGCGTCATCACCAGGCCTTCCGGCGGCATCAGTTCGGCTCCGAAGCGGCCCATGGCTTCGTCAAGAGCGCGCTTTTCGAAATGCACGCGGCGCGCCTCGGCGACCAATTTCCTTTTCACGGAGTCGAGATCGCCGGATTTGGCGGCTTCGCCAAAGCAGCGCTTCATGCGCTCGATAGCCCAGAACAAATCCACCGCCGTGGGCCGCGTGCGCGCCAGCGTCTGGCAAATGGCCGGGAACTCCTCCTGGAGCTGCGCGAGCGTTGCGGCCTGCGAGTGCAATACGCCGAGCGCAACGCCCATCGCCGCCGCAACTCCAATGGCCGGCGCACCTCGGATGATCATGGTCTGAATCGCAACGGCAACGTCGCGATAGTCGGTGTAGGTGTAGTGAATGACCTCGGCGGGGAGGCGGCGCTGGTCGAGCATCACGACGCCAGCATCGGTCCATTCGATGGGTTGGGCTACTCGCATTCTGTTTTTTACACTCGCTCGCGCCGCAAGCATTTCCTCAACTTCCGGCGGATAAATGGCGCAGGCCGCCGGTAGCGATCAGGAAGCCGGCAAAAAGCGTCGTGTTATAGGCCACGTGCAAAAGGTAACTGGCAAGTACCGTGTGGCGGCGGACTCGCACCCAGGTCATCACCACGCCAACCCCGACAAGGAGACCGATCTGTCCCCAACCGCCCCACAATTGAGCGGCATGACTCATGCCAAAAAGCGTGCCCGTAACGAGGATGCCCGCCAGCACGCCGAAGCTGCGGGCCACCACGGGATAAAAAAATCCGCGAAAGATCGTTTCTTCCACAAGCGGAGCGACCAGGATGCCAAATACCATCAACAAGATAATCGTTTCGCGCGTTTGAAAAAGCTCCTCGATCGGTAGCGCTTCCTGTTGCGACACGAATTTCGAAAGCAATGAGACGACAACCGCCAAGCCCAGCCCGCAGCCCAGATACAAAGGCACCGGCGAGCGTTTTCCGGCCTCTGCGCTTGCGAACGGCCGCCAACCAAGTGCCGCCCAGAACGGCCCGCCATTCCGCAGACGGACCATCAACCAGAAATAAAGCAAAGCCAAACCGGAGGCTATAGCCTGGGCGATGATCGCCACGTTGGCTTTGATCAGGTCGTTATTGGCCAGCGCCGTCACGCCCTGATGCAAAATGCCTGCCAGCAAGAGCAGAAGGATCACTCCCGCGGCGACCGCGCTGCCCAGGTAGAACATCGCAAAAATCACCACATCGCTCCAGCCCCAGACAACGCGCAACTCGGCGGGCACGTCGGGCTGCTGCGGAGGCCAGCGCCGGCTCGAGCGAAAACGGGTTTTCCTGCGGCGCCGGTGCAAACGTTTCGGGCGCCCGAGCCAGCGCCTGCGGCACAACCCATTCGGGCACGGCAATGATGGGCGGCTCGATATTCGGCGGTGCTTCCGGCTTTTCTTCGGGAGTGCTCATCAACTCACACACATCACTTTATCGCGTCGCGCAGCCACGAAGCCAGCGCGCGCGGAAGCAGCATGCCTATGTGATCTTGTGCGCGTAATAATCAAGCAGGTCCTGCAGCGTTTGCCGTATCGGAATCTGCGGTTTCCAACCCGTCAGCTCGCGGCATTTGCGCGTGTCGCAGATTTGCACCGGGATATCGATCGGGCGCACAATTGTGGATCTACTTTCAATTCGACGCGGCCCTTCAGTCCGGAAATCTCGAGCATCATCTCCAGAAGCTCGCCAATCGTGAAAAGCGTATCGCCGCCGACGTTGTAAGCCTCGCCGGATGCGGCTTTCTGCATGAGCATGGCATAGGCGGTGCAGCAGTCGCGCACGTCCATGACCACGCGCTTGCTACTCAACGTGCCGACGCGGATCACGGGCTCCTGATACCCCTTGAGGATGCGGACGATCTGATACGCATCCGACGCAATGGAAAAGCGCCGGCCACGGCGCGGACCCGTATGAGAAAACGCGCGCGTCACAAAAAACGGCAATTTCAGCGATGCCGCGCGCTCGCGCACGTAAAGTTCTGCCGCGGCTTTGCTCACGCCGTAAGGATTCACCGGCGAAATCGGAAAGCCTTCGTGGATCGGGCCCTGCGCTTCGGTAGGCGCGCCATACACCTCGGACGTGGAGCAGTTCATCAACCGGCAGGCTGTCTGGCGCGTGCGGATGGCTTCCGCAAGATTCACCGTCCCGGCGGCGTTGGCCAGGAATGTGCCGCGCGGGTCGAGAAAACTCGTCGGCGGATGGCTCTGCGCCGCCAGGTGAAATACGCCGTCAAACTGCGCATCGGTGAACACGCGGGCGACGGAATCAAAATCAACAAGGTCGCCATAAACAAATTGCAGCTTTTCGAAATTCTTGTCGCAAACGACGTCGCGGATGTCGTCTTCGCGACCATTCGAAGCGCGCACGAACCCGCAGACTTCGTGCCCTTGCTCGACCAGAAGGTTCGCGAGGTGCGGACCCACAAATCCAGTGATGCCGGTGATCAGAAATCGCATTTTTTCAGGGACCCCGATGCGCGGTCGCAGAAGCCCCAGCGCAACGTTGGCGAATCGCCAGTTTGCCGATTGCGGCCGGGAGTGTCAAATCGGCGGCACAAAGTTTTCAACCGATCAGAATTTCTGTTCGAGGCCACGGCCCCAAGGGCTGCGCGGACGAGTCACCGGCTCACCGAGGCGGCGTGGCCGTTTGAGCCAAGGACTCGAGCAAGCGCCTGGCCCGTGAAGGATTTCTTACTGCGCGCGACTTGCTCCGGCGGCCCTTGCGCGACGATGCGCCCGCCGCCCTCGCCGCCCGTGGACCGAGATCAATGATCCAGTCGGCCTGCTTGATCACGTCCAAATGGTGCTCGATGACCAGAACGGTATTGCCGAGGTCCACCAGGCGATTCAGCACGTCGAGCAACTTGCGCACGTCGTCGAAGTGCAGCCCCGTGGTCGGCTCGTCGAGAATGTAGAGCGTGCGCCCGGTCTGGCGCTTGCTCAACTCGCGCGCAAGCTTGATCCGCTGCGCTTCGCCGCCCGAAAGGGTGGTGGCGGATTGGCCGAGCTGAACATAGCCGAGTCCGACGTCCACCAGTGTTTTTAGCTTCTGATGGATCTGGGGAATATTTTCGAGAAGTGGCAGCGCCTCTTCGATGGGCATGCCGAGGACGTCGGAGATGGATCGCCCTTTGTAGCGGACCGCGAGTGTTTCGGCGTTGTAGCGGCGTCCGCGGCACACTTCGCAGGTGACGTAAACATCCGGCAGAAAATTCATTTCGATGCGGCGTAACCCGTCGCCCTGGCACGCCTCGCAGCGCCCGCCTTTCACGTTGAAGCTGAAGCGGCCGGGTTTGTAGCCGCGCTCGCGCGATTCCGGCAGCATGGCGTAGAGATCGCGAATCGGCGCGAACACGCCGGTGTAGGTGGCGGGATTCGACCGCGGCGTGCGGCCGATGGGCGCCTGGTCGATCTCAATCACTTTGTCGATGTGCTCGATGCCGTCGATGGCGCGATGTTCGCCGGGCCGCTCCATGGAGCGATAGAGTTTTGCGCGAGCGCCTTATAGAGAATGTCGTTCACCAGAGTGGATTTGCCGGAGCCGGAAACTCCAGTGACCACGGTGAGCAAGCCCGAGCGGAAAGCTGACATCGATATTCTTCAGATTGTTGGCCTCGGCGCCGAGAATTTGGATCGCTTTGCCGTTGGGCGAACGGCGTTTCGCCGGAACTTGAATGCGCAACGCGCCGGAAAGATAGCTGCCCGGTGAGCGAGGTCGCGATTCGCGGCGATTTCCGTCGGGCTTTCCGATGGCGACGAGATGGCCACCGGCATTTCCAGCGCCAGGGCCGAGATCGACGACGTAATCGGCGCGGCGGATGGTTTCTTCATCGTGCTCGACGACCAGCACGGTATTGCCGAGGTTGCGCAAACGCTCGAGCGCAGCGATGAGTTGATCGTTATCGCGGGCGTGCAGGCCGATGCGAAGGCTCGTCGAGAACATAGAGAACGCCGCGCAAACGCGAGCCGATTTGTGTGGCCAGCCGGATGCGCTGCGCTTCGCCGCCGGAAAGCGTGGCCGCCGAACGCGACGAGGCTCAGATAGCCGAGGCCGACGGCGCTGCAGAAAATCGCAGCCGCGCGCCGATTTCCTCGAGCACGCGGCGCGGCGATTTCGCGCTGGCGCGGCGTGAGCTGCGCGAGAATTTCATCCGACAGCGGGCCGCGCATCGCTGATCGGCAAGGCCGACAAAATCGGAGATCGAGCGGCCCGGCAATCTTCACCGCCAGGCTCTCCGGACGCAGGCGCCGCTCGCCGCAGACACGTGCAAGGCACGGGCGACATGTATTGCGTCATCCACTCGCGATAGGTGTCGGACTTGGATTCCTCGAAATTCTGCTCGAGCAGTGGCAGAATGCCGTTGAAGTGCAGACCGCGATTTGCGTTTTTCTTTGCCGGTCGGCCTCGATTCGGCGGCTCTTTCCTTCTTGCCGCGTTGCCATCTTTGCCGCGGATATCCGTAGAGAATCAAATTCTGCACGCGCCGCGGAAGGAATCGAATGGCTGGCTCAAATCGAATCCGTGCGCGTAAGCGGCGAGCTCGATGGTGCGCTTGATGAAGGCCGAGCCCGAGCCCGGCCCCAATCCGCCTTCAAATAGCGGGCGCGACCAATCCACGATCACTTTCGCGGGATCGAGCTCGTATTTCGAGCCGAGTCCGTTGCATGCGGGGCACGCGCCGTAGGGCGAATTGAAGCTGAAGGAGCGCGGCTCGAGTTGCGGCACGGAAATTCCGCAATCGGGGCACGCCAGCTTTTCGGAGTAAGTGCGCTCCTCGCCGCTCGACCACGGCAATCGTCACCAGCCCTTGCGCCAATTTCAGCGCTGTGGTGATGGATTGTTCGAGGCGCTGCGCGATGCCCGGCTTTACGAGCAGCCGATCCACCACGATTTCGATGGTGTGATTTTTGCGGCGGTCGAGCGGACCGGGCTCGTCGAGCTGACGAAGTTCGCCATCGATGCGCGCGCGCAAAAATCCTTCGCGCGCAAATTTTTCGAGTTCTTTTCGATATTCGCCCTTGCGCCCGCGCACGACCGGCGCGAGCACCATCACGCGATCGTCCGTTTTGCAAAAATCTCCGACGAGAGTCGACTGCACGATTTGGTCGGTGGACTGGCGGTGAATCGGCTTGCCGCAATTTGGGCAATGCGGCACGCCGATCGAGCTGTAGAGCACGCGGAGATAATCGTAGATTTCCGTGATGGTGCCGACGGTCGACCGCGGCGAGCGCGTAGTTGTCTTCTGCTCGATGGCGATCGAAGGCGAAAGGCCCTCGATGTTGTCCACATCGGGCCGCTCCATCTGATCGAGAAACTGGCGCGCATAGGCGGAAAGCGATTCGACGTAGCGGCGCTGGCCCTTCGGCGTAAATCGTGTCGAAGGCGAGCGAAGACTTGCCCGAACCGGAAAGCCCGGTGATCACCGTCAGCGAGTTTCGCGGAATCTCCACGCTGATATTCTTCAGGTTGTGCTGGCGCGCGCCGCGAACGATGATTTTGGTAAGTCCCATGGACGTTGGGAGCCTTCAGTAAGCGCACAGCCCCTGGTGGGTAAAAAAGGGCCAATGTAATCCTTCACCTTAATCAATCCGGAAGGCGGGCGGTCAAGCGATCCAGGCGGCTGGCCGCGATAGGCTCTTGCACGGCAAAGCTACGAGTCCAGCCACCGAAGCTTAAGCAAAATTTTCATCCGCCAGGACGTTTTTACGCGCCGTATGCTCACTCAAAGCCTTTGTTTTCAATAGCGTCACTTTGGCACGAGCGGAGTGCATCACATAGCCGTGACGAGGGAAGGCGAGCCGAGGATCCCTTTAGGGGATTGAGGGCTGGGCCGGCGCGCCTTTCCTCTCACACTTTCCGCCGCCTACCTTCCACCACACCCAAACGACCGTACCCAAAAAAGGCGGGAGTGTGTCTGTTCTCTCCGTTTTCTCCATTCGGGCGTTTCTCGATCCAAGCTCGCGCTCTCACGGACCTTTTCGCCTGTCATCCGTTGCCTTCATCCCAGTTTGCGCCACGGCAGGCTGCGATTTTCCCATCGCGCAGATGAATCAAGAGAGGGCCATTCATTCTTTGGCGCAATTCCTCAGCGTAGCGGCCGATGAAACTTTTATTTTTTTCGCTCCGAAATCTTGCGTCACCGAATAATCAGCGTTATGCTCTCCGGTCGGTTTTGCCCCTTTGAAGGCCCACCGCCGAGAGCATATTTGCCCTGGCAGTTCGCAGTCGAAGTCGAACCTTGGGCGAATCACCCGCGCAGTGTCGTGCATCAGGCTTGGCGGGCAGGCAGGAACGCCATTTCGACAGTGTGCGAACTGCAGCGAACGAGCCGGCAACGCGCATGATGCGGTAGCAGAAGCGGAGCACCAGCGTCGGAAGCACATGGCAGCCGCCACAAACCCGCCCGTCATTGAGCCAGGACATACTTACGCGTCGGTAACCGACAAAATCAGCTCCATCGTTCTGACGCGAAAAACTCCGCGCGGCTGGTACGTCGGCTTCGGCATCTCGTTCCTGCTGTTCATGATGTTCAACTACGCCGTGACGTATCTGCTGGTGAAAGGCGTGGGCATCTGGGGCATCAATATTCCGGTCGCCTGGGGATTCGCGATCATTAACTTCGTTTGGTGGATCGGAATCGGCCACGCGGGCACGCTGATTTCCGCGATCTTGCTGCTGTTGAAACAATCCTGGCGCACCTCGATCAACCGGTTTGCTGAGGCCATGACGCTTTTTGCTGTGGCCTGCGCGGGTGTTTTTCCGCTGCTGCACATGGGCCGGCCGTGGCTGTTTTACTGGCTGATCCCCTACCCGAACACGATGTTCCTGTGGCCGCAATTCCGCAGCCCGCTGGTGTGGGACGTGTTTGCGGTTTCCACTTACGCGACGGTCTCGCTGCTGTTTTGGTTCCTCGGGCTGATCCCGGACCTGGCGACCATGCGCGATCGCGCGCGCAACCGCTTCGTGAAAGTGGTCTACGGTTTCCTGGCGATGGGCTGGCGCGGTTCGGCCGTGCACTGGTCGCGATTCGAAATGGCTTCGCTGCTGCTCGCGGGATTGGCTACGCCGCTGGTCGTTTCCGTGCACACCGTGGTGAGCTTTGACTTTGCCATTGCCATCGTGCCCGGATGGCACACTACGATCTTTCCGCCCTATTTCGTGGCAGGCGCGATCTATTCGGGTTTTGCGATGGTGCTGACGCTGGCCATACCCATGCGCAAGTTTTACCACTTGGAAGATTTGATCACGATGCGCCATCTGGACAACATGGCGAAGGTGATGCTCGCCACGGGCTTGATCGTCGCGTATGGCTACGTCATTGAAACGTTCATGTCCTTTTACAGCGGCAACACATTCGAAAAATATATGACGCTCAATCGCTGGGTCGGTCCCTACGCCTTCTTCTACTGGTGCTTGATCGCCTGCAACATCGCGATTCCTCAGATGCTGTGGTCCAAGAAGGTGCGGTCTAATGTGGCGCTGCTCTTTGTGCTAGCGATCGTGATCAATGTGGGCATGTGGCTCGAGCGCTTCGTGATCGTGGTCACCAGCCTGCACCGGGATTTCATGCCATCGGCCTGGGGTCTCTATATTCCCACGAGGTGGGACTGGGCGGTTTTCGTCGGCACCATTGGTTTCTTCCTGATGCTCTTCTTCCTGTTTATCCGGTTCCTGCCGGCGATTTCGATTTTCGAATTGCGGACGCTGGTGGAATCCGAGGAGGCGAAACCGGCGTCGTAGCGCGGGCGAATAGTCCCGCGATTTAACCAAGACACCGCCGAAAGATTCGATGGCACAGATTTTCCACCGCAGCACGAACACCATCGCCCGCGTGAGTATCTACGGGGCCGCCCTGATCGCGGGCTCACTGGTCTATTTTTTGTATATGTTCGCCGGGTCGCCCTACGTCACGGATGTGAACGTGGCAAAAGTACAGCCCGTGCCGTTTAGCCACAAGCACCATGCGGGCGAACTCGGAATTGATTGCCGGTATTGCCACACATCGGTTGAAATTTCCTCCGATGCGGGCATCCCACCCACTCAGACCTGCATGACGTGCCATTCGCAGATCTGGACGGGAAGCCCGATGCTCGAGCCGGTGCGCGCCAGCTATCGCGACGATCAATCCATCCCGTGGGTACGCGTCAACCAAGTGCCGGACTACGTCTATTTCAATCACAGCATTCACATCAATAAAGGCATCGGCTGCACCACCTGTCACGGTCCGGTGGGCGATATGCCGCTCACCTGGCAGGCCAACACGCTGCAGATGGGCTGGTGCCTGGATTGCCATCGCGCGCCGGAGAAGTTCGTCCGGCCGCGAGATCAGGTTTTTAGCGTCACGTATCGGCCTCCGACAAATCAAGCCGAACTCGGCCCGAAACTGGTGAAGGAGTACAAGATTCAAAGCCTGACGAACTGCACGACGTGCCACCGCTAGGTAAGAGGCGGCGTGCGATTGTCTTTTGCGAAGATTGAGGCCTATGAAGTGAACGGTCACAGGAAACGATGAGCACGCAGCCCAACGCGAATGCACCACTCGATCCCGATACGCTCCGGCACCTGTTCGAGAAGACCAATCGGAAATCGGCTTTGGCGCAATCTGGAAGAACTGGCGGATACGCCGGAATATCGCGCGTTTCTCGAAAACGAATTTCCGCACGATCCGGCAAAGGAACCCGGGGGGTAGCCCGCCGCGATGTCCTGAAATGGATGGCGGCTTCCGCGGCGCTGAGCCGGCTTAACCGGCTGCACGAAACTTCCGGAGCAACACATTGTTCCTTACGTCCACCCGCCGGAAGAAGTGATTCCCGGCAAGCCGCTCTTCTATGCGACCTCGATGACCGAGGGCGGCATTGCCACCGGATTGTTGTAGAAAGCCACATGGGCCGGCCCACCAAGATCGAAGGCAATCCGGGACATCCAGCGAGCCTTGGCGCAACCGATATTTTCGCGCAGGCCTCGGTGCTGGGCCTTTACGATCCAGATCGCTCGCAGACGGTCATCCGCGAAGGCCGCATCAGCAGTTGGGGCGCGTTTATCAATGCCGTCTCCGATCTGCGCACAAATCTTGGCCCTTCGAAAGGCGTCGGCCTTCGGATTCTGACCGGAACGGTGACTTCGCCAACGCTCGGCCCACAGATTCAGGATGTGCTGAAGCAATTCCCGCAAGCGCAATGGCATCAGTGGGAACCGGTGACCCGTGACGGCGCGCGCGAAGGCAGCGAAGCTTGCATTTGGACACTATGCCACGCCCGTCTACCATTTCGAAAAGGCTGACGTGATTCTCTCGCTCGATTCGAATTTTCTTTCCACCGGTCCCGGAACCGTACGCTACGCCCGCGATTTCGCGGCGCGTAGACTCACACAAGATGGACAACCTGCTCCAGATGGCGCCGGCCTGGGTGGATCTCAAGCGGGAATGAACCGGCTGTATGTAGTCGAGCAGAGCAGCACGACCACCGGCGCCATGGCCGATCATCGCATGGCGATGCGAGCGGCGGATATCGAGGGATTCGCGCGCGCACTCGCTGCGAAGCTCGGTGTCAGCTCGATTGGAGCCGCCCCAGCGCCACCAGGAGTACCCGCGGGTTGGATCGAAGCGCTGGCGCGCGATTTGCAGAGTCATCGTGGCGCTTCGCTGATTATCGCAGGCGAGCAGCAGCCGGCGATCGTTCATGCACTGGCGCATGCGATGAATGCGGCGCTCGGCGGCGCGGGAAGCACGGTTGCTTATATCAATCCGATCGAAGCGAATCCTGTGAACGAAGGCGATTCGCTCAAGCAGCTTGTTGCCGACATGGCTGCCGGCCGTGTGGAAACGCTCTTCATACTCGGACCGAATCCAGTTTATTCCGCGCCGGCCGATCTCGAATTTGCGCAGAATCTACTGAAGGTCAACTTCCGCGCCTACCTGGGCCTTTACGAAGATGAGACCGGGGAGCTTTGCCACTGGCACATCCCGGCCGCGCACGAGCTGGAGTCCTGGAGCGATGCACGCGCCTACGACGGCACGGCTGGAATGATTCAGCCACTGATCGCGCCGCTTTATGACGGCAAGACCACACACGAAATCGTTTCGGCTTTGCAAGGGCAACCCGACCTCTCTCCGCACGACCTGGTGCGCCAGTACTGGCAATCGCAGAAGCCAGGAACCAATTTCGAAGCGTTCTGGGAGACCTCATTGCACGATGGGGTTATTGCCGGCAGCGCGTCACCCCCGGTGTCGGCTTCGGTCGCGGCAAGCTTTGCCGCCCCGTCTTCCACGGCCACGGGCTCAATGACGAGCGGCCTCGAAGTCGTCTTTCGTCCCGACCCCACGGTGGGTGACGGCCGCTACGCCAACAACGGCTGGCTGCAGGAATTGCCCAAGCCCATCACGCGGTTGACTTGGGACAACACACTCCAAATCAGCCCCGGAACGGCCTTACAGCTTGGCTTAACGAACGGCGACTACGTCCGGGTAGACCTGAACAGCCGCTACCTGGAAGCACCCGTCTATATCGTGCCGGGCCACGCCGACAATTCGCTGACGATGCACCTGGGCTACGGGCGCAAGCGTGCCGGCCGCGTTGGCAACGGCGCCGGATTCAGCGCGTACCTCGTGCAAGCTTCCTGGGCGCCGTGGATCACCTCTGCCGCGCAGATCACCAAACTAGGAAAGCGCTATTCCCTGGCGACGACGCAGCACCACAGTGCAATCAACCCTAGCGAAAACGCGACCGAACTCGAAAGCGATAACGCGTTCCGGCGCGACCTGGTCCGCATCTCGAATCTGGACGAGTATCGCGCGAATCCCCAAGGCGCTCAGGAAGAAGGCGAGCACGTCGCGAAGAGCGATTCGCTGTATCCCGCGTTCGAATACAAGGGTTATGGCTGGGGCATGGCGATTGACCTGAACAAATGCGTGGGCTGCAACGCCTGCGTGGTGGCCTGCCAATCGGAAAATAACATCTCGGTGGTCGGCAAAGACGAAGTCGAACGCGGCCGCGAAATGCACTGGATCCGCGTGGACACTTATTTCCGCGGACCGGTCGAGCAGCCGGAGACCTATTTCGAACCGGTGCCCTGCATGCACTGCGAGAATGCGCCGTGCGAATACGTTTGCCCCGTGGGCGCAACGGTCCACAGCCCCGAGGGCCTGAACGAGATGATTTACAACCGCTGCGTGGGCACGCGCTACTGTTCGAACAACTGTCCCTACAAAGTACGCCGGTTCAATTTCCTGCTCTTTTCGGATTGGACCACGCCTTCGCTGATGGCGCTGCGCAATCCGAATGTGACCGTGCGTAGCCGCGGCGTGATGGAAAAGTGCACCTACTGCGTCCAGCGTATACAGGCCGTGAAAATCGAAGCGGAAAAACAGGACCGACCCGTGCGTGACGGCGAAATCGTCACCGCGTGCCAGGCCGTTTGCCCGGCGCAAGCCATTGTGTTCGGCGACATCAACAACGGCGCGAATAAGGTGGCCAAATGGAAGGCTGGCCCGCGCAACTTCACGCTGCTCGAAGAATTGAACACGCGCCCGCGAACTACATATCTGGCGCGGTTGCGTAATCCAAACCCGGAGATGGCGGGGCACAAAGCCGACCAGCAGGGCGGTTGAGAGGTTTCAAGTGATGGCCTACAGCACAACTCGGCGAATTGGACTCGAGAGATGAGACGCCAGCCCCTCTACGGAATGCTTGCGGAGTTCGAAACCCCGGATGCGCTGCTCGAGGCCGCGCGAAAAACACAGGCCGCCGGCTACAAGCGTCATGGACGCATTCACGCCGATGCCGGTGGAGGGTCTGGCGGAAGCCGTGGGCTTTCACCGCACAAGTCTGCCGCTGGTGGTGTTGATTGGCGGAATTCTGGGCGGCACCGCCGGATTTTTCATGTGCTGGTATGCGAACGTGATCAGCTTTCCCTTGAACATCGGAGGAAAGCCGCTGAATTCGTGGCCCATGTGGATCCCCATCACGTTTGAATTGACCATCCTGGGCGCAGCGCTTTTCTGCGTCTTTGGCATGCTGGCGATGGACGGCCTGCCGGCTCCGTACCATCCGGTCTTCAACGTCGCGCGGTTTGCGCTGGCATCGCGCGATCGGTTCTTCCTGCTCGTCAAAGCGCGCGACCGCCAGTTCGATCCAGTGAAGACGAAAGAGTTCTTGCAAAGCTTGCAACCTCGAGAGGTTTCCGACGTTGAAGTTTGACGCACAGACCGCAAGACGGGTCCGCCGTGGCATGTTCGTCGCCTTCACGATCGTGGCGTCGGTGTTCGGCCGGCTGCCGGCAAGACATGCAGGTGCAGCCGCGTTACAACCCCTACGATCCGTCGGCTTTCTTCGGGGATGGCCGGTCCGTCCGGCCGCTGGTTGCGGGCACCGTCGCGCGCGGGCAGCTTCACTTAGACGAACTGCTCTACACGGGCAAGGTCAACGGCAAGGAAGCCGATCTGTTTCCGTTTCCGATCGCGAAGGTTGATCTGGAGCGCGGGCGCCAGCGGTACAACATTTACTGCGCGCCGTGCCATGACTATACGGGAAGCGGGCAGGGGATGATTGTTCTCCGCGGCTTTCCGCAGCCACCTTCATTTCACATGGACCGCTTGCGCCAGGCGCCCGCCGGGCACTTTTTTGACGTGATGACGAACGGACTGGGCGTGATGTACAGCTACTCGGCGCGCATCAGTCCGGAAGATCGCTGGCGGATCGCTGCGTACATCCGCGCATTGCAATTGAGCCAGGGAGCAGCGCTGGCGGATGTGCCTGCCACGGAGCGGCAAAACCTGCAGCAATCATCTGGGCAAGGAGCGGCGCCGCAGAAATGAACGCTGGCGAATACCATCTTCCGTTTGACCGATTGCGCCGCAACGCACTCTTCGCCGGCGGCGCTGGGCTGGTTGTGTCTCTGATTGAGCTCATCTTGAATCCAGCGGTCTTCTTTCACTCCTATCTCCTCGCGTTTATCTTCTGGCTCGGATTGCCGCTGGGATGCCTGGCGCTGCTGATGATGCATCACCTCACCGGCGGCGGCTGGGGATTCCTGATCCGGCGGGTGCTCGAAGCCGGCACGCGAACTCTTTGGCTGCTGGCGTTGCTTTACGTGCCGCTACTGCTGGGCATGACCCACATCTACGCTTGGGCGCGGCCGGGAGCCACCTCCGATCCAGTTCTGCAGCAGAAGCATTTTTATTTAAACGTGCCGTTTTTTCTTGCGCGCAGCGTGGTTTATTTCGGCGCATGGCTGCTCATGGCCTTTCTGCTGAATCGCTGGTCCGGCGAGCAGGATCGCAGCAGCGATCCCAAATGGGTGGAGCGGCTCGAAAGCCTGAGCGCTCCGGGACTCGTGATCTACGGGTTCACGATCACCTTCGCCATGGTGGACTTGGTGATGTCGCTCGAGCCAACCTGGTATTCCACGATCTACGGAATGATTTTCATGGTCGCGCAAGCGCTGGTAGCGATGTCGTTCGTTGTGCTAATCACTCGCCGGATCTCCGAAGGCGAGCCACTTGCGACACTGGCAACGCCCGTGCGCTTCAACGATTTGGGCAATCTCTTGCTCGCCTTCGTGATGCTTTGGGCATATTTGTCGTTTTCTCAATTCCTGCTGATCTGGTCGGGTAATTTACCCGAGGAAATCTCCTGGTATATGAGCCGTGCGCACGGAAGCTGGGCCGCGCTGGCCGTGGTGCTGATCCTTTTTCACTTCGCGGTTCCGTTTATGCTGCTGCTCTCCCGCAGAGTGAAGCGCCACAGCGCGCTTAATCTGGTGGCGGGCCTGCTGCTGGTGCTGACGCTTTTTGACATCTTCTGGCTCGTTGTGCCGTCGTTTGAGCCTTCCGCCCTGCGCGTGCATTGGACGGACATCACGCTGGTCGTCGGCATGGGCGGACTTTGGTTGTGGCTGTTCCTTGGCGAACTGGCGGGCAGACCGCTGCTGCCGGAACACGATCCCAGGCTGGTTGAGGTTCTCGAGCATGCCGCAGAACACTGAAAACGTGCGCGTCCACGGACCGGGACATGAGAAGCGCGACGTCAACTATCGCGCCGTTTTCATTTTCGGCATCACCCTGACGCTGACGCTGCTCGCTGTGAGTTTCGGGATGCGCGCCGTATTTGGCCATTTTGCCAGGACCCAGCCGCTCGGGCCGCCGACGACGCCCTTTGACATGGGCCGCGTGCTGCCGCCGGAGCCACGGTTGCAGACCCAACCGAAGCGGGATTTGCAGTTAACGCGCGAAGAGCAACAGCAGCTCTTGAATTCCTACGGTTGGGCCGATCAGACCACGGGAAAAGTAAGAATCCCGATTGACCGGGCCATGGATCTGGTGCTGCAGCGACGGTTGCCCATACGGCCGCAACCGCCGGAGGGCGCGAGGCCGGGCTCCGCTGCGCAGTCTGCCAATCATCTGGGCGCAAGCACAGCCGAGCAGCGAAAGCAGCGGCGTTAGCCCGCAAGGGAGCAGGATTTGTTGAAAAGAAAGCTGGTAGCAAAATGAAGGCCTTTCAGATTTCACAACGGCGCCCGCGCGTGGGTCTTGCTGCGGCGCTAGCAATTTTAGGGTTGCTCCTGCCGGCGGCAAGCCGCGTGCGCGCCCAAGACCTGATTCCGACACAGAACCCAACCGGCAGGCCGGAAGTGCTTCGTGATGTGGGCTTCGATCAGAAGCTCAACAGCCAGGTGCCGCTCGATCTGAATTTTCGCGATGAGCACGACAACGGCGTCACGCTCCGGCAGTTGATGGATGGCAAGCCCGTGATTCTGACGCTGGTCTATTACCAATGCCCGATGCTGTGCACCGAAGTGCTCAATGGCACGCTCAACAGCCTGAAAGAAGTGCCGCTAGACATGGGCAAGGATTTCGATGTTATTACCGTGAGCATTGATCCCACCGAACGGTCCATCCTCGCCGACGCAAAGCACACCATGTACGCGGGGCTTTATGGGCGTTCCGGCGCGGTGGCAGGCTGGCATTTCTTGACAGGCGATGAGCCGCAAATCAAGCAGCTCGCAGCGTCGGTTGGCTTTCGCTACGCCTACGACCCGGTTTCGAAGCAATTTGCGCACGCGAGCGGCATCGTCGTGCTCACGCCGGAGGGCCGCGTCTCGCGATACCTCTTCGGAATTCACTACGCGCCGAGAGACATCCGGCTGGCGCTGATCGAAGCTTCCTCGGAAAAGATCGGCTCGCCCGTCGAAGACGCGGTGCTGCTTTATTGCTACCACTACGATCCCACGACGGGAAAGTACGGGATGGTGATCGCAAACGTACTGCGCGCAGGCGCGGCGATCACGGTGCTGGTGCTCGGGCTGGCGATCTTCCTGATGTTTCGGGGAGAGAAGCGCAGGAAAATCGGGCCTCAAGGCGCTGGCCATCAAGCGCGCGGGAGCATTTAGCGCGATGCGGCAAAGCGGCACATCGGGAGTTCTTGACGAGATCATGGTGAAGTCTCTTTTCATTCCGTTGGCGGCAATCCTCCAGGGATTCGGGATTCCGCTGCGGCCCGAGCAGGGCTCGACGATCGCGCAGGGCGTGGACAGGCTTTATTTTTTTCTCACGGGACTCACGCTGTTTTTCACCATCGGCATCTTTACGGCGATTTTTTATTTTGCGATCCGCTATCGGCGCCGCTCCGAAGACGAACTGCCGCCGCAGACAAAGACCTTTCTCCAGCTGGAATTGACCTGGACCCTGATTCCCGCCGCCATCTGCGTCGTGCTGTTTGTCTGGGCCTCCAGCCTGTATTTTCGCAATTCGCGCCCGCCCAACGCTTCGATGGAAATTTTCGTCGTCGGCAAGCAATGGATGTGGCACTTGCAGCATCCCGAAGGCCCGCGCGAAATCAATGAATTGCACGTACCCGTCGGCGTACCTGTGAAGCTCACGATGACTTCCCAGGACGTGATCCACGATTTTTTCATCCCGGCGTTCCGCGTGAAGAAAGACGTGCTGCCGGGGCGCTATACCTCCATCTGGTTCCAGGCCACGGAAACGGGCAAGTTTCATTTCTTTTGTGCGCAGTATTGCGGCGCCGAACACTCGGGCATGATCGGCTGGGTTTACGTGATGGAGCCGGACGAATACGCCGCTTGGCTGGCCGGCGGGAGCCAAGGGCGAATCCATGGCGCAAACGGGTGAGAAACTCTTTAACCAGTACGGCTGCAATACCTGCCACTCGCCGGACGGCACGGGCCGTGCGCCCTCGCTGGCCGGCCAGTTTGGCAAGCCGCAAAAACTGCAGGACGGCCGCACGCTGACGGTGGACGAGGGCTTTGTCCGCCAGGCCATCACCAATCCGAATTCGATGCCGATTCCGGGTTACACGCCGGTGATGCCGTCGTTTCAAGGACAACTAACGGAAGAGCAGATTCTGCAATTGATCGCTTACGTGAAATCGCTGGGAGCTCAGCAAAGGAACAATCCATGAGCACCGCTGTTGTAGATGTGCCCCAAGCGCCGGCCGAGTCGCGAGTCGACTATCTGAATGCCAGTTACGGCATCCGTTCGTGGCTTTTCACCACGGACCACAAGCGCATCGCGCTGCTCTACCTGATCTCCATTACGTTTATGTTTTTCATCGGCGGCGCGGCGGCCGTCCTGATGCGCATGCACCTGCTGACGCCCGAGGGCACCCTGGTCCAGCCCGAAACCTACAACAAGCTTTTCACGATGCACGGCATGGTGATGGTTTTCTTCTTCATGATTCCCTCGATTCCGGCCGTGCTCGGAAATTTTCTGGTGCCGATGATGATCGGCGCGCGCGACCTGGCCTTTCCTAGAATCAATCTGCTGAGCTGGTACATCTACATGGCGGGCGCGCTGCTGTTTCTCTACACAGTCCTCACCGGCGGCGTGGATACGGGCTGGACCTTCTACACGCCTTACAGCAGCATCTACGCAAACACGCACGTGCTGACAGCGGCGTTCGGGGTATTCATCGCTGGGTTCAGCTCGATCCTCACCGGATTGAATTTCATCGTCACGATTCACAAGATGCGCGCGCCGGGGCTCACCTGGTTCCGCTTGCCGCTGTTTCTCTGGTCCATCTACGCGACCAGCATCATCATGGTCCTCGGCACGCCGGTGCTGGCCATCACGATGCTGCTGGTCGCCGCGGAGCGCCTGCTGCACGTCGGCATCTTCGATCCCGCGCTCGGTGGCGATCCGCTGCTCTTTCAGCACCTGTTCTGGTTCTACTCGCATCCGGCCGTCTACATCATGGTGCTGCCGGGGATGGGAGTGGTCAGCGAGTTGATCGCCTGCTTCGCGCGCAAACGCATCTTCGGCTACAGCTTCGTGGCCTTCTCGAGCTTGGCTATCGCGATCCTCGGTTTCTTGGTGTGGGGACACCACATGTTCGTCGCCGGCCAATCCATCTATGCCAGCCTGATTTTTTCGGTGCTGAGCTTCCTGGTGGCGATTCCTTCGGCGATCAAGGTCTTCAACTGGACGGCGACGCTTTACAAAGGCTCGATCTCCTACCAAGCGCCGATGCTTTACGCGCTCGGCTTCATCGGCCTCTTTACGATGGGCGGCCTGACGGGGCTGTTCCTGGCGTCGCTGGCGGTTGACGTCCACGTCAGCGGCACCTACTTCATCGTCGCGCACTTTCATTACATCATGGTCGGCGGAGCGGTGATGGCATACATGGGCGGCATCCATTTCTGGTGGCCCAAAATTACCGGGCGGCTATATCCAGATGGATGGGCGCGTTTCGCGGCGCTGATCATTTTCGTGGGATTCAACCTGACGTTCTTCCCGCAATTCATGCTCGGCTATCTGGGCATGCCGCGGCGCTATGCCACCTACCCGCAGGAATTCCAAGTGCTCAACGTGATGTCAACGGCGGGCGCCTCGATTCTGGCGGTCGGCTACGCGATGCCTTTGGTCTACCTGATCTGGTCCATGCGCTACGGGCCGGTGGCCGGACCGAACCCGTGGCGCGCCAAGGGGCTCGAATGGGAAACTCCTTCACCGCCCCCCACCGAAAATTTCGAAGAGACCCCGATTGTCACGGAAGAGGCGTACGCCTACAACGACCCGCCCAAGCGCATCGTGGCCGCCGGGAGCGCGCAGGAGGGAGCACGTGCCTGAAGCGACCGCCGTCGCGCCCGAGCGCATTCCCGCTCGCGCGCACCATTTCGATGACATGGAGCAGCAGCAGGAATCCAGCAACCTCGGCATGTGGGTGTTCCTGGTCACCGAGATCATGTTCTTTGGCGGGATGTTCGCCGCCTACGCCATCTACCGAGGTTTCGATCTTCCCGCGTTTGAGGCCGGTAGCCGGATTCTCGAGGTCAAGTTCGGCGCGACGAACACGGCCGTTCTGATCGGCAGCAGCTTGACCATGGCGCTCGCGGTGCACTCCGCCCAAACCGGGAAGCGCAAGGCCCTGATGCTTTTTCTGGTGCTCACGATGATTTTGGGCACCGTGTTCCTGGGCATCAAGTTCACCGAATACCTGCACAAATGGAACGAGTTCCTGGTTCCCGGCCTGCGTTTTGCGCCCACAGAGGGGATTCCTGCCGGCGTCTCGCTGCCGCACGTGGAAATGTTTTTCTGCTTCTACTTTTTTATGACCTTGCTGCACGCAATGCACATGATCATTGGCCTGGGGATTCTGACGACTTTGCTGATCATGGCCTCGCGCAGAAAGTTTTCGACCAATTACTTCGCCCCCGTCGAGGTCAGCGGGCTGTACTGGCATTTCGTGGACATCGTGTGGATCTTCCTGTTCCCGCTGCTGTATTTGATCGGAGGGCGTTACCCACATGGCTGAACACATCGTCCCCGTAAAAATCTATGTGGTGGTCTTTCTGGCGCTTCTGGCGCTCACGGCCCTCACCACCGGCGTGGCCTATATTGATCTTGGGGCGTTCAACACCGTCGCGGCGATCGGCATTGCCGTCGTCAAGATGTTGCTGGTGATTCTCTTTTTCATGCACGTGAAATACAGCCCGCGATTCACCAAGCTCGTGATCGTCGCCGCATTTTTCTGGTTTGGATTGCTGTTGACGTTCACCTTAGCGGACGAATTCACCCGAAATTGGACGCCCGTGCCCGACAGTTGGGGCCCCGCAATCGCTGCACCGGCTCCGCCTGTGCATTGACGGTTCAGCGCTTGCGCGACCCGTCACCCGCCGTCAGGCTCTTCGAAGGAGTTTTGGCTGGGGCGGGAGGATTCGAACCTCCACCGTCTGCATTAACAGTGCAGCGTCCTACCGGTTGGACCACGCCCCAGAAGTCAGTGATGCCTCATGATTGTACAAACAAGAAGAGCCTAATTTTAGCATGATGCTGGAATGATTCGAGGCAATGTGGCGTTTGTAATACCAGTCGGGAGGATACGAGCGAGAAGAACCAAAGGGCGGAGCCGTCTACTGGCGATCCTGTAAACGCCGTCGCTCAGTCCTTAACGGTTCGATGGCCCGCCTCGAGCCAGCCGCGCCAGCCGCCATCCATCGAGACAACGTTGGTGTAGCCCATCTTCTGCAAATTGTCGGCCGAAAGCGCGGAGCGAAATCCTCCGCCGCAATACAGCACCAGCTCCGTCTTCTTGTCCGGGAAATGCGTCTCGATGTCGCGCTCGATCACACCGCGGCCCATGTGGATCGCGCCCGGCAGATGGCCGCGCGCCCACTCGTTGTCTTCGCGGACGTCCACCACTGTGAATTTCTCCCCGGCATCCATGCGCTTCTTCACCTCTTGCACATTGGTTTCCCGCACACGCGCCCGGGATTCATTCACCAGCCTGAGAAACGCTTCGGAATGCTGCATGGCATCAACCTCGCGTAACGAACAGGAGCCGAGCCTAGCATATCTTTTGGTCCGCGAGCCAGACGCGGGAGTTTGCAGTACTGGGTCAGTTTCCGGCGAGCCGAGCCTAAGGCCAGATGGGGCCGCGGAGCGCCTAGTTCGCAAGCTGCCGAGGAAAGCGCGCCGCGGGTATTCGTGGCCTGCAAGGCGGCCGTCGCACCGCAGCTTACACACGATCATCCAATAAGGCGGCACCGAGGCTGCCTCGCAAGCCTGCCATGGCAGCGTGGGCCGGATATTTTTTGGAGAGTTGCCTACATTCTGGAGGCGAAGGCATGGACGAAACAACGGAGAAGGATACGCCGAAGTTCGACTGGGTAACGGAGCGTTCCTCATGCTCTCTACCGAAAATATTCAAGTCGCTCAGATTGCAAGTTGAAGAGGACATTAAGACGCGCAACGCCCTGCGCCCCAATAATTCCCCTTATGAATTTTCGGTGGCAGAGAATGGCGACGACTTTGCAGTTCTTCTAGAAGCCAAAGATGTCCGCAGATCGGTAGCGTTCAGCCTTGCCGAGCACGCGATTTTAGTGCGGGATGATAAAGGGAATCAGATGCTTGAGCTAACCCTGACCTTTAGCGACGATGGTAAGTGCAGGCTGCACGTGAATGAGAAGGAGCGCGAATTGTGGCAAGTGCGACGCATGGCTCTTGAAGAACTGTTGTTTCGGGGCTATTAGGCTGAGGTTCTCTCGGTGCCGTTGAAGAGCTGAAGGTTGCAACAGGAGATTTATTTTTAATTCCCGTACATGGCGCAGGTATCGTGAGACTGAGTCCGCCGAGATTGCTAGTCCTTGAGCGGCGTCATATCCCGCCAATTCGGCCCCACCTTGCATTCCGCCACTAGCGGAACCGTCAAAGGGTGCGCTTGCTCCAGGCATTCTTTGACGAGAGGGCGCAGCGCAGCGATCTCCGTCGATGGCGCTTCAAAGAGCAGCTCGTCGTGTACCTGCAAGATCATCTTGGCCGCGAACTTTTCAGCTTTCAGCCGGTGCGCAATCTCAATCATCGCCAGCTTGATCAAGTCGGCGGCCGTGCCTTGCAATGGCGTATTGAGCGCTGTGCGCTCGGCAAAATTGCGCAGATTCACCTGCGGCGAATTGATCTCCGGGATTTGCCGGATGCGGCCGAAGAGCGTGCGCGTGACTCCGGCCTTGCGTGTCTGCTCGAGGCAACGATCGAGATACTCTTTCACGCCACGGTAGCGCGTGAAATAAGCGTTGATAAACTGCGCCGCCTCGCGGGTTTCGATGCTCAACTGCTGCGCGAGCCCAAACGGCGAAAGCCCGTAGACAATCCCGAAATTGATGATTTTCGCGACCCGCCGGTGCTCGGGCATCTGCGCCAACGGACCCACGTTAAACACTTCCTGCGCCGTGCGCGCGTGAATGTCCTCGCCTCGGCGAAACGCCTCGACCAGCACCGGATCCTGCGAAAAATGCGCCAACAGCCGCAGCTCGATCTGCGAATAATCGGCCGAGAGCAGCACCATGCCCGGCGCCGAGGCAAAGGCCGCGCGAATCTGGCGGCCAAGCTCCGAGCGCACCGGGATGTTCTGCAAATTGGGCTCCGAGGAACTCAGCCGTCCCGTGGCTGTTCCGGTCTGGCTCATGCGCGTGTGCAACCGGCCCGTCGCAGGATCAATGAGTTTGGGTAGCGCGTCCACGTAAGTGGACTTGAGCTTCGAGATTTCCCGGTACTCCAGCACCCTGCGCGGCAACTCGTGCATCGGCGCGAGCGATTCAAGGACGTCAGCGGCCGTCGAGCGCGCCTTGCCGCCGCGGTGCGCGGGCGGCCGCAGGCCCATCTTGTCAAAGAGAATCTCGGCGAGTTGCGTGGGCGAATTGATGTTGAATTCGGCCTCCGCGCTTTTCCAGATCGCGCTCTCGATCTCGCGAATTTCCTTCTCCATTGTGGCGGACATCGCTGCCAACGCCGACGGGTCCACGCGTACGCCGTCACATTCCATCCGGGCGAGCACGAATGCCAGCGGCAGGTCCATCTCTTCGAAAAGCTGCGCAAGCCCTTGGTCTTCCACCTGCTGGCGCAACACAGGCGCGAGCCGTTGTAAGGAATCGGCGCGTTCGCCCGGCATACCGGCGAGGGTCGCGTTTAGATACCGCGCAACCACGTCGGCATGTTCGTGATTTGCGGTCGTGGGCCGCAGCAGGTAGGAATAAAGCATTGTCGCGTGGCGTATGCCGGCCACGGGACCCAGCAGCATCTCGACGATTTTCGGATCGTGCACGATTTTTGGCCGCTTTGCATCGGCCAACCACGGACGCAGTTCAGCGAGGATCGCCTTTGCGCGTGGCTCATCCATTTGCGCGCTGCGGCAATCGGGCTCGGGCGCGAGCAGAGGTTCATCGGCAGTGCCGCCTTCGACCGGAGGCTGCAGCAGCCACACCGTTCGCGCGACGCCCGCCGCCGGAGAAAGCTCAATGGCCGCGACACGGCTGCCGAAGCCTTCTTCGTCCCGGTCGCCGGGAGCCAGCGTGGGCCACAACGCAATCTCCTGGTCGCGCGGCACGGCGGCGAGAAAGTCGCGGACGGCTTCCGGCGAATCGAGCGTCGCGTACTCTCGTGTCCCAGAAACCGGTTCGGCGGCCGGCGCCAGCTCTTTGAGCAAAGATGTGAATCCCAGTTCGCCATAAAGCGCGCGCAAAGCCTCGACATCCGGCGCGCGAACCACGAGTTGGTCGAGGTCGAGCTCGATCGGTGCGTCTGTTGCGATGCTGGCAAGTTGCTTGGACATAAGCACCTGCTCGCGCTGGCTCTGCAATGCTTCTCGATAGCGCTTTCCCTCCACCTTTTCCGCCTGATCGAGCGCGGCTTCCACCGAACCAAAACGCTGAATCAGCTCGCGCGCGCCTTTTTCGCCGATCCCCTTGGCGCCGGGAATATTGTCAATCGAATCACCCATTAGCGCCATCACATCCGGAACTTTCTCCGGAGGCACGCCGAGCAACTCTTGCACTTTCGCCTCATCCACCAGCAGGTCTTGCTTGGTTGGAATCAGCACGCGTACCGCGCTGTTCACGAGCTGCAGCAGATCCTTGTCGCTGGTCACGATGTAAGTCTCGAGCTTGCGCTTTGCGGCCTGCTTTGCCAGCGTGCCGATAATGTCGTCGGCTTCATAACCGGGTATGGCGAGAATGGGCAGCCGTAACGCACCGCAGAGCTTTCGCACATAGGGAATCTGCACGCTGAGCTCTTCGGGCATGGGAGGGCGCTGTGCCTTATAGGCGGCGAAAAGCTTGTCGCGAAACGTCGGCTCAGACAGATCAAAGGCCACGCCGATGTAATCCGGCTCGAATTCGCGCAGCAGCCTCCGAAGCATGTTCAGGAAGAGGTACGGGACCTTGGTGGGCATGCCCGATGGGCTGCGCAGGCGCTCCATCGGAGCGAAAAATGCGCGAAAGATAAAACCCATCGCGTCTACAAGAAAAAGCTTTTTGGCAGCTTTACCCGGCATTCGCTGCAGTATAACAAACGGACGGCACGGCTTGCCGGAAGAGGAAATTCCTCGTGGAACGGCGCTACCAAAGACCGCTCCACGAAACAATTGTAGCGGGACACTCCTTCCGCTAGCGGGGCGAATTCACCGAGACGGGACCGTTTTCCGTCGAGAGCCGCACAACAACCGGCGCGCTTCCGAGCGCAATACGGCGCACTTCATCATCCCAGGTTCGCTGCGCTTGGCCGCAAGCATCGGCATGGCAGCTCATGGGCGAATGTCCATTCGATTCGACCACCAGCCCGGAGCCGTATCCGGATGCAACCGAGAGCGACACCGGCCCATTCCGCGTGCTCCCTTCGAGCGCACCGCTCTGCCAGCGATTCCCGTCAAGTGCCACGCTGAGCGGCCCGTTTTGTGTTCGCAGGTGCAGATTGCCGCCGGCGCCCTGAAAACTCACAGGCCCATTTTCCGTTGAGGCATCGACATCCCCCGTGCAATTCTTTAACCTGATCGGTCCATTCGCGCTGCTGACGATGAGCTTTCCGGAAAGTTCGCGCAGCCCGATCGGTCCATTGTGCGTGGAAAAATCGAGCGCCGCCCCGGCGGGCGCTTCGATAATGAGGTTCACGCTCCAGTTGCGACCGCGGTCGCGGTCCGGCCCTTGCACCGTGATCTCGCCATTTTCCGCCTTGGCGGAAATCGCCGCCAGATTGTCGGCGCTTGATTGATCCTGCATCACTGCCACAGCCTTGCAGACGTGCACCGTATAGTCGGCGCCCGATCCGGTAAAAGCTGTGATACCCACGGGCCCATCAAGGTGGGCTCGCAAGACCGGTGCGGCCGAATGTGGAATCGTCAGCGTCTGCTCGGCATGCGCGACACGCGCGCCCTCCTCGAAGTTCACATCAATTTGATCGCAGCGGGTAATGTCGTCACCCGAGTGCAATCCAGAACGCGATGTATGCGCCTGAATCGTTCCGGCCGTGAGCAACAGTCCCAGCGCCGACAAAGCCACCGGATAAAATCTCGCCTGCATTCTCATGTGTCACCTCTCTGGCTCAATTAGACGGCGCCTTTCCGGTGCGGTTAGTCTCTTACAAGGGCTTCTCGGTGCCTGCGAACTGGTATGTTAAGGTAGCATTCCAGCCAATCGCGCTGCCTCGTCCAGGAGTTCTGTGCCCAAGCGATTTCCAAAGTCCCCGGCAAACCGGCAAACAGTAGACGGTGAGCTCTCCTCCGAACGCCGCTATGTCTCTGATCCTTATGTAGAAGGACCGGCAGCGGAATCTGAAAATGAACTGCCGGCAACCTACATTTCGACGATCGCTTCCGATCCAGAGCAACCGGCAGGCCCTGCGGCGGCCAATCAGCCCACAATCTACGAGATTTTTGGTCCCGGGGGCATGCTCGAAAAATGTATGCCACTGGGCTACGAGCACCGGCGCTCGCAGCTTGAAATGGCCGGGCTGATCGAGAAGGCCTTCGCAGCCAAACAGCACGCGATCGTCGAGGCAGGCACCGGGACCGGGAAGACGCTCGCCTACCTGATCCCGGCCATTCGCAGTGGCAAGCGCGTGGTGATCTCCACGGCAACGAAGTCCCTGCAGGAGCAACTCTTTAGCAAAGACATTCCATTCCTGCAGAGACACTTCGCGCCCGAATTGAAGGTTGCAGTGATGAAGGGGCGCAGCAATTTTCTCTGCCGGCAGAAGGTTTATTGTACGGAGGGCCAGCCGGCGCTCAAGGGCTTTGATGAAGTGGATTGGTTCACACAAATTTCAGCGTGGGAAAAACTCACCGAGACGGGCGATCGCGCCGAGCTGACGTTCCTGCCGGATGACGCCGAGCTCTGGCACCGGCTCGACGCTCGACGCGACATGTGCACGGGCCAGAAATGCTCCGAATTCAACCGCTGCTTCGTCACCTGGATGCATCAGCGGGCCGCTGCAGCCGACATCGTCATCGTCAATCACCACCTTTTCTTCGCCGATCTGGCGCTGCGCCAGGACGATTTCGCCAGCATCCTGCCCGAATATGACGCCGTGATTTTCGACGAGGCGCATGAAATCGAGGACGTCGCAGGAGACTATTTCGGCCGCCAGATTTCGAACTACCGCTTCGAAGAGCTTGCGCGCGACGCCGAACAGGCGATGCGGCTGGTCCGTGAAGGTTCGGCTTCGCTGATGAAGCGAGCCATTCGCGTCAAGGAGCGTTCCCGCGCGTTTTTCGAAGGCTTTCCTCCTCGTGAAGGGCGCTCTCCATTCGAACATGCCGAACGGGAGAGTTTTCTGGATCGGAATCGCGAAACCTATGACGGCCTGTTGCAAGCGCTCAAAGCGCTCGAGACCGATATTGCGGCCGTGCCATCCAAGCCGGACGAGTTGCTCAACATCGCCCGCCGTAGCTTCGAATTGCGCGGCGAAACCACATTCCTGCTCGAATCCGCCGAGAGCAACTACGTCTACTGGATGGAGCGGCGCAACAAGGGAGTCTTTCTCACCGCGACGCCGATTGATGTGAGCGGTATCCTGCGCGAGCACCTCTTCGAACGTTTCGAAACGGTGGTTCTGACTTCGGCGACGCTCGCGGTTGGCGGCCGGTTTGACTATCTAAAGCAGAGGCTCGGCGTTCCCTCCGCGGTCGAACGCGTGTTGCCGACGGAGTTCGATTACGAGAGCCAGGCGCTGCTTTACATTCCGTCGCATATGCCGGACGTGCGCGATTCCGCATTTGTGGGCGAGGCGGCGCGGGAGATCACCCGATTGCTGGAAGTGACCGAGGGCCGTGCCTTTTGCCTCTTTACCAGCTACAGCCAGATGAACGAGCTTTTCGGACGCGTGCGCGATGCCGTGGATTTTCCGCTCCTGCTGCAAGGCACCGCGCCGCGCGCCGCGCTGCTCGAAAAATTTCGAAACACACCGAACGCGGTGCTGTTCGCCACCTCCAGCTTCTGGCAGGGTGTGGACGTGCCCGGGGCGCAGCTTTCCTGCGTCATTGTGGACAAACTACCGTTCGCCGTGCCGAGCGATCCCATCGTAGCGGCTCGCGTCCGCGCGCTCACCGAGGCTGGGCGCAATGCTTTCGCTGAATTCCAGGTTCCCGAAGCCGTGCTCGCGCTGAAGCAGGGGTTTGGCCGCCTGATTCGCGCCCGCACGGACCGCGGCGTGCTTGCGATCCTCGATAACCGCATCCAGCGCATGCAATATGGTAAAATTTTTCTGGCCTCGCTGCCGGACTACTCCATCACCCGGGATCTTGCCGAAGTCGCACGTTTTATGGATACAAGTCCCTAAGCGCGGCGGCGATAAGCGCGAGGCAGGCACATCCTCCCCGGCGGGCCGTATCGATATGAGGTTTGCTTAAATGTTTGAAGTGAGTGTGGACGAAACATTCTCGGCCGGGCATGCCTTGCGCGGCTACAAGGGCAAGTGCGAAAACCCGCACGGCCATAACTACAAGGTTCGCGTGACGCTCGAAGGTCCGCAGCTCGATTCGGCTGGCCTGCTCTACGATTTCGTCCATCTGAAGCAGGTTTTGCATGGCGTGATCGCCGGGATGGATCATAAGTATCTGAATGACCAGGCGCCCTTCAACGTGATCAACCCTTCGGCGGAAAACATCGCTAAATTCGTGTACGACGAAAGCTGGCAGCAGATGCGCGCCGTAGAAAATGCGCCGCGGATCGCCAGCATCACGGTCTGGGAGACGGATACGAGTTCGGCCACATATCGGCCGTAGGGAGCGCCGCCCACATGAACCGCTCCTTTCTCATTATCTTCATTCCCGCGATTCTCGTCGCCACCACGTACTTTTTGCTCAGCGCGTACGCGGGCGTGAAGCTCGCCTACCCCAGAATGATCGGTGCGGGCATCGTCCTGGCAATCGCGGTCTATCTCGTGCAATCCTACGGCCGGCGCAAGGCGCGTCCTGGCCCTCGCTGATCGTATGGTCATCACCGAAATCTTCCGCTCAATTCAAGGAGAAAGCACACGCGCGGGCCTGCCGTGCATTTTCGTCCGATTGACGGGCTGTAACTTGCGCTGCGTCTGGTGCGACACGGCTTACGCCTTTCACGGCGGCACGAAGATGAGCGTGGAAGACATTCTTAGCCGCGTGCGCAACCTTTCTGAGCCTTCCTCCGGTTCGACGGGCTCACCGATTCGCCTCGTCGAAATCACGGGAGGTGAGCCGCTGCTGCAACCCGAAACGCCGGCCCTCAGCGAGGCGCTGCTTGCCGCAGGCTACACGGTAATGATCGAAACCAGCGGAGAGCGCTATATCGGCGAGCTGCCCGGCGAGGTGATCAAGATTGCGGACGTAAAGTGCCCAGATTCGGCTGAAGGCGGCACGTTCGACATGGCGAATCTTGGCGTTCTAAATGCTCGTGACGAGATGAAGTTTGTCATCGCCAGCCGCCGCGACTACGAATTCGCGCGCAGTTTCGCTGCCGAGCACAATCTGTCCGCTCGCGTCCATCAAGTAATCTTTTCGCCCGTATACCCCGATCCGGCTGGATCATGGCCGGGCCTCAGCGCTCGGGAGCTTACGGAGTGGATTCTTGCGGATGGCTTGCCCGTTCGGCTCGGCCTGCAGCTCCACAAGTTCATCTGGGATCCTGCGACGCACGGCGTGTAGGGTTATACTTTTCTTTCATGGCTCGATCGGAACGTTCCAAGGCCGTGGTCTTGCTCAGTGGCGGGATGGACTCTTGTGTCACGGCGGCCATCGCGACCGAGTCGCACCAACTGGCCCTGCTTCACGCCAGCTATGGCCAACGCACGGAGCGCCGTGAGCGCCGCGCGTTCGATTTAATCGCCGACCACTATGAAGTGGGCGACCGCCTCACCGTGCGGCTTGACCATTTCTCGCAGATCGGCGGATCGGCGCTAACGGATTCCCGCATCGCGGTGCCGGAGCGTGAGTCCGCAGCCGAGTTGCGGGACGCACACGGCATTCCGGTCACTTATGTGCCTTTTCGCAACGCGCACTTCCTCTCAGTCGCGGTGAGCTGGGCCGAGGTGCTGGGGGCTTGCAGCATTTACATCGGCGCCGTCGCGGAAGATAGTTCCGGTTACCCCGATTGCAGACCGGAATACTATCGCGTCTTTCAGGAACTCATTCGTGCTGGCACGAGGCCGGAAACGCACATCGAGATCGTGACGCCCGTGATCGGCCTGCGGAAAAGTGAGATCATCCGGCGTGGGATTGAGCTGGGCGCGCCTTTGGATCTCACCTGGTCGTGCTATCAATCAGAGGACGCTGCCTGCGGCATTTGTGATAGTTGTTTGTTGCGGTTGAGGGCTTTCGCCGAGGCCGGTTCGGGAGACCCTATCCCCTATCGGGCCCGAGTTGAGCGATAATGTTGAGCGATACTGTCGATAGATAATATAGTTTCAGTTCGGGGGAAGCGGCGAACCTGCCTCGTTGAGCGTAGCGTTTCGCCCAAGCCAGGAGGAGTCATCGTGAATATCAAGTTTGCAAGGCATCTTACGTTGGCCGGGGCGTTGCTAGCAGTCGCCGGCCTCGTTCCGGAGTGGGCCGCCGGACCCACGACTGCGCAGGTGAAAGCAAAGGGCACCGTCGCAGGAACGATAAAGGACAGCGACGCCAAACCGTGGCCAGACATCACCGTTGCCTTCAAAAACGAAAAGGGCGATGAAGTGACGGCAAAGAGCGACGCGGAGGGCAAATACAAGATCGACCTCCCGGCTGGCACATATCTGGTGACCGTTAAGCAGGGCGATCAACCGCTCTATGCGGTGAAGGCGGCGGTTGGGGCTAACGCGGAAACGGCGGCGGATTTCAACTTCAAGGATCCCGTTCTCGCCTCATCAATGGCGGAAATGAAAAAACAATCTGCGGCGCTAAACAAGGCCACTAGCCTGAAGGTGCACTACGAGGCGGGCAATGCCGCCCTCACCCAGGCCGCTGCATTGGGTGCACAATTGCGAAGTGCGCCTGCCGACCAGAAGGCAAGCCTGAAGGCACAAATTGATCCGCTATCGACCACTGCTGTCGCGGAATTTCAGCAAGCACTGGCGGTTACAGGTCCAACGGACATAAACCGCGCCACACTTCTGCAAAAGATCGGAGCAGCCTATGAAGTGGATGGAAAGTACGAGGACGCGGCGCAATCTTATCAGCAAGCCGTGGCGTTGAAGCCAGATGCCAGCACCTACAACAACCTTGGCAACGACTACGCAAAGCTCGGGAAGATTGACGAGGCGACGGCGGCCTATCAGAAAAGCGTCGAGCTCGACCCAGCGAACGCCGCCCGTACGTACTTGAACTTCGGTATTACGCTATACAACGCCCAGCGCCTGAAGGACGCCGTAGCCCCACTCAGGAAAGCTACGGAGCTCGACCCCAAGAATGCGCAGGCATGGTATTTGCTAGGCGTCGCGCTCGTGGGTGCCATGGATTACAAGCAGGAAGGCGATAAGATAACGCCGATCATGCAGCCGGGTACCGTCGAAGCGTATCAAACCGCGATTGATCTCGATCCGAATGGGCCCTGGGGCAGTCAAGCTAAACAAGGAATCGAGCAGCTCAAACAGATGGGCCTCGGGATCGAAACTAAGGAGAAAGTTACCAAGCCTGTAAAGCACTAGGGGGTTGGTCAAACCTCATCTTTCGAGAAATGGCATCAGATGTAGAGGGTATCCGCCGCTGGTGCTCCGCGGCGGGCCATATCAGGTTCATGCTCGGACGAATGCGATGCCTGACGATATCTCTTTAGAAAGTGTGGTTGTCGCTGCCAAAGAACAGGTTTCCTGTTCGCTCGGCGAAGAAGCCGCAATTCTGCACATGCGCAGCGGCATCTATTACGGCCTCGATCCCGTCGGTGCGCGAATCTGGAATCTGATGCAGGAGCCGCACACGGTCGAGGAGCTGCGCGCTGCTATCCTCGCCGAATATGAGGTCGAACCCTCGCGGTGTGAAGGCGACTTATTCGCCTTGCTTGAAAGGCTTCGGACCGAGGGCCTCATCGAGGTTCGCAACGGCGCCGCGAGCTAGCGGTGCACTGCACTGGTGGTGCGGTACTCGGCGTTTTCCCGGGCCGTCCGTGTGCCCTACATAGCCCTCGTATCTTCGTGCGTCTTGTGCATGGCAGTTTCACACCTCCGATGAAAGACTTGGGCGATCCCCGGACCTCCGTCTTTCAATATCCCCAGCCGGGCAGCCCCCTTCAGTTACCTACCGGCCGCAAACATCCAGGACGCGTTCGGCGCCTATTAGCACTTTCGCCCGCCGATCGAAAAGTGTTCCTGGGTGCATTCTTCCTGCTGCCGCTGACGGCAGCAGGTCTGCGCGTCATTGGCTATCGGCGCTGGCGGGGATTTTCCGAATCCCTCCTGCCAGGACCCCCGTCTGTTGGTCTTGATCGCATGGGCGACCCAAGCGATACCGCCCGCCGCGCTGCTCAAATGGTAGACGCCGCAGCGCGCGAAGGCCTACGGTCCGGAACTTGCTTGGAGCGGTCACTGGTGCTGTGGTGGCTGCTGCGTCGTAGGGGCATTCCGGCGGAGCTGCGCATTGGGGCACGCAAGAACGCTTCGATCTTTGAGGCGCATGCCTGGGTTGAGCTTGATGGCGCCGTCGTCAACGACTCCGGCGAAGTGCATCGCCACTACGCGCCATTCGATGAGATTGGCGCCGCAGCGCCGGGGAAGGCCAGGTGAGCGGCTTTGCCGGGATCCTACGTCTGGACGGCGCGCCGGTTGATCAAGAGCTTCTGCAGCGCATGACAGCGGCACTGGCGTTCCGAGGTCCCGACGCTCAGCGCGTCTGGTCCGCTGGCGAGGTCGGTCTCGGCCACGCGCTATTGCGTACCACCGACGAAGCCGGGCGCGAATCGCAACCCGTCACTTTCGATAACGAGGTCTGGTGCGCTTCGGACGTGCGTCTGGACACCAGAACCGCCCTCGTTGAAGAGTTGCGCAGGAATGGCCGGGCGGCCGAGATTTCCGCGCCCGACGTTGAACTGCTCCTCCACGCCTACCACTGCTGGGGAGAGAATCTCCTCGAACATATCACCGGTGATTTCAGCTTTGCGATTTGGGACGGGCGCCGTAAGAACCTTTTCTGCGCGAATGATCACTTCGCCGTACGACCCTTCTACTACGCGCGCACCCGCGATTGTTTTGTCTTCAGCAATACGCTCGAGTGCGTGCGGGTTCACCCCGATGTGTCGGCCCAGCTCAACGAGCTCGCCATCGCGGACTTCCTGCTGGTCGGGCTGAACTGGAATCCCTCCACCACAAGCTTTGAAGATATTCGGCGCCTGCCGCCCGCCCACCAGCTCACGTGCACGAATGGCGAAATAAGCGCGCGCCATTACTGGTCGTTTCCCGTCGAAGAGCCTCTACGTTACAAACGGAAGCAGGATTATCCCGAGCACTTTCTCGAACTGCTCCGCTTCGCAATAGCTGATCGCCTGCGCACCAATTGCGTAGGCATATTGATGAGCGGCGGACTGGATTCCACGTCCATCGCCGCCTTGGCGCATGATTACCTGGCCGCGCGGCCCGGCGGTGATCTTCGTGCGGTGAACCTCTCCTATGACGGCGTGATTTGTGACGAAGAGCGCCGGTATTCCGCCCTGGCTGCGCAAAAGCTGGGTATCCCCATTCTGCATTTCAACGCGGCGGAACATCCGCTTTTCGAGGAATGCAGCGCGCCGGAAGTGCAAACGGCCGCGAGCCCTATGAAGCAATCGCAAACCCCGTTTTCCGCCGCTGCTATGCTGCGCTCAGCGGCCATGCGAGAGTCTTTCTCACGGGCCAAGGCGGCGACCTTGGGCTGATGCCCTCAGTTTCGGGTTACATGGGGCGCGGCTTGGGGCAGCTGCTCTGGGGCGGCGCAGTCTATGCCGCGTTGCATAGGGGCAGACATCCTCGCCTCGGCTTCCGCGCTTGGTGGCGGCGATGGCGGGGCAAGCGCGATTTTGGCGATCCGTTTCCGGAGTGGCTCAACGATGACTTAGCCGCCCGGCTCAAGCTTCGCCATCGGTGGAACGAAATCCTTACGGAGTCGCTGTCCGACCACCCCTATCGACCGGAAGCCCATGGAGCCTTCGCTGAGCCCTATTTCCAGTGGGTTTTCGAAACCGAGGAGCCGGGGACCACGCGCCTTCCGCTGGAGGCACGCCATCCCTACTTCGATCTGCGGCTGATGCGCTTTATGCTGCGGTTGCCGCCGCTGCCCTGGTGCGCGGAGAAGGAAATCGTAAGGCAAGCCATGAGGGGCATCCTGCCACCGGAAATCCTCAATCGCCCCAAGACCCCCTACGCGGAAGACCCCGAGCTGGCCATGGCGCGACTTGAAAGGACACGAAAGGACCACCATCTGCATCCAAATAAAGAGATTCAGCGATTTGTCCGGTGGGACCGCTTACTTCGCAAGAGGCTCGGTCACCAGGATTGAGAGATTCGCTTAATCTTCGTCCCAAGACTCTATTATTGTGGTTGATGTGCCAGACAGGTACTCTGTAGCATGAGAGAGGTGGCTGCGGTGGCTGAGCCAAAACAACAACCCCGAAGCGTCCCTACAAGACGCCTGAATTCAAAACATACGGTGACGTCCGTGTGCTAACGCAGTCCAGCCGCCTCCACGTGCGCGAAGAGGGTTTCCGCCGCCGGACCTAGGCGCCCGGAAGTGTTTCTACATTACCTGTTCGGACTTCACCTCGCATCGAATCTTCAAATCCCTTTAATTCCTCTCGAAAACCCACAGAGTTCAACCATTCCAGATATTTCGTCACATTTCAGGAACCACCCGAATGGGCGGCTCGCGCGTTGAGTTCTCCTTCAGAGCTCGTCTATGCCAGCCCCGAACGCGACAACGGCCAACCGGATATCCTGCTTTGGAAGTTAGATCAGGGGAATTACTTTCGCCTTGCCTTCGTCAACGGCACCGAGTTCTGCTTGGACAAGAGCGGCCGGCGCGTCTTCGCGTATCACGTTGGTACATTTGACCTTGCGGATGTAGCCATTCCCCTGCGTGGAGTAGTCATGGGTTTCGTGCTTCAGCTTAGAGCGATCGCTTGTCTGCATGCAAGCGCGTTCGAACTCCACGGCAATGCCATTGGGCTCTGTGGCCCTTCCACGTCTGGCAAATCCACAACAGTGGCCGCGCTTGCGAAGCGCGGTTACCCCGTGCTGACCGAAGATGTGCTGCCGATTCTCGAACGCGATGCGGGATTCTTTGCGCAGCCGAGCTTTCCTCTTCTGACACTGTGGCCGCACGCGGCGCAATTGTTGTTCGGGGCGATCCTATGGATTGCCTAGGCTTTGCGCTGACTATGCCAAGTTCTATCTTCCACTCGATACGCCCGGCTGGAAATTTCGAGCCGGAGCCGCTGCCCATCGGTGCGGTCTATATTCTCGACGAAACTTTCCTGCGGGCCGTCCGTTCGTCACCGAACTTCCGCCGCAAGATCGCCTCGTGCGTTTGGCGGCGAATATTTACCACGTGCGGCTTTTGCCGCAGGATGTCTATGCCCGGGAACTCTTGCAACTCGGCCGCATAGCCAACGCTGTTCCGGTGAAAAAGCTGAACCTTGGGTCCCCGGCGCCCGATCTCGACCAACTCTGCGACTGTATCCTGGCGGATGCGGAGAAGATTGAGGCTGGTGCGCGCGGTGGGAGCAACTGCCGATTAGGGGCTTCGAGGCTTGAGTCACCCGGTCTGTAATGAAATTCGCGTTGCGGGTCAGGCGCGACGATTGCTGATTGCTTTCAACGGAAGGCTGGCGTAGCGTTTGCCGAGCCATCTATGAGTCAAGACGGCCCAATGGTTCACGGTCTGCGGCCGGAATTCCGGCTGCTGCTCCTGTGCGCGGCGCCCCACTCTATTGCTGTGCCACCCGAACAGGCGGCTTCTCTCCTCGGTCAGGTGAGCAATTGGCCGTTTCTCTTTTCGGCGGCTGACGCTCACGGCATTCGCATGCTTTTCTTTCGAACACTCAAGGCGGCAAGCTATCCCCGCGTACCGGATGAATGGCGGCAAGCGTGCGAGCGTGGTCTACAGACCCAGGCGGAGAGAATCTCGTATTCACCGCCGAGTTGGCGCGGCTGCTTGGCTTGCTGGAAACACACGGAATCCAGGCGGTTCCCTACAAAGGACCCGTTCTAGCTCTGCAGGCATTTGGTGATCTCGGCCTTCGAGACTTTGGCGATTTGGACATTCTGGTGCGCCACCGCGATATTGATTCCGTGGTGCACTTATGCGCGAGGATGGTTACACGCTGCAATTGCCGGAGCAATCGCGCGACGCCGGAGAAGCGCAACGCGCTCAGGTCCCCGGCCAATATTATTTTGACCGTCCTCCTGCTTCCGGCCGGTCGAATTCCACACTGAAAAAACCTTCGGTACTACCCAGTTCCTCTCGATCTGGGTCGCCTGCGGGAAGGCTCGCGAATATCCGGTTGGCTGGGAGGTCCGCGTCCACTTTTTGTCCGGAAGATGCGCTCACCGTTCTTTCGGTGCACGGCAGCAAGCACCTGTGGAATCGTCTTCAGTGGGCGACCGATCTCGCTTGGTTGGTGCGGTCAAATTCGAAATTTTCCTGGGACCTGGCCATGCAGTCCGCGAGCGAACTGGGCGCAGAAAGAATGACACTTTCAGGTCTTGCGCTCGCATCCGAACTGTTTGCCCTCGATCTGCCGCCGGATATTGCCGCGCGGATCAAGTCTGATACGGCGGTGACGAAACTTGTCGCGCAGGCGCTTACAGAAATGTTTGCAGGTGAGTGTGCATCAGCGGGGGTAGCGCAGCGAGCAATGTTCCGCGTCCGCTCGATGGGGGCGGCATCCTCAGGCCTGCGTTATCTTTTTCGCCTGATGGCATCGCCAACGGAAGAAGATTGGGAATCCGCGCGCAGTTCGCGGCTGCGGCAGATGGTCATGCGGCCGGTCCGCCTGATCCGCAAGTATGGCTGGGGATTCAGCCAACGTTCCGCGAAGACTGGGGCGCGGGAGGCCGGGGACGATCCGGCCCATAAGGTCGCTTAGGAGAACGAGTTTCAATTTGCGGCCGGCAGGTGAAAGATAATTCGAATGTTGCAACTAACTAGGACGGGGGCGGCAGTTCAATTCGGCCCCGGGCGAAATCGAGGGGTTGCGGCAACATTTTCGCGAGCACCATTGCGTCTTGCTTCGCCAGTTGGTCGAGCCGTCTATAGTAGACTTCGTCGCCGAACGCGTCCGTCAGGCTGAATTCGAACAGCGCCAAGACACTGACATCGCGAAGGAATCCTGGCTTCCACCCGAAGCTTCCGCAGGGACCCTCCACTTTATGGTCAATCACCCCGACTTCCTGCGGTTCGTCGAACAGATCACCGGGTGCAAGGCCATCGGCCACTTCGGCGGCCGCATTTACCGGTTCGCCTCCGGCGAAGGCCACTACGATAGTTGGCATAGCGACCTCGGCCAAGCCGGCGAGAGGTTGCTGGCAATGAGCCTTAATCTTTCGCCTGAACCGTTCGAAGGCGGCGCGCTGCAGATTCGCGAAACGGACTCCAAGAAAATCCTTTTCGAAATCGCGAATACCGGACTGGGAAATGCCGTCATTTTCCAGGTGGACCCGCGGCTCGAACACCGCGTGTCGCCCGTTGCAGGCAAGGTGCCGCGCACAGCCTTTGCGGGATGGTTTTTCGCCGGCGAGTGCGATTTCCACACGATCGTTCGCGAAGAGGCCGCCACGCGTGCGGCGCAAGCGCCCGCATCCTGATATGCGTCCACCTCATTCGAAAAAGATGCCGGATGGAGTTCGGCGAGGGGCTTTGGCATGAACTTCCGCTTGCCCAACTCTCGCTCCCGCTGGGCGGTGCTTGCGCTTGTTCTCGCCGTCTGTTTTTTTATGATTTATTCGAGTGTGTGTATCTGGTGGGCCGATCGCGAGTTCGCGTCCAACACGCAGGCTGGCCGTCTTCGTGCCGTACAGATCGAGCCCGGCAACGGCGATGATTGGTATCGCTTGGGATTGAATACACTGCTCGATTTGGAAAACCCCGATCCCCAACGCGCGATTGGTGATTTTCGCCATGCGGTGAGCATTGACCCGCGCGCGGCTGCCTACTGGATGGCCCTTGGCGAGGCCTACGAACAGACCGGCGAAATCGAACAGGCGCGGCACGGATTCGAAACAGCCGTCAGCGACTATCCCGGCTCGGCAGAAGTACACTGGCGCTACGGGAGTTTTCTCTTGCGGCAAGGCGAACTGCCTCAGGCGTTTGCGGAGATCCACCGCGCGCTGGTCGCCAACCCGGCTTTGACCACTCTTGCGATTTCTCGCGTGTGGCGTGCCAGTAAGGACCCGCAAACGCTGCTGACTCAGGTACTTCCAAATAATGACCGTGTCTTACGCGACTCGCTGGCTTGGCTTGTTGACGCGCACGAGTCGCAGGCTGCGTTGCGGGTCTGGGATCGCCTGGCCGCGGATGGTCCACCTATATCGCTAAGGATTGCTTCCCCGCTCGTGGATTTGTTGATCGCGTCCCAGCAAGGCGATGATGCGAGAGCGGTGTGGACCCAAGCATTGGCTCTCAGCGGTGATGCCACAAATCAACCTGGCGGCCCTTCGCTCCTATTCGATGGCGGTTTTGAACGCGACTCGGCCAATGACGGCCTAGACTGGCATTTGGATGCCACGACCGGCGTAACCTACGCTTACGACGCGGCGCACCCACATTCCGGGAGCCGCGCGCTCAGCGTCACGTTCGACGGCTCGCAGAATTTGACCTATCACGGCGTGTGGCAACTGGTTCCGGTTCGCCCTGGCACCTCCTACCATTTCTCGGCTGCTCTCCGCACCGCCGGTATCACCACCGACAAAGGCTTAAGTATCGCTATCAGTTTCCCGGGCTCAGGTCAGCCTGCCGTCGGTTTCGAGCCGGTCACGGGTGATCATGAGTGGCTGACGGAAAAGGCCGATTTCACAACCGGTCCCAACACCCGCATCGCGGCGATCTCGCTGAACCGCGATCCTAGCCAAAAATTCGATAACAAGCTGGCGGGCACGATATGGCTGGACGATGTTTCTTTGTCGCCGGGAGACGCTGCTTTTAGACCATGAGACCGCTTCGCATCGGGATCTGCATCGCCATCACCTTCGCGGTTCTTGCCAGCGGCGTGGTCGAGACGTGGTCCGAATCGGTACTGGAAATCTTCGCGGCGTTGCTGTTTCTTTGGTGGGGCATAGGACTCGCGCGTGGGAGAGTCACGCAGATTCGCTGGTGCCCAGTGCTTTGGCCGGTGCTGGGCCTCACATTGCTCGGCGTCGCGCAACTCGCAATTCCACTCTCGGTGTATCCGTACCTGACCAAAGTGGAGCTGTTGCGGGTGGCGAGCTATTTGCTGCTGCTTTTTCTGTCCGTGCAGGCGTTCCGCGCCGCGCGCCACTGGCATCTATTTGCCTGGTTCATTGTATGGCTCGGCTTTGCGATTTCCGTGTTTGCCATCCTGCAAGACCTGACGTTCAACGGAAAAATCTATTGGTTTCGCGAATTGACGTACGGAGGAGTTCCATTCGGTCCCTTTGTAAATCGAAACCACTTCGCTGGATTCATCGAGCTGGTGGTGCCGGTCGGCCTGGCGCTGCTGGCTGTGCGCGGCACGCGCCGCGATCAATTGCCGCTGATCGGACTGCTCACCGTGCTCCCTGTGGGAGCGTTGGCTTTGTCTGCTTCGCGCGGCGGAATTTTTGCCTTTGGCGCGGAACTGATTGTGCTGGTGCTGCTCTTGCTCCTGGTCGGGGCACAAAAGCGCCAACTCCTCGCGGGCCTGCTGGCCCTTGGCGTGGCGGCGGCGCTGGTCTCGTGGCTGGGTTTCGATCAAGTGATGGCGCGATTCTCGGAAGTCCACAACCCGGAAGTAACGCAAGCGCACCGCGGATCGCCATGGCAGCGGAGCGCCTGGCACATTTTCCTGGACCATCCGGTGAGCGGGACTGGCTTAGGCACGATCATTTCGGTGTTTCCGCGCTATGACACGGATTATGACGCCAAGATTGTGGACCACGTCCATAACGATCACGCGGAGTTGTTAGCGGAGACCGGTGCGATCGGCGGGCTATGCTGGGTGGCATTTTTGGTTTTGCTGTTTGGGTTTGGCTTCAGGAATCTGAAGCGCAGATCACGATCCTCTGGTACGCGCCGTGCATCTTGGCGCGTTGGTCGCCTGCACGGGTCTGATCGTTCATGGCCTGATGGATTTCAACCTGCACATCCCATCGAACGCGCTGCTTTTCTATGTGATGGCAGGCATGGCGACTGCCGTCCCCGACCCTTCGCCATCGATCTCACAGCCGCCGCGCTACCGGTAGAGCAGCAATGGCATTTTCGCTGAACGGGCCGCCTCAATAGCGCCAACTCTTTACATCCGCACTCCTGCGGCGCGGTCTTTACCATCCAATCGGCGGCGGCATTCATCACGCGCCGCGTGGCCGTGAGCGACCCTTCACGCGCGGAGAGAGTCGGCACGCCGGTATAGCAGTGCGGCTGATCCGGGCCGTAATCGAAGTCCCCCGTGTAATGGGGATTGCTCGTCCCTTCGAGCGACTTCTGCAACAGGCGAACCGCGTTGTCCAAATACTAGGTGTCCCGCGTCCCCACCGCAGACGTGAATCTTGCCGACCAGCTTCGGCCCCAGCGTCTGCCAATCGCGCTGCAGAATTGCTGTGAAATCATAGTGCTCACGCCAGTATGCGGCGACATCGTGATCAATCACGCCGGTTTCCGGATCCCAAATTGGCTTCGGATAGCCATCTCGCTCCTACGGGGCTGAACACAGCCTGCCAGATCGCCCACTGCTCGCCCGAACGGCCATGGGTGCCCAGCACGAGCTCCCAGCGGTCATCGCCCTCCATCATCGCTTCCGGCAAGCCGTCCGGCCGCGCATATCGGGAATCGGCACGCGCCCGAACGGCCCCTGCTTCCAGAACGCATTCTTGTCGTCGTAAATGTTCACGGCCTGGTATGCATGAAAATCCACGGGGTCTGGACAGAAGGCCCACGCGCCGTTGTAGTCATCCGGATAAAACACCTGTGTCGCCAATGTTTCCCAGCCGCCGGTCGAGCCTCCAAAAACGCCGCGCGCCCAACCCTGACCGATTCCGCGAAATTCTTTCTCGACGTAGGGAATCAGCTCCTGGTTGATCGCGTCTCCGTACGGACCCACGTTTGCGGAATTCACGGCGTACGAATCGTCGTAGTAGGGATTCGCATGCTGGATCAGCAGGATCAGCATGTGCGGCAGCTTGCCCGTGCTCCAATCCTGATAAAACTGATACATGGATTCAGCCCGCTCGCGCGCGTTGCCGGTCACGTCCGCGGAAGGCGCCTCCGTTCGAAATCCACTGAAATCCCGCGGAAAATGGCCCTGGTTAACCAGCAACGGATAGTGGGCGCTCGGATGCGTGTCCCAGCCTTGCGGCAGCACCACGATACCGCCGAGAAACATCGGACGCCCCCAGAACTTCGTGAGCACCTGGCTCTGGATGCGGATGTGCTTTACCCATTGCGTGTCGTGCACGGGCTCGACCGGCGGAATCGTCTCCGTCAGTTGAATTCGAATCGTATCGGATGACCTTGGATCAACGTGGATGTGCTGCGGCTTACTATAGAAATTCCCCGGTTTCGAATTCCAGTGCTGGCCTTCGCCTTCGTCCATCGGCAGCTTCACGCGATGGCCGTCGGCGCGTTCGAACGTGGTGTAACGGTTCAGGAGTCCCTGCACGTAGTAATCGCCTGCTGGGATGTCCCGCAGGCTGCGCGCCGGATAACCCAGCGTGTCGTCGCCGATCGGGGCGCCCTGGCCGGGCGCCAGCGCGTTTACATCCACGCCGAAGATCTGCTGCGACTCGGCTTCCTCCTCGCGAATCTGGAAGCGCGGCTCCTGGTTGCCGTCGGTGGAAATGAGCAAGTACACGCGGCCATCCACGGGATTCGCGCTCAGTGCAGCGGGAAAGGTGATTTCGAAGCGAGCCGAATGTCGCTGGTCCTGCGCTCCTTGCGCATCGATCAACCGCACGGCCGGATACACGGCTATCAACGCAAGGCACACGGCGCCAACGCGCACCGCGCGGCGGAATCGGCCGCTTTGCCACCACAAGCCAATAGATGCCATCTCGCTGCCTCCCAGCGTACATAGCGCATCCAACACGCACCGAAAACGGCCACTAGCCTACCTGCAAGCCGCCGCATGCGCCAACACAATTGCACAAAAGCGCGCCGCATGGTGATTCGAAACCACGACCTCTGCTATGCTCATCCCCTATCGCGGAGGATAAGCATGAACTTCAAGAAAGCTTTTGTGATCCTGTGTCTTCTGGCCGTGGCGATTTGTGCGCAGAAGTTCAAGCCCGAAGCCACAGCGACGGCGGCCGTCGCCATTGCGCCGGACGACAATGCGCAGCCGCAGCAGGCTGCCGACGCCGGCCTGCCCTATACCCCCAGCCTCGACACTGCCTCCATGGATCGCTCCGCGAATCCTTGCGAAGATTTCTACGCTTACTCCTGCGGACGCTGGATGAAAAATAACCCGATCCCGCCCGATCAGACCTCCTGGAGCGTCTACGGCAAGCTCTACGAAGACAACCTCAAGTATCTGCGCGGCATTCTCGAGGAAGCTGCCGCCGCGAAGAACCGTGACACCGTTACGCAGGAAATCGGCGATTACTACGCCGCCTGCATGAACGAAACCGCCATCGAAAAGCTCGGAGCGCAGCCGGTGCAGCCGGAACTCGAGGCGATCGCCAATCTGAAAAGCGTAAAGGACCTCGCGCCGATTGTCGCTACGCTCCACCTCGAGGGCGATTCGCTTCTTTTTAACGCCGGCTCGATGCAGGACCCCGACAATTCCGACGACGTGATCGTCGGGGTCGATCAGGGAGGCCTCGGGCTTCCCGACCGCGACTACTACACCAAGGACGACGCCAAGTCGAAAGAAATCCGCGAGCACTATCTGCAGCACGTGCAGAAGATCTTCGAGCTGATCGGCGATTCGCCCGATATCGCGCAGAAGAATGCCGCCACCGTAATGCGCATTGAGGATCGGCTCGCCCGCGCGTCGCTCACCCGCGTGGAAATGCGCGATCCCTACAAGCTGAAGCACAAGATGAGTGTCGCGGATCTCTCAACGGTCGCACCCGATTTCGATTGGAATGCCTACTTCGCCGCCGGGAACACTCCGAAGTTTGCGATTCTCAACGTCGAGTGGCCCGACTTTTTCAAGGACCTGAACGCGCAGCTCACTTCGAATTCCCTCGACGACTGGAAGACCTATCTGCGCTTCCATGTGGCCAATTCGCGCTCGCCGCTGCTTTCTTCGGCGTTCGTCAACGAGAATTTCGATTTCTATCGCAAGTATCTGCGCGGCGCGAAGGAGCTGCAGCCGCGCTGGAAGCGCTGCGTGCAGTACGTGGATCGCCAGCTTGGCGACGCGCTGGGCCAAGCCTACGTCCGCAAGACGTTCTCCGCCCGAACTGAAGGCCGCGACGCTCGAGATGACGCGGCGCATCGAAGACGCCATGGCGCTGCGCATCCAGCAGCTCGACTGGATGAGCCCGGCAGACCAAGCAGCAGGCGCTCGTCAAGCTGCACGGCATCCGCAACAAGATCGGCTATCCCGACAAGTGGCGCGACTACAGCTCGGTCAAGATTCGCCGCATCAGACTTCTATGGCAACGATCTCGCGCCACGGAATTCGAAGCGCATCGCGAGTTCAACAAGGTCGGCAAGCCGGTGGATCGCGGCGAATGGGGCATGACGCCGCCGACCGTCAACGCCTACTTCAATCCGCAGATGAACGACATCAATTTCCCGGCCGGCGTGCTGCAGCCTCCGCTCTACGACGCGAAGATGGACGCCGCGCCGAACTACGGCAACACCGGCTCAACCATCGGCCACGAACTAACGCACGGGTTCGACGATGAAGGACGCCAGTTTGACGCCAAGGGCAATCTGAAGGACTGGTGGACGAAACAGGACGCCGACGCAGTTCGTGCAGCATGCTAACTGCGTTGTGGACCAGTATGCGCAGTACGTCGTGGTGGACGATATCCACATCAACTCGAAGCTCACGGAAGGCGAAGACGTCGCCGATCTCGGCGGCACGATCCTGGCCTACGTTGCATGGAAAGACGCCACCAAAGGCATGCAGCTTCATGCCGCCGACGGCCTCACTCCGGATCAGCGTTTCTTCGTCGGCTTCGCGCAGTGGGCTTGCGAAAACAATCGCCCCGAAAATGAGCGGGCCAACGCGATCACCGATCCACACTCTCCGGGCAAGTACCGTATCAACGGCGTCGTGGTGAACATGCCGGAATTCGCTACGGCGTTCTCCTGCAAGGAGGGCCAAGCCATGGTGAAGCCCGCGCCAAAGGTGTGCAAGGTCTGGTGAACTTGTCGGAATTGACAGCGGCGCAGCGTTCCTAGAGGGAAACGATCGAAAGCCGAGGAAATGCCGCGCGGTAAAGACCAGCGTCCAAGGTTAGAAGACGATATTCGTTGCGGACGGCGTGGGCGCCGATCAAGAAATCGGCCAAAATGCGCCTTGGCTCCGAACCGCGATCCCTCTTTCGGCGGACCGCGTAGGCTTGGTATGCGCGTCCAGCAGTTCGCCACACTGCTTCGTCCAATTTCCAGTCAATCGCGATGCCGGTTTCTCTGAAGAAATCATTCAGAAAGTGTTCTTCCCGTTCGGGAAAGGCCAAAAGCTCCGCGAAGATGGGGGCGGCGATCACAAGCCCACCGTTGTCGAGTGCAGCATCCAATGCAGACTGCGCGAGCGAATTGAAGGACTCGTCTTTGTTCCAGAGGGCAACAAGGACGTTAGTGTCGAGCGCGGTTGTCATGAACCACGCATTTCGCGAACGTGCTTGAGTACCGCCTTCCTACCAGCGGCAACGCCGCGTGTCCCGATGCCCCTGTACTTCGCAAATGGACTCTTTGCGCGCACCGGGCGAACGCGAATTCCAGTGCGGTCTTTCTCAAAAAGCAATTTGTCACCCGGGCGGACGCCAAGAGCTCGCCGAATCTCTTGCGGAACCGTAATTTGTCCTTTGCTGGTAATTCGCGCTTGTCTTTTCATCGTCGCGGCTCCTCTACATTCCTTACTCTACATTCCTTACTTTATCATATTGCTCCTTACTTTGTTCTCAAACTTCAATTAGTATGTAACTCACAACCACGGACCTTACGCAAGCAAGTGGCTCACCTAGGGAAGGGCATTCCAGACCTACTGGAAGTCCGGCGTGGATAATATCGGCCCCGCAGCGAGCCGCTAGTGCAGCGGCTTTACACCGATGGCCTGATCCAGGCGCGCTGGGTCGTAGATGTCGCCGTTTTTCATCACGAGAACGACGCGGCGAATGTCGCTGATCCGCGCGGCGGGATCGCCGTCCACCAGGATCATGTCCGCGAGCTTGCCTGGTGCGATCGAGCCGATCACCGTGTCGTGTTTCATGATGCGCGCGGCGCCGATGGTCGCGAGCTGCAACACTTGCGGCGCGGGAATGCCGGCGGCCACATCGAGCTCGAGTTCGCGGTCCAGCGTAAACCCGGGCATCGCATCCGTGCCCGCCTCAATGGGCACGCCTGCTTTGTAGAACGCGCCGATCACGCTGAGAATCGTCTGGAACGAATCGCGGTAGTGCTGCTCTTCTCCCGCCGGAATCGGCAGGCCACCGCCCATCAGCCCGCGCCGGACCTGCGGCGGCAAACGGTCGGCCGCCGCGGCGTACACCGGATTTATCGCGCCGGGCCGCGAGGTAAACATCCCCTCGAAGACATTCATTGTGGGATCAAGCGCGGTGTGATGCTCGAGCAGCAGCTTTAGAAAGCCGCGCATCTGTGGCGAATCCGGCGGGAACTCCGTCGCGTACTCGGCCACCGCGGTGAATCGCTCCGGCGTGCGCGTATCTTTGACACGATCGGAGAGAAAATTCAGGAAGATGAAATTCGCGTGCTGGATTTCGTCATACCCCTCGCGAATCGCCTGCTCGGCGGTCATCCCATTGGGGATGTGGCCGCTCACGCGTAGATCGTACTTGTGCGCTTCGGCGGCGATCACCGGCACAAGTTCGGGCTTCACGGAACTATAGATCTTGATCTGTTCGTAGCCCCAAAGTTTATAGCGGTCCACGGCGTCGCGCGCTTCCCCGGGCGTCTCCACCAGGACGTTGGTGGGCGCTTGAAAAGGGCTGTGGCTTTCGATCACCCCGGCCATGAGGATGCGCGGACCAATCGCAGCGCCCGAATCGAAGTCGCCGCGGATGCGCTGGAGCTTGGTGTTGTCATTGGCCATATCGCGGATAGAGGTGACGCCGGCAGCCAGATGCTCGATGCCATCCACCAGTCCGCCCACGTGAACGTGCATATCCCACAGGCCGGGCAGCAATGTCTTCCCCCTCGCGTCAATCACTTCAGCGCCGCGCGGCGTGGGAATCGTGCCGTCGGCGCCAACTGCCTGGATGCGATTGTCATTGACGAGCACGGTCATGCCGGGACGCACGGTTGCGGTTTCGCTATCAAAGAGCGCGGCGTGTTGGAAGATCACCGGAGCCGCCGGCCTATGCCTCAGTGATTTTGCAAGCTGCTCGAAATACCCTGAAGCGCTTTCTTCCTGGATGTCGCGCAGCGCGGACCAGTTTGCTTCCCAGCCCTCGCGGATCACCGCGGACCAGTTGGTGCCTGCCGCGAAGAGGTTACGCTGTGGATCAAGCCAGACGTACTCGGGCGAAAATCCAAGGCCGCTGATTGCATACTGCGTCACGCGGAGAGTCTTGCCCGCCGCCTTGACGTTGGCTTCGCCGACGTGCTCGAGCCGGGCTTCGCCCGCCGGCAGCAGCGCCAACTTGCCGCCCGTCGCGAGCAGCGCCTTTGCCAGCAGCGCCGGATCGTCCGGCGATTCGGCAAGCCGCAGATAGAATGCGCCGTGCGTGGAACGGCCCTCTCCCTGCTCTGCCGCGTTTTTCCACGTCGAGGTGCCGTTCTTCCAGGCGAAGCTCTCGGTGACTTCGGCTTTTAGGTAATCGTGACCGCTGACCTGAATCGCGGTGGGAATACCGTTCGCGCCGATCGTCATCGTGCTGCGCAACTCGGGGCCGCGGCCTCGGTCGTTGTAGGTGTAGAAGGTGTTGCGGGTACCGTCCGGCGCATTCCAAACCGCAAACTCCCCGGCTTTATTGCCTGCCAGGAGATAGACGTAACGCACCGCAGCTCGCAGGAATGTTGTCGGGAACGGAAGCTGCCTGCGCACGAGCGGGGAACGGCGAAAGCATTTGCAGCGCGCTTAAGAGTATGGCGAGGAAAGCCTCGCGCGCGATCTGACGCTCGGTTGTCAACACGGCATCCTCCGGGACCAGTCGTGCGCGGAGGATGCAGAGTATAACGTCGAAGGAGATAGCGCAATTATCGGGGGGTGAGACAACAACGGTGACACAGGTCTACGAGACGATGGTTGATTTCTCTTCTGGCTTCTCTTGTTTGGAAGACAACAGATTTTTCAGGCTTGTCCAGGTGAGACGGTATCGCTGTCTGGCTGGGCGGCTCTCGAGGATCGCCAAGTCGAGCTCCCGTCTTGCTTGCCTTGTCCAGTGCCGATGAGAAGGCCAAATCCCACGCCCGCTCATGACGTGAGATGAATCGGCAATCGTCCAGAGGTGCCGCCACCCTCCTGCGAGATCGAAACTGCGCTGGGCCTCGTCTCCCTCCATTACGCCGGGTTTGCCCTGTGGGTGATGGGAATAATCATGATTTTGGTGGACAGCGGTGACCGCTGACGACGCGTCTATCACCGGAACCCCCTGATCACGGGCGTTCCAAATGAACCAGTTGTCCCACCAGGCGCGCCCCACAGCGAAAGCTGGCATGTTCTTCCAAAAATCGCCTCGGAAGCAAAAATAGTCAATCCAGTGATCAGGCCTTTGTATTCCGCGTTGACGTGCAGCGGCCGCCAATTCCCCATTCCAGTCGGACTGCGAGACATCAATCGGCTCCGTGACATCCAGGTCCCAGCGCCGGCCTACCATCAAGAATTGCCGGCGAAGGCCGCTTACGGCATCGAGCGAATGAATCAGCGTCTGCGGCAAGATGATGTCGCAATTGGAGTAACAGAGGGTCTCATGCGAGGCGAGGTGTTTTGCTTTCGAAAACGCGTTATTCAGCAAGGGCGTGCCGAATTCATTGCGCTTAATGCGCGGCTCGTGGCGGACTCCCAAATCGCGGGATGCTTCCGCGGTGCCCGGTTCATCGCCAAGAAGAATGACTTCCACGCCAGCGCCGAGCAGGGTCCAACTCTTGATCGCGTTATATTGAATCATGCGGATATGCCCGATAAAAGGCTTGGGAAGCGAAAAAATCGTCAGCACGCTCGTGCCCTCCACCATGTTGATTGGATGAGCCTCGCCGAATTTCGAGCTCGCGAGATGCCGTCGCCAAGCGCCTTAGTAGGTACAACACGTTTAGGTACAACACGTTAAGGAAGCAACAGGTGGTGTGATTCGAAACCGAAGAACCCGCGATACTCCACTATGAACTGCGACTCTTGAGAATACCACCTAGCCAGCCGGCGCGCCGCAGGCCGAGATGGCTGCGAAGGGCAAGTGTCTGATCCATGGCGAGATAGAAGAGCGGTGAAACACGGCGAGCCCAGAAGAATCGGACCGGCGCCAATTGCCTCTGGCGCCAGCGCCTAGCGCGGACCTCAGCGGCTGGGGTAATTTCGTGGGTACAGGCGTCGATGGTGGAAAGATGCGACGCACCGCCGGCAAGCGTACGATTCCACACGGCCTCCGGGCCCTCGGCCACACCTTTCTCGCCGGCTGGATGATGGCTGTAGCTGTGATTCTGGTGGACGGCGATGACGGCTTTAGAAACATCCACGACCGGGACCTGCTTCGAAAGCGCGTTCCAGATGAACCAGTTGTCCCACGCGGGCCGACCGACGGCGAAAGGCGGCATATGCTCCGGGAAGCTGCCGCGAAAAACAAAGTAGTCGATCCACCAGGCAGGCCGCTGATGTGCCGCGCCCAGAGCGGCGACCTGCAGCTCTTCGCTCCATGAGGGCCGCGAGAAGTCGTGCGGTGCGGTGACGTCCAAATCCCAGCGGCGGCCCACCATTAGGAACTGAGCGTATTTTTTCGATAGGAGCGTAAGCGATTCGAGAAAGCTCTTTGGGGGGAGAATGATGTCGCAGTTCGAATAGCAAAGTATCTCGTGCCGGGCGATTTCTCGAACCTTCGTGAACAGGTGATTAACGCGAGGAGTGCCGAATTCGTTGCGCGGAACAGCGGCTTCGTGCCGCAGCGCAAGCTCGCGACAAGTTTCGGCGATACCGGGTTCATCACCAAAGACGATGACCTCGGCTTTCGGATGCAATAACATCCAACTTCGCAGCGAGTTGCGCTGAATGATGCCAATATGTCCCACAAATGGCTTCGGGGCAGTAAAGATCGTTAGCATGTCTCACCTCAGTCCCCGCCGACGCGTATCGCCATATATAATAATAACAATAATTAATCAACTGGTTATATTAAGGATCGCGAATGGCAGTCCTTGCGAAAACGGCGGTTGGCTTTGAATGTACGAATTGCTACTTCCGCGCGCTGCGGGGAGTGCTTTGAGGGGACGGCTGCTTGGCGGCTTCGGCAGAGGCATCTCGGGCCTCGCCGGCGAACAGGGCGTCAACGGCTCCGCATACGGAATGCAGCAGCGCGATGTGACCTTCCTGAATGTGCGACGTAACAGTGGAAGGCACCACAAGGGAGATTTCCGCCAGGCCGGCCAAGTCTCCGCCCGTTCCACCGGTGAGTGCAATGGTGGTGAGCCCCAGATGGCGCGCAATTTTGATTCCCTCGACGATGTTCGGCGAGCGCCCGCTGGTGCTGATCCCGATGGCGACATCTCCGGGGCGGCCGAGCGCGCGAACCTGGCGCGCGAAAATCTGCTCGAAGCCATAGTCATTCCCGATGGCGGTCAGGGCGGAGCTGTCCGTAGTGAGAGCGATCGCCGGCAGAGCTTCGCGGTCGCGCGCGAAACGGCAGACGAATTCGGCGGCCACGTGCTGCGCATCCGCCGCGCTGCCCCCGTTTCCGAAGAGCAGGAGCTTGTTTCCGCCTGCGAGGGCGGCGCGAATTTTCTCGACGGCCTGGACGAGTCCATCGAGGCACGCGTCCGCAAGTTTCTGGCGTGCCTCGGCGCCTTCGCGCAACCCACGATGAAGATATTCCCGCAGGGTTTCAGATGGCATGGCGCTCCCTATCCTATACCCTTCTTATAATGAGAACCTGCGCTGCATAGAACTCTCGTAAAGAGCCACATAACGGCGTGCCTGAATATCCAGTTTGTATTCTTGTATTGCAATGCGGCGGCTCTCTACTGCCATACGCCCGCGCCGCTCTGGATCATTCAATAGGCTTCCAATTGCATTTTGGAGCGCGGGTACGTCACCTACGGGGACCAGAGTCCCTGTGGCGCCGTCGCGGACAATGTCCGATGTCCCTCCTGCTTCGAATGCTACCGTGGGAAGACCACAACTGAGAGCTTCGAGCGCCGTGTTGGGCAGGTTGTCCTCCACTGAAGGCAGTACGAATACGTCCGCGGCGCTATAAATAAGCGACAGAGTGAGATCATCACGAACGTAGTCGATCGTCCTGCCAGGCAGACCTGCCACCTTTGAACCAGCATTCCGGCCAATGGCAAACAGAAATAAGTCTGGAAGATTCGCTAATCCTCGGATCGCATCGAGGAGCAGGTCCAACCCTTTTCGCTTTTCATTTGCCCAGTCGGCAACGAACAGGACAACCTTGGCTTCAGAAGGGATTTCAAACAGTTGACGAGAAAAATGCCGGTCACGAGGTTGAAACCGGTCGGTTTCCAAACCGTAGGGGATCACCGTCACCGGCAGATGTCCGAACAGAGAGCTTTTCTTGGCTTCGGCGGCGAGCCAGCGGCTTGGAGCGACAATCTGTATTCTGTTTGCACGCACTGCTGCGAACGCTTCTTTCTTTCGTTTCCACACTCGGGATGAAAAGTCCTTCGGTTTGGAAGAGCCGATCTGCGGGCAAGCACCACAGTGATCCTGAAACTTTCCGCATCCCCCATCGAAATGGCAGCCACCGGTAAAAGGATTCATATCATGCAAGGTCCAAACGATGGGAAAGTCAGGAGGGACACTGTGGAAGAACGAAACGTAATCGAAAAACCCCGCAACCCAATGGAGATTCAGGATATCGCTCGATGGGAGCTGACCCAATACATCTCCATTATGTTCGCTAAGGTCGTCGCTCATATGGGTAGACCCAGGGCGAAGTGAAGTGATAGGTTTCCGGCTACGGCGAAGAAGGCGGTACTTCATGGCTCTTCGAAACCAAGTCAGAGCGTCGCGAGGAGGGGTGAAAGCTAAAACCGTGTTGTCAGCAGATTCCTTTCGTTGAACAAGGAGTCTCGATTCCTGGCCTACCGCAAGAAGGCCCGTGTGCAGCCTATACGCCGCGCGCGCTGCTCCACCCGTCACGTCGTACGTACTAATGTGGGTGATTTTCACGGGCGAGTCGTGTGTTCAAATGCGCGCATAGCAGGCGTAAATTGTGTGGCCGCGGAGAACCTTCCGTATTCTTGATACGCGGATGAGGCGTGCTATCAAGGAACGAATTCTCGGTGGAGTGAGCACGCGCAGACCGTAACTCGCAAGCAAACCTGTATAGGCCTCAACATACCCCGCAACATGGTAAGTGGCCAGCGGCTCGTAGGCGATGCGCTCAAGTCTCAGCGGGAACCGGTGCGGCAGGCGAGAGAGCACGTCGGCCGTCCAGCGCGTCATGTGGTGAGGCGGCATGTCGAGAGGGTTAAACTCGTGGCGAAGAAAGCTCTCCGCATTCGGAACGCCCAGCATGAGCTTGCCCCCCGGCTCCAGGAGGTTGCAAGAGGCATGCAGAAAATCTGCCGGGCGAGAAAGGTGCTCCAAAACTTGAAACGAACATACAGCGGAGTACGCGCCAGGACGAGACTGCGCGAGTTCCTCCGCAGTCTGGAGGTGCACTGGAATTCCCTTTCTACTTGCTAGTTCAACGGCAGTGGGGTTTTGCTCGCTGCCTTCAAAGGATATGGCCGTTTCTTCGATAACGCGGGCAACGAAATCTCCAAATCCGCAACCCAGTTCGACTCCACTCTTGCAGCCCGCCAGATCCCTTAGGGCGACATCGTGCTCCCACTTTCTTGGCATGTAATACCAGTGAAATTTTTCCAGCTTCCCATAGAGAGCTGGCGAGCCCGCCAAGGAATCGGGATGAAAGAATTGGAGCTTGCAATCTTTGCATTCACGCAAATCAACCTGCGAAATACCGTGGAATTCATCGGAAACGTCCAGACCCAGATGCTCAGTCCACCTACGAAGCAGGCCGTCCACTCCGAGAGTCTGTTTCAGCACGGAAAACGCGCTCGTGCAGAGCGGGCAGACTATTGGCTCAGTAGGTGGCGACATCGCGATTAAGTCTGAAAAGACACCCCAGGGTAGATGAGACCGCACTTCACTTTGCCACCGGATCGCGCAGCGCCTTCGTTTCCCACCGGAGCAGAGGCGTTACCACGCCGAGCCGCCCGTCCAGAGAAGCCAGAGAGCCAGGCGCGCCAATTTCAAAGGCCACCGACTGTTCCACGAAGTCATACATCTGGCGGTAAGGAAGGTGCGCGGCCAAAATCAATGAATACGAGCCCGGTGCGAGGAACCCCGCTGGAATTTCGAATACGGCTTCGTAAGATCCCTGTTCCTTCGAAACGGCAGAGACGCCGAGATGATCCGCGTCGCTCGTGCTGAAGATTACGACGCCCTCGGAATTCAGAACCCGCACGCCGATCTGGCAGCCGGAAAGTGGCCTGCGCACGAAATACTCGATCGCAATAGCCACGGGCTGGTCGCCATTGAAGAAACCGCTGTATTCGCCTTCCGGTGATTTGACGGCGACCGAAGTAAAAGCGCAATCCGGGTTCGTCTTCATCGAGTCCGGCCGGATCCACTGCGCGCGGTGTGCGAAACCTTCCAATTGATAGGCGCTCACGACCGGACCGGAGCCGCCGTCCATCCTGATCTGCCCGGCATCCAGCCAAATCGAGCGGGAACAAAGGCGCGTGATCGCGCCAAGATTGTGGCTGACAAAAACGATGGTGCGGCCCTGGCGCGCCACCTCGCCCATCTTGCCCAGGCACTTTCGCTGAAACGCCGTGTCGCCCACGGCCAGGACTTCGTCAACCAGCAGAATTTCGGGCTCGAGGTGGGCGGCCACGGCAAATGCGAGGCGCATCTGCATGCCGCTGCTGTAAAACTTCAGCGGAGTGTCAAGAAAGCGCTCCACCTCGGAGAAGGCGACGATCTCGTCGAACTTACGGTTAATCTCGCTCTTTCTCATCCCCAAGATCGCGCCGCTCAGATACACGTTTTCGCGGCCGGTCAGCTCCGGGTGGAAACCCGTGCCCACCTCAAGCAGGCTGCCGATGCGGCCGCGAATGCGGGCCTCGCCCTCGGTCGGTTTCGTGATGCGCGCCAGTATCTTCAGCAGCGTGCTTTTTCCAGCGCCGTTGCGGCCGATCAGACCAACGACCTCGCCCTCGGGAACCTGAAAAGAAACGTTCCGCAGAGCCCACATGAAGCTAGATGGATTCCGGCCCGCGCCGTTCGTGGACCGCACGAACAACCGGGTTGACGCGCTGTAGGCACGGCCGACGAGATCCCGCAGAGCGCGGTAGTATTCGCGCTCGCCGACGCGATAGCGCTTGCCCAATCCATCCGCTTGAATTGCCGCGTGAGTCATCGTTTAGACCACATCCGCGATGGTTGCTTCCATTCTTTGAAAGTAGGCGAGGCCGCTTACCAAAACGGCAAGAATCATGAGCGTGGAGACGATCAGCATGCGGCTGGGAGGATCGCCGCGTCCGGTGAGCGACCAACGGAAGCCCTCGATGATGCCGCTCATCGGATTCAGCCCGTATAGCCACCGCCATTTGGCAGGTATCAGAGACGCCGGATATGCCACAGGCGAGGCAAACATCCAGAATTGCACGAGAAATGGAAGAACGTATTTGACGTCGCGATAAATTGCGTTCAAAGCGGAAAGCCACAAACCCGCGCCAAAGGCGAGCAAGATGCTCAGCAACAGGAACACCGGAAATAGGAAAAAGTCCCATCCCGGCCGGATGCCGTCGCGGATACCGTAGTAAATCAGCATTGCGACGAACATCAGGAAAGAAACGCCGAAGTCCACCAAGCCCGACAGCGTGGCCGAAAGCGGCAGCATCAGCCGAGGAAAGTAAACCTTCGTGATGACGTTTTGATTCTCGACGATCTTGCTCGTGGTGTTCTGCAACGCGTTGGCGAAATACATCCAAGGAAGCAAAGCGCTGTAATAGAAAATGGCGAACGGTAGGCCGTCCGAGGGAAGCTTCGCCAGCCTTCCAAAGACCAGGCTGAACAGCAGCATGGTCAGGAATGGCTGGAGCACCGCCCATGCCGCACCCACGGCCGTCTGCTTGTAGCGTATCTTGATGTCGCGCCAGATGAAGAAGTAGAGGAGTTCGCGGTAATACCAGAGCTCGTGGAAGTCCAGCGCGAACCAGCCCTCCCGAGGGGTGATAAGCAGGACGGGAAGGCCGTCTACAGTTGGTGCGTAAGACGCGGCGGGCACACTCTCTCCGGCGGATAGCGATGTGCGTTCGGTTGCTTCAAGAATTTGCAAGCTCAATTGTCTCACACCCATCCGTCTGGCGGGATCTGCCCCCGATCACAGCGGGTGCAGGTACGGGCGAATTCATTAGACAAGGAAAACCCCACACTGGTGACTTGGAGAGCGGGTCCGAACGGGGTCGCCGAGCTCATACAGAGACCCGAATTGGAGGTCAGACGCATCAAATCGGCTAGTTCGACAGACACCAGCATCCCGTGAAACTGCGCGTGATTCGCGGGGCGGACCTTTCGAACCCGATTGTCTCGACAGGCAAAGAAGCTGGCCAGCTGGCTCGCTCAGATGCAGCATCGAAGACATCGGCCGTGCCTTCGAGGATCGAGCATCATGGAACACGCGCTGGCTGGCGGAGGCGAGACGATCATATTTACTAGTCTAGTATATTAATAGAGTGTAGTATAGCGTCAACTGTTCGCCGGCGGACAAACTCCGCGACACCCTCGGAGTGCAACATTGCGTTGCACCAGACGCTGCGGGGACGGCACCATCGCCGGTGCGTGGGGGAACTGTTCAATGATGTTTGGCTATAGAGCCTTTCGGCAGACGCTCGCCGGATTGTGTTTGTGCGCCACGTTCGCGGCCGTTTCAGCCGCGCAAACTTCCATTAATCCCCAAAAGCTCGAGACAGCCCAACAAACGAACGAGAGAATCCAGCAGCTTGCCGTGGAATCCCAGGCCGCCGCGGGCGACTACCGGGTCGGCGCAGGAGATCTCCTAGCCATCGAAGTGTTTGAAGTGCCGGAGCTGACGCGTGAGGTTCGCGTGAGCCAGTCGGGCTTTATCACCTTGCCGCTGCTGCCGATGCGCATTCAGGTAAACGGCCTGACCGGTTCGCAAATCGAAGAGAAGATTACAGAGATTCTTCAGGCCAAGGGTCTGATTTCGCATCCCGAAGTGACGGTGGGACTGAAGGAGCAGCATAGCCAGCCGATCACGATCATTGGTTCGGTCCGGCAGCCAAAGGTAATTCAGTCCATTCGCCCAGTGAGCCTGGTGGAAGCGTTGTCGGATGCAGGCGGCATCGCGGATGATGCGGGCAATGTTGTCCTGGTGACGAAAAAGGAGCCGGAACCGGAGCCCCAGTCGGCCAACGGCAATACCGATGGCGCCGTAGCGGACGCGGCTCCCGATCCATTCGCGGGCCCGCAGACGATCTCCGTAAACCTGACGGAGCTTCTCGATAGACCAGATCCCAAGTTCAACCTGATGCTCAGGGCCGGCGACATCGTCAGCGTACCCCGCGGGGGCATTGTGTATGTGGTGGGTGCGGTGAACCACCCGGGTGGTTTTGTGCTTCAGAGCAATACCGACAGGCTGACGACGTTGCAAGCTCTGGCGTTAGCCCAGGGATTGACTGGTACCGCCAAGTCACGCGACGCGGTGATTGTGCGTAAGGATCCGGCCACAGGTAAGAGTCAAGACATCCGCGTGGACCTGAGGAAGATTTTGCAGCGCAAGGGCGAAGACATTACGTTATCGGCCAACGATATCCTGTTTGTTCCGGACAGCCAGGGAAAGCGGGTACTAAAGACTCTGGGCACCAGCGCGCTCACTCTAACGACGGGTGTCGCGATTGTGCGTGGCGGCCAATTCTAACGGGCGACAAACGAATGGATCATCCGATAGACGAACGCAAGATCATCCCGCGCCATGCACCGGAGAACGATGCCATCGAGATCGTTCCGCCGGCGCATCTGCATCCCTGGGAGCAGGCGCCCCGCGAGCCGCACCTTCGCGACTACTGGCGCATCTTGCGCAAACACCAATGGCTTATCTTGACGTTCCTGCTAACGGTCGTAACCGCGGTGACCATCGCAACGTTCAAGATGCGGCCTGTGTACGAGGCAACGGCAAGGATCGAAGTGGATAAAGAAACGCCCAACTTACTTCCTTTTCAAAATACGGATTCCTACAGCGTGTATGAGGATCTCGAGAGCTATATCGAGACAGAATCCAAAGTGCTGCAAAGTGAGACGCTTGCGCTGCAAACAATTAAGTCCACCGGGATCGCCTCCAATCCGGAATTCGGCGGGACGCCGGGCGGAACTGTGACCGTCCCCTCGATCGCACCAGATGAGCCGGTCGTCCGGCCGGCATTCCTTGGAAACTTCATGAGTTCCTTGAATGTGAAGCGCGTTCCGAATAGCCGCCTGCTGGACATCACGTTCGATTCCACGGACCCCAAACTAGCCGCCCGCGTGCTGAATGCGCATCTGCAAAACTTCATTGACTACAATTTCCGCAGCCGCTATGAGGCCACGACCCAAGCTTCCAAATGGCTGCAACAGCAGCTTGACGACTACAAGATCCAAGTAGAGAAGTCAGAAGATGCGCGCCTGGCCTACGAACGCCAAAACCACATCTGGGAGCTTGACGAGAAGCAGGACATCACGACGCAGAAGCTCGGCGATCTGAACAAAGAGCTGACCGATGCGCAGGGCGACCGAATGAAGAAGGAAGCCGATTACCGGCTGGCCTCCGCCGGCGATGTTGATTCAGTGCCCGCGGTGCGCGATAACGCCCTCGTCCAAGACCTGATTCGCAAGCAGACCGACATCCACCAACAATACAACGACGCCCTGAGCCAATACGGTCCAAACTTTCCCAAAGTCGTGCGTCTGCAGGAGCAAGTCAAGACGCTAGATCAATTCGTCGCAAACCAGAAAAAAGACGTAGTGAACCGTCTCGAGCAGGAATACCGAATTGCAGTTCAGCGCGAGCAAATGATCACCGAAGCGCTGGACCGTCAGAAATCCGCCGCGAACGACATGGGCGAGAAAATGGTGCAGTACAACATTTTGAAGCGCGACGCGGATGCCAACAAGCAACTCTACGACGGATTGCTTGAGAAGCTGAAGGAGGCCAGCATCTCCGCCGGCCTTCGCTCTTCGGATGTTCGGGTTGTAGATCCGGCGATGGTTCCCTCAGCGCCTGCCAGGCCCGTTCCCAGCCGCAATATCCTGCTGGCCATCGTTGTCGGGCTGGTGGGTGGCATCGGACTCGCTTTCGTGCGCGAATATATGGACAACACGGTGAAGACGCCCGATGACGTTGAGATGCTGTCGCGGCTGCCCTCTCTCGCGGTCGTTCCCGCATTCGTTCCTCTGGATGGCAAGCGAGGACGCATTTCGCGCTTACTCAAGGCCGACTCGAACGGGCACCAGGATCTGCGCGTGGAACTAGCGTCTTTTTCGATGCCGCAGTCGCAGATGTCCGAGGCCTTTCGGTCTCTGCGCACTTCCCTCTTGCTTTCTCAGGCCGGGCATCCGCCACAAGTGATCCTGGTGACGAGCGCACTGCCGCGCGAGGGAAAAACAACGGCGGCTGTCAATCTGGCGGTCACGCTCGCCCAGTTGGGAGACAACACGCTGCTGCTAGACGGCGATCTCCGCAAACCCGGCGTTTCGCGAGCGATGGAAATGGCCGACAGCAAGTATGCGGGCCTGAGTTCGCATCTGGCAGGAGTGGCGTCACTTGCAGAGGTGACGGTTCCGCACCCTGTGATTGAGAACCTCTCCGTCTTGCCGACTGGACCCGTTCCGCCGAACCCGGCCGACCTGCTTTCGTCGGAGCGGCTGCGGCAAGCGCTCATCGAACTCCGCCAATACTATAAATTCATCGTGATTGACTCTCCGCCCATCATGGCCGCCACCGACGCGGTGATTCTCTCCGTCCTCGCGGACGGCGTGCTGATCGTGGTGCGCAGCGGCGAAACGCCAAAAGACGCCTTCACGCGGATGCGTGATTTGCTCGGAGGCGTTAATAGCCGAATGTTGGGAGTCTTGCTCAATGCGGTGGATTCGAGCGCGCCCGATTATTACTACTCCTATCGCTACTACCCGTATTCCTACAGCGGGTATAGCAACGACGCGACGAAGATCTTCCGAGCCTACATCGAGGCTTTGAACTGCGAGTGGCAGTCTTGCAAACGGAGGCATTGTGCGTTTCTTGATTACAGGCGGTGCGGGCTTCATCGGGTCTCATCTCGCGGAGCGGTTGCTTCGAGCGCGGCGACGAGGTTCTTATCTTTGACAACCTCTCGACCGGCAGCATGGAAAACATCCGGCACCTGAAACACTACGACCGGATGCACTACTTTCTGGACACCATCCAGAACCGGCAATTGCTGGCGGAGTTAGTGGATGAATCCGACGCGATTTTCCATCTGGCCGCGGCTGTCGGCGTCCGGTTGATCGTCGAAAGCCCGGTGCGCACGATTGCGACAAACGTGAACGGCACGCAACTCGTTCTGGAGACCGCCAGCAAGAAACGCAAGCTGGTGTTTATTGCGTCCACTTCCGAAGTGTACGGCAAGAGTACGCACATTCCGTTCTGCGAAGATGATGACCTCGTGCTCGGTCCCACGACAAAGGGCCGCTGGAGCTATGCGGCTTCAAAGGCTCTGGACGAGTTCTTGGCGCTTTCTTATTGGAAGGAAAGAAAGCAGCCGGTTGTGGTAGCGCGCTTCTTCAACACCGTGGGACCGCGGCAGACCGGGCGCTACGGAATGGTGTTGCCGAATTTTGTCTCGCAAGCGTTGAGCGGCAAGCCGATTACCGTTTTCGGGACAGGCGATCAATCCCGGTGCTTCTGCGATGTGCAAGATACGATCGAGGCCGTGCTTCGGCTGATGGCCAACGATCGCGCAGTGGGCGAAGTGGTGAATATTGGCACGGACCGGGAAATTTCCATGACAGGGCTGGCGCAAATGGTGAAAGAACGAACGAACAGTTCCTCCTCCATTTCGTACTTGCCCTACGACCAGGCATACGAGCTGGGCTTCGAGGACATGATGAGGCGTGTCCCCAGCCTGGAGAAGCTCGAGCGGTTGACGGGTTTCCGCCCGGTCACGCCACTGGAAGAAATCGTAGACCGGGTCTCGGCCTTTTTCGAAAACAAGCAGGAACTTGCGCCTGCGGCGCGAGCCATGGGTAATGCCGGCTAATTGTGCATCAGAGGCACCGCGCCTTCGGGGTCCTGGATCCCGCCACAAGCGCGGCCAGGGGGTGGATTGTCCCGCCAGGATGTAAGATCATGCTCCGTCTGATTCATCCGGAGCCTGAGTACGGCTCTTCGATCCTTTCCTGGAAATCAACGAGGTGGCATGAGCCCCGATCCGCAACGGCCCTGGCTGTCTGTGGTGATCCCGGTCTTCAACGAAAGGAAGACGATTGAGGAAATTCTGCAACGTGTGCAGGACGCTGAGCCCGGAAGAGTAAAGGAAATCGTGGTGGTGGATGATGGTTCCATAGACGGCACGCGCGACTTTCTGGAACAGCTCTCGAACGCGTCTCTACAAAGCGGGAGCGGCTTGATGCTTCCTTCCACGGGCAAGCCGCTTCGTACGGACAACATCCGCGTCTTCCTCCAGGAAAAGAACCAGGGCAAAGGAGCGGCGCTCCGACGTGGCATAAAGGAAGCTCGGGGCGAAGTGGTCCTGATTCAAGATGCCGACCTCGAATACGATCCACAGGATTACCCCGCGCTCTTGGACCCTATCGTAAAAGGGCGCGCGGACGTTGTTTACGGATCGCGCTTCCTTGGCGGGCCGCACCGCGTACTCTTCTATTGGCATTCGAACGCAAACTGGCTTCTGACCACGCTTTCGAATATGTGCACCGACCTCAACCTGACCGATGTATGGACTTGTTACAAGATCTTTCGGCGCGAGGTGATCGAAAAAATCGAGATCAAGGAAGACCGCTTCGGATTTGAGCCTGAGATTACGGCAAAGGTAGCCAAGGGGCCTTGGCGAATCTACGAAGTTCCGATCTCCTATGCGGGACGCACCTATGCGGAAGGCAAGAAAATCGGTTGGCGCGATGCGCTGCCCGGGGTGTGGTGCACGATCAAGTACAGTTTGTTTGACTGAGTGAAGGTACAACCGCGACCGCGATGAGAGTCCTTTCCAAGTTCAAGAGTTTCTTCGTGCCTCCGGGAATAAAGCCGCGAAGGATACTCGCCGGTCCATTCAAGGGAATCGAGATGAACCTCTCTCTCGAAGGCCAAGCGCAGATTTACGCCGGACTGTTCGAAAAAGAAACACATCCCTGGGTAAGGCGGCTTTCTCGCGATCTTGGCACCGCAATTGACATAGGCGCTGCGCACGGCGAGTACACTCTTTTTCTTTCTCAAGAAAACAAACGCCCGGAAGATATATGCGTTCGAACCGGACATAAGCTGGTTGCCGGTCCTTCACGAAAATCTGAGGTTGAACGGGTTCGACTCCTCCGAACGGTTGGACCTTTCCACCAAGTTCGTGGGCGTTTCCGATAGTGGGTCCGAGACTCGGTTGGATTCGCTTGCGGATTCCATTCAGAGTCCGTGCCTCGTGAAAGTAGATGTGGACGGCGCGGAGGAACAGATTTTAGTTGGAGCGAAAAAGCTGAACACGCAGCCAGGCGTTCGTTGGCTGATTGAGACCCATTCCGCCGCGTTGGAAGCCGCGTGCGTGAATCTGCTGAGTTCCGCCGGCTTCCGCACAAGAATTATCCGCAATGCATGGTGGCGGGTCTTGATTCCAGAGTTGCGCCCAATCGAACACAACCGCTGGTTAGCGGCATGGAAAGCGGAATGAGCCATGAACGGCCGGGCGCAGAATGTGCTGCTGCGGCAGCTTCGCAGGAATTGGGCGGCGAAAAACCGGCTTCACACTAAGAAATGCGCGACGCGATCGTAATGTCCGGTTGGGAATGGGAGGCTTTCAACATCCCGGAGCGGAATGCCGTTGCTCTCGCTTCGCTCGGAGCGCGTGTACTTTACTGCCCGCGCGGGGTCTCGTATTTTCGACAGGCAAACGTCTGGCGGGGCGAAATCGAGCCGGGAATCTACTCGTTCACTCCCCGCTTTCTGAGCAGCAAGGCGAATCGCGTCCCCGGCGTTCCACGGTTGCAGGCAAGGATGATCGCGGGCCAGATCCTGGACGAGGCTACGCGGTTGAAGCTTCGTGATCCAATCTTTGTCTATTCGCATCTGGGCGAGAATCTGCCGCTTGCGGCCGAAATGAAGAAGCGCGGGCTCTACATGGTTCACGTCGCAATGGATTATCCGGAGCCGTTCCTGTTCGAGCATGCGCAGCTTTCCGATCGCACGCTAGTGATTGAAAGAATCATCTACCATCTGTTGCGCGCGCGTTTTGGAGATCGCGTCGAGATGATCCCCAGCAGCGGGCGGATCGCATCCAACGGCTCGGCAGGAAAACACGTCTGGGACGACCCGCCGGAGTTAGCTCATGTTCCGCATCCGCGGCTGGGTTATTTAGGGTCACCGCAGAGCCGGTTGAACGTAAATATCTTGCGCGATTTATTGGAAGCGCATCCGGAGTGGCATTTCGTTTCGTTTGGGGAGCAAAAGTTGTTCCGTCTGCCCAATGTTCACACTGTGCCCTGGCAAACTCAGGAGACGCTGGGCAGATTTGTAGCGGGGTTAGATGTTGGATTCATGCCATACGACTGCTACAACCAGCTCAGCTTTCATTGTCTGCCACTGAAGCGGCTTGATTACTTTGCCGCGGGCCTTCCGGTGGTTTCGACCCCGATCCTCAGCTTCTGGGATCTGGGCGGCCTCGTCTATCTCGGCGATACGGCACGCGAACTGGCTGAAGCCATCTCCCTGGCGTTGGCGGAACCTCCCGGCGATCCACGAAAAGCGCTTCGAAGGAAATACGCACACGAGCATTCGCTGGAACGCTTGGCGCAGCGCCTCCGGGAAACTTTGCCGCTCGACGAGTCATCCTGTGCCGCCAATACCGCATAGCGGAGAGTGCGCCGGGCTGGCGGAAACGCGAGGGCTAGACTGCCCGGAAGGCGACCAGGCGTCTCGCGGCGGAGCGCCCGAAGCTAGCGAGAAAATTGCGGGACTGGCAGCCTCGCGCCGCATCCCCGAGCTGGACGGCCTTCGGGGTCTGGCAATCGCGCTGGTCCTTGCCACCCATTGGTTCAACTCTCCCCTCCGGGTGAACCCGCACAATCCCCTGGCATTCTTACGAGCCGCCACAAATCTGAGTTGGTCCGGAGTCGAACTGTTTTTTGTCCTTTCTGGGTTCCTGATCGGCGGCATCCTGATGGATGCCCGAGGTTCAGAAAATTACTTCCGCGTCTTCTATGTTCGCCGGCTCTGCCGCATTGTGCCGGTCTACTTCATATTCCTCGCGCTCTGGGCGCTGTGTACCGCTTTTTCTCTCTTTCCTCTGCACGCGCCAATCCTGGGAGGCTTTATTCGCCAATCCAATGCCGTGGTATTCCTATGTGACGTTCACGTCCAACTTCTGGATGGCGCGGGCCAATGTATTTGGCGCGGGGGCGCTTGGAATTACATCGTCGCTGTCATCGAAGAGCAGTTCTATCTCACTTTGCCGTTTGTTTGTCAGATTTGTTCGGCCCCGACACCTGTTGCATGTCCTGGGCATCGCCGCGGTGGCGGCGCCGGTATTTCGAATCGCAGGGTTGATCCTCTATCCCCATTCTCGTTTGGCGCTTTACGTATTGCTGCCCGCGCGGATGGACGCTCCCTTTTGGGCGTGTCGATTGCGTATTTGTTGCGGCGGCAAGATGCCTCGAGGTTTTTTCGAGATCATCGGCGATGGCTTTGGGGCCTTTTGGCTGTACTCACGCTGGGCCTGGGAGTGCTCACGATCAAACCATTCATCACGGGCATCCCCATGGTCACCGCCGGCTATGATTGATCAGCTTATTCTATGCCACGATGCTCGCGCTGGTCCTGGTAGACCCGCGGAGTTGGCTCGGCCGTGCGATGCGCTGCTCGTGGCTGATGAC
>CAWDNN010000002.1:0-73253 GCA_963803675.1 uncultured Acidobacteriota bacterium | reverse complement strand
GAAGAGGATGGCCAAAAAGCCCGCGATGACATAGGGCCGGTAGTCCACGGCCAGCGTGATCAGAACCCGCGTCGTCAGCGGCAAAGAAATATGCATATCCGAGTAGAGCTTGGCGAACTGAGGCAAAACGTACGTGACAATGTAAGTGACGATGGAGATCGCGGCGATCACCAGGATCGTCGGGTAGATCAGCGTGCTGATCAATTTTTTCTTCAGCCCGGCGCTCACGCGCTGGTACGCGATGTATTGATCGAGCACGCCGGGCAGGTCACCGCTGCGTTCACCCGCCAAAATGGACGTGGTGTAGATCTTGGGAAAGTTGCCTTGCTGATCGAGCGCTTCCGAAAGCAGGGCCCCCTCTCGCACGCGCCGGCGAACTTCGGCAAGCAACGGGCGGAGCTTTGGCGAAGCGGCGCGCTCGGAAAGGAGATCGAGCGCCTTCATAATCGGCAGACCTGCTTTGATCAGGGTGTTGAACTGCTGATTGAACACCAGGAAATCTTCGCCGCGCACAGCGCGCTTGCGTTTGCGGCCGAGAAATGCGGAGAGAAGGCCCTCTTGCGCCTTGACGGAGTAAACGTACAGACCCCTATCCGCCAGCTTCTGCCTGGCCTCCTCGATAGATTGAGCGGCCTCAATCTGCGAGGAAACATGTCCTGATGCGTCCGCAACCTTACATAGAAAATCAGCCACGTTTGAAGTCTACCTCATTCAATATAAGCTCCCAAGACAAGCACGGCGCCTGATGCTATAGATGCAAACCTGCCCGGAAGACGTAGCCTGGCCCTTAAGACAGCGCCCATTTAGGGCCTGGCGAAGACGATAATTTCAGCGGCGAGGGTTGGAATCCGCCGCCCCATCCACGATGGCAACTCCCTGCGGGGCTGAGAAATGAAACATCACTTCCTGGATCGGAATGTTTTCCTCCCAACGCCCGAAGCGAAACTCGATTTCCACGCCTGCCAGCTTGACGAATAATTACACTCGATAGCCAACCTGTCTTGGGCTCCACTTCCATTAAAATCTCGCGAATTTGCGCGGCGTCACCAGGCGTCAGCGGCGTGCTGGTTTCTGGGGTACGCTGCGCGATGAGCCCGATTTGGCGATCGCTCCCCTTGTGTCGTCCCCTCCGCGGGGCGTACAGCGTAAGACTACATCGCCTGGATTGGCGCCATTTCACCCTTGACTAGATCAACTTGGCTGCACAGACGCGCCATATCGGCTTTGCCTGTCAATAGCGCTAGCGGCGTCCGCCAATCGCTGCTTTCCTTCATCGGGGCGCGGGTGACGGTGTGATCCGAGGGGACGTAGAACCAGGCTGTCTTGCCGTCGGTAAGGAAGAGCTTCTTTTCAGGCTCCTCATATTCCCAACGCATCCGGCCCGGCCGGGAAAAGTAAACAATACCCGACTCAACGCGGACTTGCTGGCGTCCCTCGGAATATCGCTCCAGAAAGATTGCCTTCAGCGTCTTGGCCGTGTGATAGCGGGTCTCGACCGCCTGCACAACCGCTTCGTGGCGTCACTGGTCCCGCCTGCAATAGCAGGCAGGCAGGTAAGGAATGCAATGCCGCGACGAGAGTCAGCGCGCGAAAAGCCAGAATTTCAACCAGGCCGTCATGCCCTGGCTGCCGAAGCAGATTTGCCATGCGGTGCTCGATGCGAGCGAGGAGGAGGGGGCCTCGCCTGGACTCCGTTCCCTTACTACTGCAATGTCGGGCTCAAGGCGGTAGCTGGAGACCCGTCCAGCGTATAGCGCACCGTAGCACTCTGGTCGGTGTAGAAGCGGCGCACGCCCGTCTGATTCTGCGAAGCCGGATCGGCCGTGATCGAATATGTCGAGATATTGCCGCTTTCATCCGCCGGACCTGGAGTGTAGCGAACGACGTAGCCAGCCTTGCTGGCCGCGCCGCCACCCGGAGGCGCCATGACGACATCCACCAGATCGGCAGCAGTCTTTGATGGAGCGGCTCCGTTGGACGGACCGAGATCGGACTGATGATGCGGGAAGCTACCGTACTGCGAATAATAGGCAGTACAGGCCGTATTCAATGTGCTGATAGACTTCAGCGCAGAGGCTTCCTGCGCTTGCATACGGGAAGTGCGGATATTGGGAATGGCGACCGCCGTGATAATGACGATGATCGCGACCACAATCAACAACTCGATTAGAGAAAAGCCCCGCTCGCGTCGCCTCACAAAAGCCCCCCGGAGCGATATGCCCCAAAAATGAGCCCAGGGTGAGCCCTCAGTCTCGCGCCCCGCTCAATCCCCGAGGATAGAAATTGCAACTGTAAGGATAACAGGAGTCAGCGGCCCGCGCCAGAGGGCGCGGTCGCAGCGAGGCCGGCCCTGAGGCTCGGAGCCTTGCTTGCGCAGCGCGTTGCTATTTTGCGCATGGCACTCGCCGACGAACCCCGGGCTAAGCCTAGGCGCCTATAGAATATAGAAGGCCTTTGCTCCTCCGAAATCGAGCGCAATGCCGCCTCATATTCATGGCTACCGAAGCAATACGTGTGCAAGCTATGTCGTCGCCCGCCGCGCGGACCACCGACGCGAAGTGGTATGCCGGGCTTGGTTTGCTGGCGATGATCCCCTACTTGAACACGCTGTGGTTCAGCTTTGTCTACGACGACGAGTACCAGATTGTCGACAATCCCTACCTGCGCAGCTTTCACTATATCAATCAGATTCTGACGACTGCGGTGTGGTCGTTTAAGAACGCCAGCGTGCAAACAAGCTACTACCGGCCGCTGATGTCGCTCGAGTACCTGGTGCTGTACCAAATCTATGGCCCGCTCGCCTACGTCTTTCACGCGGCGAACGTGTTGACGCACGTCGCTGTCGTGCTGATGCTTTTCGCACTGACGCGCAGGCTATTTCACTCGGAGCCCCTGGCGCTGGTGGCGGCTGCGCTTTTTGCGGTGCATCCCATCCATACGGAGCCCGTGGCGTGGGTGGCCTCCGTCTCAGATTTGCAACTCGGCTTCTTTGTGCTCGCGGCGTTCTGGTTTTATTTGGATATGGGAGATTCCGCTCGGAAGCGATGGTGGACGCCATTGGCGCTCAGTGGTTCGTTCCTCTTGGCGTTGCTTTCCAAAGAACCGGCGTTCATGTTTCCCGTGGTTGCAGTGATCTACGAGCACCTATTTCGAACCGATCGCGAGCAAACAACTTGGAGGGAGAAGTTGCGGCGTTACTCTCCGCTCCTGGCGTTGAATGTGCTCTACCTATCCCTGCGAACGTGGTCCATCGGCGCGCTTCTTCCTCGCGCTCAACGGCCAAGTCTCGGCTGGGGGGCTTCGCTATTGTCAGGGTTCTCGCTGCTGGGCGACTACTTAAACAAGCTCGTCTGGCCCGCTCGCCTGACAGCCTTCTATCCCTTCCTGGCCTCTCGAAATATGTTGAATCCTGGAGTGCTTGCGGGAATCGCATGGCTGCTGGCGATCGCTTTTGTCTGCGTCCTTTCGTGGAAATCGAAGCACTCGTGACTCTGGCGGCGATTTGGCTGATGGTCATACTAGCGCCTGCGCTCAATGCGCGTTGGATTGCCGCGAGTGTATTTGCTGATCGTTATGCGTATTTGCCATCGGTTGGCTTCTGCTGGATGGTCGCGTGGGGCGGGATGAGGCTGTGGGACAGTACAGAGCACAGGCCTCAACTTCGTTGGGCGCGAGGTGCGCTTGCGATCATCGCGCTTTTGATTTGTGGCGTATTGACCCTGCGCGTCGTGACGCGAAATCGCGTTTGGCGCGACGAAATATCGCTCTATACAGATGCGCTGCAGTACGATCCTTACAACAGTACCGTGCGAGCGGATTTGGGCGGGGCTTATTGGAACGCCCGACGCGATGCCGACGCAATGCGCGAATGGAATCTGGCATTGGCGAACGACCCGAAGAACCTGCTCGTGCTGGGAGATTTGGGTTACGCAGCCGTGGCGCACGGGAAATACTCCGAAGCAGTCACGCTATTGCAACGAGCCTTGCATCAAAACCCGAACTACACCAGTTCAGTCCTGAGTCTCGCGAGGGCATTCGACGGCTTGCACGATCCGGCCGATGCGGAGAAGGAATTCAAAGCGGCGCTCGCAAGCTCTCCTCTGAATATTGACGTGCGCAATGGCTACGCGGCTTTCTGCTTGCGGCAGGACCGCGCCGATGAGGCGCAGGCACAATATCGGCTATCGCTGGCGACGTTTCCGAACACTCCGGCGCTCGACGCCTTGGGCGATATAGCGTTTGAACGAGGCGAAACTGCCGTGGCGGAGCGGTATTTTGAGCAAGCCGCCGGGCTCGATAGCTACGATCACCACGCGCATTACCAACTCGCGCGCCTCTACGCGGCAGACGGCCGGGGAGCCGATGCTGCGCGCGAGTTCCGACTCGGGCAGAACACCGAGCCGGGTACCGACCCGCTGCGCAAGGACGCGCAAGCGGCAATCGAAAAACTTCAGCAGCACGCGCGATAGAGGATATGAACAGCGAATTCACGGTAGCGGAACACCCGTTTGGGAAGCGTACCCGCAACAGCGGGGATGCGTTGTGGTGTGCGTTGCTCGGCTTGATTGCCGTGCTGCCCTACACCAATACGCTGTGGAATGGCTTCGTCTACGACGACGTCCACCAGGTGCTCGGCAATCCCTACATACGAAGCTTTCGCTTTATCAAGCAGATTCTGACGACGTCGGTTTGGTCGTTCAGGTACTCCTCTCAGGGACGACGAACTACTACCGCCCTTTGATGTCGCTTGACTACCTGGTGCTCTACCAGACTTATGGTCCGTTGGCCTACGGTTTCCATCTGGCAAATGTACTGACCCATGCAGCCGTTGTGATTATGCTGTTCGCCGTCACGAAGAGATTATTTCACTCGCGAGCCATTGCTGTTGTGACGGCCCGATTTTTCGCGCTGCACCCGGTTCACGTGGAAGCCGTCGCCTGGGTGGCTGCGATTCCGGATTTGCAGCTTGCACTCTTTCTGCTGGTCGCGTTTTGGCTCTACCTTGACGTGGGAGACGCTCACCGGAAACGGTGGTGGACGTGGCCTGCGCTGTGCGTCCATGTTTTCGCTGGCTTTGATCTGCAAGGAGCCGGCGATCGCATTTCCCGGCATTGCGCTCGCTTACGAACACCTGGTTCGCGCCGATCGCCGCGAGACGAACTGGAAACAGAAAGGCCGCACGCTACGCGCCGATTTTTCGTGTTGGTGGCCGTCTACCTGGGCCTGCGGGTGTGGTTCATGGGTGGACTTGTGCCCCGGCTGCAAAAGCCGGAAGTCAGTTGGCCGGTTGCGTTTCTATCGAGCGTGAGTTTGTTTAATGAGTATATGAACAAGCTGATTTGGCCAGGGCGGCTGATGATTTCCTATTCTTTTATTCCCAGCGTCAGCCTTCTTGATCCACGGTGTACTTGCGGGCGTGGCATGGGCCGCTCGGGCTGTGTTTCTTTGCTTTCTGCTCGTGGAAACGCAGCGCGGCTTGTGACGCTCGGGGTATTTTGGATGGTGGCCACGCTGGCCCCGGCACTGAACGCGCGCTGGCTGCCTACGGGAGTATTCGCCGAGCGCTATCTGTATGTCCCATCCATCGGTTTTAGCTGGCTCGTCGCGCTTGGCTTCGTGACGCTGTGGGAGAAGGCGGCAGCGCGCAAGGTAACAGCGCGGAAGGTCGCGTTCGCCGGCGCCGCTCGTGCTCCTGGGCGTCCTGGCGGCAGCCCGCATCGTTACTCGCAATCGTGATTGGCATGACGACACAACGTTCTATCGTGTCGCCGTCGAGCAAGATCCGGACAACGCGAACTCTCCGCGCGGACTTAGGCGCAGCGTATTGGAACGACCCATCACGAAGCGGCCGCCGAACAGGAATGGAATGCTGCTCTTGCCGTCGATCCGAACAATACGTTGGCTCTCTTCAATCTAGGAATCGCGCGATTGAGTCACAAGCAATATCCCGAGGCGGCAGATTTTCTGAGACGCGCGATTGCTGCGCGCCGCTATTACACCGACGCCCACTTGAATTTGGCCGATCGCGCTCGAGGGAATGGGCCGCGCTGATGAGGCAGAGTCCGAATATCAGAAGGCCTCTGCAGCTCTCGCCGCTGAGCACGAGCCGCGCATAACCGCTACGCATCTTTTCTGCTGGCGTCAGGCCGCGCAGGCGCCGCGCAAGCGCAGTATGAACAGTCGCTGGCGAGTACTGCCAACTGCAGACGCATTGGACAGCCTGGGCGACTTTGCGTTTCAGCGAAGCCAGTTCGATCTGGCAGAGCGATATTTCCGGCAAGCGGCCGAGCTTGACCGCTTCGATTCTCACGCACACCTCAAACTCGTTTGCATCTATGCTGCAAATGGACAGATCTGCGGAGGCGTCTCGCGAGTTTCAGTTGGGAGAAATGACCGATGCGACCACGGATCCTCTCAACCAAGAAGCACGCGCCGCTTTAGACAAGCCCCAGCCGCGGCCCCACCAATAGAGTCTCCACGCTCTGAGGATTACAAATAGCATCTGCAACCCCTCCGATTTCTCGCCGGTGAAGGTCTTCCCGTGCGACTCTTACCTTGTGGCCATACGCAGAGCCGCGTGATATCGAGCAAATAAATGGGGCGGACCCTTGGTGATCCGCCCCGAGTGCTACGTTTGTGGAATAACGTTGTTTGCTACAGGGGTGAGTCGGAGACAGTGGCTATCACACTAGGATTGGCGCGGAGCACGGCGGATTGATCGGTGAAGAAGTGGCGTATACCGGTCTGGTTTTGGGTCTGTGGATCGCCGTTGATTTTGTAAGCGCTAATCGGAGCGCTGCCGACCGCCAAATAGGCGATTGTGTAGCCGCTCTTGATGGCGCCGGCTACTCCCAGCACGGAATCGAGCAAGTCGGCTTCGGTGGAAAGTGGCGTGCCGCCGTTAGCCGGGCCCATGCTCGCCTGAAGCGGTGGGTACTGGCCATAGTCGGAGTTGTAAGAGATACAAGCCGTATTCATCGTGCGCAGCGAAGCGACCGCAGACGCTTCGTTGGCGGAAATACGCGCGCGCAGCAAGTTCGGAATCGCGATCGCGGCGATGATCAGAATGATCGCCACGACGATCAAGCAGCTCGATTAAGGAAAACCCCTTTTGCTTGGATTTCATTTGTCCTCTTCTGAAACTCGCCTCGCGAGTATTCACTCTCTCTGGCGCAAGAGGTAGGCCCTATTAAGCGATTCTAATCTGCCGCGAGGAGTGCGCACATGTAGAGCGCGCAGACACAGTGGGTTGCGAAGAAGGTGCAGGATGAAACACGGCGCTACAGAGAGGTGAAGCGGAAGTGGCGACAATTTATGGTCGCGTCTCAGTAACACAAACTGTCAATTGGAAAAGGAAAAGGGGCGGATGCTCTTCGCATCCGCCCCGGGGGTCTACCTTTGGGGGGAAAGGTAGTTTACTGCAGGGGCGAATCTGTAACGTTGGCGTGCCGCCGCTGGGGTTCGCGCGAATCACGGCCGATCCTGTTCGGTGAAGAAAGTCACGGACGCCCGTCTGATTCTGCACAACCGGTATCGGCGGTGATTGTATGACTTGCCCTGCTGTTGCCGAAGCTGAGACGTTAGCGCCCGGAGGGCATAAGTGATGGTGTAGCCGCTCTTGCCAGCGGCCGCCGCGAAGCTGGCGCAAGCACGATATCCAGCAAGTCTGCTCAGGGTTGAAGTTGGCGTGGCGCCGTTGGCCGGGCCCAGTCGGTCTGCGTTGCCGGGAATACGCCGTAGGTGGAATCGTAAGTGATGCAAGCCGTGTTCATCGTGCGCAGCGAGCTAACCGCCGAAGCCTCGTTGGCGGAAATACGCGCGCGCAGCAAGTTCGGAATCGCGATCGCGGCGATAATCAAAATAATGGCCACGACGATGAGCAACTCGATCAGCGAAAAGCCCTTTTGCTTATTGCGCATTCGGTGTCTCTCCTAGTTGTGAGTCCCGTTGGGGAGTCGGTTAGGTTAAGAGCATCTAATGTGCCAATCCGAGGCCTGCCGCCCCCGTTTCTGGCATCCCTGTATCTAATTGTAAATAAGATGGTTAAGGACAACTGCACATGCTCGCCGGTGGATGACGACCTTGGACAATCCAGCCGGGGCTTGGTCTTCTGACAAATTGTGTCAGAGACGAACGCCGAAAATTGTCTTAAAGGACATGGCCGTGGCAGACATCCGGCCGTAGGCTCAAGTTGGTTGTCACATGACATCATTTCGGCCGGTGCCACCACCACACAAGGAATTGTTCGCTAGCACACGCGCCGCAACTCTTAGGACACATTTGAGGCATAACTCATGAATTATTCGCGTGATTAGGACACCATAGAGTCTGCGGGCATTCGGGTTGCACAGACCGCAATGCGCTTTGTGTGCGCGCACGGAAGTAGTTGTCCCAAGAATGCAGCGTTGCCCGCGCAATGTGAGAACTTAAGAGGGACTTGGTGCGAGACAATCCGATCAAAGCAGTTTTGAAAGCGGCCCCGACTTCCCTTTCACTCATCGTCGTCGTGGCGTTTGCCATGCGCGTGGGATTTGTCTGGATGGCAAAGCACCACGCACCGACACCTTTCTTTGACTTTCCCTACGGCTACGAGACTGGACACATCGCGCGTTCGATCGCTTTGGGAAAGGGATTCAGCTCGCCGCTCAATGGCGTGGATACCGGACCGACCGCGTGGCTGACCCCGGTGTTTCCCTATCTGCTTGCAGGCGTGTTCAAACTCTTCGGGATTTATACGTATACGTCATTTTTAGTGATTGTCACGATAGACTGCCTGTTCTCCGCGCTGGCCTGCGTGCCCGACTTTCTTTATTGGCAAGCGCTTGGGCGGGCTGGCAACTGGAGCGATTGCGGCATGGATCTGGGCGCTCTTTCCTGTGGCGATCATCATGCCCGTTTCCTGGGTTTGGGACACGTGCCTTTCCACGCTTGTGGTTGGTTTGATCGTTTGGGCCACTCTCGCGGTATACGAATCGAAGCGCACGCGAGCACTGGGCGGCTTATGGTTTGCTTTGGGCCTTCGGGCTGATGGTGAACCCCGCGATTCTTTCCGTACTGCCCTTTATCTGCTTTGGCAGGCGTTGCAATTGCGCAAGGAAAACCGGCAGTGGCTGAAATTGCCGGCAGTGGCGGCCCTGCTCATCACGATGGGCTGTGTCCCGTGGACTGCGCGGAATTACCTGACGTTCCACAAGCTGATCCCGATGCGGTCAAACTTCGGACTGGAACTCTGGCTCGGAAACAATTCACAAGTCACCGATACGCTGGCTCGATGGCTGCATCCTGATGGCTATCTCCCCGAACGTCAAAAATTTGTTCAGATGGGCGAAATTGCCTACATGCAAGCCAAACAGCATGAAGCGGTGCAGTTCATCGTGTCCCATCCGCGCGATGAGATGAGGTTCCTGTGGCACCGCTTTATGGACAACTGGACCGGCACCTCCGAGCCCATCCCTGACATCTGGCGTTCTCTCGGCTGGCAGGGGCAACTCACGCTCGCCACAAACTATCTTGGTTTCACTGTTGTCCATGGTCGGAGTGTTGCTTCTGTTTCGGCGGGAGCGGCGCGAGGCGTGGCTTTTTGCGGTCTTTCCCGTGGTTTATCCGGTGATCTACTATGTAACGCATACTTCGGCGCGTTACCGCCATCCGATTGATCCCGATTCTGTGCGTGCTGGCAGGCTTCAGCATCGCAGCGGCCTCCACCGCTGTAGCGCATGGCTTGTCGCGAGCGAAGCGACCGGCACCCCGCGGGGAGGCTGCCGGCAAGACTTGGCGGCCCGCACCGGCTGATGGCGCATTTCTCACAGAGAAAGAAACCGTACTCGAGCTTTAGAGATTGTACTTCTTGGAGTAATGGCGGAACGAGCGGTAGGTTACCTTCAACAATTCGGCCGCGTGGGTGCCAACACCATCGGACTTGCGTAGCGCTTCAATCAAATAACCCTTCTCGATGGCCTGCAGGTGCTGCTCAAGGTCTATACCGCCCTCCGGAATCAGCGAGGCGCCATTGCTCGCCGCCGCACTCAAGGCGCTGGCCTGGGCGGCGCGGAAGATCTTTTCCGGCAGCACGTTGGCGCTGATCTCGCGGCCGCATTCCAGCGCGACGGCGCGCTCGATGGTATTTTCCAGTTCGCGAACATTGCCGGGCCAGTCGTACGCCTCAAGCAAGCGCATTGCATCGGGCGCAATGCTTCCGACAGTCTTGTCCATGGACTTGCGAAAAGCGTTCGAGAAATACGCGGGCCATCAAAGGGATGTCTTCCCGGCGCTCACGCAGCGGCGGCAGTTGGATGGGAATCACGCTGAGGCGATAGTAGAGGTCGTCACGGAACCGGCCCTCGGCGATTTCCTTTTCCAGATCCTTGTTTGTCGCGGCGATGATCGCGCACGTCCACGTCAATTTCTTCGGTGCTGCCCAGGGGCCGGACTTTTCCCTCCTGCAGCACGCGGTACAGCTTTACTTGCATGCTCATCGGCATATTGCCGATTTCGTCCATGAACAGTGTGCCGCCGTGGGCGGCCTGAAACAGGCCCTGGCGATTTTCGTTCGCGCCCGTGAAAGCGCCCTTCATATAGCCGAAGAGTTCGGATTCGAGCAAGCGTCTCCGGAAAGGCGCCGCAATCGATCGTGACGAAAGGGCGCCTGCGCATGCTGGCTCTGCTCGTGAATGGCGCGCGCAACCAACTCTTTACCGGTGCCGCTCTCTCCGGTGATCAGTACGCGGCTTTGTTGCGGACCCACGGTGTGGATCAGGTCGAAGATTGCGCGCATCTTCGGGCTGTGGCCGATGAAATTGTCCTGGCCAGAAAGCCGCCGCACTTCCCTGCGCAGAATGCCCGCTTCTTTCTTGAGCTTGAGCGATTCGGTGACCTGATCCACGGCGCGGCGGAGCTGGTCCACCAGATTGTGGTCCTTGATCACGTAGCGATCCGCGCCCGCGTTCACCGCCGCGATCGCCGTTTCCACCGTGGGTACGCCCGTAATCAGCAGAAAAACCGTGGATGGCGAAGTCTCGCGGACGAACTTGAGCAGTTCGACGCCGCTCGTGTTCGGCATGCGGATGTCGGAGATGATGATGTCAAATATCTGCGATTCGATGCGGCGGCGCGCCGCCTCGCCGCTCGACGCGACCTCGACGCGATGGCCCTCCTTGCGGAAGGTAATCTCGAGCAACTCGCAGATCGAGCGCTCGTCGTCAACAATGAGTAGATGAGCCATAACTAAATCATTTCGCTCAATACAATCTTCCGCTGGATTCGAGCCGCCGCAAAGGCTATGTTCGAGCGCGTTTCATGCAGCGCATCAGGCCACGCGCGGCAGCTCGACGGTAAATTCCGCGCCGCGATCCTTTTCCGAGGTCAACGCTGATTCTCCCGCTGTGCGCCTGGACGATCTGATACACGATTGCCAGTCCCAGTCCCGGTGCCGCCCTTGAATCCGGACTGCAAAGGCTCGAAAATTTTTTCGCGCTGTTTTGGATCAAGACCCGAGCCGGTATCGCGGAAACGGATGCGCACCAGAAAGGGCGCGGTCTCCAAGCAAACCGTTAGCGTTCCGCCGCCGGGCATGGCGCGAAGCGCGTTGTCGCACAAATTCCAGAAAACCTGCTTGATACGGTTGGGATCCACGCGCGCACGAACGGGCTGGCCGTGCAAATCGTTTTGTCGATTTTGTATCTTGCCGTCGAGTTGCGGATGCTTCGCGAGCAGAGTCAGCGTCTCGTCGAGGAAAGCCGAAATGTCGGCTTCGTAAAACTCATACGCGGTTTCGCGCGAATAATTCAAGAACTCGGTGATGAGCTGTTGAGCCGCTCGGATTCACGGCCGACGATTCCGACCAGGTGACGTCTCGTCTTCTTCAAGGGCGCCAGGCGCGCCAGTTCTTTCACGGCTCCGGCGATGGCGGTAAGAGGCTGGCGAATTTCATGCGCGATAGCCGCGGAAAAACGGCCCAACGCGGCCATGCGATCCTTGAGTTTCCACTTCCTCTTCAAGCCTGCGCAGATCGGTTAGGTCCTGGAAATTGAAGACGTATCCGGTCGTCTCCTTGTTGCGCGTTCGCAGTGGCGAAACCGAAATCCCCAGGAATCGCTGCTGGCCGTCCGCGGTCGGAAAATCAATTTCGTGGCGCGGAATGCGATTGGGATCCGCATCGGGATTCCCGGGCGACCAGAAATCCGGGCCAAAGGTTTGGATTAGCTTCCCGCGAACGTCAGCAAAACGCTAACCGGTGATTTCCTCTCCGGTACGGTTCAGTAGCAAGATGTGGCCTTCGCAGTCCGTGGTCAGCAAGCCGCCACGCATGGAGTGGATGATGTCTTCGTTAAAGGCCTGCAAATCTTGCAATTCGCCGCTTTTCTGTTCGAGTTCAGCTCCCTTTCGGCGAAGCGTTTGCGCCAGAACGACTCGAAAGATAGGCCACGGCCATGAATGCAAAGAGATTGCTGAAGACCCAGGTTTGCAGAGCGCTTGCGCTCGGGCTGGTCAGCGCGGTCCGCGGGAAGCGTGTCGTAGAAACACCAGCTCGACCATTCCGCCCAGCAAGCACAAAGCTGAACCCTGCCGTGAGGAACGTGCCTTTGCGAGAGAACAAAATGCTGGCGACGATGATGGCCAGCAGATAAAGCGAAATGAAGTAGCTTTCGTGCCCGCCTGTAAAGTACACCAGCCCGGTGATCATGCACAGGTCGCAGACCATTTCGATCGGCGCGAGCCAGCACGCCTCTTTCATCCAGCGCGACAATATCGCGTACAGGAATCCCAGCGTGTACCAGAGGACGATCAGCGCGGCGAACGGCTTCGGCGGACAGCCGCAGCAGGCCAAGCTGCCAGAGGCACAGAGCGATGGCGAGCAGGAGCGAAATGACCAGGAAGCGGACGCGATTTAGCCAGCCGACCCACTCGCTCGTCGTGCCTGCGATTCGATTTCGGGCATGCCGGTCCGCTTGTTCGATGGAATGCCAGAAGATTTTGGGACTAAACTGGCCGACGGCTGCGCCGGCAGGACTCACCGCGAATGAACTATACACGTACGGCGCCCCCGGGCGAAACCACGCTCCGGAGTCCGGCGTTAGATCGGACTCCGGACGCGCAATGCTCCTGCTCGACCGCTTTAGTGGCCGGAGAGCTTGCCGATCAACGTGAACAGCGGCAAATACATGGAAATGACCACGCCGCCAACGACGACGCCCAGAAAGACGATCATCACCGGTTCCAGTGCCGTCAACAGATCCTTCACGGCCGAATCCACTTCATCCTCGTAGAAGTCGGCGATCTTTTGAAGCATGGCATCCATGGCGCCGGTTTGTTCGCCGACGGCAATCATCTGCGTGACCATGCTCGGAAAGACTTCGGTTTCGCGAAGCGGGTCGGCCAACGTGCGGCCTGCTTCCAGTTGCTTTCTGCGTCCGCTGCAGCGCCTGCTCCACCACCGCGTTGCCGGAGGAGCGCGCCGGTGATATCCAAGCCCTTCGAGAATCGGAACACCGCTCGAGATCAAAGTGCCGAGCGTCCGGGTGAAACGCGCGACAGCGATTTTGCGCAGCAGGATGCCGACCAGCGGCATCTTCAACAGCACGCGGTCAATGACCATGCGCCCCTTCTCGGTGCCGTACCATATTTGAGCCCGATGGCGATGCCGATAATGAAGCACAAAGGCCAAGAAGCCGAAGATGCTGCCGACAAAATGGCTCAGGCCGATGACGATTCGAGTGGGCAGAGGCAAGGCCACGCCCAGGCTTACGAACAAGGTCGCGAAAATCGGCACGACCTTCCACAGCAGTAACGTGATGACCGCTGCCGCCACCGAGATCACCACCGTCGGATAAATCAACGCGGACTTCACCGCGCGCTTCAGCTTGACGTTCTTCTCGATGTAAGACGAAAGGCGCTGGAGAATGGTGTCCAAAATACCGCCCGTTTCGCCGGCCTCGACCATGTTGACGTACAGAGCGTCGAAGACCTTTTCGTACTGCTTCATGGCCGCCGAGAGCGTAGCGCCGCCTTCGACCGCGGCTCGCGTGCCCGTCAGCACGTTCTGAAACGTCTTGTTCTCCTGCTGGCCGGCAAGAATCTCCAGGCACTGCACCAGAGGCAAACCGGCATCAATCATCACCGAGAACTGTCGCGTGAAGATGGCCAGTTCCTCGGGCTTCACGCCGCCGCCGAAGGTGGGCAGGCTGAATTCCTTGCCCTTCTCCGACATCTTGGTGACCTGGATCTGCTGACGGCGCAGCAGATTCTGTAGTTCGGCCTTGGTGTTGGCGACCTGTTCGCCGCTTACGCTCTCACCGGAGCGATTCTTTCCGCGATATGTAAATACCGGCATGGTGCTACCCTCCTCGAGTTCATTCCACAATGGCCCAGCTACTTAACGGATTCCGATACTAGCGGCGCACTCCAGAACCAGCCGTCGGCAACGGCGCCCACGCCTCGGTTGATCATATCCTGCAATTCGTCGGGATTCGACGACCGCGACAGCGCCATTTCCAAACTGATCAACTTGTTGAAATAGTCGGTCGCAAGACTCTGGTTGAAGGTCTGCATTCCAGTCTGCGACGGTTCCGGTCTGCATGGCCGAGTAAACCTGGTGAATCTTGTCTTCGCGAATCAGGTTGCGGATGGCGGCGTTTGGAATCAGGACTTCCATCACCATCACGCGGCCGCGGCCGTCGGCTCGCGGCAGCAGCGACTGGCAAAGAATTCCTTCGAGCACGAGCGAAAGCTGCGCGCGGATTTGCGGCTGCTGGTGTGCGGGGAAGACGTCCACGATACGGTTGACGGTGGAGATCGCGGAGTTCGTGTGCAGCGTGGCGAAAGTCAAGTGGCCGGTTTCGGCGATGCGCAGCGCGGATTCGATGGTTTCCAGGTCGCGCATTTCGCCGATGAGCACCACGTCAGGATCTTCACGAAGCGCGGCGCGGAGCGAATTGTTGAAGGAATGCGTATCCGAATGCACTTCGCGCTGGTTGACCAGGCATTTCTTGTGGTTGTGCAGGAACTCGATCGGGTCCTCGATCGTGATCATGTGCTCTTCGCGTTCGGAGTTGATCTTGTCCAGCATCGCGGCGAGCGTCGTGGATTTGCCCGAACCCGTCGGCCCGGTGACGAGCACCAGGCCGCGCGGCTTTTCGCACAGCCCCTTGACCACCGCCGGCAGCCCGAGCGCGTCGAAGCCCTTGATTTCCCACGGAATGGTTCGGAACACCGCAGCCACCGCGCCGCGCTGGTGGAAGATGTTTCCGCGGAAGCGCGCCAGGTTCTTCAAGCCGAACGAGAAGTCCAGCTCGAGGTTTTCCTCGAAGCGGTGCTTTTGCGCGTCGGTGAGCACGCTGTAGGCCAGCGACTTGGTGTCCGCGGCGGTGAGCGGCCCCATATCCAGCGGGCGCAACCTGCCGTGGACGCGGACGCGCGGGGCGCTATTGGTGGTGATGTGCAGATCGCTTCCGCCCATCTCGATCATCTTCTGCAGCAGTTCGCTAAGTGTGATTCCTGGCATGACTTCCTTTCCTTTCTTACAGCACGGTTTCCCGCAAGACTTCTTCCAGCGTGGCCATTCCCGCGGCGATTTTGATAAGCCCGCTGCGCCGCAGCGTGATCATTCCCTGGTCGAGCGCCTTCTTCTTGAGCTCCAGCGCCGAAGCGCCGACCAGAATCAGCTCGCGGAGTTCGTCATTGATTTCCATGATTTCGTAGAGCGCCACGCGGCCCTTGTAGCCGCTGTTGTTGCAGGTGGCGCAGCCTTTGCCGTGATACGGCGTCACGGTCTTGGCTTCTTCGGGCGTGAATCCGGCGTCGAGCAACGCCTGCTCCGGAACTTGCAGGGCCTCTTTGCATCCGACGCAGATGCGGCGGATCAGGCGCTGCGCGCCGATCAGGTTCACCGATGTCGCCACGAGGAAAGGCTCGATGCCCATGTTCATCAAGCGGCTGATCGTGGAAGGCGCGTCGTTCGTGTGAAGTGTGGATAGCACGAGGTGGCCCGTGAGCGCGGCCTTGACCGCGATTTCAGCCGTCTCGAAGTCGCGGATTTCGCCGACGAGGATGATGTTCGGGTCTTGCCGCAGAAAGGCGCGAAGCGCAGCGGCAAAGTTCAGCCCGATCTGCTCCTTCATCTGCACCTGGTTGACGCCGGAGAGTTGGAACTCGACCGGGTCCTCGGCGGTCATGATGTTCGTTTCCGGCGTGTTCAGGCGAGAGATCGAGGAATAGAGCGTGTTGGTCTTGCCCGAGCCCGTTGGCCCAGTGACCAGCACCATGCCATAGGGCCGGAGAATGGCGCGCTCGAACTTGACGAGCGACTCGGGCTCGAAGCCGAGCTTCGTCATGTCAAGCCGCAGGTTTTCCTTGTCGAGCAGGCGAAGAACGATCTTTTCGCCGAAGATCGTTGGAACGGTCGAGACACGGAAATCGAGCTCTTTCTTCTTGCCGTCGCGCTGGTACTTCAGCATGATGCGGCCGTCTTGCGGCAGGCGCTTTTCGCTGATGTCCAGCTTGGACATGATCTTGACGCGGCTGGTGATGGCGTCTTTGAGCTTGAGTGGAGGCGTCATCACGGCTTGCAAGATGCCGTCTATGCGCAGGCGAACGCGCAGCTCCTTGTCGTATGGCTCGATGTGGATATCGCTGGCGCCCCGTTTGACCGCATCGGTGAGGATCAGGTTCACCAGCTTGATGATGGGGGCTTCTTCGGCTGCACGTTCGAGTGCGGCGGCGTCAAGTTGCTCTTCTTCGGAGGCCAGTTCGAGATCGGCGGCAGACTCATCGGCGGTAAGGTCCTTCATCACCTTCGTGAGCTCTTCGACGCTCGAGGCGTCACCGTAGAACTTGCGAATGGCTTCGTTGATGTCGGATTCGGAGGCGACGACGGGCTCGACGTTGAACCCCGTCATGAACTTGATATCGTCCATGGCGAAGACGTTTGTCGGATCCGTCATCGCGATGGTCAGCGTGGCTCCGACGCGCGAGAGAGGCACCACCTGATAACGCACAGCCGTCTCTTGCGGAATGAGCTTGATGACTCGCGGAATCCACCTCGTAGTACTTCAGGTTTATGGAAGGAACGCCGTATTGGCGGGAAAGCACCTGCGTAATTTCGTCGTCCGAGACGAAGCCCAGCTTCATCAAACACGTGCCCAGGCGTCCGCCGTGTTGCTTCTGATAATCCAGCGCCTTCTTGAGCTGGTCAGAAGTAATCAGGCTCTCTTTAATCAGAATTTCGCCCAAACGGGACGACATGCACACTCCACAGGTAGCCTGCGGCCAGGGCACACAAAGGACCGCTAGATATCTCGCCTGGTGCCTATTGAATCAGTTCGAGGAATCTGAAAACACCTGTCCGAAGGGACAGGTGTGCGGCAGCGGCATATGCCTTCTTGACGGCATGTTAGGGACTGGCTATCTTCGTTTCTAATGAACATGTCTGTGCTAGTACTGGAGCCGGAGGCCGCTCCCAGCGCACACGGCGTAGTTTCCCTGTCCGCCCAAAGCGCGGTGGCGGATGCCCCGCGAGACCCGTCTCCGGCCCGGCTGCTGACTGAGATCTACTCCGCGATGGCTGCGGCGCTCGGCCCCATGGGGTGGTGGCCGGCCAGAACGTCGTTCGAGGTGATTGTCGGTGCGATCCTGACGCAGAATACGGCGTGGACAAATGTCGAACGGGCGCTCGTCAATCTGCGGCGGGAGAAACTGCTCACGTCGAGAGCCATCGAAGCCGTCCCCGCGGCCAGGCTGGCTCGGCTGATTCGCTCCTCCGGTTATTTCCGGCAGAAAGCCAAGAAGCTGAAGGCGTTTGTGAGCTTTCTGCGAAGTAGTTATGGTGGATCGCTGGTCCAGATGTTCGCCACGCCGACAGCGGCGCTGCGGGAAAAGCTACTGGCCGTGCACGGCATTGGCCCCGAGACGGCCGATTCGATTCTCCTTTATGCGGGACAACGCACCGTCTTCGTAGTGGATGCCTACACACGGCGAATCCTGTCGCGGCATGGATTGGTTGACGAGCATGCCGCCTATGGCGAGATGCAGTCGATTTTCCAGCGTCATTTGCCTGCCGATGCGCAACTCTTCAACGAATATCACGCGCTGATCGTAAATGTTGGCAAGCGGTGGTGCCGCGCGAACCGGGCGCTCTGCACGGATTGCCCGCTCGGCTCGTTTCTTCCGGCGCCGAGTCTGGTGCCGCAGATCTCCGTGGGGGCGGCGACATGAGTTCGCCAGAGCGGCGACAGCGGGTCTGGCTAATCGTCGTTGCGCTCGTCGTCGTTTTGTTGGTCGCGGCGGTTTTCACTCTTGGCTCGCTTGGGACGCCTTTCGAGCCCGGCCGCTCGGCGGCTGTTGACGTCGTGGTGCTATACGGCGTTTCCACGGTCATCGTTGCCCTGCTGATGGCCTTTGGCTTGGTGTTGACGCGCATGCTCGTACGCCTGTGGGCGGAAAAGCGTGCGGGCCAGCTCGGCGCCGAATTCAAAACGAAAATGGTGTTGGGAGCAATGGCGCTGTCTTTGCTCCCGGTGGTCTTTTTGTTCTTTATCAGCTACGCCTTGCTCAATCGGTCGCTCAGCCGGTGGTTTCCGCATTCGCTCGAGGAAGCGACCGTCGCCAGCACGCGCATCGTAAATCAATTTGGAACGCGCGATCACGAACGGCTCACGGCGTACGCGCAAACCGGAAGCGTGGGTCTCGCCGCGAATCCTACGGAAGACCAGTTGCGCGCGTTGCTTCTTCGGTTTGAGCCGGGCGTGGATGCTCTGGTCTCTGTTGATGCCAACGGACACGTGGCGGCGTACGCCTCGGACGTTTCAGTGGGGTCAGGTTCCATGCCGGTTTTCGATAACGCCCTGCCGAGCGGAGCCGAACTTTGGTCTCTCGGCGACGATTACGCTTTCGGCGGCAGGGCAAAAGTGGGCAATGGAGCTTTGGTTGCGCTTCGACGGCTGCCGCCCGACTTCGCCAGCAATTACACCACCCTGCGTACGGAGATAGATCAGTACAGCAAAGAGTCGCAACAATATCGAGCTTTTAAGACCTACATGCTGCTCTCCTCTCGCTCTTTACTTTGCTGCTGCTCTTCGCTGTGACTTGGCTCGCTCTTTACCTATCGAAGCAAGTCACCGTGCCGATCCAGGCGCTGGCCGAGGGCGCCCGCGAGATCTCGCGCGGCAATTTTGCCTATCGCGTGGAGACTGAGGCGCAGGACGAGTTCGGCACGCTTGTGCGCTCGTTCAATGATATGACCGCGCAATTGGCGGATAGCCGGCGCCAGATTGATGAGTTCACCCAGAGCCTGCAACATGCCGTCCAAGAGCTGGAGCGCAGACGGAAGGTACTCGAAGCCGTGCTGGAGAATATCCCTACAGGCGTGATCTCACTCGATTCGGCCGGCAACGTCGTTCGGGTCAACCGCCCGGCCTCCGACCATGTTCAACCGGGCGTCGCTATCGGCGCACACGCTGCAAGACCTCGTAGGCGCGGAATCCTATCCGCAGATGCAGGCGTTGATGCGACGGTCGCTGCGCTTGGGCACTGCTTCGCGGGCTCTGGAAATCCATACCGGCGGGCGCGTGATGCACGCCGCGGTTACGGTGAGCTCGCTCGGGCCGCTGCGGAGCAATTCGGGCTACGTGGTTGTGATTGACGATCTCACCGATTTGCTTCGCGCGCAAAAGGCCGCGGCATGGCAGGAAGTTGCGCAGCGCATCGCTCACGAGATCAAGAACCCGTTGACGCCGATTCAACTTTCTGCTCAGAGGCTCGAGCGGTTCGTCGCGCGGCGCTCCGAACGCGGTGCTCCGGATGCGGTTCGCGACGCCGATCTCGAGGTGTTGGTGCATGAGTGCGCTACGCAGATCGAACGCGAAGTCTCGACGATGAAGTCGCTCGTAGATGAGTTCTCGAAGTTTGTGCGCTTTCCGCAGGCGCGGCTGGCCACGGCGGACGTCAACACAGTAGTGGCCGAGGCGTTGGAGGTTTTCCGGGGGCGTCTCGAAGGCATCGCGGTCCGCACGGAATTTGCAGCGGGTCTGCCGCAGATTAAAGCGGATAGCGAGTTGCTTCGCAGCGTAATCGTGAACCTGATTGACAACGCTGCCGAAGCCCTCGAGGGTTCGGTGGCCAAGCAACTGGCCGTGATAACGCGCGCCAGCCACCTCGGCGAAATGCTCGAGATCGTGGTCTGCGACACTGGCCGCGGCATTTCGCCCGAGGATAAAGACAGGCTATTCTTACCCCACTTCTCCACGAAGAATCGCGGCACGGGGCTTGGTCTCGCGATTGCCTCGCGCGTGATTGCCGAACACAACGGCACCATCCGTGTGGAAGATAATTCGCCCGTTGGCTCGCGATTCATCATTTGCCTGCCCGCTGTGGAAGTAGCCGCTGTACCATTGGTGTCGGAGGTTTGAGCACGCGGCCTACTCCTTTCATGGCACCAGCCATCCTGATTGTTGATGACGAAGACGGAATCCGCGAAGCGCTTTCGGGCGCCCTTCGCGAAGACGGCTACCAAGTGGAAGCGGTTCACTCCGGGGAAGAGTGCCTCGAATTCATCGCGCGCCAGCCCGTGGATCTAGTGCTCCTCGACATCTGGCTCGAGGGCATGGATGGGCTTGAAGTTCTGCGGCGCATCCAGGAGACCGATCCCGGGCCGATGGTCGTGATGATTTCCGGGCCACGGCAACATTGAAACGGCGGTGCGCGCGACCAAGCTTGGCGCGTTTGAGTTTCTCGAGAAGCCGCTTTCTCTCGAAAAAGTCAGCTTGGTGGTGAAGAACGCCATCGAGCACTTGCGGCTCGAGCAGGAAAACCGGCGGCTGCGCGCCGAACTCGACCAGCGTTACCAAGTGATTGGCACGAGCGTGCCGATGAAGGCGGTGCGGCAACAGATCGCGCTGACGGCCCCGACGAGTGGCCGTGTTCTGATCTATGGTGAGAGCGGCACCGGCAAGGAACTCGTCGCTCGATCGCTTCACGTCAATAGTTTGCGGCGCGAACGGCCATTCGTTGAAGTGAATTGCGCCGCGATCCCGGATGAGCTGATCGAATCCGAGCTATTCGGCCACATCAAAGGCAGCTTCACGGGCGCCACAGAGGACAAGATCGGCAAATTCCAAAAGGCCGACGGCGGCACGCTATTCCTGGACGAAGTCGGCGACATGAGCATGAAAACGCAGGCAAAAGTGCTGCGCGTGCTTGAGCAGCAGCGCTTTGAGCCGGTGGGATCGAATTCCGCGATCACTGTGGATGTGCGCGTGATCGCGGCGACCAACAAGAAGCTCGACGACGAGATTATCCGCGGAGCTTTCCGCGAAGACCTTTTTTATCGGCTCAACGTGATCCCTTTCTACGTGCCCGCCCTGCGGGAGCATGCGGAAGACGTTCCCCTACTCGCACGCTACTTCCTCTCCGAATTCAGCGCCGAGTATGGGAAACGCGCGCGCGAGCTTTCTCCGGCCGCCCTTGAAGTGTTGCAGCGCTATTCCTGGCCGGGGAACGTCCGCGAACTGCGCAACCTGATTGAACGCCTGGTAATTGTCTGCCCACAGCAGCGCATTGAGCCGCACCACTTGCCGCCCGAGTACTTCCGCGGCGCGCGCAGCGCTTCGCAGCCTTATTCCACGCTGCACGAGGCGCGAACGGCATATGAGAGGGATTTTATTTTGCGCAAGCTTGAAGAAAATCAATGGAATATGACGCACACGGCAACCGCGCTGGGACTCGAACGAAGCCACCTTTACCGCAAGATGAAGACGCTTGGAATCTCGCCCGCCGAACCGTAGCAACCAGCAGATCGCTTTTCTAGCCCGGAGTTCCCTTCCGTCGCGGACGTTGACGGACCCAAATGATTTCTAGCTTTCGCCGCCGATGTCGTCCTCGGCGTCCTCTTCTTCCTCTCCCGTGAATTGCTCCGGGCCGCTCTGCGCTTCAGACAATTGGTCGAGCTGCGTGCGCCAATCTAGTTGCTGAACCATGGCGAGATTGTCGCGCCAGTCCGGCTGCACCTTCACATACAGCTCGAGGAAAACCTTGATGCCCAGCAATTTTTCCAGTTCGAGGCGTGCAGCCGTGCCCACGTGTTTGAGCATGGAGCCGCCCCGGCCGATCAGGATGCCCTTCTGCCCTTCCCGCTCGGCGTAGATCGTGGCGCGAATGCGCAGCAGCCTGGGCTGCTCCTCGAAGTTGTCCACCAGCACGGCGACGGCGTGCGGCACTTCTTTTTGGGTAGCAGCCATGGCCTTTTCACGCACGATCTCGGCGACGAGAAAGCGCTCCGGCTGATCGGTGAACTGGTCCGCCGGAAAGAGAGCTGCGCCTTCGGGAAGCTGCTCGATGATCTTCGTCAGCACGAGTTCGGCGCCGTCACCGGTCAGCGCCGAAACCGGGATGATGGCGGTAAAATCGCGGACGCCCATGCAGCTCTCGATCAGCGGCAAGAGCTTTTCCTTTGGCATGCGATCCACTTTGTTGAGCAGCAGAATTGCAGGGCCTGCGAATTTCGCAGCGCGGTCGAACACAGCGCGGTCGCCGTCGCCGATCGGCGCGCTGGCGTCCAGCATGGGCACGAGCACGTCCACTCCTTCGACGGCTTGCGCGATCTCGCCGAGCATTTGACGGCCGAGCATTGTGCGCGCTTGGTGAAGGCCCGGGGTGTCAATGAGCACGATTTGCGCGTCCGGACGGTTCACAATGCCTTGAATACGATTGCGTGTGGTCTGCGGTTTTGAGGTGACGATCGAGACTTTCTGCCCCACAAGACGATTAACCAGCGTGGATTTCCCCACGTTGGGCCGTCCTATGATCGCGGCAAAGCCGCAGCGAAATTTCCTGGGCTTCGGGGCAGGCGCTCCTTTGTTCGATTTTGCGAATGCTGTTGGGCTTTTCTTGGGCATTGTTGAGGCGCTTCGTTCTCTGAACGCTCGATATCTTAGCCCTTCCACACGCGTTGTGCACGCTCGACCCGATGCAGCATCGAATGCTCGCGCCACCTTCCGCGGGACCGCGCGCTCCCATGCTAGACTGTCGGGCCGTAGGTCAAGCCGTTTCTGCTAGAAGCATTTCGTGTAAGCCTCACAGGGAGAACGCGATGGCTCATGCCCCACATATTGAAAAGCATTTTCGCGCATCCGAAACCGTGCGTGACGTCGTGATCGGTATGGCGGACGGGCTAACGGTGCCGTTCGCGTTGGCTGCCGGCCTTTCGGCGGCGATGTCTTCAAGCGTGAGCGCCACGCGCGTGGTCGTCACGGCCGGCTTCGCGGAAATTGCCGCGGGGTCTATCGCCATGGGTTTAGGCGGCTATCTCGCCGCGCGAACGGACATCGAGCACTACGAGTCTGAACTCCAACGCGAGATCCGGGAGACCGTCGAGCTGCCCGAACACGAGACCGAAGAGGTCGAGGAGGTTTTCCGCGAATACGGGCTCACCCCGGAGCAGATGCAGCCGGTGGTGCAAGCCATCGTTTCCGACCAGAGGCGCTGGGTGGATTTTATGATGCGCTTCGAGCTTGGCCTGGAGGAGCCGGATCGCAATCGCGCGAGGCAGAGCGCGCTGACGATCGCGATCTCCTACATTGTCGGCGGGACTGATCCCGCTATCGCCTTACCTTGTTCAGCATAACGTGTTGCAAGCTCTGTGGTATTCGGTGGCGATCACCCTGGTGGCCCTGGCGGCGTTTGGCGCAATTAAAGGCCGCTTCCTGGGGATCCCGCCGCTGCGCGGCGCATTGCAGACCATTGTCACCGGCGGGCTCGCCGCGGCCGCCGCATTTTTTATCGCGCGGCTCATCAGCTAGCACCTCTGCGCCCTGCGCTTGCGATCCTCAGGTCAACGCAAGCGCGTTCTGTGGCATATCGCCGGCGACTTCACCTCACAATCGGAATTTCGAGCGAGCTTGGGTGCTCCGCGTCATGATAGATGCGTGATGTGCGCGGTATGCGCATCGCGCGCAGTCTCGTTTTCTACGGCGCCGCCGCTGTTGTAATTCTTTTCAACGTCGGGCGAATTCACCGCAGAGAACACGATTCGCAATCGGCTGCCTTTGGCGATGCGGCGTGAAAACCATGTGAAGCCGGTGAAGTCATATCGCTCGATTTTGCCGGGCGTCACCAGCTTCGCCTCCGTAAGCGATTCCCGGTAGCGCGCTCGCTTCAGGTCGCTGGTGAGCGCCACGCTGCGCCCATCCGGCAAGATCTCATAGAGGCCGACGCCCAGGTCGGTATCCGGCACGTCCATTGAGAGCCAGACGCTGAGTTTCACGATAGCCGGAGACTTCAGTTGCCTCGCTAAGGGATCGCTGTGGTAAACCACTCCTGCGCCGAACAAATTCAATGCATCGGATTGGCTGACCAGTCCACCCACTTCCGATGCGACCTCACCAGGGCGTGTATCGAGGGGATCGTAGGTAAAGTGATCGGGCTGCGAGGACTGCGGGGCCGCATCGAACAGCGATCCCGAATGAAAAACATCGCCCGCGAAACCATTGGACGAAAGATAGAGCGTGCGTTTGCCGTTCGCGATGCTCTCAAGGGTATCGGCGTACTTCCATTCGTCTGCGCCAGTAACGTAATAAGCGACGCGCTTTTTCAGGAACTCCGGTTTCGGGCCGTCCTTCATGGTCCAGCCGTACCAATCGGTGTGCAGCTTGTTCAGATCCAGCATGCTCGCGGGGCCGAAGTGCAGGCCGCCCACGTCGGGGTTCGGCGTGCGCGTACCGGCATGATCCCAGGGACCGATGATCAGATAGTGCTTGGCGATGGCGTCAGGCGAACCGTCCTTCATGTGCCGCCGGTAATACGTCATCGCGCCGGCCTGATCACCGTCGTAATCGCCTGTGATTGTCAGGATCGGGATGCTGATGCGGCGATAGTCCTCGGGCTTCGGCACCATGGCGTTGAAATAGGCGTCGGGCGTGGGATGCGCAAGCCACTTCTGAAAGATCGGCGAGGGGTTGCCGACGATGCGATCAAGCCCGCTGAAGGCGAGATGGTCGCGGTAGATGTCCATATCTTTTGAGTGCCAGAACTCGCCCTCGCCGAAAAGGTGATCGTTGCCGGTGACCCCGCTTGTGAAAGTAAGCCACTGCATCAGGTAGAGCGTAGGGATATTCTCAAACGCCGGGAAATCTACGCCGGGATGCGCTGCGGCTGCCGGGACGATGGTCGCCAGGTGCGGCGGAAATTCCTTCAGAGTAGACCACTGGTCGAATCCCGCATACGAACCGCCCCACATCGTGACCTTGCCATTGCACCAGGGCTGCTTGGCAATCCACTCGACCACTTCGTAGCCATCGCGTCCCTCGTTTGCGAACGGCTCGAATTCGCCGCCCGAATTTCCGCGCCCGCGGACATCCACCAGCAAATAAACGTAGCCATGCTGGGCGAAATACATCGCGCGCGGATGGTAGGTGTCACCGATATAAGGCGTCAGCGTAAAGATCGCGGGCACCGGACCGGCTGCATGCGGGCGATAGAGCGTGGCATTGAGTTTGACGCCGTCACGTAGGGGAATCTTTACCGCCCAGGTGAGGTCTACCTCCTGCTTGACGGCATTTTGATCCGGCGTCTGCGCGGGCGCGGAAGTCGCCGCAAGCACCACCAGTCCCACAAGGAACATCCACCGAGCCAGCAAGCCGCCATAGCCGCATCTTTGCCTCCGCGCGCGCCTTGAAATGTATGAGGACAGCGTCGCTCTTGTATCACACGAGCACGTGATTTGCCTTTCCAAAGTGGATTGGAGACACCGGGCCCCCAGCAAGAAGCTTTGCGGCGTAACTCAGGAAGCTTGCGGGGCGCGAAATCGCGGCAGCGTGGCGTTGCGCGCGGAGGCGAAGAACCTTGCGCTGGTTTGCCTCGAGAACCGAAAAGCTCAAGCCGTTGAAGTCGATCTTCTCGCCGGCCTTCGGCACGTGGCCTGCAATTTGATTGAGCAGCCCAGCGACCGTTGTGGCGGATTCGGAGCCTTCGGAATCGAGCTCCAGGCCAAACAACTCCTGCAGCTTTTCCACAGAGAGGCTGCCGCGCAGGATCAGGCTGCCATCGCTTTCGCGGACGACATCCGGCGCGAGCGGACGATCTTCTTCGCCGATTTCGCCGACGATCTCCTCGACAAGATCTTCCGCCGTCACCACGCCCGCGACCAAGCCGTGCTCATCCACGGCAATCGCCATTTGCTGGTTGCGGCGCTGCATTTCCTTCAGTAGCTCTGAACCGTGCTTGGATTCGGGCACGAAGACGGCTGGGCGAATCAGTTCAGCAACTTTGCGCTGGCGCGCCTCGTTGTCCGGAATCTCGAGCAAATCGCGTGCATAGGCGATGCCGAGAATGTCGTCCAGCGATTCGCCAAAAACCGGTATGCGTGAGAATTTCTTCTCGACCACCAGGAGACGCAAATCCTCAAGCGAAGCGTCCCCCGAGATTGCGACCATATCTGGACGCGGCGTCATCACCTCGCTAACGCGCTTGTCGCCGAATTCGACGAGCTGCTCGATCAACTCGGCCTCATCGTCCTCGAGGATGCCCTCTTCCTGCGCGGCCTCGACCAGTGCCTCAATGCCTTCCTGATCGCTGCGGCGCTCGGCCTGCTCCACGGTTTCATCTTCATCGGAGATCCGCGTAAGCGAACTGGCCAGCTCGACCGCCGCGCGCAGAGGCCAAATAAACCAGAGCAGGCCGCGCAGGACCGGCGCGAGCGGCCGCAGCCAGCGTCCCGTGGTTCGCGCGAGAAGCAAGTCCGGCAGGAAATGCATCGCCAGCAAGATTTCCGCCACCAGAAAGAGCACCATCTCGGCGAAGGCGTTCACGCGCTCGGGAACAAAGTAGACGACGCCGCGCGCTGTCTCAACCGCAATCAGCGCAAGCCACAGCCTGGTCAGAAGAGAAAATCCAAGCGCGGCGCGCCGTCGCGGCAGGTGAATGCGCGGCTCGACCTCGGCCTCAAATACATCCAGGTGAGCGTGGATGCGGCCGGTCGTGACTCGCGCCAGCTCGCGGTAGATGCGGTCGAGGTACGAGAAGACCGTCAAACACGCGGCAATCAGCAGGACTCCGAAGGTGTGCAATGCGATCTGGATCATCTGCTAGGCCAGTCCCAGGCGGCGTCGCAGTCGCGTTTCCGCGCGGTCCATTTGGCCGTTGTCGGCTTCGTGATCGTAGCCCAGAAGATGAAGCACGCCGTGAAGCATGAGCACGCGCAGCTCTTCGTCGAGTGTACGGCCGTAGCGCCTCGCGTTGCGGCGCGCCGCCGCCGGCGATATTGCGATGTCGCCTAGATAATTGCCCGAAGCGCGTTTGGCGGGCCGATGGCGGCCTTTCCTGCCATTGCTATTCAGCGCTTCCGCCGGAAACGAGAGCACGTCAGTGGGCTTGCGTTTTCCGCGGAAGCGGCTGTTCAACCCCGCAATTTCCGCGTCGTTCATAAGGCAGATCGTCACCTTGCGGCGCCCGAGCTTCAACTCGCGCCGGACGCGCGCGAGGAACCGCGAAAGCCCGGTGGGCTGAATGGGTACACGGCGCTGACGGTTGAGAATCATGGAAGAATGAGTGCTGGCTAGCGCGCTGCGTCTACTTTGGCGTTTTGGAGAGCCAGCTTCGGCTGCGCCGCGTCGTGCTCTTCGTAGGCGCGAATGATCTGTTGCACGAGGTTGTGGCGCACGACGTCGCGCTCGGTGAAGGCCACGGTGCCGATATCTTCAATCCTGGCAACGATCTCGAGCGCTTCGATTAACCCGGAGCGGCGGCTTGACGGCAGGTCAATCTGCGTGACGTCGCCGGTGATTACGGCTTTCGAGTTGAAGCCAAGTCTCGTCAGAAACATTTTCATTTGTTCCGAGGTGGTGTTTTGCGCCTCGTCGAGAATTACGAACGAATCGTTGAGCGTGCGGCCGCGCATGAAGGCCAGTGGCGCGACTTCGATGATCCCCTTCTCCAGGAAGCGCTCGAGCTTGTCCGCGTCGAGCATGTCATAGAGCGCGTCGTACAGAGGACGCATGTACGGGTCCACCTTCTCCTGCAGCGTGCCCGGCAGATAACCCAGGCGTTCGCCAGCTTCCACCGCGGGCCTCGCCAAAATGATCCGGTTGACGCGCTTGGTCAGCAGGGCTGACACGGCCATGGCCACGGCCAAGTACGTCTTTCCGGTGCCGCCGGGACCGACGGCGAAAACCATGTCGTGCCGTTCGATCAATTCCACGTAGCGGCGCTGATTGGCGCTGCGCGGGGCGACGCTCTTCTTGGTGGTCGCGCTGCGGGGCGCGCCGGCCTTAGTTTCCAGCAGCTCACGGAGCGGCACGTTCGGTTCTTCCACCGCCAGACGCAGAAGCGACTTCACTTCGCCATTGGGGAAACGCCGGCCTTCGCGCACGAGCTGGTTATATTCTTCGATGATGCGGCAGGCGCGCTCCACATTGTCACGCTGCCCTTTGACCACCAAGTGCTCGCTTTGCAGATCGATAGTGACGTGCAAGGCCGACTCTAGAAATTTTAGGTTTTCGTCGAGAGTACCAAACAGCGCTTCTACGCTGCCGGCTACCTGCAAGGTGCGTCGCATCGGGGTGAGCTTGGCGAGGGTTCGCAGCGCCAAGCTTCTAGCCGTCTCCTACGGCGGAACCGACAACTCTATGCCAACGATTATAACGCACCCTACCGGCTCGATTCAAGTTGCCTGTAAATGACACATTATCAATAAGCTACGCCTCGCAGGGTAGCGGCGAACCGGAGTCCGACCCGCAAATGAAGCTGCGGCGTTTGACAAAGCCAATTGGCTCAGTTACTTTAGCGGCTTCGCCGTCCATCCGACAGGAGCAATGAATGCCAGCAGGAACATCCACGAAGGTCAAGAAAAAGAAGAAGTCGGTGCTTAAGCGTGCGCGCCAGTCGCTCGTTCGCGCGGAGAATAATCGAGGCAAACGAACCCGCGTAAGAACCATGATCAAGCGCATGCGCGCCGCGCTCGCCGCCGGCGACGCCCAAGCGGCCGGCGAACTACTCGCCCCGACCCTGGCGGCGCTCGATCGGGCCAGTGGAAAAGGGATCCTACAGGGAACGCGGCAAACCGACACAAGTCCCGGCTGACTCGCGCATTCAACGGCTCGAAGGCCGCAAAGAAAGCCTAGCTTCTCGCCGCAAGCCCAATCCAGCGACCCTATTTTTTTGCTGGCGGCTGATGCGGGAACGTCTCCCGTCAGCCGCGCGACCAAGAATTCCATCACTGCTTAGGAGCCGTGGAACCGGATTTGAGGCGGTTGTCCGTTTCTGCCAGCGCCGCAAGCCCTATACCAATTGCTCCCGCGGGATTCTTTGCGCCTCACGTACTGCGATCTCGGCGGTTCCGCGCCGCATGCCCAATTGGCGCGCCGCTTGCCACCCATTCGCGCCGCGCCCCAGCTCTTGCGCTTCGAGCAATTTGCGATACATCCACGCCATGGCGCCCACAATCGCCACCGGCTGCTCGCCTTCATTAAGCAAGCTTTCCAGGAACGTGAGCGCGCTGGCGCGGTCGCCATTCGCCAGCATCTCGGAGAGCTGCCAGACGGTATAGCGCTTCTCGGAGACAACCATCGCGGCAACGTCGGCGCGCGTGATCTGTTTGCGCTCGCCGGCGTAGCTTGCCAGCTTGTCGATCTCGGTACGCATCCGCGCGAGATCAGCGTTGGTGCTTTCGCTTAGCAATTGTGCCGCAGCGCGGTCCGATTTAATCCCACTCCCGCTCGCCATTTCACTGCCATCAGCGCCGCCACATCCTCGCGTTCCTCCGGCTCGCCGCTCAGCTCCACAATCGACCACGAGCGTCTTTTCGCTCAGCAATTTGAATAGCCGCATGCGCTGATCGAGTTGCGCAGCCTCCAGAACCAGAATCGTGAAAGGCGCGGGATCGCCCAGGTAGCTCTCCAGGCTTTCCAGTGCGGCGTCGCGCGCTTTCTCGCCCAATTGTTCGAGCGCCTCGACATCCTTCCATAGGACTACTTGCCGCGGCGCTAACATCGGCAGTGACTGAGCCTGCCCGATGACGTGATCCGCGGAATCATCTTCGGCGGAGAAATTCGTCACCGACCAATCGCGGGTGCCCTCCTGCGTGTAGGTTTCGATCAGCCGGGAGCGGCACATTTCACGCAAGTAGCTCTCTGTCCCGAGCAAGGTCACGCCCGGAACCGGTTTCTTGCTGGCGAGACGCTCGATCAACCGCTCGACGCTCATTCCCTGCGCATCGGAGGGCATTAGAATTCTCCAGAATGTCCGCGACCAGGCGTAGACGCGAAATCGTGCGCCATGCGGTCGAGCGCGGGTCCTTGCTCGTCGAAGAAGCTGGGGACGTCGCTAGTGATCTGATATTCCTGGCGAAAAGATAATTGTCGTTGCGGATAGAGGATTTTTTTTGACTCGCGTTCTTCCAACCACACGCTCGCGTGCATTTGCACGAGCATGGTCGTCGCGTGGCCCGTCACCGGATCAAAAATCACCGCATTGGAATCCAGGCGGTGATTTCGCCGTGCAGCACCGCATCGGCCGACCCCGGCTCGGAGACGATGTGGTACGAGGTGCGCGAGAGGAACTCGCGAATCACGGCTTGCGTCATGCGTTGCTCGATACGGTAGCTATGGGTTTTATTGACAAATGCGGGCACCGCAATGGTGTGCAGCGTGGAGGGCAGCGCGGTGCCGCGCCCAGCGACGTGGTAGCCGCAGCCGGCGATGAAGATCGCGACAAGCAAGACGCGCGGGCTCGCGCACGGAAATGATCTGGCGGTTGCGACCCCGGCGTTTGTGACGCTGGAATCCGATTTCACAGGCCGACCGCCTGTTCCGAGACCGCGACCGCGTTCGCGGCGGCGAGACGCAGGTTGTCTACCGCTCCCCAGACCCAAATACCGTTCGGACGATTCGGGTCGCGTTCGGCACGCGAGAGCAGGGGCGTTGCTTCGCCGCCTGCGCGCACGTTGGTGGGAGCGGGATCGCCCGGCGCCGCAAATTGAGGCCGGCCGCCTCGAGCCGCGCATCCACGGCGGCCAGGTCTGGCGGCAAATCGAACTCGGCGTAGGCGCTGAAGGCGTATGAAAAAACGCGGGCGCTTGAATCACTTGCAACGCAGGCGGCGGCGCGCGGCCATCAAGATAGGTCTTCACGGTAAGCGCGACCATTTCGCGGGCGTCGGAGAGCCGCTCCGTGCTCGCCTCACCGTAGCGGTCGAGCAGATTGAAAGCGACCTGCTCGTCGAACACGGGTTGCGCGATCGGCTGGAAGGAGAGCAGCTTCAGGGTCTGCGCTTCGAGTTCCTCGATGCCTTCAGAACCGCGCTCGGAAACAGGTTGGAGCAAGAAAACCGTCAAGCGGCAAGTGGGCCAATCCGCCAAAGCCGCGGATAATGAACACGCCACGGTAGCGGCGGCGTTGGGCGAGACGTAGACGCGTCCCGCTCTCGCTCGCGAGCTGCTCGACGCGGAAGCATCGGCTGAAGGCGGCAGCAGCGCATCTAGCGACGGGATCCACACGCGCGCCCCGGCGCGGCCGAGCAATCCGCCGCTCATATCCACAACCACCGCGCCGGCTCGCAGCGCCTCTTCGACGTGTGTCACCGCGAAATTGGCGCTGCCGGCAAAAATCACCAGTTGCGCGCGCTCGAAGCTGTCTTCGTCCACAGCCAGCACCACAACGGGCTCGCCGCCTGCTTCAGTTAACGCTCCGGCAACAATCTCCTCGTCCAGCAGACCGAAATTCAGCGGCGCCGAGCTTGCTCTGTTCGAGAGCTTCGACCAATTCCTTGCCGCGAAGCGAAGTTGCGCCGGCGATGACGATGCGTCTGGATTCACCCGGAGAGGTCATGGCGCGCGCATTATGCTGGGGGTTTGTGCCTGGTCAAGCGAAGGGCGTGCATGGTGAGACCCGAAAACGTGTAGACACCCGCGATCGCCAGCAGAACCACTTCAGAATAGACGACGATGCTCCAGGCGAGCAAACCGATGGCGACGATAATGACGGATGGCTGGCGGCGAGACCAATTGATGTTCTTAAAGCTCGTGTATCGCACGCGGCTCGTCATCAAGAGCGCGAGCATGGTCACGAGGGTAAAAAACAATACCGACCAGTGCCAGCTTTCGAGCGGGTACTTAAAGGCGTGCACCGTCGCGGCGATCATCCCCGCGGCCGCGGGACACGGCATTCCGATGAAATAACGCATGCCGCTGCCCATGCCTTGCACGTTGAAGCGTGCTAGACGCCATGCGCAGCAAATCGCGAAGAGCAGGCTTACCACCCAGGCGATCTCGATCACGTGCACCGCGGCGGCGGAATCCCGGGCGATGCCCCGCACACCCCAGGCATAGGCCAGCGAAGCCGGGAGCAATGCCGAAGCTCACCATGTCTGCCAACGAATCGAAGTTTTTTCCGAATTCGCTTCCTGTGCCCGTCAGACGGGCGACGAATCCATCCATCGAGTCGAACAGGATCGCCACGCCAATCGCTCGAGCTGCGTAGTCGAGCTGCAAGTCTCCGCCGGTAAGTACGGCGAGGACCGCATAGTACCCGCAGAGCAAGTTCCCAACCGTCAGAAAGCTGGGCAACAGATAGATTCCGCGCCTGCGCCGGTGATTGCCGGCTTTCTGCCCGGGAAAAGAGAGCTCTTGCTGCTCCGCCGATATGGAATCGTCTAGGAAGGCCATCGCGCCACGATACTCGATCCTCCGGCCACATGATCGCCGGGCTTGACGAGGATTTGGGCTTCCGGCGGCAGCCACAGATCCACGCGGGAGCCAAAACGCACGATCCCGACCCGTTCGCCGCGCTGTACGGTTTCGCCAGTTCTCTTCCAGAGAATCACGCGCCGCGCCACCCATCCCGCGATTTGCCTGAAGACAATTTCGCCGCGCGAGGTCTCCAGATGAATCACATTCTGCTCATTTTCAGATGATGCTTCCGAACGCATCGCCATATGAAAGCGTCCCGGACGATACTGCACATCCGCAATGCGGCCCGCCAGCGGCGCCCGGTTTACGTGAACATTCCAGATTGCTAGGAAGATGCTGATCCGCTGCCCGGACCGGTCTCCAAGAGATTCCGCGACGACTTCCACCACGCGGCCATCGGCCGGGGATACGATCGTCAAGGGGTCGGGCGGAATCGCGCGCTCAGGGTCGCGGAAAAACCACAGAACGAAAGCGCCAACGAGCAGCAAAACCACCCCAGCGGCATACCAGCCGAACGCCAACGCCAGAACGCCGAGAAGGATCGGCGCCGCTGCAAACTTGTACCCGTCTGAGACCACCGGCTCCTATCAGGGGAAGCCGGATCGTTCGGCCTCCTGCGGGCACATTGTACGACAGAATGGAAGAGAGTTCGCGGCCAGCGGGCCGTGAAAGTCTTTCTACCGCGACACGGCGGCCATGACGCTGCGTCTCGAATCGCGCCTAGCAGTGGCTTCGGCGAGAATGCATTCCATCCGGTCTTTTGCCCGGAGCTTGAGTTTTTTGAGTTGGATTTCTTGGATCAGGTCTTCGGCATTCAGGAAGGCGGACCGGGTAAGCTGTTCGAGTTGAGCTTCGTAACGGGAGTGCTCCTGCGCGAGCCTCTGGAACTCCGGATTGCTGGCCAGAAGCTCTTCACGAATATCCCCTGGAGTGGACATTGGTGGACTCCTTTGAGTGGAGAAGCGTTCACATAACGGGCCAAACCTAGCACAGCGCAACGTCTCCGCCAAGAGGATTTCACGGTAAAAATACATTAGAGAAAACTGCCGTTAACCTGACGCAGAACCGGCCAACGCGAGCGAGAGCACCAGCGCATCTTCGACGGGGTTGGTGTAATAGCGAGTTCGGCGCCCAGTCGGCTCGAGACCTCTGGCCGCGTAGAAGGCCAGGGCGCTTGCGTTTGTTTCTCTCACTTCGAGGTACACGCGCCGCACTCCGTGCAACCGCGCGTATTGCAGGGCCTCTTCGAAAAGCTGCGCCGCGATTCCCCGCCGCCGCGATTCCGGCGCAACCGCCAGGTTCAGGATTTCTATTTCGTCCGCGACGCACCGCACCGCGATGAAACCGGCGATCGCATTGTCTTGTGTGGCGCGCCCCGTGAATTGGGCGACCCAACTTCGCAGTAAGGAAGCTCCTTCGATGGTATATGCGGCTGCGGGCCAGTGCGCCGATCCAATGCAGGCTGCATCCACTGCTGCGATGGCGGTGGCATCCTCGGGACGCATCGGCCGCATTGTGAGATTTCCATCCATGGAGACCGACCTCACTTGGACTGCTTCCAATAGACCTCGGCGTCGCAGCGCCGAATGTAGTTTGCGTCGAGGGACAATGCGTCGACCGTCTCACCGCGTTCGAATTGCCGGAGGCCGATCTTGCCAATCCAAGGCGCCAGGTCGTCCGAGGCCCGCTCGACTCGGGCCGGACGCAGACCGGCGGCAACGACCGTGGGCAGTAATAGCTCCGGAGTTGGGGTAATGAACGCAATGGACTCGCTACGGGCGACAGCCACCGTTTCGGCCGCAAACTCGGAGGCGGACGCCAGTATTTCCTCACCCACCAGTTCGAGCCTGCCGGTAGCATCTCCGGCTCGGTACAGTGCTCCGAAGACCTGGCCTCGGCGCGCATCCATCGCCACGGCAATGCAGCCTGATAAAGCGGTAGATTGCGCGGCGATCGCTTTGAGTCCGCTGACGGCGGCGATTGGCTTGCCATAGAGCTCGGCCCAGGCCTTCACCGCCGTCAAACCAACACGCAGACCTGTGAATGAGCCCGGACCTGCTGCAACCGCGTACAAATCGAAATCCTTCGCGCTTAGGCCTAGACGCGAGAACAGCAAGTCCAAACTACGGAACAGCCTAGAGGAGTATGCTTCGTCGGAGCGTTCAAAGATGTGATCCATGACGGAGCCATCTTCGAGAACCGCGACGCCACCTGACCGCGTGCTTGTGTCAATCGAAAGGATTCGCACCGCGCAGAATTGTAGCCGAAAATGACGCTATTCGAGTCGGCACGAACGTGAGCAATTGAAGTGCCAATCCCAAAACAAAATTCAGCTTAACTCCTTCATTTTGATAGGAATATCTTGACTCCGCATTCCCATACCATTTACAATGTATACATCCTCAAGGGGGCCGGCATGGACTATAAGATTGGCGACAAGGTAGTCTATCCGAATCACGGAGTTGGAGTAATAGAACAGATTCATTATGGGATGCTAAATGGCCGTACCGAACAGTACTACATGCTCCGCATTGTTTCGAGTGGTCTGAAAGTGATGGTTCCCGAGACGAACGCAATCGCAGTCGGGCTTCGTTCCGTCATCCGCAACGCCGAAACCACAAAGGTTCTCCAGTTTCTGGAGCGGGGCAAGTTCAGCTCCCATCCGGATTGGAAGCATCGCTTCAAGGAAAACTCCGAACGCATGCGAACGGGATCGTTGATCGAAGTCGCTGCAGTGCTGAAGAGTTTGGTGGCCCTGAGCCGTACTAAGCCGCTTTCCTTCCGCGAAAAGAAAATGCTTGAACGCGCCAAGTACTTGCTCGTAAGCGAATTGGCCACCGCGCGCAACACCTCTTCCGAAAACATTGAAGGCGCGCTCGTGAAATCCCTTGCCAAGGCTCATTTGGAAATGCCGGTGACAGCCGAAGTCGTCGAAGCGTAGCATCTCAATTCGAAATTTCCATTCAAGGCTCGCAACCCCCCGCACGGAGGCTCAGTGCACGCGGTTGCGGGCCTTTTTTGCTTCATATCAGGTACTTACGCCCAGGGGCAGGTTCGGGAAGGCGTTGAGCTCGGTACCGGCGCCCGCTCCCTTCGAATAGAGGGCAAAGGCTGCCGCAGCGATCATCGCCGCGTTGTCCGTGCTCAGTTCCCTGCTCGGAAAGAACACGTCCAGGCCTCTGCGCTTGGCTTCGGATGCGAAGGTTTCCCGAAGCTCCCGATTGGCAGCCACGCCGCCGGAAACGAGGATGGTGTCGAGCTTGAACTCCTCGGCGGCGGCCAGCGTGCGGCCTGTCAGCTCCCCCACCACTGTGCGCTGAAAGCTGGCCACCAGATCGAGCGTTTGCTGGCTGCAGAGCGGCCGAAGCTGGGCGGCTTTGCGCGTGCCGGCCGCCAATGCGGCGCGCCGGGCCTCGATTTCTGGCTTCAGTTCGGGATGTGCGCGGATATGGTACAGAACTGCGGTCTTGATCCCGCTGAAGCTGAAATCGAGGTGGTTGCCCTTCATCTTGGTTGGGCTGAAGCGAATCGCTTGCGGGTTGCCAGTGGCGCCGCCGATGGCCTGCGCAGGGTCGGACAAACTATCAATCACCGGGCCGCCCGGATAGCCAAGCCCTAGAAGAATGGCGACTTTGTCGTAGGCTTCACCTGCCGCGTCGTCACGCGTGCCGCCCAATCTGCGATAGCGAAGGTCGGCGCCCGATCCGGTCTCCGCAGAGGTAACTTCATAAAGCAGGGTGTGCCCACCGGAAACGACCAGGCAAACTGCCGGCAGCCTCGGTTGGCGATTGGACTTGCACGCTTCGAGCAGGACCGCGTGGATGTGCCCTTCCAAATGGTTCACGGGCACGAGGGGCTTGCCCAGGGCCAAAGCGAGCGCCTTGGCGTAGGTGACGCCAACCAGCAGCGACCCGATCAGACCCGGCCCTTGCGTAACGCCGATGGCGTCCAGGTCAGCGAACTTCAGCCCTGCGCGCTCGAGCGCTTCGCGCACCACCGGAACGATTTGGCGCAAATGCTCGCGCGAGGCCAACTCGGGCACGACGCCACCGTACTTGCGGTGGATATCCACTTGCGACGCGACAACGCTCGATAGGATTTCGCGGCCATCGGAAACAACCGCAGCCGCGGTTTCGTCGCATGAGGATTCAATGCCCAGGATTCGTACAGTCATTTTTCGTGAATGCGCAGAAAAACCGCGCCGTCTCCGGTTTTCCGGAATCTATATGCTAGCATACGCACTCGGATCGTTCGTCCAAGCGAAGTTGAGATCGAGTTTTAAGCCTGAACCTCCGCGGAGGTCTGTTCGAATGCCGACTCATGCCCGGGTGCGAAAAGCCGTGATCCCTGCCGCGGGACTCGGCACTCGCTTTCTGCCCGCGACCAAGGCACAGCCCAAAGAGATGCTGCCGGTGGTTGATAAGCCGCTGATTCAGTATGCGGTGGAGGAATGCGTCGCTTCCGGCATCGAGCACATCATTATCGTTAACGGAAAGGGTAAGAACTCGATTGAGGATCACTTCGACAGTTCGGACGACCTCGAGCGATTCCTTACCTCAAAGGGCAAGAAAGAAGAAGCCGCGCTGGTGCGCAATATCGGCGAGATGGCGCAAATCAGTTATACGCGTCAGAAACAGCCGCTGGGGTTGGGCCATGCCGTGCTCGTCACGCGCGAGCTGGTGGGCGACGAGCCCTTCGCCGTGCTGCTTGGAGACGTGATCATGCCCGGCAAACGGCCTGCCACGCGGCAGCTCATCGACGTATTCGAAGCCACCGGCATTGGGGCCATCGCTGTGGAAGAGGTGCCGCACGAACAAACGCAGCTATATGGCATCGCGGATGCCAAGCCGAGCCGCGAGTCGCGCTGGGGTGACCGTCTCCTCGCCATTCGCGACCTTGTGGAGAAGCCCAAGCCGTCCGAAGCGCCTTCGAATCTCGCAGTCACTGGCCGGTATGTGCTGCCGCCGGAGATTTTCGACTATCTCGAGAAAACCAAGCCAGGACGCGGCGGCGAAATTCAGCTTACCGATGCTCTACGCGCGCTGACGAAGAAGCGCGGTCTGTGGGCGTATATCTGCGAGGGCAAGACCTACGATGCGGGCGACAAGTTGGGCTTCCTGAAGGCAACTGTTGAAATTGCACTCGAGAACCCTGTCCTCGGAGAATCTTTCCGCAACTACCTAAAATCGCTTAAGTTGTAACGACTACCTACCGATTCGGCGGGGAAATTCAGAACAAGGGGCATAAAATGCCCCTTGATTACACTTTGTTGCTATCGGGCTAGCAACTTACTCGCAATCAATCCTTCTTACTTCCCTTGGCTGGTGTTTTCTCGGCCTTGGATTCCTTCTTCTCTGTCTTCCCTGCCTTGTCTGCGCTTTCGGACTTCTCTGACTTTTCGGCTTTTTCGCTCTTCTCGCTCTTTTCGCCGTCGGAGGATTGGGCCGAGGAATTCTTGCCGGCGTAATCGGTGACGTACCATCCCGAGCCCTTGAATTGGATCGCGGGCGCTGCAGCTTGCCGCTCCCCTTTGCCGCCGCACTTGGGACACTTGTGCGTTTCAGGAGCGCTTGATTTCTCGATCAGCTCGAAGCGGTGGTGGCACTTCTTGCACTCGTATTCGTAAAGGGGCACGCCTATTTCCTCACAGTATTAGTGTAGCGCAGATTCTAGCATGCCCCGAGCGGCGTAGCGCCCGCACGCCAGCGTGCGTGCTAGACTGGCGGCGAAACGCATGCCCGACAACGCCAAACCGGGCCGCCAGCAAGGCGAGCTCTACCTCGTTTCCACCCCCATCGGCAACCTGGAAGACATTACGCTTCGAGCGCTCCGCGTGCTCAAGGAGGCCGACGTGATCGCGTGCGAAGACACGCGGCACACGCAAAAGCTGCTCTCCCACTACGAAATCAAGAATCGTGTGGTGAGCTATCACGAGCACAACGAGACCACCCGCGCAGCGGAACTGGCGGCAGAGATCGAGCAGGGCGCTCGCATTGCACTGGTCAGCGATGCAGGGACGCCGATGATCTCCGATCCGGGGCACAGGTTGGTTGCGCTTTGCGTCAGCCGAGGCGTCACCGTGATTCCGGTGCCCGGCCCGTCGGCCGTGATCACGGCACTGGCGGCTTCGGGGATGCCGGCGGAGATGTTTCTCTTTGCGGGCTTTCTCCCGGCGCGGACCGGTGAACGAAGGCGCGCATTGAAGGAGTTGGCTGAGATGGTCTCACAGACCGCGCTGGCGATTACGCTTGTCCTCTACGAAGCGCCGCACAGGCTTGCTGCGACGCTTGCGGATGCCGCAGAGATACTTGGTCCCAGACCGGCGACCATCGCGCGAGAGTTGACGAAGATGCACGAGGAATTTCTGCGTGGCACGCTGCCGGAACTCGCTGCCCGCGTTCGCGAGCATCCAGCGCGGGGCGAAATCACTTTACTGATCGGCCCCCCAGACCAAAACGCGGCCGTCGAGACGCCTGCGCTGCCCGCCAAGACGACATTGGCCAAGCGCGTTAGCGAAATCATGCGCGAGCAGAGCCTCGAACGGAAAGCCGCGCTGAAGCAAGCCGCGCGGGAGTTTGGCATCGGACGCCGAGAAGCGTATAAGCGGCTCTTGGCCGATCGCGAATAGGCCGAATTTGTTAGCGATAATGGAATCGTGAAAGAGCTCAGGGTCGCGCCCGCACATTGCGCGTCGCATCCTGTGCTGCATTCGCCCGGCACACCACAGCGGCGCATCCCGAGTTCGGAGTGAGAAATACGCGCTGGCTCCTCGCTGCGCTAGCGGTTTTAGTGAAAAATGCGGCTTAATCAATGCGCCGCGTGACGGCCACCCCCATGACAACACATCAAGCGACGGATTTCGGTTGGTCGCGTTCGCTCGTTCCAAGCGAGGCGACGAGCGGGCCGAAGAAATCCTCAACGCGCTGCAACACTTGCGAGGGGGTCTGCGCCGTGTGGACCTGCCGGCGCAGCTCGCTGCCGTTTCTTACGCCATGCGTAAACGAACTGGCGAACTGCTTCATCTTGCCGATGGTATCGGGGATCTCCGCGGCAATTAGGTCGCGGAAATAGCCGGCGAGCAGGCGATAGCGGTCAAGCTCCGATGGTTCGCTGTAGCGGCCGGTGGCCGCATACTCCTCGATCTGCCGGAAAATCCAAGGGTTCGTAGCGGCGGCGCGTCCGATCATCACGGCGCTGCAGCCCGTCTCGCGCACCATGCGCTCAGCATCTTCGGGGCGCTGGACGTCGCCATTGCCAATCACCGGCATCTTCACGGCTTCACGCACTGCGCGAATAATGTTCCAATCAGCGCAGCCTGCGTAGCCTTGCATGCGCGTGCGCGGATGAACGGCGATGGCTTCGACGCCACATTGTTCGGCCATGCGGGCAACATCCACGGCGACGATACTGCTCTCGTCCCAACCGGCACGAATTTTGATCGTGAGCGGGATTCGAATCGCGGCGCGAACAGCCTTGAATATCTGTTCGAGGTTTTCCAGATCGCGCAGCAGCCCGGAGCCGCCGCACTTGACGACCTTCTTCGCCGGGCACCCGAGATTGATATCCACGAAGTCGAAGCCCAGTTCTTCGCTGAGGGCTGCGGCCGAAGCCATGACCTTCGCATCCGCGCCAAAAAGCTGAGCGGAGATGGGATGCTCATCTTCGTGGAAATAGAGATATCGCAGCGTTCGCGAGATTTGCCGGGAAAGCCCTTCGGCGCTGGTGAACTCCGTCATGATCAGTCCGCAGCCGCCCAAGCCACGAATCACGCGGCGGAAGATCGTGTCCGTGACACCCGCCATCGGAGCCAAAACCGTGGCCGGCCGGATCACGGAGTCCCTTACGTTGTAGCCGGCCGGAATCACTGCGCAGCTCCCTTTGTGCGGGTGGCAGGAGCAGGTTCCTCAGCGTCACTCGCGACCGGCAAACTTCCACGGTACTCGCCAGGTGTTTTCACCGCTGGCGCGTCCGGCGACGACGAAGTCTCTTCCGGGTGACCTGGGACCGCCGGGTGCATGGTCTTCGCCGGCAGATGACCTAGGTGGCGGGCCAGCTCCTCACGCGAGCCCCCGAAAAAGCCCGCGACGAGTTGCTCGACCGCAGTCTCCCTCGCATGGTGCGGGCTCAGGTTCGCACTGTAAAGGTACGCACGGCCCACTTTGCGCCGCACGACCACGCCCTTGTGCGCCAGCCGGTCGAGAATCGTCATGATCGTCGTGTAGGCGCGCGGGCGCTTTGCCACGAGTGCCTGCTGAACACCGCGCACCGTTGCTTCGCCCATCGGCCAAAGAGCATTCATGCAATCCAGCTCGAGGGGCGCGAGGTCAAGAACGGATCGCCGCCGCTTGGCGGTGCTGCTCTGGGGGGCGTGAACAGGTGACGCCACTATGCGCTCCGCCTGGCAGGTCCGGACGCAGGCGCGCCGGACTGGCCGGAATTGCCTGCCGGATCTGCCGCGTTGCCGCGGTGCTTGACCGCACCGGAATTCGGATCGTTTGGCGCCGCCGTGGGGATTAGCGAAAGCTGCTCGACCGTTTCGGCCACGACAACTGTCTCTGCGGGCGTTGCCACGTTCACGTATCGCTCGACACGTAGCAAACGCCGGTCCAACGCGCCGCTGCGGTCCGTCCATTCCTGTTCGCCGCGCTCTGAGCCGAGCACGCTGCGAATCGCGCCCATTTTGGAGTCGAGGTCGTCCAGGTAATGGAGCATCAACGCCTCGCGAAACATCGGCAATTTGGGGGAGCCAAACTCATATTCGCCATGGTGGCTCAGGATCATGTGCTTCACCAGCGTCGCGAGTTCGGGCGGAAATCCTGGAATAGCGTCCGCCTTCTTGCCAACCATCTCGACGGCCATGACGATGTGTCCCAGAAGCTGGCCTTCATTGCTATAGCCCAAACCACGGTCGTAAGTCAGCTCGTAAATCTTCGCAACGTCGTGCAGTGCCGCGCCCGTAATCAGCAGATCGACGTCCGCCTCGGGGTAGTGTCCGGCGACGGCCCGGCACAGATCGCACAGGCTCACGACGTGTTCGAGCAAGCCGCCGAGATAGGCATGGTGCATCGTCTTTGCGGCAGGCGCGCGGCGATAGCGAGCGCTGATTTCGGCGTCGTCCAGGACCGCAGTGAGCAGTTGATGCAGCCACGGATTGCGCACGCCCTCCGCATGGGCGCAAAGGCGCGCCCACAGCTCGTCCACATTGGCGCTGGTGTGGGGAAAGAAATCGGCGAAATCGACCTCGTTTAGCTCGGCGCGGCGGACGCGGTCTACCATGAGCTGCGGGCGGTTTCTGTAAATCTCGACCCGCGCCTGCACCTTCACAAAGTCGTCGCGCGAAAAGCCGGCGACGGCGTCCTCGAAACCTGTCCACATGCGCGCTTCGACCGTGCCGGTACGATCGCCAAGTTCCAGGCGCAGATAGTGCCGCCCTTCCCGTGTGGCCCGGACCTCTTTTTCGTGGACAACGAAGAACGACGTCACAACCTGTTCGGGCGCAAGATCAGCGACGTAGGCTGTTTTCATTTTGGGTAGGCGCGAGCCTCAGAATATTCCCAGAAATTTCTTCTTCTTTTGTGTGGAGGGGGTTTGTTGGTCTTTCTTCGCGGGCTCGGGCGCTCCTTCTTCAACGATCGGCGTGCTGTTGGCGACGGCGGCCGTATCCACGTAACCCGGATGATAGATCACGTAGCTATCTTGCCGGAGCGTGGCCAGGTAGGCGCGCACCCTGGGTTCCATCATTTGCGCAGTAAGCCGGTTTTCAATCTGGCCTTGGACTTTGTCCAGGGGCTGCAGACCCGCCTCATAGTGCTCCTGGACCTGTAGAATCTCGAAACCACCCGGTGTGGGAATGACGGGCGTCATCTCATTCTTGTTGAGCTTGAAGACCACATCGTATGCCTTGTCGAACTGCCCCGGCCGGACCGATCCCAATTCGCCACCTTGCTTCGCTGTTACGCTGTCCGAGAAGTGCTTGGCCAATTCGCCGAAGTCATCGCCGTTGACGAGCACGCGCTGGCGCAATTCCTCCGCCTTCTGTTTCAGCTTGGGAAGGTCGGCTTCCGGCTTGTCTTTGGTGCTGACGAATATCTCACGCACATAAACCATCTCTGGAGTCTCGAACTCAGGCTTGTGCGTGTCGTAGTATTTCTGGACTTCCGCATGGTCCAGGTTGATCTTGGACTGTACTTCACGCCGCACCACTTCCTGCACCAGCATGTGGTCCCGGATACGGTTCTTGAAATCGTCGTAGTTGAGGCCCTGCGCCCCGACTTCCTTTTCGAGCGCTTCGAGGTCAGGCAGCTTGTTTTGCTGGCGGATCTGGTCGAGCTCTTTCACCACGTCGGTTTCCACGGTGATGCCGAGATCTTTCGCTCGCTGCACGAGAAGAGCCTGGTCAATCAGGTCGCGAAGGATATTTCGCCGGACCTCTTCCGTTTTGGCCTTAAGCTGATCCGGCGAGCAACCCGGGCAGTCCTCCTGCGCTTCCTGGGGCGAACTGGCCAACGCTTCCTGATAATCAACGGTGGTGATGATGTCGTCGTTCACGCGCGCAACGATATCTTCCACTACGGTGCCCTGAACAGGCGCGGCCGAGGCGGGAGCCGCGGGCTTCGCGGACGCCTGGCCGGGCGCAGTATTTTTCGCGGGAGCCTGCGCGGGCGGCGCTCCGGTTCCTTGCGCCTGCGGCGGGTTCTGAGTTTGAGCGGTGGCGCTCGCACACACCACGGCCACGCCCAGCATCAGCCAACGGATTTTCATAGTGGATCCCCCAAGAGCTTCCATTGTATCTCTACATTTGTAGTTGTAGCAATATGTTCGTGATGGCTCGCGCCAATGGTTCCTTTCCCCGTTCGACAGCGATCCAAAGAATTCCTGAAGGATCGAGCCTTAGTCCCCGCCGGGACCGCAACAAGCTCACAACCCGCTCCGGCTTCACCGAAGTTTGCGGATGAAACTTCACGCTCACCTGCGCACCCCGCCGTTCGATCGCGGCGACCGCCATTTTTTCCGCCTGCGCCTTCAAGAGCGCGTAGTCGAGCAGATTCTGAATGGCTGGGGGCGGCGGGCCAAAACGATCCTCCAGCTCTTTGAGCACTTCCTCGCGCTGCGACTCCGCGCTGATCTCCGCGATGCGCTTGTACGTTCGCAGGCGCAGGTTCTCGCTGGGGATGTATACCGGTGGGATGCGCAGATCAACGCCAAGGTTGATCGTGGCGCGCAATTCGGTGGGCGCGGCCTCGCCCTTGATCTCGGCAACCGCGTGCTCGAGCATCTTCGTATAGAGGTCAAAGCCAACCGCGTTGATGTGTCCATGTTGTTGGCGTCCCAGCAAATTGCCCGCGCCGCGCAACTCGAGATCGAGGGCGGCAATGCGGAACCCGGCGCCCGAGATCGCTGAATTCCTTTAGCGCGGCTAGTCTGCGCCGCGCGATGGGGGTAAGCGAAGCGCCGGGCGCGACGAGCAAGTAAGCGTAGGCGCGCTGGTTGGAACGGCCCACGCGGCCGCGCAACTGGTAGAGCTCACTCAGGCCGAAGCGGTCGGCGCGATTGATGATGATCGTGTTGGCGCGGGGAATATCCAGCCCGTTTTCCACGATGGTGGTGGAGACGAGCACGTCCGCTTCATCGCGGACGAACTTCAGCATTACCGCCTCAAGCTCGTTTTCCGGCATCTGCCCATGTCCTACCACGACGCGCGCCTTCGGTGCCAGTTTCTGGATGAGCGCGGCCACCGAGGCGATGGATTCCACGCGATTATGGATGAAAAACACCTGGCCCTTGCGATCGAGTTCTTCCTGAATCGCGCGGCGGATCAGATTCTCGTCAAACGATGCGACAACCGTTTGAATCGCCAGGCGGTCCTTGGGCGGGGTTTCGATCACGCTCAGGTCGCGAATTCCCGCCAGGGACATGTGCAGCGTGCGGGGCACCGGCGTCGCGGACATGGTGAGCACGTGAACATCCTTGCGCAACTCCTTGATGCCGCTCCTTGTGCGCCACGCCGAAGCGCTGCTCCTCGTCCACGATCAGGAGACCAAGATCGTGAAACTTCACATCCTTGGAGAGCAGTCGATGCGTGCCAATGACGATGTCCACTTGCCCAGATTGCAGGGCGGCCAGTGATGCCTTCTGTTGCTGCGCCGTGCGGAAGCGGCTGAGCATTTCGATGCGCACCGGAAACGCGGCGAAGCGGCGGCGGAATGTTTCGTAGTGTTGGAAAACAAGCACGGTCGTAGGCGCGAGCACGGCCACCTGGCGGCTGTCGCCGACGGCCTTGAACGCGGCGCGCATGGCGACTTCAGTCTTACCGTAGCCGACGTCGCCGCACAGCAGGCGGTCCATCGGGACGGCGCGCTCCATGTCGCGCTTGACGTCCGTGATCGCGCTGGCCTGGTCGCGCGTCTCGTCAAATTCAAACGCGTCTTCGAATTCTTTTTGCCATGGCGTATCGGCCGGGAACGCGTGCGCCCCCGTCAGCTTTGCGTTCGGCGTAGAGGCGCAGAAGCTGGTCGGCCATCTCGGCGAGCGATTTCTTGACGCGCGCCTTCGCGTCGCCCAGCCCGTTCCGCCGAGTTTATCGAGTTGCGGTTCGACGCCCTCGACCGCGCGATAGCTCTGCACCAGGTCCATGCGCGCCAGAGGCACGTAGAGCTTCGCGTCGTCCGGCATAATCGCAGCAACATGAATTCGCCTTGCGCGCCCTTCGCTTTCGAGCTGGCGCAAGCCGTCAAACTGCCCGATGCCATGATCCACGTGAACCACGTAGTCGCCGGGCTTCAACTCGGCGAAATCGCCGAAGAACGAACCCGTCTTCGCGCGCAGTTTTGCGGGCGCAGCGGGCCGAACGTCAAAAACATCGGCTGTGCCGTAAATCGTCAGCCGGCACTCGGGGAATGCGACGCCTTCTTCGAGCGGCGTGCGCGCGAGTACCAGTGCCGGCAACCGTTCCCGCCGTGGAATCCTCGGCAAGGCGCGCGCCGGCTGTGCTCTCGTCCACTTCCGCCAGACGGTAAGCCATTTCGTATTCGTGGCAGAGATCGGCAAACCGCTCGAGTTCGCCGAGCGTCGCCGCGGAAATTACGACTTGCTCGCCGCTCGAGACGCGCCCGCGCGCTTCCGCCATGAACGCCTGCACATTGCCGTGATATTTCTGGGTGGGTTGGGTTCGGATGCTGCGCGGAGTGAAATCATCGGAGCCTTGGAGCGTAAGCTGTTCAAGGATGAGCCTTTGCTGCGTGGCGAGAGCGGACTTCCACGCTTGGTCGCTTAAGAGACCGCGGCCGTGGATTCCGGCCTCTTGGTCTTCGCCGCCATCGGGCTCGCTGCCCGCATGGCTCGAATCCGTGAGCCGAGCGCGCAACTTTGCGGTGGCTTCTTCCAAAACGGTGGGCTCATCGAGGATCACGAGAGGCCGGTCCGCGAGATCAAACAGCGTGCCGAGCTCGAAACGAGGAGACGCGCCATCGTGGCCGTTTGCGCCCGGCGCAAAACGGAACGTTTCCAGCAGCGGCGGGATCACCGCGCGCTCGACGGGCCGAACCGAACGCTGCGTATCAGGATCGAACTCGCGCAGCGACTCGACCGCATCGCCGAGAAGCTCAATGCGGATAGGTCGTGCAGCCTCGGCTGGAAACACGTCAATGATGCCGCCGCGCTGCGCGTACTGCCCCGGCATCTCAACCATTTCGCCGCGTGCATAGCCAGTTGCTTCGAGGTGCTCGACCAGCGTAGCTAGTGGCAATGCCATGTCCCGATGCAGGCTGCGCGCCAACTCGGCGTAAGCCGCGGGATGGCGATACCGGCCGAGGGCCGCGGAAACCGGCGCCACGAGCAGTGCCGTTTCACCATTGACGAAATGCCACAGGGCTAGCGCGCGGGATTCAAGGATTTCCGGGTGCGCCGGAAGATGCGAGCCAGGGTCAATCGCAGGCAACTCCATCACCTGCGCCGATGCGTTTCCGGAAGCCCGCAGGAAATACCGAATCGGCTCGATCAGCGTTTCCGCCCGCGTTTCCGATTCGACGATCAGGATGGCCGGTCTGCGGAGCGCGGCCACCATCTGCGCGGCCACGATGGTCTTCGCGGCATCGGTGAGGCCACCCAGACGTGCCTCTCCCGCGCCGCGACGCAAATCGTCGAGCGTGGCGTCCACGGCATCGAGCCGGAGTACGCGGGAAAGCAGTTCATCCACGGACGAAAGAATCATCTAGTCAACGAAGCTAGGCCCATAAAACGCGCTCACGAAACTACCTGGTGCGAGTTGCTCCGCGGGCTTTTTGAATGAGCGCGGTTGTCGAGAATCCAGAGACCACCGGAATCTGAACCACGCGGCCCCCCGCGGCTTCCACTTCCTCACGGCCGACCACCCGGTCGCTTCCCCAATCGCCACCCTTCACCAGAATATGGGGTGCGATCTTTGCGATCAATTCCCGCGGTGTCGGCTCGGCGAAAATCGTAACGTAATCCACGCACGCCAGCGCCGCCAGAAGCTCGGCGCGTTCCGATTCTGGCACTACCGGCCGCGCCGGTCCTTTGTTTCCGCGAACGCTCGTGTCGCTATTCACCGCGACAATCAGCAGATCGCCTAGCGATCTTGCCGCTTCCAAGCATCGAATATGGCCGGGATGAAGAAGATCGAAACAGCCGTTGGTGAACACCACGCGTTCGCCGTTGCGTTTGCGCGCGGCCGCTTGCAGAATCAATTCGTCCTGTCGGACTACGGTCCCCATCAACGGTTCACGCGAGCGTCGAATGCACACCGAGCGTAGGCTTCATCTTAACATGTGGAGGAAGCTCAATGGCGCGTCGCGCTGAATGGACTTTAGCGATTCTCGGCGGCGTGCTGATGCTCGCCGGCGGCACGCTCATCCGCAAGAACCGCCTGCCGGTGCGAAGCCTCGTGCTGAACGACGGGTGCCACACTCCCGCATCGGTCATGGACCGGCCGATCACATGGATTCCCGAAGGAGCTTCTCTTAGGTACTACGCGATCGTGATACACGGGCTTTCGGCGAATCGCCGCGTGATGTATTCGGTCGGACAGCGGTTGGCGGAAGTTGGCATGCGTGTGTACTTGCTTGATTCGCCCGGTGAGGGCGACAGCACTGGCCACTTTTCTTTCGGCGATGCCGAACGATGCGCGGCCGAAGCCGTCGGGTCACTGGCGCGCTCGGGCCAAATCCAGCTCAATCGCACGGTCTTCGTGGGTCACTCGCTCGGGGGAGCCATTGCCGTTCGCCTGGCCGACCTTTTTCCTGAGGCGGCGGGAACCGTCGCCATCTCCCCCGCTCCGCTCGTCTTGCCGCGCCACATGCCGCCCAACCTGCTGATCATCAGCGCGCAATTCGATCCTCCGCAGCTTGTAAAGGCGGCGCACGAGCTTCTCAACGCCGCCGGCGGCGCGCGCGCGTCCCCGGAAGATTTTCGCCAGCAGCGCGCGGTGGAATTCCTGCGGATTCCGCTGGCCATGCACAGCAGCGTGCTTGTGGATTCGCGCTCAACGTCTGCGGCCGCCGACTGGGCCGCGCGCTCGCTAGGCATTCCACAGCGTGGCACGATGGCGAAATTAGAAGGGCTGCGGCTGCTGGGTTGCGTGATCGCGCTGGCCGGACTGCTGCTGGTCTTTCCCGCTGCGGTGAGCCTGACGTGCTGGCTGTGTCGCGCTGCGCCCAGTGCCGGTTCCGACGGCGCGGAGCCTTCTAAAGTGCGCGCTGGCGTTCCATCTGGACTGGGTCCAGCCGCCATCCTGCTACGCGGTGGAGTAGCTGCGGTTGTCGCCGCGGGAATCCTGATGCTTGGCGTTCCTCTGCATGCGCTGCGCCTCTATGCGGCGGACTACCTGGCGTCATTCGTTGTTTTCGCGGGGCTTCTGCTGCTGGCGCTGCTACCGCGCGCGATGCGAGCTGACGCCGGAATCCAGAGCAGGGCGGTGCTTGCGGCGATTGTGTTCGGCCTCGTGGCCGCGATGGCCGTGGGTGCCGCATTGAATTGGCAGGTCTTCGACTTGTGGCCGAACGCGCCACGCTGGTGGCGTTTCGTGCCGCTGGCCTTGGCCTGTTGGCCTTATTTCGTCGCCGAAGAATTAGCGCTCGGGCCGCTGCGCGTCTCCAATAGACCTCGCCGCTGGGGTATTTTTCTCGGTTTGCGACTGGAGCTTTTTTTTGCGCTGGCGCTGGGGTACTACGGTTTCGGAAGCGGTGAATTCCTCCCGCTGCTGATTGCGCCTGCCCTTCTGATTCTTTCGGTGGCGCAGCGGCTGGGGGGTGACGCTTTACGCCGCCGGACCGGCTCGGCGGCAGCTGCGGCTACGTTTGATGCTATACTCGCGGCGTGGTTTCTCGCTACGGTTTTTCCGCTCCGTTAGCGTTCGCGCGTTGAAGCGCGTCACATGGCCCAGGTCCAAGAAGTCGCCATCATTGGCGGAGGTCCCGCCGGTTCGATCTGTGCCGAGCGTCTCGCACGCTCCGGTTTTCCAACTACGCTTTACGACGAACACCTCGCGTGGGAAAAGCCCTGCGGGGGCGGTCTTACGCAGAAAGCACTCGCGGCCTTCCCTTTTCTCCTTTCCGGCAAACAGCCCAGGAAACCGGTCAGCGAAGTCGAGTTGATTGCCTCTGACGGGGGCCGCGCGCGCTTTCGGCTGGATTCGCCGATCGTGATTTTTGCGCGCACCGTCCTGAACGGATTGCTACTTGATCGTGCAGCCGCTGCCGGATGCAAGATCGTTCACGCGAGGGTGACGCGGCTTGAAACAGACAACCCCCGGGCGCGGCTCGAAGCCGCGGGGGGCTGGCGCGAGGCCGATTTCGTCGTGATCGCCTCGGGCGCGAGAAACGCCTTGTTGCCCTGTGCTCAGAATCTGCTGCCCGAAGATCTCGAGCTGACGCTCGGCTACTACATTCCCGCCGAAGAGGATCTCCTCAAAGTGAAATTCGTGCGAGGGCTCGAAGGGTATCTTTGGTCGTTTCCGCGGCTCGGTCATCTCTCTGTCGGAATCTGCGCCAGCATGCACAAGCACAGCTCGCGCGAGCTGCGGGGATTGCTCGACGCCTTCGTCAAAGATGAGCGCCTGAACATGCACGGCGCCCAGATCTATAGCCACGTGCTTCCGTCGCCAAGACGCGAAACGCTATGCCGGCGCCGGGTCGTCGGCCCGAATTGGGCCCTAGTGGGGGACGCTGCCGCTTGGGTTGATCCCGTCACCGGTGAGGGAATCTATTACGCAATGCGCTCAGGAGATATCCTGGCCGACGCGCTAATTGCAGGGGCACCCGAAGAGTATCCGGCGCGGGTGGCTGCGGCCTTCCGCCACGAATTGGAGCACGCTGCGAAGCTTTCGCAATTCTTCTATCACGGCAAGTTCTTGGGCGGGACCGTGACGTCGCGCATGATTGCCTTTGCCCGCCACAGCGCCACTTTCCGCCAGATGCTCGCCGACGTTTTCGCCGGCTCGCAAAGCTATCGCACCTTGAAAGCCCGCCTCTGGGGACAGCTGGGGATCACGCTTGCGGAAACGGCAGGCAGCCTACTGCGGCCGCAAGCAACCGCACCCGCCGAAGCGGAAGCCTGATAGCGCTCCCGAAACTTCATCGTGAAAGTCTGCGTGTTAGGGTGGGCCGAATTTCGTTTGACCTAAACCGGTGTGCCTACCCAAGCTGCAAGAGGCGACAAAGAGCGGCTTTTCCAGCGGTCTGCTAAAGCGACGGGCGGCGCGCGACCATTTTGCGCGGAGGCGGCATCGGAGGGGCAATCGTGGCCATCTTGCGAATCATGGCCAGCACCAGGCGCTTATCGCCATCGGAGAGCGTTGAGCTGTACTTCTTGATCTCGGAAAGAAAGCGGATTTCATCTTCGGACAGCTCGCCCAACATTTTCTGCGTTTCGCGGTCGCGCGGCGTTTCGGCGCCCGGAAAGAAATCGGCCAAAGCCATGTCCATCGCTTCGGCAATTTTTGCGAGCGTCTCGAGCGACGGCACCGTGTGGCCGTTTTCGACGCGCGAGAGATAGCAGCGCAGAAGCCCGGTGCGGCGCTCAATGTCTCCCTGCGAGAGTCCTCGCTGGCCGCGATAAGAACGAATCACTTGCCCGATATTTACCTTTGGTTTTTCTTTTGGCACGTTGGACCCACTCTGTTGATCGCGGGTATCTTACGGAGTCGCTCACCCGGGCGCAAGCGGATTCTTCCCTTCGCGTGAGTGTGACGCGCGGAAAAGATACCTCCTCGATCAACCGTCCACGATAAGCTACCGGGGCGCGGCAGTCGAAGGCTCGGTGGTCAGCGGGCGGTCCAGGTGAAACTCGAGGAGCGTTTCGCTCGGGACCTTTACCTGCTCCCCACGCGTGGTGGCCTGCACGGTTGTGGCCGCACCGGCGCCGACTCCAGCTCCGATCGCCGCCCCCTTGCCGCCGCCGAGAATGGCCCCTAGGATGGCGCCGCCCGCGGTGGCCCCCCCGATTCTCTTTGCCGAGCTTTCACCACGAGAGCTTCCGGCGAGCGAATAATCTCCCGTCACGATGGGCCGCAACTGACCGTTGATCGAGATGTCTGTGAGCTCGAGCCGCAGTTCGGACTTGCCTTCGATGTGTCCGGCGGACTCCGCTGTCGTCAGCCTGCCATAGATGTCCGCGCCGCGCCGCGCGACCACGACGCCATTGACGACCAGATCGGCATCGAGGCTGGCGTGAAATTTGTCTCCCACCTGATTCTTCGACGAATCCACGCTATCAATCATGCGTACGAGCAGTGAGGCTCCGGCGGGCACGGTGATCTGGCTGCCCGGATTTGCCGCCCGAGGGGGAGTCACGAGTGAGGGCGAAGCCGACGCTTGAGGCGGTGCTCCTGGTTGGGGCGGCGCTTCTGTCGGAGGCGGAGCGCTAACCGGCGGCGGAATGGGAGGAGGCGCGTCCGCAGAAGCCTGCGGCGCAGGGGGCGGAGTGTCAGGGCCTTGGTCAGGATCGTTGGTGAACGTCAGCGAGACGACTTGGTCCAACTGGAAGACCTGGACGTCTCCCTTCACCGAAAACCTGATCGTGTTCGCCGTGCCGCCAACGTACTTTCCCACGAGCAGGCGGCCATCCTTCAGTTCCAGCGTGTGTGCGGATGCGACGCACGCAATCAGCAGTGCACCACAGGTGAGCGCGAAGAGCCGCCACCAGGCGTGTCTTGTCATTCTGACCTCCGGATTTGTTTCCAAGCGTTGCCCACGAATTTAGTTTGTCGCTGCGCCTTGCTGCGAAGCGGTATAGACCGCGCGCGTTAGATTCGCTATCACGGCTGAGCTTTTGTCGCGATCGTTGATTCCCCGCACCAGAATAACGAGCACGAACGGATGTCGCGCGTAAACGATGGCCGCGTCGTGATGAACGCCGGTGATCTCGCCGGTCTTGTGCGCGACGCCCGTCCCCGGCGGCAGCCCGGCGGGAATCGCTTCATTGAATGTCTGCCGCTTCAGGATAGCCAGCATTTCCGCGCATGACGCTGGATCCCCCGCGCGATTTTCCGCGATGGCCTTCAGCAGGACCAGAAGCCCGCGGGCCGTTGTCGTGTTGTTCATTCCCTTCTGGAAAGCTTTGTTGTCTTCGACCCCGCGCAACACCTGCATCCCGTCAGCGTCAAGGCTGTGAACGCGCGCGCGAATGTTGTCCACGCCTATTTTTTCGATGATGAGGTTCGTTGCAAGGTTGCTGCTGCGGGTGATCATGGCTTCGCAAAGCTGGCGCAAGGTCCAGGTGGTGCCGATGGCTTTGTAGATGTCGGCGTCGGAATCGTCGCCGGCGTCGAGGGTATAGGGACTGCCGTCCACCAGGCTTCTGAACTGATTGTGAATCATGAGTGGATCGTCAAGGCTGAGCTTGCCCGCGTGCGCCTGGGCAAAGAGTTCGATCATCACGGGCACTTTCATGGTGCTCGCCGCATGAAACGGTAAGTCCGCGTTGAGGAATAATTCTTGGCTGCCATCGAGCATCTGAAACGCCAGTCCGACTTCAGCGCCACTGGCGTGAATCAGTTCTTCCACCTGCGCCCGCGCCGGCGATTCCACGGTCGGCCTCGCGCGGCCCGCCGTAGCAGTGCCCACCGCCGCAATCAGCATTGCTATCCAGACCAGCATTACCGTCATCGGTCTCCTCATCCATCCTCGCAAGACAATCGTCAAGAAGTGGGCTGCTGGACGCACTAGACAGCATACCCCGGGTTGCAACGTGCTGCCGTTGATCCCCGGTACGCCGAGGAAACGCCTCGGGATCGCCGCGCCGGCCAAGCTCGACGCACCCCGAGCTACCGGTTTCGCCTCGGCGCCGAAGTGTAGCCCGGTGCCCCGGGGCCGTTGTGCAGCGCATGCGACTTCTGCGACGAAAAAGGCGCAAAAGGAACGGTTTCTCTTCTGTGCTCATCGTATAGAATGCCGGCGCATGATCAAGTATACGTTCCTCAATTACTCAGCCCCTGGAGGTCTTAGGATGCAGCGCTCTCGCTCTTCTCTGATTCCACCGTTTTCGGCGATCTTGATTTTGGCCCTTAGCTTGGCGATCTCTACCCGAGTGAAAGCCGCAGCTGCCGGCCCGTCCGGCTACATGCTCATCAACAAAGTCACCCTCGGTGGCGAGGGCGGCTGGGATTACCTGGAAGTAGACGCGGCGACGCATCGTGTCTTCATTTCGCGCGGCTCGCACGTGATGGTGGTCGAGTCCGACGGGCGCATTGCGGGAGACATCCCGAATACGTCCGGCGTCCACGGCATTGCCATTGCGAATGAATACAATCGCGGCTTCACGACGAATGGCGGCAGTAATGACGTCACCGTCTTCGATTTGGGCACACTCAAACCGCTTGCGCAGGTGAAGGTTACCGGCACCGGCCCCGACGGAATTCTCTACGATCCTGCGTCCAAGCGCGTCTTCACCATGAACGGACGCAGCGAGGACACAACCGCGATTGACGCCAAGACGAGTGAAGTAGCCGGAACCATCAAACTCGACGGACGCCCCGAATCGGCGGCCTCCGATGAAAAAGGCCACATCTTCATCAACATTGAAAGCAAGAGCGAACTTACCGAGATCGACTCCAAATCCCTGCAAGTGCTGAACACGTGGCCGCTCGCTCCCTGCTCGTCGCCCTCCGGTCTTGCGATCGATCCCAAGCACGATCGGCTCGTGGTCGGCTGCCACAACAACATGATGGCGTTTGTGGACGGTACAAACGGTAAGGTCGTCAGCACGGTCCCAATTGGTTCAGGCGTGGACGCGAACCGCTTTGATGAGCACTTGGGTTACGCGTATGCCTCCTGCGGCGACGGCACGCTGACCATAGCGCACGAGGATTCGCCGGACAAGTTCTCGCTCGTCGAGAAAATTGACACGGAACGCGGCGCGCGAACCATGGCCCTCGATCCTGTGACGGACAACGTATTTCTGGTAACGGCTGATTTTCCGCCGCCGTCCGCAGCGCCGGCGACTCCACCCGCAGGCGGCAGAGCGCAGCGCCCGCAGCCGCTGGCTGGCACGTTCCGGCTGCTGATCTACGCGCGCTCCTATCCGCGATAAGTTCTCCCGTGTGCGGTCGCGCGCGAGCGAGATGAGGTTGCACCTCGTCAGCTTGATGGCCTACAGCCTTAGCTGGAGGCGTAGCTGCGGCCCGTTCCACGAAAACCAGAAAGTCCAGTTTGAAAATTCAGCATAGCTTAAGGTTCAGTCGAACATGGTGTGAATCGCGTGTGCTCAATGGCGGATGCAATGAGGAGGAAGTCCATGCGACGATTTTGTTTGGTGGTTGTGGCCGGGATCGTGATTTTGGCGGCTAGCGGACTGGCCGCGCAGGCGCAGGACAGTGGTCCTTACAAGGTGCTGAAGACGGCCAAGGTTGGCGGTGATGGCGGCTTTGATTATGTCTATGCGGACTCGGACGGACGCCGGCTGTATATTCCGCGGCCCGCGCAAACCGGTGCCCGTGTGACCGTCTTCAACCTGGATACGCTCGAGCCCGTGGGCGAAATCGCCAATGCGAACGCGCGCGGCGCCGCGGTGGATCCTAAGTCGCATCACGGGTTCGCCAGCAGCAAGCCCGTGGTGATGTGGGACACAAAAACGCTCGAGACGATCAAGACCATTGATGTCCAGGGCGGTCCCGACGGCATTTTATTCGACCCCTTTAACGAGCGCGTCTACATTTTCAGCCACCGCGCGCCGAACGCGACCGTGATTGACGCGAAGGACGGCTCGGTCGTTGGCACAATTGATTTGGGCGGCGCTCCCGAGCAGGCCGTCACAGACGGTAAGGGCCATCTGTACGTTGATCTGGAAGACAAGGACAAGATCGCCGTGGTGGACGCCAAGACCATGTCGGTGACCGGTCAATATGACCTCGGCGGCAAGGGCGGCGGGCCCGGCGGGCTGGCATTCGACGTGAAGAATCACGTGCTTTTCGCGGCGTGCCACAATCCGCAAACGATGGTGATCCTCAGCTCCGACGACGGCAAGATTCTGGACACCTTGCCGATCGGCAATGGCGTGGATGGCGCCGTGTTCAACCCCGAGACGCAAGAAGCGTTCAGCTCCCAGCGCGATGGCACGCTGACCGTGATCAAGGAAGACAGCCCCACCAGCTTCACCGTCGAACAGAATGTGCAAACCATGACGGGCGCCAAGACGCTGACGCTCGACAGCAAAACGAACCACATCGTGCTGATCGCAGCGGAGTTCACTCCACCACCGACACCGCCTCCCGCGGGAGGACGCGGCGGGCGAGGCCAGATGGTACCGGGCTCGTTCACAATTCTTGTGGTAGGCAAATAGCGGAATTGTAGAGCCATGCATTGCGCTGGGTGTCGCGGGCAGAGGTTGCGGGGCCGCGACATCTTGGTGTGTCAGCTTCAAGGCGTTCGCCTACTCACTAGCACGCCACCGCAAGGAAAGCGGGCAGCTAAAACACGCTAGAAACGTATGAGCGCTCCTACCCCGACAAGGTCTCCTGTGAGCGACCAGCATGGCCGCTATCCTGTGGTTGCGCGCGCTTCGTGACGCTCGATCAGCGAGTAGAGCACCGGCATCACGAACAGCGTGATGAACGTTGAGAGCAACAGGCCGCCGATCACGGCGAGCGCCAGCGGCTTTTGCAGTTCTGCGCCGGAGCCCAGGCCGAGCGCAAGCGGAAGTAGGCCGAAGAGCGTGGCGAGCGTGGTCATCAGGATCGGACGCACGCGGATGCGGCCGGCGGTCGCCAGCGCTTCGTCGAGCGGCATGTGTTCTTCTTCGCGGAGCTTGCCGACATATTCGAACAGGATGATGCCGTTTTTCACCACCAGGCCCGAGCATCAGGATGATGCCCATCAGGGACGAAACGTTGAGCGGCGTGCCCGTGGCGACCAGCATCCCGAAGACGCCGACCAACGAGAGCGGCGCGGCGGAAAGGATAATCAGTGCCGGGCGAAAAGCGCGGAACTGCACGACGAGTACGGTGAAGACGGCCGCGAGCGCGAGCCCCAGCACCCCAAGCAATTGGCTGAAGGATTGTCTGCTGCGTTTCGTACTGTCCCCCAATCTCATAGGTCATGCCCGTGGGGAGCTGGACGCCGCCCATCATCTTCTGAACGTCGGCGATGGCGCTGCCCAGATCGCGATTTTCGAGGCGCGCGGTCAGCGAGACCATCAGTCGCTGATTCTCGCGGAGGAGTTGGTTTTCACCCAGCACGCTTTCCACGGAAGCGACCGAGCCGAGCGGCACCACCTGTTTCGCCGCGCGTGACGACCGGAAACTGGACAATGTCGTTGTAGTCGTAGCGAAAGCTGTCCGGGAAGCGCACGCGGATATCAATCGTGCGGTCGGCCTGGCGCAGCGAAGTCTCGGTAATGCCCAACAGGCCCGCCTTCACCTGTTGAGTGATTTGGTCCACGGTTAGGCCGATGCGGCCCGCCTGCGTGGGGTCCACGTGAAACACAATCTCAGGGTTTCCCTTCTGCACACCTTTGAAGTCCACAATACCGGGAATCTTCTGTAGTTTGCCGCCGACTTCACCGGCCGTTTTCTCGAGCGTCGTCAGGTTGTCGCCAAAGAGCTTGACCTCGACGGGCTCGGGCGTGCCTTGCAGGTCGCCCAGCATGTCTTGCAGGATCTGCGTGAATTCAATTTCGACGCCCGGCGCGTCCTTTTCCACTTCGGGGCGCAACTCGTCCATGATCTCTTCGGTGGACTTGTCGCGCTCGGAACGCGGCTTCAGCTTGACGAGAATGTCGCCCTTGTTCTGCTGCGTGGCGTAGAGACCCATCTCCGCGCCGGTGCGGCGTGAGAACGCTTCGGTCTCCGGCATCGCCGCGATGCGCGCCTCCATCTTGCGGACGATGGAATCGGTCTCGTCGAGCGAGGTGCCGGGAGGCGTGATGTAGTCGAGGACGTAGCCGCCCTCGTCCATGTCGGGAAGGAAATCGGATTCGAGCTGGTAGTAGAGAAACACGCCGCCAGCCACGGCGAGCACGGTGACGCCGGCGATCCAAATGCGATTCCGCAACGCCCAATGCACGCTGCGCTCATAGGCGCGGTTCACCGGCTCGATGAAGCGGCCCGACGAGTGCCGGTAGGCTTTAGGCGAAAGGAAACGCTGCGATAGGAGCGGGATCAGCGTCATGGCAAACACGAGAGATAGCATCACGGAAATCGCCAGCGTCATGCACAAGGAACGGAAGAAATCACCCACGAAGCCAGTCAGCAGCCCGAGGGGAAGAAAAACCACAAGGGTCGTGGCCGTCGAGCCGACCACCGGGCCGATCAACTCGGCGGTGCCGCGCTCTGCGGCTACATCGGGCGGCTCCCCTAAGCCGAGGTGGCGATAAATGTTTTCGATGATGACCACGGCATCGTCAATGATCAAGCCGATGGCGATGGCCAGCCCACCCAATGACATCAGGTTCAGCGTGCCGCCAAGCAGCTTCACGAAAAAGAATGTCCCCACCACACTCAGCGGCAACGAGGTTGCGGCGATCAGCGTGGTGCGGCCTTCTCGCAAAAAGGCGTAAAGGATCAACACGGCCAGCACGGCGCCGATCAAGATTGCATCGCGCACGCTGCCGATCGAATCGCGGACGAATTGCGCCAGGTCATACACCAGCGAGATATGAAGAGTATTCGGAATCGCACTCCCGAGATTGGCGATCAAGTTTCGGATGTCCGTCCCGATCTGCAGGATATTGGCGCCGATTTGCCGGGAGATGTTTATGAGTGCCGCTGGCTTGCCATTGCCGGTGACGAGGACGGTGCGATCTTCCACGCCGTCGCGCACTTCGGCGATGTCGCTGAGGTGCACCGGCGTCGTACCTTGTGTGTCAATCACCGTGTTGCTGATCTGATCGAGGCTTGTGAATTGCCCCGTCGTCAGGATCGAGGTATTGCAAATAATTCTTGGGTAGCTTACCCACCGACGTTACTTCATTCGTGGCTTTTAACCGGTCGGCCACGTCCACCAGCGAAAGGCGATGGGCAACCAGCTTCTGCGGATCAACGACCACCTGAATCTGGCGCGTATCCGTCGCCTGCACTTCGATGATCCCGACTCCTGGAATGCGGCTGATCAGGGGACGAAGGACGTAATAGGCCTGATCGCGCAGATCCGCGCCCGGCACGTCGCCATTCAAAATCAAGCTGAGCACCGGAAAAACCGTCGGGCTCACGCGCTCGACTTGAATATCCGTGCCGTCGGGCAGGTCGCCACGCGCCTCGTTCACGCTCCCCTGCAGGAGCTGGAGCGAATACTGCATATCCGCATCGGGATTGAAGAGAACGGAAATTTCGGACCCGCCGCGAATGGTCTTGGAGTTCACGCGGTGCACGCCCTGCACCTCCATCGCAGCCTGCTCAAGGGGGCGCGTAACCGAGATCAACATCGAATCCGGCGGCAGATCGCCCGAATGCGCCAGGATCATGATTCGCGGAAAATTCACTTCGGGGTAGATGTTGCTGGGAAGATTGAAAATCGCCCACAGGCCCGCGCCGAATAGCAGCGCCGTGATCAGATATACGGCATAGCGATTGTCGCGGCAGACGCGGACGACGTTCATGGTTTCTGAGGGTCCTTCTTATCGCGCGTGTCCTTATCGTCCTTCGCCGCGGCCTTGTCGCCCGATTTATCCGCGCCGGAATCCTGGTTTGGCGCGTCCTGGAGGGCCACTTTGGCTTTGTCGCCGAGTCCGTAGCCGCCAGTGAGAATGATCTTTTCTCCCTGACTCGCGCCGCTGGTGATTTCGACTCTATCTGGACTTTCAATCCCGAGCTTGACGGGCTGTGCCGTAGCCGTGTCGCCATTTACCTGAAAGATGCGCGGCTGGCCCTGATCGTCCTTGTAGATGGATTGCGCTGGCACGATGAGGACCTTGGTGTGCGTCTCAATAGGAACTTGCGCGGCGAGAAACATTCCGAGGCGTAACTCGCCCGACGAATTGGGAATTCGAATGCGCACAAGGCCCGCATTGCTGGTTGGGTCCACGGCTTGTGAGATCGCGACGACGCGCCCGGTGTATGCGTGCCCGGGCATTGCCTGGCTCGTCAGTTTTACGGCTTCGCCGGTCTTCAGGCGCGCCAGATCGGCAGCGGGCACGTTCGCCTGCAGCTCGACTTCGTCGAGCGAGGCGACCTCGACGATGGTCGCTGAGGCTGTGCCGTCCACCTGCTCGCCCACGCTCAATGAGCGCTTCACCACCGTTCCCGCGATCGGCGAGCGCACTTCCGTCCGCGAGAGCTGGAGCTTCGCGATGCTCAACGCCGCATTCGCCTGGCTGAGCGCTGCCTGCGCGACAGCTTGCTGCGTCTGAGCGTCTTCCAAATCCTTGCGTGCGGCGATGCCGCGATTCACGAGGTCCTGGTCGCGCGCAAAGTTCAGCTTGGTGTTGTCGAGATTCGCCTGCGCTTGCGCGAGCGCGGCTTCGGCTTGCGTTACCTGATCGCGATAGGTGTGGTCCTCGATTCGCGCCAGCAACTGGCCTTTGGCAACGTGGTCGCCTTCCGCCACGGTGAGCTCGGCGACGCGGCCCGCAACGAGCGAGCTGATTTTCACGTCGAGATTCGGCGGCGCGGCCACGCTGCCGTTGAGCAACAGAAAGCGGCTGATGTCGCCACGCGCCACCGTGGTTAGAGTGACCTGCGCGACTGATTCCACGACCCCTTCGTCGCCGCCAGTTTTTTTCGAGCAACCCGCGCCAAAGCCCGCGGCGACGATCGCGGCGCTCAAACAGATCCATGCGGGGTTCCCGTAAATTCCTGCAAAAGACTTTTGCATACACGCTCGCAGCATCAATCCAGATTGACTCCAACAATTTGTTCCAACTCGGCAAACGCTTGCTGTAAATCGAAAAGACTCTGCAGGTAATCGTGTTCGTTCTGCTGGACGTCTCGCTGAGCATCGAGCACGGCCAGAATGCTCGTTTTGCCCGCGCGGTAACTATCCTCCGCCATAGACTCGAGCCTACGCCCCGCGGGAATCACCTTGTCCCGGTAAAGCGCGACCTGTGTTTGCTTGGCAACGAGTTCGTAATAAGCCGCCTGGACGTCTCCCGCCACGGATCGGCGAGTAGCTTCCGCCTCGCCTTCGATCGCGCGCAGAGCTGCATCAGACTGCGCCAACTCGCCCTGATTCCGCGAGAAGATTGGCACTCCAACGGTTAACTGGCCCCGGGCCCCGGTTTGGAAATCAGGCGGTGAGTTGAAATCCGCTCCAGCTTCGATCGAAACCTGCGGAAAGCGCTCGGCGCGCAGCCTGCGGGCATTCGCCAACTCGACGCGCGCCTCTTGCGCAAGGTGCTGCAACTCGGGATTGGCCGCGGAAGCGCGTTGAATCGCATCCTGGATCGAGATGTCCGGCGGCGGCGACGCAAGACCCGGAACCGGCTCCCAGTCCGTGTCGGCCGGCTCATTGAGCATTGCGCTCAACTTACTGCCGGCGACGCGCTGCTCCTGCTGCGCAACGTCGACGTCCGCGTCCGCGCGGCTCATTTCCAGTTCCGCCTGCAGGACTTCGAGTTGAGGGATGTCCCCGGCGTCAAAGCGGGCTTGGGCAATATCGTGCAAGCGGTGTGCCAGCGCGGCGATGTCCCTCTGCTGGGCGGCAAATGCGCGCGCGAGCGCGGCGGCATAGAAGGCTTGGCGCGCGTCGTGGCGCACCTGCCGCTCGACGGTTGAGACCTCGATGTCCGTCAGCGTCACTTCCTCTTTCGCCTGCTCGATTCGCCGCGCGCGCTTGCCTCCAAACTCAAGCGGCTGATCGAAGAAGAGCGATTCGTGCGGTGTGTCCCGCGTGGCGCCGAAAGAAACGGTGGGATTGGGGCGCTCGCCGGCGATGGTGATTCCCGCCTGTGCCACGGAATGCCGCAAGCGCACCGCGACGAGGTCGAGGTTTTGGCGCTCTGCAACGCCTAGGGCGTCCTGGAGCGTCAGCCTTCTGCTCGCCTGCGATGGGGGTTGCGCACTCGTTTGGACAGGGGGCTGCTGCGCAGCCACCCTCGCGGGCCACAACAAGCCGAACCCGATGAGCAAGGCGAAGCCGCGGCCTCGCTTTTGAACGCAGACGTCAGTCTTCATCTTCCGCTCTAGAGTTCACGAGTTCTCAAAGAAGCGCGCAGAATACACCACCAGCGGTTGGCAAACCTCGAACAATAGGCACGGAATCCTTAAGTAGAGCTTAACGCTTGAAGACCGGCTGAGGGGCGGGACCAGTGGGCATTTCAGGTTTCACCGGCATGCCTTCGGCTTCGGCCACGACCGCCGGCAATTTGACGCACACCCGAGTCCCCTGCCCGGGCTGGCTTTCCAGCGCGATAGAGCCGCTATAGGCTTCGACAATCGTCTTGCAAATGGCGAGCCCCAGGCCAAACCCCCCGGCGGAGCGCGCGAACACGCCATTGCCGCGGCGAAAGCGCTCGAACACGTGCGGAAGATCCGCCGCCAGAATGCCTTCGCCCGAATCTTCGACGCAGAGCGCCGCTCCTCCATTTTGCAGGTCGCGCAGGCGCAACGTCACTGTCGAGCCTGGAGTGCTGTAGCGCACGGCATTATCGAGCAGATTCACCCACACAAGCTCCAGATCATCGGGATCGGCTGCCACCTGGGCGTTCGAAATGCCTTCGAGCTTCAATTGCACGTCTTTCGAATTGGCCAGCGCCGCAACGCGGCTGAGGGCCGCATCGCACGTGGACATCAGGTCCACGCGCGCGATCTGTCTGGGCGTGCCGTGCTCGGCAAACTGCTCGGCACGAGCCAACCGGAGCATTCTCTCCACCAACGATTCCAGTCGCTCGCAATCCCCGAGTAGGGCTTCAGCGCCGGCGTGATACTCGAGCGCGGTGCGGGGCGCTTGCAGAAGCACCTGCAAGCTCGACTTGATAATCGCCACCGCGGTTTTCAACTCGTGCGCCAGATCGCTGGTGAACCCTCGCTGCCGCGCAAAGGAATCGTGCAATCGAGAGATGAGGGTCTCGAGCGCTTGCGTGAGCGGACGCAGTTCCGGGGTGGCTACCGCAGACGGGGGAGCTTCAAAAGACCATTGCCTTACGGTGATTGCTCCGGCGCGCGCCGCGAGCTCATGCAGCGGCGCCAAGCTGCGCCGGATCGTCCATACCGTGAGCCACGCGGCGACCGCCACCAGCAACAGGCAGGCCGCGCCGAGATAAAGGCCCACTCGCCAAACCCGCTGGCGCACGCCAAGCAGGGTTGATGCGTAAACCACCGTGATTTTTGCTCCGGCGCGCCCAGATTCGTCTTCTCGGTCGAGGATTTCGATGTCGCGCATCACTAGCGCGCGGAAGGGCACGCCTGCTTGCCGAAACCGCGCAATCCCGCCTCCCGACAGCCGCGCTCCCGGCGGCAATCCATTCCAGCTAGGAGAATGTGCGAGCATCGTGCCGTCCGACAGATATATCGCGAACATATCGGGATGCACGGCGTCCGCCGATGGGGGAAGCCCCGTGGGGTCGAAAATCAGGCGCGGACTGTTGTTTTCGGGATAGCGCACGAGCGCGCGCAGGCTCAGCGTTTTCTGGTGCAAGCTCGAGTCAAACGCGGAAACCAACTCGGTCCGCGCGACAAATATGCCGATGCCGAGCATCAGCCCCGCCAGACCAACGTCCAGAAGAACAACCCACGCCAAAATGCGCATGGTGAGCGATCGCGGCCTCATCGGCGCGTCTCCGCTTCCGCACGAGCTTTCACCACGTGTTCCCGGCGCAAGACATAGCCGTGTCCGCGCAGCGTGTGGATCAGCCGGTCGGCCGAGCCTTCGTCAATCTTGCGGCGCAGGCCCGAGATGTAGACCTCGATCACATTGCTGAATTTTTCCCAGTTGTAATCGTAGAGGTGCTCCAGTAATTCGGTTTTCGACACCACAGTGCCCTGCCGGTGCACCAGGTATTCGAGGACCCGATACTCCATCGGCGTCAGAGCAAGTTCGCGGCCTGCCCGGCGAACCTGCCGGCGCGCGCTGTCCAGCTCAAGGTCACCGGCGTGGAGGACCGCGGCGGCTTGTCCTTTGCCACGGCGAATCAACGCCTTCGCGCGGGCGATCAGCTCGCCAAGATCGAACGGCTTCGTGACGTAGTCATCCGCGCCGGCGTTGAGCAACGCAACGATGGACTCGCGCTCGTCGCGCGCCGTCAGGATGAGAACGGGGACCGTCTCGCCCCGCTGGCGCAATTCCCGGACCACTTCCTCGCCGCTGCGGCGCGGAAGCATCAAGTCCAACACGATCAAATCGTATTCGGTGGACGCGAGCGAGAAGAGCGCTTCTTCGCCGTCCGGAGCGTGGTCCACAGCGTAGCCCGCGCCGTCGCGCAGTCCGCGCGCGATGTTTTCCGCCAGACGCTTTTCGTCTTCGACCACCAGGACTCGCATCGTGACTTGCTCCGGCACAAGCATTCTACCCGTATAAACCGCGCCCGCTTAAGCAATCCTTAATACGCCGCCCACTCGTTCGCAGACACGATCAGACACCACGTGACGCGCGCACGATGACAGTGGACACGGGCAGCCATAACGTGTATACCGATACTGCCAAATATGGACCTGCGCCATCCCCGGCGCAGGATAATCCGCGGCATCGCCTTACGGTCGTTCCAGAGCTTGTTTGCTTTACTGATTTTCAACACGTAGGTTTGTCGCTGCAAGTTTGTCTGTACAAGTCCGCAGCCAGCCCCCTGTGGCCCGGCGCACGCCCCCTCGCGCCGGGCCCCCTGTTCTCCAGCCGGTAATCCAACAAAGCCCCTTACCTAGCCGTTCGGGCGATGTAAACGCTCAGCGCACGCGCTACGCTGAATCTTGTTCCGATCAGCGAACACCGAACGCGAACTTTGGGAGGAACCATGCAGGAACAATCTTCAGCGACAGGAACTTGGCAATCGCTTTCGAACCAGACGGCAAGCGCGGTGGAAAAGGCCGCGCGCGCAATCGTGGCCGTACACGGCAGGCGGCGCATCCCCGCGAGCGGGGTGCACTGGCGGCTTGGCCTTATCGTCACGGCCAATCACGCTCTCGAGCGGGACGACGAAATCAACGTAACGTTGCCGGGCGGCCGCACCACCAGCGCAAAACTGGCCGGCCGGGATCCCAGCACCGACATCGCGCTACTCAAAATCAATGGCACAGATCTGCCCATGGCGGAGATCGGCTGAAACTTCCACGTTGAAGCCGGGCCACTTCATTTTGGCTGCGGCCTGCACCGCGGAGGGCAGCCCGCGAGCGGCGATCGCGCTTGTCAGCGTGACCGGCCTCGCATGGCGAACCTGGCGCGGCGGCGCGCTCGATCAAACGCTGCGTCTCGACCGCAACTTGCACCCCAACTTTTCAGGAGGCCCGGCGATAGACGATCAGGGTCGCGTGCTGGGCATCAACACTTCGGCGCTTTCGAGCTTCGCAGCGGTTGTGATCCAGCTTCCACCGTCCACCGCGTTGCCGCCGAACTCGAAACGAAAGGCCGCATCGGGCATGGCTATTTAGGCGTCGGCATGGCGCCAGTGGCCTTGCCACCAGCCGTCCGCGAATCGCTCAAGCTTTCGGCCGAGCCGGCATCATGGTGATGGCCGTTGAGCCGGAGAGTCCCGCGGCGAAGCTGGCCTAATGCTTGGCGATATTCTTGTGGCTTTTGACGCCGAAGCCTCTACGCAGGTTGCGCGACGTGCAGACCTATCTCGCCCCGAACGCATCGGAAAACCGCTTGACGGCGTCTATCATTCGTGGTGGGAAGCTGGTGGACGCGTCGGTTACGGTAGGAGAAGAGCCGGCCGCAAATTGAGCGCGAACGAGCAATCACAGATCAAAGTTTTGGTTTGCGCCGAAGCCGGTCGACGAACTTACCGGCTCGAGGAAATTGTTCGGCCGCGCCGTGGCTTCGGCTTGCGGGAAGCCATCTCGGTTGCGCGGGCTCGAGGACGAAATCGGTGTGCGCAACCCGACGTGCTGCTCGCGCAAGCCGACTTTGATTCGGAGGCGACGTCCACGTGGATGGATGCGGCGGAGCAGATCGGTCGGCAGTGTGCTGGCGGCGGAAGGCGGATTTGCTGCTGCTCTCGACGCGATGCGCGGCGATGAATCCGGATTCGCGGCGTGCTGCCCGACTCGGCAAGCGACTTCGAAATTGTGGCGGCCATCGAAGGTGTTGCCGCTGGATTACTGGTGTCCATCCGGATGTTGCGGGGTATGTGGCGCCGGCAGCGCCGCCCCGTTCGGGCGACGCGGCGTTTCAGACAGCTCTCGCCGCGCGAGAGCGAAATTCTGAACTTGCTTGCCGCCGGACTGGCGAACAAGGAAATCGCCTGGCAACTGAAGATCTCCGAGCACACCGTCAAATTCCACATCGCCTCCCTCTTCAACAAGCTGAATGCCTCCACGCGTGCCGAAGCCGTGGCCATTGGTGCTCGGCAAGGTTTGATCCTCCTATAGCCTTCGGATACAGCCTGTGTAACCCGCCCGGTTTTGCAGAGGTGGGCGCCTGCAAACCTTCTGGTCTGGATTTCGCGGGTGCGTGCGATATGGTAATGTCCGCGGTTCCAGCAGAGAAGAATGGGGACCCGACCTTGGCCACGGTGAAGAACGAGCGCACGGCGAACGCGCGTGCGGCGAGCGCGAATGACTCGCGTTATCTACCGCTGCTCTTGCTCTTCTTTCGCGGGCAGCGGCTGCGCCGCGCTGATCTACGAAATCGTCTGGTACCAGTTGCTGCAGCTGGTGATCGGCTCCACGGCGGTTTCACTCGGCGTTCTTGCTCGCGACGTTCATGGGCGGCCTTTGCCTGGGCAGCCTTGCGCTGCCGCGCATCCGCGCCGCGCGCGAGCGCATCCGCTGCGTGTCTACGCGCTGATCGAACTTGGCATCGGCACTCTGCGGCATTGCTGGTGCTGTTTGCGATGCCGCTGGTGGACTACGTTTACGTCGCCGCCGTGGGCCACGGTCTGCCCGCCATTCTGTTGCGCGCGCTGATTTGCGCGATCTGTCTGCTGCCGCCCACCTTCCTGATGGGCGCGTCGCTGCCCGCCATTTCGCGCTGGATTCAAACCACGCGGCGCGGCGTCTCCTGGCTCGGGTTCCTCTATGGCGGCAACACTGCGGGCGCGGTGTTCGGCTGCCTGCTGGCCGGTTTCTATCTGCTGCGCGTTTTCAACATGGCGACGGCGACCTCGTCGCCGCGGCGATCAATTTGCTGGTGGCGCTGGTCAGCTTCTACCTCGTCTCGCGCACGCCGATCAATCGTCATTGCCGGATAGCGCGGCTCGAGCGGCGGCGCTGCCAAATCGCAGCAGGCATCTGGCGGACCGCCGCGGAAGCGTCCGTCTGGCCGATCTACCTCACCATCGCTCTCTCCGGCGCATCGCGCGTTGGGAGCGGAAGTGGTCTGGACGCGCCTGCTGGGCCTGCTGCTCGGCGCAACGGTCTACACTTTCTCGATCATCCTGGCGGTCTTTCTGGTCGGACTGGCGATCGGCAGCGGCGCCGGATCGTGGCTCGTTCGCGCAGTGTACGGGCGCAAGCGGCTCTCGGCTATTGCCAGCTGCTGCTCGCCGCGGCCGCATCGCGTGGACGGCGTTCATGCTCGCCAAGTCGATTCCCGTATCTGGCCGATCAACCCGATGCTCTCGACGAGCCCGTGGTTCACTTTTCAAATCGATCTCGCGCGCGTGCATCTGGGCGATTCTGCCCGCCACGCTTCTCTGGGGCGCAAGCTTTCCGCTGGCGCTGGCGCCGCGGCGTCGCGCGATGAGCGATCCCGGCCGCCTGGTCGGCGGCGTCTACGCCGCGAACACCGCCGGCGCCATCGTTGGCGCGCTCGCCTTCAGCATGATCCTGATTCCCTGGATCGGCACGCAGCAGTCGCGAGCGCGTGCTGATCGTGATTTCCGCCGCTAGCGCGCGCTCGTGGTGCTCGCGCCGCTGCATCCGGCGCAGCGCTCGATTGACGGCGGCATGTCGCTCGCGGCTGGCGATCGTGCTCGCCGGGCTTCTCGCTGGCGGAGTCGTCGCCGATTCCGCCGGCACCTGATCGCCTATGGACGCCGCATCATGACGGCGTCGGCCAGCGCGCACATGCTCTATACGGGCGAAGGCATGAACTCCTCGATCGCGATTTCGCGTTTGGAGCGATGGCGCGATGCAGTTCCACGTGAGCGGCAAAGTGGAAGCTTCGCACGGAGCCGTTACGACATGCGCCTGCAGCGCATGCTCGGCCACATGCCGGCGCTGCTGCATCCGCAATCCGCGCTCGGTGCTCGTGGTGGGATTCGGCGCGGGCGTCACGGCCGGGCACCTTCGTCGTGCATCCCGAAGTGCAGCGCATCGTGATCTGCGAAATCGAACCGCTGATTCCGCCGGTCGCCACGCGAGTATTTCGGCCAAGGAAAATTACAACGTGCTGCACGATCCGCGCACGCAGATCGTCTACGACGATGCGCGCCACTTCGTCCTGACCACGCCCGAAAAATTCGACATCATCACCTCCGACCCGATCCATCCCTGGGTCAAAGGCAGCGCCACGCTTTATTCGAAGGAATATTTCGAGCTGGTGAAGGAGCATCTGAATCCGGGCGGCATCGTCACGCAGTGGGTGCCGCTCTATGAGAGCGATGAGGACACGGTGAAGAGCGAAATCGCCACGTTTTTCGCCGTTTTTCCCGAACGGCACGATCTGGGCCAACACCGCGGACGGCGAAGGCTACGACGTGTTCCTGCTGGGGCAGGCCGAGCCGATGAAGATCAACGTGGACGATCTCGACAGCGCCTGGACCGTCCCGACTATGCGCGCGTGGTGCAATCGCTGCGCGATGTGGGCTTCAACTCCGCCATCGATTTGCTTTCGACCTACGCCGGCCAGGAGCCCGACCTGCAGCCCTGGCTCGCCGGCGCGCAAATCAATCGCGACAGCAATCTCCGGCTGCAATACCTGGCCGGCATGGCGCTGAACGACAGCCGAGGAGGCGTCCATCTACGACGAAATGCTCCGCTACCGCCGCTTCCCGTGAACCTGTTCGTAGGCTCAGAGGAACGTCTGCAAGCGCTCCGCGCCGCGCTGCATGCTCCGCCACAATAGCCTTTCCCACGCAGCTAACCAATGTCTCAGGTTTACGTCGTCCGTGTGGCTGAGGCTCGCTTCCACAGCCACGGCGAAAAACGCATGGCCAAACTCCGTCGGATGCTCGGTATCCAAGAAGAGCGTATGATCCGGGTCGGCGCACACCACGAGCGTCGGGCTTAGGCAGGGAGTGGTAATGTTCGTGAATCCGAAGTGTGGGGAATCCTTCGCAACGTCATGGAACAGGCTGAACACGTCCAGCCGATGGATGAATACCTCTCGAGGAACTCCTTAGTTTCGAGTAACAGGTCGAGCGCCCGGTTCGTTGCCAGCGAGCCGCGGATGCAAAGCTTGCATTGGCCTGCGCCGCAGGCAGAACTGCACCTAATTCCAGAAGATCTGTATCAGATGCTCGGCGCTCGCCCGGCGTAGCAGCATCGCTTCCTGAGATGCCAAGCGCGATCTGAGATCAAGTCACCGCCGCCACGCCGTCTTGCCCCGAAACAGCGCATGTCCCACCATTTCCTCCCCGCCCTCCAGGATGTAGAGTGTATTCGGGTCTGCGTGGCCACCATGTTGGCTCAGATACAATCAACTCGATGCGCACGCTTGGAATCGCTCCCAGGAGGGTGACTTGATCACTCAAGACATAGGCTCCGCCGAAGGCGTAGAGACTCGTGCCGCCGAGCAATGACGCCTTCATGGGTAGGCCCCAAAGCGTTGGCGATGTGCTCAACCGAGGGGTTCGTTTGATAATTGGCCCGCATCCAAGTAAGGCGGCGAAGGTGCGAGTCGCGCCTCCGGTCGCCGCATAGATATTTCCGACATCGCAGTAGCTATCGCCGAAGACGTAGATTGCGTCGTAGCCCGGTGCTTCGGCCGAGGCTGGCGCTGCGGCTCGCGCTGCGACCGATCCGAAAAGCCAGAGCAAGTCCAGCGCCAGCAGTATGGCATCAGCCACCTTGCCGGATGCGCATTCTGATTCCCCTTTCACATAGAACCGGAATTTCCGATGTGGACGAAGATGCGCGCATCGACGCTTCCACCAGGTCCCACACAACGAAATTGGCATCAGAGCATCGCTCGCAGGGACGGAGCCGTTGGTCTGTGAATCTCACTGTGCGGAGCGGCACCGCCGGGCGGGGTGTCCAGTTCGCGCAGAAGCTCCTGCGCGCGAGGAACGCTCGAGTGGTTCGGGTAATCGTGCACAAACTTTTGCAAGCGGTTCCGCGCCGCGTCCCGTTCACCCGCCATAATTTCAGCGCGAGCCAGAGTCACCTGGGCGTCCACGGCTTTGTCGCCACCCAGTTCGATCGCTCGGTTGGCGTGGGATTTGGCTTTGGCGGCGTCGTGATCCGCCGACAGGTAGGCTTCGGCAATCAGCCAGTGCGCGCGCCAGTTATTCGGGTCGATCGAGAGCGCTTTCTCCAGGTGAGTCACCGCGCCTGCGGCGTCATGTTGTTGCAAGAGCAAGGCTCCGAGCCCGATCTGCGCACCGACGTGGTTCGGATAAATTCCAATCGCGGTTTCATAGTATTTCTGTGCCGCGGCTGAATTCCTTTGCGCCAACGCACATAGGCCGGCGACATACTGAACGTCCGGATGGGCCGGGGCGCGTTTAAGAGCATTCGCGATGTGAGCCGAGGCCTCCGCGGCGTGGTTCGCCTGCAAAGACTTGATTGCGGCATCCAGCTCTTTGCGCGCTTTTCCGGCGAGAAGCGGAACTCCGGGATATGGCTTGGCGCCTGCGGATTGGCCCGCCGGATTGAGCGAGATGAAAGTTTCGGTCGTTCCTCCTTTAAGAAACGTTGACGTCGTCTCGCGCGGTTCGATAGCCGGGGGCGGTCACTTGAATCGTGTAATCGCCGGGCGAAATACGGGTAAAATCCGCGACGCCTCCCTGATGAGTGACCTCCGTCTGAATTCCTAACCCTTCGGAAGACGTAAGCGTCACGACAGCCTCCACGAGGATCGGCTCCCCACTCGCCTCCTGGACGTGAACCGTCAAGCCCGAATCGAGTGCCCGCATTTGCTCAACCGGCGCCGCGGCCCGGCCGCAGAGAGGAGGAGATAGAAAAACTGCGAGAACCGCGAGGGAAAACACCGTTGCCCGTACGAGATGCTTCATCGGAGCTCGGCGATCTGAACGTCCGAAGTTCACCACCCCATCGTGCGGCGTAAGAACGTTTGAGGCCGTTGCGGCGAGTATATTCCTTTCCTCTCGCCTATAGAAGTGCGCGAGCTAATGCGCAAAAATATCGCAGACCGCGCCGGCCCTTGCCGTCGGTGTGCTCGCGCAGCCAGATCCACCACAATGCAGCACAGCACAAACGCTGCCGTTCCTGCTGCGATTCAGGCCGAGCGGGATCGGCGCTGTAGCCAACCCGTTTCTCACAAGTCGATGTCGGCCCGAAAGAGGGCGATTTCGACCACGCTCCCGTGGGAAACGTCTGGAATTTCCTGAGCGCAAGCTATTTCAAGTATGCGGTCTCCGTGACCGCCACGGCCGTCGACGAGATTCAGCGGTCGAATTCTATAAGCCCAAATCCCATTTATGCGGCACACCTCGAACAGCAGGTCCTGTTCCGGTTCATTAATCTCGATACCCGAATTCTGAAAGTGCTCCCTGACGGGTATCTTTCGCTTCACATCAACATTCAAGTACCAGGGAACAGCTTTTCCCCGGCGGCCCTTTCGAACGCTTCGGGAAACTTGGTCATGCGCCGCCGAAAGTCCCCCACCCCTCCAACTTTATCAACGCGTCCTTGCAGGAGCATCATGATCGTTCCCCGATTCTTTGCATCAGGCTCGTTTCTTTCAAGCATCGCCGCTATAGAGACTTCTCCCTTCCAAGCATGCGCCAGATTCCCGCCGCGAACGCAGCCCAGTATCTCCTGCTGGAATTTCTATTTGATTTCAGCGAGAGGGTCGCTCGGTGGATTGCTGCCCATTTCTTAATCCTACCGCTTGCCATTTGCACTTGTCGCGCCGTAGGTGAGCCGATGCACACTCGAACCGGACGACCGCTATTGTTGCGGTTTTTCAAGGGTGGCATTAACGGTCAGCGTTGCGCCGGATGCAACCGTCAGAGTCCGCTGCCAGGGGCTAAATCCGGTCTTCTGAATCACGATTGTGTGATCCCCCGGTTGAACTTTGAGCGTGGAGGGAGCATCGCCGACGTATTTTCCGTCAACGGTATTTCGGCCCCGCCGGGCTTGCCCGAAACGTCACCACCGATAATGCGTCGTCAACGCCGCGAGTAGGTACGGCTTGTCGCCCGACACCTGGTTAGAAACCGCATCGTTCGCAGCCGCATTTGTTTCCGCGATCCTGACGCCGAACTTCGCAGGTTCTAGCCGAGTATCTCCATTCGTGAAGGCTGTTATCTCAGTTCCCTCGGGGATTGTGATGTCTTTGCCGTGCATGAAGAGAAAGAATGGAGCTGCGGGCCAGACGACCAAGCTCGTTGCTACGATTCCCACTGTCATTCCGGCGGTGTGACTCCCGCCTTTGGCCTCCTTGACAGCTCGAAGGGCCGCCTTGTTCGTATCCGCCATCCGAGCATAGTCAATATTGATATCTAGCTTGCCGCCGCGTCCCATTCTCTTTTGGGCTCTGCCGTAGTTACGCTGCCAATAGCCAAGGCACCCTTCGAAATGACAACTACGCCGTCAACCGTGATGTCTTCAAGCACTTCGAAGTTGATTTCGTCACCGACGTGGGCATCTGCCGAGGAAATCGTTTGGGCAAGTTTCAGCTTGACCGGCGTTCCATCCTGCAGCGTGCATGGTCGAGCCGCGACAATCGTTCGGAGCGAAACTTGCGTGATCGGCGGCCCGGACGGCGGGCGGGACTGTGCCGGCTCAGGCTGTATATCCGTATTTTGAACCGGACTAACAGAAGGAGACACATCCATCTGCCCTGACGGGGCCGACTGTTGCGCCGCCGTTGCCGAGTTGTCTCGTGAGACGAGGCTTGCATATACGTAGCCGACTTTGCCGTCGTTTGTTTCTATCTTAACGATACCCACCATCGATCAGGATCCTGAAGCGCGCACCACACGTTAGAGAAGTCACTACGTCTGGGTCATCCGCCGCCTTTGCCAGTACGTCCGTACTTCCAGGATGGCTTTGACAGTTGATGTACCCAAGTTCATCCGCTCGGACAGCGGACGCCACAAGAACGCAGCCACCAACAAAAAAAAAAAAAAAAAAAAAAAAAAAAAAAAAAAAAAAAAAAAAAAAAAAAAAAAAAAAAAAAAAAAAAAAAAAAAAAAAAAAAAAAAAAAAAAAAAAAAAAAAAAAAAAAAAAAAACATGGCCCATTGTAATGGCCAGCATGACGGAATTTTTTCCCAGCTTGACTTTGCGATCATTGATTAGCTCCTTTAATTTTTGTTTATTTCTATTTTAAGTTCTCTAACAATTTCTTCGCTCTTTGTCTTAAAAAACTGGTTCAAGAGAATATCAGGGGAGGTTCCATCAATCCATCCAGTTGTGATTTGTGTAAGTCAAGGTCGTATTTGAATATCTTGAGTAATTTATCATCTTTTGCAAGAATTGCCACAACTTTTGCTTCTGCTCCTGAGAGATCTGGTTCGATAAAAACGTTCCCCGGATTTGGTATGAACATACACCGTAAATCTTGTCCCACATTTCCATGTTTAGTAATTGTCTGAAAAGCGAGTCCAAAAGTTTCTGTGGTAACCGGAGGCTTGAGGACTGAAGTTGACGTTCCGTCCAGTTTCCAAGGCCGCGCAATTGTATCTGTAAGTGTTCTTCCTCAGAAGTCTGTTTGATGATCAATATATGTTCACTTTGTCTTTCTACTTCCTAATATCTTTAAGATTAATTCAAGAACTCTTCTTTTTTTATGATCTTTAGTCAAGTTCTATCTATTTCTGGATTAAAGCATCAAAAATAGTCTTCTATCAGTTCCTTTACGGATTGGAATGTTTTATGAATGTATAAATTAATAAAGTAACTTGTTTCGATGAATTAGTATTTATTTCATCTTCTAAGTATTCTTTAGTTAGAGAGTTGGAGCTCAGTTTGAAGATCCTTTATA
>CAWDNN010000001.1:0-227195 GCA_963803675.1 uncultured Acidobacteriota bacterium | reverse complement strand
ATGCAATGGTCAAGGCCCTCCGCGCTCTTGAAAATGACGAGACTTTGCTCGTGCAATCGGGCAAGCCGGTCGGCGTTTTTCAGACGCACCCTTACTCCCCGCGCGTGCTGATTGCAAACTCGAACCTGGTGGGCCACTGGAATGACTGGGCGCATTTTGGCGAACTCGAGCGCGCGGGCCTGATGATGTACGGCCAGATGACCGCGGGAAGTTGGATCTACATCGGCACGCAAGGCATCCTGCAGGGTACTTACGAAACATTCGCGGCCGCGGCGCGCAAGCATTTCGGCGGCGACCTCGCCGGCAAGCTGGTCGTCAGCGGCGGAATGGGTGGGATGGGCGGCGCGCACCTCTGGCGGCCACCATGAACGGCGGGGCGTTCCTCGGCATGGACGTAGACCCCGAGCGCATCAAGCGCCGCGTCCGCACAGGCTATTGCGATGTGATGGTGAATGATCTGGACGAGGCGCTGCGCATACTGAAGAACGCCGTCCGCAAGCGCGAAGCCGCTTCGGTGGGCCTGATCGGCAATTGCGCGGATGTGATCCCGGAACTCGCGCGCCGTGGTGTCGTGCCCGATTTGCTCACCGATCAGACCTCCGCGCACGATCCGCTGAACGGCTACATCCCGCAGGGTATCACCGCTCGAGCAAGCCGACGAATTGCGCCAGCGCGACCCGGACGAATACCGCAGCCGCTCGCTCGATTCGATCGCCGCCCATGTGCGCGGCATGCTCGACCTGCAAAAGCTCGGCTCCATCACCTTCGACTACGGCAACAACATCCGCACCTTTGCTTTCGAACGCGGCGTCAAGGACGCCTACGACTTTCCCGGCTTTGTGCCGGAATATATTCGGCCCCTCTTCTGCGAAGGCCGCGGGCCGTTCCGCTGGGCTGCCCTTTCCGGCGAACCTTCCGACATTCACCGCACCGATCAGCTCGTGCTCGAGATGTTTCCCACATGACGAAATCCTGGCGCGCTGGATCAAGCTCGCGCAGAAAGCGCGTGCGCTTCCAGGGGCTGCCCTCACGCATTTGCTGGCTGGGCTATGGAGAGCGGGACAAATTTGGCCTGGCGTTGAATGATTTGGTCGCGAAGGGTGAGTTGAAAGCTCCGATCGTCATCGGGCGCGATCATCTCGATTGCGGCTCGGTCGCTTCTCCCTTACCGCGAAACAGAAAAGATGCTCGACGGCTCGGACGCCGTGGCCGATTGGGCGCTGCTCAATGCCCTGCTGAATACGGCCAGCGGAGCGTCCTGGGTCTCCATCCACAATGGCGGCGGCGTCGGCATCGGCTATTCGCAGCACGCCGGCCAGGTGACGGTCGCCGACGGTACCAAGGAAATGGCCGCGCGCATTGAACGAGTGCTGACCAACGATCCTGGAATCGGCGTGGCGCGCCACGCGGACGCCGGCTATCCCGAAGCCATCGAGTTTGCCAGAAAAACGGGAGTCAAACGTCCCGATGCTGTGCTCCATCGGAAGAATCGAGGCGGCCATGATCGCGATTACAGGAGCCACAGGCAACACGGGTCGGCGGCTGCGTCCGCGTTACTCGCTGCCGGAGATGCAAATTCGCGTGATTGGGCGCGACCCGGAGCGTCTGAAACATTTCGCCGCAGCGGAGCGCCGATCCGTTCGTTGGCGATGTACTCGATCCCGATGCAATGGCGCGCGCGTTCGCGAATTGCCGCGCTGTTTACGCGATGATCCCGCCCAACCTCGCTGCCGCCAATTATCGCGAGTATCAAGCCGCAGTCAGCGAATCTCTGGCCACGGCGCTCGGGCACGCGGGCGTCAGGCACGCGGTGGCGCTGAGCAGTATCGGCGCGCAACTCGCGGAAGGCGCGGGGCCGGTCAGCGGCTTGCATCATTTCGAACAGAGGCTCCGCCTGGTGCCCGGCCTGAACGTGCTCTTTCTTCGTCCGGCGACTTTTTCGAAAACCTGCTGGCATCGCTCGGTATGCTGCGGTCGCTCGGCATCTTTGCCGGCCTACTCAATGGTGACTTGCGTTTGGCGATGATCGCCACGCGCGACATCGGAGCCCGCGCGGCAGAAGCACTCCGCGCGCTGAATTTTAGCGGCCATCAGACGCAAGAGTTACACGGTCCCTGCGACATCACGATGAACGACGCCGCAAAGATCATTGGCGCCGTGATTGGCAAACCCATCGCTGCGCTACCATAAGGTTCCGCTCATGATTGCAAAGCCGGCCCTCCGCCGCACTGGGATTTCTGCCGACTTCGTGGAGCAAATTGTTGAGTTGAGCGCGGCCGCGAATGACCACCGCATGGTCCCGCTCGAGTCGCGAAACGCAAAAAACACCACGCCCAACCACCCTCGAGCAATTCGCGGCCGAAGTAATCGCTCCAGCTTACCTGGCAAAGGCCGTTTCGGCCTGAGCAGGCGTTTGCGGCATAATAGCCGCGCTTGTCCAAATCACTGCTGATCACCGGCTGCGCAGAACTACTTACCCTTCGCGGACCTGCTCCGCGCCGCGGGCGGGCGCTCTCCGATCCCGGGCTGATCCGCGACGCCGCGCTCCTTGTTAGTGAAGGCCGCATCGCGGCGGTTGGACCGCCGCCGCGACATCGAGCGCCATCCGCTGGCCCGCAAGGCCAAGAAGCTGGACCTGGGCGGCTCCGTCGTGCTTCCAGGCTTTGTAGATTCCCACACGCACCTGTCTTTGCGGCCAGCCGCGCCGATGAACACGAGCACCGCATCTGCGGCGCCGGCTATGAAGAGATTGCGCACGCAGGCGGCGGCATTCTCTCCTCGGTGCGTGCGTTACGCCGCGCCTCGTTTGAAGACCTGGAAGCGCGCGCCCTGATTGCCCTGCGGCGTTTCGCCGAGCACGGCACCACCACCATCGAAGCCAAGAGCGGCTATGGGCTGGACGCAGCGTCAGAGCTGAAAACGTTGCGTCTTCATCGCGCCCTTGCCGCCGAACAGCCGATCGACATTGTCTCCACCTTTTTGGGCGCGCATGTCGTCCCGCCCGAGTATCGCAAGCGCCGCAATGGCGCGGATGCTTACATTGATTTTCTCGCGCGCAAGTTGCTGCCGAGAGTTGTGAAGGAAGGCCTCGCGGAATTCTGTGACGTCTTCTGCGATCGCGGCGCTTTCACCGTGCCTCAAGCGCGCAAACTGCTTATCGCGGCCCGCGCTTGCGGCCTCGGCTTGCGCATGCATGCTGAGCAACTGGCGCGAACCGGCGCGGCGAAACTCGCGGTCGAACTCCATGCCGCCAGCGCCGATCATCTCGAACAAGCCAATGCCTCCGATATTCGCGCGCTAGCGAAGTCGGATACCGTCGCCACGCTCCTACCCGGCTGCGGTATGCACTTGGGTGCGCACCACGCCGCGCCGGCACGCCGCTTGATCGAGGCCGGAGCCATCGTCGCGCTCGCCACGGACTACAATCCCGGCACGTGTCCGACGCTCTCGATGCCCATGATTCTTTCGCTCGCCTGCGCGCAGCTCCGTATGACGCCCGCCGAAGCGATCGCCGCGGCTACGATCAATGCCGCCTATTCCCTGCGCCGCGACGACCGCATTGGCTCGCTGGAGGTTGGCAAGTACGCGGATTTGGCCGCCTTCGATGTGGCTGACTACCGCGAAATCCCTTACTATTTTGGCGTGAATCTTTGCGTGCTGACCATGAAGCGCGGACGCGTGATTTATTCCCGCTGCGTTGGCGGACGCAGCTAAATCCGGCGTCTTTTATCCATGCGAAAGATCATCGAATGCGTGCCTAATTTCTCCGAGGGGCGCGACCCAGCCAAGATCGAAGCCATCGTTGCGGCCATGCGTTCGGTTCCGGGCGTCGCGATACTCGACCGCGAATCCGATGCCGACCACAACCGCAGCGTAGTGACCTTGGCAGGCGAGCCGGACGCCGTCGCTGAAGCGGCGCTGCTCGGAGTCGGCAAAGCGCACGAACTGATTGATCTGACCAAACATTCTGGCGCGCACCCGCGCATGGGCGCCACCGACGTGGTTCCCTTCATTCCTGTCGCGGGCGTTGAGCTGGAGGATTGCGTGGCGCTGGCACGCCGCGTTGGACGCGAGATCTGGAGCCGCTACCGCATTCCTGTCTATTTCTATGAAGCCGCGGCGCAGCGACCCGAGCGCACGAACCTTGAAAATATCCGCAAAGGCCAGTTCGAGGGTTTGCGAGAGGAAGTTCCCAAGAATCCCGCGCGCGCCCCCGATATCGGCGATGCGGCCCTGCACCCCACGGCTGGTGCAACAGTCGTCGGGGCGCGCAAGTTCCTGATCGCCTACAACATCAATCTGAACACGCCGGACATCACCATCGCCAATCGCATCGCCAAGGCCATCCGGTTTTCCTCGGGCGGATTGCGGTACGTGAAGTCCATGGGCGTTGAGCTGCGATCGCGCAACCTTGCCCAGGTCTCGATCAACCTGACCGATTTCGAACAAACCCCGATGCATCGCGTTTTCGAAATGGCGCGCCGCGAAGCCGAGCGCTACGGCACCCAAATTGTCGGCAGCGAAATTGTGGGGCTTGTCCCGAAAAAGGCGCTCGAAATGACGGCTGATTTCTTCCTCCAATTGGAAAACTTCAAGCCGGAAATGGTGTTCGAAAACCGCCTGGCGGCAGCGCTTTCCGGAACCGCCTCCGAAGCTGCCCAACCGGGACAGTTTGCGGCATTGGCAAGGCCTATACTCGAAGCCGTAGCCGCAGCGACGCCTACACCCGGCGGCGGCTCCGTTTCCGCACTTGCCGGTGCACTGGCCGCCGCCTTGGGCCAAATGGTTGCCGGGCTCGCGCGGAAGAAAAAGTCTCATGCGCAATACGTTGAGCCGCTGAGCGCCGCGATCGCTGAACTCGAAACCCGCGCACGCGATTTTGCCGGCGCGATGGACCGCGACGCGGCATCTTATGATGCAGTGCTTGCTGCTTTCAAAATGCCCAAGGAGAGTGCCGAGGACCAACGGCGCCGCGATGCCGCCATCGAAGCGGCCACGCGTGGAGCCACCGAAGTCCCCATGGGTGTCGCCGAGGCCGCCGCCGATCTTCTTGAACGCCTTAGACAACTGGAAGGCATCACTCCCGCGTCTATGGCTTCAGACCTCCGCGTCGGCAAAGTGATGGCCACAGCGGCCGCAAACGGGGCTCTTGCCAATGTGCAGATCAATCTCGAGACGCTTAGCGACTCGGCGTACGTATCCAAGATGAATTCGCGTGCGGCTGCCGTTGAGGCTCGCCTAGCCCCTCGCCCCGCGATTGCAGTCCCATAAAAGGAAATCAACGATCCACTGAGGGGTACACGATGAAAACAAAATACATAGCCCGTGTGATATTTCCGTTGGTTCTGGTAATGCTGGCCCCGGCCCTTCGCGCCGGCTCTTTAAATCCAGCCGTCATCGGCCTTTTTCCGAAAAATGTCGGGGAATTCGCCTACGCCGACCTTCGCCAGGCGCGCCAGTTCCCGTGGTTCGCGCAGTTTCAGGAGCAGGTGCTGCCCGCGCGCTTCCGGGAGTTCGAACGCTTCCTCACGACCGCCGGCATCAATCCCGATACGCAGGTCCAGGAGCTCGCCTGGGCCGTCCTGACACCGGCGGCCAGCGCCAGCGCAAACGGAGCCGTCGCGGACAAGGGCATGCCCAGTGCCGACCAGATTGTCGGCGTCGCGCTCGGCCAGTACAGTCCCGATTCCGCCGAGGCATTCTTTAAGGCACACAAGCTGGCCACCGCGCAGGTGCACGATTACACGCTCTACGCCTTCGGCAGCGGCACCGGCGCCACCGACCTCTTCTTCGTTTTCATTGATTCAAATACCGCGGCGTTCGGCCAAAAAGCCATGCTCGAACACATGCTCAACGCCCGCGACGGCGTCGAAGAAAGCCTCAACGCCAATGAGACGATGTCCCCTCTGATTAACCAGGCGAACGGCCAAGGCGTCTTTTGGGGAGTGCTCAATCCGGCGTATACGCGCTTTGCGCTCCAGCAACTGATGCCGGAAACGTCCCAATTCCCAGCCGCGGGCCAGCTTATGGGCAGGGTTGTCGCGCTGATGATCAGCGTGCAGGGCACGGGATCACAGATTCAAACCGATTTCAACGCCGTCTGCGCGTCAGCCGAAGATGCGTCCACGATGGCGCAGCTTCTGCAAGCCGCAGTGCTTCTCCGGCGCTATCAGGCTGCGCAGACAAACCCGCAATTGGCGCAACTGCTCGATGCTGCACGCATCGTGCCGAATGGCACTAAACTCAACGTCTCCTTCACGATGAGCAACGATCAGATCGCCAGCCTGATCCGCAGCAACACATTTGCGATGAAACAGTAGGAGGAAAACTAAGGTTGCGAGGGCAAGCGCCGGAAGAGCTACAGTTTCTTGGTCAATATGACGCGCGCGGCGTTTCCGTTTACTTCAAGCTTCACGTCGTCCAGCTTGCCCAACTCGCGCCCAAAACCCGATCCCGCGGCTGGTTTTCCCGAGGTAGAAGACATTTGGCATTGCAGCACCGCTTCGATTTTTCCCGGTAAAACTTCAAGCGATAGCGCGATCGGGCTGTCACCCTGGGTCACCTGGCTGAGCGCCAAGCGGCAGGCATTTTCTACCGCAGCCACAAATTCCGCCCGGGCTTTCTCTTCCATTCCGGCGCTTTCCCCGACGTGATTCACCGCTCCGGCCACACCCGCCAGCAGTCGCGAGTTTCCCGAAATGGAAAGCTCCACTTTACCCGATTCAGTTGGCAAGATTGGTCACCACACTGATTTCGCAGGCCTCACGACAATCCGGACAGTAATAGAGGCCATCCATGCATAACCGAATGCCGTGTTGTCCCTTACAAATGCAGCAGTAGCGGTCGCACTTGCAATCCGTCTCCGATTTGTCGCAGACCGTGCAGACCACACGCTCGCTCACCGGTGCTGCCTCCAGTTTTCACTGTATACGAGCGCTCCTTTTCCGACAAGTAACAACTTGGAAGCGGCTTGCGCCGCACCGATATACGCCGTGCATACGAGCGGGGCGCCAAATCCACGCGCAGCGTGACGGCGCAACGCTCTATACAGCTCATCGCCCGACCTTCTACAGCAAAGCACCTTCATCCAGCTAAATCCCTCGCCCCGTACCCCCTTTCGAAGCGAGTGCTAAAGCTCGTAATCAGTGCCAAATCTCGTAGGTAGTGCCAAACCCAATCGGAGGTACAAGATGCCGGAGAAAAGCAAGTCAGCGCTGGATGAGGTGGTTGATCCCGTCAAGGCCCAACAGCAACTGAACCTGATCCAATACAAGCGAGCGCTTGCTCGCCGCAATTTCATCAAGAACATCAGCTTGGCCGGAGCCGGCATAGCCGCCGGCGTGGTCCTTGAAGGCTGCGGGTCGAGCAACTCAAAGGTCAGCGCGCAAACGGTTCCCGAAACCGACGTGCTGAATTTCGCTCTCAACCTCGAGTATCTGGAAGCCGAATTCTACAGCCAGGCGGTCTACGGAAAACCGCTTAGCAATTACGTGAGCACCCTTCCGGCGAACTCCGCCACCGCGACTGGAGGCAAGCAGGTGAACTTCGCCTTTCCCCACCTGAAAGACATCGCTACCGAGATTCAGGCGGACGAAGTAGATCACGTGAAGTACCTCATCACAGCGCTGGGCGGGATGGCTGTCGCCGAGCCGAATATCAATCTCAATGCCCTGGGGATTGGCTTCGCCGCAGATGCCGACTTCCTGACGCTTGCGCGCGCATTCGAAGACACGGGCGTCAGTGCCTATGCCGGCGCGGCGACGCTGCTCACGGGCGGCAACCTGCAAGCCGCAGCTCAAATTCTGGGCACCGAAGCCTATCACGCGGGGAATATCCGCTTGGAATGCGTCCTGAACTCGATTACGACGCCCGCCACCGATTCCCAGGACGTGCCACCGACGGAGCAGCACTTCTTCACCACCGATTCGAATGCACTGGCCATCAAGCGGACGACATCGCAGGTTTTGATGATCGTTTACGCCACAATGTCCACGGGCGTTTCGAACGGCGGCTTCTATCCAAATGGAATGAACGGCAACATCAAGACCACCTGATCGCGGTCGAACCGCGGTTCGAAACAGGTTCAGCCCGGCCGGGCGGCAGCGCATCTCCAACGCTGCTGCCTGGCCGTCATCGTTACGAACAAGCTCTATGACATCTTTGACGGCACGAGGATGGCGCCGATTCCCTTCTCCTTCATCTTGGCATTGAACCCGGCTACATCCGAAAGCACCGCGTTGAGCTTTCCCTTCAAATCGGCCCACTGCCTTTCGAGATCCGGGAAGCGCTGCTGCTCGCCGGACGTCACCGGGCCGCCATCGCCCTCCACGGCCGATTGCAAATTGGCATATTGCGCCGCAATGCCGTTGCGGAAGTTGACCACGTCTTGCTGGGTCTTCTGCTTGGGCTGCACGAGCTTTTCTTCAAGCGCGTTAATGTTATCCACGATGGCGTTCGCGGCAGCCTCGATTTCTTTGGCGTCTGCGCGACCGGCCGCATGCTCGCTGATCGCATTCAGTTGCTCGCGAATGCTGCGGAGATTGATCGCCGCCTGGTTGATTTCGTTGATGCGATCATTTGACGCCTTGGCCATTGCCACCTGTTTTTGATCGGCGTCATTCTGCGTTTCTCGCGGATCATTCACGACCTCGAACGTCTGCGTCACGGTCTTGCCATTCAGCGTCAGGCGCGCCGTGTACGTCCCCGGAGGCACGCGATAACCTTGCAATGGCCCCTGTGACATGATCCCCGGCACGCGGACCGGCGGCTCGGAGCGCAGATCCCACACATACTGGTTCATGCCTTGCTTTACGGGGAGCGGCGGCGGCCCGTTTTGACCCGGTGCGGCGCCCGGCGCCGGGGGCTGCGGCTTGGCCTTGCTCGAATAAGAACGAATCACCGCGCCGCTCGCATCAACAATTTCGAGCTTTAGTTCCTGAGATTCCTCCGGTTTTGCTCCGAGGATGTAGCGGACGATCGCGCCGTTAGGCGGATTCTTGCCCATCGCTCCCGAAGGAATTGAAAACCCGCCGCCGGTCACGCGGTACGTGCTGCGCGGCTTGAAAAGATGTAGATCGGACTTCGCTACATCGGGGCTCAACTGCTCGAGCGGCCCAATGTCGTCCAGAATCCAGAAGGCGCGGCCCTCTGTGCTCGCGACCAGATCACCATCGTGGATCTTCAAGTCCGTGACCGGCACGCGCGGCAAATTCAATTGCAGTGTTTGCCAGTGCGCGCCATCGTCCGATGAAAACCAAGCGGCGTTTTCTGTCCCGGCAAATAGTAAGCCCTTGTGCTTTGGATCTTCGCGCACCACGCGTACCAGCATATCCTGCGGCAGGCCGCCGGCAAGTTCCGTCCATGACTTGCCGTAGTCGGTAGTCTTAAGAATATGCGGGGTGTTATCGTTCCACTTGAAGCGCGTGAACGCCACGTAGGCCGTGGCCGCATCGAATGGCGACACTTCAATCTCGTTGGTCTGCCCTTCGGCGAGCCCCTTCGGCGTCACATTGGTCCAGGTCTTGCCGCCGTCCCGCGTGAGTTGTACCAGCCCGTCATCCGTGCCCACCCAAATTGTGCCTACTTCGTGCGGCGAGGGCGCGATGTAATAGATCGTGTTGTAGACTTCGCCGCCGGCGCCTTCATTCGTAAACGGCGCACCGCCTTGTCCTTGGTGGGCCTTGTCGTTGCGCGTCAGGTCGGGCGAGATCGCGGTCCAAGTATTCCCACGGTCGCTGGACGTGAAGAGCACGTTGCCGCCGTGATAGAGCACTTTGCGGTCGAAGGGCGAAGTCGTAACCGGCGTGCTCCAATTGAACCGGTATTTTTCCTGGTCGCTCGGTTCGGCCAGCCCCAGCGCGGGCCATTCCTCAACGTTCCGCTCGATGCCGGTCTTGACGTCGAATTCCGCGATCTGGCCCTGATAGCATGTGGCATAGGTGTAGCGCGGATCCTTTGGATCGAACGCGAAGTGCGCGCTCTCGCAGCCCGCCTGGATCGTCCAATCGCTCTGCTCGATTCCGCTCCCAAATGACCGGCTCTTGATCACCACGGTCGTGTTGTCCTGCTGCCCGCCATAGAGCTTATACGGGAACAGATCGTCCACATCCACCCGATAGAACTGCGCCGTGGGCTGGTTCATTTGCGTGGACCACGATTTGCCGCCATCAAACGTGATGTTCGCGCCGCCGTCGTTCGCGTTGGCCATGTTTAGCGGATTATTCGGATTGATCCACAGCGCGTGATTGTCACCGTGTGGTCCGGACAGGGTCGTAAAGGTCTTCCCGCCATCAATGGATTTCTCGATCGGCGCGTTGATCACGTAGACCACGTCCGCGCTCTTTGGGTCCGCCGTCACCACGGTGTAATACCAAGCGCGCGCCCGGATCACGCGATCTTCGCTCGTGCGGTGCCAGGTCTTGCCGGCATCTTCGGAGCGGTACATTCCGCCGTCGTCGGCTTCGATATTCGCGTACACGCGGTCCGGGTTCGCGGGTGAGACGCTGATCCCGATCTTGCCCATCACCTTCGGCAAACCTTCCGTCAGCCGCGTCCAAGTGTCTCCGCCGTCTGTGCTCTTCCAGATGCCGGAATGCGGACCGCCCGAACGCACTTGCCAAGGCGTCCGCTGGTGGTCCCAGAAGGCTGCGTAGAGAATGCGCGGGTTTGACGGGTCCATGGCGAAGTCGCTCGGTCCCGCGCTCGGATCCACAAAGAGAATTTTCTTCCAGGTCTTGCCGCCATCGGTCGAGCGGTAGACGCCGCGATCCTCGGTCGGAGCCCAACGCGAGCCTTGCGCCGCCACGTAAACGAGGTCTTCATTGCGGGGGTGGATCAGCACTTTGGAAATCGTGCGGGTATTCTCGAGTCCGATATGCGTCCACGTCTTGCCTGCGTCGGTGGACTTATACATGCCGTCGCCGAAAGAAGAAGATTGCCCGCGTACCGGCGCCTCGCCCATGCCTACGTAGACCACGTTCGGGTCGTCAGCAGCCACCGCGATCGCGCCCACCGACCCAGTCTTCATGAAGCCGTCGCTGACGTTGTGCCAGTTGATTCCGGCGTCATCCGTCTTCCAAACGCCGCCTCCGGTGGCTCCCATGTAGTAGACCATGGGCTGCGATGGCACCCCGGTGATGCAAGTCGCGCGCCCGCCGCGGAACGGCCCGACGAGACGCCATTCGAGCGCCTGGTACGGCATCGTCTCTTTGTTCACCGCTTCGCCGCCGGATTGCGACTTATCATCCTGCGCGTACAATGGCGCGACGGCCGCTACCGCGAAGCTCGCTAGCAGGATGCCTACTACAACGGATAGTTTATTGTGACGCATCAACAGTTCCTCCTCGGGTCCGGCTCGCCGAATGTCTAGTGGAAGCGGTGTCACAATGTCACGACGAGCGCCTGGAGGTCAATCGTGCCCGTCTCAAATCAGTCGAAGCCGGTGCGTTTCTTGAAGACTTCCGGTTGCAACTCGGTATAATCAGCGCCGCCCGGCACCGGACATCCATCGCGAGCGGAGAAAACCCAGTGAGTCATTCTGAATACACGCCCCGACGCGCGCCGCAAGCTCTGCGCGCCGCGCTAGCCGTTGCCATTTTGATTCTTGCCGTGGGCCTATGCGCCTATGTGAACGCGCAGCAAGGGAACGCCGAAAGCCCCGCCGACCGCGAGTACCGCACGGCAATGGAAGGCGCCGATCAGAAGATTCAAGCCGAGGAACAGGCCCACTCCGAATTGATGAAGAACCTGGAATATCTCACCACGCAAATCGGACCTCGTCTTACCGGCGGCCCGCAGATGCAGAAGGCCACTGAGTGGACTGTGCAGCGGTTCAAGGACTACGGCATTGACGCGCACCCGGAAACGACACAGGTGGCGCACGCCTTCTATCGTGGCGCGGATACCGCCGAAATCACCAGCCCCATTCAGCGCCGCATCGAAATCCGCTCGCTCGGATGGAGCAAGGCAACCGACGGCGAAGTCACCGCGCAAATCGTCGCGATGGATTCGCAAGCGCCGGACGCCGTCGCCGCCGCGGGCGGCAAGATCAAGGGCGCGATCGTTCTGTTCGGCAAGCCCGCAACCGTCGTGCTCAATCCGCAGCCGCCGCCCGAAAATGCATACGACGCCGTGATTCCCCCGTCGCGTGGAGTTCCCGCCGCAGGCGGCGCTCCTGGCGGAGGCCGCGGAGGGACCGACGCGATTGCCCAGGCCGGACCCGCCGTGCTGCTCCGCGACAGCGGCAAGCCAGACAATCTTTTCAACATGGGTGGCGGCGGGCAGAATTACCAGCCGTCCGTCGGTGCCTATGGCATTTCTCACGCACGAGGACTACAGCCTCATTTATCGCCTCGCGCAATCCGGCCCGGTGACGATGAAGATCGCGCTCAAGGGCACGTTCAGCGAGCAGGCGCAGCCCGCTTCGATCACCGTCGCCGAAATCAAGGGCAGCCAGTTTCCCGATGAGCGCGTGATCATTGGCGGCCATCTCGATTCCTGGGATTTGGGCCAGGGCGCTGTAGACAACGGCACGGGCGCGATGTCCGTGCTCGAAGCCGCGCGTACACTGAAGGCGCTCGGTTGGCAGCCCAAGCGCACCATCACATTCATTCTCTTTACGGGAGAAGAAGAAGGCGGCGTCGGTGTCCAAACCTATTTGAAGAATCACGCCGCGGAAATTCCCAAGATGGATGCGGTGCTGGTGGACGATACCGGAACTGGCCGCATCTTCAGCATCGCGCTCGAAAACCTGTATGACACCGCGCCGATGATGTCGCAGATTTATCGCCCGCTGCAGGAAGTGTTCGATCTGCAGCCGCTGAGCACGCGCTATTTCGGCGCGTCGGATCATGTCGCGTTTCTGCGCGCGGGAGTTGCAACGTATTTCTGCATCCAGGAGCCGGCGCACTATCGCGAAGCGCACCACAGCCAGACGGATACTTTCGACAAGGTCATTCCCGATCAGGTCAACGAGGGCGCAGCGTTCCTCGCGGCCTGGGCCTGGAACGTCGCTGAATTCCCGGAAGCGTTGCCGCATCACGCCGCCACGCCACCGCCCGGCGCACCCCCGCGATGAGGAATGTTCCACCTCGGCGATGGGTCCGACTGCATGTGGCGTTAGGTCTCCTGCTCATCCCGCTTACAGGCTCCACTATCCGCGTCAGTTATCCGGCTGACGATCCGCGCGACGGATTTCAACTGCTCACTCAAGCAGCAGCCAACGACCTGCGGTCCGATCCCGCAATTCCTTTTCACCTTCACGCCAAACTTCTGATTTGGATTTCCGGCAATAAGCCCGTCGAAGGAACGTACGATGTCTCGTGGCTTTCCCACGAAAACTGGCGCGAGGAGATTAAGCTTCCGAGCTACAGCCGCGTGCGAGTGTGGGCCGGGTACAAGATGTGGCAGGCGCGCTCCATTCCCTACGAGCCCGAACGCATCTTCCAACTCGAGCACTTGGTTCGGGAGTTCAGGAGTGATCTGTTGCTCGACCCGGAGGATAAAATCGGCAAAGTCTCACAACACAAGGCGAATGGCCTGCGCGCGGACTGCGTGACAATCCATCCAGGGTTCGGAGCCGATCGGGAGATGTGCTTCGACTCCGTAGCTGGTGCGTTGATCAGCGAATCCATTTCCGGCGGCAGTGAGGAGACGCGCGAGTTCGGCGATTATCAGACCTTCTACGACAAAAGGTATCCGGTTCTGATGCGCTTGCTCTTCCACGACAAGCCCGCGGTCACAGTGCAAGTAGACAAGGTGGAAGCGCTATCTCGCGTCGAATCCATCGAACCTCCCGGGGGCGCAGAACTGTGGGAAAGCTGCGAATCGCCAAGAGCCGCCCGCCGTCTGGACAAGACCGCCCCGAATTATCCATGGGCTTCGCGGATGGCACATCACTCGGGTACTGTTTACCTCTACGGTGTGATCGAGGCGGATGGCACGTTGAGCCACCTGAAGATCATTGGATCGGCGTGGCCGGAGCTTAACAGCGAAGCCATAGACACTGCTCACAAGTTCCGGTACCAACCGGCGACCTGCGAGGGAAAGCCTATCCGAATCGAGACGTCTATCGAAATGGTTTTCAAGCTGGGCAATTGAATCCTCACGAAAGGCTCATGGCGTGGTAGCGTCCACGAATTTCGCTGGGCTGATCACTGTCGCGGACCGAAGAAAAGGCGTTTCGATCAGCCAGGAGTGAACTGGCGCGTCGAGGTCGGCACAGCAATGAGGCCGATTCTACGCGGTCTCCACCTCGTAGTGACTCATACCACCGTCACCGGCGGCAAATTCGGCGGAAACCGCATCTAACTTTGCTCCTGGAAGAGCGCGAAACATCCGTGACAAACTTCAAATCCGGCGTGCAGCAATCGCCGCCACGCGGTATTATTTTGCTTGGGTATCGTCGTTCGGAAGACGGCAGCAAATCCCTTGAATCAAGGAGCGGGAGAACATTGGCAATGCAGATTCTTTGCCATCGGGTGATTCGCACAACAGTTGTTCTGATCCCGGTTCTCATTTCGGCGGCTGCTTTCGGGCCGCGAATGGTCCAAGCGGAAAGTGCCGCATTTGACTTATCGGGTCCCCGCGTGGAGATGAAGGTGACGCGCGGCAACAAGCCGTTGCCGATCGCGGACGTTGCCAACCTGCAGCCGGGCGACCGCATTTGGGTGCATCCCGATCTGCCCGAAAGCCAATCGGCGCGCTACCTGTTGATCGTGGTGTTTCTGCGCGGCTCGACAAACCCACCGCCAGATAGCTGGTTCATAAAGCTCGAAACGTGGCGCAAACAGGTGCGCGAGGAAGGCGCCGTCGTCACGGTGCCGCCAGAAGCGCAGCAGGCGCTGATCTTTCTGGCGCCCGAGACCGGCGGGGACTTCAGCACCTTGCGCAACGCGGTGCAGGGCAAGCCGGGCGCGTTTGTGCGGGCGTCGCAGGATTTGAATCAAGCCAGCCTCGACCGGACGCGCTTGGAGAAATACCTTACCGACATCCATCAAGCCTCGGACCTCGATCCCAAGGAACTGCAGGAGCGCTCGGAGCTCCTGGCGCGCACGCTGAACATCAAAGTGGACCAAAAATGCTTTGACAAGCCTTTCGAACAACAAGCGGCGTGCCTGACGCAAAATACCGATCAGCTTGTGCTGAACGACGGGCACAGCCAGTCCATGGTGGCTGCGCTGACGACCGGGCCAGGGTCGGATTTGATCGGAAACGTAAGCGCTTCGCCGATGGCCGCTGGTGGTTTTTACAGCGCCTATGTCGGAGCCGTTGTGGACCTTGCCCGGCTCATGAGCACCATGCACACGGCGGAATACCAGTACATTCCTGCGCTGGCATTGCCGGCGCAGGAGCAGCTCAACCTGAAGCTGAATAACCCGCCGTCCTTCCACAATCCGAAGTCGGTGCTGGTCGTAGGACTGCCAGCGGTCGAGTCCCCGCAATTGCCGCCGTTGCGGGCGGTGAATACAGACGCTGTCTATTGCCTACAGAAATCGCCGCTCATATTGCCGGTCGACGGTGCGCCACTCGTTTTCTCCACGGACATCGCGCACGATTTCGTGCTACGCGTTGTGAGCAAATCGGGCAACGCGATCGATCTGCCTGCGGTTGCGGATGCGGCGAGCGGAGGGTTTGTAATCAACACGCGCTCGCTTGATTCCGCGAAGCTCGATACCGATGTAAAAGGGACCCTCCACGGCTATTGGGGATTCGAGCCATACGATGGGCCGAGCTTTCACCTGCGGCTCGCGCACGCCGACAAATGGACGATCCCGGCCGAGGATCAAGGCGCGCTGGTCGTGGGACGCAATGACGCTCTGCACCTCGACGCGGACTGCGCCGCCTGCGTACAACAGGTGAGCGTGAAAGATTCGCAGGGGAAAGACATGGCGGCATCCTGGAAGCTGCTGACGCCCGAAGAGCTGGAAGTTGAAGTGCCGCTCAAGAATGAAACTGCCGGTTCCGTGAAGCTGGTCGTCAAGCAGTGGGGGCTGAACAAGCCGGACGAAATCCCTCTGCGGACGTACTCCGAGGCGGCACAACTTGATCGTTTCACGATTGCCGCCGGCGACGAAGAAGGCGTCCTGCGCGGCACGCGGCTCGATGAAGTAGACAGCTTTGAATTGAAGGGTGTGCATTTCGTGCCGGCGAAACTGTCGCGCGCGGACCAGAAGGATGAACTGAGCCTGGCGGCGCCCACTGAGGCCGTGCCAATCGAGTCGCTGCAACCGGCCGAGACGCTCACGGCGCACGTGGGGCTCAAAGACGGGCGCGTACTCGATCTGCAAACCACGGTCGAGCCGCCGCGGCCAAAGATCATTTTGCTGAGCAAGAGCGTACAAGGCGGGCCATCGCTTTCCGCGATACGCCTAGGAAATCAGGACGAGCTTCCCCAGGACGGCCGAATGTCGTTCTTTCTCAAAACGGTGGTGCCGGACGAGTTCCCGCACACCGAAAGGATTGAGGTCAGCACTGCCGACGGCACTTTCGACGCATTCCTCAGCATGGCCGATGGGACACTGGTGCTGCAGGATTCCAAGAGCGTGCTCGCCGTGCTCGATCCGCTGAAAAGCTTTGGCCCTTCTGCGTTCGGGCTGATCCGCTTCCGAGCCGCGGGCCCGGACGGGCAGAATAGCGACTGGCACCCGCTGGCGAGACTGGTGCGGATTCCCACGCTCAAGGAGATACGCTGCCCGGATAGCCCGGACAAGCCGTGTACACTCAGCGGCTCAAACTTGTTTCTGATTGATTCCGTTGCCTCCGATCCACAGTTCACACATACCACTCCCGTGCCGGCCGGATTTGTGGATTCCACGTTGAGCGTGCCCCGCCCCAATGGCACGCTCTTGTACATAAAGCTGCGCGACGACCCGAAGACGGTGAGCGCGCTGGTGCTGCCGGTATTGCCCGAGGAATAATGAGTTTCCCACGCCACATTTCAAAGGTCCCCGGCGTGTGCTCTAGCTTAGAATAAGCAGTCTTGCCGGTAGCGGCCCAATTCGAGAACTTAAGAGTGGTGCTCGTAGCTGCGCGCAATCCGCTGAATATCGGAGCGGCGGCCCGCGCCATGAGCAATTTTGGCTTTCGCCGGCTACGCGTCGTAAAGCCGTTTGAGCCATCCTTCAGGGAGGCGCGTTCGGCAGTGGGCGCGTCGGAGTTGCTTGCGAAAGCGCGCGACTATGCGACGCTCGCCGAAGCCGTCGGCGACTGCGCACTCGTCGTGGGAACAACGGCGGTTCGCCACAGGCAATTGCATCAACCGTTGCGGCGCTTGGAATACGGCGCCAAGCTGATTCGCAAACAGCTTGCGGCAGGCCGCGTCGCGCTGTTATTTGGTTCGGAGAAATTCGGGCTCTCGAATGAAGACCTCAGCCATTGCCACTGGCTGTTGCGGGTACCGACTTGCGACGACAACATTTCGATGAACCTGGGGCAGGCGGTTGCGGTGTGTCTCTACGAGCTGATCCGCGATCCGAAGGCTCCGGACCCGCAAGAGAAGCTCAAGCCTGCCTCGGCGCGCGAACTCGAGCGGCTTACCGGTGCGCTGCTTGATTCCATGCGCGCGAGCGGGTATCTAGAAAGACGCCCCATTCACGACGTGGAGGATCGCATACGCCGGCTTGTGCGCAGGCTGCAGCTTCCAGCGAAGGATACCGTTGCCTGGCTCGGGATCCTGCGACAAATTCTTTGGAAGCTACGGTCGGGCGCCAGGGCTGCGAGCGAATCGGACTTAGAATAAGGGAACTGGAGAACACCATGGCCGAAAAGATCAAGAAGAGCGATGCGGAGTGGCGGAAACAGCTCACGCAGGAGCAGTATTACGTTACGCGGGAAAAAGGCACCGAACCTCCTTTCACCGGTGAACACTATCACTCGAAAGCGGGCGGCACGTTCGTCTGTGTCTGCTGCGGGCAGCCCCTCTTCAGTTCGGATACAAAATTCGAATCAGGCTCGGGCTGGCCGAGTTTCTGGGCGCCGGTGGAAGAACAGAACGTGGTCTTGGAAAGCGATGCAAGCCACGGCATGTCGCGGACAGAGGCCTTGTGCAGCCGCTGCGACGCGCATCTGGGCCACGTCTTCGACGACGGCCCAGCGCCGAGCGGGTTGCGCTTCTGCATTAATTCGGCAGCGCTGAAGGTGGACCCGCCTGGTCCGAAGAAACCTTGATGCCAGAAAGCGGCGGCGTCCGCGTCGCTCCGCCATGCGGAGCCGGCGGCGAATTCTTGTCCTTCTAAAGTTCATCAAGATTTCATCTTCCAGATTTGCGCGAGATGGTATCCTCAACGTAAGGGGCAGGCACGCGGGGCGTGTCTCGCACCGGAACTGCGACTCCACAGACCGAGGACGGAGGATTGGCCCGACCTATCGGCATCGCCGCAGTAGACGCTGGTTCCAATGCCATCCGGGTCGTCGTCGCCCGGGCTGATTCCACGACCGAAATCACTTTTCTTGCCAGTGAACGCTGGGCGGTGCGCCTAGGGCACAACGTCTTCACCCGGCGCAGGCTCGCCCCGCGCATGATGGCGAATGCCGTCGAAACCTTCCGGCATTTCCGCGCGATGCTGCGCCACTATGACGTGCATCTGTTTCGTGCTGTCGCCACCAGCGCCGTTCGTGAAGCCGAAAATCGCGACATTCTGCTGCAACGGATCTTCCGCGAATCGGGAGTGCGCCTGGAAGCTATTGATCCCACCGAGGAGGCGCGGCTGGTGCGTCTCGCCGTTCACGCGGCCCTCGGCGATTTAAAGCCGAGGCTGATCGCCGATCTGGGCGGCGGCAGCTTCGAAATCAATCTGCTGCGCGAACGCCGCCTAGAACAAGCTCTGGCGTTGCCTCTGGGCACGGTCCGCTTGCTGGAAGCAATGGACCTGAGCGGCGTGGTGAACGAAGACAAGTGTGAACGCCTGCGCCACTATCTGACTTCCCTGCTGCGCAGCACGTGGCCCAATCCGCCATCGCTCGCGGGGCAGCTCGCGGTCTTTTCCGGCGGAAACGCGGACACGCTCGCACGGCTCTCCCCCGGGCCGCGTTTTCGTGGCATCCCGACGATCAATCTGCGCCTGCTGCGCGACCGCGTTTGGGAGATCCTGCGGCGGGACGTCCGCACGCGCATGCGCGTGTTTGGCCTGCGGCGCGATCGAGCCGAGGTCGTGGGAATCGCCGCGGTGGTCTTCCTGTGCCTGGCCGAGCACACGCACATGGACGCCGCTCTCGTTCCCGGCGTGGGGGTCCGTGAAGGCATCCTCTACGATCTGGCGGCCGAACACTTTCGCTCGCCGGGCGCGGATAAACATCGCGCTGAGGCGTTTATCGAGCAGGCCCGCGCATTTGCCGGACACATGCACTGCGACCTGAAACACGCGGAACAGGTGCGGCGGCTCGCCGCTTCCCTTTTCGACCAGCTCTCCCACGTTCACTCGCAGCCGCCGGAGATGCGGCTTCCCCTCGAGATGGCCGCTCTGCTGCATGACGTGGGAATGAGCGTCAATGCCAGGGGCCATCACAAGCACGGCGAGTACATCGTGCGCAACGCGGCTCTCGGCGGGATTTCCGACGAGCTGCAAACCATTGTCGCGTGCCTGGTTCGGTATCACGGCAAGAGCGAGCCCGAGCCGCATCACAAGCTCTACGCGTCTTTGACGCCGCGCGAGAAGCGGCGCGTCCGTGAACTGAGCGGAATCCTACGCATCGCGGCCGGCCTGGACGAGGGCGGAATGCAATTGGTGCAAGACGCCGAGGTTCGCGTCCGCAACAAAAGCAAGAATGTCCGCATTCGGCTGCGCATGTCCGGAAGGGTGTTGCCGGACCTGGCGGGCCTGCGCCACAAGGCTCGTCCCTTCGAACAGGAATTTGGCGTGCGTGTGCAGTTTAGCCGGACGCGCGCACGTATCGGACGCGCTCTCCCCGGCGGCGCCGGCCGATCCACTGAGTCGCTCAAGTCGTGGAAGCAGACCCCCGTAGGAACGGTCTGGACGCTGTCCGCGTAAGCCTTTCATTGCGACCTGCGTTTGGGAGCGAAACCGATTTCCGGCCGTCGCGAACGCGCTAGGCTCCCCTGAAAAACTGACGTGTGACCGATCTCTCCTGCTAGAATTGGGCTGCACTGTTTCTGTGTTTGACGGCCAACCATCGGAGGATTTACCCCGGCTATGCATCTCTATATCGTGCGGCACGGCATTTCGATTGACCGCGAAGACCCTGACTGCCCGCCAGAGGTCGAGCGCTACCTCACGCCCAAGGGTATTGAGAAAACGCGGGAGGCAGCGCGCGGGTTGCGGCGCATGGACATAAACCCGGACCTGGCGCTGACCAGTCCCTACGTGCGTGCAGTGCAGACAGCCGAGATTTTCTGTTCGGTCCTGGGGTTTCCAGAGAGCCGCACAAAAAAAACGGATGCGCTCAAGCCGGACGCGCCGCCGCGATTGCTTTTCGAGGAGTTGGCTAAGTCGAAAGCGCAGGAAGTGATTTGCTTCGGTCACGGACCGAACGTGGACGAGCTGATTGCCTTCGTCACGCATGCGCCGAAGGCCTTCACAGAGTTGAAGAAGGCGGGTGTGGCGTGCCTCGACCTACATTCCGTTTCGCCCGCGGATGGAAGCTTGCTCTGGCTCATGACGGCGCGCGCGCTTCGCGACTTGGACGATTGAGCACACGCGGGACGCTATACCGAGGCGGGGTTTGGCGCAGCCGTCACCAGCACGGGAAGATTCAGCTCGATCTCCAGCAGATGCCTCGCTTCCGCTACATGCGAAGCAAAGGGCTCGATTTCTCGATAGCCGGTAGCGCGAATCGTTACCGACTCTCCTTCTCTCCTCACCCTTAGCCGCGTGATGTTCATAGCCCGGTCGTTCGCGAGCGCGCTGGCAAGCCGCAAGATTCCGGAGAGCAAGAGAATTCCCGCGCCGTCTTCCCGGTTGATCTTGGCCCAAGTCTTGCTCTGACGATCCGGCAAGCTGCCCCGGTGGTAACGCGCTATCTGCGCAATCATTTCCATATGGGCAAACGTCCAGCCGTGCGGCGGCTTCTGCTTCAGAATGAGCTTGTAGGTTGCTTTACGCTGATGTTTCTCCCCGTACGACCGCCCGGCATCATGCGCCAATGCCGCGGCCTCGAGAAGGCTTCTGGCCGGCGCAATGTTCATCCCCGCCAGGCCGGCCGCCGCGAGACCGTCATAGATACCTACGGCGAGCCGGGACACGCGCCGCGAGTGGTCCGTATCAGGGTCTAAATAGCCAGCCCAAACACCCAGCCAAGCCGCTCGCGCCCGATCGAGATTTTCGCCTTCGGGCAATGCCGAACGCCATTCGCGCCACCTCGACTTCGGACCCGACATTTTCTCGCGATACTCGCGGAGCTTTGGGGTGCGGCGCGCCTGGATCGCCGCGCGCCATTTCTTGCGCTCCGACTTTGAAACTGCCGGGAGCAGTCCGGCTAACTCGCCCTGCAGCACATCCAAGTCATGCACATCGCCCAATAGATCTTGTAGCTTCTGCAGGTGCCTCCGCCAGCGGACGTAGCGGGTAGGCAGAAAACTCTCCACCGAATAGCGCAACCGCTTGAGCCCGATGCGGAGTTGGTGTATTTCCGTCTTACTACGTGACTGCATTGCCGCTTGATGGCGCTCCCATGCGTCGTTCCAACGCGTCAGAACGATCAGCTCCGCCGCGGGGCTATTCGCGCGTAAGTGCGCCGCGCGCCCAGGCAGCTCATCGGTCCATCCGCGCCACTGCTTTCGATCGAACGCGCGCAGTCTCTTGCGTGCCTGCCGCTTGCCTTTCTTCGCACACCGCTCCATCCGCAAAAGAAGGTTCCTGCCTGAGGTGCTTTCTTTCATGCCGAGCTTTTTGGCCGTCTTCTCGATGACGTCGGCGTCGCGGAGCCCGCCCATGCCCCGAAGCAGTTTCTTAGCGGCCTTGTTCATCCGAGCCCACTGTGCTGCCGGATCGAGACTCTCGAGTCCGAGCGCGATGGACCGGCAATGCCGCAGCGCGACGCGCAAATCGTGAACGGAGCCAGTATCGAAATCTCTTTCTACGTCGGAGGACTTCTCGAGGACGCGCTTCATCCAGCCTTTGAGGTCGCGCTTGGTGCGGGGATAGCGGGCAGAGGGCTTCGGCAGCATGACGGGCAAAAGTTCGCGCGCGCAACGCGCGACGGCTGATTCTAACCGGCGTCGTTCGCCGGCGCCGCTGCCGATTCTAACTCGACGGGTGAGGAAGGCTCGACTCTAGGTTTCGCGGCGGCTGCCGGCTCCATTTTGTCTTTGCCGGTTTCGGCCGCAGGGGTACCCGGCTCCGGGGCGAACGGTACTGTGCCCTCGGCAATCTCCGCGGGCTTGGCCGGCTCGCCCTCCACGACGCGCGCGATTCCGGCACGCAACTTCTCGAACACCTTTCGGGGATCGGGCGTCGCGTCCACAACCTTGAACTTGTATTCCTCGGCCAGCTTGTCAAACTGCTCGAGTAGCGCGCCCTGGTAGCGGCGGAAGCTCTCGTACATGTCCTCCGTGGAATGGATGTCGATCCCCGACTCCCAATAGTCAAACCCGCGCGAGAAAACGACACGAGGAATCAGATCGTCCACGCCGATCCGTAGGTAGAAGACCGCGTCAGGCTTTAGCGCAAAACCATACACGTTGCGGATCCACTCGATGTCTAACCCGCGGACCATGGCGCGCACCATCAACGAGTAGATATAGCGGTCGGTGAGAACGACGAAACCTGCCCGCAGCGCGGGGATAATTTCATGTTCCAGTCGGTCGGCAAAATCGGTGGCGTAGAAGAGATTCAGCGTGATCCGGCCGAGGGTGTGGCCCTCTTTCGCGCGCTTGATGCCTTTGCCCACCAGCCCGGAGCGCGAGAGCCCCGTATTGAGCACGGCGTGGCCGCGCTGCTCGAGCCAGTCCTTGAGCAAAGTGATCTGCGTGGAGCGTCCGACGCCGTCGGTGCCTTCGATCACGATCAGCTTGCCGACCAGATCGTTCAACCGCATGCCGGGAAGCGTGACGCCGTAGGACTCCTTCATGGGGCCACCCGCAACTGCTTCGCTTTTTCGAGCTTCGAGAGCACTACCTGGCGCATCTGTTCCTGCTGGGCTTCGATCGGCTGCGTGGCGTCAATTACCGTCAAGCCAAACTCCGGGACCATCTTCTCGTATTCGTCGACGATTCGCCCCTGGAAGACGCGGAAGCTTTCGTCGGGGTCCTCGCTCAAGCCGAGATCAAGTCCCGCTTCGTAGAACTTGAAACCGGCACGAGCCCCGTGCAGACGTTCGATCGAGACTTCAAGCGGCACGCGAAAGTAGAATGCGACCGTCGGTTTCACCGCAAACGAGTAAAGGTCGCGAACCCAGGGAGGATGCAGGCCGCGAGCCACGTCCCGGGCAAACGCCGTGTAGATATACCGGTCGCAGAGCACGATCGCCCCGGCTTTGAGAAGCGGGATGATGTTTCGCTCTACGCGGTCAGCGAAATCGGTGGCGTGAATCAGGCAGAACGTTGCCGGGGTGAGTAGTTTTCTCTTCTTGCCGCGCTTGGTCGTGTCCTTCACGACCATGGAGGAGTTCCACTCGCTGAAGACCACGCCATAGCCTTCCGAGCGCAGCCAGCGGTGCAGCAACATAAGCTGTGTGGACTTGCCGGAACCGTCTATGCCCTCGACGATGAACAGTCGTCCAGGAAAACGATGATCACCATACCGCTTCATTGCGGTGGAGTCCCTTCGAGACGAGCGGAGCCAGGACGCAAGACCAACGACACGCCCCGGAAGTTACTAGTTTAGCAGACCGAATGTTGCGAGGGTATTAAATATAAAATCGAGGGGTGCAGCGTATCTGTAAGATATGGCGATACTTACCATGGCACTTTGGAGTGGCTCATTTTCAATTGAATGGCATCCAGACTTGTGTCAGGCGTTCGTCACGCTTAATACATTGCCATCGGGGTCCTTAAACCAAGCCACGCGCACAGTTCCACCAGGCCCGGTCCAGATGCCGAGTTCGTCCTGACTGAAGCCTTGGTGGATGTTGAGGGCTACGCCCCTTTCGCGCAGGGCTTTCACGGTCGCCGACACATCCGGCACGCTGAAACCGAGTATGGTGTGCTCATGCGGCGTGAAATCTGCCACGATAGAGACGGTAAAGTGACTCCGCCAATGTTGAAAACGGCGGCGAAGCTGTCCTCGTAGGCCACTGTCAGCCCCAGCGTGTCGCGATAGAACACGGTGGCGCGTGCGCGGTCTCTCGTGCAAATGACAATCGCGGGCTTTGCAGCCTTCAGAATCCCCATCTGTTCCTTCCTCTCTTTTAACCGCCTTCTTCAAAATGCGTCCCTGCCGACGCCTTAGGCCCTGCGCCCGGATTGAAGAAGGTACTCGCCGAACCACTGGACCATCTCGCGCGCATACTCGTCGCTCTCGAGAGCTACCACCGAAGCGTGTGTACCACCCTTGATCGTGATGAGCTTTACCGGCACGTGAGCGTTTTCGAGCGCCTTCTGAAATTCCTGCGCCGCCTCGATCGGCACGAGTTCATCGGCATCGCCGTGGATCAGAAGAAAGGGCGGTGCTCCCGGCTTCACCCAGTGGATCGGAGAGGCGTCTTCGAGCTGCTTGAAGACCGCACTCGCAGGAGCCGGATCGGCAGGCACCGGCTGGCCCAGAAAGCCTGAGAGCATGGCCAGGGCTGCCGGGTTATTGCCGACATGTTCCAAATCGGCCGGGGTCCCTCCGGCGATGACGCATTGCACCCGCGCGCTTTCGCGCTGCACCGGATCGCGGTCCGAGGCGTTGCCCGCGCCATTCATCAGACCGAGCAGGCTTGCCAGGTGTGCACCCGAAGAATACCCGACCGCGCCGATCCGAGCCGGGTTGATGCCGAACTGCCGGGCATGGTAACGCACGAAGCGCACGGCGCGCTCCGGCGTCTTCGATTTGCGCTGGAAAATGGAAGCGAGGCGTCGCTCGGTGGTCAATATCGAAAATCGTGTAGCCGGCGGCCACCAGGGGCAAAACAAACGCCGGGACTTGCCCGGGATCGTCCTTCAGCGGGCTGGCGCCATAGTCCATCGGGGCGCCCCAAGCACTGCCGGCGATAAAGATCGCGCCGTACCCGTTCGGCTTTACCGGGTGGTAGACGTCCATCAGCAACGCCAGGCCCGAGTACATCCCAAAAATCACGTTGCGGTCAATCTTTGCGACGCCGGGCATCGAGCCTTCGGCCGGGGCCGGCGATTGCTGCGCACGAACCGGCGCCACAACCGCGACGGCTAGCGCACCGATTAAGCAGGCAGTCCGCACAGCACAAACAAAATGATGCGTGATCTTCATGGGTCCCTTCTACGAATCCCTTTTTCTGGCTACAAACCCTATGCGGTTCGCGGCCTCACCGCAACTTGCCGGCGTACATCGCCATCCCCACCGCCGCATCCATGCCCAAGTGTTCGAGCGCCCGAACTTCCGCATAGCTTCGAATTCCACCTGCCGCGGTGATAGGCAGATGCGTGTGGCGCCGCAACTCACTGTACCAATCGAGATTTGTCCCGCGCATCGTGCCCTCGTTGTCCACGTAGGTGCATAGGACGCCCGAGGCGTAGCGCGCGCACTCGCCCAGCACGTCCGCGGCCGCACTTGAAGTTTTTCACGCCAGCCGCGCACCACGATGTTTCCGGCTTCCGCGTCCAGCGCCAGCACGGTACGGCGTCGGCCGATTCGGCCGAGCAGCCGCCGTAAAAATCCGTGGTTTAGCTTCCCGCGCGAAACGCGGCGCTGCCAACGATTACCTTGTCCGCGCCCCACCCTACGATCTGTCGCGGCGCGCGCCACCGTTCGTATGCCGCCGCCCACGCGAACCTTAATACCCTGCTTTTTGCTCGGCAGGCATAGCTCCCGCACCAGGCGGCCGTTGCTGCCCCGCCGGAGTAGCAGCATCCAGATCAATTATGTGCAGCCGGCGGGTATCCACGAAAGCGCTCGAGCAGCCCGTAAACATCGCGCACGGCGAGCTTTCGTTCGTCCTGGATCAATTGCACCGCCATGACCGCCCTGCAGAGTCAATACACGGAACAATCACAGAGCTTCGCCTCACGGCTACGCCTTGTTCGCCAAGGAAGTCCTTCAGCTCGCCGAGACGGTGCACGTCCTCGTGAAAAATAGAAGCCGCAAGCGCCGCATCGGCGCGGCCTTTAGGAACACCTGAAGGAAATCCTCGGGACGGTCGGCCCCGCCCGAGCGATCACCGGCACTCGTCACGCGCGAGACGCTACTGCGGCGTGAGCTCGCAATCGAACCCGCTGGCCGCGTGCCATCGCGGTCCATGGAGGTCAGCAAGATTTCACCCGCACCGATTTCCGCGCCCTCGACGCGCCCATTGGAGGCGTCCTGCCCGCTGGTCTCGCGGCCGCCGCGGACAAAGGCCTCCCAGTGACCGCCGGACGCTTTGCGTCAATCGCCAGGACCACCGCCTGGGCGCCGAACTCGGCGGCCATTTCGCCTCAGCAATGCGGCCGGCGCAGCGCAGCCGTATTCACCGTAACCTTGTCCGCTCCCGCGCGCAGAATCGCGCGAGCTTCCGACGACGCTTTTCCACACCGCCGCCGGCAGTTAACGGAATCGCGAGTTAGCTCCGCCACGCGTTCGAATGGTCGCCAGGAACGTGGGACGGCGATCGCGCGACGCCGCAATATCGAGCACCACCAATTCATCCGCACCCTCGACGGTTATAGCGCGCCGCGAGCTCTGCGGGATCGCCCGCATCCCGTAAATTCTTGAAACCGTATGCCTTTTACCACGCGCTCGCCATCGGTATCGAGACACGGGATCAGGCGAAACGCCAGCCCATCAAGCCGCCTCGGCCGGAAGGCCGCGGGATGTCAGGAAATTGCTCAGGACGGCGCACCGCTCTCGCCCGGATTTTTCCGGATGGAATTGGACGCCGAAGATGTTTTCCCGCTCAACAGCCGCCACAAGGGCGAGCCGTGATCGCAATACGCTACGGTCGCCTTACCGGCATCGAGCGCCGCATAGGAATGCGCGAAATAGAAATAGGCCTCGTCGGGATCCCAGCTGAGAAGCGGGCTCGGCGCACATGCCGGAGCTGATTCCAGCCCATATGCGGCACCTTGACGGTACCGGGAGCTCCGACACATTTTCCGGGAAAATGCCTAGGCCGGGAACATCGGCGCCTCGTCGCTCCGGCGAATAGCATCTGCAAGCCGACGCAAATTCCCAGGAATGGCTTCCCGGCAATGTGGCCTCCGCAAAGCGCCATCGAGGTTTGCCTGCGCAACGCGTTCAGCAGCGAGCCAAATGGCCAACGCCGGGCAGCACGACCGCATCCGCCTCGGCTATTTCGCCGGGGTGCGTGCGCGGTAGTCTGGACGCGCCCAAGCGCGTGAAGGCGCGCTCGACCGACGCTAAATTTCCCGCGTTGTATTCCACCAGGGCGAGCTTAGAGCTGTTTCACAGCAACCCCTTCGTGCTCGGCAGCAACCGCGCCATTTGGCGGATCACGTGTGGTGGCGAATCGCAAGGCCCGCGCGAACGCTTTAAACAGCGCCTCGACTTGGTGGTGCGACGACCTCCGGTAAGCAGCTTCAAGTGCAAATTCGCGCGCGCGGCCTGTGCAAACCCCTGAAAGAAGTCCTCGAGCAGTTCGGTTTGAAAATCGCCTACGCGGGTAGCCGAAATCGCGAAGTCACACCTGCACACCGCGCGGCCGCTCAGGTCCACCGCAGCGAGGCCAGGGTTTCGTCCATGGGCATCACAAAAAAGCCCGCGCGAAGAATGCCGCGCTTGTTGCCTACGGCTTTGTTCACTGCTTCTCCGAGCGTGATCCCCAAGTCTTCCACGGTGTGATGTTGGTCCACATCGAGATCCCCTCGAGCGGTAATCGCCAGATCGAGCGCCCCGTGGCGAGCCACAAGCTCGAGCATGTGGTCCAGAAAGCGAATCCCAGTCGCGATCTCGGCGCGCCCGCGCCCTCGAGATTCAGCGCCAGCCGAATATCGGTTTCGCGGGTTGTCCGCCGCACACTTGCGCGCCGGCCACGCCCGGGTTTCCTCACAGCCATTTGTCCACCTCCGTGGCGCTGTGCAGGATGGCCAGAGCGCCAAGATCGCGCAGCACCTCGCCGCGCGTTTTGCGCGCATGGCTGATGCGCGGCAGCACGCCTAGGAACGGAACTCCGCGCGCGTTGCGCGGCCAGGGCATCGTCCACGTTGTCGCCCAGATAGAGCGCTACGCCCGGATCGCGACCGTCCAGAATCCGCAACAGCCCGTCAGGATGCGGTTTCAAGTTCGTAATGTCGTCCATCGTGACCACGCGGCTGAAGAATTCCCGAACATGATTTCGCTCGAGCGTAAAATCCAGCTCCCGCCGCGTTCTCCCCGTAAACAGCGCCAACTCCGTGCGCTTCTTCCACTGGCGAAGCTGCGCGAGAGGCGCGAGCCAGCGTTCGCGGATCAAGTTGCCGTCGTTATGATCTCCCCAATAGAATTTCATAAACTGGCTCTTCACCTCTTCGTACGGCGTCGTCCCGCCGAGCGACGCGATCCAATCCGTCGTCAGCCGCCAGTCGTCGTTGTATCCGCCCTTGGACTTCCAAACCTGGATCTCCGCAGCGCGGACGCGCTTGCCGGTGAAATGGTGCACGGTCTGCAAGGTGCTCCGGTGAAACGACCCGCGCACATCCACCAGCACGCCATCCACGTCAAAGATCAGCACTTCGACCTTGCTCTTCACAACAGGGCCTTCAGCTCGCGGATCACGCGCTGGGTCTGCGCGCGTGTGCCCACGGTGATACGCACGTACCCAGGCGCGCCAAAGCTCGCGGCAAAGCTTCGCAACAGAATGCCCCTACCCCTCATTGCCTTCACGATGGCGGGCCCTTCATCGCCGAGATCGGCAAGGATAAAATTAGCGGCGCTAGGAACGCTCTTCACTCCCAGCGAATCGAGCGCGGTCGCTAGCATTCGCCGGTTCTTGCGCACCTCGGCAGTGTATGCCTTTACGGACCGCTGATCTTTCGCCGCGGCTTCGGCCGCAACGAGAGCGGCGACGTTCACCTCGAAAGGCTCGCGCGTCCGAGCCAACCAGCCGATAATTTCGGGGTTCGCCAAAATCACCCCAAGGCGCAAGGCCGCCAGGCCGGCGGCCTTTGAGAAAGTGCGCACAATGGCGAGATTCGCATATCGTCGAATCCACGGCGCAATGGTGGCGCCCGAGAATTCGTAATAGGCCTCGTCCACCACGAAAAGGGTCCGCGGCGCCGCCTCGATCATGCGGCCGATCGCTGCCCGGTCGAGCAGCGTTCCGGTAGGATTGTTTGGGTTCGCCAGAAAGAACACGCGCGGCGATTTTCTGAGGACGCGCAGCACCGCGGCCATCGGAAAAGCCATGCCAGCGTCGTACCGAAGCGATTCGACGCGCGCCCCGCCAATCTCCGCAAAGAACCGGTACATCGGAAACGTCGGCTCGACGGTCAACACCGTATTCCCCGGCTCAACAAACGTGTCAATGACCTGCCGGATCGCTCCATCGGCCCCGTTATTGAGTTGAATCTCGTTTGCGCGCACGCCAAACGACCGGGCCAGCCGCGACGTCACCAACTCATATTCCGGGTACATCGCAATCTGCTCGGCGTTGAGTTTGCGAATCGCGCGAAGCACTTCCACGGAACATCCCACCGTGTGCTCATTGAAATCGAGACGCAATTTGCCGCCCCGGCCCTCTTGCGGCGCGTAGTACTTGCGCAAGTTGCGAATCGCCGACGGTATAGGCACCCTAAGTTTCACAGTGGCTCCCGTTCCTCACGCTTCGGTCAGTTCGGCGGAGCCGAACTCGATTCGGATGCGTCCCGGCAACGCGGGGCATTCTCGCATCTTCGATCTCCCGTCGCGTCGCGGCGCGTCCATGCGCCACGAGACCCTCCGCCTCCGCAAGCGCGCGCACAACCGGAGCCAAGCGGCGCAAGCCCTCACGCGTAATCTGTTGTACGGTGGTGCACTTCACAAAATCCCATGCCGAAAGGCCGCCACGCGCCCGTGCCCAACCGCTGGTCGGCAGTACGTGATTCGTTCCGCTAGCATAGTCTCCGATGGACTGGGCAGCGTAGGGCCCCACAAAAATGCTGCCCGCGGCCCGAATTTCCTTTGGTACAGCGGTGCGGTCCGGCAAGCTCAAGTGTTCAGGCGCAAAGCGATTCGCAAACTCAAACACCGCCGTTCGATTCGGCGTTACAAAGATGGTTCCAGGCTTTCTCAACGAGCTCTGCGCAGGATTGGACGCGGGCAGCTCTCCGAGCTGCGCCTCAATCGCCTCTGCCACGGCGCGCGCCAGCCTTTCTGACGACGTGACGAACACCGCTACGGCGTCCGGATCGTGCTCCCCTTGCGCAATCAAATCCGCAGCAATCCAATCCGGATTGCCGCGCTCGGCCAGCACCAACACTTCTGTAGGCCCCGCGGGCAAGTCCACCGCGCAATCAGGGCTGACAATGCGTTTCGCCGCGTCCACCCAGCGATTGCCAGGACCGAAAATCTTATCCACGCGCGGCACCATGGCTGTCCCGTACGCCATTGCGGCGACCGCCTGCGCGCCGCCGATGCGCACAATCTCCGCGACGCCGAGCATCTCTGCCGTGGCCAGCATTGCCGCGTTCGGCTTCGGACACGCTACGATAATGCGCGGCACCCCCGCCACTCGCGCGGTCACCGCCGTCATCAGCAGCGTGGACACCAGCGACGCTCGGCCGCCGGGAATGTAGCAGCCTATCGTCTGGATGGGAGTCACGCGCTGAGCCACGCGCACGCCCCGTTCGACCTGCACGCTCCACTCTCGCGGCTTCTGCTGCTCAGCCACGCGCCGAATGTTTCTCGCGGCATGCTCGATCGCGCGCCACAACGATGGCTCCACATTTCGCCGCGCGGCTCGCCGCTCCGCCGTCGACACCCAGAACTGCGCAGGCCGCAGCGTCACGCCATCGAATTTCCGCGTCCAAGCAACCACGGCCTCATCGCCGCGCTTGCGCACATCCGCGACAATCCGCAACGAATCGCGCATTGCGCGGGTGCTGCCTTGCCGACGCGCCGCAAAGAAGCGTTCCACGTTCGCGCGATTGAGCCGCAGGATCGGCACGCTCTTTTTCATGAAAGGCCCACGCTCATAACACGATCTTGTTCAGCGGATATTCCACAATCCCCTGCGCTTCCGCCGCCTTCAGCTTCGGAATAATCTGCCGCACGATGGATTCCTCCACAATCGTGTTCACCGCGACCCAGTCGGGATCCGTCAGATTGGAAATGGTCGGATTCTTCAGCGCCGGCAAAGTCGCCAGCACCTTTGGCAGATTCTCGCGGCGCACGTTGAGCATCAACCCAACGCGGTTGTACGCCGCGATGGCGCCCTGCAGCAGCAGCGCGATGTTATCTATCTTTTCGCGGCGCCACGGATCGGCCGCGGCCGCGCGACTGGCGATGAAACGCGTCGAAGATTCGAGCACGGTGTCCACGATGCGCAGCCGGTGCGCCCGCAGCGAACTGCCCGTCTCGGTGACTTCCACGATCGCGTCGGCAAGCTGCGGCACCTTGATCTCGGTCGCCCCCCAGGAAAACTCGACGCGTGCCGTCACGCCGTGTTTTCGCAGATAGTTCTGGGTGAGCTGTACAACCTCTGTCGCAATTACCTTGCCTTCCAGATCGCGCGGCCCGCGAATCGGCGACTCCTCCGGCACTGCGAGCACCCAGCGCACTGGAGCAAGGCTCTGCTTGGCGTAAACCAACTCACATATCTCCACGACCTCCGCGCTCGTCTCTTGAATCCAGTCGTGTCCCGTAATTCCGGCGTCGAGCGCACCGGTTTCAACGTAACGCGCCATCTCTTGCGCCCGCACCAACAAGCACGATATCTCCGGGTCGTCCACCGCCGGATAGTAACTGCGCGGGTTCACGGTGATGCGCCAGCCCGCGCGTGCAAATAATTGCAGCGTCGCATCCTGCAAGCTGCCCTTCGGCAATCCCAGGCGAAGCTCCGGCATGGCTAGCGCCCTCCTCCATAAACGGCGTCAGGATCAAAAACCCTTTCAGCAATTACCTTCGCGGAACCGTCGGCTTCGAGCTCGCGGAAGAAACAGCTTCGATACCCTTCATGGCATACGCCGGGCCCAGCAGCTTCCACGCGAATCAGCAGTGTATCCGCATCGCAATCCACCAGCGCCTGCCGCAGCTTTAGGGTGTGTCCGCTCGTTTCGCCCTTGCGCCACAGCTTGTTGCGCGAGCGGCTGAAGAATGTCGCATTTCCCGTAGCGAGCGTCTCTCGCAGCGCCTCTTCATTCATGAATCCGACCATGAGCACTTCGCCGTTCGCCGCGTCCTGCACGACCGCCGGAATCAGGCCGCCCATTTTCTGAAAATCGAGTCGCATGTTTGCTCCAAAATAAAAAACCCGCCGGCCCCAAGAATTGTGGGCGGCGGGCGATGAGTGCTGATTGGATGCTGGCTACTCAGGACTCCGCGCACACCGCGTCGCGTGGTGATGGTGAGGATGGCGATGCGTACGGAGATTCATTCCGTAAATGACTTTACCGGAGACCCTCTTTGCCGTCAAGCCCGAAGCTCGCCCCGCGCCCTGAGGCAATTGCTTTTGAGCGGCTGCTTTCTTGCCTGGCGCTCGCGTGATAACTTCGCTTGGCATCGTTGCCGGCCATTCGCCGCACGCAAGGAGAGCGCGCATGCATTCCGTGATTCTGACCAACATGTTTCACCTGGGGCTGCCGGTTTTCGAGAAAATTCTGCGGCCTATCGTGGTCTATTCCTTCATTGTGGTGGGATTCCGCCTCGCCGGGAAGCGCGAGCTTGCCCAGTTGAATCCTTTCGACCTGATCGTGCTGCTGACCATCTCCAATACCGTGCAGAACGCCATCATCGGCGACGATAATTCCGTCACGGGAGGACTGATTGGCGCCTCCACTCTCCTGCTAATCAACTATGTTTTCGTGCGTTTCCTCTATTCGCATCGAAAGATCGACGTGCTCCTCGAAGGCGATGAGGACGTGTTGATCAATAAAGGAAAGATGTCACCAGGGTACTCAAAAAGGACCTGATCACGAGGGAGGAACTGGAAGCTGCGGCACACCGGCAAGGATTTGGAAGCCTCAAAGAGGTCGAGAGGGCGATGCTCGAGCCCGGCGGCACGATCTCGTTCGTCGGAAAGAACCCTGCGCCGGAAGAATCTCGCCATCGTGAGCTGCTCGCCAAGCTGAATCAGCTCTCACGCGAACTGGCCGCGCTTCGCCAAGGCCCGCAACCCGGATAGGCTCGTGTCGCAGGTCGCCCAATCTACCGGGCGTTGTGGCTCGCAGCTCTTAAATTTTCGGGAAAGAGCCTCGACATTTTCAGCCGGAGCGCAGCAAAAAATCTACTTTCCCGGTCACCCTGAGTGCGAACGCCGCGCTTCTCGCGCCAGCGTCTCCAGCAGCGTTTCGTCCGCGCCGCACCCTGCCGCGCTTCGCTGCTCGGGCGTCAAATGTAGCCGCGTCACAAATCGCTCAGCCACCTGGTGCGCCATGCGCCCTCGCACCAAGTAGTCCAGCGAATCCCTGCGCTGGAGGAAGGCTTCAATCAGCAGGATTTCCTCGCGGGTCAAGCGGACCGTTCCCAGCAATCCCGTGGGGACTTGGTCACCCGCCGCAGCCGAGGCCGCAACCCAACTCGCACTCGGCGCGTCGAGCGGCCGCTCGTGCACCACGATCGTGCCCGCCACATAGTCACCGACGCGGCGGTTTTCCGGCTGATCAGCGCGGTGACCAATCCCACGCCGTACATGCCCGGCAATTGGTCCACGAATCGAATCAGATTACGCGCCAATCGCCTGCGGCACGGCGATCGGCCGCCCGGAATCATGGATCACGCGAATATGAATCCAGCGCTTGCCGGGAGTCTGCCCGTTCCAAAGCGCTTCGAAGAGCGCGAAGTACGCGTAGTAAATCGCGAAACCGCAAGAAAATCAGCAACGCCTCGACCCATGTCCCCAGGCTGGCGATAATCGAACGCGCCGCGCTGATCAAGAGACGATCCGATGACGAGCAAGACCAGTCCGACGACGATTTGAATCAGCGTATCCAGAACAACGCGAGGCACCGGCTGCCGACTCCGGCAAGCGGAAAATCCAGCGCCGTTTGCTCCGGCGTTTCGATGGTAAGCTTATCGCCCCAGGAACCGGGCCACTGGTCCGACGACACAATGCCCTCCGCACGATGGCTCAATAAACGGCGGCCCCACTGGACGCGGCTCACCGAGCTGGTTGAGCGCGCGGGCCGCAGTGGGGTCCGCGCATTGTCTCACAAAGAATTGCAGGAGCTCGGCCTATTATACCGTCAAGCGGCTTCCGATCTGGCGGCGGTGCGCGAAGATACACTCGAGGAGAACCTGGCGCGCTCGCTCAATCAGCTTCTCGCGCGCGCCCACAATTTGCTCTACGCGGGGCGCGGACATTCCGGCTGGGGCATCGTCGAGTTTTATCGCAGCACCTTTCCCCGCATCTTCCGCGAAACGTTTCCCTACACATTCGCGGCGATTCATTTTGTTCGTGATGGCGGCGCTGATGGGCACGTTGCTGTGCTTCCACGACCCTACCTTTGAGCGTTACTTACTCGGCCCCGCGATGATGGAGAGTATCCAGCAGCACAAGATGTGGACCGAGTCCGTGCTCACCGTGCAGCCGCTGGCCTCGAGCGCCATCATGACCAACAACCTCTCGGTTGCCTTCGCGACGTACGCCTTTGGCATCCTGGCGGGCGTTGGCACCGTTTACATGCTGTTGCTCAACGGCCTGATGATCGGCGTGGTCGGCGTGGCCTGTTACGAAGGCGGCATGTCCGGGCCGCTCTGGAGCTTTGTGGCGCCGCATGGCGTGCTGGAGCTGCCGGCCATTTTCATTGCCGGCGGAGCGGGGTTCGTTCTGGCGCGCGGGCTACTGTTCCCTGGCCTGCTGTCGCGGCGTGAATCGCTGGCCGCGGCTGGCGGCGAAAGCGTTCGTCTGGTCCTGGGGGTGATTCCCTTGCTGCTCGTGGCGGGAACGATTGAGGGCTTTCTGTCGCCCACGCACATTCCGCCAATGCTGAAATATCTGTTCGCCGCTTCGCTCTTTGCAATGCTGCTGCTCTATCTCTTCCGCGCCGGCCGCGACGAGCATGATGCCGAGCACTGTGATTCCCCTTCGCGCTGAAAACGCGCCTACAGCAGACCGCGCTCCTTCGTTTCCAGGTAATGGTTCACCAGCGAAGTACTGAGCCCGCTGGGGGCCAACTCCAGCGCGAGAATCCCATGCTGTCGCATCCGGCGCAGCAGCAGCTCCCGCCGATGGATCATCTCCAGAGCGCGCCGCGTGCTCGTACATCTGCTCGACATCTTCTGGCTCTTCCGTCCAAGTTCCGCTAGTTCTGGCTGGCCGATCACTCCGAATAGGACCAGGTGTCGTCCGGACATCTGCGTCGCGCCTTCAATCACCTCCGGCGTTGCAGGCGTTTCCGCAAGATCCGTGAGCCAAACGACCAGGCTACGCCGGGTCTGCTCGGCGAGCAGATGCGAACGCGGCGCGCAGATGATTGGCCTCAAACGGTTCGGTGTGGACCATGGCGAGGCGCTCGATCAGCGCACGCAAGTGCGCCGAGCCGCGCCCAGCAGACACATGCTGTTGGATACGCCGCCCATAGGCGATCAGTCCCACGTTGTCCCCTGAATAGAGAGCGACTTGCGCAAGGCTCAACGCCGCGTTTACTGCGTAATCGAGCTTGCTCGGTCCGTCCACGCGCGCGCGAAGCAGGCGCCCGGTATCGAGCACGATCCACACCGTCTGGCTGCGCTCCACCTGATGGACCTTCGTCACCAGGTGCGCTCGCCGCGCTGTCGCCGTCCAGCAGATATCGCGGTACTCATCTCCCTCGCGAAACTCGCGCAGGCTTTCGAATTCACGGCCGAAGCCGCGGTGCCGCTTCAGGCGCTTCTCAAGCTGCACCTGGCGGCTGCGAATCAAATAAAGCATGGCGCGGCGCGACTCTTCGAAATTCGGGTAGACGCGCACCGTCTGCGAAAGCTCGGCGGTCGCCCAGCGCTCGGCGATTCGAAACACGCTCTGATAGCGCAGATAGACGCGGCCAAAATGCGCGTCCCCGCGTTCGCCCGGGAGCATGGGATACTCGGCGTGGCCGCTCAGTCCTGCGCTCGCGCGAAGTTCCACATCGGGCGGCGTCTTGCGCAAAGTGGCAGGCACGTCATCCACGAGCCGTGCGTATATGCCAACGGCGCCATGATTTTCCACGGCCAGCGAGATCAGGCTTTGCGTGCCAAAGGCGGCTGGCGCCGGTCCAATTACGCGAGACGGCAAGCTGCGAAGCGCGTGGCAGGCGCAGCAAATCCCACAGCCACAGCGAAGCAGCCAGCGCGTCCCACGCGAACATCGCGTAGATAAATCGCGGCTGCCACCACGCGGGCGCAAGCCAAACAAATCCGAGCAGCAGTAACAGGTAAAAGCGCGGCCCGAATCCCGCGCTCCAGCCGTGTCCGGTTTCGGCTTGCGCAACGCGCGCCGCGCGGCACGAGCTGCCCCGGAGCGGCAAGGCGCAGGTCTGGCGGCAGCGCTCATGGATTCGTCATTGAGGAAAAAGGGCTCATGAAGTCGCGCTTACTTCGGCACTTCGACAGACGCCAGTAACTCCGTAACAATCTGGTCCGCCGAGACTCCTTCCAGATCGGCCTCTGGCTTCAGCAGAAAACGATGGCGCAGCACCGAAGGCGCCACGGACTTCACATCGTCCGGAATCAGGAAATCGCGGCCATCGAGTGCCGCCGTCGCTTTCGCGGCGATAAACAGGTTCACCGCCGCGCGGGGGCTTGCGCCCAGGCTCAGCGCGGGCCATTCGCGCGAACGCCGTACGATGGAGGTCACGTAACGTAGCAGCGCGGGCTCGACGCGCACCGCGGCAACTTCCGCGCGCGCCCCCGCGAGCCACGCTTCCGGCAGAGGTGTCGAACGCCAGCCGATCGAGCTCGTGCGCGTCGAATCCCTCCTGATGATGCTCGCAGGATCGTGGCTTCCTCGTCGGCGCTTGGGATACACCACGCGAATTTTCACCAGGAAACGGTCGAGCTGCGCTTCCGGCAGCGGATACGTACCTTCAAATTCGATGGGGTTCTGCGTGGCAAACACGGTAAAGAAATTCGAGAGCGGGTGCGTCTTGCCGTCAATCGTGGCCTGCCGCTCTTCCATGGACTTCCAGCAACGCCGATTGCGTGCGCGGCGGCGTGCGATTGATTTCGTCCACCAGCAGCAGGTCCGTAAAAATCGGCCCGCGGTGCAGACGCAAAAGTCCCGGCCTGCAGGTTGTAAACGTTCGTGCCCAGCACGTCCGCGGGCATCAGGTCGGGAGTGCATTGCACGCGACGAAAATCCAGGCCGTCCGATCCGCGCCAGTGTTTTCACCGCGAGCGTCTTTGCAAGTCCCGGCACGCCTTCGATCAGCGCATGCCCTCCGCACAGCAGCACCAGCAACAGCTGATCCACCGGCTCCGCCTGCCCGACAATCACGCGCGCCATCTCGCCGCGAACGTGGGTTGCGAGGCGTGCTACCTGCTCTGCCATGAAGTTTTCTCCTGGAAGGCCCGCGCGAGCTAGCTGCAGCAGGCCGGTGTAATGTTCCAGCGAATCCACCACTTGCAAAGCGTCGTCGTCTCTCAATGACAAATCGGCAGCCGCCCGCTCCGCGCGCTGCAGTGCGTCGTAGAGACCTGGCTCACGCCAGCCCAGGCGCTCGCGCGCCGCATCATAAATCTGCCGCACCGGCGCCGACGTAGGCAGCCCCAGTCGCCGCGTCAACCAGATAACGGAAGCGCTGCCATTCCGTTTCCACGGCGCCTGAGGCGGCGTGCGCGCGGTGATAGAGCGCGCCAAGCGTTTCCACAAATTCCAGCGGAGAAAGCCGCGATTCCACCACCGCTTTGCGCCGTGGACCCGTGCGGCGACCGTATCCTATCAGCATCAGAATGTAAATAAATCCCGCCTGCGCCAACGCCCACACAATCGGCGTGCCGGCGAGATATCCCGCGAGCGATTGGTGCTCGCCGTGATAATACTCGTCCCAGAGAATCCGTGGATTTTCGACGCCCCGAGCGAATTCAAGAGCAGGTCCAGATTGCCGGTGCGCGCGATGCCGGAATTCTGCAGCGGCGTCGGACCGGCCCACCAGACTATCTGCCCCTTGCCAAGCGAAAACTCGACAACCACGTCTCTTCCGTCTTTGCCGTAGAGCGGCAGCGCCAGCTCCCGCGAATTCACCCACCGCACCGGGGCCGCCATGGTGATCTCCGGCACGCCGCGGTAATGGGACCCACGCCAATAGCCGGGTAGGTTTGCGTGATCGCGCGCCAGCGGCGTCACCTGCGCCGTGCCTGCCGGCGTAAGATCACGCGCATTCGGCACAAATTTGCGCTCGATAGGAAGATCGCGCGCCGCCGACGCCCCCGTCGCAAGCACGCGCCCACCCTTGCGAATGAAACTTTCGAGGCTGTCGCGATCTTCTTGGCCGAGCGTTGAATTGTCCGGCTCGGCTAGCACCAGCACCGCGCCTTGTCGAATTCTCCGGCAACTCGGTAAGCGGCATCTGCGAACGTTCTATGGGTAGCCCATCTCGCTGAGCAACAAGTATGCCGCTTTCGCGCCATTTTCCGCGGCCGAATAGCTCGAAGCATCCGGGCCCGGCGCGGCTTCAGGCGGCTCAATGATCGCTGACGCGGCAATCAGCAGCACCAGCAGCACTAGCGCCGCGATTACGAGTTTGCGGTCCGCGGGTTCGAGGGGAACCGGCATCCGAGATTCTCCAATTGTTCGACAGCGACGCGAAAATCTTCCTGCGTTGCGGGCTCTTCGGCGTACCACACGGCTTCCAGGTTCGTGTCAACGCTCCCAGCGCATCCGCGCGCAGCGCGCGTGTTTCGAGGTCGGGCAGCGTCATGGCTGCAGCCTGCATGGCCTGCACGCGGGAAGGCTGGCGGAGCAGCCGCAGGTATTCGCGCGGCGTAAGCGAACGGTCAAGCTGCCACACGCCGAGATCAGCCAACCGGTACACGCCAGCCCAATAGGCCGCATGAATGGCCGCTCGATAATCGCCGTGCCCCGCCGCCGCAAGGGCCTCGCGCGCCCACTGGTTCCAGGTCTTTCCGGCAGGCGGTGCGCCAGTGAGGCGCAAGGCCGCTTCGCTTCGCGCCAACGTGCGCAGCGCGCGCACCACCGTCCAGGCAAGCAGTACAAATGCCACGCAAATCGCGCCATAAAGAATGATGTTCTTCACCGCGCCGGAGCGCTCGGCGCTGCCGAAAATCCGGGCGAGCAATCGCAAGAGCCATTCAAGAATGCGCTCCCAAAGTTCGGCGATCCAACTTTTCTGTTGATCGATGCGGCGGAATTCACGGCGGCGCAGGATTTCGTCGAGATGTGCGCGCGCGGAAGCGCCGCTCGCCACGTCCTGCCCCGTTCCTAGCTTCCCAGCCTCAGCGCGAAGAAGCGCCAGACGCGCAGCAGCATCTCCAAGCCGCTGGCGCCGGAGGTTTACATCTCTTTCCGGCACGTTGAGCGCGGTGTTGAGCCAGTCGGTGGGAATCTCGTAGCGTTGGCTATCAACCTCGACGACCCACGCAACGGGAAGCGTGACGCTTGGAGCGGCCGCTACTTGCTTGCCGCTATCGCTTTCCAGAGCCTCGGACGCCTCGCGGAGGGCGACGGAGGCGCGGTCGAGCTCGGCTTCATATTGCTGAAGGGAGAGCGGCGCCGATGAGGGGGTGCTCGCAGCCGCGGCCTTCGCGGCCGTATCATTCGCGTCACCGTTTGCTTGCGCGATTGCTCTTTGGCAGCAGAGCGCGAATAGCAATGCAGCGGCGCAAAGCAGCGCGCTTCTGTAACACAACGGCGCGGTAGCCCGGACTCGAATTCGCTGCGGAAACATCTGGAACAATCGCATCACGGCGCGACGGGCGCAGAGCCTTCGCCAGCGATGGGGGGCTCCGCCGCGACGGCCATCAGCGCCGCCTCGATGTCAAAGCCCTCTTTGCGGATCCGCAAGTCGTAGTAAATGAGCGCCATCGTGATCGCGAGCAGGGGGCCAGTAATCACGCCGTTTAGTCCTCCTGCAATTGAGCTGGCGATCTGCAACCAAGTCGGCACAACATGAGACTTGAGTGCGTCTATCATCGTCATTACCACGAAGGGCATCGTCAGCGCCGCGCCCAGCGCTCCGACGATCAGCAGCATAATGAGACCCGCCACGAAGATGCGCCAGCGATTCCCCGCCGTCAACGAACCACTGCGGTTAAGCGAATCGAACACTCCGCGCCCCTCGAGCAGCAAAATCTGCATAGAAACCGCAAAGCGCATCATCACCCAAACCACCAACGCCAGCCCCGCGAGCACCGACAAGATCAAGGTGATGGCGATGAGAATGGGTCCGAGCACTCGCCCGAGGGCGTTACCCGCGACGGCGCCGCCGACTCCTGCGAGAACCGCACCGCCCAGCGCGCCGATCATCGCCGCACCAATATACAAAACCGCCCCTATCGTCCCCAACAAGAAGCAAAGCCCGATCACCGCCCCCGCGCGGCGCGCCGCCTGGCGATACGCAACCTGAATGGAAGGGGAGCGCTGCAGATAAAGATCGGCCACGGCATACGTCACGGCCCCGATCGCAACAATGTAAATTAACACGTGAACGATGGAGATCACGAACGCAGAGCCGAATCCCGATGCCATCGCCGAAAAAAGGACGCGTGGATCGGCAGGCGGGTTCGCCGTAATCCTCTGGAATGCGCGCGCGCCCGGCGAGAGCGCCCACAGGACACTGATGAGAACGCTCAAACCCTCCGGAACAACCATGATTCCGCAGAAAAGCCAGAAATGATTACGATACAACGTGAATGTGCGGTCGAGCAGCTCGCCCAAGCCGAGCGGCCGCAGATCAGCTCCAGGGCGTGGGAGAGTTTCCATGGAGAGCTCGCAGTTCCCTCTCAAGACGGCGCTAACTTCGTCAAACGGTGCGTGCCATCATAGACCCAACGCGACGCAAAGGCGATTCGTCTCGATGAATGAGGTAACTATTGCGGTATTCCTTGGGACTCTTTGTGCCTTAGCGCGCGTCCAGCCAACGCACCCGTGTACTCTCCGGCCTGTACGGCCAGCGCGCCGTTGATGAATACGTATTTCATGCCGGTGGCCAGCACCTCGGGATGCTCGTAGGTCGCTTTATCGGCAACCGTGGCCGGGTCGAACGCGATCACATCCGCGATATTGCCTTCGCGCAGCACTCCGCGGTCGCGCAGCCCAAGCATTTCCGCTGGCAGCTCGCTGCTCACATGCACCATGAAGGGCAGCGTGATCAGTTTCTTCTGGTACACGTACACGCGCAGCTTGCGCGGAAAGGAGCCGTAAAGCCGCGGGTGGCCCGGCGAGCCGTCCGAGTCTGTCATCACCCACGGCTGTTTCATAAAGCGCTCCACATCGGCATCGCTCATGTTGAACGAAATCAGGCCGAGTTCGTTCCAAGTGTTATCGCGCGCTGCGGTCTGTAGAATCGTCAAAGCCGTCTCGACCGGCGCCGTCTTGCGCGCCGCCGCAACTTGCGCGAGCGTCTTCGCATAGAATTCTCGCAGGCGCTCCGAGGTGAAGAGCAGCGTCTCCGCTCCGCCGCGGCGTTCCAGATTGTTCTTGATTTCCGCCAACAGCCGTTCGCGCTGCGCAGGATCGGCAAGCCGCGCTACCACTTGCTCTCGCGTCCCTTCCTGCGCCCACGGCGGCAGCAACGATGCAGGCAAGCTGGTGCCCGATCCCGTGTACGGATATTCGCTCGCGGTCACATCCTGCCCCGCCGCGCGCGCCGCATTGATTCGCGCGATCACGTCCACGCTCTTGCCCCACACCGCAGGACCCAGCGCCTTAATATGCGAGATGTGCACCGGCAGGTGCGCTTCGCGGCCGATGCGCAGCGTCTCATCAATCGAGCCGAGCAGGCCAATCGAATAAGAATCCTCGTCGCGCATGTGCGTATCGTAATAGCCGCCGAACTCGGCAACCACTTTTGAAAGTTCGATCACCTCTTCGGTTTTCGCAAAGCTTCCGGGCACGTAGAAGAGCCCGGTGGACATTCCAAACGCGCCTTCCTGCATCGCCTTGCGCACGTAGCCGCGCATCTGCTCGAGTTGCGCCGGCGTCGGGTCCGCGTCCACCATACCCATCACCTGCTGGCGCACGGCGCCGTGCCCAGTCAGCAGCGCGACATTCGTGCCAATACCCTGCTGCTGCCATTTGTCGAGCGTGGCGCTGATGGCAATCGGTCCTTCGCCGTCGTTGCCGGTGACGACCGTCGTAACGCCCTGCATGATGTAGTTAAGATTGTTGCGCCGCGTGGGACTGCCGAGATAACCGTCGGCGTGCGTGTGCGGATCAATAAATCCGGGCGCGACGATCAGTCCCGCGACGGAAAAGGTTTGCTTCGCCTGAAGATGAGATGCTCCGGCATCTCCCACAAACGCGATGCGCTCACCGCGAATGCCAATGTCCGCACGTCGCGTTTCGCTCCCGGTGCCATCTACAACCTGGCCACCGACGAGGAGAAAATCCAGCGCTTCGCCTTGCGCCCACGACGTAGAGGCGAATGCGCTGCGTGCAGAGCACGAACGTATCCGCAGGACGGCGCAAAACACGACCAGTGCGCCTAACGCTACAGCCGCGCTGAGGCTGCAGCTCCCAAACCTCGAGGTCATGGACAGCATCCTTTGAGAAGTAGAGACGGAAGGCAAAGTGGCAACGTGGCCGCCCTCGCCTCTTTCCGCGCGCCACTCGCCACGCCTCATCCGATCAGCGCCCGAACTTTAGCGCGCACCTCCGCCAACTCAGCTGGAGATATCGCTCCTTTTGGTTTGGCGCGCCGTTTTCGCCAATCGAGGCTCTTGATCTGGTCTGTCAGAACCACGCTTGGAGTCTGACCCGCAATGGCAACCTCAAATGGATAATTCTTGATCTGTGTGGTCATTGGGCAGCACACCGCAAGGCTTGTCTTAGCGTTATACGCAGATGGGCTCAGGACGACAGCCGGCCGGTATCCACCCTGCTCGTGCCCTGCCTGCGGATCGAAGCTAATCCACACGATGTTTCCAGCGTCGGGCACATACGATACCGCCATCACCAAACCTCTTTACCGACAGGAACTCCGAAATCAACTTCGTCGTGCAGATTAGCTCGGGTGATGCCCTTCACAAGCTCAGCTAGATCGTATTCCTTGTGCCGCGCCGGTTCGATAACAATACGCCCGGATTCCTCGCGCACGTCCACGGGATCGTCGAGCTTCAGCCGCGCGGCTTGCATGACGGAGGCGGGAATCCGCACCGACGCGCTGTTCCCCCACTTCTTGACGACGGCTCTCATCTTGCACCTCCCTGTATCTACACTGTATCTACATGATGCCGGGGAAATTCTCGCGTGTCAACATTGTAGCAACATGCTCGCGCCCTGCCGCGCAACCAATAGCCCACTCACTTCGTCAGTTTCGCCCCAGCCAGCGTCGCCGCAGCCGCCAGCGTGGTTTGCGCGGCATTCAAGCCGAGCCGAAAATCCTTATCGGAGTATGTGACAAAAAGGTCTGTCGGCTGATGCCACTGTGGATCCCAACCGTTGCCGATCTGCGTGCCGCGCTCGTTCTCGCGCAAACTGATCGCGGCTACGAGATCCTGAAAGGGCCTCGAATCGGTGTTGGTCATGTGGCTGCTGACGCTTGCCGGATAGTCCGTCGCGTATTTCTCGTTGGCTCGCTCAAACTCCCAGGCCAGCGCCTGTGCCTGGGCGGCAAATTTCGAGCTCACTTGAAATTCGATGTTGACGTCCGCTTCCGGCCGCTGTTCCTTGCTTACCGTGCCATCCTCTCGTGGCATGCCGTGATCGAACATCATCATGTCGTGCTGGATCATTCCAAGCCATTTCGGCTCCGGATACTTGCCTGATCCCGGCGGGTCTTCCTTGCCTTGCAGATCCTTGCGCTGCTCGACGTAAGCGGTGGCGCCGTTCAGCCCCGTCTCCTCGTTATTCCAAAGAGCAAAGCGAATCGAGCGATCCGTCTGCACGTCGGGACTGCTCATCACGCGAGCCACTTCCATCACGAGCGCCGTGCCCGAACCGTCGTCGTTGGCAGCCTCGCCGTAACCGATGCCGTCCATATGGCCGCTGACGATGTACATCTCTTCGGGATGCGCGGTGCCGATTTTTGTGCAGTAGACCTCTTCGCGCGGCCCCGGTGTGGACGGCTGCGAATCGAGTTCGCGCAGTTTTGGGTCCGGCTGCGCGTTGGGGTCGTTGTTCACACCGGTGTGGGCGCGAATTCCTCGCGGCCGTCCGCCACCCTGAGCAACGGTCGGCGATGCTGCTCCTCGGCCTGCCCCGCGGCCCGCTCCCGCAGCCGGCGGCGCGGGCGGTTCGTAGTTGTACTTAACGCGCTGGATGACCGAGCAGCCGTAGCTTTTGAGCTGCGCTTCGATCCAATCAACCGCCGCGCGATTGCGATCCGTTCCCTGGCGCCGGTCTCCAAACTGCGTCAGCCCTTTGACCGTGGCCTTGTATTTTTCCAGATCGAGCCGCCCGACGAGGCTTTGCACTGGATCGGCGGCCGCCTCCGTCTGGGTCTGCGCTGCGCTCCTGCTATCGCTTTGGGCGATGGCGTGTGGGCAAAGAGCCATGATGAAAACGCAAGTCGCGGCAATCAGCAGCTTCGATCGCATGTCTTATCTCCCTTCGATCCATTCTCACTTCAGAATTTGGCTATCACTGGCAAATGGCTTTGCGCGCCCGGCCTATGCTACACGAAGGCGCTCTCCGGGATTCATTGAAGTGATAGCTTGCACCCACCTTTCTGGCGGGCGTGACTTTTACACGAGGCTTTCGCGGGCGGCCGCGATGGTCGCGTCAATATCAGCATCCGTGTGTGCGGCCGAGACGAACAGCGCTTCGAATTGCGATGGTGGAAGCAACAGGCCGCGGTCGAGCATAGCGCGGAAGAAAGCGCCGAAGCGTGCCGTGTCGCTGCGGCTGGCATCGCTGAAATTGGCTACCGGCCTCGGCGCGAAGAATAGCGTCAGCAAGGAGCCTACTGCCTGGACTTGGCCTGCGATGCCTCGCGCAGCAAGGGCGAAGCGCAGGCCATTGGCAAGACGGGTAGCGCGTTGGCCGAGCGCGTCATAGAAGCCTGGCGCTTGGCACAGCCTCAACATTTCGATCCCGGCGCGCATGGCGAGCGGGTTACCCGACAGCGTGCCCGCCTGGTAGACGTTACCCAGCGGCGCGACACGATCCATGATTTCGCGGCGTCCGCCATATGCCGCAACCGGCAATCCGCCGCCGATGATTTTGCCGAGAATCGTCAGGTCTGGCGTGACGCCATAGAGCTTCTGCGCGCCGCCATAGCACAGCCGGAAGCCCGTGATCACTTCGTCGAAGATCAGCAGCGCGCCTGACCGCGTGGCAATTTCGCGCAACGCCTGCCAGAAATCCCGGCGCAGGCGGAACGACGCCCATGTTCGCAGCCACAGGCTCGACGATGATCGCCGCAATCTTCCCTGGATGTGCGGCGAAAGCTTTCTCGACAGCCGCCTACATCGTTGTAAGGCACGCTCAGCGTGAGCGCGGCGATTGCCTGCGGCACGCCGGGACACGCCGAAATGCCAAGCGTCGCCAGCCCCGAGCCCGCCTTCGAAAGAAAGCTGTCCGCATGCCCGTGATAGCAACCCTCAAATTTCAGAATCAAATCGCGCCCCGTGAACGCGCGCGCCAGCCGCGCCGCGCTCATGGTGGCTTCCGTGCCGCTGCTGACAAATCGAATTTTCTCGATGCTGGGAATCGCGCGTCGCAATGCGCTCGGCCAGTTCCACTTCAAGCTCCGTGGTGATGCCAAAGCTCGTGCCGCGCGCGCCTGATCGGCAATCGCTTCCGCAATCGCCGGATGCGCGTGGCCCAGAATCAGCGCGCCCCAGGAGCAAACGTAATCGATGTAGGAATTGCCGTCGGCGTCCCAAATGCGCGCGCCTTCGCCTGCTCACGATCATCGGCTCGCCGCCCACCGCGCGAAACGCGCGCACGGGGCTATTCACGCCGCCAACCAGGCGCGCTTCGCCGCGGCGAAAGATTTCTTCAGAGCGTGGGCGCTCGCGAGACACGGCTTCCTTTGTGCATCCTGTGGATATCGAACGGCGGGAAATGCTTAGCAGCGCTTCAGCCAGCGCGCGACGTCCTTGGCGTGATAGGTGAGCACGATGCTCGCGCCGGCGCGCTGAATGCCCGTCAGGATTTCCAGCACGACGCGCTGCTCGTCGATCCAGCCGTTGCGCGCCGCGGCCTTCACCATGGCGTATTCGCCGCTCACGTTGTACGCCGCCACCGGCACATCGAACGTTCGCGCACCCGGCGAATCACGTCGAGATACGGCAGCGCCGGCTTCACCATCACCATGTCCGCGCCCTCTTCGAGATCCAGCGCGACTTCGCGCAGCGCCTCGCGCGCGTTTGCGGGGTCCATCTGGTAGCTGCGCCGATCGCCGAACTGCGGCGCGGATTCCGCGGCCTCGCGAAACGGCCCGTAAAATCCGGAGCAATATTTCGCGGCGTAGGAAAGGATCGCCATGTCCTGAAATCCGTTCTCATCGAGCTTGCGGCGAATCGCGCCCACGCGGCCGTCCATCATGTCCGAAGGCGCGACGATGTCCGCGCCGGCGCGCGCGTGCGAGAGCGCTTCCGCGGCCAGCAATTCGACCGTCGGATCGTTCTGCACTTCGCCCTTTTCGATCACGCCGCAATGCCCGTGGCTGGTGTATTCGCACAGGCAAACGTCGGTGATGACCAGCAGCTTGAGCTTCGCCTTGCGAATCGCTTCGATCGCGCGCTGCACCACGCCGTCCGGCGAAACCGCTTCGGAGCCGGTCTCGTCTTTTTTCTCCGGAAGCCCAAACAGATCACCGCCGGAATGCCAAGCTGCTCGACTTCGCGGCATTCCTCGACGACGCGATCCACCGATTGCTGCGCCACGCCCGGCATCGAGCTGACTTCGTTGCGCACATTCTTCCCGGGGCACACAAACAGCGGATAGATCAGCCCCTGCGTCGACAGCCGCGTCTCGCGCACAAACGCGCGCAGCAATTCGGAGCGCCGCAGACGGCGCGGACGATGCACGGGAAAGCTCATGGGTGCGCACTCCTTGGGAATGTGGGCGGCGAAGTATTCCGTAAGCGCAGCCACAAACGCAGCGCTCGTGGCTTGCCGCGCTTCAATCGCAACTTTCAAGCCGGCCTCGCGAATCGCCGCGGCTGTCACCGGACCAACCGCAGCAATCGTGGTGCGTCCCATGCTGCGTCGACCAACGCGCTCAGCGAGATGATGAAACGCCGACGGGCTGAAAAACGAGATCACGTCCACGTCGCCACGCCGGACCAATTCCAGCGCTTCCGGAGCCGCTGAACTCGATGGGACCGTTGCGATAGGCGATCACTTCCGTCACTTCGGCGCCGGCCGCGCGCAATGCGCTCGGGCAATTCCAGCGACTGCCAAATCGCTGCGCGGAAGCAAGACGCGGCGGCCTCTCAGTTGATCGCTCAACTCACGCGCCAGCTCCGCGCCCCGAAATTCCTCCGCCATGTAGCCGACCACGAAACCTTCGGCTGCCGCGGCTTCGCGATGTCGCCGGCCCGACCGCCGCCACATACACGGGCTTTTCACGCCGCGCAAGGCCGCAATTTCGATACCGAGCGCCCGGCACCGCCTGGCAAAGAATCGCGCCGCGTTCGAACTCGTGAAGAGCAGCCAATCGAAGTTTCTTAGCTGCCGGATCGCCGCGTTGAGCGGTTTCGAATCGAGCGGCTCCGCGAACGCAATCGCCGGCAGCGAAATCACCGTCGCGCCCAGCTCCGTGAGCCGCTGCGACAGTTCGCGCGACTGCTCCGGCGCGCGCGTTACAACGATCCGCAGCCCTGCAAGCGGCTTTCCGTCGGCGGGATCTGCGCTCAGTCGCCGGCAACGTGCCTCCCCGCCAGCTTCAGAATGCGCCCGGCGCCCGCCGCGAGCAATTCACCGCGCGGCGCGGCGTCCCAGGCCATCAGGATCGCCCTGTGGCCCCACCACCCGCTTGCGAATGTATTCCTGCCCTTCGAGCGAGGCGATGCAAGCATCGAGCACAAGTTCTCGCCCTCCACCCGCGCCCAGGCGCCCAGCGGAATCTGGCAACCCCCTTCGACCTCGCGGAGCAGCGGCGCGCTCGGCGGTGACCGCGGCACGCGTCGCGCGATGGTCGAGCCGCGCGAGCAACGTCACAGTTTCAGCGTCGGCAGCGCGCGCCTCGATGCCAGCGCGCCCTGCCCCACGGCGGGCAGGCACACATCGGTGGAGAGTACCTCGGTGATGCGAGACGTCAAGCCCAGACGGTCGAGTCCCGCCTTGGCGAGCACGATCGCGTCGTAATCCCCGCGCTCGAGCTTCTTCAGACGCGTATCCACGTTGCCGCGCATCTCGACCAACTCCAGATCGGGCCGCGCGTGACGCAGCTGCGCCTGCCGGCGCAGGCTGCTCGTCCCCACTCGCGAGCCCGCGGCAGCGCATCGAGCGCTCGCCCCGTCGCGAAATCAACGCGTCGCGCACGTCTTCGCGCTCGCAAATCGCCGGGAACGCAAGGCCCGCGGGCGTCTCGGTCGGCACATCCTTCATGCTGTGCACGGCGAGATCGATGCTGCCCTTCGAGCAACGCGTCCTCGATTTCCTTGATGAAAACGCCCTTTACCGCCGATCTGGCTGATGCCCGCTTCGCGGCATGCGGTCGCCGGAGGTCTTGATGTACGACAATTTCCGAACCGCGCGCCAATCTGCGGCGAGCCGCGCTGCGATATGCTGCGCCTGCCACAGCCGCCAGCGCGCTGCCGCGCGAGCCGATGCGCAGCGTTTTCACGTCTTGTCCCGGTCGAGTCCGAACAGATCGCGCACCGCCTCGAGATCGGCGAGCTTGCGGCGCAGATCGCGCATGATTGCGCAGGCGGTCCACGCGGCTACGAGCACGAACTGCTCGATCAATTCGTCCGCCAGCTCGGCGAGGCGTTCGCGCTCGGCGGGCGAAAGATCGGCGAGCGCGGTCTAAGCGCTCACGCAGAAAACGCGTCGCGTTCGCGCGCGAGCTTCGCGCGCAATTCGCCGCAGCACGACGCGAGACTTCGACGCCCGCCTGCCAGGCTTCGAACTTCGCGACGTGCTCGTCAATGATCGCTTCGACGCGCGGAATCTTCACCCGCGCGCGCGCGCTTGTTCTGCTCGACGATGCCGCTCAGATCGTCAATGTTGTAGAGATATGTGTTGTAAAGCTCGGCGGCATCGCGGCGCCACATTGCGCGGCACGCCCAGATCAATCAGGAACAAAGCGCGGTTCTCGCGCGCCTGCATGGCGCGTTCGAGCATCGCGCGCGTGAGCACCGGCTCCTCGGCTGCCTACCGAACTCACCACCATGTCCGGAACCCGCAGAGCCTGCTCGAGGCCGCTCCATTCCACGGCTTCGGCGCCCCAGCGGCCGGCCAACTCGAGCGCGCGCTCGCGCGAGCGGTTCGCGACGAGCAAGCGCGCTATCCCGCGGTCGCGGAGGCGCTCCACCACTTGTTCGCCGGCCGCCCCCGCGCCCAGGATCAGCGCGCTGCGATTCTTCGAGCTTGCCGAAAATTTGCTCCGCGAGCTTGACTCCCGCGAACGCCACCGAAACCGGCCGCGTGCCGATTTCGGTCTCCGAGCGCACGCGCTTGCCCACTTCGAGCGCGGCCTTGAAACATGCGGTTCAGCACCGGGCCGGTCGCGCCAAGATCGAGCGCGGCCTGGTAGGCGTCGCGCAACTGCCCAAGGATTTCCGCCTCGCCCAGCAGCATGGAATCGAGTCCGGCCGCGACGCGAAACACGTGGCGCACGACCTCGCGCATCGCGATGGCGATAAAGGCTCCCGTTGAGCGTCGCGCGGTCGAGCCCGTGAAACGAGACCAGAAACTCTCTCGAGCGCAGTCAGGCTGTCCGCGTTGCGCTTCCGGCGGCACGCCATACAGCTCGCTGCGATTGCAGGTGGAAAGCACCAGCGTTTCCTCGAGGATGCCCTGCGAGCGCAATTCAGCGGCGGCGCGGCGCGCCTGATCGGCGCTGAAAGCGACGCGCTCGCGCAGTTCAACCGGAGCGGTGCGGTGGCTCAATCCGACGAGCACAATTTGTACCGCCAAACCTCGCTCTCCTTCCGGTCTGCACGCGTACCACAGATTCCACGAGCGCTGACGCTCAGTAGAACCGGTGATAGCCGGAAAGATAAATATTCACGATGCTGTAGCTGAAAAGCACCAACACAAAATTGAGCACGCACAAGCGCCGAAGCCCGCGCGCCGCGCCACGCCGGCGTTCGGCCCAGCCACAGATACGCGCATAAATCACGAAAAGCAGCAGCGAAACGACTTCCTTCGGATCGCCGCTCCAGTAAACCCCATGAAGACGGTGCGCCCAGACGAAGCCAAAGGTCACGCCCAGCCGCCAGCGCAGAATCCCACGATCACGGCGCTGCGGCTCATGCGGTCCAGAATATCCAGCGCCGGAAAGCGCCAGAAAACACCGCCGACTTTGCGGCCGCGCAGCAAGCGATTCTGCAGCAGGAAATTATGCTCAGGATGAACGCGAGCGCGAAAGCCGAATACGCCAAGAATGTTCAGCGTGACGTGCAGGGCGAAAAGCGGACCGCGCGCGGAGCGTTTCGTGCACCACGGCATCGATGCAAGTGCGATAGCGCGAACAGCACGATCACAAACGGCAACGCAAATGGCCCGACGCCGCGCTGCGGTGCACCAGTTCCAGACTCAAATAGGTTGCGGCGAGGAGCCACGCAAAAAGGAGAGCGAGCCCCACAGATCCTCGTAGGGCACGGCGTGGATCGCGTGCGCGCGCTCGAGCAGCGCGTAGTAGTGCAGCACAGTCCGGCCGCAAGGCACATGCTGGCCACGCTGTCCAATCGCGGTTGCTCCGTGTAGAGATTCCACACGTACGCCGCGAAACTCGCGACGTAGAGCAGCAAGGTGGCTAGGACAAGATGGTCATGCGTGACGCCCGCCGGCGCGTCCGGAGCATGCGACTTCGTCGCGCGCCGAATCGCGCGCGCTGAACGTTGGATCGCTTCCTATGCGCAAGTGGATTCCACGCGGCCATTATAGCGGATTCCGGGTCCCATCGGCCGTGATGGCATCGAATGCTCGATTCTGTTATCATGGGGCTTCACGATGCCATCCGTGGATGCCGAATTTGCGCGATAGCCGACACCGCTCCTCGAAAACCGCAAAGAGCTTTTCCTGCGCGCCTGCCGTTGCGAGCCGGTCGACGCGCGTGCCCGGTCTGGATCATGCGCCAGGCGGGCCGATATTTGCCGGAATATCGCGAAATTCGCAAGAAACACGTCTTTCCTCGAAGTCGCGAAAACGCCGGAACTGGCCGCGGAAGTTTCGCTGCAGCCTTTTCGCCGGCTGGGCGTGGATGCGGTGATCGTTTTCTCCGACATTTTGATCCCCGCCGAAGCGATGGGCTTGCCGCTCGAGCTGAACGATGGCGGTCCGGTGCTGCCGGAGCCGGTTCGGGACGCGCGCCGGGGTGGCGCGGCTGCGCGAATTCGATCCGGAGGTCGAGACGCGCTTCGTGGGCGACGCGATTCGCCTGCTGTGCCGCGAACTGGGCCCGGATGTGCCGGTGCTCGGATTCGCCGCCGCGCCGTGGACGCTGGCCTGCTACCTGGTGGATGGCCGCGGCAGCGAAGGCTTCCCGCCACGAAGACGATGATGTTTCGCGAGCCCGCGCTTTTCCGGCGTCTGCTGGAGAAAATCGCGCGCGCCACCGCGGTCTACTTGCGGGCGCAAATTGCGGCGGGCGCGGCTGCGGTGCAACTCTTCGATACGTGGGCGGGAGAACTGACCGCCGGACGATTATCGCGATTTCGCGCTGCCGGCGACGCAGTTGCTGATCGAAGAACTTGCAGGCCGGCGACGACGCCGGTGATTCTCTACACGAAGGCGTCTGGCCACTTCATCGCGACGCGGCGCAGTCGGGAGCCACGTGTTTTGAGCGTGGATTGGCGCGTCGATCTGGCCGAGCTGCGGCGAGCAGTCTGGGCCGCGGATCGCGCTGCAAGGAAACGTCGACCCCTGCGTGCTGCTCGGCCCGCAGCAAGCGATCGAGCGCGCCGCCGAGCACGCCATCGAGCAGACCGGCGGCGTCGGCACATCTGAATCTCGGCCACGGCATTCTGCCCGCAACGCCGGTGGAAAACGCGCAGACGTTTGTGCGCGCCGGGCAGGCTTATCGCGCCGGTGCAACCGGCGCAAAGCCGGCAGCCGCGGCCGGGAGCCCGCTAGACGATCATCGCACAATGGCAGAACCCAACGCTGAATTTCAAATCGCAAGCGAACGCTTCCACATCACGGAAGATTTTCTCGCGCGCTACAACCGCCCGGGACCGCGCTACACGAGCTATCCCACCGCGCCCGTGTGGCAAGAAAATTTCGGCCCGCACGATCTCGAACAGGCGTTTGCCGACGCCGACGCCGCGCGCACGCCGGTTTCGCTCTACATGCATCTTCCCTACTGCGAGAGCCTGTGCCTGTTTTGCGCGTGCAATGTGGTGATCACGAAGGACAAAGCGTCTGCGCCGCCGTATCTCGCCACGCTGCAAAAGAAATCGAGCACTTCGCCGCGATCGTTTCGCGCGACGCGGCAGGTCGTGCAATTTCACTGGGGCGGCGGCACGCCCACCTATCTCGACGCCCGCGCAGATGGAAGATCTGTTTGGCTTCGCGCGCGAGCGATTCACCTTTGCGCCTGACGCCGAAATCGGCATCGAAGTCGATCCCGCGCGTCACCACGCACGCGCATCTCGAAACGCTGCGCAAGCTGGGATTCAATCGCCTGAGCCTCGGCATCCAGGATTTTCATCCCGAGGTGCAGGAGGCGATTCATCGCGTGCAGCCCTACGAACAGACGCGCGATCTGATCGAGACGGCGCGCGCGCTCGGGCTTCGACAGCATCAACGTGGACCTGATCTACGGCCTGCCGCTACCAAACCGCGGAGCGTTTTCGCGACACCGTGGAGCAAGTGCTGACGCTCGCTCCCGATCGCGTCGCCATGTTCAGCTACGCGCACGTGCCGTGGCTGCGCAAGCAACAAGGCGCGTTCGCCGACGAAACTGCCGGAAGGCATGGAGAAATTCCGCATTTTCTGCGCGGGCCTGCAGACATTTCTTGACGCCGGCTATCTTTACATCGGCATGGACCATTTCGCGCGGCCCGACGACGAGCTGGCCGTTGCGCAGCGCAATCGCACGCTGCACCGCAATTTTCAGGGCTACACCACGAAAGCCGGCGCCGATCTCTACGGCATGGGCGTCAGCGCGATCAGCAGCATCGGCACCGCATATGCGCAGAATCATCGCGATGTGCCGCGCATACTCGAACGCCATCGCGAGCGGCGGGCTGGCCACGATGCGCGGCTACCGCCTTTCGCGAAGACGACCTGCTGCGCCGCGCGGTGATCAGCCGCCTGTTGTGCCACACCGTGATTCGAAAACGCGAAATCGAGCGCGAGTTTGGCATCGAGTTCGACGAATATTTCGCGCCGGAGCTTTCGCAACTACGAGCCTTTCGTGGCGGATGGCGTGGTCGAACTCGATCGCGACGAGATTCGCGTCACCTGGCTCGGCCGCATTTTCATCCGCAACGTGGCCATGGCTTTCGATACGTATCTTGAGCGGCAAAAAATGGATAGCAAGCCGCTGTTTTCGAAGACGCTTTAGCTCTTTCGGCCCGTGCAGAACCCCTGTCGCCATGCCGAATCCCAGCAATAGCGGCTGCCCCCGTCGTCGTGATTGGCGGGGGAATTTCCGGGCTTGCCTGCGCCTTTCGGCTGAAGCAGTGGGCATTCCAGTCACTGCTTTTCGAAAAGTCGGATCGCTTTGGCGGGGTGATCTCGCCACCGAGCAAGATGGTTTCCTTTTCGAATTTGGTCCACAGGGAGTGCTGCTCACTCCCCCGGTCGCCGAGCTTGTGGAAGCTGTCGGCATGACCGGCGAGATGCTTCGCGCTGATCCGCGAGCGCCGAGGTTCATCTATCACGGCGGGAAATTGGTGCCGGCGCCGATGTCGCCTCCGGCGCTGCTAAAGAGTTCTTTGCTGGACGCGGCCACAAAATGGCGGCTCGCAACCGAGTCGCTCAGGCGTAGCTATCCGCCGGAGTCCGACGAATCGGTAGCTGCTTTTGTGCGGCGCAAATTCGGCGCGAGCCTGCTGGATAACCTCGTCGCGCCTTTCGTTTCAGGCGTCTATGCCGGCGATCCGGAAGAGCTCAGCCTGCGCGCGGCGTTTCCGCAGGTCCATGAGTGGGAGAGAGTCCACGGAAGCGTGCTGCGCGGTGCGATGAAGCAAATGCGGCAGAAGCCCAAGGATGCCGGCGGCCGCCCGGGCCTCGTGTCATTTCGGCGCGGAGTTGGATCTCTACTCGATGCGCTTCGCGCCCAACTCGGCACGGGCGTGCACAGCGGCGTTTCGGTGAATTCTGTGACGCTCGGGGGCGAGGGTTCCGGCGCGCGCTTCACGCTCGAAATAGAGCGAGGCGATCGCCCAGAGACAATCGCCGCCTCGATTGTCGTGATCGCCATAGAACCTTACGCCGCCGCGAACCTGCTCCGGCCAATCTCCCTAGAGTTTGAAAAATTGCTCGAGCCGATTGCGATGGTTCCGGTGGCCATGGTCGCGGCAGGCTACCACCGCGAGGCCGTCGGGCACCCGCTCGATGGCTTTGGATTCCTCGTGCCCCGTAAGGAGGGCCTGCGGACGCTTGGCACCATATGGAATTCTTCACTTTTCCCGGGGCGCGCGCCGCAAGGTCACGTCGCAATGACCAGCTTCGTGGGAGGCGCGACCGACCCGGAAATCACAACGCGGCCGGAGGAGCAGATCGCCGCCGCGGTCCACGAAGAGCTAGCCAAGGTGCTGCAGATTCGCGAACGGCCGGTCGTGCAGCGCGTCCAGCGTTATAAGCGTGCGCTGCCGCAGTACAACATTGGCCACACAGCGCGGATCGAGGAATTGGAGCAGCTCTGCCGCAAGAACCCGGGAATCAACGTGGCCGGCAACTATCTCACTGGCCCGTCGTTTGGAGCCTGTGTGGAACGCGCCTTTCAAGTAGCGCGCGAGATCGAAGCCGCGGTGCACTCGGCAGGCAACGTCTGATCGCTCCAGGCCACTCTATGGCGACGTTGATGATAGATTGATACGTCTCGGCGCTCGTCGGCGTTGCTTCCTTACGCTCGAGTACGAACCCTAATGCATTTACACGGCGTCTAACTTCCGGAGCCGCATTGTGTTCCAGATTCGTCCGTTCACGAATCGGCAACGGTTCGCCGAATTCATCCATCCGCTACGCGGGAATTGTCGTATTTACTTATGGAGGCACGTATCCTAGGCCCCGTGCTTTTTGCGGTCGTTCAATTTGGGCCCAATCAGCCGAGCGATGCCGCGCTGACGCGGCGGCTCGCCCAAAAGGATTCGAGCGCGCTGGAACCGCTCTACGACCGCTATAGCCGGCCTGTGTACTCGCTCGTGCTGCGAATCTTGCAACAACCCGGCAACGCGGAAGAGGTGCTGCAGGATGTTTTCCTGCAGCTTTGGAGCAACGCGCACCGATACGACCCCGCACGCGGGCCTTTGGCTCCGTGGCTACTGACGATGGCTCGCCACCGTGCGCTCGATCTGCTGCGGCTCAAGCGCGAGAAGCAGAGACGGCAGGAAGACGAGCTCGACTTTCGCGACATGATCTGCTCCGCGCCGAATCCGGAAACGCTAGCGGAACAAGAGGGCCGTGCGACGACCGTTCGCGCGGTGATGGGCGCCTTGCCTGAGCGGCAGCGGCGCGCGATCGAACTCGCCTATTTCGAGGGAATGACCCACAGCGAGATTGCCGAATCCATGTCCGAGCCATTGGGCACGGTGAAGAGTTGGATCCGCAACGGACTGTTGCGGCTGCGCCAGGAATTGGAAGCAGCATCATGATGGACTGCGCACAACTTCGGGAATTTTACGAGGACTACGCGCTGGGTGTGCTCGAAGGTCCTGAGCTGGCCGAGCTGGAAGCGCATCTCGCGCGAGGATGCGAGGTTTGCGCTGCGGGCGTGGAGCGCGCGCGTTGGCTCGTCTCGCAGCTTGCGTTCGCAGCGCCCGAGCAGACGCCGCCCGCGGCGGCCCGCGCCAAGCTGATGCAGGCTGTGCGTCCTTCGGCAGAGCGCGCGCCGCGACGGAGTTGGTTCCCTGTTTGGGTGTGGCTGCCAGCGGCCGCGGCAATTCTGTTCGCGCTTTATACGGTGAATGAGAATCGGAAGCTGCAGCAGGATATCGCGCAGTTGGATACGTCACTGCATACGGCGCAGGAGCAGCGCCAAACTTTGCAGGCCGAGCGCGAACGCTACGCTAGCGCAATGGCTATCATGGCCGCGCCCGGCACGCGCAGGGTAGAGATGAAGGCCTCCGCGTCCAACATGCCCGCGCTTTCAGCATACGTGCACACGCAGATGGGCGTGGTTATTGATGCGCGCAACATCCCCATGCCCGCCGCAGGACGCACGTTTCAGCTCTGGATGGTACCGAAGGCAGGCAAGGGCGCGCCGATCAGTATGGGGCTCTACATGCCCGATGCCAATGGCAACGTGCTGACGGTTGCGGCGCCTCCGCAGAATGTTGGCGATATGGCCGCGCTGGCGGTTACAGACGAGCCGAACGGCGGCAGCCCGCAGCCTACATCGAAGCCGATGTGGGTGGGGCCGCTGGAATAACCGCCATCGCAGTGAGCTACCGGCCGCGCTTGAAGCGGTGCGCCAGGCGAATTTGGCGGCGCTCGAGGGCTTCGTTGAAGCGGCGGTGATCTTCGGGCGTTTCCAGAATCAGCGGCGGAGCAGGACGCGGCTGACGGTTCGCGTCAACCGCGACAAACGTCAGATACGCGCTCGTCGTGTGCTTCCGGTCTCCCGTAAGGAAATTTTCCGAGAAGATTTTCACTCCCACTTCCATCGACGTATTGAACACGCGGTTGACGCTGGACTTGAGCACGATCAACTCGCCGACGCGGATCGGGTTGCGGAAATCCACGTAGTCTACCGACACGGTTACGACGTGGCTGTGACTGTGCCGGTGGGCGGCGATGGCCGCGGCGATGTCCATCAAATGCATCACGCGCCCTCCGAGAATGTAGCCGAGCGGGTTGGCGTCCTGCGGAAGCACAACCTCGGTCATTTCCGAGCGCGACGCGTTGACGGGCTTTCCCGACAGCGGTGGCGCAGCCATGCTGTTGCTCTTCGCTTCGCTATTCGACATAGTCGCTGCTGAACTCCCCGCGCGATTTGCGTATCCCCATCAGGTGCTTATAATACGACTCTTCTGACCATGACCCAACCGACTAAATCACGGCGCCAAAAATTGGAAGAATTTCTGGCCGCGCACCCGGGCGATGCCTTCGCGCAGTATGGACTGGCGATTGAGTGCGCCAAAGAAGACGATCATGATGCGACCATCCGGCAATTTCGGGCGCTGCTCGAATCGCACCCGGACTACGTAACCGGCTACTTTCAATTCGGACAGTTCCTGGCGCGGATTGGCCGCCCCGGTGACGCTCGCCGCACACTGACCGAGGGGATCGCGGCAGCGGGGAGAACCGGCGATGAACATGCCCAATCGGAAATCTCCGCCGCGCTGGCCGAATTGCCCGCTTGATGAACAGCCTGAATCGGTAGCCCGATTCTGGTATGCTCTGGCACAGCAGCTCTTCGCGGACATTCGTTCATGAAGCCAGAACGCATTCCACTGTTCCCGCTCAACGTGGTTTTGTTTCCCGGCGCACATATTCCGCTTCACATCTTCGAGAATCGCTACAAACTGATGATTGAGCGCTGCTTGGAGGAAGCGACAGCGTTTGGCTTGGTGTTCGCCCCTACAGGTGGCATCCGGTCCGTGGGCTGCACCGCCGAGCTTGTGCGAGTGCTTCGCAAATACGCCGACGGGCGCATGGATATCCTGGCGGCCGGCGCCGACGTATTTCGCATCATGCGCTTGATTGACGAGAATCCGTATTTCGAGGCGCTGGTGGCATACGCCGAAGACGAGCCACCCGGCGACTTGGCTACAGGCCGCGACGAGCTGATTCGCCTTTTTCAGGAATGCCACACCAAGGCGTTTGGCAAACCTAGTGAAAGTGTGATCGGCCCGCCCGAAGCCACCCTCAGCTATCGCCTGGCGAGCGAGTTACCGCTGGACCTGCCCTCAAAGCAAGAGTTGCTCGAGATCCGCGCGGAAGCGCAGCGCCGCTCGCGTTTTTTGGAAATGATGAAAGAGTGGCTGCCTCGATTCGAGCGGAGCGAACGCGTTCGCGCCAAAGCCGCGGGAAACGGCCATTCTCAGAATTAGGATCTTGTTTTCTTTGCTGAACGCGCGATAACCACGGAGCGCTGTGGATCATCTATAATAGGAAAGACCTCTATCCCGAAAGGATGTCTCTCCAGGACTCCATGACATCTACGCCATCATTTTCATCAAGTCTGCAAACGCTGGGCCAGCTTCGCCGCAGCGCCGGGCCTGATGCGCGCAAAACTGCCGAAGCGTCAAGGACGAGATCCGAGAAAATTTGCTGGAAGCGATCCAGCAGAAGAAACCTTTGTTCCCGGGCATTCACGGCTACGAGGATTCCGTTTTGCCGCAGGTTGCCAATGCCATTCTGGCGCGCCACAACTTCATCCTGCTGGGCCTGCGTGGCCAGGCCAAGAGCCGCATCCTCCGCGGATTAACGGACCTGTTGGATGCCGAGATTCCGTATGTGGCGGGTTGCGAAATTCACGACCATCCTTTTCGGCCGCTGTGCCACGCCTGCCACGAGCTGATCGCGCAAGCCGGCGACGATACCCCGATTGCGTGGCTGCCGCGCGACTTGCGATTCGTGGAAAAGCTGGCGACGCCCGACGTCACCATCGCGGACATGATCGGCGATGTAGACCCCATCAAGGCCGCGCGCGGCGGGCATTCGCTCTCGGACGAGCTGACGATTCACTACGGTCTCTTGCCGCGCGCGAATCGCGGAATTTTCGCCGTAAACGAATTGCCCGATCTCGCGGGCAAAATTCAGGTAGGGCTCTTCAACATCATGCAGGAAGGCGACATCCAGATTAAGGGCTACCCGATTCGGCTGCCGCTCGACGTGATGCTGGTTTTCACCGCGAATCCGGAGGACTACACGGCGCGCGGAAAGATCGTCACGCCGCTCAAGGACCGCATGGGCGCCGAAATTCGCACGCACTATCCCGCCACGGTCGAAGAAGGCATGGCCATCACCGCGCAGGAAGCGTGGGTGAGCCGCGACTGGCACGCAAGGCTTCGGTGCCGGACTATCTCCGCGAAGTGGTCGAGCAGATCGCGTTTCTTGCGCGCGAAGATAAACGCGTGGACAAGCGCTCCGGCGTCAGCCAGCGCCTGCCGATTGCGTGCCTTGAGACGGCGGTGAGCAGCGCCGAACAACGCGCCGCGCGCAATGGCGAGGCCCATGCCGTGGCGCGCGTCGCCGACGTTTACGCTGCCCTGCCCGCGCTGACCGGAAAGCTCGAGCTTGAATATGAAGGCGAATTGAAAGGCGCGGAAACCATCGCGCGCGAGCTGATTCGCGGCGCGGTCGGCCGCGTCTTCACAAAGCACATGGGCGACGCCGAGCCTGCAACCCGTCGTGCAATGGTTTGAGATGGGCGGCGAGCTAAAGGTTCCGGAGACGCTACGGCCGTGGAATCGCTTGCGGAACTGCGCCACATTCAGGGCCTGCTCGAACACACAGACCGGTTGGGCGTGCCGGCCAAATCCGGCGCGGCACAAGTGGCCGCCGCGGCCGAATTCATTCTCGAGGGACTGTGGGCGCACAAACGCATCAACCGCAGCGAAGAGCGCGGCTATTTCGCCGAGCGCCAAAAGGCGCCCGAGCCCCGCGAGCCGATCAACCGGACGCCGAGGCGCCAGTTCAACTGAAGCAAACTGTAACCGGCGACAGGCCGACAACATGAAATACATTCGCTATACGAAATATACGGGCGAGCCGGCAGACAGCGTTGATCTGAACGATCTGCTCAACCAGCTCTCCGACTTCCTTTTGCAAAGTGGCTTCGAGAACCAGTCTTACGGTATCTCGGAGATGGATCCCGAACAGACCATGGAGCAACTCCGCGAAGCCATCCGCCGCGCGCTCGAAGAAGGCGATCTGCTGCCCGATGACGTTCTGGAAAGCCTGCTCGAAGGAAACGAACAGGACCAGAGCCAGAAGATGGAGCAGTTGATTGACCGCCTGATCGAGCGGCTTGACCCAAGAAGGCTACATCAATCCCCAGCAGCCTCCGCATGTGACCCCGCCGCCTGGGAAGACGCCGCGCGGCCAGGTGGGTGACGCGATGGGCCGCGACGCCGATGCGCAAACGCGGTTTCGAGATCACCGACAAGACCATAGACTTCCTCGGCTTCAAGACGCTTCAGGAATTGCTTGGCTCGCTCGGCAAAAGCAGTTTCGGCCGCCACGATACGCGCGATTTGGCCACCGGAGTCGAATCGGGCGGCGCTTCGCGGCCCTACGAATTTGGCGACACGCTCAATCTCGACATCAGCGCGACGCTTTTCAACGCCGTGCGGCGCGAAGGCGCGAAAGTGCCGATCCCGATCGATTATCCCGACTTGATGGTGCACCAGTGCGAATACCAAAGCTCGTGCGCAACCGTGGTGATGCTCGATTGCTCGCACAGCATGATCCTCTATGGCGAAGACCGCTTCACTCCGGCGAAGCGCGTCGCGCTCGCTCTTTCGCATTTGATCCGCACGCAGTACCCGGGAGATTCGCTGCACCTGGTGCTCTTTCACGATAGCGCGGAAGAAGTTCCGCTGGGCGAACTCGCGCGCGTGCAGGTGGGGCCGTATTACACGAACACGCGCGAGGGCCTGCGCGTGGCGCAGCGCATTCTGTCCCGCCAGCGGAAAGACATGAAGCAGATCGTGATGATTACCGACGGCAAGCCTTCGGCGCTGACGCTCGAAGACGGCCGAATTTACAAGAACGCTTTTGGACTCGACCCGCTGGTGGTGACGCAAACACTCGAGGAAGTGGCAAAGTGCCGTAAAGCGGGAATCCTGATCAACACGTTCATGCTGGCCAGCGATTACAGCCTGGTGAATTTCGTTCAGAAGGTCGCGCAACTCTGCCGCGGCAAAGCCTACTTCACGACGCCCTATACGCTAGGCCAATACCTGCTGATGGATTTCATGTCCCGCAAAACAAAGCACATCCATTAATCAGAATTCTTAATCGAGTAAGATTCTCATTTCTTATCGCGGCACCTGCTTTAGCGAACGACAACGCCTTCTCACAACAACTCAGTCTATAGCTCGCGGATCGTACACGCCGGGCAGTTGAGAAAGGGTGTTTGGTCTAGAGGCCTGGGGAAATGAAGGGCAGGCCTGCCGGGCTGCCCTTCGCGATTTGCATTTTTGCTCTCGTACTACTTTGCCGGAGCCGCTGCAGCGAGCGTGTATTGGCCGTTACATGCGTAGGTCACGCCGCCATCGGCGGTGCCGGCGAGCTTGCAACCGCCGATCCCCTTGATCCCCTTCATCTTGCCGGTACCGCCTGTGATCTGATACTTGTTCCCACCCGTCACCAGCGCGCCGTCTTTCATGGTTCCAGTCGTTTGATAGGTGTAGAAAACCTTGTCGCCGCTCTCAAATGTTTCCACGTAGACGCCCCAGGCTTTACTGTGATTTCCAGTAGCGTCTCCGTGCTCGGAAAACATACCCTCTTTGCTCGCCACGCCACCGATTTCTCCCTTCGCGACGCATTTTCCTTGTCCCAGCGTGAACACGTGTCCCTCACGGTCGCCTACAGGCACGCTTTGCTGGACGTCGGGCTTGGCACACGTGCCGGACATCGAGTTTTTCGTTTGCGCAGGGGTTATGGCAACAGCAAAAGCAAATACCGCACACACGCACAAAATCCTATATTTCATCGTTTTCTCCTCAGTTTGGAAAGCCCCCAGGTGGCACGGAATCTACTCTGAATCACGCGCGAAGTCTACCCCCACATTGGCCCAAACTGTGTGACTAATGGCCGGTAAACGCATAATCGGACAAGAAAAGCGTTGAGTGCTTTGAACCAGGTCGAACGTGGAATTCGAGTTCGAAAGGAACGGAGAAGTCTTGACGGCCGATATTCGGTACTCGCTTTGGGTCTTCAAGTCGCTCAGAACTACTAGTGACGCGCCTCCGCCAGCGCTCGCCCGCAAATCTTCTCAAGGATGCTAATCGGCGAAATCTGCGGCGCAACCAAGCCGGTGCGCGAAATGATGAATGTCTGCTCGAGCGCGTGCTGCCCGCTCAGCACGGAGTGCGGGACGCCGTCCGTATAAACCAACCATGTGGCCATCGGCGGAAATTCGAGGCGCGTTTTTGGCGAGCCGGCTTGGTAGCCCGAGTCTTCCTTTAGGTAGTCGTGAAAGCGCAGCATGAAGCGGTCGTAGGCCGAGCGGTCCGGAATCGGCGCGCCAAACACGCGAAGCGCGCGCGCGAGTCCGGATGTGCCTCCTTGCGCCGCAAACCTTTCGAGACCCGCGCCCTTCGCCATGCGCCCGGCCAGCGAAGAAAAGTCCTCACCGATATTCCACACGCGCACTTTCGCCGGGTGAATATTCGTGAAGACGCGCAGGATTCGCCCGCCGTGCGTCGGCCGGCTCGGAAAAGCATCCACGTGCAGCAAGTCATTGCGCTTGTGCAGCGGCAGCGCGCGGCCTTCCTCTTCCATGGGCCGGAAGCTAGCGTAGTCGAGCACGTAGTGGCCGTCATAAGGCGGCAGGAACTCGCGCACGAAACCGGTCACATGCTGCGAATAGCGCCGCAGAACCTGTCGCAGACGCTCCTTGGTCACGTCATTCCCCTCGAAGCCCCGCAGCTTATCTTCGCTGGGACGGTAGGAGACATTTTTGTGGACGGCGGAGTCGGCGCGCCGTTGCGAAGTAAGAAATTCGCGGTCCTCTTCCGTGAACTCAAACGGCGGCTTCGCGAAATAGAGGATCGCGTTGGCTTCGAGCTGCTCGCAATACACCCGGCCGCGCGAAGAACTGGCTCCCTGCCAGCCTCCGGGCTGCCTGTAGTCCTGAACCTCGATCCAGCCTTCCATTGTCTGCGCCTCGTTTTCTAGATTTTCGCCGCCAGCAGAATACGCCGCCCCGCCTGCGGATTCCAGTGTTGAACATCGCACCTACGCGCGCGGTGCCATTGGCCAGGCCGCGGGCTTGCGATACCATAAGAGAGTAGTCAATTGATCTGCTTTTCGTGATTGGATGCGATGACCAAGGTCCTGGCTGGACAGCGAGCACCTCTCTTTGAGCTGCGTGACGCGGCGGGAACGGAGTATTCCCTCGCCGAGGCTCTGGAGAAAGGTCCTGTCGTCGTAGCATTCTTCAAGATCAGTTGCCCGGTGTGCCAGTTCACGCTCCCATTTCTCGAGCGCCTGTACAAGTCCTATAGCAAAACGAGCGCCACTTTCTGGGGAATTTCGCAGGACAACGCGCTCGACACAACCGAGTTCTGCGAGGAATACGGCGTAACCTTCCCCGTGCTGCTCGACGCTGAAGACTACTCCGTCTCCAATCTCTACGCTCTGACCAACGTCCCGACGTTTTTCCTGATTGCACAGGACGGAACGGTGACGGTCTCTTCCGTAGGCTTTCACAAAGGCAAGCTGGAAAAGATTGACGCGGACTTGGCGGACAACGCCCACGTCGCCAAGGTTCCACTCTTCATGCCGGGCGAAGTGGTGCCCGCTTCCAAACCTGGTTGAGGGTCGAAAAACTAGGTTCCGGGCGAACCTAGACCGCAAAACAACGCTGAACCGGCCGCCTTCCCTGCAGCCAGCTCCCCTGAATCCGACAGCCGGCGACGTATGCGCTTCCGCGCAAAGACAGGCGCGCCCAAACACAATGGCCCCGGCGGAGACTCTTGCGCCTCGGCCAGGGCCACCCTGCTCTGAGAGAAGCTTCTACTGAACGGTCAACGTGAAGCTTGCGGAATGCGTGATCGAGCCGGATGTCCCGGTCACATGCAAGGTGTATGTCCCCGGTGTCGGACCCGCGCCAAACCCTCCACTGCTGTTCGAGCAAGCCGTCAATCCGGCAGCGGCGAGCAGTAGGGTTCCCACAAACAGCGCGGTGCTCGTGCGCACTCTCCTGATGGGCGAACCCTGAAAGCGAGATATCGCGAATGCCATAAGGAGCAATGCCGCGAGGCTACCCAGCAATCGGAAGCTGAGAAGAGGCGAACCTCCCGGCAACGGCGTGTGGCGCGGCAGTGAAGCCGCGCCGGTGGCAAGCGTCACGGTGACGGTTGCGGCCGCTCCCGAGGCCGTCGGTGTCACGGCGGCGGGCGAAATCGCGCAAGTCGCAAGCTGCGGCGCCCCGGTGCAGCTCAGCGCCACGGATTGGGAGAAACCTCCAACCGACGTGAGCGTGGCCTGGAGATTCGTCGAACCGCTGCTCATCACCACTTGCGGGGCTGAAAGCGTCAACGCAAAATCCTGGCCTGTGCCTTGGAGCGTGATCACTTGCGGGCTGCCCGCCGCGCTGTCCGTGATCGTGATGGCCGCGCTGCGTGCGCCACCGGCGGTTGGCGTAAACGTGATGCTAACGCTGCACATCGCAGTCGCGGCAAGCGACGCGCCGCAATTGTTGGTCTGGCCGAAGTCGCTGCCGTTGGGGCCGCTGACGGCGATGCTGGTGATCGGAAGCGCGACGTTGCCGGTGTTTGTCAGTGTCACCGATTGCGCCGCGCTGGTTGTGCCCACGGCTTGTCCGCTAAACGTCACGCTCGACGAAGAAAGCGAAACGGACGCGCCCTGCCCGACCCCTGTGAGCGCAATGCCCTGAGGGCTACTTGCGGCGCTGTCCGTGATAGCGATTGCCGCGCTGCGATTGCCGATCGCCGCCGGCGTGAACGTGACGTTGATCGTGCAAGTGGCTGCCGCCGCGACCGAGACTCCGCAGTTGTTCGTCTGGTTGAAGTCCCCGGTGTTGCCCACGGTAACCGCGATGCTGGTCACCGCGAGCGCGGCATTCCCGGCGTTCGTCAGCGTGACTGATTGAGCAGCGCTCGTTGTGCCGGTGGGCTCCGCGGCAAACACAAGGCTCGATGCGGAGAGGCTCACCGTCGAAGCAAGCCCGGTGCCGCTCAGACCCACAGATTGCGGGCTGGCCGGTGCGCTATCCGTGATGCTGATTGAGGCGTTGCGCACACCGATTGCAGTCGGGGTGAAAGTCACGCTAATCGAGCAATTTCCGCCCGCCGCGACCGATGCACCGCAGGTGTTCGTTTGCGCGAAGTCGCCGCTATTCGCACCGGTAACCGCAATACTCGTAACGGCCAACGCGGTATTGCCGGTATTGGAAAGCGTTATGGATTGCGAGGCGCTGGTGGTGGCCACGTTCTGGTTGCCAAACGCGAGCGTCGGAGCGGAAAGCGTCGCGGTGGCAGCCAGGCCGTTGCCGGTCAAGGTGATGGCTTGCGGGCTGCCGGGAGCGTCATCGGTGATCGAGACGGAAGCGCTGCGCGCTCCGCTCGCGCTGGGGCTAAACGTCACGTTGATCGAGCAGTTCGCGTTTACCGCGACGGTTGCGCCGCACGTGTTCGTTTGCAAGAAGTCGCCGCTGTTCGTGCCGGTGAGCGCGATGCTGCTGATATTCAGCGTGGCGTGGCCGGTATTGGTCAGTGTCACCGATTGTGAAGCTGACGTGGTGCCCACGGTGACGCCCGTGAAGACCAGGCTCGATGACGAAAGGCTGGTGCCGGAAATCGCAACAGAGGTGCCGGAAAGAGGGATGCTCTGTGGCGCGCGAGGGGCATTGTTCCCGATGCTCAGTGACGCGCTGCTGCTGCCGCCGGCCAGCGGCGAATACGTCACGTTGATCGTGCAGGATGCGCCCGGCACGAGCGTCCCGCTGCAATTGCTGGTCTGCAGGAAGTCGCCGCTATTTGTTCCGGTGATGGAGATCGGCGAAAGCGTCAAGTTCGCCACGGTTGTGTTGGTGATCGTCACCGTTTGTGGCGACGACGTCGTGCCCACGTCCTGGCTGCTGAACGTCAGCGATGCGGGTGAAACGGTGATTGTCTGGAGCTGCACCGCGAGCTGGTTTCCGTTGTAATCGTTTGCCGCGATGCCCAATCCGAAATTGGCATTGTATGGCCCGAGGAGCGCCGCATAGGCGCTGCCCGCGCCTTGCAGAGGCGTGGGCGTCTGGAATGTGCCGTCGCCATTGCCAAGCAGCAGAATGAGTCCCGCGTTGGCGTTGGTGGCGACAACGTCGAGCTTACCGTCGCCGTTCAGGTCGCCCGCCGCCACGGCATCCGTGTTTGCGCCCACGGCGAGCGATTGCGGCGCCTGGAAACTTCCGTTGCCGTTGCCAAGCAGCAGAAAGAGCGAGTTGCCGCCACTGCTTGCGGCGACGAGATCGAGCTTGCCGTCACCGTTGAAATCGCCAATGGCCATTCCCTCGGGACCTGCACCCGCGGTAAAAGGCGTCGCAGCCTGGAACGTGCCGTCGCTATTTCCCAGTAGCACGGCAATTGTGCCGTCCACCTCGTTGCTCGCGATCAGATCGAGGTTGCCATCGCCATTCAGGTCGGCCTCGGTCACATAGAAAACTGTATTGCTTGGGTTCGAGCTTACGCTGTAAGGAACGGCGGTTTGGAAGCTGCCATCGCCATTGCCCAACAGAACCGAAACAGTGCTGGCGTAATAGTTCGTCACAGCGATGTCGAGTTTGCCGTCGCCGTTGAAGTCGCCGGTCACGATGGCATACGTAGCATCGCCCGCGGAAACCGTCTGCGGCGCCTGGAAAGTGCCATCGCCATTGCCCAGAAGAATCGTCAAGTTTCCGACCGGATCGTCATGGCCCACCACGATGTCAAGTTTCCCGTCGCGATTGAAATCGCCGATGGCGACGCCCACCGGGACCGAGCTGCTGCCGCCGACATCCACGATCTTCTGCGCTTGGAACGTGCCGTCACCGTTGCCGAGATAAACGGAGATGGTTCCGTCGTTGTAGTTAGTCATGACGACGTCGAGCTTGCCGTCGCCATTCAGGTCGCCCTGCGCTACATAAACCGGTGCGCTGCCGCCGGCAAGGTTGGCATTCGCAAACGAAAGAACTGGATTCCCCGGCGTCACCTGGAAGAACGCCAGATTCGATGTGCCTCCGCCCGGCCCAGCGTTTATTACTGTTACCGAAGCCGTAGCGTTGGCCGCCACCAAACCGGCAGGAACGGTCGCGGTCACCTGTTTAGCCGAAACGTAGGTCGTCGTGAGAGCCGTCCCATTCCAGCTTACGGTTGAATTCGCCGCGAAGTGAGCGCCATTCACCGTCAGCGTGAACTGTGCGCCGCCCGGCGCCACCACGATCGGTGTAATGCTGCCGATAAAGGGTATCGGGCTCAACGCGACCACGCCTGCCCCGGTAAGGCTCACTGTCTGGGGACTGGACGGGTCACTGTCGGTAATCGTAAGGGTACCGGTTCTCGTTCCGCCCGCTGTAGGCGTGAACGTGACCTGAATCGTGCAGCCCGTTGAAACCGCGACGCTCGATCCACAGTTGTTGGTTTCGCCGAAGTCGCCGGAAGTCGCAATGCTCGAGATCGTCAGCGGCGCGGAACCAGTGTTGTTCAGGGTCACGGATTGGGGTGCACTGGTCGTCCCCGTATTCTGGCTGGTGAACGTCAGGCTGCTGCCGGAAAGCGATCCCGCCGCTTGAATTCCCGTCCCCGTCAGCGAAATGGATTGGGGGCTATCGCCGGCGTCATCGGTGAGCGTCACTGCAGCGGAGCGCGTCCCCGTGGCGACGGGTGCGAACTGCACCGTGACGGAGCAGGTTCCATTCGGAGCGAGCGTGCTGCCGCAGGTGCTCGACTCAACGAAGTCACCTGGATTCGTACCGGCAAGGGCGATGCTGCTGATATTGAGGGTTAGATTGCCCGTATTCGTCACGGTCACGCTTTGCGATGTGCTGGTGCCGCCCACAAGCTGCCCGGTGAAGGTGAGGCTGTTTGATGAAAGACTGGCAGCGGAATGACCTACGCCGGTGCCGGTCAGCGGAACACTCTGCGGACTGCCTGCGGCATTGTCGGTAAAGGTCAGCGCAGCCGTGCTCGCGCCCGCGCCGACGGGCGCATAGCCCACGCTGGCGCTACAAGACGCGCCAGGCACGAGCGACGATCCGCAACTGCTGCTCAGCGTAAAGTCCCCGGAACTGCCTCCCGTGATGGTGACTGGTGAAAGCGTAACCGTCCCAACCGTCGTGTTGGTGATGGTTACACTCTGCGAAGCGGAACTTGACCCGGCATTCTGGCTGCCGAAACTCAGCACCGTTGGCGCCAGCGTGACGCTCTGCAACTGCACCGCGAGTTGGTTCCCGGTATAGTCGTCCGCCGCGATGCCCAAACCAAAGCTCGGATTGTAGGGACCCAGCAACGCTGCGTAAGCGCTTCCGGCCCCAGCCAGGTTGTTCGGTGTCTGGAACGTGCCGTCTCCATTGCCCTGCAGCAGGATCAAGCCCGAATTCGAATTTGTGGCGACAACGTCCAGCTTGCCATCACCGTTCAGATCGCCGGCAGCCACGGTGTTCGTATCGGCGCCAACCGCCAGCGGTTGCGCTGTCTGGAACGTTCCGTTGCCATTTCCAAGCAGCAGGTTCAGCGAAGTATTTCCGCTATCCGCAACCATCAGGTCGAGGTTGCCATCACCGTTGAAATCGCCTATGGCGATGCCTTCGGGCGTCGTACCCGACGCATAGGGGACCGCCGTCTGGAAGGTGCCGTCGCCGTTGCCCAGCATCACAACCACCGTGCCGTCCACCTCGTTGCTGGCGACCAGGTCCAGGTTTCCATCGCCATTCAGATCAGCTTCCGCCACATAGAAGCAGCTGTTGCTGGGATTCGCGCTGGTGGTGTACGGAACTCCGATTTGGAAGGTGCCGTCGCCGTTTCCCAAAAGCACCGTGACCGTACTGAAATAATAGTTGGTCAACGCGATGTCCAACGCGCCATCACCGTTGAAGTCCCCAAGGACAATTCCGTAAGTGGAGTCCCCCGCGGAACTCATCGAGATCGTCTGCGGCGTCTGGAACGTGCCATCGCCGTTGCCCAGCAGAATCGTCACGCCACCGACGGGATCATCGTGCCCCACTGCGAGGTCCAGTTTGCCGTCACCGTTGAAATCGCCGATGGCAATGGCTACTGGCAAGGAGCTGCTGCCGCCTACGCTAATCGTTTGCTCTGGCTGAAACGTTCCGTCGCCGTTGCCCAGGTAAACAGACACAGTGCCGTCGTTGTAGTTCGTCATCACCACGTCAAGCTTGCCGTCGCCATTCAGATCGCCCTGCGCGGCATAGACTGGCGCGTTCCCGCCGGCAAACGTAAGGTTCGCGAAGCCAAGCGTCGCCGTTCCGGAGTTGACTTGCAGAAACGCAACGTTTGACGTCCCGCCTCCCGGCGTCGGCGTCCTGACGCTGATCCACCCTGCACCCGTAGCGCTAAGCAATGTCGAAGGAACGGAGGCCGTTAGTTTGGTCGCGGAGACAAACGTAGTGGTTAGCGCGGTTCCTCCCCAGTAAACCACCGAAGTCGAAATGAAATTCACGCCATTCACCGTCACCGTGAACGTACCGCCGCCGGGCGTTACCACCATCGGCGAGATACCACCAATGTAGGGCACGGGATTGTTTGCCGCCGAGACTACGCTCGGCGTCAGGGCGACAAGCATCGTTAGGGCCCAACCGAGCCAAACGGCTGCGCTGGTTTTCGACGGCCTCTTGCTCTCGGGCTTGCTCAGCATGGGTTTCACTCTCGCTGCCTGGGGTTCGGCTGGGTTTGCCTAGCCGCGCGGTGAATCGTTTAGTCAACGCATTCAACGACTTACGCCGGAGTATTCGGGTGGGCGCTTGAGCGGGCTGCGTCTGTCCGCAGCCGAGAACTCAGACCGGTACAGTCCGAACCCCATTACCGAAGCCTGCCAAGCGGCGGGCAGTCTAGATATAGCACTAGTACTACTAGTACCGTTAGAGGTGTCTAATCAAGTGTGACCGATGAAACACGACCCATCCGGTCTATAGCCGGTTCGAATGGCGAAATAAATAATTGGAGGGCAGTCTTGCATTCGACGCCTGCGTCACGCGCCCGAGGCAAATTGATTGGAACTCTGCCTGCGCCGCGCGCATATATGGACGTGGGTTCGCACTGCGTCTGGCGACGCGGGACTCAGCTTCGGTCGCTGTCGATGATCTTCGTCTTGTGCTTCGGGGGCTTGCGGCGTTTATCAGGGATCACGCGGCCGGCGGGCGGACTACCGGCCAGGATGCGCGCTCGGCGGCGCGCTTCCTTCGCTGCCGTAAATCGCTTGCGTGGTCTGCTCATGAAGATGCGGCTCTCGCCGCGAATGGAAATTAGCACATTGGAATTCAAAGACAACCCTCGAAATCTGCCCCAGCCTACACGCCATCGAGTTTTCGGGAAGGCAGCTCGTCGCGCTCCCCTGGACGGGCGCGTGTTGTCGAATTCAATTCGCCATGTTATCAAGAACTTGCAACCAAATCGCGCGAGCGCGAATCGAACCCGCATGTCCAGAGCGCTGCTTGCAGCCTTGCTGGCCGCAACTTTCGCTGCCGTTGTTTCGGCTCAGATACCTTCCCCGGATACACCAAGTATCATGCTGTCGGCGCACGCCAGCGCGGTCTGCAGCACCGCCGTTCTCTGTTTGCAATCCGGGCCGCCAAACAGCGCGGCGAATCCTCAATCCGCTGGCACCCCGCCGGCGTCGCCGTCCACGAAAACTCCAGACGGTAGCGCCCCGCAAGCTCAAGCAGACCAAACGCATCCTGCAGATCATTCCCAATTTCCACGCCGTGAACGCCAAAACACAACTCCCGCCGCTCTCGGTGAAAAGCAAATTTGTGCTCGCAACGAAGGACAGTTTTGACTATTCCGTCCTTTTTCTTTGCCGCGATTCTCGCCGCCGGCAGCCAGATGCAGAATTCCTATCCGGAATTCCACCAGGGAGCGGCCGGCTTTCGGTCGCTACTACTGGCACACCTTCACCGATCAGGCAGTGGGAAACTATTTTACCGAGGCTATCGTTGCCTCTGCCACCCACGAAGATCCGCGCTATTACACGCTCGGCACGGGCGGCTTTTTCCGCCGCACCGGCTATGCGGCCGAGCCGCCTCTTTATCACCAGAACCGATTCCAACGGCCGCAATTTTCAACTTCTCCGAAATCATCGGCAACGGCGCCGCTTCAGGATGGCGGACCTCTACTACCCCAGCCAGGAACGCACCTGGACCAAAACCGGCCAGCGCTGGATTCTGCAGCTCGGTTTCGACGGGGTCTTCAACATCTTTGAGGAGTTCTGGCCCGACATCCGGCGCGATCTTTTCCGCCAGGGCCGGCACTTAGCTAAGGGGTTTGCCGCCGGGATGAAGTAATAACCGCTCTTTGAGAGCACCGTGTAGTCGCTGGCCTTTCGAGCCAAACGAATTCGCCAGCCTCACGTCAATCTTGTGCAAGCTTTGCCTTCGGCGCCATTGCTGGATGAATAGTAGCCGAGCGTATAGCGAGTCTTGATTCGCTCGATCAGCGCGCTGAACGCAGCGCCCAGCGAACCCAGCTTTTCCACGTCGAAGACTTCCCCGCCCGTCTGTTGCGCGACCTTATCCATGCTGATGAGCCCCGGAATCTGCGCCGCCGCCATTCGCGTGCTCAGCGGATTGTCGCCGGGAACCTTCAGGCAATAGACCGCGGTATCGGCCGCGAGCGATTCCTGCACCACGTCCACCGGCGCCACGCCGCCATTGTCCGTTGCCACCGTATCCGTGATCACCACGATCACGCGGCGGCCGCGGGGCGCCTCCTGCAGCAGATATTGCGCCGCTTCAAAAATCGCGCCGTTGATATTCGTGCTGCCGCCGATGTCTTCGCCGGTAACGGTATCAATGCGCTCGGCAATCTTCCGCTTCTCGCTCGTTAGATCCACCAGGCGCTGCGGCATCGTGGAAAAGGTGTAGAACGTAACTTGATCTTCAGGCTTGAGGCGTATCGAGCGCGGTGGAGGCGGCATCGTGCAGCGGCCCCAGAAACGGCTTCATGGAGTCGCTCACGTCCAGAATCAGCGCCACGTCCAGAGGCAGTTGATCCTGGCTGAAGTGCATGATCTTTTGCGTCGCGCCGTCTTCCTTGACGATGAAATCCTCTTTCTTCAGGCCGCTCATGATTTGGCCGGACTTGTTCTTCACCGTGGCTTCGAGCAGTACCAGGTTCACATCCACGCGGATCGTGCTTTGGTCCTGATCCTGGTCTTGGGCGCCGGACACGGGTGCGAACAGCGGCTCCGCACGCCGGCCGCCATCGCCACGCTATGCACAGGCCATCCTGATTCTCGATGCAGCGATCTTGCGTATCATCCTGGGCATTTTATGAGACACGACCGCAGATTAAGAGCCGTGTTGCGACGCGAAGGGTTGCTAAGACTTGAGGGAAGGCATTGCACGGATACTCACCAGAAAAGGGACACCCGGCCGGCGCCGCAAACCTCGTGGCGTCCGCCGGGCACCGAACTCCGCGGAACGGTTTTTCGAGCGCTTTTACGCTCGCGTCTTACGAGGCCCGTTCAAGGAAAATGTGCAGGCTGCGCGCTCGAGGGTCGGAGCGCAAGGTAGCGAGAGCCTTCGCCTCGATCTGGCGCGTACGCTCGCGCGTCACGCCCAATACCTGGCCCACTTCTTCGAGCGTGTGCTCGTTGCCGTCTTCAAGCCCAAAGCGCATACGGATCACGCGCTCTTCGCCGGGGCGTCAGCCTCTTCAGCACTTCGCTCGCCTGCTCTTTCAGGCTCAAGCCCGACCATCGCGTCCGCCGGCGAAAGATACGTCTTGTCCTCGATAAAATCGCCCAGCCGCGATTCCTCGTCGGCGCCGACGCGCGTCTCGATGGAAATCGGCTGCTGCACGATCTTGCGCAGTTCGAGCACCTTCGCAACGGGAAGCTCAAGCTTCTTCGCCAGTTCGTCGGCCGAGGGCTCGCGTCCCAGCGCATGCACCAGCTCTCGCTGCGTGCGCATGTACTTGTTGATGTTGTCAAACATGTGCACGGGAATACGAATCGTGCGGCTATGATCGGCGATCGCGCGCGTGATGGCCTGGCGAATCCACCAGGTTGCGTACGTCGAGAACTTATAGCCCCGCCGCCACTCGAACTTGTCCACGGCTCGCATCAGGCCGATGTTGCCTTCCTGAATCAGGTCCAGGAACGCCAGCCCGCGGTTCATATAGCGCTTGGCGATCGAAACCACCAGGCGCAGGTTCGCTTCCGTCAATTCCTTCTTGGCTTGCTCGGCGTCCGCCTCGCCCTTCGAGAGCAGCCGCACCGTGCGCTTCAGCTCGGCGATGCTGATATCCGGGTCCGTGATGCCGACGCTCTTCCGGGCCGAACCCGACTTGCGCTGCGCATCACGCCGCGGGCCAGAGCGAACTCTCGGTTGCCGCGCGCAGCAATTTCACCAGCCGCTTTCGCGCCGGGAACGTAAATTCGATAGAGCGTACGAGCTGGCCAAAGCTCCACACGGGTGCGCACCAGCGTGCGGCGCGCGCGGAGGTACGCAATCTTCTTCGATGGGCGCAGGCCCAAAAACCTTGCGGCTTGTTTGGCCGCCAGTGCGTAGAGCTTGGCGACTTTGTCGATCGTTTCGAGCGTTTCTTTGAGCTCGGGACGGTCTTCCGGCGCCGCTTCGCGGTCTACTTCAACCACCTCCGCAATCGAACGGCTCTGCGTCGCGCAGTTGTGCCGCAACCGCGATCAGCTCCCGGATAATCACGGGCGAACGCGAAAGCGCCTTCATGATCAGATTCTGGCCCCGCTCGATACGCTTGGCCAAAACCACTTCGCCTTCGCGCGTCAGCAACGGCACGGCGCCCATATCGCGGAGATACTTCTGCACCGGATCGTGCGTCTCCTCAACCGGCCCGGCTACTTCCACCTCGGGCTCGTCAAAAACCGCGCCGCGCGGCTCTGCTCTTTTGCCAGGCTCTTCGTCGAACAGACGGATGGTCTCTTCTTCGGCTTCCGCTGGACTCCGGCCGAAAGTTGGATAAGTTTCGGTATCTAAAAGCTTCGTAGTATTCATGGTCTTGACCCGTTAGCTATTTCGGGCGCGTTTCTCGCGACAGTCCCAGTGACCAGCCACCGGCTTTTGCGCCGTAACCGACAGATATATAAGGGGAAAGGAATAGCTAAGCCCGCCGCGCCAACGCTTCCAAAAATGCCCGCCAATCTGTTGGATGTTTCACATGCCTCTAAAGATGCGTCTCTTTTGCACTTTTTCTTCGCCTACGTCAAGCCTCATCCGTCTCCTGACCGGACAAACTCATCCGCGCGGTCGCGGCCCGCTAACAGCCACGTTCCGCCACCGAATTTCAGAGCCCGGAACGAGGCACGCCTTCTCGGCAACTCTCACAAAACGCGGCTCTTGCCGATATCGAGCGAAGAGCGGCTCAACGGCTCTCTCTTATTTGACGCACGAGATCGGTCCGCGCCTCTTCGAATCTTCTCTACACGCCGGCGTCGGCCTAGCTAATCTCGGCAAGGATCAGCGACATGTCGTCGGCCGCAGGCCCGACACGCCATGCGGCGACGCCCTCAAGAATGCTCTGCTTCATTTCGGCAAGCGGCAACGCCGAGGACTCCTCGACGATCTTCGCCAGTCCCCCCACCCCAAGCATTTCGCCGCCAGCGTTAAAGTTTTCCGTAAAGCCGTCGGTGTACATCACCAGGCGATCGCCGGGCAGCACGGGAATCTCAATCGTCGGGTCACTCCCAATGGCGTTTTCAAAAAGACCAATCACCATGCTCCCGGATTCGAGCATCCGCGTCGCTTGTCCGCGCCGCGCGATCATCACCGGCGGATGGCCCGCGCTGGCGAACTCGATCGTCCGCGCGTCACGCTTGATCCGCGCGAGCGCCAAGGTCAAATAAAATGCCGAGCCCGCCAAGCTCTGAATCACGAAATGGTTCAGGTGCCGCAGCATCGGCCCGGGGTCGGCGCCACCCTCGATGAGCGAAACCGTCTCGGTGTAGAGCCGGTTCGCCACCAGCGCCGAGCCGATGCCGTGTCCGGACACATCGCAGACGAGCAGCGTCAACCAGTCGTCGCCAGGAACCACCAGCCCGTAGTCCCCGCCGATCGTCCGCGCCGCCTGATAGAACGTCTCGATGCGCACGCCTCCCCACGCCAAGCTCTTGGGCGCCAGACTTTCCTGCACACGCGCCGCAAGCTGAAGCTCTTCTTCGATCTCGGATTGGCGCTCCTCGAGCTGCGAATTGGCCTCGCTCAATTTGAGCTGCGTCTGTTTTTGTTCGCTGATATCCGTGAAAGTGACCACAGCGAATGTCCGGCCATCGGGGTCTTCGATTTGCTGCGCACTGATCACAACCGGTACGCGTCGGCCTGTGGCATGGGGAAGATAAAACTCGAACCGGTTGTGGCCTTCGTCTTGCCCACGGAGGCGGTGTTCCATCAGTTGCGGAACATCCTCAGGCGGAAAGAATGTATCGGGGCCCATGCCGAGCAGGTCTTCCGGAGGCAGCCCGATCATGTCCAGAAAGATTGAGTTGGCGAAGACGATCCGCGGACAGTCGTCCACGATGATGACGCCCTGGTTGAGCGACTGAAGGATGCCCTCGACTTGTTCGATCCATTCCGGCCGCAACTCATCCATGGAATTCTCCGGGCAAGGAGCCACATACTCGCGCGCACACTCGCGCCAGGTGGATTCTAACCGATAGCGCAGGACCGCGGCCTATTTTGGAGGGTGCGAGGCCAGATACTGGTCGAGACTCGCCAGCGCTTCTTTTGTGCCTTCTTGGAGATTTCGATCGAGTGCGGCTACCACCGCTGCCGCGTCCTTGCCGTTTACGGGCTCGTCGTGAGTGTAACTCTGTGCCCACACTTCCTCGCCGCTCTTGGCGTCGCGCAGGCGCAGGGCAAGCGTCACCCGAGCCGACACAGGATTGCCGGACACTTCCTTGAGATCGTAGAGATCGCCCCGCAGCACGAAGTCTCCATGCGCCGTGCTCCCCATCGGGTAGACGCCGTGATAGCGCCCAGACGTGCGCAACTCCCGAAGGAGCAAATCCTGCACCATTTCCGTGGGCGGCTCAACCCAGCGCTCATACTCATAGGCGCCCAACTCCTCCGCGCCGGTGCCGTAGATCAGACGATCGTCGCGATAAAGATGCGAGCCTCCAATCGGTCCCACCAGCAAAGTCACGGGCAACTGATCTCCGCGCGCTCCGGCGGCCGCATTCGGGCCCATGGTTAGCTGATAGTACCGCGTGGCCGGCACCGAGCCGCAGCCGCACGCGCTCACGGCCGCAAGCGCAACAACCCAAAAAACGCTCTTTGTTCCCATCGAAAAACCTCCGCCTGCGCCTTGCTCCTGCGAAATCTTCCTCACGGGCCTCATGGCTGCTGCCCCGGCTTGTGTTCCTTCGGACTTCCGGACCGAATCAGCAAGTAGGGCCTGGCCTTGATCGTGTCCGTGAATTCCTTCATGTTTTCAGAAACCAGACGAAGGTTCTCGAGCAACTCGTCAATATTTTCCGAATTTACATCGAGCGTCTGATCGAGTTTTCCCGTGATCTCCGTCATGTTGGAGAGCGCCTGGCGCAATTGCTGCACTGCCTTGCGAATATCCGGCTGGTTCTCGCCGATCATGGCATCAATGCGGTTCAGCGTTTGATTTGCCTGGTCGGAAGTCTTTCGGACGTTGTCGAGCAGCGGTCCAAGTTTGGTGCTGACCTCGTTCAAGTGGTGCAGCGTGGCTTTCACTTCGGGCCGGTCCTCATCCACCATGGCGCGCGTGCTGGCGAGCGTTGCGCTCAAGTTGGCTTGATTCTGAGGGCTCATCAGGCCATTCACGCGGTCGATCGTCACCTTGAGTTCGGTGGCGCGGTCGTTCAGCGTCGCCAACAGTTGCTGGGCTTGCGGAGCCATATCGTTGATCTTCTCGGCCAGTGCGTTGAAGTCCAGATACGCGTCAGAAGGCAGCAAGGAACCGGGAGCCGCCGCGGGCGCTTGCGGGGTGCCCGGAAAGATTTCCAGGTGGTTGTCGCCGAGCGGGCTCATGCTCAGGATTTTCACGCGGCTGTCCGTTTTTACCGGCAAGTTCGATTGCACGGCGAAACTCATGTCAATCAACGCCGGATTCTGCGGATCGATCCCCACGTGTTCGACGCGGCCGACCTTTGGACCTCCGGCATAGCGAACCGTCGTGCCCGGCTCGATTCCGCCGGCGAAAGCAAACTCAACGTGAAACTTCTTTACCTCGCCGCCAAACATGCCGCCGATCGCAAAGACCATCGCGATCAGCACTGCCGCGGCCACCAGCACAAACACGCCAACGATGGCGCTCTGGCTTTTCGCTCCCATGGCTTACCCTCTCTTCCGATCCGCTGCGCGACCGCCTTCCGCCGTCAGCATCTGCAAATAATCCATCTCCTGGGCGACTTCCGGCTCGGCCACGCGGTCCAGAAATTGCCGGACGCGCGGCTGTTTGCTGGCCTGCATCTCTTCTCTCGTGCCGATCGCCACGATATTTCCCTTGTCTATCAGCACCATGCGGTCTGCAATCAAGAAAGCGCTCGCCAATTCGTGTGTCACCACCATGATCGTCATGTGAAACGCCTTCTTTAATTGCAGAATCAGGTGATCAATTCCGGCCGCAATAATCGGATCGAGCCCGGCCGAAGGCTCATCGAAAAATAGGATCTCCGGGTCCATCGCCAGCGCGCGAGCCACCGCTGCACGCTTTTTCATCCCGCCGCTCAGCTCCGACGGCATGTAATACTCGAACCCCGCCAGCCCCACCTGATCGAGCTTTAGCCGCAAAATGATTTCGATCGTGGACTCCTCGAGCTTGGTGTGCTCGCGCAGCGGCAACGCCACGTTTTCGCCCACCGTCATCGAGCCAAAGAGCGCCCCTCCTTGGAACGACATTCCGATCTTCTTGCGCACTTCATCCATTTCCGACCGGGAAAGCGCCGAAATGTCCTTCCCTCGAATCCAAATCTGCCCCGAGGTCGGCTTTTCCAATCCCACCATCGTTCGCAGCAACGTGCTCTTGCCGGACCCGGACCCTCCCAGGATGGCGATTGTTTCCCCGCGGGCCACGTCAAAGTTGATGCCGTGCAAAATCTCTCGCTCGCCATAATTCACGCGGAGATTGCGCACCGAGATCATCGGCCCGGTCTGCGCCGCGGTTTCCACGTGTTGTTCGATCGCCGGGGGCATCGGTCTTATCCACCACCGATGAAGAAAAAGAGCGCCGTGAAAACGAGATCCACCACAATCACCAGAAAAATTGAAATTACCACCGCTCGCGTGGTGGACCGGCCCACCTGCTCGGGCCCGGCGGTCGTCGCCAAGCCCTTCATGGCATCCGACCGCGGTGATCGTGATCCCAAACATCACGCTCTTGATCAGACCGGTCGTGATGTCGCGCAAGTAGAGCGCTTCCATGGACGCCTGAGATATAGCGCGGCCACGTGAAATCCGCCTGAGCCACGCCAAAGAGCCCGCCACCGAAGATACCCATCGCGTTGGCCCAGATCGTCAGGCACGGCATCATGACGATCATTGCCAGAAATTTCGGCGCCACCAGGAAATGCACCGGATCAATGGCCATGGTTTCCATGGCGTCAATTTCCTCGGTGACGCGCATGGTGCCAAGCTCGGCGGCAAAAGCCGAACCCGAGCGCCCGATCACGAGAATCGCGGTAATCAGCGGGCCCAATTCGCGCGACATCGAGAGCGCCACGGCCCCGGCTACATAGCTCAACGCGCCGAACTTGCGGAGCTCGTAAGCGCTTTGCAAGGCCAGGATCAGCCCGATAAAAAAAGTGATCAGCGAAAGGATTGGCAGCGCGCCTACGCCCACCTGCATCGCCTGCGCGATGGCCCGCTGCAAGCGGATCGGCCTGCCGCGAAACGGACCCACCAGCGTGAGATATGCGGCGCGCCCGCCAAGCACCGCCAGGTCCCCGATATACGCGAGCCCTCCGGTGACTGTTCCCCCGATTTGTGGGACTAGCTCCACGCGATTCGCCGCCGTATCAGGCGCGCTCCTCCAAGATCCGTATCAGGCGGCCGCTACAGCCTGCTCTTCGTTTTCATAAATCTCAAAAAACGAAAGCAACCGCGAAATCTGCAATACCTCGCGAGCGTTCGTGGAAAGGCCGAACAAGATGAAACGCGAACCCAGCTCCCGCGACAATTTAAGTCCCTCGACCAACGAAGCGATACCGGAGCTGTCGATGTAATTCACATCGCGTCAGATTGAGCATCACGCGCGGCACGCTCGTCTTCCCGCATCTCTTTCAGCAATACCTTCCGCACTTCGGGCGATTGCGACAAATCAATATTGCCCGAAATATCAAAAATCGTGACTCTTCTCCATGCGACGCGCCGATATCTTCACGTTCCAGGTCTCCTTCAGCGGGCAATTTCTTGTTTCACGGGCCGCAAATATTTCAACAGGCGAAGCCGATTTGTGCTGGCGACCCGCTTATATTCCATCAGGTCCACGCTCTGCTGGATGAAATGAATCCCCAGGCCGCCCGGCCGGATGTCATCCAGCGGGCGGCTGCGCATCTTCTTAGGATCGGCAGCCACGCCGTGATCTTCGAGCAGTATCTCGAGAGCTTCCCGCGGGCCGCCATCGGCGGGATCATGAATGCGCCGGCACGAAAGCTCGATGGGCCGCCCGCGTTTGCCGTTATACGCATGGCGAATCACGTTCGTCAGCGCTTCATCCACGGCGCGTGTAACCGCGCGGCACTCCTCGGCGGAAAAGCCCATTTCCTCGGACAATTGCGAAACCGCGCTCCGGACCACACACAGGATCTCAGGGTTGCTATTCAACTGGAGTCTTAGGAGCAAGTCGCGGCGGTCCAAGGGTCTGGCCTCCAGCCAAGCCATGTGTGCTCGTTCACAAGAACGCCTTTCTCGGCTACCGGCCCTGCTTCGCGGAGCGCCCGGGAAGGAAGCTCCGCATTTCGCGGATCACGCATACAATCACAGACCTAGCAGGTCGCGCAAGCAGACAATCGCAACTCCCGCTCGCGCCCGGGTTCCTCGGTTGGAACCCGCCTGGCGATTCCGTTGAGAGGGTTTTGCCGATTATACAGTGAGATTGGGCCGCGCTTGCAAAACCTTCGGTTAGCTGTGTGATGAAGCGGTAGGGGATGGCGCGAAACCGCCCCGGCGAGAGGCGCCGCATTGGTTCGCCAAGCAGCGCGCTATGAGTCCTGCGCGTTCGCCCGGGCTACAATTTCTTGCGTGGAGACCCGCGTGGCGAAAACTTCATTATTGGTCTTCTTCGCCAGCTCCTCGACCTTCTCGCTCGCGGCAGCAATTCCCAGAACGCAGCACTTCCACGCAACCTTGCCATCTGGAAACTTCTCGAAGACATCGTATTCAAAGTTAGGCATTGCAATGGCCTCAATGAGCGACACCCACGGGAACTCACCGTCTGAGCGAGGCGAACAGATACCACACCTTGGTATTCGGGCGATGTTCAATACTGTACAGCCCCGCTCACCTGGCCCGGCAGCGATTCACACGCACATCTGGCGCGCTGGGCTACAGGCGGCCTCCTGCGGTTCGTCAGTAAATCGCAGTATTCAGCGCCGTGATCCGATGGCGGATATTCGTTTCGGAGGCGGATGCGCGGAGTTAGCGGCGCGCTGCGCCCAAAACAACTGGAGGCTAAATCTCAGGAGGGCTCAAATGGCAAAGTATGGGAAAGCGGCCGGCAAGAGCGTCAAGAGCGCCATGCACCGCGAGAAGAAAGGAACGCTGCGTTCAGGAAAGGGTGGGAAGGGCGGCAAGGTCACGAGCCGAAAACAGGCCATCGCTATTGGGCTTTCGGAAGCTCGAAAGAAGGGCGCCAAGGTGCCGAGGAAGAAGTCGAGTTGATGCCTGCGGCTTGATCGCCGGCTACTCGTGCAGGACGATACTGAGGAGAGAGCTATTGATGTGAAGCCCGCCGTTGTACTTGATGAAGCCTAGTTTCTTGAATTTGTTCATGAAGAGATTGACGCGGGAACGCGAGGTGCCAATCATTTCCGCCAGCATCTCTTGCGACATTTTGGGGAGCACTTTTTGCGGCTCGTCTTGCTTTCCATAGCGAGCGAGCAGCAGAAGCGTGCGAGCCAGCCGTTTCTCGGTGGAGTTGAACAACTGATCGACCAGATCCTCCTCAATGCGGATGTTCCTGGAAAGCATGTAGGTGATGAAACGGTCGGAAAACGCATGTTCCGCATGCAGCACGCGAACCATCTCATTCTTTTCAATCGTTAACGCAGTGGTGGGTGAAATCGCGGTAGCGGTCGCCATACAAACCCTCTGTCCCGCCAGGCATCCCTCGCCAAAAAAGTCGCCGGGGCCCAGAATCGCCACGACAGCCTCTTTGCCGACCTCATTGACAACAGACAGCTTCACTCCGCCCTTTGAATGTAGATGACGCTGATCGCGGGATCGCCTTGAGAGAAAACCTTCTGGGATTTTCGATACTCCACAACTCTCTTGGCCACACCGGCCGAATCGAGAAAAACTTGCGCATCGAAAGCGCGTTTTTCCTTGGGCTTTATCTTGGGCTTGATACTAGTTGATTTAGCGGCCACTGGCATTACACAACGGGGCGATCGCGAGCCTAGCATAATCACCCAACCAGAAGCAACATAAATGTCTCCGCCAGTGGCAGCGCAGCTTGAATCTCCGGCCAGCCGCGGATGACGCTAGGCCGCCAGTGCGTGGGCCCGAAGGAATCCGCGCCGGCTTGCTGTTAACCAGCGTGTTACTCCCCACCCCCCATTTTCATGTAAATGCGGCAGACAATGGACTTACAGGAGTCGATATACGCAAATGACTGCAAACACTGAAGTTACAAAATGCCTGTTACGCGCAATGCGAGCTCGAATGCGGCAAGCAAAGGAGTTAGGCCGGGATGTTGGACGACGACGTGAGATGACGTGAAGGGATCTTTCGAAATCAACGCATTCCGCGGATCAGTTTAGCTTGCTCCGACTATGCGAGATCGGACGACTTGGGCGTCCTCCTTGCGCCGTGGCGAATGTGGAGCACTTCAACGTGCTTCCGCTTTTCCAGGACACGGTAGATCACACGATAGACGTGAGGTTTGTTTCCATACAGCAGGTGTCTCAGCTTCCCGCTTTTTCGTGTGACGGGACACCGATTCGGATGATCTCCTAGGCTCAGGATGGCTGCTTTGAGTCCGCGATACCACTTCAGGGCCGCACCGGAATGCTCGGTATCGATTTCCACGTACAGGACGGAAAGATCGCGCTCGGCACGGGCGGTGATCTTAACGAGATATTCCATGCCGCGCTTCGAACTCGTCGAAAAACTTCTTGGCAGGCCGGACTTTTCCCGTTTTGGCATCCTTCAGGCCTTGCCGGATGCCTTCTTCTGCGTCGGCGCTCGCGGCAATATCGAGCAGGCGTTGATAAGCCTCGGCGTCCTGCACGATCGCCGCAGCCCTGCCCTTTACTGTGAGCACTACAGGACGCCTGCTCTTTTTTAGCTGCCTCATGAAATCGCCCGACCGGCGGCGGAACGTCGTCAGCGACTGGATGTCCTTGGTAATGTCAAGCATCGGGCACGCTCCTGCTCAGCACCTTTTTAGGTGCTACCAGAATACTCCATCCATTTGAACCGGTAAAGAGTCTTGAGGTCCAGTCGCGTACCCTTTGCCAAGAACGCAAAGGGCTGCGGCACGTGTCCCATCCTCGCCGGAGCATCACCAGTTTGATGTGGAAGCGCGCCCCTAGGGCAGAGTGAGCACGGCTACGGAAAAACCATGCAGGGTCACGCTGTCCGAACCCAGCTTCGCGGAAGCGGGCGGCCGGAATCCCGTGGTGACGTCAACGTAGTCCAATTGGCTGCCGGCAGCTCCCGGAATAGATAGAACGAAATCCCGGTCGCGCTTGTTCACCAGCAGGATCCTGTGTTTGCCTTGCTTGGTTACCACCGCAAGCCCAGTGACGTAGGGATCCCCCGGAGCGAACGCCATTTCCACGATCTTGTCGCCAGGCGCAAAGTTGTCACGCAAAAGCTTCAGGACCCACAACCGCGCGTTGGGCTTTCCATCGTTCCAGTCCACCATGGTGACGCTGGGAAATTGCGTGGGATAGCCAACCAATTGCGATTCTCCGGCCACGTCAATGCCCAACTGCGTGAGCTGCACAAAAATGTATGCGTACTCGGCTCCCGCGAGGTTCCAATACGAATCGGGAATGCGTTTCGCGGCGTGATTGGCATCGGCCTGCGCGTCGTCATCCGGCTCAATGATCCCAATTTCATTGATCGTTGTGCCGGTTTCGGGCGAGAGACGTTTCCGGATCGCCTCGATGTAACGGACGGTGTTCAGGAAGCCGTCCGCCTGGTCAAAAACCATATACTGTTGAACGTCCATGGCCTCATCCGGTGTAGGCGACGCGTAGAAATGATAGGAAATATAGTCTAGAGGTACGCCAGGCTGGTGGTTCTTGTGATTGAGGAAGTACTCGAAAAACTCGGGGTTTAAGCTTGGCATGGCGAGAGACACGCCAACGAATTTTATTCCCGGCTGAACTTGCTTCATCGCCGTCACGATCGCGTCGTATAGGCGCGTATAGGTTTGCGGCGTCATGTCGTGTTCGAAATCCACTTCGTTGAGAACTTCCCAATAGGGAATCGAATAGTGGTATCCGGATTCGTGCCGCTTTCCGTATTCGTCGGTGAATCCGCCTTTCGTGTACCAGGCCAGGAGCCGAGCATAGTAATCGGCAACCTCCTTGCAGGTCGGGTCACGAAGCTCGGTTCCCTGCTCGTAGTCCCACACCGGCTTGTTGGGATCATCTGGATAGGCGACGGGCTTATCGGTCTTGTACATCCACTGCGGGATGGTGCTGAAGTTGAGAACGACAGAGTGCCCCTTGGTTGCCTCCAGAAAATCTATGGTCATCGGGTCAATCAGAGAAAAATCCCAGGAGGCCTTGCCATCCTTCGGCGGCGCCAACTCCGCAACGCCAAGACGCGGATAGGGGAGCCAAGGAACGTAACGGACGTAGTCGGCTCCGAGATCGTGAAGTGCCTGGAAGGCATTGTCATGGACGGCAGTTCCCCGACGCAGCGGCGGGTTTACAACCACCTGTAACGTTGGCGTTGTCTTCGATTCCTTCGTCACGCGATCCCAGTGAACGGTAAGCTTGACAGGAACATCCTGCGCGCCCGACGCGAGCGAGGTTGCGAGCGAAGTTGCCAGCATCAGCGCTGGAACAAGAAACCAACGATTGGAAGGCAAAGGTTTCATGGAATCCTCCGTGCGAGAACGCACGTGCGAACCGGGTAGGGTGCATTACGCCCGCGAGGTCGGAAGATACGCGAGCTCTATTCTTTATTCAATGGATAAATATTCTTCACGATAGACGGGAATTTCCGATTCGGACCTCGGACTCGCGCATCGTGCGCCTCTCCTGGCCCTGGGCGCAACGAACCTGCCACCAGAGCAGGTCCCTAAGAGCTCTCAGAAAGGGTTCGAGTCGGCAGAATCATGCATTCGGCATGAATTTGGCCAGATGTGCACGCTTTGCAGAGAGCGTAAAGGGCTGCGACACCCGGCGAGAACAGATCGGATCAGACACGCGCGTAGGCGCAGAATTTCTCGAAGGGGTCGCTGAGTCGCAAACTCTTTCTTAGGAATTGGCGCTCGTCGGTTCCAAGCTTCGCGGTTGCAAAAAGCATCGCCGTACGAGACAGCGGGGAACCTGAGTTCAGATACTCCTTAATCGCAATTGCTTGCGCCCTGGAGCCAGACTTTGCAAGCGCTAGCGCTGCATATCTGCGAACGGCGTCTGAATTCGTTTCGCGAAAAACCCTCAGGAGTTCGTCACCGTGGTCCCAGCGCTCATGTTGCGCAAAAACATTCAGTATCCAGATGATGTAAAAGTCCGAGGGCCTGGTTTCGGCATTCTCTAACAGTGGACGAAGTATCACCGAACCGATCTCCTCATACTGATCCCTTGGCAAATTCTTGAACTCACCAAAGAACTTGGAGACAGCATCGGCCACTGGGTACAAGCGTTCTAGGTTATCGCGTACGATCGGAATGAGCTCCGGCTTCTGAAGAGACGAAAGCCTTCCAAGGATAAATGCCACTTCTTGGTAATCGACGTTCTCTCCTTCAGCTAGCGCCTCCTGCAACATCTCAACGAGGTTGTATGTGTCAATCTCTCTCTTCTGCTCGACGTCCAGATCCTCGTAGGAAACGCTTTCGTACATGGAATCACCTAAGACGTCAAAGAGCCGCCTCCTGTCTTGTTCCTTTTGGCTGTGTAGCGTCAGATGCTTCCCCAAGTATTCCACTGCTGGGATGACTCTGGTCTTGGCCGTCTGCAACGTGAGGCCATGGTTGAGGAAGAGAGTCTCGCCCAGGATTCGGATCCCGTATTCGGCGTCATTCGGTTTCTCTGCAAATATGACGTAATCGTCTACGAAGCGAATGAAGTCTATACCGTAGCTCACCAACGTACTGTCGACGTCGATTAAGACTGCCTCGGCAAGTACGCGGGAGGCGGGAGGGCCTATTGGGATACCGTAACTCGTACCCCCAGAGAATCTCGATAGCATCTTCTCAAGCGCTCGGACGTGACCACGCACCGCGTTGCTGCTAGTTGCTTCGAGAGCATTTATGAGTCGGTGGTGATAAATGCGCGGAAAGAAGTCCGCGATGTCTGTCATGCCTACAAACAGCCCTGCCCTCGATTCGATCTTCTTCGCTGCTGCTGCCTTGAACTCTCGTAACGAAGGGCTGGGAGAATAGAGTTGTCTCGGCTTCGTTTTTTCCGTTCTATATGAGAAGACCTTATCAGCGGGAAGCCGGCTCTTGGAGATCCCGTCTTTTAATCTCAGCACCAGGGATGTGTAGAGAATGAAGTCAAACGGGTGAAGGAGCGTCACCCGCCGAACGCTGAGCCTAGACTTCGGAGCAAATGAGCGAATCGGTGCGTAGCCGTCGTAGTCATTGAGCTCGAAGATGTCAAAAGGGCCCGGACGGCCTTCCAATGTTGTTTCGTTAGGATCAATTCAGGTGGTTCGGGAAAAAGGTGCCGAAACCATGCTGAAGGGTTGCCGCCCATCCACGATTAATCTCTTGTTGCCCTAGTTTCACAGTCTTTCCGCTGGCGACATAGCTTGCGGCATTGGTGCTTCTTCGGCGCGGGGCCGGTGAACCGAACCCCACGACCTAGCGATTAGGGATCATCCAGCTGAGCAATGGCCTAGCGCATTTCGTTATACAAGAGTCGGGTGGTGTTTGTATATCAGACTGATTATGGTGTCCGCCTGATGACTTACCTGTTCTATCCTCTCATCGCGGTCTTATCAGTTCTGCCATTGATATTTGCGGCGGTCGGCGTGATCTCATCCAACCCCGACCGCGTGCTATCATCCTGCCGTCGCTCTGGTCTTGTTTGCTCGCACCTGTAGCAAATGGGGGAATCATGCCGTGGTATACGTATGTCGCTTACTTCTTTGGGGGCGCTTTTCTGGTGAACGCCGTGCCGCACTTTACAAGCGGCGTGTCCGGGCGCCGGTTCCCGAGTCCCTTCGCTTCGCCGCCCGGCAAAGGAACGTCTTCGCCAACGGTCAACGTGCTCTGGGGCGCGTTCAATCTGGCAATCGGATATTTGCTGGTGTGCCGCATGGGAGAGTTCCACCTGCGTCAAACAGCCAGCGTCGCCGCTCTGGGAGCCGGGGGCCTGTTGATGGGAATCCAGTTGGCCGGATGGTTTGGAAAGGCTTACGGCCGAGAATAGGGCCGCGCATTCGAGCAGGCCTGCCGCGGAAGACGCACCCTGGCATGCCGCTGAGCGGAGGCTTTCCGGTTACGCGTTGCCTTTCAATTTCAGCTTGCTCTTGTTTTCTTCCAGAAAGGCGCGGAGTCTGGCGGCTGCGTCGAGCAGGCGCACCCACTGCTCGTAGTAAAGCGTCACGGGGAAGCGGCCCAGGCCATAGACGCTGACGCCTCCCTTCTCGCCTATCCGAAATTCCAAGCCGCCCTGTTTCTTTGAAGTAGCTTGCTCCTCGAGTTCAGCGATGCGAGCGATCAATTCTTCTTTACTTGGATCGGGCATAGAGATTCACTCCAGCGAAGGATTTGGCGGAAGCGTGTGGGAGTCGAACCCATAGACGGTACTGGAACAACTGAGTTTACGGCACTTAGCAAAGGAATAGAAGGGATTAAATCAACAAAATCAAAGCAATCGGCGCAAAATCGGTACAACATTTGGACTGAAGTATGTTTTGGAAAATACTGTGATCGCCCTGGGAGGTGTAGTGCTCCCTACTAATTTAGACAGTCAGGGCCTCGTTTTTTAGGTCAACTGCAAAAGCCAAGAAGGCCTCGTGCGGGGTGCGATTGTGGACTCCGCGATGAGGCCGGTCGTAATTGTACTCCTCGATCCAACGAGTGATCGATGCTCGCGCTTCCTCCACGCTGCGATATTCCGCTGTCCAGACTTCCTCTTCCTTCAAGCTGCGATGGAACCGTTCGATGTAGCTGTTGCCCTCCGGGTGATGATACGCCGTCCTCCGATGCGTGATGCCCAGCCGGTTGAGCGTCTCGATGAACCGCGTCGAAGTGAACTGTGTTCCATTGTCTGTGGTCATCGTCAAGCGAGCCTCACGGCTGCCCTCGGGCAGCCGTGCGAGCACGGCCTGCTCTACCGCTCGGAGCGCGTCTTCGGTCCGGCAGCGATGCGAGAGATCCCAGCCCACGATCTCCCGCGTGCAACAGTCGATCACGCACACCAGGTACGCCCAGCCCACTGCAGGACCCGCCCAGATCTTCGTCATGTCCGACTGCCAGATCTGATTCGGCCCGGCTGCTTCCACGCGGCCCCACTCTTTCTTCCTTCGTGCGCGCAGACGACGCGAGCGCACCAGCAACCCACGTTCTCGCATCACCCGTAACACCCGCTTGCGATTCACGGACAGCCCTTTCTTCCGCCAGAGCCACCACGCCACTCGCCGATAGCCGTACGCCAACTTCTCTCCACACGCCATCACGATCTGCTCATCGTAGGTTCGGTCAGCCCGGCTGTCTCGTGGCCGCTTCCGGTAGTACAGACTCGACCGGCTGATGGCCAACGTCGCCGCCACCAGCGTGGCCGTGCAGCCCTGCGCCACCATCTCTCGCGCCTGGGAGTGAACCGCACCACAGCTCACTCCCCCACGACGTTTTTTAGGATTTCGATCTCCAGCGACTTCCGCCCCAGCGTTCGTTCCAATTGCCGGATGCGGTGGTCCTTCTCGGTTTCGGCCGCGGCAGCGCTTCTCCCCCCAAGCGCTGCCTTTGCTCCCTGCTCCGCTTCATCCTTCCAGCGATAAAACAGATTCGGAGCGATTCCGTGACGCCGACACGTCTCCGAGACGTTCCCGCTCTTGATGCCTTCCTGCACGATCTGCCACTTCTCTTCCGGGGATCGATCTACGCGCGGTTTCCTGCCCATGTTGCCTCCTGTTTGGGAGGCCCTGATCTTACCTAACTGAGGTGTCCAGTTTTAGAGGGGAGCACTACAGACCGATATTTGATGCGTTCCTAAAGGCTCTCCTCAACGTCGCCCCTCTCCATTTCACGCTGAACCAACACAATCGTACAAAGCTTGGAACGCTGCGGATAACCTAGCCGTCTTAACAATTGTTAAGAATGCTGAAATACGGATACCGCTCAGTTTGGTCTGGAGACGCAGCGTGCCTTCTTTCGAATACGACATTTTTGAAAACTTACCCGATGGCGACAAAATCTGGCTCGACTGCGTCCACGGAATCGAGGCAGCTAGCAAGAAGGTCGAGGAACTAGGACGCAAAACGAAGCACGAGATTGTAGCCATTCGATTGCCTACCAAGGAAATTGTTGCGCGCGCCAACGCTGCTGACGCGCACAGTTGAGACCAGGCATCAAAAATACCCGCATAAACATTAGTTATTATTGGCGGAGACGTGTGGGAGTCGAACCCACCATCCGCACCGCGAAGGTACGGATCGCCGGCTTTGAAGGCCGGGAAGACCACCGGGCCCTTGTCGCCTCCGCGGGGATTATACGGTGGGTTGGATGGTTTGGGGAAATGCGGCGCGGTGCATCCTGATAGAGGCGCCGAAACTTCAAGCGGAGGTATCCGCCGTACCGGCACCGAGATTCTTCGCCGTTCGCCACTGCGCCCAATTTCCGCGCCAAACTTCGAGCGAAGCGCGGAAATCGGGCTGCTCACGACTCAGAATGACACGGCGTTTAAGCGGTGCGCCCGCGCGACGCGGGTATCTCATAGCGGCGCCGCGAGGAACGCCGGAGAAAAGCCGGAGGTCGAACGACCTGCGCTACACAGGCGGTGCGGGATTCGAGTCAAAGCGCGAACAGGCTTAGGGTTTGCGGGGGTCGCCGCGGCCGTTTGCGCCGGGGAGATCCTGAAGGACCGATTCGGCGCAGACTTCATAATAGGCGCGGCTGCCGGCGGCGCCGATTTTTCCATCGGGCAGAAGCTGGCGCACATAGCCTTTGCGGATCAGGAGCGGCTCGAGGGTTTCGCCGACGGGAACGAGGCCGGAATAAAAGGTTACGCGCTCGCGTCCCCAGGGGAAAATGCCGATGGCTTCGGATGCGCTGAGAGAAATTTCTTCGCTCAATTTTTGAAAGCCTTCTTCGTTCAGCTCGACGCCGTTGAAGTTGTAGCGAAGCAGAAATTCGTCGAGTTCTTCTTCGGTGGTGCCCTCGATCGCGGTTTGGAAACAGGAAGAGACGGAATGGCGAACGGTGCTCGCCGAGCAGTCTTCGCGCCGCCTTTGAGCAGCTCGACAGGCGGTCGGACAAATTGATCGCGCTGCGAAATCATGATGCGCGAGTCCTTGTCCATCCAATAGGTCGGCGGAGAATTCTGGAATGCAACGCCGACACCGAGTTCGAGCGGCGGCAGATTCGCTGCCTTCGGCGCGCTCGTTGTACGCCTCGCGATGGCCGAGGATTTGCCGCGCCAGCAGGCAGGCTTTGGCCACGGCACGCTGCCGCGTGCGATTGGCTTGCGTCTCGTAGATGGCCATGATGATCGCGTCGCCTTCGACGAAAACCTTTGACGGCGCCATAGCGTTCGAGAATTCGCTGCACCGGCTCGTAAAGATTCAGGCTCATGTGCGACGCAGGATTCAGGCCGCGCGCCAGCAAGTTCTGCGTCATCTTCGTGGAGCCGCGGATATCCGCCTTGATCACCACGTGGCTAACGACGTGATCCTCGGCGGGACGGTCTTCTTCGGGCAGCAGATATTCGTAGAGCGTGCGATTGATCTGCGAAAGCTCGCGGGTGCGCTCCGCGCGGACCAGATTGACGCGCTCCATCGCGCGGTGAGCCTCTGGTAATCGCGCATGTCGCGGCGCAGGCGCATCAGGTCTTCGCAGAAACGCAACACCATGATGCGGACTTCCTGCGGGAGTAGCGGCGCAACCGGCGCGAAGCCTCTTCGAGGCGCTTGATTGAAAATTGGCGCGCCGGAAATTGATTCAGGATTTCTTCGACGCGCTTCAGCTCCTCGCGCATGACCAGCGCCTTGCGCAATTGCTGCAAGTGGACGGGCGGGCAATATCCAGATGCAGGTTGCGCATCTCGTAGCTGGCGAGCACGTGAATAGACACTTCGTGGCGCGCGAGACGCTCGATCCAATCCTCGAGGAGTTGCGCGCGGAAATCGGAGGGATCGGTTGCCTCCGCGGCGAAAAGGCGTTTGGCGTTTTCGGGCTGGTTCAGGTAATCGTCGAGCTCGGCGCGACGTCTGTTCGGAAAGGAATCCGATTTTCTGCTGGGCAATTTCGATTTGCGGCGTCAGCGCGTCAGCTTCTGCTGCAGGAAAGCGCGGCGGCTTATCGAGTTCAGTCAACGCCGCCCGCAATTCCGCTGGGTCATCGCGGCGCAGCATGCGCGCCAATAAGTCTTCGCTGCGTTCGAGGCGGTGAACCAGCTCTTCGCGCTGCTCATCGAGCGCGCCAGATCCTCGCGCATACGCACCGCCGATTCGACCAAGCGGATTCGTGCGCGCCGGCCGCCTCGCTGTGCGGCTTCGCCGCGCTTCACGCGAAGACGTCGCTCGCGCAAAGAACTCCACAAGCATACGGTCAAATACTTCGCAGACGGTCCGGGTCGCGACTGATAGTTTCCGGTCATCACGTAATGATCGAGAAAGAGCCGATCGTCGCGGCCGCCTTCCACGAATACCAGGCGGTTCTTCAGCATCTCGTAGGCATCGGAGGTTTCGTCGCCAAAGAGCGCCTTGCGCGCTTTGCCCAGCGATGTCTCTCCAGTTCCAGCAAGTATTTGATGGAGCTGCTGCCCCACCTGCCGCACACACTTCGCGGCGATCCGCTTGAATTTCCGCGAGCCGCGACTTCAGCACGTGAGCCTGCTCGCTGCGCTCAAAGATAATTGCCGCGCGCGCGAATCCCTTCTTTGGCTTCGAGCAGCAGATCGCGCAAATCGCGCGACGTCTCCTGCGTCAGCATCTTCAGCAGCGCCACGCGCAGCAGCACGTCGCGCTCAATGTTTTTTTCGTATTTCGCGCGGGTGAGCGAGGACTGCATCAACTCGGCCGAGCATTTTACGCAACGCGGCCAGTTTCCGGCGCGCGCATCGGTTTCCGCTCGAATCCGGGAAAATGCGAAAGTTCACGAGCTGGCGGATCAGGTCGAACAGGAAACGTGCGCGCCGCTTCGACGAACTTTGGCTGAGGAAAACGTCGTGGTGGATGTTGTCCACGCCGACCACCAGCGTCTCGAGCGAAAGCTCGGCCGTTACGCGCGAGCATCTCCGCGAGCGACACGTGCCAGCGGCGTCGTTGTAACGTGTTCTGCCATGGGCCTGATTGAGTGGTCTCGCCACTCTAGCAAGGGGCGCCGCGCGCAACATTGGAACGATTCCAGCCGTAAACACCCGGCGCAATAGGCGGTCTTGGCACAATGGAGACGCTGGAAGTCGGCAACACGGCGGTGGCAAGCTCCGGCGCGTACAATAACTTACCGACGAGCTGGAGTGGGATTATGCAGCGAGCTTGTCGAGGCCGGTGATGCGGATGCGGCGCTTGTCGCCGCCGAGGTGCTCAATTTCGATGCGCACGACCGGCCAATTCGCTGCGAATCGTGAGGCGCTCGGACCATTCCACGATCACGATGCCCGGCTCGATTTCGCCGAGCACGTCTTCGAGCGCGAGAGTTTCCAGTTCGTGCTCGCTTTCGATGCGATAGAGATCCACGTGATAAACTTTCAGCGATTTCTTGGATTGGCGTCAGCTTTTGCTGGCAGCTTGCGGTTTCCGCTGCGTTCGAAGACGTGAACCAGCGTGAACGTTGGACTCGTGACTTCTTCTTCTGTCGCGGCTCCCAGCCCGCTGATGATTCCTTTCGCGAGAGTGGTTTTTCCCGCGCCGAGGTCGCCCTTGAACAGCACGAGCACGGGAGCGGCAAGCCGCGCAGCCAAGCGCGCGGCCGATCGACAGTGGTTTCTTCGGCGGATTCTGTGACGATTGGCTTCAGCGTCCACGTCGTGCTCTTCCCAATCCGCGAGCAGTTGAGCGAAGGCCGCGGGAATGGCGGCGATGAGATCGGAGGCCGTCATCGGCGCTTCGCCAAACTGCTGCGCCGCAAAATCGCCGGCAAGCCCGTGCAGGTAAACGCCCAGGCCAATCACGCGCTCCCAATCTTTGATGCCGAATTGCGCGGTGAGCCCGGCGAGGATCCCGGTGAGAACATCGCCTGTGCCCGCAGTAGCCATTCCCGGATTGCCGGTGGAGTTGATGAAAAACGCGGCCGTCTGGCGTCGCAACAATCGTGTGAAAACCCTTCAGCACAACGTAAGCGCCGTATTTCTCCGACAGCCTTCGTGCGCAGCGGCCAAGCGGTCTGCCTGCACTTCCGCTATGGTGCAGCCGAGCAGGCGCCCCATTTCGCCGGGATGTGGCGTCAACACCACGCGCCGGCGCTTTGCGATGCCGATCGGTTCGGGCGAGGCCGCGAGCGCGTTCAAGCCATCTGCGTCGAGTACGATCGGCGCGGCGCTATCTTCAGCACGCTCCGTACGAATTGCTGGGTTTCCGCCTGCATGCGTGAGGCCGGGGCCCATCGCGACGACGCTCTTTTCCTTTGCGAGATCGGCGAAGCGGTTGTAATCGAAATTGTGGAGGCTGACGGTGCCTGCATCGGTTTGCTCGAGCGGCGCGGTCATTAATTCGGGCAGGAACGACGCGACGGTCGGCAAGGCATCGCTGGGCGTCGCGACGGTCACGAGTCCAGCGCCGGCTGCGCAGCGCGCCCATCCGGCGAGCGCCGCGGCTCCGGCCTTGCCGCGCGAGCCCGCGACGATCAATGCGTGGCCATACGTTCCCTTATTCGAGTCCGCTTTTCTTTGCAGAGGCAAGCCCGCGAAATTCGCCGGGCTCGAGCCAGCTCAGTCTTCAGGCGCTCGTCTGTCCTCGAGCAATTCCGGCGGCGTGCCGATGCGGTGGACGACGAGCCGCCCGCACGCGGTCGCAATCAGGCGAGAGCAGCTGGCCGATCTTTGGCGCGGTGAAGGTGACCGTCCAATCCGCGCGAACCACCGGGCCTGCCGCGGCGCGCGCGTCGGAGGGCAAGCCGGAAGGAGTGTCCACGGCCACCACGCGAACGCCGCGGACGGCGCGCGATTCACGTCGGCGATCACTTGCGCCAGCAGACCTTCCACGGCGCCGGTCAGTCCAGTGCCCAGCAACGCATCCACGATGATTTCGGCGTCTAGCAGCGCTGCGCGGGCAGCTTCCCACGCGGAATCCGCGATGACCTCGCAACTTCCCCGCCGTCGCGTGCCAGCGCTGCAAGATTCGTGGACGCGTCGCCGCGCACGGCATCCGGCGGCGCGAACAAGCAACACCTGGGGATCGGCGCCCATTTCGCGCAGGCGGCGGGCGACGACGAAACCATCGCCGCCATTATTTCCCTTGCCGCAGAGGACCACGATGCGGCGCTGGTTCAGATCGGGGACTTCGCGCACGCAAAAATTCGGCCACGCCCGCCCCGGCGTTTTCCATCAATTGCAGGCTGGGAATGCCGTAGCGCTCGGTGGTGAGCCGATCGGCTTCTCGCATTTGCGCGGCGGTGAGGATTTTCATTTTGCGTATCGCCTAGTCCAAAGCTCCTGCCCAGGCGACCTACTCGTCGCCTTACAATCTCACTTTACGCCTCAGGCGCGCGACGATGACGGTCATGTCGTCGGCCTGTTCCGCGGTTCCGGCCCATTCCTCCGCGGCGCTCAGCAGCGATTCCACCAGATCATGCGCGCTTGCCTGGCGATTGCGCAACGCGACTTCAGCGAGCCGCCGCGAACCGAATTCCTCGCCATAAACGTTCTCCGGCTCCACGAGTCCGTCGCTGAAGATCACGAGCAGCGAGCCCGGCTCGATCTGGATCGTGCCCTCCTCATAATGATAATCGTCGAACACGCCGACGACCGTGCCGCCGACTTCGAGTCTATGCACTTGGCCGCCAGAAATGCAAAACGGAGCAGGGTGGCCCGCGTTGGTGTATCGCAAGCACGCCGTGGCGGAATCGTAGATCGCAAAGAAGAATGTGGCATAGCGATCTTCCGTCGTGTACAAATAAAGATGGCGGTTTATGCGGCCGACGATTTCCGCGGTGCTGGCCGGCAGTTTCCATCGAGCAACAACTGGCTGCGCAACGCAGCCTGCACGCTGGCCATCAGCAGCGCCGCGGAAATTCCCTTCCCGCTGATGTCCGCCAGCGCGAAGCCGAGCCGCGTAGCGCCGAGCGGAAAAAATCGTAGTAGTCGCCGCTGACGCCCCGGGCAGGGCGGCAGGAAGCGTCCAACTCAATGCCGGGAACCGCGGGCAGTTGGCGCGGGAAAAGCTGCGATTGCACTTCGTGCGCGATGGAAATTTCGTTTTCGAGGCGCTGGCGCTTGCGCTGCTCCTCGATGAGACGTGCCGACCGATCCAGCCATGGCGTTGAACGAATCCGCCAGCGCGCCAAGTTGGTCTGCGCGCTCTACGCGCACGCGATGGGTGAAATCGCCCGCTTGCACATATTGTGTAGCGTGATAAAGCTCCGACACGGAATGCGTGATGGTGCGCGTCAGGACGATGCCGGTGATAAACGCCACCGACCTCCAGGAGCAGAAAACAAAGCGATCGCGATCAGCACCTCGAAGTAGTAGCTGCTCAAATCGCCGAGCGAGCTGAAGATAGCGCCGTAGAGCGGGGCCGCGCGCGAGAACAGGAAGCGAAAACGGGGCTGGGCACGAGACCGTTCGGCGTCTCGAGCTGCGCGTCGAGATTTGACACGCCATCCACCTGAAAATCAAACCACGAGGCAGGCCCCTGCAACTTTCGCGAGGAAGTCGTGATCGCGTCTTGCCCGCGACCGTACCGCAGTCCGCCGATCTGGAGGATGGTGTTCGGCGGGTCCTCATCCGTCGCGGGATGCGTCATCACAAGTTGGATCGGACCTAGAAATGGCGCGATGCGTTCCAGCATTTCCGGCGTCACCGGCGCGCGAGCTGTTACGGTGCTCTGGCCCCGGCGCACTTCGCCAACCAGCCAGAGCTGTCCTTGCGACTGCACGATTCCGGCAAAACGATCGTGCCGGAGCTTGCCGGCGCTCGACGACGAGATATTTCCCGGGCGACTTCAGATCGAGTTCCAGCCCGGGCAAATCGGCTTCGACTGTGGCGAGGTGCGCTTGCAGAACCGGCGGGACAATTGGACCGGCGCGATTGGCTGCTGGGGCGGCTCGACGGCCAGGGCCGAAGCGACGCTGTCCGCGGCGTTGGCAACCTCCGCCATGCGAGGTTGGATATCCTGCACCAGCAGATATCCGCCCAACTGCTGGAAAAGCATCCGCGCGGTGATGGCGCCCATCGCCAGCAACATCACCACCGGCACGCCCGCAAAAAAAAGGAACGCGACAATCAGCCGGTTACGCAGGCCCCACAACAGCCTGGTGCGCGCCCAACCCAAGAACCGATAGACGAGATAGCCAAGCGATAGGAAAAAGGCGAACTGGACGAATCCGGCGAACGGAGGCGTGTAGCCCGCAAGGCGCGCCAACGATCACAATCAGAAAAACACGATGGCAATGGCCAGCGCGATGCGGTCCAGCGGCTGGATACGGCGCAAAAGCCCGCGATAGTCGGGGGACGCCATCCGCACACCCAGTTTATCTCACAAGCGCGGCAAGAATGAGTAGGCAGAACTGGTATGAGATTCACTTCCGCGTCGAGCGGCTCAATAAAGGCAACGACAAATAAAAAGCCGGGCGCTTGGAAACACGAGCGCCCGGCTGTCAAACGAAGATCTTGCTTGTTTTAGCGCTCTGAGGTTGCCGACGCGGCTGTGACTGCCGGCTATAGGTGAAATAGATCACCAGACCGATCGCCAGCCAGATGATAAGGCGCAGCCCAGGTCATGCCGCTCAGGCTGTACATCATCAGCGCGGAAATCAGCGATGCCCATGATCGGCGTAAACGGAACCCAGGGGGTCACGAACGCGCGCGGCACATCTGGATCGCTGCGAGCGCAAGACCCAAACGCCGGCGCAGACGATGATGAACGCCAGGAAGGTGCCGATGGAAACCATTTCTGCCGAGCACGTCGATCGGCGTGAGCGCCGCGACCGTGGCGACGCATAGACCAACCAGGATCGTGGAAATGTACGGCGTGCGGAAGCGCGGATGAATCTTGCTTGCCCACTTGGGCAGCAGGCCATCCTTGGACATGGAGAAAAAGACGCGCGACTGCCCGAGCAGCATGACGACCATGGTGCTGCTCAAGTCCGCAAATCGCGCCGAGCTTCACGAGCTTGCTGCCCCAGCTTACTCCCGTCATGTCGATGCCGATCGCAATCGGGTCGGGAACGTCGAAGCTGTGTGTACTTGACCAGCCCGGTGAGGACGCCGGCGACCAAGATGTAAAGGATTGTGCAGATCACCAGCGAGCCGAGAATGCCGATGGGCATGTCGCGCTTGGGATTCTTGGCTTCCTGCGCCGCGGTGGAGACCGCGTCAAACCCGATGTAAGCGAAAAAGATCACGCCGGCCGCCGTGGCGATTCCCGACCAGCCGAAGGCCCCGTAGACGCCGGTGTTCGGCGGGAGGAACGGAGTCCAATTGGCCACCGCCTCGGCGCGGTGGCCGAAGATGTAATTCGCGCCAAGGCCGATAAAGACCAGCAGCACCGCGACCTTGACGACCACGATGACCGAGTTGAAGTTCGCCGATTCCTTGATCCCGATGATCAGGATCACCGTCACGAACACGATCCCAAGGAAACCGAACAGATTGAACTTGAATTCTGGTGGAGCAAGCGCAGCGGGATCAACGTGGGCCAGCGGCCAAGCACTTTTTGGAATTGCGCGGTGAGCCTCTCCCAGTGACCCGTGCCCGCGGATATTCGACAAACACCGTGCCCGGGTGCACCGGCGAGCCGGGCGAAAGATGGATGCCGAAATCCTGAAGAAAGCTGAGGACGTAGCCGCTCCAGCCGCTGGCTACGGTCGCCGCGCCCAGGGCGTATTCGAGGATCAAGTCCCAGCCGATGATCCAGGCCACCAACTCACCGAGCGTGGCGTAGCCGTAGGTGTAGGCCGAGCCCGCTACCGGAATCATGGAGGCGAATTCCGCGTAGCAGAGTCCGGCGAAAACGCAGGCGATGGCGGCCAGAATGAAGGACAGGATAATCGCGGGCCCGCGTGGTTTGCCGTGGCGGTTCCCGTGAGCACGAAGATTCCCGTGCCGATGATCGCGCCGATGCCCGAGCGAGATCGAGGTTGCCCGGCCCCAGCGCGCGCCGGAGCGAGTGCTCGCCATGTTCCGCTGGATTCCTCCATAATCATGCTGATCGGTTTTTTGGCCAACAGAACTCGCCATGCGATGTTCCTCCTCTTTTCCAGGTGCCCAGCCGCTCCGCGAAATGAAAAGCGGGCCGATACTACCCTGATTCACGTCTGCGGCAATTCTTAAAAGCGGTTCGCGAGCGTGCGTTACTTCGGAAAAAGCTCCGCGCGCTAATGCCAAGTACTCCTGCGCTCGCGCGGCCGGATCGGAAGCCTGCCACCAAATCGCGCGCCACGGCAAGCGCAATCGGCGCCCGCGCGCGTAGACTTCGCGCGCACGCTCCACCGTGATGCCGCCGATGCGCCACCAGCGGCTTTCGCGTCAATTCGCCTGGCGCGACGAATGAACTTCGATGCCCACGACGGGATCGGGCTCTCCTTCGTGGCCGTTGCGAAAATCGGTCCGAAAGCGATGTAATCGGCGCCAGTCTGATCGGCGGCGCGCACCTGATCCAGAGTGTGCGTCGAGATGCCAACCCAGCGGCTCCGGTACCACAAATCCTCGCGCGCCTCGCGCCACCGGCAAATCGTCCTGGCCGACGTGCACGCCTCCCGCACCCGCCAGCACGGCGATATCCGCCCGATCGTTTACGATGAAGCGAACAGCGTATCCTGAAAGTCTGCCTGAAATGGCACGCGAAATGTCGAAAACCTCGCGAGAAGTCGCCTTTTTGTTACGGTATTGAATCAGTTGGACGCCCGCTTCCGCCAATTGCGCCGCACGTCCGCTTCGCGCGACGGGATCAACGCCGCATCCAGGATGGCGTAGAGGCGCGGGATGGAGCCGGTCATCTTGGCCGCGAGCATTTCTTGCGCGCGGCGCCGACGCCCAGATGATCGAGGAAGTGAGTGTCAATTTCGCCCCTCTGGAAGGCCGGATCGGCCAGAATCCGGCGGTGCAGAGGGATCGTTGTCTTCACGCCTTCGACGATGAACATCTCGAGCGCGCGGCGCATGCGCGCCAGGGCTTCGCCGCGATCGCGTCCGCGCGTGATAAGCTTCGCGATCAGCGAATCGTAATATGGCGGGATCACGCTATCCGAGTAGAGAAACGTATCCACGCGCACTCCCGTGCCGCTGGGGATATGGAATGTGGTGATGCGGCCCGCCGAGGGAACGAAAGTTTCCGGATCTTCGGCATTGATGCGGCACTCGATGCTGTGACCGCGAATTTCGACTTTGCCGACCGCGGCTTCCAGAGTCCTCGCCGGCAGCCAGGCGAATCTGCGCTTTGATCAGGTCCACGTTGGTGACCATCTCCGTGACGGCGTGCTCGACCTGAATGCGCGTGTTCATCTCGATGAAGTAGAATTTGCCGTCCTCATCGCGCAGGAACTCGACCGTACCCGCGTTGGTGTATCCCAACTTTCGTAAGACTTCCACGACGCGCCCGCCCAGTTCGGCGCGCGTCTTGCTCGTCCATCACCGGAGACGGCGATTCCTCAATAAGCTTCTGGTGGCGGCGCTGGATGCTGCACTCGCGCTCGCCCAGATGGATCACGCGGCCGATACTTGTCGCCGAGCACCTGGAATCTCGATGTGCCGCGGGCGCTCGATAAACCTTTCGAGATAGACGTCGGGCGTTCCGAACGCCTGCTGCGCCTCGGCGCGCGCGGTTTCGAACGCGGTGGCGAGTTCGCTCTGCTTGCGGACGACGCGCATGCCACGTCCGCCGCCGCCGGCCGACGCTTTGACGATGAGCGGATAGCCAATCTTTCTTCGCCGCCTTCAGCGCCGCTTCCTCGCTTTCGACGACGCCGTCGCTTCCCGGAACGATGGGAAGCCCGGCGGCGGCCACTTCCCTGCGCGCGCGGTCCTTTTCTCCCATCAGGCGAATCAGCTCCGGACTCGGGCCGATAAAGGTAATTCGTGAAGCCTCGCAGACCTCGGCGAAATTAGCGTTCTCGGAAAGAAACCCGTACCCGGGATGGATGGCGTCCACGTTGGTGATTTCCGCGGCGCTGATCACGTGTGGAATATTGAGATAGCTCTCGCTGCTTCGCGGCGGGCCGATACAAACCGCCTCGTCGGCAAATCGCACGTGCAGGGAGTTGCGGTCGGCTTCGGAATAAACCGCCACGGTCGGGATGCCCAGCTCTTTGCAGGCGCAAATCACCCGCAGGGCAATCTCGCCGCGATTCGCGATCAGGATCTTGCGGAACATAGGTCGGGGAGCATTCGAACGCTGTGTAAGAGCCGGCGCTATCTGGCGCGAAAAAAGACCGTGGCGACGGCAGCGCCCACCCGCGAAGTTTGGAAAATGCCGGCGGGTTCATGCAGGAGCCAGGCTAGGCTTGCCCTTCGCCGTCCGGATCGCGAACAGCGGCTGCCCGTATTCCACCGGCTGGTTGTTTTCCACCAGGAAACGGGCCACGGTCCCGGCGACGTCCGCTTCAATTTCGTTCATCAGCTTCATCGCTTCGACGATGCAGACCACCTGGCCCTTGCTCACGTGGTCGCCCATCTTCACAAAAACCGGCGCATCCGGGCTCGGCGATGCGTAGAACGTGCCCACGATGGGCGACTTGATGATGTGCTCGTCGGCGGGCGCTGCCGGGGCGGCAGGCGCGGCTTCGTCGGATGCGGGCAGCGGGTTTCGACGCTTTCCCGCTCGCGGCCGCCGCGACTGCCGACGTACCTGGGACGGGACCGGCAAAGCGTGACCCGGTCCCGCGCTCCCTCGCTTCAGCGCAATATGCAAATCGCCGAGGGAAAATTCGAATTGTTCGAGGTTGTGCTGGCACATGAAGGCCAGCACGCGTTCAATCTCGCCGAGGTCCAGCCCCGGAAGGCCGGACATTTTTTCGTGGGATACCTTTTTCTTTGGCGGCATGAAGTATCAGAAAATATTAGAGTTCCAGCAACTCGAGCGGAGCCGTTGTCAGCACCTCAATCGCCCTTCGAGTGCACCGCTACATCGTCTTCGATTCGAATCCCGCCCGCGCCTTCCACATAAACGCCGGGCTCGATGGTGACCACATTCCCGGCTTCGATTTCGCGCGTCTGCCCGGCTGCCAACCGCGGCTCCTCGTGCACTTCGAGACCGAGGCCGTGGCCCGTGCTATGGATGAAGTACCGGCCCAGATCGTAGGCCGCCAGCACCTGGCGTGCCGCAGCATCGGGCGCGCCCGCCTTCGCGCCTACCGCAAGGGCCTCGCAGGCGGCTTGCTGCGCCTCGGACACCGCCCGGTACCACCGCCGGACCCGTGCAGGCGCACGACCGAGAAAGACCGTGCGCGTCAAATCGCAGCAGTAGCGGGCGAGTATAGCACCCAGGTCTAGGACCACCAATTCATTTCTCCTGAGCCGCTTGCTGGTGGGGTGGGCGTGGGGTAAAGCGCCCCGAGGTCCCGAGGCCACGATCGTTTCGAATGATGGGCCTTCGGCACCAAGCTTGCGCATTCGGTACTCGATTTCGGCTGCCAATTCTATTTCCGTGATTCCCGGCCGAATGACTTTCACGGTCTGTTCGAACGCTTGCGACCCGAGGCGAGCCGCCTTCCGCATCTGTGCGATTTCCGCCGGCGGACTTGATGGCACGCAGCGCCTCGGTCCATCCCACCTCGGCTCGCCAGCGCACCGCGCGCCCGGCAGCTTTCTCGAGCGTCCTCTGGGCGGCAACGGTGACCCGCGCCGGGTCGTAAACAGCTCTGATGCGCTTCCGGGAAGCGAGATGCGCTCCGACGGCCGCTGGCAGCGGCCCCTTTGTAATTTCAACCCTGGCGCCGGCTGGGGCGGTCTGTGCGGGCGCCTGAATGGCGTACCGGCCATCGGTGAAAAGCGTGGTCCTTCCGTGTTCGACCACGCAGCGCGCCCGAAGATCCTGTAAATCCCGACAGGTAGTAGATGTTGGGCAGATGCGTGACGACCAGCGCGTCCGCATCGCGCGGCCGAGCAGCCGCCGCCGCAACAACTTGATACGTTCCCGACATTCGCTGGGCATAAAAGCGAAGGAGGAGACGGCGTCTCCTCCTTCGGCGAAGATTGTACTCCGATTTTTGATTTCGAGGGTTAGTCTTCTGACGATTCGCGGCGTCAGGAAAAAGAGCAGTTCCGAGGAGCTCACGTTCACGTTCCGCTCTTTGAATAGGTTGCCGATGATTGGAAGGCTGCCGAGCAGCGGAACCTCGTTGGTCTGCCTGCTCTGCGAAGAAATCATCACTCCGCCGAGCATGACCGTGCCGCCGTCGCGGACGAGCACTTGGTTATCCACCGACTGCGTCTGCAGAGCCGGGGTTCCCTGAATGTAAGGAATGCCGGTATCAATCTGCGTGTTTTCCAGGTGAACGACCATCTCGATCGTGCCGTCGGCCGTGATCTGTGGCGTGACCTCCAGGATCAACGCGGCGTCAATATACTGAACCGAGATCGTGTTGTTGATCGTGGTCTGGATCGGGATCTTCTCGCCTTGCTCCACGTGACCCTTGTAATTGTTCTGCGTCACGATTCTCGGACGAGAGAGCACTTTGCCAGCACCCTTCGATTCCGCTGCCGTCAAGATAAAGTCCAGCGCGAAATTGCCGGAAAGATGGGCGAAGGTGAATCCGGAAGTCGGCCCCGTCGCCGGGAAGCTGGTTGCCAGAGGATTGGAAGTCGTTCCGGAGACGGAGTAGGGCAGCACCGTCCCGGTCGGATAGGAAACGGGGCTGGTGCCCACAACCGGCGCGCCGGCAAAGATGTTCTGCTGACCGCCGCTGGACTGAATACCCGATATGCCGAACTGGGTGCCGATATCCTGCGCAAACGTCCGGGAAGCCGCGACGATACGCGCTTCGATTTCGACCTGGGGCGACTTCTTATCGAGCTGATGGATCAGGTTATCAATTGTTGGAATCACGGAAGGAATGTCGCGGATGATGAGCGTATTGGTCCGCGTGTCGGACACGATATCCCCGCGAGGGGTCAGGAACGGTTTCAGGACCTGCTCGATACTCTTGTTTCCCCCGGCGCCGCCCCCGCCTGCAGAGGCCTGTGGGGGACCGACCTTCGCATAGCTCAGGGTATAGGTGACGGTGACAGTGGCGACCGCATTGGCTTCGGCCTTTTGGAGGTCGGCGCGAGACTGTGCCTCTCCCTTTATGGTCTCTTGGCTGGCAATGCGGAGGACGTTGCCGTCCACCTGCTTGTCAAGGTTGTTGTTCTTGAGCACGATGTCGAGCGCCTGGTCCCACGGTACCTGATCGAGAACCAGCGTGAGATTGCCCTTTACCGACGGATCGAGCACGACATTCAGTCCGCTGATCTCGTGGATCAGGCGGAAGAAATCCTTTAGATCAACGTCTTTGAAGTTGACGTTAATCGGCTCGCCCGAGTATCTCGGGGCTGCCGCCGAAGGAGGCGTCGCGGGCATTGCCGCCGCCATGGCAGTCTGCTGGGGCTGGGGAGTACTTTGCTGCGGCACCGGAACTGGCGTCGCAGGGCTTGCCAGCAAGCTGGAGGGCTGCGTTAGGAATCCAGGCAGCGAAAGATTCGAAGCCGTAATCGCCGAATCGGCCGGCGCGTTTGCGACGGGAGCCGTGATCTTCGCGGCAGCCGTTGCAGGCTTCGGTTCTGCCTGCACGCGGTGCGCCGCGCTCTGCACGTTCCCCGAACCCAGCGAGCCGGAGAATGCGACGGTTACGCCATCCCTAGAATCGAGAATTGTGAAGCGCGTCCAGCGACTCAGATCAACCACGATGCGCGCGACATCGGGTTGAAACTGTCCGACGTGCACGCTACGAATCGGGTCGGCGCCGGTCGGCACGGCCGGGCTAGCGGTGTCCAGCGTAGTATCCGCAAAGTCCAGCACCAGCCGGTCGGGATTGTACAGCCGGGTCGTGTGGTAGTGCAGCAGTCCCGCTCCTGCCACCTTCAGCAGGGGCTCGTTCTCGAGATCGGTCACTTCCACATGCGAGATGCGGCTCGTCGCCGAATGCAGCACGGCCGGCGAGCGTTCCGAAGTGTGGACAAAGGCGCTCTGCGAATCGAAGATCACCGAGAGCTGTCGCGGGCTGAGCCGCTCGAAGCGAGGGTGGGCCGGCGCGTCGAGCAGAATTTCCAAGCGAACTCCCGCAGTTTCTCCGGAGCCATAGGAGACAAGCCTGTAGCTGGCGACGCCGCCGGATCCGAGGATCTGGGCGTGCTGCGCCTCTGCCGGGGACATACCCGGCAAATCCACGACGAGCAGACTATCGCTCGGCCGCGACGCCGTATAGGTAAAGGCGGATGTTGCCCGCGCATCAATGCGCACCGCGCCGGGGACCACCTGCGCGTTCACGCGCACTGTGGGCAAATTTGCGCCGGGTCCTGCCTGGCTCACCGTGGCGAGGAATGTGCCGCCCGCCACCACGAGAGAGGCAAGCCCGAGGGCCGGCCATTTCATCTTCATGGCTGTTCTCCTGAGCTGGTGCTCAACCGTCTAGTCACTTCACGTTCCAGGGGCTTGCCGAATGCGTCTTTGCCGACTTCGTGAAAGGTCACGCCGGAAATGGCGATGTGTTCAACGGTGCCGTCAAATAACTGGTCGCCTTCCCGCAGGAAATAGACACGCTGCTGCGGATTGGCAACAACGGCGATCATGCCCGAGGGACCGCCGACAATTCCTTGAATCATCAAAGTCTGAACCTGCAAACCCGATTTGCCGGGAGGCAGGTTAACGGGCGCCATCACATTCCCCGAGGTTTCCTTGTTGACGAGAATTGAGAAAGGATCGCGCCGGCCTGGCGTTGTGCCTGGGCGTTCCACCGGCAGGATGGCGGGCTTTTCCGCCGGAGCCTTCGCCGCGCGGGGCGTGGGCCCGGGAGCAGGAACGGAAGCGGGAGCCCTCCTCGTCGAAGCGGGCGGCCGGGCGGCCACGGGCACCTGCACCGTTCTGGCGCCGGTTTGCGCCGCGGCCTTCGCCGTGGCGGGGTTGATCTGGGCTATCAACGGAGCTCCGGCGAGGAGAAAGCTGCAAGCTGCGCCGAGCAGCGCGATAACCCCATATCGTTTCGGACTTATAGTCACGCGTCGCATGGATCCATTCACCCTTAATGCTTCGCCTGCGCGGGATTTGGCTTGCCCGAGGCAGGAGCGCCATCATCGTTATTCGTAAAGAAGGTCACCAGCGTCAGACTGGCTTTTACAGTCGTGCCAGGCCGTTCCGGTACTTTTGTCTTCTCGGTGGAGCTCAGGCCGGTAAATGCAACGTCCCCGACGTTGATGACGCGGGACAACCGGCTGAGCCGCCCAAAGAAGTCCAGGACACCGTAATAGGGACCATCCAGCTCCACGCTAAACGGCATTTCGTAGTGATAGTCGCGAGGCACGATATTTCCCGATACCATCTTGCGAATCTCAATGCCGGAGGAAGCCGCCGCGCCCTGGACCATGCGCAGGAACTCGTCAAGGTCCTTATCGGCAGGCACGATTGCTTTCAGAGTTTCGAGCTGCTTCTGCATCGCATCGGTTTCGGCGCGGAATTCTGAAAAGCGGCGCCGATAGACTTCAAGCGAATTCACTTGTTGCGTTAATGTCTGCTCCTGCTGGTTTAGGGTCACGAGTTGCTCGCGCGCGGTTTTCACCGGCGAAATCGGCAGCCATTCACCGGCGGCCACGATCACCACGGCCAACCCGAAGAAAATCAGAACCTGCAGGTACCAAGGCATTTCGCGGAAGGAGGTCCCCATCGGCGTTATCCCTTCCTCGTCGAAGGTACCGGCCCATGAACTACTGGGGACGGAGTCTGTCCCGACGGGGCGAGCGCCGGAGTTACTGCCGGCCGGCCATCGGGCGGAGCGAAGATCACGTTAATCGTGAAGTCATAGAGTTGCACGGCAGGGTTTTCATCCTGATGCGTATCTTTAATATCCACCTGCTGGAAATACCCGGAGTGCCGAAGTTGCGTGATGAATTCAGCCACGGCATTGATGGAGCCGGCCGTGCCGACCAACGTGATAGTGTCTCCCTTGCGTCCAAATGAAGTCAGCCAGAGCGTTTCGGTGCGGGTCACGGTATTCGCGACGGCGTCCAAGAGTTCCTGGCCACCATTGCGGTTGCGTTGAAGTTGCTCGATGACGTTGATCCGCTGTTGCAGCAAGGCCTTCTGCTTCTCGAAATCGTCCACCTGCTGCTTGATCTGGTCGAGTTCGGTCTTTTGCTGCTTCAGCGAATTGATCTGCTTCTGAGCGTCTTGAATCTTGCTGTTGGTCTGCCACCAGTCCAAGGTGAGCGCACCCACAGCCACGGCGAGCGCAAGAAGGAACATTCCGATCTGGAATGTCGCCTCAAGCGGCACCGAGGTGCGGGACGCTTTCGGACGGGCTTGACCAAGTAAGTTGATGCGGATCATGGCTGGTCGAAACTCCTCAGAGCCAGACCGACCGCGATTGCCAGCCGGGGAGCCAGCTCGCGGATCTCGTCCTCGTTGTGCCGCGCCGGATTAATCACGACCTTCCGGAACGGGTAAATCTCTTCCACTGGAACCGCAAACTCTTCGCGCAGCAGGTCCACAATCCCCGGAACGCGCGCCGTGCCGCCTGCCACGTAAATTCGCTGGATGCTTTCGCCGCTGGCGGTCGCGCGGAAGAAGTCGAATGTCTTTTGGATTTCAAGAATCAAAATATCCGAAACCGAGCGAACGATCGTGCCGCGGTGCTCGTCGGTGACGCCCGCGATGGCTTCGCCCTTCTTCAGACGCTCGGCATCGTCAAAGCTCAGGTCGAGTTCCTTCTGCAGCGCGTCGGTATATTGGTTGCCGCCCACCGAAACGTCGCGGGTAAACAGCGGGATACCGCCGCGCACGATGTTGATGTTCATCACGCTCGCGCCCACGTTCAGCAACGCCACCGTCTGCGCCGGATCGGGATCGTAGTTGTATTCGAAGCAGTTCTGCAGGGCGAACGCGTCGATATCCACCACCGATCGGCGTCTTGCCCGCCTGCGCCAGCACGTTGGTGTGGTTCAGAATCTTGTCTTTCTTCACGGCCACCAGCAGCACTTCCATCTGGGAGTCCACCGAATCCAGGTGCTGGTAGCTGAGGTTGACGTCGGCAATATCGAACGGAATGTGCTGGCTGGCTTCGGTCTGGATCCGGTCGTAGAGCTCTTCCTCCGTCATCAACGGAAGCGGAACGCGCGGCTTGACGATCACCGAATGTCCCGGACACCGAGGTCGCGACATTCTTGTTCTTGATCTTCTGCCTGTCGAAAATGTTGGAGATCCCGGCCGCCACCAGCGGGGCGTCCATGATCGCGCCATCCACGACGGTGTCCTGTGCCAGTGGCTCCATGCCATAGCTCACCAGTTCATAGCCCTGGCGGCCGTTTTTGAGTTCGACGGCCTTGATCGAGCTCGAGCCGATGTCGAGGCCCACGAGTTGTTTTTGTTTACTGCCGCCAAAACATCGCTTCAGCCCCCTTCCAGGGTTCCATGCTAATTGCCGCTGCCGTTTCGAGCCGAGTCTGAGCTCATCTTGTTTTCCATCCACCGGTCGAGTACGGATTTGCGGAGCTTCCAACGGTTCCCAAGCTTAAAGGCGGGTACGACGCCGTCGCTGATGTAGCGATACAGCGTGTCAGGCGAGACCCCCAGATACATCGAGGCCTGACGAAGATTCATGACTTCGCGTGCCTCGCTCACGATGCGCTTGACCCACTCCTCGAATTCGCTTCTGCCTGCCGTCCCTACCCAAGGACGACCCTGAAAGTAGCGCCCCCTTGCGTGCGGTTATCCCATCCGGCCTAGAAGCGTCAAGCTGGCCTAACGGACAGTTGTCGTAAGAAGTGGGGTAGTTCTTGGGCAGTTATGGGTGTTTCTCGGAAGGCCAAAATCGAGCAGAACACGCGAAATAAAGGGGATAAATCACTATTTGCCCTCGCGCGAGCGGGTGGGTTATGTGTGTGTCGTGGGAGTAACTTTCACGACTCATGTTTCATCTTGCTGCGTCCGTTGGGACAGCATTTCCCCAGTACGATCTTTGTGCGGTGACTCTGAGGCCCTCCCTGGGCTCGGAGCGCTGAGGTCCTACGTCCCGTGGAGCCCAATGCCAATAACTAATCGGCCGGAAGCGCCACCATGCAACCAGCGGCGCAAGTTTGCTTTGCTGAGAATTTAGCGGACGTGGCGCGGGTATTTCGGCAGGCCAAGCGAGTTCCAGATGGCATCTACGCGGTCGGCGGTCGTCTTGTCCATCACAATTTCGTCGGGCCACGGGCGGGCGAAACCTTCCGAGGGCCATTTGCGTGTGGCGTCCACACCCATTTTCGAACCAAAGTCCTGGATGCGCGAGGCGTGATCGAGCGTATCCGCCGGGCCAAAATTGAATTGCACGTCGCGCTCGGGATCAATCGCGCACAGCGCTTTCCAGACGACTTCGCGGTAATTCTGCACGTCCACATCGTGATCCACCACGACGACCACTTTCGTAAACATCGCTTGGCCGAGCGACCAGATCGCGTTCATGATCTTGCGCGCGTGACCCGGATACGATTTGCGAATCGCGACAATCATTAAGTTGTGGAAAATGCCCTCGGCGGGCATGGAAATGTCCACGATTTCGGGATACTGCATCTTCATGACGGGCAAGAAAATCCGCTCGACGGCATGGCCCATCCAATAATCCTCCTGCGGGGGCGGGCCGACGATGGTCGTCAAGTAAATTGGATCCTTGCGGTGCGTGATGCAGGTGATGTGAAATACCGGGAACTCGCCCTCGAGCGAATAGAAACCGGTGTGATCGCCAAAGGGGCCTTCGGTGCGCATCTCGTTCAGGTTTACGTAGCCCTCGAGCACGATTTCAGCGTTGGCGGGGACTTCGAGGTCCACGTTTCCGCGGCGACCATCTCAACCGGCTCGCGGCGCAGGAATCCCGCAAACATGAACTCATCCAGATCGGGCGGAATCGGCAAAATGCCCGCGAAGCAGGTGGCCGGATCGGCGCCGATGGCGACCGCAACCTCGATGCGCCCATCTTTATTGCGTTCGCGCGCGCGGCGAAAATGTTCCGCGCCGTGCTTTTGCGTCTGCCAGTGCATACCCGTGGTGCGATCGTCATAAACCTGCATGCGGTAGACGCCGACGTTGCGCTTCCCTGTTTCGGGACTGCGAGTGATCACCAGCGGCCAAGTGATGAAGCGGCCCGCGTCCTGCGGCCAGCACTTCAGGATCGGAAATTCGATAGCGCGAAATTATCCTTGCGGATCACTTCTTTGCAGGCGGCGCTGCGAACTGTCTTCGGGAAAAATGAGCCCAGCTCGGCGAGCTTCGGCAGCATTTTGATTTTCTCGAAGAGTCCCTGGGGCGACTGGAAATCAATCATGCCACGGACGCGTTCGGCGACTTCGTCGATATCGCCGACCTCGAGCGCGAGATTCATCCGGCGTTCGCTGCCGAGCATATTGATCAGCAGCGGGACACTCGATCCCTTGGGATGCTCGAAGAGCAGCGCGGGACCTCCGGCGCGATTGGCGCGGTCGGCGATCTCCGTGATTTCAAGAACAGGATCCACTTCGGCCTGAATGCGCCGGAGCTCTCCCTCTTTTTCGAGCTTCGCGATGAAATCGCGCAGGTTCTTGTAAGCCAATGCCGCCGCCTCCGTTTTGCGCTGAGTCCTGCTGAATGCGAGCGATCACTGTAGCATTAGCTTGGCGGGATTGCATGCAGCGTAATCAGACGAGACACGCTTGATTGGGCGTTTACAGAGCGTGAGAAGGGTCTGCGCGAGCTGAGTACGGAGTGAAGCCTAAGCGACTCTTCACGATTCAACGCCGATCGTCTTCGATCAAAAGCGGCAGAGGGCTTTTCGCGTTGTCGCTCAGGACCATTGTCGCCAGTCCTTTTGCGCAGCGCGAATCTTGTGCGCGGATGATAGCATGGCCATCTCTGACCCATGATCGAGCCATCGCCACGCCCGCTGGATTTTTATCGGCATCGCGCTTCTCAGGTCGGTGACCTCACCGGTCAAGCCAACGGCAATTACACCGCCTCGCGAATGGCTCTTACCGTTACCTGCCTGCTGGCACTCGCGGTGCTCTATCAGAGCTTCATTCCCAAGACATTCCCCGTGTGGTCCCCGGCCTTGATGGTTCCGCTGATTGTCTACCTCGGATATCGCACCAAAGCCTGCCAGCAAACGCTGAGACAACTCCGCAGCTTGCGTGACTACCACGACAGAGGAATCGCACGGCTTGGCTTGAAATGGGACGCGCTCGACGAAGGATCCGAGTTCACTGACCACAAACACTTGTACGCGACCGATCTCGATCTCTTCGGCCGCGGCTCACTCTTTCAAGTGCTGTGTTCCGCGCGAACGAAGGCCGGCCGCGAGACCCTGGCGAATTGGATGAAATCGCCGGCAACGTTTGACGAAGCGCTCGCACGCCAGGCTGCGGTCGCCGAGCTTCGGCCGCGGTGGGAGCTGCGCGAGTCCATAGCAGCCGCCGGAGCGAAGGCAGGTTCGGAGGTCCAGCCGGCGACATGGCACGCTTGGATCGCGGAAGGTTCAGCTCCCTTCCCTTTGTGGGCCGCACCGCTGGCGCTGTTGCTTGCTATTTGCGCAGTAGTGCTTGCAGTTCTGTATGGCATTCACGTACTGACCTGGCATGGTTTCCTTTTCGGTGCTCGCATTCTGCTGCCAATTGCCGTGCTCTTTGCCTGGTCTTTTCACAAACGGGCTACCGCGATTATGGACTCACTGAGTCCGCTGGCCGTGGAGCTTCCGATTCTTTGCGAACTGCTGCGAACGATGGAGCACGAGCGCTTCAGCTCACCAAAGCTTTCGGAATTGGCCGCGCGGCTCAAGCAAGACGGGACCGCGGCCTCTCGACACGTTCACCGCTTGCAGACCCTTGTCGGACTGCTGAAAGGGCGCGATGGCACTTGGTTCGGATGGCTGACGGTGCCAAGTTACGTGGTTTTTTGGGCGACGCAATTCGCGATGGCGATCGACCGGTGGCGGCAGCGACACGGCAACCAATTGCTCGATTGGCTCGACACGCTGAGCGAATTTGAAGCGCTTCTTTCGATCGCAACCTACAGCTTTGAGCATCCGCAAGATGTGTTTCCCGAACTCGTCGAAGGCAAAGGCCCTCTCTTCGAGGCGCTGGCGTTGGGCCACGTGCTGCTGGACGAGAGCACCTGCGTCAGGAACGACGTGCGGATCGGCAGCGAAGTGCGTTTTCTAATCGTCAGCGGATCGAACATGTCGGGCAAGAGCACTTTCCTGCGAGCGATAGGTGTCAACGCCGTGCTGGCTTGGATGGGCGCGCCGGTGCGTTGTGCAAAGCTGCGCATTTCACGGCTAGCCATCGGAGCCGCCATCCGCATGGAGGATTCTGTGGTAGACGGCCGCTCGCACTTCTTTGCGGAGATGGAGCGCCTACGACAAGTGATCGAACTGGCCGGCGAAACGCCGCTGCTTTTTCTTGCGGACGAAATCATGAGCGGCACAAACTCGCATGACCGCAGGATTGCCGCCGAGTGGGTCGTCCGCGCCTTGATGCTGCGCAACGCCATCGGCCTGATCACGACGCATGATCTTGCGCTGACGGAGATTGTATCGAATGGCTTGCCAGGCCGGAACGTGTGCTTCGAAGACACCGGCGAGTCGGGAAATTTGAAGTTCGACTACAAGCTCCGCGATGGACTATTGACCCGTTCGAACGCGCTCAACATTGCTCACATGCTCGGGATTGCTACCGCATCCACCTCGACGGGCGCGCCGGTCATGACCACCATTACTCCGCCAGCCAAGTAGCTCTCCGTTTGGATTTGTTGCGCCGCTCGGATTTCAACTTGTTGACCATGCGCGGCAACTTCCTTCGCGCGCCTGCCGTATCCTAATGGCTTTTCCGCGCTCTTAGGGGGAAATCTTCGAGCTTGTCGTCTGGACGTTGAGGCGAAGGAAGCAGCAGCGTTAAGGGTTTTGCGGCCTTTGGCTACAGGATAGACCTGATTCCTGGTCAGTTGCCCCTAGCCCAGTATTGACTCAGCAAAGCGGGTGGGCCTTCGTGCGTTCGTAGGCGCGATGGCGAGGAGGCAACACAGAGTGCTCCGTCTACTGTTGATGATTCTGCTGATCATGTTGATTCTGGGTGCCCTTCCTACGTGGCCGTACAGCCACGCATGGGGTTACTACCCGAGCGGCGGTCTCGGACTGATCTTAGTGATTGTTCTAGTGATTTTCCTAGTAGGTGGCCGGCGCGCGCCATAGGACGCGTTGATCTAGAGAGGAGAGTCCCATGAAACCCGCAGGAACGTTGTCCCGGCTGGCTCTTTTGGCCGCGTGTGGACTGATGGCAAGCGGCACTTACGCGCTGCCCAGGTACGCGGCTGAAACTTCCCCGCTGCCTCGCCCCCAGAGTGACAACTCGAGTGAGATTCAGCGTGAAGTTATGCATGAACTTCGCATGCTGCCGTATTACAGCGTGTTTGACGACCTGAAGTTCAGCGTGAATGGAACATCGGTGACGCTCGAAGGCGACGTCGTCAGCCCCACGACGAAATCGGACGCCGACGCAGCGGTAAAGCACATCCGCGGCGTGACCAACGTAATCGACAATGTCCGCGTGCTACCGCCGTCACCGGATGACGACCGCATCCGCCAAGCTGAGTACCGCGCCATTTACAGCGAGCCGCAGCTCAGCAGGTATGCGTATAACTCGGTGCAAGGGATCCACATCGTTGTGAACAACGGGCACGTCACGCTCGAAGGCGATGTGGACAATCAAACCGACAAGAATGTTGCGAATATCAAGGCTAACGGCGTTCCCGGCGTTTTCTCGGTGACAAACAACTTGCAGGTGCACAGCGAGAAGTAAGCTTTTTTACCGGCAACGGACGGCGAGGGGAATCTACGCGGCAGTTGTTTGAATCTTGATCGCGTGGGTTCCCTGCCCCGACAACGTTGCATGACACTGTTCGGTTCGACCGAAGCCAACGCACAAATTCTTAGTTCAGCTTCCTCAACCATCCGCCGTTTCTCATGACGCCGCGCGCCTCTTGCGACAAGCTTCCTGCTCACTTCAAAAGATACACATCCCCTGAGGGGGGCAACTGAAGCGGCAGCACGCCGATCGCGCGGATACTTGCGCGAATCGTGTACTTGCTGCCGTTTTGGACTGTGGGCAACGGGAAGTCGTAGTCGTCGTTCCTATATCGCGTGTCCGTAGAACCGGGATGTGTGATCCGTGCAACCAGGTTTCCGTTTTCGCGGAGTTCGACCCATTCGATTTCGCGCCTGCCCGCCGCCCTGCGTCTGAATGAATGCCGCGATGTATGTGCCTGGAGTCCTCACCGAGTTGCTGACATCCCATTCGCGTTCGGCGAATGGGCCCGGCGGAAGCGGGGCCGGCGCTGGAGTCACCGGCGTTAGCGCCTGCGTCGCAGCCCTCGCCGCGGATGGCGTGACGTTTGCCGCCGGAGGCGTCGCGGCTTGCGGCGGCGGCATGGCCGGAGGTGTGGAAGCCCCTGCATTTGCTGAAGGCGCCGGATTCGCTTCCCAGTGCGCGACGGAGCAGGCAGCGGTGTTACCGGTCGAAAATGAACGTCGAGCACTTTCAGCCGCTCCATGTCCGCTGGCCAGACGATTGGAGAAATCGGCGAAATTGCGCGCCGCTTGTGGAGACCATACCACTTCGGCAAGCGCGCACAGCCGCGGAAACGCCATGTACTCCATCTCCTGCCGTTGCGGTATCCATTCCGACCAGAGTTGCGATTGCGCGCCAAGCACGTGCTTCGCGGATTCGGCGCTGAGGTCCGGCGGAATCGGGATCGAAGCTGTAAACCTTTTCGAGTGGCAAGAACCCGCTGATCGCGCGAGGCTCAGCGCTGGCCACGGCCATTGGTAATAATCGAAATAGGTGAATTGCGTCGGCGCCATGATCACGTCGTGTCCTGCGCGTGCGGCCGCGATGCCGCCTTCGCGACTCCGCGCCAGGACATCACCGTGGCGCCGGGCGCGATCCCGCCCTCAAGGATTTCGTCCCATCCCACCAGGCGGCGGCCATGCGAAGTGAGGAATTTGTCCATCTGGCGATGAACCAGCTTTGCAGCTCTTCTTCGTTTTTCAATCCCTAGCTGCGCGCATGCGTTGCTGCGCGCGAGGATTGGCCTGCCAGGGTCGCTTTTCGACTTCGTCGCCGCCGATGTGGATGAATTTCGAGGGAAAGAGCGTGAGCACTTCGCTCAAGACGTCCTGCATGAAATGCATCGGTGGAATCGTCAACGTTGAGCACCGAGTCGCGCGTGACCGATGCCGGGATGCGATCGCCGCCCGCCTGCAGATTTCGATGCGGTTTCCCAAGCTCGGGATAAGCGGCGATGGCCGCGGAAGAATGCCCCGGCATCTCGATTTCCGGCAGCACGGTGATGAAGCGTTCGCCGGCGTAGCGCACCACTTCGCGAATGTCGTCCTGCGTGTAATAGCCGCCTTGCGGCAGGCTCACCGGCTGCATGGGCTGTACGGGATTGAAGGTGGTGTAATCCGTCGCGCCGCCAACCAGCGGCGAGGCGCGGATATTTCTTGATCTCGATGCGCCACCCTTCGTCATCCACCAGATGCCAATGGAACACGTTGAGCTTGTGCAGCGCCATCAGGTCGAGAAACTTCAGAATGAATTCCTTGGGCATGAAGTGGCGGGCCACGTCCATGTGCGCGCCGCGCCAGGAGAAATCGCGGCGTGTCTTCGATTTCCACTACGGGTACGCTCCAGCGCATTTCGTTGACGAGCGCTACGGCGGAAAATATCGGCGGGCAGAAGCTGGCGCAGCGTCTGCACGCCGTAGAAAACCCCTGCGGCGCTATACGCGCGGATGCGAATCGAGTTCGCGCTTCACTTCGAGGCGATAGCCTTCGGGACCCAGGCGCTTTAGCTTCTTATCGAGCGCCAACGCGATGGTGTTGCGCTCCCGCCGGCGACGACTCGAGCCAATATCCCGTCGCCGGCGCAGATACTGCCGGAGCAATTCAGCGACGTCGTGCGTGCCCCGGTCTGCAGCGATGCGTGTTTTCGCGTTCAGTGAAATTCGCCGCTTCCCTGCTTCACGGACACAGGCAGGGGAATCACGGCAATCGGCAAGCTTGCCTGCGAAGGATGTACGCCAGAGCCCGCACCTGGCCGCGCTTGCGCACCCGCCAGCGGCGCGAAAAGCAGGGCAAATACGAGAAGGGCGCCCCCACCACCGTTACTGAATTTCATCGGCCTCCGGACAATCGCAGAGCAGGAATTTGCCCAAACGAAACGCCGCGATGATACTCAACAGAACAGCATCCGGCAACCGTCCACGAGGGGCGGGCGTCCCGGGCGAAATTGACAGAACCAGGCCAGCTGCCGCACGCTGCTTCTCACTGGAGCGGCCCTCGGTTCGCTGTTACCGTAGGGACATGGCGCGAAACGCTTTCCACGGCCTGCTTCCAAAGCAACGCAGAACTATCAAACGATACAAGGTCGCCGGCCTGACCTGGGGCATAATCGAAACGCATCCTAAGAAGCCCACGACGCCAACGAAGAAAGATGCGCCTGCTCTACTGTTTTTGCCCGGGACCCTCGGCACCGCGGAAATCTTTGGCAACCAGATCGAAGCGCTGGCAGATCGCGTGCGCGTTGTGTCGGTCATATCCCATCTGCGGCAACGCGGCCAAGCTGGCCGATGGCGTCGCCGGACTGATGGAACGGCTGGAGATTCCCCGCGTCGTAGTCGTGGGATCGTCGCTTGGAGGCTTTGTCGCGCAGTGGCTTGCGGCGCGGCACCCGTCGCGGATCGCGGCACTGGTGATTGGCAACTCGCTCTGGAATCCGGCCGTATTGAAGCTAACGGAGATTCAGCGTGAGCAGCTCGTGCGTCTCGCTCCGCTCAACACCGCGCGATTGTGCTTGATTCGGTGCGGTCTTGGCCGGAAACCGAAACCGTTTTCTCCGAACTGAAGAAATTCCTGATCGAGTGCGGCACGAAGCTCCTCTCCGCGCAGAGCTGAAGGCGCGCGTGCTTGCTGTGCAATTGAGCCCCGCGATACCCAAACTTCAGTTGCCTGCTGCTAAGATTCTCGTCCTCGACTGCGCCGACGATCCGCTGATCCCGCGCGCCGTCCAGGATGACCTTGTCAATCATTATCCGGGCGCGGAGCATGTGCGGCTTCCAACCGGCGGGCACTACCCATATCTGACCCGTCCGGATGAATACACCGCCGTGATCGAGCGCGTGCTCGACCGCGCAGCGAAATGAGCCTTACCGAAACCAGTATGGATAATTCCGCATCGCAGCGCTCCGTCTGGTCCGGCGATCTGGCGATCCTAGTTTACATTGCGCTGGCTACAGTCATCGCACATGTATTGACTGCTGGGCGCTACGGATTTCATCGCGACGAATTGGCGACGCTGGATGACGCGCGCCATCTGGCCTGGGGCTACGTGGCGTATCCGCCGATCACGCCTTTCTTTGGGCGGCTCTCGCTGATACTGTTCGGCACCTCGCTGGAGGTTTTCGCTTCTTTGCGGCGCTGGCGGAAGCTGTTGCGGTCGTTCTGACGGGCCTGATGGCGCGCGAACTAGGCGGACGGCGCGGAGCGCAACTCGTGGCAGCCGTCGCGGCGGTTCCCTTTTGCCTGGCGGGCGGCGCGCTGATGCAGTATGTCTCGTTCGACTATCTGTGCTGGGTGCTCGCCGCCTACTTCATGTTCGGCATGCTCAAAGGCGGCGATCCACGGTGGTGGCTGGCCATCGGAAGCGCGATCGGGCTCGGCATGATGGCCAAGTACACGATGGGTTTTTTCGTGGTCGGGATCGTCGCCGGCAGTACTGCTGACCGACGCGCGGCCAGTATCTCAAAAGCAAGTGGCTGTGGTATGGCGTTGCCCTTTCGATTCTGATTTTCCTGCCAAATCTGATCTGGCAAATCGCGCACCATTTTATCTCGCTGGATTTCCTGCAGCACATCCACGCGCGTGACGTTCGCATCGGCCGCACAAAGAATTTTCTGCCCGACCAAATCAAGATCACGCTTTGCGGCCTGCCGGTCGCGCTGGCGGGACTTGTATTTTTATTTGCTTTCCCGCAAGGAAAGCGCTATCGCGCGCTTGGGCTGGATGTATCTCGTGCCGCTGCTGCTCTTCGTGATCGCCAAGGGCCGTGGGTATTACCTGGGCGCGGCATATCCGATGCTTTATGCGGCGGGCAGCGTGTGGGGCGAGCAGTGGCTGGCATCCATGGCGGCGATCGTGGGCATTCGCGGTACGCGCGCTGGTTTGGATGGCGCTCGTCGCCGACATCGGCTTTCTTGCGCTCATTACGTTGCCGATGGCGCCAGTGAACTCCGCAACTTGGAATTTTGCCAGCAAGATTAATGGCGACCTGCGCGAAGAAATCGGGTGGCCGGAACTCGTCGAAACCGTCGCGAAGATTCGCAATTCGCTGCCGCCGGAAGATCGCGCGCACCTGGGCATCATCGGCACCAACTACGGAGAAGCAGGAGCCATCAATCTCTACGGGCCAGCTATAGATTGCCCACGGCATTCAGCGGCATCAATTCGTTCTGGCAGCGCGGCTATGGCGATCCGCCACCGGAAACGCTCATCATCATCGGAGCATCCCAGCGCTTCGTCGATCGCCGTTTCACGGCTGCCAGCTTGCAGGGCATACCTGGAATCGCTATGGCGTGGGAACGAAGAAACCGCGGACCATCCCGACATCTTCGTGTGTCACGGCCCGCGCACAAGCTGGCCGGAGTTCTGGAACGATTTTCGGTATTACGGATTCGTTCGCCCCGCAGATCGAGCCGCATCGCGAGATGCCGCCCGCTTTCTTGACACCTCTGTATGCGGATGCTAGTTTCAATTCGTCTTGTTTCAGCCTTCGGGAACTTTTGAGTGACACTTCCAGCGACTGAACTCCGCAAAACAGCTCTGAATTCGGTGCACCGCCGCGTGGGGGCCAAAATGGTCAACTTCGGCGGGTGGGATATGCCCGTCGAGTACTCCGGAATCATTTCCGAGCATCTGGCCACGCGCACGGCTGCGGGACTTTTTGACGTGAGCCACATGGGCGAAATCGAAGTCCGCGGGGCACGGCGCTCGATCTGGTGCAACATGTGACCTGCAATGACGCGGCAAAGCTCGCCGTTGGCCAGGCACAGTACTCGGGACTGATGACCCAGCGCGGCACTTTTGTGGATGACCTACTCGTCCACAAAATCTCCGACCGGCATTATTTCCTGTGCGTCAATGCGGGCAATCAGGACGGCGACTTCGCACATATCCGCAACAATAACGCGCTAGGCGCGGAGCTTGAAAATTCCGGCGAGCGCTATTCGCAGCTTGCGATTCAAGGACCGAAGGCGCTCGGAATCTTGCAGCGGTTGACGAAGGTGCCCATTCACGAGCTGAAGTATTACTGGTTCACCTTTGGCGAAGTGAACGGCGTACATTGCCTGATCGCGCGCACCGGATACACGGGCGAGGACGGCTTCGAGATTTATTTCGAGCCTGCGCACAGCGAGAAACTCTGGAACGATCTGCTCGAAGCGGGCAAAGCCGATGGGCTGATTCCCTGCGGGCTGGGCGCGCGCAACACGCTGCGGCTCGAGGCCGGGCATGTGTCTCTACGGCCATGAAATTGACGAGACCACCACGCCATGGGAAGCTGGTCTTGGCTGGATTTGCAAGCCCGCCAAGGGCGATTTCATGGGACGCGATGTGCTCGTCCGGCAAAAGGAAGAAGGGCTAAAGCGCACGCTGGTTGGGTTTGAAATGGCCGCACCGCGGATCGCGCGCGATGGCTGCGACGTGGTGAAGGGCGGCGCAAACATAGGACGTGTGACGAGCGGTTCGCCAGCGCCCTTCCTTAAGAAAAATATCGGCATGGCCTATGTGCCGTCCGGCATGGAAAAGCCGGGCACCGAAATCCAAATCGGCATCCGCGGCAGCGAGGCGGCCGCGCGAATTGTGCCGCTGCCATTCTATAAGAGACCCAAATAGCCGGCTGCCGGCCGGCGCCGAGGGAGAGCACGATGTACCCGAGCAACTTCCGCTACACCAAAGAACACGAATGGGTTGACGTTAAGGGCGCCACCGGGACAATCGGCATCACCGATTATGCGCAGCACGAGCTCGGCGACGTTGTCTTCGTCGAACTCCCCAAGGTCGGCGCGAAGTTCAAGGCCGGCCAGTCGTTTGGCACCGTGGAATCGGTGAAAGCAGTGAGCGAAATCTATTCGCCGGTTTCGGGCGAGGTGATCGAGACCAACGCAAAACTCGTCGACGCCCCCGAGACCATCAACAGCGATCCGCACAATGCAGCCTGGCTGATCAAAGTGAAGCTTTCCGATCCGAACGAACTGAAGTCCCTGATGGACGCGCCTCCTACCAGGCCTACATAGACGAGAAAGAAAAGGGACACTCCGCCTGATGCGTTATCTCCCCAAAAGTCCTTCCGAGCGCAAGCAGATGCTGGATGTAATTGGCGCTCGGTCAGCGGATGAATTTCTCGCCACGATTCCCGAGCAGTTCCGGCTGAAGAAGCCGCTTGACCTGCCCGGGCCCCTTTCCGAAGCGGAGATCATTGATTTCTTTCGCGCGCGAGCGGCCGAGAATTCGCGAGGCTACACGAGTTTCCTGGGCGCGGGCGTTTACAACCACCTGCGATCCGTTGTCACGGATACGATTCTGCTGCGCGGCGAGTTTTTGACCTCCTACACGCCTTACCAGGCAGAGATCAGCCAGGGCACGCTGCAGGCGATCTTCGAGTTCCAGACGCTGATGTGCCAGCTCACCGGCCAGGAAGTGGCGAACGCTTCGATGTGGGATGGCTCGACGGCCCTCGCCGAAGCCGCGCTCATGGCGGACCGGCTCACAAATCGCAGCCGCGTCGTGGTGGCGAAGTCGGTGCATCCCGAATACCGGCAGGTGCTGGCAACCTACGCGCACAACCTGGGAATGGAAATCGTGGAGGTTGGCTACACCGCTTCGGGCCAGATCAACCTCGATGAAGTGCGCGGGTTGGTGCATGACGATACTTCGTGCGTGATCGTGCAGTCACCGAACTTTTTTGGCGTGATCGAGCCTGTCGGCGAACTGGCCGTGATTGCGCACGCCAAAAACGGATTGCTTGTCGTGGCGATTGCCGAAGGCGTCTCGCTGGGCGCCGTGACGCCGCCCGCTGAAGCGGACATCGTCGCCATGGAGGCGCAGAGCTTCGGATTGCCGCCGAGTTACGGCGGTCCATACGCCGGAGTGATTGCCACGCGCGACAAATTTGTGCGCCAAATGCCGGGGCGGCTTGCGGGCCAGACAGCAGACAATGCCGGCCGGCGCGGATTTGTGCTCACGCTGGCGACGCGCGAGCAGCACATCCGCCGCGAGAAGGCCACTTCCAACATCTGCACGAATCAGGCGTTGTGCGCGCTCGCGGTGACCGTGCACCTCTGCCTGCTCGGCAAGGAAGGCCTGAAGGAAATGGCCGCGCAGAATCTGGCGAAAGCGAGGTTTGCCGCGGCGGAGTTGGCGAAGATCGACGGCGTGAAGCTTGCGTTCAGCGGGCCAACGTTTAACGAATTTGTGATCGAATTACCGCGATCCATAAAAATCGTAAATGCCTCGCTGCTGCGCGAGAAAATCATCGGGCCATTGCCATTGGGATCGTTTTATCCGGAGTTGACCAAGCGCGGTTTGGTTTGCGTGACGGAGACAACCAGCCGTGCAGACATCGAGCGCTTGGCCGCGGCGCTGAAGAAGGCGCTAGCCGAACCATTGTAGTTGTATAAGTAGCGCCGGCTTTCGGGCCGGCGGGCCCGGCTACCGAGACGATTGGGAGAGCACACCAAAGGAAGCTCCGTGATTGATCGTATTAAAAAAGCCAGCCGCCACGTCAGCCAGAACGAAGGGCTGATCTTTGAGAAGTCCGCGCCGGGAAAGCGCGGCTTTGAATTGCCCCCGTTGGACGTGCCGGCCGTGGACGTGAAACAAGTCCTGGGTGCAAGCGCGCGCGACGAAGTGGCCGGCTTCCCCGAAGTGAGCGAGATCGAGGTGATCCGCCACTTCACGCGGCTCTCGACGTGGAATTTTGCGATTGACCTGGGAATGTATCCGCTCGGCTCCTGCACGATGAAATACAACCCGCGCGTCAACGAGCACGTCGCGCGTCTCGACGGCATCGCCACCGAGCATCCCTACCAGCCGATTGAGCTTTCGCAAGGCTGCCTGAAGATTTTGGAGGTGTTGCAGCGCTGCCTGCTCGAAATCACCGGCATGGATGCCGTGACGCTACAGCCCTCGGCCGGAGCGCAGGGCGAGTTGACCGGACTCTTGCTGATCCGCGCCTATTTGCAAAGCCAGGGAAATCCTCGAAAGAAAGTTCTGATCCCGGATTCCGCTCACGGCACAAATCCGGCTACTGCCGTCATCGCAGGCTATGAAGTCGAAAACATTCGCTCCGACGCGCGCGGCCAGATTGATATCGAGCAGTTGCGGCAAATCGTCAATGGCGATGTTGCGGCTCTCATGGTCACGAACCCCTCGACGCTCGGCGTATTCGAGCAGCGCATCGCTGAGGCGGCCGACATTCTGCACCGCGCGGGAGCGCTCCTTTATATGGATGGCGCCAATATGAACGCGCTCGCGGGCGTGGCGCGTCCCGGCGATTTTGGCGTGGACGTGATGCACCTGAACCTGCATAAAACATTTTCCACGCCGCATGGCGGCGGCGGACCCGGCGCCGGCCCTGTGATGGTGAAGAAGATTCTCGAGCCGTTCCTGCCCGCGCCGGTCCTTGTGCGAAAGTCCGATGGTTCCCTGGCGCTTGACGCGAATCGCCCGAAAGCAATCGGCCGCGTGCGCGCGTTTGTGGGCAATTTCGGCGTGCTGGTCCGCGCGCTCGCCTACACGTTGGCCTACGGCCCCGGCATTCGCCAGGCCACTGAAGACGCCGTCACCAATGCCAATTACATCCGCAAGGGCCTCGAAGGAGTTTTCGACCTTCCCTACTCTTCGCCTTCGATGCATGAGGTGGTTTTCAGCGACTCTCGCCAGAAAAAGCGCGGCGTGAGCACCATGGATATCGCGAAGCGTCTGATTGACTACGGCTTTCACCCGTATACCACCGCGTTCCCGCTGATCGTGCCGGGCGCGATGATGATCGAGCCAACGGAATCCGAATCGAAGGAAGAGTGCGACCTCTTTATTGACGCGATGCGCTCGATCGCCGCCGAGGTCGAAGAAGATCCCGAACTCGTGAAAACCGCGCCGCACTCCACTCGTGTTGGGCGCCTCGACGAAGTCGGCGCAGCGCGAAAACCGGTGCTGCGCTGGAAACCGGCGAAATCAGAATAGCTGCGGAGAATCCACCTAACTCGCACAGGCGGGCATATTTCCGCCTGCCTCAAGGCGTCAGGGTTGGTTCGCCGCCTTCCGATGAAGGCATTGAGCCGTAATTGAGTAAGCAACGGAACAGTAGAATGGCGCCGTTACTAACCATTCGGAGAGACCGTCGTAATAGCCGTACCAAAAATAGTAGTTCCACACACGCCGCCAATAGTCTTCGCCCATGTACGGATGCCAAGTGAATAAGCACCGGATCAAAATAATGGCTGGGGCAATCCAGACCCACCGGCTCGGCCCACGACTGGATCGTCTATGCCGCAAATATGCGACTACGATCGCAATCGAGACCGGCACCAGAAAGAGCGGTTCGAAGAGGACATCCTGCCCCCCAAGCCGCGGCAATGGTACGGCAAGTAACATACCCACCATTAGACCGGTTAGAACAGGGACACCCGTAGCGAGGAGAGTTTCTTCCACAAAGTATGCTACGGACTTTAGGAGTGCCTCGAAAGTTTCGAGCGTCATAAAATCTACCTACGCGTCCGATCGTCCAACCGGCAATAGATCTACGATGGCTTGGCCCGCCAAGACAGGATCGCAAGAAAACAAGCAAGGGCGGCGCTTTTCTACTGCAGCGGCCGACCCAATTGCATCACTCTTAGCGCGTTAGCCGGACGGAAGCAATCAGTTCCTGAAACGTAGGGTTGTAGTCGTCGAAGTCACTCGAAGGCGACATGCAAATGAAGTAGAGCAGCCCCTGCGGACGCTCGACCGCGACGAGCCAATCGGTCTCGGCCCCGCCGCGGGGCGACTCGCTCGTGAAGCGGACACTCAGCGCCTCTTCGCCATCCACGTGCATCGGCTGCGGCGCGCCTGACGGTTGCATTTTGGGATTGGACGTCTGCAAACCCGCGGTCAGGCGATTCGTCGCGTCCGCCAGCGATTCGGCGTCCTCGGTTGCAAACACGTTTACCGTCACGCCGTACGCGGCATGGGACCCGCCTTGCCCATCGTGCACGCTGCCACCGGGCGCAGTGAAGCTTGCTGAATTTCCCTCACCGCTCTGCTGCCAATTGTCCGGATATTTCAGGCGAAAAATCTCGCCGCTGTAATCGCGCACCTGCACGGACGGAGCTTGAGGCTTCGCGGGCGATGCCGCAGAGGCAGGAGCAGAAGCGCCAGCGGTTCCACTAGGAGATAACGTCGGAGCGGAGGCCGACCGCGACTCGGTCATGGATGCCCTCTTGCCGCTCTTCGCTGCCGGAGGCGGCGGCAGCCCCAGCAGATACCGCCGTACGTCACGAAACGCCTGCGAATCCGCGACGAAATTCGCCGGCGGACCGCCCAACTTATCTACTTCTTCGTCCACGCGATCGAGCCGGTGCTCCGGTATAGGATGGTCGGCAAAAAACTGCACGGAGTGCTTGCCTTTATTTTCCGTCTCGAGCTGCTCAAAAAATTGGGCCATCGCGCGCGGATCGTAGCCGGAGTCATAAAGAATCTGCGTGCCCAAAATGTCCGCTTGCGTCTCGGCCGCCCGCGAATACTTCAGTAGCACGGAATCCGCCGCTAGCCCGCCGCCGATCTCGGCGGCGATCCCCACCACTGGACTTCCCGCCACCGCACCGCCCACAGCGCCCAGCGCCGTCCAAATTTGCCGCTTGGTGGCTTGATTCGTGCCGTGACGCAGCGCCGCATGCGAAATCTCGTGCGCGATCACCCCGGCGAGTTGCGCTTCATCGCTCACGGCTTCGATCGTGCCGCGATACACATACACAATTCCGCCGGGCAGAGCGAACGCATTCACCTCGCGGAGATTGATGCAGTGGAATTCATAGGCGAACTTCGGGCCGGGCGCATGCGCGGCGAGCCGCTGGCCCAGCGCGTTGAGGTAAGCGTCCACGCGCGGATCGTGCAGAATCGGCAACTTCCGTTCGACTTCGCGCTGCACTTTCCGGCCAATCTGCACATCCTGATCGGGACTATACCGGTCAATACCAGGCTTGAGCTGCGTGCGATCATCGGCGGCGCTCAACGGCGGCAGCGACAATAGCAAACCGCATATCGCGAGAGACGCGAGGGCGCGGCGAAGCGTCCTCTCCAGCGAGAGGGAATGCAATCGTAGAACGTCCGGGCGACGCCAGAACATCCCGCCTCCGGAGCGGCCTGCGCGAACTCAGCGCGGACCGCCCTCATCTTGGACGGCGCGGCGGGCTTTCGTTACGCGCAGCGCGATCCCGCATCCACTATACCGAATCCTAGCACGCTCCCAAACCACTTATGCGCGGCGATTGCCGGCGGTCTGCCACGGCGACGTCACTAGAATGGGAATCTCCTGATCCCGCCCGCCGGTTGCTCCCGCGGCCTTGGTTTCGGCAGCGATCCGCGGAATCGTGGGAGACACGATCAACATGCCTTCGCCCTCCTGCTCAAACACCAGCCGGCCCTCATCGGAACCCCAGTCGATGCGGATGGAGTCGCCCAAGTGCACCTGGCCGGTGGCCAGCAAGTTCGCCAGCGGGTAGACGATATGCCGTTCGATGGCGCGCTTCAGGTGGCGCGCCCCATAGCGCGTGTCGGTGCCTTCACGAAGCAGGAACCGCCGCGCCGCCTGCGTCACCTTGAACAAGAATTGTCCGCGAGGGGTTTCTAGCACACGGCGCTGTACCTCGGCCAACTCGATTTCAAGTATGCTTTCCAGTTGCTCATCACGCAACGGATGGAACACCACCACCTTGTCAAGCCGGTTCATGAACTCCGGCGAGAACTTGCGTCGCGCCGCTTCCACCGCAGTCCGCGTCACTTTCACGTCCAGCCCGTCGGAAGGCTTGTCAATCGGCTGCACGAAGCCCATGCCACCGGCCATCAACTCGGTGATTTCATTGCCGCCAAGATTTGAGGTCAGGAAGATCAGCGTCTGCGAAAGATCAACGCGGCGATTGTCGCCCAACGTCAGCGTAGCCTTGTCCAATATTCCCAGGAGCAATTGCCACAGCGAATCGCTGGCTTTTTCAATCTCGTCAAACAACAGAAAGCTCAGCTTCAGGTGATCCGTGTGATATTTCGAGAGATCTTCCTGGGTAATCAGTGGGTGCGTCTCGCGGTGTCCCAGATATCCCGGAGGCGAGCCAATCAGCTTGGCAATCTCGTGGGAGTGTTGAAACTCGGCGCAGTCCACTTTGATTACCGCGCGCGGATCGCCGAACAGAATTTCCGCCATGGCCTCGACGATGTGCGTTTTGCCCGAGCCGGTTGGCCCCAGGAATAGCAGGTTTCCTACCGGACGGCCCGGAGAATTCATCCCCGCCGTGAAAACCTGATAGAGATCAACCACGGCTTGGACCGCTTCTTCTTGTCCCACGATACGAGCGCGCAGCTCGCGTTCAAAGTGCTGGGTGCTGTCGCCGTGGATTGTTGGGTCTAACCTTCTCGCAGTCGTGGCCATCTTCGTGCCCTCAGCTTTACCTTGGTGCCCGAGCGTCCATTCCAACCTTGCCGCTCTGCCTATTGGATGTGCAGTCCACGCGCCAAACTTCGGAACACTTCGCCGCCGGCCAGAAGCTCGATAAGCCCCATAGCATGTGCTAGATCCGCAAGAACGCGCGCAGAACACGCCGTTTCTACGGCCCACATGAGTGTTTCAAAAATGCGGCAGGGTGGTTGCGTTGAAACAGCCTGTGGTGGTTTTCACGCAGTTGAACCGGCGCGGAGTGAAGTCCGCGCCCAGTTCAATATGCAAAGTTCGGAAGAAGCGGCAGATCGCTACGACTTGCGGCGGCCGATCGGCACCGGCGAAAGCGCTGACCCGCCATTCGGCGGGAGCTTCGCGCTGCGTGCGTGCGCCACAACCGGGACTTCCTCGCCGCGCCCACCGGTGGCCGCAATGGCTCCGGCTTCGGCGCTCAGGGCCGTGATCACGGGGACCGGAATCACCGCCCCCTCGCCCTCGCGCTCAAACACCAGCCGTCCTTCCTTTGCGTCCCAATCAATACAGAGCACGTCGCCAAGCCGCACCTGCCCGGTCGCCAGCAAATTCGCGAGCGGGTAGACAAGATGCCTTTCGATAGCGCGCTTGAGATGCCGCGCGCCATAACGCGTGTCGGTGCCTTCGCTCAGCAGAAAGCGCCGCGCCGCCGGCGTCACACGAAAGAGGAACTGCCCACGCGCCGTTTCCAGCACGCGCTTCTGCACCTGGCCGAGTTCGATTTCCAGAATCTGCTCGAGTTGCTCTTCGCGCAGCGGGTGAAAAACTACGACCTTGTCGAGCCGGTTCATGAATTCCGGCGAAAACTTGCGCCGCGCCGCTTCAAGTGCGGTCCGCGTCACTTTCACATCCAGCCCGTCGGAAGGCTTGTCAATCGGCTGGATGAAGCCCATGCCGCCGGCCATCAACTCGGTGATTTCCCCGCCGCCGAGATTGGAGGTCAGATAGATCACGGTCTGCGACAAATCAACGCGCCGGTTATCGCCCAGCGTCAGCGTGGCCTTGTCCAGCATGCCGAGCAACAACTGCCACAGCGAGTCCGAGGCTTTTTCGATTTCGTCAAACAGCAAAAAGCTCAGCTTCAGCTTCTCGGTGTGGAACTGTGCCAGCGCCTCTTGCGTGATCAGGGGGTGCGTCTCGCGATGGCCTAGGTAGCCCGGGGGCGAGCCGATCAGCTTGGCAATCTCGTGCGAGTGTTGAAACTCGGCGCAGTCTACCTTGATCACCGCTCGCGGGTCGCCAAAAAGGATTTCGGCCATCGCTTCCACGATGCGCGTCTTGCCCGACCCGGTTGGACCCAGAAACAGCAGGTTCCCCACCGGGCGGCCGGGCGAATTCATCCCCGCTGTGAAGACTTGGTACAGGTCCACCACCGCGCGAATCGCCTCTTCTTGGCCGACGATCCGGGCACGCAGCGAGCATTCAAACTCTTGCGTGTCGTTGCTGCGCAGCGATGGGTCCAACAATTGAATGCGAGCGCTCATGGCCTACCTCTCACCGGAAACTCCTCTGCCGCGTACGGATGCGGAAATGGGCGTCGTTGAATTGGTCCAACTTCGCGCCGACGGTCGAGTGCAAGAGCCGGAGTTGCGTAATGATCTCCGAGGCAATTCCCCGGGACTGGGAAAGATTCAAAACGGGCGGAAACAAATCCGCGAGGTCGAGGTTGAGTGTGCGCAGAGTCCCAAGCAGTTTTTGGACGTGAGCCGATCCCGCGTCGGGAATCTCGGCGCGATTGTTGATCTGCTCGCGCAATTTGCGCCAGTCCAAAGAAAGCTGAGGGTGCGTGCGGTTCACCTGGCGCACAACATCGTCGGTGATGCGCGGGCGTTCACCAAGCCGCGCGAGGTGCAATTGCTTGATCTTGCCGCCCTCGCGGATGTTGTGAACCAGATAGTAGGCGTTGCCTTTGCGACGAAGAAATGCCACGAACCGCTCCCTTTGCCAGCCTCGCGGCGTAGTGTAGGAATCGTGCACTACAGGGTCAATAGACCGGCGATGCTGTAAAATTGTGAGTGAATCCTAATGGTTACCGTACTGAGGGGCAGTTCTGAAGCAATTCGCCTGCAGTGTCACGCATGCGCGCTCTCTGCAAAAGCTCGCATCTTGTCTCTCTCCCGGTTTCTGGTCTCCGTACGATTATTTGATGCGATGATGTTGTCTCCGCGATGCATGAACAGCGCGAATCGAATCAAGTCATTCGAAAACACTCTCGCCGCTTACTCGGCAGCAAGCGACAAACTCATTTCGAACTCTCTTTCGAAGGGATGGCGATGAGGAAAAAGGCGGCGGAAGATCTCGGGATTTCGAAAAGCGGCTGGGCTCACGTCTACGCGCTGGTGAAACGAATCCCTCGCGCGCGCGTAATCACCTATGGCGAGCTGGCGCGGCGTCTGCGCCTGCCCGGTGGCGCCCGCACCGCGGGCCGCGCCATGGCCGGCTGCCCCACAGGGCGCGGAATTCCCTGGCATCGCGTGGTCGGCGGGCAGGGCCGCCTGTTGATCCGCGAACGGGTGGCGGCGCTGCAAAGGCGTTTACTTGAAAGCGAGGGCGTGCAATTCGTCGGCGCTCGCGTGGATTTCGAACGGCATGCCTGGCGCGCAAAAAAGACGAAAAAGGCTGTTTCGCGCGCGAAGTCGCGTCCGGGCGCGTGACTATGCTATAGATAAGTTCCGAACCGTGGGCACATCCATCATTGAAGTTCACAATCTTACCAAGCGCTACGGTGCCGTGGAGGCTCTGCGCGGCATTAGCTTTCAAGTCGCCGAGGGCGAGGTATTTGGATTGCTTGGACCGAATGGCGCGGGCAAGACCAGCACCATTGAGATCCTCGAGGGTCTCCGCCAGGCCGACGGCGGCATCGTTTCCGTCTGCGGGATGGATCCGCTCTCGAGTGGTAAAGCCTATAAGCAGTTGATTGGCGGCGTCTTACAATCCACTTCCCTCCCCGAGAAGATCCGCGTGATAGAGGCGCTCGAGCTCTTTGCCAGTTTCTACCAACGGCATCGCAACCCGGACGATCTGCTGAAGCGTTTCGGCCTCACCGAGAAGCGCAGTGCGCTCTATTCCCAGCTTTCTGGTGGCCAGAAACAGCGGCTGGCTCTGGCGATGGCGCTCGTCAATGAGCCAAGGGTGCTCTTTCTGGATGAGCCTACCGCGGGGCTTGATCCGCAGGTGCGCCGCGAGATTTACACCATCATTGAAGAACTAAAGAGCGAAAAGAAAACCATCCTGCTAACCACGCACTACATCGAGGAGGCCGAGCGCCTCTGCGACCGCGTCGCCATCGTGGACGCCGGAAAGCTGATCGCGGAAGGCACGCCGCGCGACTTGAAAAAGGCCTCGGCCGGCACCACGCGTATTGAGGTCCGGCTTGCCAAGGCGTCTGATGCCGGGACGCTCAAGGAACTGGAAGGCGTCGCAGAGTGCCGGTCGTTTGACGGCTTCTATGTAGTGCATTCGAATGCGGTCCCCAAAACCATCGTGGCGCTCGTCAAGCACCTGGAAGCTACCGGAAATGAGTTGGCCGGGCTCGAGATCGCGAACCCCACGCTGGAAGACGTCTTTATCGAGCTGACCGGCCGGAGGCTACGAGATTGAACAACACCATCGCGCTAACGATGAGCCGCATGCGCTTGGTGATGCGCAACCGCGCGTTCCTCTTCTTCAGCCTGATCATGCCCATGGCGTATCTGATCATCGCGGTCGAAGTATTTGTGCGGGGCAATGCGGCAATGGTCTCTTATGTGCTTGCTTCGGTGCTCGCGCTCACCGTGATGGGCACACTTTGGGGGATGAGCCTGCAGCTCGTGATGTTCCGCGAGCAGGGCATCCTCCGGCGATTTCGCTTGGCGCCCGTCGGGGCCGGCTCGCTGCTGCTTTCCAGCATTCTCGCGAACTACCTGCTCACGATTCCCACCGTGCTGATTCAATTCGTATTCGCCCGCTGGGTATTTCATCTGAAGGATTGGGGAAATCTGTGGGGCGTTTTCGTGATGCTGACGCTGGGGATTGCGGCGTTCGGGTCGTTGGGATTGATTATCGCCAGCGTCACCAACTCGATGCAGGAAACGCAGCTCATCAACAATGCGGTTTGGTTCGCGCTGCTGTTCTTGTCCGGAGCCACCGCCCCACTGCCCATTATGCCTTCCTATGTCCAGAACGTGGCTCTCTTCCTCCCCGGAACGTACGTGGTGACCGGATTACAGCGCGTGATGATTAACCATGCGTCGGTAATGAAACTCGGCCCCCACGTGTTCGCCTTGGTCGCCTGCGCGCTGATCGCGTTTTTCCTGTCAAAGCAAATCTTTCGGTGGGATCCGGATGACAAGGTTTCGCGAAAAGGTAAGCTTTGGGCCGTCGCGACGCTGATTCCCTTCATCCTCGTCGGGGCCTATGAATGGAAGTATGGGAACCTTCGCAGCGAGGCGAACTTCGATCTACAATCGCTCGATCGCCCGGCGATGCAGCAACAGGCCCCGCCGAAGTAAAAGCGTCCGCCGGACAACGAACTCTCATGGCCGCGCGAAACATCTCCGCAGGGTCCGCTCCGCTGGCTCTGGCATTTTTCAACCCGGTCCAGAATATTCTCGGCATTGAAAACGCGATCCTTTCGGGAACGAGTTCTCGTCACTACGTGCCGGACTACGAGACTCCTCTTTCCATAAAGACCGTGGCTGCGGGAAGCGTCGTCTGGGAAACGCCGGGCCGCCGCTACGTGGTGCACGAAAACACCTACCTCGTCCTGAATGACGGCCAGCGCTACTCGATGACCATGGATTCGCACGCGCCAAGCACGACGTTTTGCATTTTCTTCCAGCGTGGCTTCGTGGAAGCTGTGTCCCGCGCGCATAACTCCTGCGTCACGTCGCTGCTCGATGCACCCGATCAGAAATCTTCTGGAAACATCACATTCCGCGAACGGCTCGAGTCCGCGCCCGCCCGCGTGCTCGCCGCCACGCAAGAATTCCACGCGGCGCTCCGCCGAGGACATATCTCGCGCACCGCGGCCGAAGAAGCATTCCTCGCAATGGCGGAGGCGTTGGTCCGCGATCAGCAAACTGCGATGGAGGCGCCGTCGCGAATCGGCGCGGCACGAACATCTACCCGCGAGGAGTTGTACCGCCGTGTCTCGCGCGGTCGCGACTTCCTGCTGTCGTCTCTCGGTGAACCCGTCACGCTGCGGGACGCGGCTCGAGCCGCATGCCTTTCTTCGTACCATTTCCTCCGCACATTTCGGGACGCCTTCGGCCAGACTCCGCATCAGTTCCTCACCGGCCAGCGTCTCGAACGCGCGCGCACGTTGCTGGCGCGCGGCCAATACAGCGTCACGGAAGTCTGTCTCGAAAGCGGTTTCCAAAGTCTCGGGTCGTTCAGTTCCCTGTTCCGGCGCCAATTCGGCGCATCACCCCGGCTGTTCCAACGGAACGCTGCCCGTTTGCGCCTCTCTCGAGACGTACCCGCGCCTTCGCCCTTGGAAATTCGCAATTTTCGAGAAGCCTGAAGCACGGCTCGGTGTGACACTTCCGGTTGCGCGAACAGCGGTTGCACGGAGAATAGCGGTTGCACTGCGAACAGCGGCTACACATCAAGAAGTAACGAAACAAGCAGTTACATATCACGGTGGTTGCACATCAAGGAGGAGCGATGCCACGACTACATACCACCCGGCTTGCCTCGGTGGCGGCGGGACTGTTGCTATTGGGAGGTTTGGCCGTCACCGTCGCGCGGCCGCAAGAACCGGACGAAATGCTTCCGGAAACCGTCCTGACCATTTGTCACGTACAGGCCGGAAAAGAAAAAGCATTCGAAGACGTGCTTGCCCGAACGTGGGCCATCTATCAGCGCGAACACCTGGTCGAGGCCCAGCCACATGTGCTGGTGCAAGGGACCGAACAGGATGGCAAGCCATTCTTCGCGGAGGTATTCACCTGGGTTAGCCATCGCGCACCCGATCACGCGCCCCCATCGGTACAGGCCGTGTGGAAGGAGATGCAATCGCTTTGCGAAGCGCGGCAGGGCCGTCCCGGCATTGATTTCAGCGAAGTCAATATCATCGTGCCGAAGCCTTAGAGACTCGCGATTCGCGTCTCCCTGCACCCCGCCAAATTGGCCGCGATCTGCGTCGCCCGCATGGGTCACGCGTTCCGCTGGCCTCTAAACCCCTATGCTATAATCGCCGCGGCGCTGGTGGAATCGGCCTAATTTGCGGCGCGCGGCCAAATCCCTGCGTGGGACGGTAAGATGAGCGTCAAGCCAACCGAGAAGATCTGGCACAACGGCAAGTTCGTTCGCTGGGAAGACGCTAAGATTCACGTCCTCTCGCACGTGGTGAGCTACGGCTCGGCCGTCTTTGAAGGCATCCGCTGCTATAAGACGACCCAAGGACCGGCCGTCTTCCGCCTGAAGGAACACATGCAACGGCTGATCAATTCCGCGCGCATCTACCGCATGGATATTCCCTTTACGCTCGACGAGCTTTGCGCCGCCGGAATTGAAGTCGTCCGCGAAAACCACATGCCCGAGTGCTACTTGAAGCCCATCGTCATGCGTGGCTATGGCGAGGTCGGCGTTAATCCGTTGCCGTGCCCCGTCGAGGTCTACATGGCCTGCTGGGATTGGGGCAAGTACCTGGGCGCGGAAGCGCAGGAAAGTGGTGTGGACGTTTGCGTCAGTTCTTGGACGCGCATGGCCGCCAACACGCTCCCGGCGATGTCCAAAGCCGCTGGGAACTATATGAACTCGCAGCTCATTCGCATGGAAGCCATGGCCAACGGCTACGTGGAAGGCATTGCGCTCGATACGAATGGTTACGTCAGCGAGGGCTCCGGCGAAAACATTTTCCTGGTGATGGATGGCACCGTGATCACGCCGCCTCTTTCGGCAAGCGTTCTAGCCGGCATCACGCGCCGCACGATCACCACCCTGTGCCAGGACCTGGGCATTCCGGTTGCGGAGCAAACCATTCCCCGCGAGATGCTCTATATCGCCGACGAGGCATTTTTCGCCGGCACCGCCGTGGAGATCACGCCGCTGCGCTCGGTGGACCGGATCAAAGTCGGGCGAGGATCGCGCGGGCCGATCACCAAGCGGCTGCAAGATGCATTCTTCGCCACCGTATTGGGGCACAAACCGGACACCCATCACTGGCTCACTCCCGTGGGCGTCCCTCTATCCGCCGCTCGCTGAAAATTCGAACGGCCCAGCCCAGCGGGCTTTGCGTGAGGCGCTTGCTGCATGTATAGCAGACCCCAAAAACTCATTGCGGAATTCATCGGCACCTTCACCCTCGTCTTCATTTCCGCTGGCGTGATCTGTGCGGACCAGTTCGTCAGGATAGGCGGCCCAGGGGGTCTGGGGCTGGTAGGTATCGCGCTCGCGCAGGGACTCGCCTACGCGATCTTGATCACCGCGCTGGCGCACATCTCCGGCGGACACCTGAATCCCGCCGTGACGGTCGGTTTCTGGGTCACACGCAAGCTCAGCACGTTCGAAACGCTTTCTTACTGGATCGTTCAACTCGCAGGCGCTGCCTCTGCCGCCTATCTGCTGCGCTTCCTGATGCCCGAAGACGTCTGGCGCGCAGTGGCCTTGGGCACGCCGCAGCTCGCGCACGACTTCACACCCGCCGCGGGCATGATCATCGAGGGAGTTCTGACGTTCTTTCTCGTTTTGGTGTTTTTCGCTACGGCGGTCGATCCGCGCGGCACGTTTCATCACGTGGCGGGATTTGCGGCCGGGCTAACTCTAACAGCGGGCTTTCTGGTTGCGGGACCGATCACCGGCGCAGCCATGAATCCCGCTCGAGCCTTTGGCCCCGCGCTGGCCTCTCACCATTGGCTGCAGCATGGAGTTTATTGGGCGGGCCCGCTTGCGGGAGGCGTAATCGCCGCCTGGCTCTACGACGCGTTATTTCTGAGCAAGGACTGAGCCCCGCTCGCGCATGTAGCGCCGCGCTTCGGCGCGGCAGATTTCCTCCACGCACCGAAAACCCCGCGCGCCCCAGGCCTCACGCGAATCGTATCTATCGCCGGCTACTTGCCGCCACGCTTGCCGGTGAAGTCGCGGGACATCCCAGTCGAAGGGCCGATCAGCGCTCCCTTCATCGAATCGCCGCTAACAACGGCCTTATACGTTATGGTTATGGTCTTGCCGTCGCTGTTCTTATGGGTCACGGTCCAGGTCGCGTCATCGCCCGAAACGGTGCCTTCGGTCTGAAAACTGCCACCCTGTGCCGAAATCGTGCCGGTAATCTTGGATCCGTCTTGCGTGAGCGTTAACGTGACGGTCGTAACGGTCGGCGGCGCCGCGCCGCTCTGCGTCGGCGCCATTGTGAGCGTCCATGTGCCGGCAACATCGGCAGTCTTCTGAGCCGCAGCATTGGCAGCTAGTATTGGGAGCAGTAAGGCGAAGACCCCGAGTCTCGCGAGCCGCGCTCCGATGTTCTTCATGTACTCGTCTCCTGACCCTGAATTCCAATTTGGACTTCTCTCGCGCGCATCGTACGCTTCTCCTCCCCTCCACACAACGCTTTTGCCGCCAAAAAAGCTTTCCCTTGCTCGAAACGCGCATTACATAAGGAATCAGAACTCGCCGCGTGGAACGAAAATGGACAGGTAGCTCCGTCGCCTTAGCCCATTCAAACGGCGATATAGTCCCGCCGTGATCCTCGCCGACGGCATCTTCGGAACCAACTCATTCACGTCGCCCGGTTGGCAGGGATCGTTCTATCCAAAAGAATGCCTGGCGCACTGTAATGGACCCCAAATTTTGGACAGAAAAAGGCCATCTCTTCGATAGCGGGGGGTGAGGACGCATGAGGGATTTGAAGAAGCAAGAGCGAACCCCATCGAAGCCGTCGCCAGACGGTTCTCGGCAACGTGGGAAAAGGGTAGTGATCCTCCCGACGCCTATATCATGGTCGCTGGGAAACGGGTTGCGGTTGACATCACAACCCTCAAACGGAGCCGCACTGGCCAAGGTAACGCCGCCAAGCCTCGTTTGAGGTTCGATAGGGTTGCAACCAGGGTCACTGAACGCCTGCAAGCCACCCATGGCGAAACTGTGCCGGACGGGTGGTTGGCGGCCTTCGGGCCGCCCCCTGGACTGATCTTCGATATGCGTGCGGACTACTGGCGCGAGAACGCCTTCGCTGGACGCACATCCAGGCGTTCTTGTTCGACGATCCATCACAACGGTAGCGGAGGAATGGTTACCGCTGAGAGCCAGGACAGAAATCGTCCCCTAGTGGTGATTTGGCTGATTTTGACGCCAGCTTGCGTATTCCTTCTGGTCAGCGTCGTTGCGCTTATTGAGATCCTGATGGTCTCGGTGGGTATCATGTTCCCACCGGCTGTACTGAGCGGCCTCGGTTTGATCCGCACAACCGCTGGTTATGACCATCGGACAAGCTAAGGCTACTGCGAGCAAAAGTGGAGCGCACATCTTCAGTACGGAGCGCATGTGTCGTTCCTCCTCACTTCTTTTGTACAACAAGCAGGCTGGGCAGGTCTGTCCCAAACAGCACACGCAACGCGCCCGAAGGCCGCTACTCTAACCCGCTTGTCATTCTGAGGCCCGCCTTCTGGGCCGAAGAATATGTGTGAGCAATCCGCATCCGACAACATCGTTGCACGCGTGCGATCGCGCCTCCCGGTTCTGTCTTTATAAGGCCGCCTCCACCGCGCAACCCGGCGTCCGCCCACGTAGCGCCGCTTCCGGTGCCATCTCGGCGGCGTGCAAACACCTTTTACGCCGCCAAAAGCAGCGGTATACTATTTGCGTGCGTCATCGCGCTTTCTGTCGTTCAGGAGGCGGGCATGCAGCAGCCCGGTGCCGCTGCGTCACACGCAATGAAACTGCTTCCAAGTCACGCCCGCCGCTATGAACTTCTGAACAGCAGTTCCTCTGCAGCCCTATACGGGAGGTTGGCGTAGATGAATCCCAGAGAAGTGCTTCGCGTGGCATTTCGTTCGCTCACGAAAAACAAGATGCGCACGGCGCTTACCATGCTTGGCATCATCATCGGTGTCGGCGCGGTGATCTGTACCGTGGCGATTGGCGAGGGCGCTTCCGATCAGGTACAGCAGCAGATTTCCGCGCTGGGCGACAACTTGATTTACATCACCGCGGGTAGCATCAACTCCTACGGCGTCCACCTGGGAAGCCAGGCCACAAAGACCCTCACGGACGCGGACGCAACAGCGATCCTTCAGAATATTTCTGCCGTCAGCCGCGTCTCTCCCGGCGTCTATGCGGGCGTGCAGGTTGTTTACCAGAACCAAAATTGGTTTACGCACGCTTCCGGCACCGGCCCCGATTACTTCCAGATTCGCCACTGGGCGATCGTTCGCGGCAGCGGTTTTGGCGAGCACGACGTAGAGACTGCCTCCGACGTTTGCGAGATCGGCCAAACCGTTGCAACCAATCTTTTCGGCACGGAAGATCCTGTTGGGAAAACGATTCGTGTGTCCAATTTACCCTTCCGGGTGATTGGACTTTTGGCGACAAAAGGACAGTCGGCTGCTTTCGGCAATGACGAAGACGATACGCTGGTGATGCCCTATACCACCGTGCAGAAAAAGCTTTCCGGCATCAGTTGGATTCAGAACATTGCGATTTCAGCAACTTCAGCGGCAAACATGCCCGAAGCGGAACAACAGATCACCGCGCTCTTGCGCCAGCGCCATCATTTGCGTTCCGACGAACCGGATGATTTTATTATTCGCGACCCCAACGATTTGGCGCAGGCCCGCGAGCAGGCAGTTCGCGTAATGGAATTGCTGCTGGGCGCTATTGCTTCGGTTTCGCTGGTGGTCGGCGGCATTGGAATTATGAACATCATGCTCGTCTCCGTAACGGAGCGGACTCGCGAGATCGGCGTGCGGATTGCCGTTGGAGCCACCGAGCAGGATGTGCAGCGGCAATTCCTCAGCGAGGCCGTGGTCCTCAGCATATTTGGCGGCGCTTTAGGCATCGTGTTTGGCTTTTTGGCGTCGAGTATTGTCTCGTCTGCGTTGGGCTGGCCGACGAACATTCCCCTTTCGGCGGTTGGGATTGCGGTGTTGTTTTCCGCGGCGGTTGGCGTATCTTTTGGCTATTATCCGGCGAAAAAGGCGGCATCGCTCGATCCCATCGAAGCTCTGCGCTACGAATAGAGCGCGTGGCCGCCCCTTTTCGCGACGCACGCACGTGAGCGCACACGCCCAGTCCCGTCTTTCTAAGGCCGCCGCGACCGCGTAACCGGCTCCGCCCATCGAGCGCTGCGCTTCAGCGCGGCACGCCATGATTTTCAGTCGATCGCAGAGCACGAGAAAACAGCGCCCGGCTGTTCAACGTGCAACAAGCAGAGGCTCCGCACCGAGGAGGCTAGATGGTTGAGATTCTCATTTCAGAAGGCAGCCTTGTGTTGCACGTGAAGGGAGCCGACCAGCTCTGGGCGCTGAAGAGTTCCCTGGAAATCCCACTACAACACGTCGCCGGGATTCGCGCAGACCCAAGCGTCGCACACGGGTGGTGGCACGGGCTGAGAATGCCGGGAACCAATCTCCCTGGCGTGATTACCGCTGGAACTTTCTACCACGACGGAAAGCGGGTTTTCTGGGATGTGCACAATCCACAGAACACTGTCGTGATCGAATTGAAGGATGAACGCTACAACGAGCTGATCGTCGAGGTCGCTGACCCGAATAAGACCGTGGAGGTCGTCAGGGCCGCACTCTGAGTCTACCTATCTCGGGTCGCGAAGCGTTCCAGTGGCGCTTCCTCCGTGAGCATGTTCAGCCACTCATAAAGTGTCGCTGTTTGCTTCGAATTAACGGACGTGAACTCGAATGCGACACCATCTCCGTTTCCATCGTGGATAACCCTTGCTTCTGCTTCAAAAGTGCTGGACATCGTGCAGATGCGAATCGTGACGGCGCTTCCCAACGGCAGAGCTCGGTCGGTCTCTACACGGCAGCCCATTCGGCCCAGATCAATGGTGCGAGCTTGAAGGGCGGCGGCTGCGCCAGCCGTCTTGATCAGAATCTCGGCGTTGAAGGGAAATCGGGGGTAGTTGCGCCGCTCTTCAAAAGTAAATGCGACGAACCTCCAACCCTTGGTGTCTGTAGTTTTCATAGACCAACTCCGTCATCAGTGTGCTGGTCCCGATAGCAAGCGACAAGAGTACGACTCTCCTAGATGCGAGGGTACGGAAGGTTCTGGGTCGGCAACAACGCGGCGCTCCCCGCCAACGCATGGCAGGTTGCCGCCTCGCGAGGCGCCTCCTATAGCACGCTCGCGCATTGAATTAGCCTGTGTAGCGCAGGTCCCTGCTTGCACTGAGCGCAGCGAAGTGGACCTGCGGCCTTTCTGCTGGGCGCGCTATACTTCCGCCGTGACCCTCGCTGACGGCATTTTCACCGACGCTCAGCCTTTTACCGCTCCAACGGGGTTCCATAAAATCCCGCTTGACCCTGGAACCGATTCCACCCCTTAGCCTATTCCCGTGAGATCGAATGCGTCCACAAATCGGCCCCTGTACTCCGGCGAACTGGCACGCCTTGCAGGCGTCAGCCCAGACACGGTGCGCTATTACGAACGTCGCCGTCTTCTGCCCGCTGCGTCTCGCTCGGCAGCCGGTTACCGGATTTTTCCACGAGAAGCACTCGCTCGCGTGCAGTTGATACGGCGTGCGCTGTCTATCGGTTTTTCGGTAAACGATCTGGCTGGCATCTTCCGCGAACGCGATACCGGCGGCATACCCTGCCGTCGCGTTCGCAAACTGGCCGCCGAAAAGCTCATCGCCGTCGAAGCTCGGCTGCGCGATTTGCAATCCTGGCGGCGAGTGTTGCGCGCCATACTCGCCGAATGGGACCGCCTGCTGGTGAAGACTCCTCGCGGCAAACAGGCCCGATTGTTGGAGACGTATTCGATAGCTCATCCGAAGAGCCCGGCCAAGAGCTTCACTCTGGACGTGCTGGCTCGCGGCAATCGAAGACGGGAGAAGCACCCATGAGAAACACAATTATCGCGGTCGCGGTTTGCCTGCTTGGTTGCATCACAAATGTGGCTGCCCAGCAGTCTTCCGGTGAACAGAAAACGCAAAAGCAAGACATGGCCGATTGCCCCATGATGCAGGACCCTCATTCACAAATGAATGCTCGCGGCGAAAAGGGTATGGGGTTTTCTCAGACGGCGACCACGCACCACTTCTTTCTAAATCCCAATGGCGGCGTAATCCAGGTGGAAGCGAATGATCCCGCCGACGCTGCCAATCGGGATAGCATTCGGATGCACCTGCAGCACATCGCGAAAGCATTTCAGGCCGGGGACTTTGATATTCCGATGTTCGTTCACGATACGGTCCCGCCGGGAGTGCCGGTCATGAAGAGGTTGCAGAAGGATATCAGCTATTCCTTTGAAGAAACTCCCAACGGAGGGCGCGTAGTGATCTCATCCCAGGATCGCAAGGCCCTCGCCGCAATTCACAAATTCCTCCAGTTCCAAATCAAGGAGCACGAAACAGGCGATTCGATGGAGGTTCGCTAAGAAGATCGCCGAACACAGCTTGTCGCGGAGCGGGTGCCCCAGACGCCGCATTTGCGTCTGGGTTCTCTCGTCATATTTCTATGCCCAGCGCACCCGCCTCCGCCGCTTAACCGCCTCCGCCCATGTGGCGCCGCGCTTCAGCGCGGCACATCTGTATCACGCCAGGCGCCCCAGACCCCCGTCTGGGTTCTCTCCTCGTTTCCATACTCACTGCCCGCCCGCTATTGAACAGATCGGCGATCCGAAACGCGCGCAAAGGCCGCCCCCATAAAACGCCTGTCATTCTGAGGCCCGCGTTCCGGGCCGAAGAATATGTGTGAACAATCGCATCCGTGAACATCGCCGCACACGCGTAAGCGCACATGGACAATCTGAAGGCCCACCAAATGAGCGCAACAGACATAATCCACTCACTGTCAGAACACGATGGCCGTGTCTTTGCCGACGATCAGCCTCTCCCAAAGTTCAACCAGCCGGACCCGGACTTAAAGGGTAACAAATGGAGGGGCCTTCAAAAACAGCAATAGTCAGGCCTCTTCCTTTTAGACGTCATACTACGCAAGCGCACCCAAGAGCACCCGAGTTCGTATTGCCCAGATCGTCTTCCCAATCAAAGTGGACTCGCTGAAGTATTTCCACGAATCCATTACGGCCGCGCGAAGGTCGACATCTCCTGGATACAAAGCGACTAGTTCCGCTGCAGACTGCACCATACTCAGCAAGCTAATCATGAAGGCTCTTTCCGACACGTCCTTCTTGAATGCGTCCTCTAGCTCATCGTTTTTGAACAACCGACGAAACTCAGACCGGCTGTTAAAAATAGCTCTGAACACGCCCGAGTCGGATCGCGAATGAGCGATCGAAGATAACTGCTGATATTCCGGATAAAGTCGAATCAACATTCTCTGTCGATCACCTGATGCAATCGTGTCAATCACTTTACCAGGCGTTGGGAACCTCTTAATGAGCTCTGGTATAACGCCTTGCGGCATCGGGGCACCGAGCTGATCACTTTCGACCGTAAACTTCTGAGCCTCGGTCACACCGGCGATTGTGCGGAGACCTTCAAGCGATTTGGGAGCTTGCACATTTATGAAATCATTGAACCGTGGCAGGTTCTTGCATTCTTCTCTGACTAGAAGGAATTTAACGTAAGCGGTTCTCCAACCGTCCTGCAGATCGACGCCAACATATTCACCGGATTCGAACATCAGACACAAACCGTATAAGGCTTCGAGTTGAACTCGCGCGAGTGCCAACGAGTCAACGGCTTCGGGGTCGCCGGAGCCGGCCCCTAGAATCTTTCTGATGCTGCGTTGTGTTGTACTAAGCCCAGTGAACATGGTCGACATGACATGGCGATGGAGCTCGATATGTACCAACGGGTTTTGTAAGTGCATCGCGGGAACGCACGATGCAAACATTTGCAAGCCTTTCCAGCTCGTCGGCGTCCGCGGTCTTTGCAGGATCGATATCGCTCGGATGTACGTATTTGCACGAAGAGATCGTAATCTTCATCCCGTTCCGCTCCTTTGCTTGGGCCTTCTGATGATTATGCCCCGTCATAGCGCGCGATAAACCGTTTAGCTGATGAAGGCAGTACGTTTCTATGTTATAATAGGCGTAACTTCGGGAATTTTCTTTGGAAGGCCCGGCCGTCCCGATCTGCCCGCAATCAAGCGCATATCACGGTACAACATGACGTCCTAAGTCCTTTGTTTGCTGCATCGGGCACCCAATTTCGCGCAATGCGCGTTTCCTAAGTGCTTTTTCCGCAATGATTTGCGCATATCGAGCGCTGTAAGTCCATCTGCTGCCGCATTTACGAGAAACAGGGGGGAGGGGGTCTGGACAATTTTCAATCCCGAGCCGAGTTTACGCCGAGCAATCGTTGGCTCCTTGCCTCCTGCCTCCTTGTCTCTCTACCTCTGTCGAGGAGGCCAAGAGCCGACACAGCGCCGCCTTCATCGCGCAGGAGCCTAGAGCACAGGAGCGGGCCCTTGACATTAGACCGTGCGCTGGCCCCGGGTACCGTTACTAGCCCGAAACGTAGGCCGCCAGGTCTGTTGCCGCCTCCCCTTCCCAATGCTAGCGTCAGTAAGGAACGGTTCACGTTTCCCTAAGTACCACTCCGCGGAGTCGGCCGCATGCCACTGAGCATTGACGATCTTCTGAGACGCGCCGTCGAAAACAAGTCCTCCGACTTGCACCTCAAGGTCGGCAACCATCCCTATCTGCGCATGGACGGCGTGCTCTATCCGCAGGCCGACGTGCCCCGCATGACGCCGGAAGAAATGCTGAGCATGGCGTTCAGCATGATGACCAACCGGCAAAAGCAGAAGTTCAAGGAAACGGCCGAACTGGATATGGCTTACGGCGTGGCGGGTCTGGGCCGCTTTCGTGTGAACGTGTTTCAGCAGCGCGGAAACGTCGGCATGGTCTTGCGCGTGATTCCCACCAAAATTCGCACGGTCGTCGAACTCGATCTGCCGCGAAGTGATCGAGAGAATTTGCGACGAGCAGCGCGGCATGGTGCTCGTCACCGGAACCACCGGTTCGGGTAAATCCACGACGCTGGCGGCGATGGTGGATCGCATCAACACGATTCGCTCCGACCACGTGATCACCATCGAAGACCCCATCGAGTTCTTGCACCGCGACAAAAAAAGCTTTATCAATCAGCGCGAAGTGGAAGTGGATACGGCGAACTTCTCCACGGCCCTGCGCGCCGCGTTGCGCCAAGACCCCGACGTGATTCTGGTCGGCGAAATGCGCGACCTTGGAAACGATTTCCACCGCGCTGCTCGCGGCCGAAACCGGCCACCTGGTTTTCTCCACCTTGCACACGCTGGACGCCACGGAAACCATCCAGCGCATCATCGCGGTATTTCCTCCGCCCGAACAGAAGCAGATTCGCCTGCAATTGGCCGCCACGCTGCGCGCGGTGATCAGCCAGCGCCTCGTGCGCCGCGCCGATAATCAAGGCCGCGTTCCGGCCGTCGAAGTGATGATCACCACCGCGTACATTCGCGATTGCATCATCAATCGCCGATAAAACGCGGCTGATTCATGACGCCATCGCCGCGGGCACCAGCCAGTACGGCATGCAAACTTTCGATCAATCGCTCTACGAACTCTACTCCCGCAACCTGATCACGTTTGAGGAAGCGCTGCTGCGCGCCTCGAATCCGGACGATTTCCGCCTGCGCGTCCAGGGAATCCGCTCCGCCGCCGATGCCGCGCGCGAAGAGATGGAGCGCACCATGAACGAATACGACCGCATGGCCCGCCGCCAGTAGCCTCAGCCTCACCTTTTTTCGTCTGTCGTTCTCTCTTTTTTCCTCGTTGCCTCTTTGCCTCTTTGCGCCCCTGCCCTTTTGCTTCTATGCTTCGTGCGTGTATTCCGCGCGCAAGCTGACCACCGAAGAGGAACTTTATCCCGCCGCTTTGCGCGCGCTCATGCGCCGCGGACATTCCGTCCACGAGATGCGCGTGGCGCTGGAGAAGCGCTGCGAGGATGAACTGCTGGTGCGGCGCGTGATGGACCGGCTGAAGCAGGGCAAGCTGCTCGACGATGCGCGCTACGCGAAGGAATTCGTGCGCTTGCGCGCTGTCTATCGCAAGCAGGGACGCTTCCGCATCGCGCGCGACCTGCGCGCTCGCGGCGTCCCGGACCGCCACATCGAGGCCGCCATCGAATGCCGTCTTCGCCGAGACCGACGAGGGCGAACTGCTGCGCAAGCGCATCGAGCGCAAGCTGCGGCTGCTGCGCGGCCCTCTGGACATGCGTAAACGCGCCTCGCTCTATAACAGCATGTTGCGCGCGGGCTTCAGCTCCGATGCGATCCGCCGCGAGTTAACGAGCGTCACAAAAGGCGGCGCGGCCGACTTGCCGGAAATGGATTTCCCGAGTAAGGCGTCGTCCTCTTTACTCTCCCGCTTCGCTGCTTCCCTGCCTCTCTGCCTAAGCTTCGCATTGCGGCGCGCGCGCGCAGTCTGCGATAATCAGATTTTCATTCCTGCTTCGCTTCGAGGACGCGTGACTGGCAACGAGATCCGCCGCAAGTTCCTGGACTATTTTGTGCAGCACGGACACCGGGAGGTGCGCAGCTCGTCGCTCGTGCCGCTGAACGATCCGACGCTGCTCTTTACCAATGCCGGGATGAACCAGTTCAAGGACGTCTTCCTCGGTCTCGATCAGCGCGAGTACAAGCGCGCCACGACTTCGCAGAAATGCGTTCGCGCGGGCGGCAAGCACAACGACCTGGAAAATGTCGGGTTCACCAATCGCCATCACACGTTTTTTGAGATGCTTGGAAATTTTTCGTTCGGCGACTATTTCAAGAAAGACGCCGTCGCATTCGCGTGGGAGTTGGTGACCTCGCCGGCATGGTTCGCAATCCCGAAGGAAAAGCTTTACTTCACCGTGTTCGGCGGAGCGGAAGTGTCCGCAGGTAAATCGCTTGGAGTGGATTCCGAGGCCGCCGATCTGTGGCTCGCCATCGGCGCAGCGAAAGACCGCATCATACCCATACCCGGCCTGAAAGAAAATTTCTGGGCGATGGGCGATACCGGCCCTTGCGGACCTTGCAGCGAAATCCATTACGATATGGGGCCGGAGGCTTCCGATCAGGGCCACGCGGATTGCAAATTCCCGTGCGACTGCGGACGCTACGTGGAAATCTGGAATCTCGTCTTCATGCAGTTCAATCGCGATGCGAGCGGCGCGCTGAATCCGCTACCCAAGCCATCGGTGGATACCGGCAGCGGGCCTCGAGCGCATGGCCGCCGTGCTGCAAGGCAAGATCAGCAATTTCGATACGGATTTGTTTGTGCCGCTGATTCACGCCGCGGCGAGCCGCGCGGGGATTGATCCGGGCAAGCCTGATCTCCAGCCATCGCTGCGAATTGTCGCCGACCATTCGCGCGCGGCGACGTTTCTGATTTCCGATGGCGTGATCCCTGCAACGAAGGGCGCGGCTACGTGCTGCGTAAGATCATCCGGCGCGCGTTGCGCCACGTGGAAAAGCTGAATCCGGAGGCGCCGCGGCCGTTTTTGTCGTATATGGCCGATGCCGTCCGGGCGGAGATGCGGAGCGCTTATCCCGGAACTCGAGGAAACCGCCAAGCGCGTGAACGCGATTCTCGATTCGGAAGAAAGCCGCTTTTCGCGAACCGTTGAGATTGGACTGAAGCAACTCTGGATCTGAGCGACATTCGCACGCGCTCGGCCGCGATCTCGCGGTAGCGCGCAAACTGCCCATTACCCCGGCGAAAAAGCGTTTCGGCTCTACGACACCTACGGCCTGCCGCGCGACTTCATCGAAGACGTTACGCGTGACGCGGGCATCACCGTCGATTGGGAAGGTTTCGAGCGCGCCATGCAGGAACAGCGCACGCGCGCGCGAGCATCCTGGAAGGGCGCGCACAAGGACGTTGCGAATCCGGTTTACGCGAAGCTCGCGGAAACCTTCAAGACCGAGCCGGACTTCTATTACGGCGCGACGGCCAAAGATTGCCGCATCGAGGCCATCATCACCAAGAACGGCCCGGTGAACGAGATTCCGGCCGGGGCGGAAGCGGAAATCGTCCTCGACCGCAGCTCAATCTACTCCGAATCGGGCGGCCAAGTGGCCGACACCGGCGCGCTTTATGACCACTCCGAGAGCATGCAGCTCGCTGAAGTGCGCGGCGCATATTACCCGGTCGGGCGGCTGATCGCGCACCGCGTCGTTGCCAAGGAACCGCTGCACGTCGGCGATCGCGTCGCGACCGTGGCCGATGCCGCGCGGCGCGAGCACGTCAAGCGCAATCATACCGGCACGCACCTGATGCACGCCGCGCTGCGAAACATTCTCGGCACGCACGTGAAGCAGGCCGGCTCGCTGGTCGAGCCCGGCCGCCTGCGCTTCGATTTTTCCCATTTCGCGCCGGTGGATGCAGCCGAACTGCGCGACATCGAGCAGCAAGTGAACGAGGAAATCCGCCTGAACGGCGAAATCCAGACCGACGTGATGCACGATCGAAGAGGCCCTAGCCTCAGGCGCGCTGGCCTTTTTCGGAGACCGCTACCCGGAGCAGAACGTGCGCGTCGTGACCATTCCCGATGCTTCCTCCCCGCGCGGCTTCTACAGCAAGGAACTTTGCGGCGGCACGCACGTGAACGCGCGCGGGCGATATCGGCGTCTTCAAGATCGTCGAGGAAAATTCCGTAGCCGCGGGGATGCGCCGGATCGAAGCCATCACCGGGACTCGCGCGCTCGAGGAATACCAGAACGCAGCGGAGGCGCTGCGGTCTCTAGCTTCCACGCTCAATGCGGGCACGGACGATCTCGAAGCCGCCGCGCAGAAATTGCTCGAAGGCCGCCGGCAACTCGAAAAGCAACTCGACGCCTGAAGCACAAGGCCGCTCAAGGGCACGCGGGGATCTGGTCACCCACGCCCGCGAGATTAAAGGCGTGCGCGTGATCTCCGCCAACGTCCCGGACGCGAGCCGCGAGACCCTGCGCACGCTTGGTGGATTCGCTCCGCCAGAAGCTCGGCTCGGGAGTGGTGGTGCTCGGCACGGCGAAGACGGCAAAGTCTCCCTGATTGGGGCGGTCACGAAAGACCTGGTTCCCCAGCTCCACGCCGGTAAGATCATCCAGGAAATCGCCAAGCAAGTAGGCGGCACCGGGGGTGGTAGACCCGACTTAGCCGAGGCTGGCGGAAAAGACACAACTGGCCTAAATATGGCCCTTGACCTCGTTTATACCGTCATAGACCGATTGCTATAATCCCTCGCGCATCGCCAGAAACGCATTCTGGGTTCTTCGGAACCGGGAACAATCGACTCTTGGGATGCTGCCCACACGCTCGCCTGCTCTCCTAATTGCAATGAATCTGCGCGCAAATTCGAACGTCCGTATCATGCTGATACTGGACTATTCTTGCCGCACCCGGCGCACGGTCAGATCGTTTCGGTGCTTGACGAGCACGGGCATCGGGTCTATATCAACGCTGAGCCGATCCCCACTCGCTCGAGCTCCCTGAAAGGGCGGCTCGCTGGAGCTAACCCCGGCACAACTGTTCCCTCGGCCCGTACGTCTGAAGTGAGGGACGCGCTGGGAACGCAAAGCGCAATTTCATCCGGACAGCTTTCCCAGAGCGGCTCGAGCAGCTCGTACCATGACCGCCGATCGCCACCATGTGGACCCGGCTCTTGTGCGCGCCGTGGTTCATACCGAGTCTGGCGGCAATCCCGGCGGCAGTCTCGTCGAAGGGCGCGATGGGTTGATGCAGCTTATGCCGGAAACCGCGCACGCCATGGGCGTGACGAACGTGTTCAGCCCGCAGGATAATCTCGATGGCGGAGTTCGCTACCTTCGGACGTTACTGGAGCGATACAATGGGGACCTCGATAAGTCCTTGGCGGCATATAATGCGGGTACGGGGGCTGTGGACCGGGCCGGAGGCGTGCCGCACTATCGCCAGACGCAGGATTACGTTCGGAAGGTGACGAACTCCTATTATAGAGACAACAGCGGAATCGCTGGCGGCAAGGGGAAAACGTTTACGGCGCAATCGAAGGTTGCGGTCGCTCCGCCGCCTCCATCTACCAGACACACGACGCTCAGGGCCGGGTCGTCTGGACGAACAACTGAGATGGGTTCCTGAACGCGAAGTCGGAGACTTTGAGGCCTAGAGTGATGGCAGGGGGAAAAACTCGGGGCTGGAAGCGCGCGGCGCTTTTTGCGGCGTTGGCGCCTGCGCTCACGCTGATGGTTGGCTTCCTCCGCCCGCGCCGACAAATCCGAAAGCGAAAAGCGGGCCTTGGCCGAGGATCAATTCGATCGCGCCGAGAGCGCACGCACCAGCTCGAATCCACTCCCGAAGCAAACGCACCCTCGAACAATACAAACAGATCGTGACCGCCTACCGCCGGGTGTACCAGATCACGGCCCACGAGCAGGATGTGCCCACCGCAATCCTGATGGTGGGCAACCTTTATTGGGCGATGGGCAAGCGGTTCGATCCCAAAATTCTATCAATCAGCGGTGGACGCCTACCAATTTCTGCTGCACGACTATCCCACCAGCCATTACCGCGAGGAAGCGCTCTTCGATGTCGCGCAAATTGAACAGGACGGCTTGAAGGATCGGAAACTAGCACAGAAGTCCTACGAATCATTTCTCAAGCTGCATCCCCGCTCTCCCCACGCGCAGGATGCCAAGGAAGCGCTGAAGGAACTAGCTTCACCTCAGCAAGCGCACACAGCTCCCGCCGGAGGAGGTGCCGACAAAGGATGCTGGACCGGCGCGCGAACCGCAGAAGAACGCAAAATCGCAGGAAGCCATCCGCGAGCACGTCTCTGGCGCCGCAAATTCCGAGAAACACGCGACGGCATCGGCCGCCGCTCCGGTGCCTCTGCCATCGTCAACGGAGATCAGCCCGGGCGAACAGATGGAGGCCCCCGCGTCCGGAAAAGTCGCCAATTTGACGCAGATCAATACCTGGGCAACGCCCGACTATACCCGGTTGGTGATCAGCCTGGACGGGCCGGTGAAATACCAGGCAGCGCGACTCGGCAATCCGCAACGAATTTACTTTGACGTGAGCACCACGCACCTGGGCCGGACGGCGTTGCACGGCCCATTCCATATGCAGGGTGACCTGGTAAAGGCTGTCCGGATCGGACAGAACAAAGATGACGTGGTGCGGATCGTGCTGGAAGTGGAGAAGGTAAAAAATTATTCGGTGTTTCTGCTCCGCAATCCTTATCGCATGGTTGTAGATGTCTACCCGGAGCAATCTCTGACGGCGAAAACCGTTCCGCCCGTCAAGCCTTCGTCAGTGTCTCACGGGATCCCTGCGGCGGCGGAAGTCGTCGCTGCCCCGTCCTCCGGTTCCGAGGCAAAGACCGCGCATCCGTCTCCGCCGGCAAGTCCGACGCCGCACGGCTCATCCTCCGCGCCCGATACCACCGCGCGGGAAAGCGCGGTGGATGCGGCCTTGGCTTCCGCCGGACAAGCCCGTCGATCCGTCCCCGGCGCATACGATTCGCGAAGCGACCCCGTCGAAGGAAGAAAGTACTTCGAAGACAGAGAAGAAGTCCCAAGCAGCCGATGCGCACAAATCCACGAGCCCGTTGAGCCCGGTTCGCACCGAGCCGCCGGTTGCGGCGCCACCCACGCTGCCTGCAAAACAAAGCGCGAAGATCGTGCGCGCGGCGAAGCTCTCTCCCCCTCGGGAACCCGAGCCCAATCTGGATGGCCAACGCTCTCTGACTCGCGTATTAGGGCTGAAAATCGGCAGGATTGTGATTGATGCCGGACATGGCGGCCATGACACCGGGACGATCGGCCCCGGCGGCCTGATGGAAAAGGACTTGTGCCTGGACGTGGCGTTGCGCCTCGGCAATATGATCGAGAAGCAATTGCCGGGCGCCGAAGTGGTCTATACGCGTAACAACGATACGTTCATCCCGCTTGAAGAGCGCACGGCCATCGCCAACCACGCCAAGGCGGACCTCTTTATCTCCATCCACGCCAATTCCAGCGGCGACCGGGCTGCACGCGGCGTCGAGACCTACTATTTGAACTTTTCTTCCTCGCCGGAAGCGATGGAAGTGGCAGCTCGCGAAAACGCCACGGCCCAGGGCGGCGTGCATAATTTGCAGGATATGATCCAGCAAATTGCGCGGAACGAAAAGATCGAGGAATCCAAGGAACTCGCGGCCGATATCCAGGGGTCTCTTTCGAAGCGCATGCAGCGCAGCAACAACGCGATTCGCGACCGCGGCGTGCGCAAGGCCCCGTTTGTGGTGTTGATCGGCGCGAACATGCCCTCCATCCTGTCGGAAATTTCCTTCATCAGCAATCCGGCAGACGAGCAAATGCTCAAGAAGCCGGAAAACCGGCAGCACGTCGCGGAGGGCCTTTTCCGCGGCGTGGAAGACTACCTGCAGAGCATCAATAGCCTCACGTTCAACCAAGCCAAGGCAACGCCGGGCATGCGGCCCGGAAGCTTGGCCCCAGCCGGGAACCAGCGCTAAGATAACGGCATCTAAAGAAGCATCTTGGCAATCAGGAGTTCTTGTGCGTAGACTTTTGGCTTTGTGCTTCTTGTGTTTCGCGGGCAGCGTTGCGTCCGCGCAGGGCATTCTTCCCTCTGGGTTCAGCGGCTGGGCGGCCTCGCCGGCGCCCGCTACAGGAGCTTCGCTCGAACAAGTCTCCGGCGCCGATGCGCCTTTCCTAAGAGAATATGGCTTTCAGGCTATCGAGCAGCGCGACTACAGCCGCGGCGGTGACACGTTGCACGTCACCCTCTATAACATGGCCGATCCAACGGCGGCTTATGGCGCTTTCACCTATTTGCGCCCGCCCGACATGCGATCTTCGACGCTCGCGCGGTACGCGGCCCTGGCTCCAGATCGCGCGTTAGTCGTGGTGGGGAATTTTCTGCTGGATGTGACGGGCAAGCGGATTCCACACCGCGTGGATGACGATCTTGCCGGCCTCATCGAATCCGTGAAGCCGAAGGCGGACCAGCGCGCGTTCCCAACGATCATAGACCACTTGCCCGCGGAAGGGCTGATCCCCGGTTCCGAGCGATATATGCTTGGGCCGCTGGCGCTGGATAAGTTCGCTCCGCTTGCCTCGGGTGACTGGATTGGGTTTGGCGACAGCGCCGAAGCCATCGAAGCCAAGTACCGAAAGGGCACGCAGGAGGCGACACTGCTCGTGATCGAGTATCCGACGCAGCAACTCGCCGCGACTCACTTCACAAAGATTGCTCCGCTGGCAAAGGACGATTCCTCGGCGAATCCGTCGGTGATGCATCCGGCCATTACGGCGCAGCGAAACGCCGGGCTTGTTTCACTCGCGTTCACGTCACAGCGCGGTACCTACGCCACGGCGGTGCTGGGACAAGTGATCTATGGCCACGATGTGATGTGGAATGAGCCGGCCCCGCTGCCGAATGAGAAGCCTTGGCCTGTGTATGTGATCGGAGCGTTTGCCGGCACAGGGCTGATTCTGGTCTACACAATCATCAGCGGGCTGGGGTTCGCGATTTTTCGCGTGACGGTGAACATTTTTTTCCCGGGGAAAGTGTTTGACCGGCCACATTCGATAGAGATTCTTCAACTTGGGCTGTCGAACCGTCCGGGAAATGCACGGGACTTACACTGACCGCCGGGGCTGTTTGGGCCGGGCGCCGGGCCGAGATCGCGGCGGCCGCGTTGTGAATTTCCCTGCAATCCGCTGATATAGAAGGGCTTAATGCACAGCGCGCTAAGTCCCTTATTTTCTTGACTCAGGCTTGAACGCTCCTCTAGACTTTGCCTCGAGGAAATGAGTTCTGGGCCTTCCGCGCATTGGCCTTGAACGATTCTCCCCTCTTGAAAGCCCACCCTCGCCGGTGGGCTTTCTGTTTCTTTGTTGCTCCGTTGCAATTCATTCCACTCGAGTGACTTTTCCGCGCGTTCTGCTTTCCTGTTGACACTCAACAGGGAGAGGCCGTATTCTCCTGTTGATCCCCAACAGGAGGAGCCTCCATTTTAGAAAACTCTAATCCGGACAATCGCACTGAAGTTTTGCAGGGCACGCTCGATCTGATGGTGCTGAAGACCCTTGAAGCCATGGGGCCGCTGCACGGCTACGGCATGGCGCGGCGTATCGAGCAAGTCTCCGGCGACTTGCTGCGCATGAATCAGGGCACGCTCTATCCCGCGCTGCTGCGGCTGGAACAGAGCGGATGGGTCAGCTCGAAGTGGGGCGTTTCCGACAACAACCGGCGCGCGAAGTATTACTCGATCACGAAAAGCGGGATGAAGCAGCTTGCCGCCGAAACGGAAAATTGGGAACGCGTGGCCGGAATCATTGCGCGGCTATTACATTCCGCGCAGGGAGCGTGATGTGAAAGGCGTGCGCATCTTCGCGGCGCGGCTGCGCGGCTTGTTCGGCGGACAGTCGCGGGAGGTTGAGCTTGGCGACGAGGTCCGCGCGCACCTTGAAATGGCAGCGCAGGAGCATATGCGGCGAGGGATGTCTGCCGAGGACGCTCTCTATGCGGCGCGGCGGGAATTTGGCGGCGTCGAGCAAGTGAAAGAGACGTATCGCGAACGGAGGGGGCTGCCGGTGATCGAAACTCTTCTGCAAGACCTGCGCTTCGGCGCCCGGATGCTGCGCAAGAATCCCGGGTTCACTGCGATTGCCGTTTTGACGCTGGCGCTCGGCATCGGCGCGACCACCGCAATCTTTAGCGTTGTGGACGCCGTACTGCTCCAGCCGCTGCCCTACAAAGACCCATCCGCTCTGGTCTTGATCCAGGAGCGAATCGCCAAGGTCGCCCCTTTCCCGTTTGAAGTATCCGCGCCGGACATATTCGTAATGCAGCGAGAAAATCGCGTCTTCGAGAACGTGGCGGGTTTCCTAGGCATGCGCGTGAATCTTGCCGGGATCGTACAACCGGAGCGAGTGCAGACCGCGCGGATTGCTGCCGACTTGCTTCCGCTGCTCGGCGCGACGCCGCTGCTCGGCCGCACTTTCACCCCGGAAGAAGACCGGAGCGCGACTCCCGTGGCCCTACTGAGCTATGCCCTCTGGCAACGCAATTTTGGCGGCAATCCCGATGTACTTGGGCGCGGCATTACTCTGGACGGGCAGTCCTACACGGTGATCGGCGTCATGCCGCGGACGTTTGAATTTCCGCCGCGTGGCATGCCTCACAATGAGCCCGCCGATCTCTGGATTCCCATATCATTCTCAAAGGAGGAGTTGGCTGACGTCGGCGATAACTTCGACTATAGCGTTCTCGCACGGCTCAAACCAGGCGTCAGTATTGAGCAAGCTCGCGCGGACATGGCACTCGTCGCCGAAGCTATTCAGAAGACGTGGGGACCGGAGGCCTTAAGCGGGGGTTTCAAAATCGAAACCGCCGAAACGCCATTCCGCGAGGTAGTGGTCAGCGAGGTGCGCGCGCTTTTGTTCCTGCTTCTCGGCGCCGTGGGCCTGCTGCTCCTGATCGCCTGCGCCAACGTAGCGAATCTGCTGCTGGCGCGCGCTGCCAAGCGGCAGAAGGAAATCACAATTCGCGCAGCCCTGGGCGCTGGACGCGGACGGATCACGCGACAATTGGCCACGGAAAGCGCGCTGCTCGGATTGCTGGGCGGAGGTGTGGGCGTGCTCCTTTCCGTTTGGGGCACGCATCTGCTGTCCGCGGCGGCGCCCGCAAGCATTCCGCAGGTGCAAGGGATTCACCTCAATCCCACGGTGCTGGCTTTCTCCGCTGCTCTCTCGTTGCTGACCGGCCTCATCTTCGGCCTCGCGCCCGCACTTTCCGCCACGCGTGCCGATCTGATGGAAACCTTGAAAGAAGGCGGGAGGGGTGAGAGTGCCGGGCGACACGGCGCAAACATCCGCAACTTTTTCGTCGTGGCCGAGGTGGCGATCGCTTTCGTGCTGGTGATCGGCGCCGGGCTACTGATCCGAAGTTTTATTCGCGTCATGAACACCGATTCCGGCGCGCGCGTGGAAAACGTGCTCACCGCCGTCATAGCCCTCCCATCGGCGCAGTATTCGGGCAGCAATCGTGTCGCGGGATTCTTCCGGCGTTTCTTTGGCGAAGCGAAAAACATGCCGGGGGTCGAATCCATCGGCGCGTCGAGCGATCTGCCCACCGAAACGAATTGGAACCACATCTTCAGCGTGGAGGAACATCCCGCGCCTTCGAGCGCCGCGCTTCCCCTCTCGTCCCACACCCTCGTGCTCGGAGATTACTTCGAAACGCTTGGCATTCCCCTGGTGCGTGGCCGCTTCTTCACGGCGGACGAGGAGCAGGGGAAGGACCAGGTGCTGATGGTCAGCTCGGGAATGGCCAAGCACTATTGGCCGGGTGAAGATCCCATCGGAAAGCGAATAAAGTGGGGGCCCGCGGAAGGAAAAAGTCCCTGGTTGACCATTGTGGGAGTGGTGGGTGACGTAAAACAGGGCGACCTTGACAAGCCTACGGGAGCGCACACGTATGCGCCATACCGCCAGGATTGCTCCGGCAGCTTGGGTGGCACGAGTCTTTGCCAAACTATGAGCATCGTGGCCCGCGCGGCTGTACCGTCGGAAACGCTAGCCGCGGAATTGCGCTCCGCCGTGCAGAAACTCGACGCCGCCCAGCCATTGACCCGAGTACGTACGCTCAAGGGGGTCGTGGAATCTTCCGCCAAGCCGCATCAGTTCAACGCATTTCTGCTCGCGATTTTCTCCGGCGCGGCGCTATTTCTGGCGGCCATCGGGCTTTACGGCGTGCTCGCCTACATGGTCGCGCAGCAGACGCACGATATCGGAATCCGTATGGCGCTGGGCGCGCAGGAGGGCGATGTGCTTCGGCTCGTTCTGCGGCAGGGGCTCAAGCTCTGCGGCTTGGGCATCGCTATCGGCTTGATCGGTGCGTTGTCGCTGACGGGGATGATCAGGAGCCTGCTCTACGGCGTAAGCGGCACCGATCCGCTGACGTATACCGCCGTGGCGGTCCTGCTTTCGCTCGTGGCGCTGACTGCGTGTTACATCCCCGCGCGCAGGGCGATGCGGGTCGACCCCATGGTTGCGCTGCGACACGAGTGAGCGGGATGACACGAAGAAGCCAAAGCGGTTTTGTGAATTGGGCGCGAATCGTGGCGGCACGAGTTCGCGGAATGCTCGGAAAGCAGCGACGCGAGGCCGAGCTTGACGCCGAGTTGCGCACGCACCTGGAAATGGCGGCGGAGGAAAACATGCGGCGAGGTATGTCTGCCGAGGATGCTCGCTATGCGGCGCGGCGCGAATTTGGCGGCGTCGAGCAAGTGAAAGAGACCTATCGCGAACGGAGGGGGCTGCCCATGCTGGAGATGTTTCTGCAAGACCTGCGCTTTGGCTTGCGCATGCTGCGCAAGTCCACTGGCTTCACCGCCGTTGCCGTACTCACGCTCGCCCTCGGCATCGGCGCCAACACCGCGATCTTTAGCATGCTGGAAGCGCTGGTCCTGCGCCCCCTCCCTGTGCAGGATCCGCAGCAGATCGTCGTGCTTGGGTTTCAGTTGGGAAATAGCGGCGTTGGCAGTCAGTTCTCCGTGCCCGAGTATCGCGACATTGCCAGCCAGACGCCGGGCGCATTTTCGGGCGTTTTCGGGGATAAGCTCGGCATAGATGGCCTCAGCGTCAACGGCCGAGCCGACCGCATCGTGACGAACTATGTCACCGGGAATTTCTTCTCGACGCTCAGGATCGAGCCGCTGCTGGGGCGCTTCATTGTTCCGGACGAGGGCGAGACGCCGAACGGCGACCCTGTCATCGTTCTTTCGTACGAGTACTGGCGTACGCGCTTTGATTCCGACCTCTCGATCGTCGGCAAGAAGGTGCTGGTTGATGGCAAGCCGGTCACCATTATTGGGGTAGCTCCTAAGCAGTTTCATGGCATTTCCCTGTTGAATACTCAGGCCTATTTGCCGCTGGGCATGTCAACACTCGAGGGACCCGGCCCCGATTTTATGCAGAATCGCACGTTGAGAAACATGTCCCTGGGAGCACGGTTGGCACCGGGACGAACCGTGGCGCAGGCGAGCGCGGCGCTCTCCGTGGTGGCGCAGCGCATGGCCGAGCAATATCCCGCAGTGGAAAAGAATATGCGGCTGGTGCTGGTTCCTGAGGCGCGGGCGCGTCTCACGCTCGACCCTGGCAATACCACGCTGCTGGTCTCCGGCCTTTTTCTCGGTTTGGGGATAATGGTGCTTCTGCTGGCCTGTCTGAACGTAGCCAACATGCTGCTCGTACGTGCCACCATCCGTGAAGGTGAAATGGCCATCCGCGCCGCGCTCGGCGCAGGACGCGGTACGTTGATCCGACAACTGCTGACAGAAAGCGTCCTTTTGGCCCTGATCGGGGCAGCGGCTGGCGTGATCTTGGGCCGTTGGACCAGCTACATGATCAGCAATCTCGACCTGCACACCGAATCTCTGCTGCGCTTCGACTTCGGCTTTGACTGGCGGGTCTTTGCCTACGCGCTCGGAGCGACGCTCATTACCGGGATTGTCGTCGGTATCGCACCGGCGTTTCGCGTCTCGCGGACTGACGTGAACACGCTGCTGCACCAGGCTGGGCGTGGCATGCTCGGCGGGAAGCAGCGTCTGCGCAACTGTCTGGTGGTCGCGCAGGTCGCGGGCTCGCTGACGCTGCTGATCATCGCCGGCCTGTTTCTGCGCAGCCTCGAGGTTGCCCAACGCAGCGATCTTGGTTTCGACCCCCACGACGTGGCGGATATCAGCATGGATCCCGGCGAAATCGGCTACAACGAGGTCCAGGGTCTTGCCTTTTACAAAACCCTGCTCGACCGCGTGCGATCTCTGCCAGGTGTAGAGCGTGCTGGCCTCACGAGTGCCATTCCGCTCAGCTACTATGCCGACGCCGACTCGCTTACCATCGACGGCTACCATCCTGCGCCCGGCCAGCCGCTGCCGCATGCGATCTTCAGTGTCATAAGTCCGATGTATTTGGAAACGTTAAGGATTCCGCTTGTCAGTGGGCGCGCTTTTGGTGATGCCGACAGCGCTAACTCGACTTACGTTGCCATCATTAACCAGACCATGGCCCAGCGTTACTGGCCGAATCAGGATGCCCTGGGCCGACACTTCACCATGGGGCGCGAACTGAAGCACTCCATCGAGGTCGTGGGTGTGGCCCGCAACTCGCGCGTTATGGGCGTCACCGGCGATATCGGTCCCAGCTTCTATATCCCACTCCAGCAGCACTATTCCGGCGGCCTAGTTTCATTGCAGACGCTGGTCGCGCGCGTGAACGGCAATCCGGCAGCCATGGTGCCGGAATTGGAAGGCTTGGTGCGCGACCTCGCGCCCGACTTGCCGATATTCGACGCGCAGCCGATGCTGCGTGCGATTGAGACACTGAACGGGCTCTTGATGTTTCGACTCGGCGCCGTGCTGGTCGGCGCGCTCGGCGGTCTAGGGCTGGTACTCTCGGTAGTTGGCGTTTACGGCGTGCTCTCTTATTCGGTCAGCCAACGCAGGCAGGAGATCGCGATCCGCATTGCCCTGGGCGCCCAGCCAGCGGGGATCGTAGCAATGATGCTCCGCCAGGGAGGGCTACTCGTCGGCGCCGGCCTTGCAATTGGAATCGCCTGCGCGCTGGTGGCCTCCAAGGTGGTTGGGAGCGTTTTAGCGGTCAGCCCAAGTGATCCGACAACGTTCGTAACCGTCACGGCCATGATGACTGTCGTTGCGCTCGCAGCATGTTACATCCCCGCGCGCAGGGCGGTGCGCGTAGACCCCATGGTTGCGCTGCGACATGAGTGAAACCACGGGGATTAGAAAGCCCGCATCCGCGCCAACGCGTGGCGCTCGCTCTCTTGGCGGCTAATTCCGGGGACGCCACAACTGGGCTGCAACGAACTGCTGTGGGCCGCACCCGGCGGTGCTGTCCGCTAGGCTAGTGCGTTTACCGCCAGGTGCGGCCCGCAGCTCCTTTGATTAAATGTCATTTCGCGCCGGACCTTTACGTCTTGTTGCTTCTTGGGTGGGATTGTAAGCACGCACGCCGTTGCGCTTCACTTACTCTGGTTTTGTTTGATGGGCCAAACGAACGCTTTGGTTACCCTCATAATCTCTTGATAGGCAAGAGGTTGTGGATGCCGAGTCTTGTCGTTCCGCTTTTTACCGTCCGGCGGCAGGAGAATCGAACCGGATCTTTGTCTGGAACTCAATTTCCACAGTCTTGCCCACGCGAAGGAAGAATGTGCTTGGGTTCTTCATTCCCCAATCCACGTATGGCACCGCCCATTTTGCAAACACCTGGCAGCCGTCGGCTGCGCAATCTACATCGGCCGGAACCGTGATTTCGTGGCCGACCCCGTGAATCTCGAAGATGCCGCGGATATTCACTTGCGACTTGCCTAGAAGAGCCACGTCACCCTGCACGTGGTCTGGCCGGAATGCAATTTCGGGGTAGCGCGCACTCTCGAGGACTTCCCTGCGCATTTTTTCATCGCGCGAGTCGTTTCCGCTGTTTCCGCTGGCCGCGTCAATGACGATCTCGCCGGCCGCGTCGCCGGTCGCAGCGTCGAAGCGAACCGTGCCGCTCTTGAGCCGAAATTCTCCGTGGACGGTGTGGGCCGTGGCGTCAAGCGTGTAACTCACTTTGGTCCGTGACGCATCGAGTGCAAAGACGAGTTCGCGTTTCGCCGGGCTCGCTGCGGATTGCTGTGCGGACGGGAGTGAGGTGCGGAGGTTCGCAATTGCGCCGGCGGCGAGTGGTACAGCGAGGGCCAGGAGGCCGCGGGCGGCCGGTTTCGCGAGGCGAAGTGAAAGTATCGACATCACCGTGGGGCTCTTACGCCGTCAGAAATCGCCAGCTCAACTTGAGGCCCGCGCCTACGAGGTTGGCCGCCATTGAGGCTCCGGCGTGCGCAGACACCAATCGAGAAAATAACGCGGGGTCCGCGGCAAAGGTCTCGATGGTTTGACGGCGGAGCACGGCATCGTGATCCAGAGAAAGCAACAGGCGCGCAAGCAGCCTTGGGCGCCGCCCGATTTCACGATGCGCAGACTGATACGCCGCGAGATCGCCGGACTCCAGAGCATCGGCCAAAACCGCGGCTTGAAGAAATGCAAGCCGGAGGCCGTCTCCCGTGATGGCGTCCACGCTTCCGGACGCATCGCCCACAAGCGCCACGCGCCCGCGATAGACGTTCGCAAGGCGGCACATCGAAGTCACCGCGCCGCGTTGCTGCGTGGCGGGTTCAACACCCGCGAGGCGGCACGCCAGGGCAGGAACCTGGGCGACGGCCTCCACGACCCGATCTCCTGGTTTTCGAGAAAGCATGGCGACGCAGACTTCATCTTGAGCTACAGGCGTCACGTATAACTGGTAGTCGCGCGCCCAATAGACTTCAACGCAATCCGACCACGGCGTGACCCGATAGTGACGGCGATAACCGAAGCGGGAGCTTCGGCTGCGCTCCGTGCCTAGCCCGGCCCACCGGCGGACGCGGGAATTGGCGCCGTCCGCGCCGACAATCCATCTAGCTTGCAGAGCTTGCCCGGCAAGCTCGACGCCATCGCTCCATATTCCAGTGACGGGGACGTTCCACAGCAGACGAACTCCGCAGCGCTCGGCGCACTCGATCATTCGCCGATGCAACGCGACTCGCCGCAACCCGACACCGCTGGATACGGGAAACCGCGCCTCGACCGAACTGGCGTCATTCCAAAACCGGACCCCGCGGATCGTGTAGCCATCGCCGGGCGAAATGGCAACTCCAAGTCTTTCCAGCGCCGCCAGGCTTTCCGGCAACAAGCCCTCGCCGCATGCTTTGTCAATTGGCGGGGTGGCCCCATCCGCAACGGTGACGTGAAGACCTTTCAGCCGCGCAGCGATGGCGGCCGCAAGGCCAGCCGGCCCGCCCCCGATGACAAACACATCTGTCGCTGCTGACTTCAGGCTAGTCTCCTCCAGACGCGACCAGGCGCCCTGCCCTATAAGCATATGCATTCGTAAAATTTAGACCGCGCCGCCAAGCCGAACCTAAAGCCCGAGCGAAATATGGCCGCTGTGATGCATGCCTACAGGGGGCAGATGTTTCTACCGATCCTGACCTGGCAATTGGGAGCAATACAATCTGCGTCCTTACAAAATCTTTATACACTGCTTATGCCTTCCAAAGGTCGGGGCTCTTACCCTTAGATGCGTGAACGGGCCGCTTGACGGTAGCCCGGAGTTCAGTGTCGGGGTGAGCAGTGGCTGCGCTGGCACTCAATATCGTGTGTCTTCTGGCATGTACGTTCCTGGTCTATGTACTCGTTGCCTTTTATGAGGAGCAGCGAAGAAAGCGAGCCGGGAATCTAGAGGGCAGGCCGGATCGAGCCACAAACGGAATCTTGCAATTCAGAGCGCGTCAGCTTCGATGCGTTGAGCACATCGCGTCAAGCAAAGCTAAGCTGAAAAAACCGCTCCAGTTCAATTAGGCGTCGCATGGCGAGTTTGACGGCGACAGATGTCACACACGCCACTGGCCGCATGTCATGGTTTCCCAGCTCGGGAAATTGCGTGCACCAGAATGACAATCGCTATTCGAAACGAGGAATCATATGGACCGAATATTTCGCAGGGGACTTGCGGCTTTGTTCCTGATGTTTGGCGCGTTGCCAATGGTGGGGCACGCCCAGGCCAGTCAGGACCGTTCGACCATAGCGGATTCTGCATTACGGGCAGATGAACTGGCGGCGCGGGCGCTGTTGTCACCGGCGGGCTCGTGCCAACTCCAAGGAGTCACCCGCTCGCCCTCGGGGCTGCTTCTGCCCCAGACCCAGATCACCGTGCACAGCGTGAATGATAACGTTACGCATAGCCTGCTGAGCGGTCCGAATGGCGAGTATTTCGTCGTGGACTTGAAGCCGGGACGGTACGAACTCATTGTAAACAAACCTGGCTTTTCCGCCTCGTCGAAAATCGCCATCGAGTTGGAGGCTCGACAAAATCTGCACCTCGATTTGACGGTTGGAACTGCACAATCCGCAGCAGAACAGCCGATGGCGCCGCCAAGCTCCAAGACCGCCGATGCAACCGACACACAGAAATACATTCTCGAGGAGGTCCAACGGCTGGAAGCTCGCCTCGCGGAGTTAGAAGCGAGGCTTGCAAGCCAACCAACCGCCGCCGCAGTGGCCGCCGTGGCGCCGGCGAACAGCGCAGCGAACAACTCGACGAACAACAATGCCACGCCGGGTCAAACCGCCGAGCCGGCATCGCCAAGCAATTCGCCGGCCGCGGCATCCAGCCAGCCGCAAGCTGATGCGGGTGCTGCGGCTGTAGCTGCACAATCTCCAACTCCAACAAAAGATCCGGCGGCCGCATCCGCCAAAGCAGCGCCATTTTCAGACGCGGACTGGTCATGGCTCAACGGCAACCCTCGCACAAAGGACATATTTTGGGACACTCCATTCTTTACGCCAGAAATCAGAACTGACACCGATTATGTCTACGACTTCAACCATCCGGCGGACCACTCCATGGGCGGGTCGAGCGAGCTTTTTCGGTCACAAGAAGTGCAGTTGGAGCAACTCGGCGTGGGCGGCGACTTCCACTAGGACAATGTTCGCGCCAGGCTGATGACTCAGTTCGGCATGTATTCCGAGACCACGCCTCGGAATGACGCCAGCCCAGGACACGGCCAATGGGATCTCGCCGACGCATACCGCTACGTGTCGGAAGCTTATGGCGGATATCACTTCAACGTGTTGAACGGAATCAACATCGACGCGGGAATCTTCATGTCGTACATCGGCCTGTTCAGTTACTACAACTTCGATAATTGGGCCTATCAGCCCTCATACGTTTCCTCCAACACTCCATGGTTTTTCAATGGCGTGCGGGTACAGATTTTCCCTACGAAACATTTGAAGATTGAGCCCTGGTTCATCAATGGTTGGCAGTCGTACGGCTCGGCGAACCACACGGCCGGGCCTCGGAGGCCAGATAAAATGGACTCCGACGAGCTGGATCAACATCATTTCCAACAACTACGGGCTGGGCGAAGATGATCTGTTCGTGCCCCACCGCAAACGTATCCACACCGACAACAGTATCGAAGTGAAGTATTATGACCGGCCGGACCTGACGCTCGACAAGATGGCGTTCACCGTTACCGGCGATATGGGATGTGAATATCGGCAGCGGCGTGAGCTGCCACGGCAATCACAAAGGCGGCCCGAAGCAGAGCTTCCTCGGCTACATGGTTTATAACCGCTTCTGGTTCCACAGAGACCTGTTCGGACTGACGCTTGGTGGCGGCCAGATCAACAATCCAGGACGCTATTTAGTGCTTCTGCCGCCGATTAATGGAGAGAGCGCCATTACGGCGGCGACGAATTCGCCATACTTTACGGAGAATCCGGGGGATCCATTTAAGGCATGGGATTCGTCCGTCACGTTTGACTATATGCCCAAGCAATACGTTACGTTCCGCTGGGAATATGATTATCGCCACGCGAGTGTGCCGTACTGGTCTGGCCGCGGCGGAATCACCCCCCCAGGCGGAAATAACGGTTCTCCCCAATTCTTCACCTGCAGTAGCGGCGTCACATCCGGGCAGACGAGCCTTGGGCTAGCGGAAACGGCTGTGCGGAGGCGGACTCAGCAGCGTCTGGTTCCCGGATCTTCGCAGGAATGAATCGTTTATCGATATGTCGATCCTGATCAAGTTCTAGAGCGCGTCAACGTTGGATTTTCCCGGGAAGAGGAACGAAGGTGTCCGTGATCGAGGAGGCGGGCTCGTGGAGAAAAGGAAATGACGCGTGACGTTGTGTTTCGTAGTCGTATCCATTGTGTTTTTTCTGGTGTCGCTCGCGTACGTGCGCGGGTGCGACCGGTTGAAGTAGGAGTTCTCTGTGTTCGCTGATGCTGTCTTGCTGTTCGTTTGCATTTTGGTGTTCGGCTACCTTCTGGCCGCTTTGCTGTGGCCGGAGAAATTCTGACATGACAGCGAATGGTTGGTTTCAAATTGGTTTGTATCTGCTGATCCTCCTGGCGGTTACAAAGCCGCTGGGCGCTTACATGGCGCGCGTTTTCAGCGGCGAACGCACGTTCCTTGATCCGATCGCGCGCCCGGTGGAGCGGCTGCTCTATCGCGTGACCGGCGTGGACGAAAAGAGCGAGATGCGCTGGACCGAATACGCTCTTGCGCATGCTGCTCTTCAGCGTGGTCTCGATGGTCGCTGCTCTATCTCATCCAGCGTATGCAGTATTGGCTGCCGTGGAATCCTCAAAAGCTGGCAGGAGTCGCGCCTGATCTCGCCTTCAACACGGCTGCATCGTTCACCACAAATACCAACTGGCAGGCATATTCCGGCGAGACGACGATGAGTTATCTGACGCAGATGGCGGGCCTCGCCTACCATAACTTCATCTCCGCGGCGACGGGAATCGTCCTGGCGATCGCGCTTATTCGGGGAATCGCGCGTCGGGAGAAGAATACGATCGGCAACTTCTGGGTGGACCTGACCCGCTGCATCCTGTGGGTGCTGCTGCCGCTTTGCCTGATCATCGGGCTGTTTCTCGTATCGCAGGGGGCGACTCAGAATTTGAAGCCCTATACCACCGTCCCGTTTGTGGACGCACAGACGGTACAGGTGACTGGGACGGACGGGAAGACCACCCAGCAACGCGTGACTGAGCAAACGATTGCCCAGGGTCCTGTCGCTTCACAGGAAGCGATCAAGATATTGGGCACGAACGGCGGCGGATTTTTCAACGCGAATAGCGCGCATCCGTTTGAGAATCCCACGCCGCTCGCGGATTTTGTGCAGATTCTCCTGATCTTTTCGATCGGCTCCGGGCTCACGTACACACTGGGCCGCATGACGGGTTCGCAACGGCATGGCTGGGCCGTTTGGGCCGCGATGGCGGTGCTGTTCCTGGCCGGTGTGACCGCTGCTTACACGGCCGAATCGCGCGGCAATCCGCTGGTCCATGGCGTGGACCAGAAGGCGAGCGCAACACAATCCGGCGGCAACATGGAGGGCAAAGAGGTTCGATTCGGCATCGTGCAATCCGCGCTCTTTGCCACCGCCACCACGGACGCGAGTTGCGGCGCCGTGAACGGCGTGCACGACTCTTACACGCCACTCGGCGGCATGATTCCGATGATCAACATGATGCTCGGTGAGGTCGTCTTTGGCGGAGTAGGCTCGGGGCTCTACGGAATGGTTGTGTTCGTGATCCTCTCGGTATTTATCGCGGGCCTGATGGTGGGACGCACGCCGGAGTATCTCGGCAAGAAAATCGAAGCCTATGACGTAAAGATGGCGATGCTATCGGTGCTCATCTTTTCGCTGATCATATTGGTCTTCACCGCGATCGCGATTATCACGCCGTATGGCAAGGCGGGCATTTCGAATCCCGGCCCGCACGGGCTTTCGCAGATTCTCTATGCCTATACGTCTGGCGCGGCAAATAACGGATCGGCGTTTGCCGGGATCAATGCGAACACGCTCTGGTACAACGTTTCGATGGCATTCGATATGTTGCTGGGACGCTTTTTTATGGTGATCCCGGTGCTTGCGATTGCCGGGAACCTCGCGCGCAAGAAGATCGTGCCCGAATCCGCGGGCACGTTTCCGGTCACAACGCCGCTTTTCTCGGGGCTTCTGGTTTCAGTGGTCCTGATCGTAGGAGCGCTCACGTTTTTCCCGGCGCTGAGCCTGGGACCGATTCTCGAGCACTTGCTCATGCACGCGGGAAAGGTGTTCTAAGGCCATGATCGGAAAACGGCAGGGACAGAAATCACTTTGGACGGGTTCCATTGTGGCGCGCGCGGTCTGGGACTCGGTATTGAAACTCAATCCGCGCACGCTGATGAAGAACCCGGTGATGTTTGTGGTGGAGATCGGTTCGGTGGTCACGACGGTTGACCTGATCTACGGCACGATCAAACATCAGGCCGGATTTTCCTTTGCGCTGCAGATCACGCTGTGGCTGTGGTTTACGGTTCTCTTTGCAAATTTTGCGGAAGCGATGGCCGAAGGCCGCGGCAAAGCACAGGCAGACACTCTGCGGAAGGCTCGCGCCGAAACGATGGCGCGCCGGCTCAACGCAAGCGGCTGCACAGATGAAGTCCCCGGGTCGAGCCTTCGCGCCGGTGACGTGGTCGTGGTCTCCGCCGGGGAATTCATCCCCGGCGATGGCGAGGTGATCGAAGGCGTCGCCTCGGTGGACGAATCGGCCATTACCGGCGAATCGGCGCCGGTGATTCGCGAGTCGGGCGGCGACCGCTCGCGCAGTGACCGGCGGAACGCGGGTGCTTTCGGATGAAATCAAGGTCAAGATTACGTCGAATCCCGGCGAAACGTTTCTCGACCGGATGATCAAGTTAGTGGAAGGCGCAGCGCGGCAGAAAACACCCAATGAAATCGCGCTCAATATTCTGCTGGCGGGGCTGACGATCATTTTCCTATTGGCGGTCGTCACGCTCCAGCCCATGGCGATTTACACCGGCGCGCCGCAATCGCTCTTCGTGCTGGTGTCTTTGCTGGTTTGCCTGATTCCCACCACGATTGGCGGCTTGCTCTCCGCCATCGGAATCGCCGGAATGGATCGCGTAGTCCAGCGCAACGTGCTGGCCATGTCCGGGCGCGCGGTGGAAGCGGCCGGCGACGTAGACACCCTGCTGCTCGATAAGACGGGCACGATCACGCTCGGAAATCGCCAGGCCACGGAGTTCGTTGTGGCGCCGGGCGTGAGTGAGGCGGAGCTGGCTGACGCCGCGCAACTTGCTTCGTTTGCGGACGAGACACCGGAGGGGCGTTCGATCGTCGTGCTGGCAAAGGAACGCTATGGGTTGCGCGGCCGCGAGTTGCGTGCGAGCGGGGCGAACTTCATTCCCTTCACCGCGGTCACTCGCATGTCCGGGGTTGATCTGGACGGCCGCCAGATTCGAAAAGGCGCCGCTGAAGCCATTGCGAAGTACGTCTCCGACGCGGGTGGAAGCGTCCCAGCCGAAGTGCGGGAAGCAGTAGACCGGATTTCGAATGCCGGGGGAACTCCCCTGCTTGTTGCCGAAGACCGCCGCGTGCTAGGCGTGATCTACCTGAAAGATATCGTGAAGGGCGGCATGCGCGAGCGGTTCGATCAACTTCGCGCCATGGGCATTCGCACCGTAATGATTACCGGCGACAACCCGCTCACGGCCGCCGCCATCGCACGCGAAGCGGGCGTGGATGATTTCCTAGCGCAAGCAAAACCCGAAGACAAGCTCGCGCTGATCCGGAGCGAGCAGGCCAAGGGCAAACTCGTTGCGATGACCGGCGACGGCACGAACGACGCTCCGGCGCTGGCGCAGGCCGATGTGGGCGTAGCCATGAACGCCGGAACGCAGGCCGCAAAAGAAGCCGGCAACATGGTTGATCTGGATTCAAACCCCACCAAGCTGATCGAGATCGTCGAGATCGGAAAGCAACTGCTGATCACGCGCGGGGCTCTGACGACATTTTCCGTGGCGAACGACGTGGCGAAATACTTCGCGATTATTCCCGCGATGTTTGCCGGGGCATTTCCCCAGCTCAACGTCCTGAACATCATGGGGCTGCGGACGCCGCAATCGGCCGTGCTTTCCGCGGTGATCTTCAACGCGATCATCATTATCATCCTGGTGCCGCTGGCGCTTCGCGGCGTGCGCTACCGCGCGCTGGGAGCCGAGGCGCTGCTACAGCGGAACCTCTTTCTGTACGGGTTCGGCGGAATCATCGCACCTTTCGTGGGGATCAAGATGATTGACATGCTCATTACATGGCTGCATTGGATTTAAGGTACGCACATGAAAAAACAACTCTTGACTGCTATCTGGATGACGCTGGCGACTACCGTACTCCTCGGGATCATCTATCCGCTGGTGATGACCGGGCTTGCGCAGGTCTTGTTCCCTTCACAAGCAAACGGATCGCTGATTCAGACCGGCGGCAAAACACTCGGCTCGCACCTGATCGGCCAGCCCTTCACTGCACCGGGATATCTCCATTCGCGGCCATCGGCGGCGGGCGCGGCAGGTTATGACGGCACAGCTTCGGGCGGGTCGAACTTGGGGCCGACGAACAAAACACTTGTGGACCGCATTTCGGCCAGCGTGCAGGCGCTGCAGGCAGAGAACCCGGGCGCGCCCATCCCCGTTGACCTGGTGACGGCATCGGGATCTGGGCTCGATCCGGACATCTCTCCGGCGGCCGCCGAGTTTCAGGTGCCGCGTATCGCGCGCGAACGCAAGATGAGCGAGGCGGATGTACGCGCTCTCGTAGCGAAACACACTTCGGGCCGACAGTGGGGATTTCTGGGCGAGCCGCGCGTGAATGTTCTCGAACTAAATCTCGCTCTCGACCGAGCGACAGGGCGGAACTGATTCGCGGCCTTCCCGGCATGGCTGGCTATGCGACGGTTTCCGACTGCGCCACAATAGACTCAAGGGCGATCTTGGCGTGGTCCAGTTCCAGATTGAGGTCCTGCAAGAGTTGAGGCAGAGGTTGAAGTTCATTCTGCCGGGCCAGCGCGCCCATTTTCCGCAGGATCACCACGGCGTTCGTGGCGCCCAGGCTTGCCATCATCCCTTCCATTTGGTGCACCGTGCCCCGAATCTCAAGAAACGCAGCCTTCGCAATCGCTTTGCGCAGCTCCGCCAGCAGGGCCGGATAGGTGGAAGCGAACACAGACACAACCTCCTTCAGCAACGCTGGGTCGTGCTCGATGGTGTTGAGTAGCTTGTCTTGGTCTATGGCGGCATCTTGGCCCGTACGTCCTGGCGAGTTGTTTGGCTCCCTATCTGTGGACACTTTTGTTTCTCCCGCGGGCCGTGCGTGGCAAGAATCGTTGCGCGCAACAACCCAACGCTCGCGCTAAGTTGCCATCGTAGGCTTCAGGTTCCCATTGCGTATCGCCAGATACTTGTCGAGCAGAGCGTCCAGCTCCTGCGTGCGAATTGGCTTGGCCAAGTATCCGTCCATGCCCGCAGCAAGGCACCGGTCCTTGTCACCCTTCATGGCGTGTGCGGTGAGCGCGACGACTGGCTGGCGTGGTCCATCGGCGTGTTCCTTCCGGCGAATCGCGGCGGTGGCTTCGAGGCCATCCATCTCCGGCATCTGCACATCCATCAGGACCAGATCATAGGCCTGCCTCTCAAGCGCCTCGAGCGCTTGCCTGCCGTTGCCCACGACCGTGACGCGGTGGCCCCTCTTCTTCGAGCAGCCGCGTGGCAAGTTTCTGGTTCACCGGATTGTCTTCCGCAATGAGCACATGCAAGACTTCCGATTTCTCGCGAGCGTCGTGCAAGGAGAACCGCGTGATGAGGGGGATTGCGCCCCTTTGCTCGCGCGCGCCCAGGAGTTTCGCCATCGCTTCGCGTAACTCTGATTGGCGGATGGGCTTCAGTAGATAAGCGGCAATGCCCAACTCCTTGCAGCGTTCGGCGTCGCCCTTATGTCCCGCCGAGGTGAGCATCATGATGATGGCCGTCGCAAGATGCGGGTTCAGCCGAATGCGTTCGATAAAGGCGAAGCCGTCCATCTTGGGCATGTGCATGTCGGTGAGGATCAGACCGTAAGGGTCCTTTTCCTGCCAAGCCGCGGAGAGCTGCGCCAGCGCTTCTTCCCCATCCGCGACGGCGGCGAAGCGCATCTCCCAGTGGCTCACCATTCCCTGCAGGATGCGGCGGTTCGTGCGATTGTCATCCACAATCAAGACCCGCACGCCGCGAAGCACCTCGGGCGGGGCGATGACGCCCACTTCGATCTTCTCTTCCGAAGTCGTCAAGTTGACGGTGAAATGAAACTGGCTGCCTTGCCCCACTTCGCTTTCAAGCCAAATCTTGCCGCCCATCATGGCGACCAAGCGCGTCGAGATCGTCAGCCCCAGGCCCGTGCCGCCGTATTGGCGCGTGGTTGAAGTATCGGCCTGGGTGAAAGGATCGAAGATGAGGCGCTGCTTCTCCGGCGGGATGCCAATCCCGGTATCCGACACGATGAAGTGCACGACGCGATCCGCGCCATTCTCGGCGTCAATGAAGACCTTCAATGCAACTTCGCCTTGCTGCGTGAACTTGATTGCATTTCCGACGAGGTTGACGATCACTTGCCGCAGGCGGTTGGAATCGCCTCGCACGTCTCCGGCACCTCCGGCGCGATCTCGCACAGCAACTCGAGGCCCTTCTCATCCGCGCGAAGGGCGAGCGTCTTCAGCGTTACTTCGAGGCAGTCGCGCAGTTGAAGTCGATGGCCTCCAGCTCAATTTTCCCCGCTTCGATCTTGGAGAAATCCAGAATGTCGTTGATCACCGTGAGCAGCGAGTCGGCCGAGAACTTCACCGTTTCCAGGTACTCTCTCTGCTCGGAGCGTCAGTTCGGTATCGAACGCCAGGTCGGTCATTCCGATCACGCCGTTCAGCGGCGTGCGGATTTCGTGGCTCATGTTTGCCAGGAACTCGCTCTTCGCGCGGCTGGCGACTTCCGCGGCATCCTTCGCGCGGACCAGGTCAGCCGTGCGGGCCTCGACGCGTGCCTCCAATTCGTCATTGGCTTTTTGAAGCGCGGCGTCTCGCTGCTGGATGCGGGCGAGCATTTGGTTAAAGGAGCTGCACCAAGGTTCCCACTTCGTCATGGCTTTCCACTGCGGCGCGCAAGGAGTAGTCCTCTTGTGAGGAGACGCGCGCGGCGATCTCGGAGAGTGTCAGGATTGGCTGAATCACGACACGCACCAGCCGCAGCGAAACGATGTATGTGACTTCAACAGAAACGAGGAGCACCAGGAGGGCAATCTTCGCGTACTCGAAAATCTTGGCGCGAAATCCGCTCAGGTCTGAGACGATCGCAATCGAGCCGGTCTGTTCACCGCCCAAGAGGACAGGCCGAAACAGGATCAGCGACTCGCTATCGGATAGTGACCCATCCGCATGCCAGGCCGGCATCTGAAAGCTGTGTGGCAAGTCAGCCCGGCGATATTCGGCAAAAATCTTCTCGTGGCTGTCGTATAAGCATGCCGCGAGAATATGGCGCTCACCTTTCAGCGCCCCGAGCATGTCCTTTGCCGTTTTCTGGTCGTTGAATGCAAGGGATGCCGCAGTATTCGCACCCAAAGTCTCAGCCAGTGCGGAAAGTTCCTCAAAGGTTGCACGACGGAAGCTGGCCCGCTCATACAGCGCGAACCCCCCGCAGGCGAGCAGCAATGCAAAGACGCTGACCGCCAGCATCAAAAGCGTCAATTTCCGCTGGATCGGCAAATTCTTGAAGCCCATGTTCTCAACTCCGGTTCCCGATTACGGTCTTCGCCAAGAGCAACAGCCGTGAACTGATCTTTATGCTCGCGCGTTGAGACGCATCCAAATTGATTTCGAACCGAACCTTGTTGTTTTCCAGGCAAAAACGGATGATGCCGCCCTGTTGCAGGAAAGTGTTTGTTTCCCCAACGGTCAGCACGGGAGAAGTGCCAAGCTGTGCGAATAGCGATGGGACACGCTTGGTCTCGCTACTGCCAATAAACAGGATCTGGCAGCTCTTAGGGTCATCGGTCTCTTTCAAGTGCTTTACGCGCATTGTTCGCGTTCCAACGAGCTTTCCCTTCGACCGTACTTTCCAGCTCGCCGTGAAAAGGGTCTTCCCCCAGGGTGCACAGTCTCAGCGAGTGGTCGTCTTCTCCTGGGATGTCGGATGGCCACTCGACAAGCTGGGCAAAATGAAAGAGGAACGCGGCCTTCACGCGGTATTCATCGTCGGCAGACTGTGCGCCCGCGCGCGGCACGCCGGAGAGACACAAGAGCGCGGCGATCGAGCATCCGAGAAGGAGCGGAAACCCAAGGAATTTCCCGCCGAGACAGCGAAGTCCGGTGCAGCTTCGCCCGACCGTCATGGGACCCGCGTGATTCATCAGTAGTTCCCGTTCAGAGAATCCAGGTGATCTTCGCGTATGCTCCGCGCTTCACCAGCGTTGATTGGGTCGTGCCAAGCACATCGAGATATTCGAGATGGTGATCCTTCAGCAGATTCTGGCCGACCACGCTCAAGGAGAGACCTTCGCCCCATTTCCAGGAAAGCCCCGTATCTAGCCGGGTATAGGAGGGTATGGCCGGGTCAGCAATGCGGCCAACGAAGTATGCGGACGCATCCCACGCTAACCGCCGGCCCAGGGCGATATGCGAGCGAAGTTGGGGAGAATTGACCGGGCTGCTGCCCTCCGCCTCGGCCACGGATGACGTGCTCTGGCTGCCGGGATCGAGATGCATGTGGATTTGCTCGAAGGCATATCCAGGGCTGAGCGTCCATCGCTCGGTAACCTTCCAGTTCCCAAAAATTTCGAACCCGTGCGCTTCCCCGTGCATAAGGTTGCCGTATGTCGTTGGCAGGAAAAGGTGCGCGGGCGGAGGTGTGCTCTCGAAAACTGGCGCCAAAGGCTCGATCGTTTCTTGATCGTAATCGTCGTTATAGTAGGCGGCGAGGTCTATCGAGAAACGCGCGAAGGCAGCCCGGTAGCCCGCTTCGTAAGCGATCAAGCCTTCGTTTTTCAGGTCAGGATTGCCAACGAGGCCGACAAGGACCGGAGCGCCCCCGGGAGCCGTAAATCCGCCATAGTCGAGGCGAATGCTTTCATCAGTCTCGTCTGGAGTGCGGACCGCATTCGAAATCGCCGCCCAGATTGTGTGATGGGCATTTAGCTCCCGCGCTAGACGCACACTGGGTGAGGCGTGGAAACCGGTGTAATAGTTGTGCTCAAGCTTCGTGCCAACGGTCAAATAAAGCCGATTGGGCAACAGAGTTATCTCGTCCTGCACAAATGAGCCGAAAGACTGGATGTCCAGTCCGGCGGGATTCAGGGAGACGAAGAGACCGCCGTGGGTGTCGGAGTTTGAATAACTGTAGTCCACGCCCCACACAATGTCTTGCCGCTGCCCCCAGGGGAAGTGGTGCTTGAAGTCCAGATTGGATGTGCTCCGCGTCTCTCCCAGCGCGTCGTTGCGAGTATAGCGGTCAAAAGAAACTTGGAGCGTCAGGTCGGAACGGTCGGAAAAAATGTGGTTCCAGGCGGACTGGATCGAGCCGCCGGAAACATTCACGAAGGTTTCGAGCAATTGAACCGAGGGGGATGTGACGGACGCCAAGAACCCGATGTCCTGCCCTTCGCGCACAGTGTAAAGGTCTCCCTCGACGGTCAGGTTGTCCTTGGCCGAAAGCGTGGTATCCGAACGAAAGCCGCTGCGAAGCTCGTGCCAACCGTCGCCTCCGTCTTGTCCTGTGAGACCCGGCTGGTGATCCTCATCGAGATACTTTAAATAGACCCGGTATTGCGAGGCGGTGCCAATTTCTCCGCCATATTGCACGGTTCCAAATGCTTGATCGACGTTCCCTCCGCCAACGACGGCCATGGCTCCCGGAGTGTCGGCGGCTTTCTTTGTAAAAATGCTGATGACGCCATTGACCGCATTCGCGCCCCAAATCGTACCGCCCGGCCCGCGAATGACTTCGATTCTTTCAATATCCTCAAGAGGGAGATCGAGCGTATCCCAGAAGACGCCGCCCGTGGTGGGACTGTAGACACTCCGTCCGTCCACCATCACAAGCAGTTCATTGCTGAAGCGGCCGTTGAAACCGCGGGCGCTGACCGCCCAGGTATTCGAATTGATCTGGGCTACGTCCAGGCCCGGAACCATTCGAAGCAAATCAGGAATGTTCGTGGCTCCGGAACGCCGAATGTCCTCCTGCGTGATGACGAAGATTGCCGCCGCGGTAGAAGAGAGCTTCTCCTCCTTCTTCGAGACGGAGGTCACATTTATGTTCATCAGATCTTCGATGCTTGCGCTCGTGAGGTCCTTTTGCGGCGGCGGCTGTTGCGGCGGCGGCTGTTGCCGCGGCCATGTCGACACCGACAACGGCGCGAGCAAGATCAGCAATGCAATCGGGGCGGCTACACTGTAACGTAGGCTCCGCAGATGACTGAATCGCGGCGAGTCGGCCAAGCCGTTGGTCGAAAGAATGGTTTTCAGCATCGTTTCTACTCCGCGCCTCCCGCGCGCACATCATTCGCCGGGACCCGATTTCCCGGCGCGACCAATCCGCTGCCGACGCCTTGGCAGGCCAGCGCCAGGGCTGAAACACCCCTCGCAATGCTCCCGGGACGCACTACGCCATCGCCAAATCCATGAGGCATTTGCGCGGCCAAACTCGCTAGTGCTGTGAGGCGAGATGTGCCAGTAGATAGAGCGAGATGCGGGGTGAATTGAAGCGGAACACTTTCAAAATGGCTCGGACCAATGTTTCAACGGGCGGCGGCTGCACCATTTTGAACTGGCACGTGGCGCCCAGACGTCGCCGGACGGCAGGTTCCCTGCTGCGGTCGTCCTTACTGAGGGGGTTCTGCGGGGGCACCCTCGAAGCGGTAGCCGACCCAGGGGTCAGTTCGAATGTAACGAGGGTTGCGCGGATCGCTTTCGATTTTCTTGCGGAGCTGATTGATGAAGACGCGCAGGTACTCCGTTTCCTCGCCATAATCGGGGCCCCATACGGCCTGCAACAACTTGCGGTGCGGGAGGGCCTTGCCCTGATTTGCGACGAGCAGGCGAAGCAGATCGAATTCTTTGGGGGTGAGCCGTACCGGGCGGCCTCGGACGGTTACGCTGCGGCTTTCAAAATCAATGCTCAATTCGTTCGAAACAAAAGGAGGCACGGCCTCCGCCGGGGAGCACGACGCAGCGCGGCGCGAATGCGCGCGAGCAACTCCTCCATGCCGAAAGGCTTGACGACGTAGTCGTCGGCGCCGGCGTCCAGAGCGCTGACTTTGTCGCGCTCGGAATTGCGAACGGTCAGCATGATGATCGGCACGTCGTGAGCGGCGCGAATCTCGCGGCACGTATCGAGGCCACCGATACCGGGCATATTGACGTCGAGCAAAATAAGGTCGGGCCGCTCGTGACGCATCGTTTCGAGAGCCTCCTCACCCGTGCGCGCTTCGAGGATGACGTAGGACATGCGACGCAAGGGCCGTGCGCATCACCCGGCGGATTTGCGGCTCGTCGTCAACGACCAGAATCGTGGCGGAGCTCATGAAGTCGGCGCGCATGGGCCGTGCGGTCGGCAAGAGTAAACGAAAACACGGAGCCATGGCCGAGTTGCGTGGTGACGCTTATGGCGCCGCCGTGCGCCTCGACGATGGCCTTGGCGATCGGTAATCCCATGCCGGTACCTTGGACGAGGTAACGCTGATCCTGGCCGCGATAAAACTTGTCAAAGATCAGGCCCAGGTCGCCATCGTCAATGCCATTGCCCGGTCGGCCACGCTGGTGAGACGCCATAGTTTGCCGCTTCGGCCGTGATCGTGATGGGCTGGCCGGCGGCGAATATTGGTGCGCATTTTCGAGCAAGTGTATGAGAACTTCCTTTGCGCGCGGCAAATCTACACTGACGGGCGGCAGATTCTCGGCCACGCTCGACGTGCACCTCGCGAGCGCCCAGGATAGCCTTGCATTCCTGGAGCGCGGCTGCAATCACGTCCTGGATAGGGTGGGAGGCGAGCCGCAGCTTTACTTCGCCCGCATCGAGTTGGGCCATTTCTGAGGCTTCACCCACCATGCGGTTCAAGCGGTCGGTTTCCTCGTTGATGATGACCAGAAATTCCTTGCTTTGCAGCTCGTTGAGTCCCTGATTCGAAAGCAGACTCGTCACCGAAGCCTTGATCGAGGTCAGCGGCGTGCGCAGATTGTGCGTCACCGAATCGAGCAAGGCCGTGCGAAGCCGTTCGCCCTCACGCGCCGCTTCTGTTTGACCAAGTTGTTCGACGGCGCGCGCGCGTTCCATGGCAATAGCGATCAAAGTGCCCAGGCCTCAAGGGTCTGGCGGGAGAGCACCGTGCCGGAAATCCCCAGACTGCCAATCGGCCGAACGCCAAGCCGCACGGTGACGAAACATAGTCCGGCGGCAGGATCAATCACGGGCTCATCGCGGACGAGAATCGCCTTCAGGCGGTCGACGTCGAATTGCGGAATTGCAGGCCCGGAGTGATAGACCTTTTCCTTCTCGGCGAGGAAAAGTGCGGCGGCGCCCACTCCAAAAACATCCACGATCTGCGCCGGAATGCGATTGAGCAGCCGGATGACGTTGCCCGTCTCGAGAAGCTTCTGGCTGAAGGTGTAAAGCCGCTCGATCTCACGGCGGCGCGCGGAGGCCACGTCGGCTTCTTGCCGCACGCGGGAAGAAAACCGGCTGGAAACCACCGATACCACAAGAAATGTGACCAAGGCGATCCAGTTTTGCGGATCGGCGATCGTGAACGTACCGATTGGAGGCAGGAAATAATAGTTGAATGCGAGTACCGCAACGACGGACATGAAGACCGAAACGGCCAGACCCCACACGGTAGAAACGATAAAAATGGCCAGCAGGAACGTGAGCGCCACCGTGGTCGCGTTCGGGTGCAGCACCCTGCGGAACAATACCGTGATCGCCACCACGATGATGATGGCCGCGGCGAATTGAAGGAGGCGCGTGGAGAGTCGCTCGCGCACGCACGCATTCTACCCTAGCTTTTCGCAGGTCTCTAACTGAGAATGGCGCTGTGCCGAAGACCCCCGAAGAGTGGCTTAGCGAGGCATCGCCGGCTCAACCCGTACGAGGCGCCTTGAAGCTTTTTCTGGGTTATGCCCCGGGCGTCGGCAAGACCTACAGCATGCTGAGCGAGGCGATCCGCCGGCACAGCCGCGGTGAAGACGTCGTGATCGGGGTCGTCGAAACACACGGCCGCAAGGGCATCGAGGAGCTGTGCACGCAACTTGAGACGGTTCCGCGCCAAAAGATCGAATACAAAGGAACGCTCTTCGAGGAGCTGGATCTGGACGGAGTGATCGCGCGCAAGCCGCACGTGGTCTTGATTGACGAACTGGCCCACACGAACATACCCGGCGGCAAACACCGCAAACGCTACGAAGACGTGCTCGCCATTCTGCAGGCCAAGATTGACGTACTCTCGACCGTAAACATCCAGCACATCGAGAGCATCGCCCCGACGGTGCGCGCGATCACGGGCGTCACGGTCCGCGAGACCGTGCCCGACTGGGTGCTCCAGATGTCCAGCGAAACGGTGATGGTGGACCTCACGCCGGAAGCCCTCCAGAATCGCATGAAGCGCGGCGACGTTTACGCAAAGGAGAAAGTGGACCAGGCGCTGCGAAATTTCTTCCGGCAGGGAAACCTGATCGCGTTGCGCGAATTGGCGCTAAGGCAAGTGGCCGAGCAGGTAGATCGCAGCCTGGAAACCTACATGGTTGAGAAGGATATTCGCGAGTTGTGGCCCGTTCGCGAACGCATCGCTGTCCTGGTCAGTTCGAATCCCAAGGCGCAATATCTGATCGCGCGCGCCGTGCGCATGGCGCGGCGAATGCACGCCGAACTCTACGTGCTTCATGTGGACGTCGGCCACGATTCGGGCGAACAGGATCAGAAGTCGCTGGCCGCGAACTTGCAACTTGCCGAAAGCCTAGGGGCAAAGGTCGTCAAGCTCAAAGGCGAGAAGATCGCGGAGACGACCTCCGCATTTGTGCGGGAAAAGCATATTACACAGGTGATTTTTGGACGTACGGCGGTGCACGGCTGGCGGAAGTTCCTCTACATGCTGGCGATGAACAAGATTCTGGAAGCTGCGCCGGGCGTGGACATTCACATCGTGACGCAGGAGCGGAATTGAACCGCTGTTAAGCTCTTTGAACTGATCTTCTCCTGCATCACAGTGTCCGCTTTTGAGACGGCGCTTTGCAGGACCGGACACTGGCGCCTCCTGGGTCGCGGCGTCTTTGCCTTCTATCCTCTTTCTCACCAGTAGCTTCTACTGATGGCGCGGAAAGGCAGCGCGCGTGCTCGGCACTAAGCATGTAGACATGCTACATGCTTGGCCGTAGAATGCCTACCGCCTTTGTTCCGCCGATGAAAGATCGCTATCAGAATCGTATTGAGCTCCTGCAAGGCACGCTCGACTTGCTGGTGCTGCAGACGCTGGTTCGGGGACCGCGCCACGGGTACGGCATCAGCCAAATGATCCGCGCCAATTCCGCTGAAATCCTGCAAGTGGACACCGGCTCGCTTTACCCCGCGCTGCACCGGCTCGAAAAGCAGAAGTGGATCGCCTCGGAGTGGAAGGTCTCGGAGAACAACCAGCGCGCGAAGTTCTACCGCCTTACGGCAGCCGGCAGGAGGCACCTGGCAGCAGAGCGGTCGCGCTGGGAACAGCTTTCGGAAGCCATTGCGGGCATCCTGAATCCAGGGAAGCAGGAAACGGAGGCGTAGCGTGGCTTTCTGGCAGCGTGGCAACAAGCGCCGTGACGAGATTGACGCTGAGATTCGCAGCCACTTGCAGATGGCCGCGCAAGAGCGCGTCGAACGCGGCGAGACCTCCCGGCAAGCCGATCAAGCCGCCCGAAGAGAGTTTGGCAATGTAGGCCTGGTGAACGAGGTGACCCGCGATATTTGGGGTTGGCGTTGGTTGCAAGACTTCGTACAAGACCTTCGCTTCGGCGTTCGCATGTTGCGCAAGTCTATTGGATTCACGATCACGGTTGTGTTGACGCTCGCGCTGGGCATCGGCGCGAACGTGGCCATCTTCAGCGTGCTCTATGCCGTAATGCTCAACCCATTGCCATATCGCGATCCCAGCCGGCTCGTGGTGATCAATGAGACGGACATGCGCGACGAGTCGAGCGATGGGTCATTTTCGTACCCGGATTTCGTCGACGTCGCGGAACAGGATCATTCCTTCTCGGGAATCGGCGTCGTACGCGAGACAGAAGCGACCCTTACTGGAGGCGGCCGGCCACGGCACCTGATCGGCGCGAGAATCAGCCCGGACCTGCTTTCAATTCTGGGCGTGATGCCGCTCCTCGGGACAAATTCCTTCCCTGTCGCTCGCGCGGGCCCGAGTCCTGAGGGACTCTATCAAGTTATTCTGGGACACGAGCTGTGGCAGAGCGTTTTCGGCTCCGACCCTCGCATCGTCGGGAAACCTGTTTCTCTGGACGGCGAATCCTACACCGTGGTGGGCGTCATGCCACGCGGTTTCACTTTCCCGCTCGAGGCCGATCCGGTTCAATACTGGGTTTCGGTGGCGAGGGACATGCGAAAAACCGGCGGCGATACACCGAAATCAGAGGAACGCGCCGATCACGAATATTATGCCGTGGCTCGACTGAAGCCAAATGTGACCTTGCGGCGGGCGCAGACGGAGCTCGACACGATTACGGCGCGGCTGCGAAAACAATACCCGGAGACGAACTCATATATGGGGCTGCGCGGCATCGTGTTGATCGATGATATGGCTCGCGATGCCAAAACGACTTTGCTCTTGCTGCTCGCGGCGGCGGGGTTCCTGTTACTGATGGCGTGCGCGAACGTCGCGAATCTGCTGCTTGCCCGCGCTACGACCAGAAGCAGGGAGATCGCCATCCGGTCCGCACTCGGCGCGGGGCGCATGCGCATCATCCGACAACTCGGGACGGAGAGCATCGTTTTCTCGCTGGCCGGCGGCGCGCTGGGCGTCCTGCTGGCCCAGTGGGGCACCCCAGCTCTGCTGGCTTGGGCGCCGCGAGACATCCCCCGAATGACGGAGGCGGGCGTAAACGGTTCCGTGCTGGCATTTGCGTTGATCGTTTCCGTGACGACGGGCGTCGCCTTCGGCATCCTTCCCGCCCTGCAATCGGTAAAGCCCGATGTAGCGGAAACTCTCAAGGAAGCCGGGCGCACTTCCGGGCCCGTAGCGCGCACGAATCGCACACGGGCGGCGCTGATGTCCTTGCAGGTAGCCCTCGCGGTGGTGTTGCTCGTCGGCGCAGGACTGCTCGGCCGGTCGCTCAGCCGCCTGGGGCGCGTGCGACTCGGATTCGAATCGGCACATGTCATGACGGCGGACATAAGCCTTCCTTCAGCGCAATACAAGACCGGGCCTCGCGCAGCTTTCTTCAACGAACTTCAGCGGCGTATTTCGGCGATACCGGGCGTCCGAAGGTCGAGCGGCGGTTTCCCACTGCCCCTCTCGGGAAGCGAATGGGTTGTCGGTTTCGAGATCGAAGGACATCCGCTGCCCCAGCAAGACTGGCCCTTAGCCGTTACCGGCGTTTGCGAGCCTGGTTATTTCGCCACCGTTGGCATTCCGATCGTGCGCGGCCGCGACTTCACCGCAACAGATACACCGGCGGCAACGCCCGTGATCATTGTTAGCGAGGCGCTAGCTGCAAAGATTTTTCCTGGCCAGGATCCGCTCGGTAAACGCATCAAACCGGGCATCGGGGTTACCGGGGTGGATCCCACCATGCGTGAGATCATCGGCGTGGTCGGCGACGTGCATTACTCCGGGCTGCGCGACCAGCCCGGCATGCAAGCGTATGAGCCAGAATCGCAGCTTCCGCTCAGCGAGTTGATCGTCGTTGTTCAAACGCAGGGCGATCCACGTGCCATCGGAGCGGCCATCCGCGATCAGGTAAATTCGCTCGATTCGAGTTTGGCGGTTACAAAGATAGAGCCGATGACCCTCTACGTCGAACGCGCGCTGGCCGAGCCTCGTCTGGACACTTTCTTGCTCGGGACCTTTGCTGCGATCGCGCTAGCGCTCGCGGCGGTCGGGTTGTTCGGAGTGATGGCGTATATCGTGGCGCAGCGCACGCACGAAATTGGAATCCGCATGGCGCTGGGCGCGCAGCCCGCGGACGTGCTGCGACTGGTGCTGAGCCATGCGTTTCGAATGATTTTCTGGGGAGGCGCTGCGGGTGTCGCCATGGCGTTAGCGCTTGCGCGTTTGATGAACAGCGTTCTCTTCGGCGTGAGCGCAACCGACGGGGTGACTTTCTTGTGGGTGTCCATAGTTCTGGCGGGCGTCGCACTGGCAGCCTGCAGCATCCCGGCGCGACGAGCCACGCGCGTCGCGCCGCTCGTTGCGCTGCGTTACGAATGAAGACAGGCGATGAATCCGAGGAAGATGTGACGACATTTCGATTCTGGCCTCACAGGAAGCGAAAACGTGACGAGATTGACGCTGAGATCCGCAGCCATTTGCAGATGGCCGCGCGGGATCGCATTGAGCGCGGCGAAATTCGGCGGCAGGCCGTTGCTGCGGGAGCCCAACCCCGGGACGCGATGAAAACCGATCCGGTGATTGCGCTGCGGTCGGAATAACGCAGCGCAACGAGAATCCCTTCAGGTAACATACGAGCCTCGCGTGGTCCCGTGAATCTGGCACGGATCGGCCGCGCGCGGAGGCTGGCTTGCGTTGTGTGCTCAGATCGCTCGCGTGTGTTGCTCTGATTTTTGCTTGCCATTCCGCGGCATCGGCCACCGGACCGCAGCAACTTCACACCGTCACCACCAATGAAAAGGATTTTCTGCTGGACGGGAAGCCGTTCCAGATCATCTCCGGCGAGATGCACTACGCGCGGATTCCGCGCGAATACTGGCGAGACCGGCTAAAGAAAGCGCGAGCGATGGGCCTGAACGCCATCACCACATACGTCTTCTGGAACTTGCACGAGCAGCGACCGGGAGTGTTCGATTTCACCGGACAGAACGACATCGCAGCATTCATTCGCATGGCCCAGGAAGAAAACCTCTACGTAATCTTGCGTCCCGGGCCCTATATCTGCTCGGAGTGGGACCTGGGGGGACTGCCGGCTTGGCTTTTCGCCGATCCAACCATCGTGTTACGCAGTAGCGATCCCAAGTTTCTGGAGCCCGCGGAACGCTACTTGATGCGAGCTGGGGAGGAACTTGCACCGCTGCAATATTCGCGAGGCGGACCGATCATCGCCGTGCAGGTCGAAAACGAATATGGCTCTTTCGATCATGACAAGGATTATATGGCCGCGATTCGGGACACGATTCGGCGCGCAGGCCTGGGTGAAGTCCTGCTCTACACCGCCGATGGGCCGGAGGAATTGCCGGACGGCACGCTGCCAGATTTACCTGCGGTGGTGAATTTTGGTCCGGGCGATGCGGGAGGAGCATTTGCAGCACTAAGGAAGTTCCGGCCCAATCAGCCGCTGATGGCGGGCGAATACTGGGACGGGTGGTTTGACGCGTGGGGCAAACCACACAACAAGACCGACGGCGCAAAGCAGACACGCGAGATCGCGTGGATCCTCGATCAGGGATATTCGATCAGCCTCTACATGTTTCACGGCGGAACTTCGTTTGGCTTCATGAATGGCGCGAACGCCACGAAAGAAGGCTACGCGCCCCAAACAACCAGCTACGATTACGACGCCCCGCTCGATGAAGCTGGGCGGCCGACAAAAAAGTACTTCGCTTTCCGCGAGGTGCTCCAGAAGCATCGACCCGCAGGAAGCACTCCGCCACCGGAGTTGCCGCCGGCCACGCCGATTGTGTCGATCCCGAAATTCCAACTTGAGCGGTCCGCGCCGCTCTGGGCCAATCTGCCCGCACCGATTGCCACCGAATACCCGCGCGGAATGGAGTCCTTTGGGCAATCCTACGGGTACATCCTCTATCGCACAGTGCTGCACGGCCCGATCCGTGGCGCGCTGAAGCTAACGGAGATCCACGATTATGCGGTGATCTTTCTGAATGAGCGCCCGGTGAGCAGGCTCGATCGCCGTCTCGGCCAGAGCGAAATGCAGCTCAATGTTCCCGGTGGCGATGTGACGCTCGATATTCTGGTGGAGAATACAGGCCGCATTAATTTTGCAAAACCCCTGCGCGACGAGCGCAAAGGCATCACGCAATCGGTGACACTTGGCGGCGATGAGTTGACGGGTTGGCAGGTATATCCCTTGCCCATGGAAGCTCCATCGCAGCTCAGCTACTCTACCGGCGCCCCGGACGGCCCGGCTTTCTATCGCGGCACATTCTCTCTGGCAACGCTGGGCGACACCTTTCTCGACACACGGGGTTGGGGCAAAGGCGTAATCTGGATCAATGGACACTGCCTTGGCCGCATCTGGAGCATCGGCCCGCAGAAAACGTTGTACCTGCCTGCACCCTGGCTGCGTGAAGGCGAGAACGAAGTGATCGTCTTCGATCTGACCACTCACGCCCATCACACGCTCCGCGGCATCACGAAGCCCGTGCTCAACGAAGTCCATTCGCCGAATTAGTCGGCGGCGGCTTGGGGCGAGTCTGTTGAGCGGAAGATTCAGCACAACACCGATGTCCAGACAAAATAGTGCCGGTGAATCCAAGCGAGTTGGCTTGGCGCGGGCGCTTTCGAAATTAGGCTACTGCTCGCGTTCGCAGGCATTCGAATTGATCCGGGCAGGACGCGTGCGGCTCAACGGTGTAACACGCTGCGATCCGGAAGCGCCCGTGCAAATGCGGCGTGATCGCATCGAGGTGGACGGCCAGGCTGCCGGCTCCGCTAACAAAATCTATCTCGTGCTGAACAAGCCGCGTGGAATAATTACCACAGCCTCCGACGAAAAGGGCCGCGACACAGTCTATTCGTGTCTCGACAAAGGATTGCCGTGGATCGCTCCTGTGGGCCGCTTGGACAAGGCCAGCGAAGGGCTGCTCCTGCTCACGAACGATTCCGAGTGGGCCGCGCGCATCACCGCGCCTGAAACGCATCTCGATAAGACGTATCACGTGCAGATCGCCTCTTTGGCGGACGCAAAGCTCCTCGAAAATCTCAACAAAGGCCTTCGGATGAAGGATGGCGATTACCTGTGCCCCAAGAGTGCCCAAGTCCTGCGCGAGGGCGAGCGAAATTCGTGGCTCGTTATCGTGCTCGACGAAGGAAAGAACCGCCAGATTCGCCGGATGCTGGAGGCGGTGCAAATCGAGGTGCTACGACTGGTGCGCGTGGCCATCGGACCGCTGGAGCTCGGCGAGCTGCCAAAGGGCGTTTCCCGTCCCCTCAAGGCGAACGAGAAGCGAGCGCTTGACGCCGCAATGCGCAAACACCTCGCCGTATAAGAGCAAATATCCCTCGTGCCGTTCCGGAAGGGATCTGCGCTGCGCTCCCTATGGCTTTGCGATCATTGAGGCCGACGACGGGAGTTGCGATGCATTCCAGCCACCTCCGAGCGCCTCGATCAGTTGAACGCTCGACGTCATTTGCTCCATGCGAAGGGTCAAGGCCGTGCGCTGGTTGGTCACTAGAGTAGTCTGAGCCGTAATCACGTTGAGGTAACTGTCAATTCCCAGCCGGTAGCGGTCGGTTGCGAGCCCCAGTGTCCTCTGTGCTGCGTTGACCGCAGTATCCTGCTGCTGAATCTCCTGCGATAGGATTCGCAACTCGGCGATGTTGTCTTCCACTTGCTGAAACGCGGTCAACACAGTCTGCCGGTAGCTGGCTGTGGTCTGGTCGTACGCTGCGCGATATTGCTCGACGGTGGCCCTCCGAAGACCGGCGTCAAAAAGAGTTTCCGCCAATTGCGGACCGACAGAAAAGAAACGGCTCGGCCAGGTAAACCAGGTGGTGATCGCATCGCTTTCGAGGCCGGCGGCGGCGCTCAGGGTCAGCGTAGGGAAATATGCGGCCCGCGCCACGCCAATTTGCGCGTTGGCCGCAGCCATGCTTCGCTCCGCCGCAGCCACATCCGGGCGCCTTTCCAAGAGCTGCGAAGGAACGCCCACAGGGATCGCCGGAGGTGCTGCTTTGAGCGGCTCGACCGCAATAGAGAATGATCCCGCGGGCTTGCCAACCAATAGCGCAATCGCGTGCTCGTATTGCGCCCGCAAAATGCCGAGATCAGTGTCCTGCGCCTGGGTCGTGTCGAGTTGCGTTTCCGCTTCGGCGACGTCCTCGTCCGAATCAATACCCGTCTCGTAGAGAACCTTCGTGAGGTCCACCGAATCCTGATAGGCTTTCACCGTAGCGTCCAAGAGCTGTTTCTGCGCGTCCTGCGCGCGGATCTCAAAATAGTCCACGGCGACTTCGGCCTGCGCGGTCAGGCGTACATTCTGGAGGTCGGCAGCGGACGACTGCGCAGTATAGATATCTTCCTTCACCTGATTGCGAATGCGGCCCCAGAGGTCCACCTGGTAGGAAGCGTCGAACGGCAAGGAATAGTTTACAAAGGTTCCTGAGGAGGACGACCCGGTGCCCGTAGAACCGGACCCAGTGCCTGTCGTGGACGTCACAATTGCGCTATTAGAAGGCTGCCGCTCCGCAGTAATGCTCGGCGAAGTCGTGACCGTCGGGAAGAGCTGCGATCGGGCTTGTTTAACGATCGCTCGCGCCTCGAGGAAGCTCGCTTCCGCTGACTTGATGTTCTGGTTCGATACGTTGACCTGATCTTCGAGCGAGGTCAACTCCGGGTCGTTGAATATTTCCCACCATTTTCCGCGAAGCGTGTCATCTTGCGGTTGCGCGGTTTTCCAGCCAGCTATTTCCTTGTACGCAGGCGGCGTGTCCACGGAAGCCCGCTGATACTTGGGCCCCACGTTGCATCCGCCGGAAAGGAGCATTCCGGCAACAGAAACCAACAGTGCCAGGGATTCGCCGGCTCGCCGCCACTCCGCTTTTCCCGGCCCGCGACTCAAATAACGAAACATCATCGGCGAGCGATCCCTAAGTGGTTTTCCCAAACTCATCCCATGGACTCCTGAGGGGCCGCGCCCGCAAACCGTTTGCGTCCCTGTACACGGACTTGCAGACGGTCCAGATAGAGATAAACGACTGGCGTCGTGTATAGCGTCAGCATCTGGCTGACAATCAGTCCGCCTACGATAGCGATCCCCAGCGGCCGCCGCAGCTCCGCTCCGGTCCCACGGCCCAGCGCCAGGGGCAGCGCTCCGAAAAGGGCGGCCATGGTCGTCATCAGGATCGGCCGGAACCGCAGCAGGCACGCTTGATAGATCGCCTCCGCCGAACTCTTGCCTTCGTTGCGCTCTGCCGCGAGCGCAAAATCAATCATGAGAATAGCATTTTTCTTCACGATACCAATCAGCAGGATGATCCCGATCAGCGCGATCACGCTCAGGTCCGTGTGCGTCATCAACAACGCCAGGACGGCGCCCACGCCCGCGGAAGGCAGCGTCGAAAGAATCGTAATCGGGTGAACGTAGCTTTCGTAAAGAATGCCCAGCACGATGTACACAGCAAGCAGCGCCGCAAGGATCAGATACGGCTCGGTCGCCAGAGACGATTGAAACGCCTGCAACGTGCCCGCAAACATTCCGTGAATGGATTCCGGCATCCCGATTTGCCGCTCCATCTGTACGATGGAGGCTGCTGCCTCGCTCAGGGAAACGCCCGGCGCCAGGTTGAAAGAGACCGTCACCGAAGGAAATTGGCCCTGGTGGTTCACGGCGAGTGGCGCGGTCTTCTCTTCGAAATGCGTGATCGCGCTGAGGGGCACTTCGCCACCGGCCGCGGGATGGACATAGATATCGTCCAATCCGGCGGGGCTTTGCCAGAATGGCGGAGCCACCTCCATCACAACGTGGTACTGGTTCAGCGGTGTATCCATGGTGGACACCTGCGCTTGGCCGAAAGCCTCGTACAGCGTGTTATCAATCTGCTGCGGTGTAATTCCGAGCCGCGATGCGGTCGGCCGGTCATACACCAGAGACGCCTGGAGCCCGCTATTCTGCTGGTCGGTGTTTACGTCCGTCAACCCGGAGAGTTTCTTCATTTTCTGAAGGAGGGTCGGCCCCCACTTCACAAGGTCATCCAGGTTGTCACTCTGAATAGTGTACTGGTATTGCGCGTTGCCGGACCGGCCACCGATGCGCAGGTCCTGCCCAGCCTGCAAGAATACCGTGGCGCCCGGCACGGACATCAGTTTGGGACGAAGACGATTGATGATCTGGCTCGCATTTGCCTTCCGCTGGCTCAGCGGTTTCAGCCCCATATACACATTTCCAGTATTCACGGAGGCGTTGCCGAAGCCGCTGCCACCGGTTGAGGCCGTGACGTTCGCCACGGCCGGATCGCTCCGAATGATGTTTACGAAGCGCAGCGTAAGCTTTTGCATCTCCTGAAACGAAATATCCTGCTCGGCTTGAATGCCGCCGTAGATCGTTCCGTTGTCCTGCTGCGGGAAAAAGCCTTTGGGGACGATAATCAGGAGAAAGACGTTCAACGCGACGGTGAGTAGAAGAATCACGAGCACCAGCGGTGCATGCCCCAGAACCCATTTCAACGTGTAGTCGTAGGTGTTCAGCATCCAGGCAAAGAACTTCTCGCTCGCGCGGTAGACGCGCCCGTGCTCCTGCTGGTCCCGGTGCTTGAGAAGCCTGGAGCACATCATCGGCGTCGTCGTCAGAGAGACGGCCAGCGAAACTATGATCGCCGCCGATAGCGTCACGGCAAACTCACGGAACAGCCGCCCCACAATTCCTCCCATCAGCAGAATCGGAATGAAGACGGCGACCAGCGAGAGACTGATGGTCAGCACCGTGAAGCCGATTTCAGACGCGCCTTTTAGCGCCGCCTCCATCGGCCGCATGCCCTGTTCGAGATAACGGGAGATGTTCTCGATCACCACGATGGCGTCATCCACCACAAACCCCGCCGAAATCGTAAGGGCCATCAACGACAGGTTGTCAATACTGAAGCCGGCCAGATACATCACGCCAAACGTCCCAATCAGAGAGACGGGAACCGCGACGCTAGGAATCAACGTGGCGCGGACGTTGCGAAGGAAAACGAAGACAACCAGGATCACAAGCACGATGGAGATCGAGAGCGTGATTTCGACGTCGTGCACCGAGGCCCGGATCGTGGTCGTTCGGTCCACCACAACCGTGACGTCAATCGCGGCGGGAATCGAGGCCTTGAGGGACGGAAGCGCGTCATAGATGTGATCCACCGTATCAATAATATTTGCGCCCGGCTGGCGGAAAATAATCAGAGAGACGCTGGGCTTACCGTTGACGAACCCCGCGGTGCGTATGTTCTCCGTGGAATCCTCAACGTCCGCTACATCGGAGAGCTGGATAGCGGCTCCATTGCGATAACCAACGATCAGCGGCCGGTAGTATTCAGCCTTTAGAAGCTGATCGTTCGCGGTAATGTCCGCGGTCGTGTGGGCATCCGCGATCTGGCCTTTCGCCAGATTGGCATTCTGCCGGCTCAGCAAGGCGTTGACGTCCTGAAGACCAAGCCCGTAGCTGTGCAATTGCGTTGGATTGATCTCGACGCGCACTCCGGGCAGCGAGCTTCCCCCCACGCCCACTTGTCCCACTCCGGCTACCTGCGAGAGCCGTTGCTGCATGATCGTCGAAGCTGCGTCATAGAGGGCGCCGCGAGAATAGACATTCGAGGTCAGAGCCAAAATCAAAATCGGCGAATCCGCCGGGTTCACCTTCCGATAGGTCGGATTGCTTGGCAGGTTCGTGGGCAGGTAACTTCGGGCGGCGTTGATGGCGGCCTGAACGTCTCTCGCGGCGCCATCAATATTTCGATTCAGGTCAAACTGCAGCGTGATGCTGCTGGAACCAAGGTAGCTTGCCGACGTCATTTCGGTGACGCCGGCAATTCGGCCAAATTGCCGCTCGAGCGGCGTGGCAACCGACGAAGCCATAATCTCCGGACTGGCTCCCGGCAGCATCGCGGAAACGGATATCGTCGGAAAATCAATTTGCGGCAGCGCCGATACGGGCAGCCTCCCGAATGCCACGGCGCCCGCGAGGGCGACCGCCACCGTCAATAAAGTAGTGGCGACGGGCCGGTGTATGAATGGAGACGAAAGGCTCATCGCTAGTCCGCCGCGGCCGGTGCGGGCTCGGTTCCCGGCCCATGGCTTTCGGAACTCGCCCGGTGCCCGGAGACTTTCATCGCGAGCTTGTCAAAGAATATGTAGATCACCGGGGTCGTATACAGGGTGAGTATTTGGCTCAAGATCAAACCACCCACCATGGATATGCCAAGCGGGCGGCGCAATTCCGAACCGATCCCGGTTCCCAGGGCCAACGGCAGGCCGGCCAACAGCGCCGCCATGGTCGTCATCATGATGGGACGGAAGCGCAAGAGGCACGCTTGATAGATCGCCTCTTCGGGGCTCTTCCCTTCCTTGCGCTCGGCTTCCAACGCAAAGTCAATCATCATGATGCCGTTCTTCTTCACGATTCCGATCAGCAGGATGATGCCGATAAGGGCCACCACACTCAGTTCCGATCCACAAATCAGCAGGGCTAGAATCGCGCCGACGCCGGCCGATGGCAGCGTGGACAAAATTGTGATCGGATGAATGTAGCTCTCGTAGAGCACACCAAGCACGATGTAGACGGTTACCAACGCCGCGAGAATCAGGATCGGCTCGTTGCTGAGAGAGGCCTGGAACGAAGCCGCTGTCCCCTGGAACGCCGCCTGAATGCTGAGCGGCATGCCGATTTCCCTCTGGGCTTTTTCAATGTCTTTCGTAGCCTCGCCAAGAGAAGCGTTGGGCGCCAGATTGAAGGAGATCGTAACCACCGGGAATTGGCCCTGATGATTGATGGAGAGCGGCGCGGTTCGCGACTCAAAGTGCGTGAATGCCCCGAGGGGCACCGCGCCCCCGTTGAGCACCGAAACGGCCGCGGGATTGGCCGAACCTGAACCCACTACCCCGCTGGACGCATTCGGAGTCGGAGAGCTGGAAGAACCGCCGCTGCCCGAGGTTGCGGTGACGACGCCAGTGGAGCCGCCGCCCGTGGTGGTCGCCGAAGGAACCAGAGCCGAACGAACGTAGATATCATTCAATTTGCCCGGACTGTTTTGGAAGTCCGGAGAAGTCTCCAGGACAATGTGGTACTGGTTCAACTGCGTATACATCGTCGAGATTTCTCGTTGGCCAAAAGCGTCGTAGAGCGTTTCGTCAATCATCTGCGGCGTGATGCCCATGCGAGAAGCTGTTACGCGATCAATCACCAGCGAGGCTGCCATTCCGCTGGTCTGCTGGTCTGTGGCAACATCGCGCAGCTCCGGCACATCCTTCAACTTGTTCAAGAACTTCGCGGTCCATAGATTGAGTTCCGCCTGATTGGGATCCTCGAGCGTGTATTGATACTGGGTGCGGCTCACGCGGTCTTCGACCGACAGGTCCTGCACCGGCTGCATGTAGAGGACGATGCCGGAGATTTTCGCCAAATCGGGCTGCAACCGCCGAATCACGTCCGACGCGTTGATTTTGCGGACGTCGAGCGGTTTCAGGTTGATGAGAATTCGTCCGCTGTTCAGCGTGGTGTTCGTGCCGTCCACGCCAATGAAAGACGAAAGATTCTCGACCGCGGGGTCCTTGAGGATCGCTCGCACGAGCGCCTGCTGGCGTTCGGCCATGGCCGGAAACGAAATATTCTCGGCAGCCTCTGAAATGCCTTGAATAATGCCCGTGTCCTGCACAGGGAAAAAACCCTTGGGCACGATGATGTAGAGAACGATCGTGAGCACAAGCGTTCCGGCCGCGATGAGCAGAACCGCGGTCTGAAACTGCAGCGCCCATCGAAGCGTTCGTCCGTATAAAGCAATGATGCTTTCAAACACGCGCTCCGAAGCCTTGTAGAATCTGCCCTGTTTATCCGCGGGCGTATGTTTCAGCAGCCGCGAGCACATCATCGGAGTGAGCGTCAGCGAAACGACCGCGGAGACCAGAATCGTCACGCTGAGCGTAACGGCAAATTCGCGGAACAGCCTGCCAACGATATCGCCCATGAAGAGCAGCGGAATGAGCACGGCGATCAGGGAAATCGTCAGCGACACGATCGTGAAGCCGATTTGCTCGGCGCCCTTCAAGGCAGCCTCGAGCGGCTTATCGCCTTCTTCAATAAAGCGGACGATGTTTTCGATCATCACGATCGCGTCGTCCACCACAAAGCCGGTCGAAATCGTCAGCGCCATCAGCGTCAGATTGTTCAGACTGTATCCGGCCAGATACATTACGGCGAACGTGCCGATCAGCGAGAGCGGCACGGCAACGCTGGGAATAATGGTGGCGGAGAGGTTCCTCAAAAAAAGGAAGATCACCATCACCACGAGGCCCACCGTCAGCATCAGCTCAAACTCCACGTCGTTCACTGACGCACGGATCGTCGTCGTCCGGTCCGTCAACACCCGGACTTGAATCGCCGACGGTAAAGTGGACTTGAGTTGCGGCAGGAGCTTCGTGATGCGGTCAACCACCTGGATGATATTCGCTCCCGGCTGGCGCTGGATATTGACGATCACCGCCGGCGTCTGGTTCATCCATGCCGCCTGCCTGGCATTCTCGGTGCCGTCGAGCACCAACGCCACATCCGAAAGCAGCACCGGCGCCCCGTTGTGATAGGCGACGATAACGGATTTGAAGTCCTGATACGAAACGAGTTGATCGTTGGCATCAATTTGATAGTCGCGCTGCGGACCGTCGAAGTTTCCCTTGGCCAGATTGAGGCTCGTCTGCTGGAGCGCGGTCCGTACATCTTCGAGGTTGATGCCATACGACGAAAGCGCCGTGGGGTTCACTTGGATACGCACTGCGGGCTTCTGGCCGCCGCTGATGCTCACGGCACCCACGCCAGGAAGTTGGGCGATTTTCTGGGCGAGCCGCGTATCGGCCATATCTTCTATATGCGAAAGCGGCACCGAATCTGACATCAGGGCCAGCGTCAAAATGGGGGTGTCGGCGGGATTTGTTTTGTTGTAAACGGGAGGCGCTGGCAAGTCCGCCGGCAAATATGTTTGCGCCGCGTTGATCGCCGCTTGTACCTCTTGCTCCGCCACGTCAATATTCAAGCTGAGCACGAACTGTAGGGTAATGAGCGAGCTGCCGTCGGAGCTCGTGGAAGTCATCTGATTGAGGCCCGGAACTTGTCCGAACTGCCGTTCGAGCGGCGCGGTTACCGCGGAAGCCATCACCGTGGGACTCGCCCCGGGATAGAACGTGATGACCTGAATGGTGGGGTAGTCCACCTCGGGCAGCGCCGAGACAGGCAACTGTGTATAGGCGACAATGCCGACAAGCAGGATCGCGGCCATGAGCAACGACGTCGCTACAGGCCGCTCAATAAACGGTCGAGAAGGACTCATGGGTTGGTGCCTGGGCTCGCGCCGTTTGCTCCGTTCTGAACCGCAACCTTCACGCCGTCTTGCAGCTTGTCAAAATTATTGGTGGCGACCACGTCGCCGGGATTCACGCCCTGCACCGCTGTCTGATTGCCGTCGGTCGTCCCTACCGTCACCGTGCGAATGGCTACGGTCTGGTCCGGCTGTAGCACATAGACAAATGCGCCCTGCCCGTTGAGCTGGATGGCGACCGGTGGAACCAGCGTCACCCCATGTTCCGTGTCAATCTGGAGCCTGGCGTTCACGAATTGATTCGCAAAGAGCGCGCTGTCCTGGTTGGCAAAAAGGGCGCGTATCTTGATCGTGCCCGTGGTCGGATCAATTTGATTGTCCAGAGTCTGAAGTGATCCGGATGCCAGCTTTTTCTTTTGCGAGCGATCAAACGCATCCACGGGCATGCGGCTCCCGCGATTCAGTTGTTGCTGGATCTGCGGCAGGTAGTCTTCGGCTACGCTGAAAATTACGGTGATCGGCTGAAGCTGAGTAACCACGACCAGCGCCGTTGTGCTTCCACCCTGAACAATATTCCCCGGATCCACCAGGCGAAGCCCCACACGCCCATCGATCGGCGATGTAATGTGGCAATAAACGAGATTCACCTGGGCATTTTGAAGTTGGCCCTGATCGTTTTGTACCGTGCCCTCATCCTGGTGGACCACTTGCTCCTGGTCCTCCATCTGCTGCTTCGGTATAGCGTTCCGCGTAAAAGCCGTCTTGTACCGTTCGTAGTCAATACGAGCTTCGTTCAAGACCGCTTGATCATGGCCTAATTGACCTTGCACTTGAGCCAATGCCGCCTGATAGGGCCGCGGGTCAATGTCCAAGAGAAGATCGCCTTTGTGCACCATCTGGCCTTCGCGGTAGTTGACGCTCATAATCTGCCCGGTCACGCGGCTCGTAACGATGACAGTGTAGATGGGCGTGACCGTGCCCAGGGCATTCACATACACTCCGATATCGCCTTTCTTTGCAGTGGCCGTGCTGATCGGCAGGCCGCCCGCCGGAATGGCTGCGCTTCTTCCTCCCTTCTGCGTGTTAGACACATCACTTTTCGGACTCGCGTCGGCATCGCGGTGCCGAAAGATCAATACGGCGGCTGCCACAAGCATTGCAGCCACGAGCAGCCACACCCATCCGCGCCTCGTTCTACGCCGTGGCCGTTCGGTGGCGGCGTTCGGGGTCTGCTGGGCATTTGGTATGTTGTTCATAGGTTTAGCAGAAGGCGCTCACGCTGCGTGGAGTGATTGACGGCGTATAGATCGAAGTGACGCGCGAGCAAGCGATACACGGTAGATGTCCCAATGGCCATTGGTGTGTCTCTAGACAAAACCGCCATCTTCCGAAACCCGCGCCATGCACAATGCTTATCTAAGAAGGACGTACCGTTCCCCATAGGCGTTTCGCGCCCGCCGAACCGAGTGACATGATGCAAACTCTCAGATGCAGACGCATCACCAGCCGTTATGAAGCGTGTACCACGGCCTCATTATTGTCTAGGTAGCCGCAAACATGCTTGGAATTTGATGCCCCGCTGAAAGGAGGTGTCGCCGTAGGATGCCTTGTGAAGCGGACTGCCGAATCACGACTGTGCCCGCACAAAGCAGGCCAACGATGCTCCAAACCCATGCGAGGTATACAGGTCCCAACCGGCGAAGGCCCCGCCACTGATCCTCGACGGGAACCAGCTTCTGCCCCGACCGCAATCGCAGGCGTGAGCCGGGCTTCGTTCGCGTCGGCGTACACCTGCCAGCCGGGCCGCTCGCATCGGAAGCGCTTACCCGCACCGCAAAGGCACCGCATATCAGGCCCGGGCAGACCGCCGCAGACAATCCGCGCATGAATCCACGCTCCGGAAAGCGGCGCCCATTCTAAATTCATATGCGTTTTTTCACGCGCACGATTTTCTCGCTTGGCTTGCCAATTGGGCGCGCCGAAAAACTGATCCTTTACATCAGTTTATTGATTGTCATTGCAACCGAATGGCGTTGACGGTGCCTGGAGCGGCCAATAGAATCCTGGCCGTCCGTTCTGTCGCATCGTTTCACTGTTCAATTCTTTTTCATCGCTCGATGAAGCCTCCGACCAAGGAAAGCTCTTGACCAGGAAACGGTTTCACATAGTAGCGTTGTTTGTGCTGCTTCTTGGATTCGCGTATCTGGTCCTCCCCTCCACGTGCGCGCAGGCCACGCCCTCGCCGCAAGCCGGATTTGAGCAAAGGGTTTCCGATCTCGAACAATCCGTGCGCGCGGCGCAGGGTTCGGCCGGGCCATTCCCAGCGCGGTGAGGAAGGGTGTAACCTGGAAACATGATGCACAGCGAGGGTGAGCCGCTACGATGACAAGAGTGGAAGTGATTATCCGCCCCTCCACGCTGGAGCCGCTTAAGGATGCGCTTCACGAAATCGGCGTGGATGGTATGACCATTCTCGAGGTGCGCGGCCATGGCCGCCAGCAAGGCCACACGGAAGTCTATCGCGGCCGCGAATACACCATCGATCTCTTGCCTAAGATCAAGGTTGAAATGGTGCTTCCGGACAAGCTGGTTGATCCTGTTGTAAAGGCGATTGTAGCTGTCGCTAAGACCGGAAAGATCGGCGACGGCAAGATTTTCCTTTCCAAGGTTGACGACGCGATCCGCATCCGCAACGAAGAACGAGGCGAGAATGCGCTGTGATCTGGGGCCTCGGCACGCCTGAAAACCACGAGATTCCCGCCTCTGGGGCGATACCGCTGGCCCCCAGCCGCTCGCTGCAGCACTCGGTCGAGGCCGCCCGATGGTATCCTGCCTCGGACGCTGTACTGTTCCATCGTCCTTCGCGATAGTTCACAATCGAATGTCATCCGCTCCGTCCGCTTCCGAACTACAAGACTTTTACTCCCGCGGATTTGCAAGCGTCCGCCAGGATTTCGAACTCCATCAAGATGGCCGCGGAACCGTTGCCGCGCTGGCCGCCCTCGCCGATGAGCTGGTAGCGCGGCTCTATCGCGCGCATTTTTCGAACGATCTGGCGGGGCCTTCGAATGCATGTGTCGTCGCGGTGGGTGGATATGGCCGCAGTGCCCTATTCCCGCACTCCGACATTGACCTACTCTTTCTTTTCGAAAGCGCCGAGGACGCCCGGCCGTACCAGGAAGCCACGGCAGCGATCTGTCGCGCGCTCTGGGATCTTCGCCTGAAACTCGGCCAGTCCACCCATACTCTGGCCGAAGTAGACCGTCTCGATCAGGCCAATCCGGAATTTGCGATTGCCCTGCTCGATTGCCGCTATTTGGCGGGCGATGGAGAACTTTTCGCAAAGTTGCGGAACTCTGTTGTGCCCCGGCTGGTCCTGCGTGAACGCAAAGACTTGCTGCGCACGCTGGCCGCGCTGACGGAGGCTCGTCACGCCAAATACGGTGACACGATTTTTCACCTCGAACCAAACATCAAGGAAGCGCCCGGCGCCCTGCGCGACTACGACGTTTCTCGCTGGCTCCAAGTGATCTCGCAGGTGCAGGAACGCAAGAGCGGCGCGAGAAACGTCGTAGTCGCGCAGGGCGCCGGGCGCTTCCTTGATGTTTGGTTCGAAGTAAAAATCGTCGACGATGTTCATCAGCTGGCCGACCGGGGTGTCCACCCCGGGGACTGTAGCAGGTCTCAGGCTGGTTCGAGGGTTTCCAGGGCCGTTACCGGGCCCTTCACAATCGAGTGCGGTCCCCGTCGAGGTGCTCGCGGCGAGCCCCGCTGCCGGGTTCACGCGTGCCGGTCTGACCACGTTCTGCCGTCTCGGCGAGCTCGGACTTGAGGTGACCGGCCAACGCCTCGAACCCGGCTGCCGTGCTCGCGTGCCGGGTCCGGACCCGGCCAGTGGTGTCGCCGCTGCGGCTGCGAGGGCCTCGTGCGCGACACCGTGATCCGGCAGCTCGCCCGCGAACCTCCCGGCTGGCGCCCCACCACGCTGGCGGTCACGATCCGCCGTTACCGGTGTGCCGGGTGTTCGCACGTGTGGCGCCAGGACACCACCCTCGCGGCAGCCAGGTCTACCTGGTGTTCTATGAGCCCAACGGCAGCTTGTACGGCAACCCGCCGCCGGCGGCCTGCTACTTCACCGCCCTCGGCGGATCCTGCACCATCAGCCCGCCGGCAGGCAGCAGCGGCCCCTGGTTCGCCTTCCTGGAACCCGCCGGCCCAGCGGTCGGCAGCCTCACGCTCACGATGAGCTGACCAGCCAGGGCCCAAGCCGGCTCAGCAGAGCGACGTGAGGAAGGCGCGCAGCGCGGTCGCATCGGTGAACAGGTGGCCGGTAATCCCGAGCGCCTCGGCGCCGCGGACGTTCGCCTCGCGGTTGTCGATGAACACGGCCTCGGCGGCGCTGATGCCCAGGTCGTCCAGTACGTGCTGGTAGATCTCGGGGTGCGGCTTGAGCATGTTGAGTTCGCCGCTGACGTAGCACGCCGCGAAGAAGTCGCCGAGCGGGCCGTGCCGGAAATAGCTGCCGAAGTCCGGGCCTGCGTTGGACAGCAGCGCCAGCTCGGTGTGGCCGGCCTTCAGGTCGGCGAGCACCTCGACAGTGCCCGGGTTGATGGACAGCCAGCTGCGGAAGTCCGCGGCCCACAGCTCGTGCACCCGCGCGTCGTCCCAGCTGCCGCCGACGTCGGCGGCGATCGCCTGCCAGTACGCCGCGACGCCTGCGCTGCCCTGGTCCAGGCCGTCCCGGTGGGCGAAGTAGGCCCGCCAGAAAGGCTCGCGGTCGCGACCTGCCCCGGCCAGGCCGGCGATGACGTCCCGGTCGGCGGCTGACGGCGTAAGGGAGATGACCTCGCCGTAATCGAAGATGGCGGTCCGGCCAGGCAGCGAGATGGGTGCACGGGTCACTCAGGGAAAGCTACCGTCCCGCCCTGCCATCCACGCGGAGGTCGTGGGCGGGGCGCGTCTAGGACGATCTCTAATTGGTGTCGCTGGAGTTGATCATCGTCGGAGCGAGGTCACGGTGGTCGATGTTCTCATAGATGCCGGTATAGGTTTCGAACTGGCCGCTAAGATTGTGGTACAATTGCGACTCGTTGATGGTCAATTTTCCCCATCCGGAGTTCACGACATAGAAGATTGCGCCACCGCCCTCGCGTGCGCTGTTGTCTTGCATTATTGTGCCGGCGATGAGCGTGTCGTAGTTCTCGCCGTCGTTGTAAATTGCGCCACCGCTACCGCCACCCGGCGTCCCGCTCGCCGCCGGATTCGCACCCCAGCCTGTCGCCTCATTGTTAGTGAAGACGCTGTTGAGGATATCCCACTGAACGTCAACGCTGCTGAGAGCCGCGCCATTAGAGCAGCTGCCACCAGTGAACGTGTCACTGGTTATGTACACTGGCCGGTTCTGGTACTGCGCAAGGACGCGGATAGCACCGCCGCCGAGATCCGGGCCATATCCATAACATTGATTGTTGACGAACCTTGAGTTGACTGCCTTGAACTGGCCGCCTTCGGCATAGATGGCACCGCCGCCGTCCACGCCGCCATACCAGCATTGCGGCGCTTGGGCCACGCAAGTGGTGGCCTGGTGCGTACCGTCGAAGCCGTCCTCGAATGTTATGTTCTGGACAACCACCTGCGGATATGGCTGGTTGACGCAGTCATCAGTCGACCATGTGCCGGCGCAGGTGTCGGAGAAGAGAACCCGGCGCTTGCCGCCGCCGCTAAGCGTCACAAGACCGCCGCCATCCAAGACGACCAAGTGCTCAGTATTTGCAACATTCGCAGTTGCGGTCATCAGGATCGTGACTGGATTTTTACCGCAGTTGAACTTTATGATGCCGCCGGCGGCGACGGCTCGGGTCACGGCATTGGATGTGCAACTGGTTGGCGTGCCATTTCCTATTATCTGATCTGGATGGTCAGTATTAACCGCCATTCCCGCAGGCGGAACCGGGAAATTGGCATCAGGGTTGCCGAAGCTAGCCAAACTGGTCGATATCGTTCCCGGACTCATCACGGCCTCCGGCTCGCTCTGAGTTCCCCAGGCTATCGCGCTCGCGAGCAAGCTTGCCGCTATGGAACACGCCAGCAGTACCCTTCCCTTCATCTTCAGCATAGTCTTCATGCTAGCCACCGCCAGGTTCACTCAGGGAGCCAATATCGAGGTTGGCCACGTCTTTCTTGATGGTGTATTAAACGGCCACTTAACGACCTTTTCAGTTGGGCGGACCCGCCGCGCCGCGGGGCAGCTCGCTACCCCGGACGCTCGCCACCGGTTCGTTCGGTATCTATCCGGGGGAGCAGGACCGCGGCGTGTTCCAGACGATCAGCCGCACGGCCGCCTACGGCAGCACCATCGTGACGACCGGTACCCAGGTCAGCGACGGCGTCGTGCGCCAGCAGTTCTTCGGGTGCGGTTGCTGCGCCTGGCTCGGTGAGGTGCGACATGTCAGGCTGGGGAGAGTCTGGTTCGGGCCGGGAGGCGGGATGAGCATCTGGCCGGGAACGCCGTATCCGCTCGGCGCCACGTGGGAGGAACGGGGCACTAACTTTGCCCTCTTCTCGGAGGTCGCCGTGGGGGTTGATCTCTGCCTGTTCGATCCGGCCGGGAACGAAACGCGGATCCCGCTCACCGAGGTCGATAGCTTCGTCTGGCACGGCTACGTGCTCGGTGTTCGCCCGGGGCAGCACTACGGCTATCGGGTCCGCGGGCCTTGGGATCCGGTCGAGGGCAAGGTGTGCAACCCGGACAAGCTGCTCCTGGATCCGTATGCCAAGGCGGTGCGCGGCACGGTCAGCTGGGACGCGTCCGTGTTCGGATACGAGCTCGGGTTCTCCGCGTTGCGGCCCAGCACGATGGACAGCGCGCCGCACACGATGCGATCGGTAGTGGTCGACCCCGTCTTCGACTGGGGGGACGACCGGCCCCCGCAGATCGCCTACCCCGACTCGGTCATCTACGAGGTCCATGTCCGCGGCCTGACTCGGCGTCATCCGGAGATTCCGTCTGAGCTGCAGGGCACGTATGCGGGGCTGGCCCACCCGGCCATCATCGGCTACCTGCAGCGCCTCGGTGTCACTGCGGTCGAGCTGATGCCCGTGCACCAGTTCGTGCACGAGCACCCCATGGTCAGCAAGGGCCTCACTAATTACTGGGGCTATAACACCATCGGCTACTTCGCCCCCCACAACGGCTATTCCGCCGCCGCTGAACGGGACGGTCAGGTACACGAGTTCAAGACGATGGTGAAAGCGCTGCACGCGGCCGGGATCGAGGTGATCCTCGACGTGGTGTACAACCACACCGCCGAGGGAGACCACGAAGGGCCGACCCTGTGCTTCCGGGGGATCGACAATGCCGCGTACTACCGGCTGAAAGAAAACGACCCGCGGTACTACGTGGACTTCAGCGGGTGCGGGAACTGCCTCGATACGCGCCAACCTCAGGTCCTGGCGCTGGTGATGGACTCGCTGCGGTACTGGGTCACCGAGATGCACGTGGACGGGTTCAGGTTCGACCTGGCGTCCGTGCTGGCCCGTGAGCTGCACACGATGAACCGGCTGTCGGCGTTCTTCGACCTGGTCCAGCAAGATCCCGTCGTGTCCCAGGTCAAGCTCATCGCCGAACCGTGGGATGTGGGCGAGGGCGGCTACCAGATCGGCAACTTCCCGCCGCTGTGGACCGAATGGAACGGCAAGTACCGGGACGGGATCCGGGATTTCTGGCGCGGGCGGCACACCACGCTGCGCGAATTCGCTATCAGGCTGGCCGGGTCCAGTGACCTGTACCAGCAGGACAGCAGGCGCCCGCTCGCCTCGGTCAACCTCGTCACCTGCCACGACGGCTTTACCCTGCGCGACCTGGTGTCCTATGACGACAAGCACAACGAGGCCAACGGCGAGGGCAACCGGGACGGGTACTGGGACAACCGCTCCTGGAACTGCGGCGCGGAGGGACCCACCGACGACCCGGCCATCCTGGCCCTGCGGGCCCGGCAGCAGCGCAATTTCCTGGCCACCTTGCTGCTGTCCCACGGGGTCCCGATGCTGCTGGGCGGCGATGAGATGAACCGCACCCAGCTCGGGAACAACAATCCCTACAATCAGGACAACGAGGTTACCTGGCATGACTGGCGCGAGCAGGATCATGAACTGGTCGGCTTCGTGCGCGAGCTGATCGCGCTGCGGCGCGCCCATCCGGTGTTCCGGCGGCGGCGTTTCCTGCGCTGCCTGCCGGGAGCTGACGAGGCGGTCCTGGTCCGCGACGACGACGGCAGGATGGATATCGCCTGGTTCACCGCGTCGGGCCGCCCGATGACCGATGAGGACTGGGATGCCCAGGGCCGGGCCATGGCGGTGTTCCTGAACGGTGCCGCGATCACCGAGCCCGATCCGCGCGGGCGGCGCATCGTGGACGATTCGTTCCTGCTGCTGGTCAACACGGGCCCCGAAGGGACCTCGTTCGACCTGCCCGGGCCGCCGTACGACGGACCGTGGGAGGTCGTCCTCGACACCGCCCGCGCGCCGGAACGTGCCGGCACGCCGCCGGACGAGCCGGTGCGAATGGAGCCGTATTCGCTCAGCCTGCTGCGCCGGACACCTGGCGGTCAGGCAAACGGGTCTTCGAGGCCGGCCAGTTCCGCGGCGGTCAGCTCGCGGTTAGCCGCCTGCCGTGCCTGTGACTTGAGGCGGTCCGGGTGGACCGGGAACCTGCCGACGGCACCGGTCCCGACCTCGCCCGCCATTACGTAGTCCTGGTCGAAGGCGATCCGGCTCACGCCCAGGTCCGTGACCGATTCGCAGAGCAGATGCCGGGTCACCAGGTCCCAGACCCGGAGCCGGCGATCGTAGCCCAGCGCCGCGACCCTGCGGTCGGTGCTGACATCGATATCCCTGACGAAGCCGTCGAACGGCAGGGCCGCCACTTCGGAGAGGCCTTTCCCGTCGAGGACCCTGATCTTGCCGTCGCTCTTGTCGTCACCGAGGGCGACCGCCACCAGCTGGGCCGTGTCGCTGACCGCCACGCAGGCGACCGGGACGCCGAAGTTCTGCTCGCCGAGCTTCTCGGCCTGATCCGAGTCATCGGCGAGCTGCCAGAGCGCGAGCTGGCCGGCCTCGGTCACCAGGCAGGCCACGCCGGCCTGGGTACAGGCAGCGGCGACAACCGGGCCGGGCATGACGATCGGGGCGCCGGCCCGGTAGCTGGCCTCGCCGTCCTCGCTGATGACCAGGCCGGCAGCCGGATCGCCGAGCAGCCAGGACCCGTCCGGCCCGGGCCCGCGGGACCACTCGGCCAGGGTCAGGCGCTGCCGGAACCGGCCGGCCGCCGCCAGGGCGACGCGGCGGGAAACCGGCTGGAGCTCGGCAGCTCCCAGCGCGGTGCAGGCAGGCCCGAACCAGCCGGTCGGCCGCCGGGTCGGGCGAGAGCTCGATCACCTCGATCGCGTAGAGCAGGGCCAGCTCGGGATCCTCAGCCGACTCCGCCCGGTGAGTCAGTTCCCGGGCCCGCGCCCGCCCGTAGAGCGTGCGGTAGTGATTTTCCTGCTCGTCCCGCCGCTTGGCGCTCGCCTTGATGAAACGCACCTCGTCCACATCCAGGTCGGCCTCACGGTCCTTCAGCCACCGCTCCGCCTGCCCGAGCGGAGTTCCGGTCATCAATTCCCTGCTGTCCCCGGTCTCGCGCCACGACCTCATGTCTTCCCGCAGGCGCTGCCGCCAGCGGCGGAACGGTCCTTCGCCGTCGAGCCATACGTGCAGCTGGTTCCAGGCCCGCAGCAGCGCCTCGTGCACCACCTCGGCAGTCTCGTGGCCATGCTCGTCACAGCCGACCGTCAGCAGCCGTTCGTCAGCCAGCCGCACGATCACCGGCCAGTACCCGGGATCACAATCGGATCGCCGGATGACCCGCCGGACATCGGGCTGGTCCGCCGACGTGAGATGATTCACGAACAGGTTCCTGACCATCGCCTGCTCGGCCGCGCTCAGGCTGTCCAGGACCCGGTCCGCGTGCGCAGCCAGCGCGCCGTTCAGGCCGTGGATCCGGCGATACTCATCAGACGACAGGGTCTCCTTGGCGGGCGGGAGCACCCGCCACATCTGGTCAAGTGAGAACTCCAGCAGCGGCAGCGCGCCCGGGTTATCGCGGATGGCCTCGATGAGTTCCTCCACTAGCGGGTCCGTGACGTCAATCCCATGCCACTCAGCCGGGAGGCGGATGGCCTCGGTCAGTTCGTGTCTGTCCATGCCGCGAAGGGGGACGGCGTTTCGCCGCAGTCGTTCACCGAAGGTCTCCTGGCTGACGAACAGCGCCCCGAACGAGTCCTCACGCAGGGTCAGGACGACGGTCAGGAGCCCCCCGTCGCGAAGGTCGCCCAGCTGGCGGAGGATCGGGCCGCTTTTCCCTTTCCCGGACCAGCGCCTCCTCGAACTGGTCGATGACGATCACGGCGCGCTCCCACTTCCCGTCCTTGCGGGCCTCCTCGGCCGCCGCGGCGAGGCCGTGGAGCGACAGGTAATCCTGCCAGGCTTCCAGCTCGGACGGCGGCACGATGGGCGGCGCGCCCGACAGCCGGGCCAGGGCCGCCGCGAGGGCCATGGGCAGGTCCGGCCTGGGCAGAATGGTCTCGACGGCCCAGCCGGCCTTGTCCAGAGCCGGGAGCAGGCCGGCCTGCACGAGCGAGGACTTCCCGACCCCCGACTTCCCGACCACCGGTACCAGCGCGGATGCGGCAACCGCGTCCATGAGCTGCCGCACGGCGTTCTCCCGCCCGAAGAACAGGTACTCGTCGTCCTTCTCGAATGCGCGTAGCCCCTTGTACGGTGACGTGGCCGCAGCGGCTGCCCTCGTGTCGTCAGGCAGGCAGATCCAGCCGGGCTGAGTGTCGTCCTTCGCCCGCACCAGCACCCGCCGGTAGGCGGGCCGGACGCCGGCTGCGGCATGCCGGATGACCTGGTCGAAGAACCACGATGAGGCGATGATCGCGAGTACCCCGGAAGAGCTGGCCAGCGCGGCCTTCAGCAGCTTGGCGTCGACAAGCCGGAACGCCCAGTTGACTGCCTGGCCGGTGACACCGTGCTGGTCATACCGGACCTCTCCGGCGTGCAGTGACATCCGCAGCCGGATACCCTCCTCGTCCGGGTGCGCGCGGTTGTGCGCCGTCAGCGCCCCGACCAGCGCGGACGGGAGCAGTTCCACGAGCAGGCTCTTGTGCACCTCGGGCGGGAGGACGATGAGGATGCCGTCCCCGCGGTCCTCGTGAGTATCCGGCGTCCAGGGAATCCCGGCCTGCTGGAACGCCTCACCAACCGACCGGTACAGCCCTTCGCGTACCGCCAGCTGATGGGGATCGGTGCGCCGGGGATCCCCGAATCGCTCGACGTCCAGGACGACGATCGTCCGGTGAACGGCTCTTCGCTCATCCATGTCGCCCACCTACCGGAAGCCCGCCAGGCATGGTGCGGGACCTGCCTGCCGACGATTACAGGAATCTCCTTCGCCCCGCCCCTCGCGGCAAGGGAAGCTCGCCTCGCCGGCCAGGCCAAGCTAGAACAACACTAAAGGCCGCAGCCGGTGCACGGGGAGCACGGCTGCTACGCCGGTCGTCCAAGTCAGTGACTGGCGGAAGACTCGGTGAACTGGGCTGAGTTATCTCGCTGGCGACGATGACCTCGGGCGTTGATGCCCGCCTCGTAACCAGCGGGTCAAATCACCGGCCGCGCGACAGCGATCCAGGCGCCCGCAACAGGCCCGCTTAAGGATCTTCGCATTCACGTAGCGTGACAAGCGTGCAAATTGTCTTAGCTCGAACAATTACAGATCGATTCTGAATGGCTGAGAGATGCGCCGACAGAGCGGATGGAGGCATGCAGATCTTTAGTTCTTAACCGTTTAAAGTAACCGCTGCCGCGGCTGCGGCTCAGCTTGCGGCGGTAGTGGCCCAGCGGGTCGCCATCACCCCTTACTGATGTCGCTCGCTGGTTATTCCCGCGGGTCCGTCCGTTGCGCCGCAGACGCAGCCGGACGTACTGTTCGTCCAGCTGTGGCGGCCGTGGCGCAAGCGGCGGACGGCTTGCCCACGCGCAAGGCGGTACAGATGCAGCCGGACGCCCGATCTGGCGCGGCAGGAAGCGGCACCGTCGCGCCCCGGCACTTCCGCGGGGGCCTCCGGACGACGTTCTTGAAGGCCACCTGGCCGCTCGCGGGGCTGACGGTCACGGCGAGCGGCGTTTCGGTCGGATTCCTCGTCCCGCTGCTGGGGTGGAAATGGGAGTGGAGCGCACTTGAAGCCATCGAGGAAGTGCGCGATCCCGTCGGATCGCGAGGGGTGCGGTTCGTCCCCCGCAATGGCCTGCCAGTCATCTTCTGGACGTTCAATCCCCGTGGTGTCCTGGCTGCGGTCGGACATGCCGGCGGCCGTGTCAGCCCGGACGCCCCGGCTACGGTGTGGTTTGGCACCGGGCGCAGGACGTAGCGCGTGGCGCTGTCCCCGGTTCCCTGGCGTTCAAGTCCGCACCGCAGGCCGGGTTCCCGCAGACGGGGGTGGTGGCCGGGCGGCCCCGCGTTTTCCGGACAGCGGATCACCGGCGCCATCGCCGCCGGCAGCGGGGCCATGACAGCGGGCCTGCCGGCAGCCGCACCAAGGCCGGCACGATCGCGGTGACGATCCTCGCCGGTCCCCTCCTGCGCAAGGTCTGACGCCCTCGCTCGACGCCGACGTTGCCCGGGTTCAGCGCGACCAACCCGCTCACCAGCCCATGCGGCCAAGGACCAAGGCCTGGCGGCATGCCGATTCTCCAGGGCCTCGGCCACCTGCGTTTCCGAAGAGCGCGGCCGGTCGCCGTCATTACCGTTCGATCAGATCAACCGGATCTGCGCCAAACGCGACCCACACCGCGAGAACCGAAGTGACCGAGCATATCGGCGGCGATGTGCGCCGCGCTCCCTTGCTACGGCGAACACCGTGAGTGACAGATCCTTGAGTCCTGGGCGGCATTGAACTATGTAGCGGACGTGGGTCCATCTTGGCCAGGTCTGCCTGGCGCCGATGCTGGAGCGGTCACGCGAAGCCGTCCGGAGGCGGCGTGAATGAACATCATCACGGCGGCTTCGAAGCGGTCCTCACGTTCGCGCAGTTCACTGCGGTCAGGAGAGCTGCTCAGGGCGCCGACCGCAGTGAACGCGGCATCTGCCAGCATCTCCACCTCGGGGTCGCCCGAGACCAGCTGTACCCGGAACCGGGCAGCTTCCGCGCTGGCGCCCAGGCGGTCACACTCGATGCGAGCCGCCAGGTAGTCAGCACCGGCTGCGTCTCGCTGGCGATAGAACCACAGGGTAATGAGCCCTCGCTTGAGCTCGGTCATGGCGCTGGCGAAAGCGCTGCAGGCATTCACTTGCTCGTACCGAAGCCGCTCGTCGCGCTCGAATGACTGGGCGCGCTCGGCGGTGCGGCTTTGGAAGAGATAGGTGGTGAACGACCCCAGCAGGGTCGCGGCGACACCAATGAGACCACCAAGGAGAGCGTTCACACCGGTAGTCGACCATGTGCCGCCGACGATGACCATAGCCTCGCGCAGCGCTGCGGCGGCAGCCTTGCTGGACACAGACCTGCCAGCATGCAGGCGGACAGGATCAGCCAACGTCGCGCATGCCGATGGCGGCGCCGGACTAGTCAGGCGGCGCCGGTTCATCGGCCTGCCGGTATCCGGCGCGGTGCTTTGCCTGGTGGGGCGCGTCAGGGGGGCTGGGTGGCGGGACGGTTTCCGCTTCGCCGGGGCCGAGCCGCTGGTGCAGCCTGACCAGCGGTGCGGGCGCCCACCAGTTCCAGCGTCCGAGCAGGGCCATCAGGGACGGGACCAGGAGGGCCCGGACGATGAAGGCGTCGATCAGGACCGCGGCCGCGACGCCGACGCCGACCTCCTTGAGGAACACGAGCTTGGAGGTGGCGAACGCCCCGATGGCCACGGCGAGCAGGATCGACGCGGAGGTGATGAGCCGGCCGGTGCGCTGCATGCCGGCCGCGATGGCTTCGCGCTCGGGCACGCCTGGCCGCCGTGCCTCGCTGATCCGGGACAGCAGGAACACGCCGTAGTCGGTCGAGAGCGCGAACACCAGCGCGGCCAGGATGAGGAAATCGGTTTCCTCGATTCCTCCCTGGCTGGTGTAGGCGAGCGGCCCGGTGAGCCCGCCGTCTTGGAAGATGAACACCAGGACGCCGGTAGCGGCGGCCGCCGTGAGCGCGTTCATCAGCAGCGTCTTGAACGGCAAGATCACCGAGCCGGTCATCAGCCACAGCACCAGGACGGTGACGACGACCAGGATCGCGATCGCCAGCGGGAGCGTAGCCGCGATCGTCGCGCCCTGGTCGGCGAAGTCGGCGGCTGACCCGCCGACCAGTACCGGCACGGGCGCGGGCAGGGCCCGCACCGCCGTGACGGCCTGCTGCCCGGCCGCCGAGATCGGGTCGGCCGGGCTGGCCAGCGTGATCTCCCAGGTCCCGGGGGCCAGGGCCACGGGGCCGCTGGCCCGGGCTATCCCGGGCAGCTTGGCCAGCCGGCCGGCGTAGCTGGCCAGCGCGGGCCGCGCCGAGGCGGAGCGGATGCCACGACGAGGATCGCGTTCGCGTCGTGGAAGGCGGGAACTCTCTGGCCACGGTGTCCGAGACGACGCGCGCGCTCTGGCTCGCGGGCAGGACGGTCGCGTCGATGCCGCTCCAGCGCACGCCCAGCGCCGGGGACGCGATCACCAGCAGCAGCACCGTCGTGCCGGCGGCCACCAGGACCGGACGGCGCATCACGCCATTGGCCAGCCGGTACCAGCCGCCCTCGGGTTTCGGGGGCCTGGCGCGGCCGATCCGGCGGCTGAGCAGCACCAGCAGCGACGGGACGATCAGCAGCGCGCTGGCCGCGGCGACCAGCGCGACGACCGCGCCGCCGAGGCCCATCGAGACCAGGAACCGCTGCGGGAAGACGGTCAGGGCAGCCATCGCAGCCGCGACCGTCGACGCGCTGAACAGGACCGTCCGGCCGGTCGTGGCCATCGTCACCCGCAGGGCGCGTTCGGTGCTGGCGTCCTGCCGCATTTCCTCACGGAACCGCCACACCAGGAACAGGCTGTAGTCGACGGCCAGGCCGAGGCCCAGGCCGATCACCAGGTTCAGCGCGAAGATCGACAGCGGCAGCGCCATGTTGATCAGCCGCAGGACGAGGAACGTGACCAGCACGGCCATCCCGCCCACGGCGATGGGCAGCAGAGCCGCGACCCCGCGGAAGATGAAGAAGGCGAGGATCGCCAGCAGCGGGAAGGCGATCGCCTCGGCGAAGCCGAGGTCGGCCTGGGCCTGCTTGCCAAGCTGGACTCCGGCGACGTCCGCGCCGCCGAGCAGCACGTCAGGCCGGCCGTGCAGGGCCGTTTCGATATCCGAGACGACGGTGTTCGGGTCGGGCGCGGCCCGCAGCGTGGCGACCACCAGCGACGAGCGCCCGTCGGTGGAGACCAGGCCGGCATCGTGACCCGGGACCGGGGCCGTGACCGCGGCCACGCCGGGAACACGCGCGATCGTTTGCGCGGCGGACGCCACGGCCGGGCTGCCCGGCGGCGCCGACACCAGGGCCAGCACGCCGGGACTGGGCTCCTCGCCGGTCACCCGCTCGATGAGGGCCTCGGCGCGGGCGCTGGCCGAGCTCGGGTCGCTGAACGGGTTGCGGGCATTGAGCAGGCCGACGGCCGTGGAGCCGAACACCCCGGCCACCGCGAAAACCACCAGCGCGAGCAGCATCATCCGGCGCGGGTGCCGGACGGCCAGGCTGGCCAGCGCGCCGAGCATGTCAGCCGACCTGGCAGGGCGTCCGCGCCCCCGCGGCGGACGCGGCCAGCAGCATCGGGCGCACCTCGGCGACCCAGTCCAGGTTCGCCTGCTCCCGGCGCAGCCCGAACATCGCGGTCGACCGGCGGAACACCGAGGCGGGACGGTCCGCCAGCTTGTCCGCCATCGCCGCCAGCCGGTCCCGCCGGGCCCGCGCCGCCGACTCGAACTCATCCAGCAGGGCCGCCAGGTGTTCCGGCGACGTGCGGTCGCCGAAGAAGATCCGCACCAGGAACAGGCTGCGTGAGCGCTCCTCCTTCATCACCGCGTCCTCCAGCCAGCGCCGCAGCTCGCCGCTCCCCTCCGCGGTGATCTCGTACACCCGCTTGGCCGGCGCGTTCTCCTGCACGATCTCGGTGGCCTCGAGCAAGCCCAGCCGGCCCAGCCGGTCAAGCTCGGAGTAGATGTGGCTTCGCGTCAGCGGGAAGAAGTTGCCGATCGACCGCCCCGCGTAGGCGGTCAGCTCGTACCCGGTCACCGGCCTGATCGACACCAGACCGAGCACCACGTACGTCGTCGCGGAGAGCCTGTGGTTGCCTGCCATGACCGCCACCCTAGTCCTAATAGGACTATAGCGGCAAGGGCGTCATAATGACGGCAGGGTGCTGCGCCGCGCGTACGAGCTGGGATCACGTTGTTCGATACCCCGGACGGGCACCGGGAGTCTGGGCACGTTCGTCCAGAGTTAACCTGACGACATTCCCAAGGTCGTCTTCTCCAGGACTCTCACCAAGGCGGACTGGCCGCAGTCGACGATCGCGAGCGGCGACCTCGCCGAGGAGATCGGCGCCCTCAAGCGCGAGCAGGGGAAGGACCTGATCGCCTGGGGAGGTGCCGCCTTCGCGCAGTCACTGTCCAGGCTTCGCCCGGCTGCCGATGGGACTGGGCTCAGCTCAGCTTGAGGCGGGCGGCCAGCGCCGAGAGTTGGTCGCGCTGCTCGCTGAGGTCGGCCGAGGCGGGCGAGACGACCAGGCGGGTCGTGCCGCGCGCGGCGTGCGCCTCGACGTCGTTGGTAGACATGTCGATAGATCCCCAGCGGGTGTACTCAAGCGCGTCCGGGTCCCGGCCGGCTTCGGTGGCTGTCGCGCGCACAAGCTCCCACTGGAGAGCGCGCTCCTGCTCGGTGAGCCGGCCACCGGGGAAGTAGCCGTCGCCGCGCAGGCCCGCGCGTCTTGCCGCGGCCCGGCTTGAGCCGCCCACGTGAACCGGGAGGGTGCCGGCGGCGTGCGGCTTGGGGAAGCTGCAGGCGTGCGTGAGCTCGAAGAACTCGCCTTGGTAGCTCACACCGGTTTCGTCTCCCGCCCAGAGCAGGCGCAGCACGTCGATTGCCTCGTCGGCGCGGCGGCCTCGGGTGGCGAAGTCAACGCCGGTCGCCGCCGCCTCCCCCGGCAGTGCCCCAACGCCCACGCCGAACAGCCGCATCCGGCCCTTGGACAGCAGGTCGATAGTGGCCAGACGCTTCGCGAGCACAACCGGATGGTGGTAGGGCAGCAGCAGGACGCCGGTGCCGAGCAGGATGCGTTCGGTGGCGGCCGCGACGAAGCTCAGGCACTCGAGCGGGTCGGCAATCGCCAGGTCGGGCGGGAACGTGACCGTGCCCACCGAGGCTCCGGGATACAGCACGATGTGTTCGGGCAGGTAGAAGGACTCGAACCCGCAGTCCTCAGCGTGCCGCGCGACCGCGATCAGCTTGTCGGGATCGACACCGCTGTACGCCGTGTGATACATAAGGCCGAACTTCAACCGGGACCTCCCCGCTGGCGACATGGCTATTACAGCGTCATGGCTATCTCCGGTAGGTTGTCACAACCATGGGTAGCCGTTTTATTTCCGCGGTGGCGTTGTACGGGGAGAAGGCGGGGGCGGCGCGGGATCTGCTGGCCGGGGTGCAGCAGACGATCGCTTCGCATATCGGGGAACGCTTTCGGCCTTACTCGCTGGAGCAGGTGCACGCGACGTTGATCGCGCTCAACGGGGTCGAAGACCCGGCGACGGGGACGATCGTGAACGAGTACTTCGCGGAGCACGCCGGGGTCGCGGAGCAGATGGACCTGCCGCTCGTGATGCGCATCCTGGCGGCGCGTTTCGCCGAGCCGCTCGCGGTCCGCTTCGGCGGCTGGCGGGCCGGTGAGCCGGTACCGTTCCGCAGCCAGGGGGTTCATCTGCATGAGCGGGGCTTCGCGGCGCATGGCAAGGCGTTCGTGCTGGTGGGATGGGCCGCCGCTGCGCTGGCCGGGGACGGCCGGCCGCTGGACCGGCTGCGGCGGGACATGAACGCCGCGGGTGTGCTGCACAAGTACCACCGGGGCGACGCGGACGTCGATGACGACCTCTATCTCGTGGTCGGTCACCACGATGGCGCGCCGACGACGGCGCTCGAGCGTGCCGAGGCGGCGGTCAGGGAACGGTTGGCCGCCGATCCAGTGGAGCTGTCGATCGGCCTGACGGACGTCTCGATCGTCGCGGCCGACTCGCATACGTTGGCGCCGCCGGTGTTCACCGGCGGTATTCCGGTTGACGCGGAGACGTTGCTGGCGCTGATGGCGTGAGTGGCTGGTGCGGCAGGTCCCTGGCGGTGCGGATGTCGCGGCTGAGCAGGAACAGGCCGGAGGCAGCGAAGATGGCCAGGATGGCCCACAGGCCGTTCCTTATCCCCAGGGCCGTGCCGAGGGCGCCGGCGAGCAGGGCGCCGAGCGGGATCGCGCCGAACGTGAGGAAGCGCATGCTGGCGGTCACCCGGCCGAGCATCGCAGGCGGGCAGTACGCCTGGCGGAAGCTGCCGAGGATCACGTTGCCGACCACGATGCCGCCCGCCACGAGCGCCGAGCCCGCCACGTAGTAGGCGATCCGCGGCCCCTTCGCGGTCAGCGGGATCAGCAGGGCGGACAGCCCGCTGCCCAGCGTGGTGAACAGCAGGGCGCGGGCGGTGCCGAGCCCCCGGGCCAGCCTGCGGGCGACAAGCGCGCCAAGCAGGCCACCGAGTCCGCTGGTAGCGGTCAGCACGCCGACGGCCGCGGAACTTAGGCCGACCACCCGGACGAGGAAGACGACGACCAGCGCCAGGTTGCCGGCGTATGCCAGGTTGGAAACCGCCGCGTAGATGGTGAAAAAGCGCAGGTAGGGATCGCGGGCCAACGAAGCGGATGCCCTCCCAGGTCTGCTCGTGCAGTCGGCCGCGTCGCGGTGGCTCGGCCGGCGGGTCTGACGCGGCGGGCGAAGGGGGGCGGATGCGGAGCAGGCAGGCGGCGGAGACCAGGAAGCTGGCGGAGTTGAACAGCAGCGCGGGGGCGGCACCGATCGCCTCGGCGGCGAGGCCGGCCAGGCCGCGGCCGCCGATGGAGGCCACCTGCGCGCCGCCCTGCAGCTTGGCGTTGCCCTCCACCAGGTCCGCCGCGGTGACCAGCGACGGCAGGTAGACCTGGTAGGCGGTGGCGAAGAAGACGTTGGCCGCCCCGGCGAGCAGCGCCACGGCGACGACCTGCCCGATGTCCAGCACGCCGAGCCAGGCGGCGACCGGCAGGCTCGCGTACAGCAGGGCTGAGATAAGGTCGCAGGCGATCATCAGCGGCCGGGTGGCCAGCCGGTCCACCCAGGCGCCGACCGGCAGGCCGATCACCAGCCAGGGCAGGTAGGCCGCCGCGGTCAGCGCCGAAACGGCGAAGGTGCTTGCCCGCAGCGCCGTCACCGCAAGCAGCGGGACGCCGATCGCCGCCATCGAGTTGCCGGCCCCGCTGATCGTCTCGCCGATCCATAGCAGCCGGAAGTTCCGGTGCCAGAGCAGGCCGCCCCGGCTGCGCGCTCGGGCCGACATCATGGGCCGGGGTGCTCGCGGTGGCGGTGTTCGGCCTGATCGCGGCCCGTCCCGCGGGTCCGGGCTTCCGCCACGGTGCCGCCCAGCATCTCCTCGGCCACGGCCGACCACAGCGTTTCGCGGGCGGCGTCCAGCACGCCGGGGTCCGGCGGGTCGACCTGCCCGATCGCGGCAAGGAGGTCAAGGTCAGGCGTCGGGTCCTGATCAGGCGGGGGGTGCTCGGCCGACGGCGGGTACGGATCCGTGCCGGGTGCTCCTCCGGTGCCGGGTGCTCGGCTGGTGTCATGAGTCCTCCTCGGCGTGACCGGCGCGGGCCAGGACGGGGCGCAGCGCGGCGCGGGCCCGGTGCAGCCGGCTGCGCGCGGTGCCCGGCGGGATGCCGAGTACCTCGGCCGCCTCCGCCGGAGTCAGCTGCTCCCACGCGACAAGCAGCAGCACGTCGCGCTCGTCGGGCGGCAGGGCGCGGAGCGCCGGTAGCAAGGCTCCGGCCTGCGCCGTCGAGTCCAGGCGGTCCACCACGTCATCCCACGGGTCGTGGGAGTCCGGCACGGCGTGGTGAGCGTCGTCCCGGTCTGTCCGCCAGTGGAGCCGCAGCACGTTCCTGGCGATCCCGTACAGCCACGGTCGCGCATCTTGCCGGCCGGGTCGTAGCCGCCCCGGCCGGCGAACGCCCGGAGCCACACCTCCGCGAGCAGGTCATCGGCGACCTGGCGGCCGGCCCGGCGGGCAAGGAAGCCGTGCACGGCGACCTCGTGACGCCGCACGACCTCGGTAAACGCATCCGGACGGCCGTAGATGGACCGCTCGATCAGCACGCTGTCGGTGTCCACCTCACTCCTGCCAGGCTCGTCGTGTTCCGCTAACCAGGTATTGCCGGGAAGCGGGCTGAGCGTTCGGGGAGCGTGGCGGGCTGCGGTTCAGTACCGGCCGTATTGCTGTTGCCAGAGGTAGTCGGCTTGCTGCTGGGCCTGGAACCTCGCCTGATCGCGGTCCAGGTGACCGAAGCGGCCGCTGTCGAAGTGCTTGTCGACCTCCGCCGCGGCGAAACCAGCGAGCAGTTCCTTGCCGAGCGAGTGGTGCTCGACGATGCCCTCCCGCTCGCGGTGATGCTCGTACATGCGCACGGCCTCGAAGCCGGCCGCGCCGGCCAGCAGCTCGTGCGTAACGTCATGGTGTGGCATCCCGCCGCCGTAGACGTGATCGTAGGCTCCCCGGGCGGCTAGCCTGTCGAGAAATCCCATGCCCTGAACTTAGCCGACTTGGACCTGGGGCGGTTACTGCTGGGGGTGCTTGCGCTGGGCGTAGACCACGTTGATGACGCCGACGATGACCCAGATCAGGGCCATGAGCATGATGGCGGCCACGCCCGGGGACCCCTTGAGAACGATCGCGGTCACCAGTAGGGCGACCAGCATCGAACCGATGGCCAGCATTATCGACTGCCGGGCGGCATAATCGGCGCGTTCGGCTCGTGCTGCGCGCCGTTCGGCACGGATCATGCGCTTGGCCCGGCGGCGCTGGTGCCTGCACCCCGCGTACCTGTCCAGCTGGGTCAGGATGCGGCTGTCCACCTCTGCCGTGACCCGGTTGTCGATCTGGCCGCGATCCGCTTGTCGATCTCCGCGCCGATGCGTTCTACCAGGCCCTCGGCCAGCGCCTGGTCATAGCCGGGGCCAAGGTCCTGCAGGGCAGCCGCCGAGGCGGCGATCTCAGCTTCGTGCTCTGTGGTGGCCATCATGCCCTCCGAACGGTTCGTCAACCCCTGCGCAAACGGTATGGGCCCAGGTCGGCAGGCGGAATAGGACTAGCACCCGTCCGCGTCCTGGGGTTTCCCCCACCTCGGCCGCGACCATGCCGGCTCATCAGGGCAGGTGCGCGACGCCGGCTAGCCCGGTAGCGAGCATTCGAACGGGTGGTGGGTACCGTGGATGCGATAGATGACCGGCGGAGTTGGGGGTGCTAGAGGGGTGAAGGCGTACGTCTCGTCCACTTTTCTGGACCTGCAGGAATGTCGTGCGGAGGTCCGGCTGGCTCTTTCCCGGCTGGGCGTCACGGACGTGGCGATGGAATATTACGTAGCGGAGCCGGACCGGCCATTAGAACGCTGCCTGCGTGATGTCGCCGAATGCGATCTGTATATCGGCTTGTTCGCCTGGCGTTACGGTTACATACCGGCAGGGGAGAACCAGTCCGTCACGGAACTTGAATACAGAACGGCGGTCGCGAACGGTAAGCCCACGCTTATCTTCATCCTCCGCGAGGAGGCGAGTTGGCCACGGACGTTGATGGACAGGGACGCCACGCGGATAGAGGCGCTACGCGAAGAGCTCGGACGGGATCGGCTGGTCAGCTTCTTCGCCACCCCGCAAGAGCTCGCGGTCCTGGTGACCACGGCGGTTCATAAACAGCTCACGGCGCTGGACGCACGCATGCCGGAAGGCGCACGTCTGCACCCGGGCTCGGTGCGCGCTTACTGCCAGCGCATCGTGCAGCAGTACGGACGGCTGGATCTGGAGGCCCTGACCCCCTCTCAGTTCGAGGATCAGCTGCGCATCCAGCTCAGCTCGATATTCGTGGAGCCGGACATCCGTGAAGACCTCCCGATCGTCGATCTTCCCAAGCATCTGCAGCAATGGCTGGCCGCCCAGGAGAACCTAGACGACAGCGACCTGCTGGCCGGGCTCAGCGCCGAAGAACTGGACCGGCTTAGGGACACCTACAAGCAACGTCCAAGGCGCAGGGCATTCGACCTGTTCGGGGCGTCGAGTACAGGGCAGCGAGTCGTGCTTCTCGGCGATCCAGGGGCGGGCAAGTCCTCGCTGGTCCGCTACCTTGCCCTTTCGCTGGCCGATCCGTCCTGCATGCGCCAGAACGCACGCCGTTTACTGGCTACCTTCCCATGCTAATCGAACTTAAGTCATACGAGGCCGCGCGCTCGGAACAACGGTGCGCCACGTTCCTGGAGTTCTATGGGCTGCTATCCCGCAGCGAAGGCCTCGGCCTGGACGAGGAGCCGCTGCACAGGTATCTGTCCGAAGACGGCCGCGCCGTGGCTCTCTTCGACGGCCTCGACGAGATCTTCGACGCTGCGCACCGGGCTGCGGTAGCCCGGCAGATCGCGGCGTTCGCGGCCAGGTACCCGCAGGTCTGCGTCGTCGTCACCTCACGGATCATCGGCTACAGCAAGAGCACCCTGGTAGACGCGGGATTTACGCACGCCACCCTGCAAGATCTTGATACCGCGCAGATCAGCGACTTCCTGGCCGGATGGTATTCGCTCGCGCTACAGGACAGGCCCGCGGACGCCGAACTCCGCAAGGAGCGCTTGCTGGCGGCGATCTCAGACTCGCGGTCCATCGGTGAGATGGCCGGGAACCCGTTGCTGCTGACCATTCTGGCGATCATCGGGCGGCATCAGGAACTTCCAAGAGAACGGTGGAAGGTCTATGACTACGCTGCCACGGTCCTGGTCGAGCGCTGGGATGTGAACAGGCATCTCCGCGACGAGCACCTGCCGATCGGCTTCATCGGCGAAGACGACAAGAAGGAACTGCTCAGGCGCGTCGCCCTTCGCATGCAGGCCGGGACCGGCTCTGGCGGGAGCTACCTGACCGGCGAGGAACTGCGCCGGGAGTTCGAGGATTACCTGCAGGCCAGGTTCCGTAAGGATCCGGCCGATGCCGCAATGATCGCGCAGGCGATGATCGGCCAGTTTCACGAACGGAACTTCATACTCAGCCGCTACGGCGGGGAGCTATACGGATTTGTCCACCGGGCATTCCTTGAGTACTTCTGCGCCGAGGCATTCCGCTGGCAGTTCGAAAGAGACCAGGTGATTACCCTGGATGAGCTGAAATCTGATGTCTTCGGCAGGCATTGGGATGATCCTGCCTGGCACGAGGTCCTGCGGCTGCTAGCCGGAACTATCCGCGAGCAGTGGATGGCGCAGATCGTCTCGTTTCTGGTCGATGAGGTGAACCTGCCATGGCCCTGGCGGTTCAAGGACAAGCCCCCTTGGAACGTTGCCCTTGCCGCGCAATGCCTCACCGAAGGAAGGACGGTCACCGGTCTTGATCACGCGGCCGCACGCGTGCTGGTAAGAGTGATCCAGCTCCTGGAACATGGCATCCTCGATGAAGACGAGCAGAGCAGCGCGCTGCTTCGCACGGAGATATTTCCCGCGATCGCTTCCGTCGGCTCGTCCTGGCCAGGCCGTGAAATCTACTTGCATTGGTATCTCGCCCGCGGTGTCCGGCTGGCTTGGGACCCTATCTCCGAACTAGCCGCGCAGATCGCTGCCGGTCTCTTCCCGCAAGAACCCATGCTCATGGAAGCGATTCTCATCTCGATTCGCGCTACCAGCGACACCCGCCTCCGCCAACCCCTGCTCGAGGTTGTCGCCAACTACGCTCCCCGCGGTCCGCAGGTCCGCGCGCTACTGCTAGACCGCGCAGGCGCCGACAGCGACCCGGACGTTCGCGGAGCCGCAGTCCAGGCGCTAGCTGGCGTCACGGTCGACGACCCGCAGACGCGCGCACTACTGCTAGACCGCGCGGCCAGCGATAGCGACCCAGACGTTCGCAATACCGCGGTGCAGGCACTGGCCGACACGGCGGCCGCCGATCCGCAGGTCCGCGCAGTGCTGCTAGACCGCGCGGCCAACGACACCGCTCCGAACGTTCGCAGAGCGGCGGTGCAGGCACTGGCCGACGCCGCGGCCGCCGATCCGCAAGCCCGCGCGCTGCTGCTAGAGCGCGCGGGCAGCGACTACCCAGATCTGCGCAGAGCGGCGGTGCAGGCGCTGGCTGGGGCGGCGGCAGATGACCCACAGGTCCGCGCGCTAGTGCTGGACCGCGCGGCGAGCGACATCAACCCGGACGTCCGAAGTGCTTCAGTACGGGCGCTGGCTGGGGCGGCGGCAGATGACCCACAGGCCCGCGCGCTACTGCTGGACTGCGCAGCCAACGACACCGACCACGATGTTCGCGATGCGGCGGTGCGGGCGCTGGGTGGCACGGTGACGGACGACCCGCAGGTCCGCGCAATGCTGCTGGACCGCGCGGCCAACGACACCGACCCGGGCGTTCGCAGTACCTCGGTCCAGGCGCTTGCCGGCGCCGCGGCAGATGACCCACAGGCCCGCGCGCTACTGCTAGACCGCGCGGCCAGCGACACCGACCGGATTGTGCGCTACGCAACGGTGTTGGCGCTGGCTGGCGCCGCGGCAGATGACCCACAGGTCCGCGCGCTGCTGCTAGACCGCGCGGCCAGCGACACCGACTTGAGTGTGCGCCGAGTCGCGGTGCAGGCGCTGATCGGCGCGCCGACCGATGACCCGCAGGTCCGCGCGCTGCTGCTAGACCGCGCGGCCAGCGACACCGACCCGAGTATGCGCCGACTCGCGGTGCAGGTCCTCTCCGCCGTAGCGGCGAATGACCCGCAGGTCGGCGCGCTACTGCTAGACCGCGCGGCCACGACACCGACCCGAGCGTGCGCAGTGCGGTGACGCGGGCGCTGGCTGGCGCGATGGCGGACGACCCGCAGGTCCGCGCGCTGCTGCTAGACCGCGCGGCCAACGACACCAACCCGGACGTACGCAGCACCGCGATGCAGGCGCTGGCTGGCGCGATGGCGGACGACCCGCAGGTCCGCGCGCTGCTGCTAGACCGCGCGGCCAACGACACCAACCCGGACGTACGCAGCACCGCGATGCAGGCGCTGGCCCGCGCGATGGCGGACGACCCGCAGGTCCGCGCGCTGCTGCTAGACCGCGCGGCCAACGACACCAACCCGAACATGCGCGGCACCGCGATGCAGGCGCTGGCCCGCGCGATGGCGGACGACCCGCAGGCCCGCTCCCTGCTGCTAGACCGCGCGGCCAACGACACCGACCAGAACGTACGCAGTACCGCAGTGCGGGCGCTGGCTGGCGCGATGGCTGGTGACCCTCAGGTCCGTACGTTGCTCATGGACCGCGCCAGAATGGACGAGACCTTGGACGTCTCCGCTTCTGATTGGGTAAGGAATCTGTTCGGTGGCCTAAAGGAACCGGCTTCGGAATTCATTGCCTCTGGCGCGGTCAATGAATCCGATCACGACTGGATATGCCAGCTGGCGGTGAGGATCGATTCCTGTTCAGAACAGTTTGACCCAGGAAAGGTTCCTTCGATAGAGAACAAGCAGGGCATCTTCAGGGAATACATCGTTGGCGTTTGATCCGTTACCTGCGAACTTGTGATCCGACCTACGGTTGCGGGGAGGCGCGCTCGGCGGCCAATTCGCCCAGCTCGCGTTCGATCTCGTCCCGCGCCTGGGTGGCGGGCCCGAATGCCTGGCCGACGGTCGCGCTGTCAAGCAGGCTTGTCGCGGCGGGCAGGCGGTCGTGCAGGCCAACCAGCGCGTGGCCAAGCCGGTTGCGCTGGGCCATCCAGGTATCGGAAGCTACCTTTCCGCCTCGCCTGGCGAGATCAGCCGCCCAGAACAGGTCTTCGACCAATTCTCCGACGTGCTCCAGACGGCGGCGCTGCCTGTCGTGTTCTTCGCTGCGCCGGTCGGCAGCGGCCTGGACGGCGGCCTCCGCGGCCTCTCGCCTGGCTGCCCTGGCCTCGTCTACGGTCTCCCTGGCCTTGCTGAAAGCCAGATATGCCAGCCACACGGTTGCCAGGGCAGCGAAAGCAGTTAGGGCTGTAAGGATCGTGTTCGCCAGGGCCATGCCCAATATCGTGACATCGCGGAGGTCGCAGACGGGCTCAGCGCTGGGTTTGGAACGGCTCGATTAGCTGCTCGGCCATGAGCAGCAGGGCGGATCCCGCCGCGGCGTCCTGCTCGACGGGGACCGGGCGGCCGTCCAGGCCGGTACGCCCTACGGTGTCGGCGCGGCCGGGGAACCTGGCCCGGCCGGAAAGGACGTCCCAGATCGTCAGCACGACGCCGAGGTTGACGTCCTGCGTCTCCCGCGCGTGGTGCAGCCGGTGGTAGGCGGGGCTGACCAGCACCCGGCCCAGCGGGCCGAAGGTCCAGCGGAGGTTGGCGTGCTGCAGGGTGCCGATGCAGACGTAGATCGTGATCAGCACGGGGGCTATCGCACGCGTCGGCATCAGGACCACGACCGGGATCGTCGCGAGCAGGAACCCCGTGGTGTGCATGAGCGGGTGCGCGCGGAACGACGTCAGCACGCTCAGTTCCTCCTGGCTGTGATGCAAGGCGTGGAAGCGCCACAGCGGGTCGAGCCGGTGGTCAGCGTAGTGGGCCAGCCAGTTGGCGAAGTCCATGGCCACGATCGTGAGCGGGACCAGCAGCCAGCCGGGCCAGTGCTGCGTCGATCGCAGCTCTATCCGGGGCAGGTGATTCTCGGCCAGCGTCGCCGCCCCGACGCTGAGCAACGTCATCAGCGGGATCACCACGACGGCGTGCAGGACCAGGAAGCACGCGTCCTGGACGTGGCCGCGGGCGAGGACCGGGCGGCGTTCGGCCGGCCAGATCCGCTCGCAGATCCCGGTCGCCACGACGAGCGCCACCAGGAGCGGGGCGGCCAGCTCGGCCCGGCCCGCGGACAGCACGGATTCGAGGCTGCCCTGCCTGAGCAGGTCGGCGACTGCCACCCACAGGATCAGCGCCGTTATCCCGGCCAGGACGAACGAGGCCGGGTACACGCGCCGCCACCATGTGGGCCGGATTGTTGCTCGCACCTGTATCTGCGCAGCGGACACCGGAGCTCCTCGCCTGGTCAATGTGCCTTCAGTTGAACATTACGGCCGGTGGCCTGGGAAGGTTCAGCGCCAGTGCGATGAAATCCAACAAACAGGATTGATTCATCAATCTGAATTGATGTATGGTGGCCGCATGGCCGTCCAGCAGGACAGCGTGCCACCTGGATTCTTGCGGCTGGCGGGGCATCCGGTGCGGTGGCGGCTGCTGACCGAACTCGCGCGCAGCGACCGGCAGGTACGGGAACTCGAGGCTCTGATCGGACAGCCGCAGAGCCTGGTCTCCTACCATCTGGGGCAGCTGCGTGATGGCGGGCTGGTGGCGGCCAAGCGCAGCTCGGCCGACCGCCGCGACGCCTACTACCGGATCGACCTGGCCCGTTGCGGCGAACTGCTGGCGCAGGCCGGGACGGCGCTGCATCCCGGGCTGCGGCTGGTCCCCGCGCCCGCGACGACGGTCGGGACGCGGACCCGGGTGCTGTTCCTCTGCACAGGAAACAGCGCTCGCTCGCAGATGGCCGAGGCATTCCTCGAGGACCTGTCTGCAGGCACGGTCGCGGCCGCGAGCGCGGGCAGTCATCCCAAGCGCCTGCATCCGAACGCGGTCCGCGCGATGCGTGCATACGGCATCGACATCAGCGGCCGCCAGGCCAAGCACCTTGACACGTTCGCCGGGCAGCGCTTCGGCTACGTGATCAGCCTGTGCGACCGGGTTCGCGAGGTATGCCCGGAGTTTCCCTGGTCACCGGAGGCGATCCACTGGAGCATCCCCGACCCGTCCGCAGCGGGCGGCAGCGACAAGGAGACCTACCCGGTGTTCCGCCAGGTGGCGACCGACCTGCGGATCCGGATCGGCTTCCTGCTCGGGCGGATCGCCGAGGAGACCGGATAGCAGTGGCTACCCCGCCTGGACCGGAATCCGCAGGCCTGCGGCCAGCGGAAGCTCGCGACGACGGTCCGCAGGCGGGCTACCAGGCGAGCCTCGGCACGGTGCTGCGGGAGTGGGGCCGGATCGGATGCATCGGGTTCGGCGGGCCGCCGGCGCACATCGCGCTGCTGCGCCGGCTCTGCGTGGACGACAGGGGATGGCTGGACGCGCGGGAATTCGAGGACGCGATCAGCGCCTGCAACCTGCTGCCCGGGCCTGCCTCGACCGAGCTGGCGATCTATTGCGCGTGGCGGGTGCGTGGCCGGCCTGGCGCGGTGGTGGGCGGCGTGGCGTTCATCGTGCCAGGGCTGATCTGCATCCTCGCGCTCTCGATCTTGTTCCTGGCCGGCTCGCCGCCGGTGTGGGTGCGGGGGCTGGGCGCGGGAGCCGGCGCCGCGGTCGCGGCGGTCGCCATCCAGGCGGGCTGGTCGCTGCTGCTGCCAAGCTGGAAACGCGCCGCCGCGCGGCGCGCCCGGTGGGTTGGTGTACCTGCTGGCGGGCGCGGCCGCGGCCGCGACCATCGGCCCGTGGCTGGTCCTCGTGCTGCTCGGCTGCGGCATCGCGGAGCTGGTCATCCGGCACGCGGCTGGGGAGAAGGGCACAGGCGCGGGCCAGCCGGGGCCGGTGACGCATGGGGTCGCTGCGGTTCCCGTGATGGCCGGGTTGGCGCGGGTGGGGGCGGCGGCGGCCGGCGGAGGGGTGCTGGCCTCGGTGGCCTGGGTGGCGTTCAAGGTGGGGGCGCTGTCGTTTGGCGGAGGGTTCGTGATCATCCCGCTGATGCGGGCGGACGCGGTGGGGCGGGGGTGGATGACGAGCGGGCAGTTCCTGAACGCGGTGGCGCTTGGCCAGATCACGCCGGGACCGGTGGTGCAGACGGTGGCCGCGGTGGGCTACGCGGCGGCGGGAGTCGGGGGCGGGCTGCTCGCGGCGCTGGTGGCGTTCTCGCCGTCGTTCGCCTTTGTCCTCGGCGGGGCACGGTACTTCGGGTCGCTGCGCGGCAGCAAGCGCGCGCAGGCGTTCCTCGACGGCGCGGGGCCCGCGGCGATCGGCGCGATCCTCGGCTCGGCGATCCCGTTGACCGCCGCGCTGGGTGAGGCGTGGCAGTACGCGGTGCTCGCGGGGGCCGTCGTGCTGCTGATCGGCCTGCGCCGCGGGGTGGTGTTCACGCTGCTCGCGGCCGCCGCGGTGGGCCTGGCGGTGGCGCTGGCCGGCGGGCCGCTGCCGCACTGAACGGGCAGTTCTTGCCGAGGCTAGCCGGGCCGCGCATACTGAAACCGAACAATCGCTCATAAGACGAGCAAATGTTCGGCGGCACCGGGAGGCGAAGATGGAACTGACTAAGCCGCCCGGGCTGAGCGATGTGGGGCTGGGCGGGGCCGTGGTGATCGTGACCGGGGCCGGGAGCGGGATCGGGGCGGCGGCGGCGCGGCAGCTCGGGGCGGTGGGCGCGAACGTCGTGCTGGTCGGGCGGCGGAAGGACGCGCTGGAGGAGGTCGCGGCCGAGCTCGGCTCCGGGCGCGCGCTGTGCGTGCTGGCCGACCTGGCCGATCCGGACAGCCCCGCGCGGATCGCGGGTGCCTGCCTGGAGCGGTTCGGGCGGATCGACGGGCTGGTCAACAACGCGGCCGTGGTCCGGCACATGCCGCTCGGGGAATGGGACGTGGCCGGGTTCGACGAGCACGTGGCGACGAACATCCGGGCGCCGTTCTTCCTCATCCAGGCGGCGCTGCCGGCGCTGCGGGAGTCGCCGGTGCGTTCGGTGGTCAACATCAGTTCCTCGTCGGGGATCCTGCAACGGGTCGGCCAGTCGGTCTACGGGATGACCAAGTCCGCGCTGAACTACCTGACCCAGACGCTGGCGGGCGAACTCGCCCCGACCGGCGTCAGGATCAACTGCATCGCCCCCGGTCCTATCGACACGCCCATCCACGCGACCTGGGCCGACGACCTGGACGAGGCGTACAAGTGGCTGAACAGCCAGGTCCCGCTCGGGCGGATCGGCGCGCCGCAGGAGGTGGCGGTGTGGATCACGCTGCTGCTGAGCCCGCTCGCGGCGTTCATGACCGGCGCGGTCATCCCGCTGGACGGGGGCCAGGTCATTGACCGCGAGTAGCGCGGGCCCACCCGGGTCCGAGGAACTGCTGCTGCGGGTGGCCTGGTTCTACTACAAGGACGAGCTGACCCAGGACGAGATCGCCAAGCGGCTCTCGGTGTCCAGGGCGTCGGTGGGGCGGATGCTGGACCGGGCCCGCCGGGTCGGCCTGGTCACGATCAACCTGAACGCGGACCACCTGAACGCGTTCGAGGTCAGCCGGCAGCTCCGCGGCACGTTCGGCCTCGCCGAGGCGCTCGTCGTGCCGGATCACCAGGCCGAGCACGGTGACCACCAGGCGCTGAACGCCAGGCTGGGGCTCGGCGGCGCCCAGTTCATGAGCACCCACCTGCGGCCCGGCGGGACGCTCGGCGTGGGCTGGGGCGAGACCGTCTCGCGGGTCATCGCGGCGACCAGCTTCGGCGCCGTCGGCCCGGTGCACATGGTCACCCTGACCGGCGGGGTGGACGCGTACCTGCAGGCCTTCCTTTCCTCCAAGGGCGACGGGGCGGCCGAGGGCGACGGGACGAGCGCCACCGTCATCCCGACCCCGATCGTGGCCTCCACGCCCGAGCTTGCCGCGGCGCTCAAGGCGGAGCCCACCATTCAGCAGGTGCTCAAGCAGGCCTGCGGGGTCGAGCAGGCGCTGGTCGGCGTCGGCACGCCCACCGCCGACGCGACCATCGTGCGGATGGGCTACCTGGAGGCCGACGACGTTCGGCTGCTCGGCGACCAGGGCGTGGTCGGCGACATCCTCGGCCAGTTCTTCGACGCCTCCGGCCGGGTGGTCCCGCTGCCCATCCATGACCGCAGGATCGGCATCGAGCTTTCCGACCTGACGCAGATACCCAAGGTGGTCGGGGTAGCGGGCGGCCTGCACAAGGCGGAGGCCATCCTCGGCGCACTGCGCGGCCGGTTCCTCGACGTGCTCGTCACCAACGAGCTCACCGCGCTACGCCTGCTTGAGCTGGAGCGCGGGAGCCCTTCTCGGGTGACGAGTGGGGCCGGTGAGGCTTGAGGTGCCAGTGATGCAGGTGGCTGTATGGGTGAGGCCACGGGTTCTTGATGCACTCGACCGGGGACACGCACCACTGCTCGTTCGGTAAAAAATTGTAAATCTTTTCTCTATCACGGACGGTCAGTGGCGCTCTGACCTGCAGCTTAGCCGGGCGGACGGAAAGGCAAACGGGGCCTTGCCATGGCGTGGCGGACGGGCTGATACTTCCACTACGAGCAAATGTGCAACCTGTGAGCGAATGCTCCGCCTTTGACCGAGAGGAGGGCCCTCCCGTGGTGACCCTCTGGGGACGGCGGTGGAGCAGGGCCGAGCTGCTGGCGCGGGTCGGGCGGCTCGAGCAGGTCGCCGGGATGCGGCTGATCGAGGGCGGGGACGGGGCCGAGCGCGGGGTTCGGGTGCTGCGCTGCTGGTCGGGGGCGGGGTTCGAGTTCGAGATCCTGGTCGACCGGGGGTTCGACATCGGCGGGGCGTGGTTCGGGGGGCGGGCGCTTGCCTGGTCCTCGCCTGGCGGGCTTGTCGGGCCGTGGTACTGCGAGCCGGGCGGGATCGGGTGGTTCCGCGGGTTCCCCGGCGGGCTGGTGTCCACCTGCGGGCTCGACCACACGCTGCTCGGCGGGGACGACGACGCGACCGTGTTCAACTACCCGCACCGGCGGACGGAGAACTACGGGCTGCACGGGCGGTACACCGGGCTGCCGGCCCGGCTGGCCGGGTACGGGGCGGCCTGGGACGGCGACGAGTGCGTGCTGTGGGCCGAGGGCGAGGTGGTGCAGGCCGCGCTGTTCGGCGAGCAGCTGATGCTGCGGCGGCGGGTCGAGGCCGACGTCGGCGGCAGCTACCTGCGGATCACCGATACGGTCACGAACATCGGGCCGACGGCGTGCCCGCACATGCTGCTCTACCACTGCAACGTCGGGTTCCCCGTCGTCGACGACGGGGCGGAGCTGCTGTACCCGGCCGGGGACGGGACCTGCGTGAGCGATTCCTGCAGCTCGTCTTACCAGCGGCTTGAAGGGCCGCGGGCGACTTCGTCGAGGAGTGCTACGAGCACGACATGGCCGCCGGCGCGGACGGGATGGTGAGCGCGGCGGTGGTGAACCGGGCCATCGGGCTCGGGGTGTTCCAGCGCTACCCGCGCGCGGCGCTGCCGTTCCACATCACCTGGCGGCAGCTCGGCACGGTGGCGTACGTGGTCGCGATGGAGCCGAGCACCAACCACGACGCGGGGCGGTTCGACGCGCGCTCGCGCGGCGAATTGTTGCACCTGGCGCCCGGTGAGTCGCGGCGGTACTCGCTGTCCATCGGCGCCCTGGCGGGGGCGGAAGCGATCGAGTCATTCGCGCGCGAGGTCGGGGATCTCGCGGCGGGCGAGAAAGTCGGCTGAGGAGGTATCGGATGGCTAACGGGCGGATCGTGGCGCCGGCAGTCCCGATGACGATCACGCAGATCGCCGTCGTCGTCAGCGGACATGGAATCCGCGCTGCGCTCCTACACGGAGAACCTGGGCTGGGGACCGTGGAGCGTTTTCGACTACAAGCCGCCGCTGCTGCACGACACGGTGGTGCGCGGGCGAGCCATGCGAGTTCCGGATGATCGGCGCGGAGACGAAGGTGGACGGGCTCGGCTTCGACTCATCCAGCCGGTCAGCGGGCCGAGCATCTACCAGGAGTTCCTCGACACGCACGGCGAGGGCGTCCAGCACATCGCGTGCATGAAGCACTCGACGGACGACAGCCAGGCGCTGAAGGACCACTGGGCCGCGCGCGGCGCGCAGGTGCTGATGGGCGGGCGGATCGGGTCGACCATCGAGTTCTACTACGTGGACACCTCGCCGCTGCTGAAGTTCGTGCTCGAGTCGGGCAGCGGGCACGCGATCGACATCGAGCCGACGTACGTCTATCCGTGAGTCTCTGCGGGAGATGCGGGTGCTTGTGGTCGGCGATCCGTACATGCCGGTGTCGGCGTACGCCCTCGGCGCTGGCCTCCCTGGACGGGCTGGTGTCGGTGTCCGCCATGCAGATCGACTGATGCTGCCGTGGCGCCGCGGACCGAGTCCGAGCGGCGGCTGGCGGAGTACGTGGGCGATCCTCTCGGATGTGGCGCAGGCCGTGGCCGGGCACGAGGTGCTGATCGTGCACGGGGCGCCGGTGAGTTCGGAGGTGCTGGAGGCGGCGCCGTTGCGGCTGGTGTGCTGCGCGCGGGGCGGCCCGGTCAATGTCGACGTGGCGGCGGCCACCGAACGTGGCATCCCGGTGGTGAACACGCCGGGCAAGAACGCCGAGGCCGTGGCCGAGCTGACCATCGCCTTCGCCCTGCTGCTGATCAGGGGGTGCCGCGGGCGAGCCGGGCGCCGCAGGACGGGGGCGGTTCGCGGGGTCGGTGTTCGAGGGGCGCGAGTTCTTCGGGCGGGAGGCGCCGAGCCTGACCATGGGCCTGGTCGGGCTCGGCCACGTCGGCCGCGAGGTCGCTGCGCGGGCGGGGCGCTGGGCTTCTGCTGTTATCGGGTACGACCCGCAGCCGCCGGCCGTGCCGTCTGGTGTCGAGCTGGTGTCCCTGGACGCGCTGCTTGACCGCTCGGACGTGGTGTCGCTGCACGCGCGGCTGACCCCGCAGAATCGGCACATGTTCGGCTGCGACGCGTTCACCCGGATGCGCCCCGGGTCGTACTTTATCAACACCGCCCGGGAGGCGCTGGTCGACGAGGCCGCCCTGTGCCGGGCGCTGTAGACGGGCCTGCTGGGCGGGGCGGCCCTGGACGTGCTGGAGCGGACCCCGGACGGCGGCGCACCGCTGCTGGACCTGCCGAACGTCTTCGTCACCCCGCACATCGGCGGGGCCACGGCCGAGACGCTGGCCCGCGGCGCGCGGCGGGCGGTGGCCGCGGTGGCCGACCTGCTGGCCGGGCGGACGCCGGCCGACGTGGTCAACCCGAGGTCCTGGCGGAAAGCGGCGCTATGACCGGCCGCTACCTGCTGGCCATCGACGCCGGCACCGGAAGCTGCCGGGCGGTGCTGTTCACCGAGACCGGCGAGCAGGTCGCGGTGGGGCAGCGGGAGTGGGTCCACCGCGAGCCGCCCGGCGTGCCTGGCGGCCAGGACTTCGACGTGACCGCGGGCTGGGCGCGGTCGGCGAGTGCGTCCGGGACGCGCTGGTCTGCCGGGGTTGACGGCGCCGAGGTCGCGGCGGTCGCCGCGACCAGCATGCGCGAGGGGATGGTCCTGTTCGACCGGGCCGGCCGGGAGATCTGGGCCTGCCGAACGTGGACAGCCGGGCCTCGGCCGAGGCCGAGGAGCTGATTAACAAGGGGCGGCGGCGAAGATCTACGCCGAGGCCGGCGACTGGGTCTCGATCACCGCCCCGGCGCGGCTGCGCTGGCTGGCCCGGCATGAGCCCTGCGTCCTGGCGGCGACCGGCTCGCTCGGCATGCTCAGCGACTGGATTGTCTATAGGTTGTGCGGCCGCATGTCACCGAACCCTCCTGCGGGTCTAGCTCGGGCATGTTCTCGCTGGCGCACCGGCGCTGGTCGTCGTCCATCACGGCGCTTTCCGGCCTTGATCCGGCGGTGCTCCCCCCGGTCGTCGACCCCGGCACCGTGGTGGGCGAGGTCAGCGCGGCGGCCGCCGAGGCGACCGGGCTGGCGCGGGCACCGCGGTGGTGGCGGGGGGCGCCGACACCCAGCTCGGCCTGCTCGGCGCGGGCGCCGTCGACAATGAGTACACCGTGGTGGGCGGTACCTTCTGGCAGAACACGGTGCTGCTCGACTCGCCGCTGATCGACCCGGAGGCGCGGCTGCGCACGCTGTGCCACGTCAGCCCGGGCGAGTGGATGCTGAGGGGATCGGGTTCTACTCCGGGATGGCGATGCGGTGGTTCCGTGACGCGTTCTGCGACGGCGAGGTCGGCCTGGCTTGGATCGGGGGCCGATCCGTACGAGCTGATGGAGGCAGTTGCTCGTCGGCGGCTTCTGGGGTCGTGAGCCATCTTGTCGGACGTGATGAACGCCAAGCGCTGGGTGCACGCGAGCCCGTCGTTCCTGGGGTTCGACCTGGGGGTCGCGTCGGCTGCCGGGGGGCGGGGGGCGTGCGTGCGGGCCATCGAGGAGGCGGCCGCGTACGTGGCCCGCGGGCACCGGGACATCATCACGTCGTTGACGGGGCTTTCATTCCAGGACGTCGTGTTCACCGGCGGGGCGGCCAACGGGCGGCTGTGGCCGCAGATCATGGCCGACGTGCTCGGCGTGCGGGTGCACATCCCGGTCGTGACCGAGAGCAGCGCGCTTGGCGCGGCGATCTGGCCGGCGTCGGCGCGGGCGTCTATGCCGGGCATGGCGGGCCTGCTGCGCCGGCGGGCCGGACCTTCGAACCCGCCCCGGCCGCCGCGGCGGCCTACGACGAGCACTACGCGGCCTGGCGCCAGATCTACCGGCGCCTGCTCGACATCACCGAAGACGGCCTGCTCAACCCGCTCTGGCGAGCCGCCGGCGCCTAGGCCCCGCTTTTTTGAAGGGAATATCGATGGCCACAGATGAAGTAGTACCGCTGGAGTCCTCGCAGGCAGGGACCCACCTGAAGGCCGGCGCCATCGGCCTCGTCGGCGCCACGATGCAGAACATCACCCACATCGCGCCGGCCATCGCCGCGTTGTTCTTCACCCAGTTCGTGGTGTCGCTGGCAGGCATCACCGCGCCCTGGCCTACCTGCTCGGCGTCATAGTGGTGCTGATGCTGGGCAGCACGCTGGTCCAGCTGTCCAAGCACATGCCATCGGCGGGCGGCTACTACACGTACGTGAGCAGGGCTCTGCATCCGCGGGTCGGATTCATCACCTCCTGGATGTACGTGCTGTACGCGCCGCTGGCCGGCGGCCCGATCTACGGCTACTTCGGCTTCATCGTGTCGCAGGAGCTGAAGACGAACTACCAGATCAACGTGCCCTGGCTGTGGTGGGTGTGCGTCCTGGTCGGCGCGCCGCTCATCGCGTTCCTGCAGCACCGCGGGATAGGATCTCGGCCCGGGCGATGCTGATCCTCGGCGGCGTGGAGATGCTGATCGTCTTCGTCCTCGCGGTGTGGGGGTTCGCCCGCCCGGGCCCGGCGGCTTCACGTTCTCGGTGTCGACTTCAGCAAGAAGCTCTCGGTGGAGGGCTTCGCGCTGGCCGTGGTGTTCTCCATCCAGGGCCTCACCGGCTGGGAAGGCGCCGCGCCGCTCGCCGAAGAGACGCGCGATCCGAAGCGGAACGTGCCGAGGGCGACGATGCTGTCGATCTGCATCCTGGGCGTGTTCCTCATCATCGCCTACTGGGGCCAGATCCTGGGCTGGGGCGTCAACATCCTCAACGGCTCCTGCCCACCGTGACGCGCTCCGACCTCCCGGGCCTGGTGCTCGCGCACCGGTTCTGGGGGCGGGCTGGATCTTCCTGCTCGCGCGTTCCTGCACACGCTCGCGGTCTGCCTGGCCAGCGAGAACGTGGGCACCCGATGTGGTACCGATGGCCAAGGGCGGATCGTTGCCGCGCGTGGCGAAGGTGGACCCCAAGTACAAGACGCCGACGAACGCGATCCTGGCAGCTGGCGCTGTCCCTGGGCCGGGCCTGGGCGTCGGCGCCTGGATCGGCGCGCAAGTCGTTCCTGCTGGTCGATGGCCTGGTGCTGGTCATGGCGGTGCTGTTCGTCTACGTGTGGCCAACGTTGCGGTATTCGCGTACTACTACTGGCAGCCGGGGTCGAGTTCAACATCGCTCCTGCACGTCGTCTTCCCGCTGATCTCGACCGGCGCCCTGATCTACGCGCTGGTGTACTCGTTCATCCCGTTCCCGGCCTCGCCGTACAGCTACGCGCCGCTGATCGACGGCCTCTGGCTGGTCCTCGGGATCGTCATC